>NZ_JAMOIC010000001.1 GCF_024448895.1 Stutzerimonas stutzeri
ATAGATGAAGGGTACTTGATCAGATTGAATAGGCAATCCATAAAATTCTGTATCTGTGTATAGATGCAAGCTGGGATTGTCTGGATGACGTTTTCTCAGTCTAATATTTTTCATCAGAATTGACCTGCTTAGTGAGTACACATCTAAACAAGTCAATTATTTTTTTATGAGGAAAGAACCGATTTGTAACGTAGCCTCAGACCCTCAACCTTACTGTAAATAGCTTAATCTTGAAATATTCAAATAAGAATTTAACCATTTATCTTAGCAAGTGATATTATTCCCTTATATTCACTAAACTTGACTTCTTAAATTTAAAGTTTATTGGGCTTTTGGCTATTATCTGGATTGTTATGGGGGTATACAGTTATCCAGCTAAGCTAACTCTATTAGCATTGAGCTTGTTACTACTATACCAAAGCTTATCGAGGCATAACTAAGCAATTATCTTGGAGAATCCTTAACGATAAGCCGATTAGTTGGCCAAATCCTAAAATGTTTAAGTCTCGAAAAAATCCATTTTATCGGTAATATCTATCTGCACTCTAATGGTATCGCTCTGCGGGTATGAGCTACAAAATTGATCACCGAGTCACGATGTACGAGTTATTAAAAGTGCACCGATAACTTCACCGTTGCCGCTAGAAGACTTCGCAACTATAAGAGCGGTACCCAGACCAATGCTTGCTCGTGTACAGCATAAAGCCGCTTGCCTGAGCAAGCGGCTATTAGCTCAGTCTTTACGAGCGACCTTCGTCTCGCTCCTTGATTCGATCATTCATCCAGCCAATAACCTCACTTTCCACCCACGCCTTAGCTCGCCCGCCTATAGTGACCGGCTTAGGAAAGCTTCCCTCAGCGATATACTTGTAAAGAGTTGAATTTTTGAAGCCGGTAGCCGCAAGCACTTCTTTTTTACGAATTAGTCTAATCATGGGCGGGTCCTCTGTTCGTCCAGAGGAAAGGCAGGGTTTGTAAAAAAATACCTACGACGTGCTCAGCTACCTCTAGTCAGAGTGACTCGGCCAATATCGTATTGTGCCCCAGCCACCGGGGCATTCCACGCCTGAACTAAGCGGCCCATCCTGAGATTCAATATAACCTGTAGCTCCTTCGCGAAGCGGCCAGACAGCTGTGGTTATGGTTTTGTAATCTTGATGCAGCGCTGGTGGGATAACGCATGTCTCCACCGCAGCGAACTCAAAGGTTGATACTTGGCTAAATCTAGCTTTGAAATCCTCGGCAAGTTCAATGGCCCGCTTATAGAAATGATCCAAAATAGCCGACCATTCACGGTCTTGGTCAGGCTGTCGAAAGTCACGGGAGATCAGGTCGCTGACTGTTTCTCGCGCAACCGGGCGACCGCCCCCTAGATCCTTCCAGTGATTGGTCAGAAGATACGAGACGTACCGGAAAAGCATAACCTGTACCACAGCGAAGACTCGTTCATTTTGCCCCGCCAGGAATTTAACAACAGGAACCGGAGACCCCTTTAGCCAGTATTTACCTGTTACTATAAAAATCTCGACGTGGTTCTGCAGCATCTGAGCATCGCTGTAATGCGCAGTCTTGTGCGTAACAGCGACATGCCTCAGAACACCACAGCCGCTAGAAATGCCAAAGCCATGATGGGTCAGATTGAGAAAGTATGTGCTGCTAACCTTTCCACTTTTGAATATCGAGCTTGTGAGGCCGGGCACGAAGCGTCGAATAAAGCCCAGGTCAATCAGCCGACGCAAACGGTGCTTTAAGCTAGCGTCATCCAATCCAGTAAGCCGCCTCAGCTGTGCATTGCCAATTCTTGACACCACACCGAATTTATCCGCGTTCACCAGCAGTTCCCCAAGCAAAAACCTGTTGGCTGCTGAAAGTCGACCTCGCGCACCGGAAGGCGCTGACCTCCCATCTCGCGTCGATAGCTCAATACCCTTATTGATGACCGGCTGAGCATTGGGCTTCGCAGCTAGGATTTCTGCTTCAGAAAAAAGGCACTCTAGGATCTCGCTGTGGATTCCGTACGGATTACCCATCTCCTCAATCTGTTGAAGCAGGTGAGGCGTTATTTCGAGCCTGATCGCTGGCCTGCCTTTACCAGCAGGCTTCGTCTGTTCATCTACCAGCGCTCCCGCCTCCTTGAGCTCAGTAAGCGCACCGCTCACTAGCTTCTGGGATAGATGCAGGATCGCAGCGAGCGTCTTGACTCTATAGCAGCAGCGTTCGCCCCTGGCGGCTCGGTTCGCCAGTGCCTCGAAAACAAATCTGGCGTCAGGGCTGCACGCATGCAGCTCATCGCATAAGAAATTCCAGTACAAAATCACTACCTTGCCGGTTCCGATGATGAGCATTATAAATGGATTGCACCTATTTAGGCACGGTTTTTATACCCTGAAAATATTGTCTTGCTATAGTCTAGTGTTACATGTGATTTACTTGTAACGTTACACGTGAGATATTGAGCTCCGTCGATGCCAGCGGCGCATCCCTGATGAGACGAGAGCGATGAAAAGCAAAGGATTTGATGATCTGTGCAGGAGCGACGATGAGTGGTCTTGGCTCGACCGCTACATCGCTAGGAATCCAATCAGCCTCGAGCGGGAATACTTCTCGCCTGGACAATTTGCGGAAACGTCGACCAAGAACCTAGTCATCCGTAGGCTAGAAAGGATCCCGAAATCCGAGGAGGGGGTGCTTTGGTTGACACGCATGAAGGGCGCCCTGAGACAGCATCGGTATAGGTCCCCTGCTAACGGACGGGAAAGCAGCACATATGTATTAAACAGCTCGACAAAAAAGAAGCTTGTTCGTCTGGCTGAGCGATACAAAAAGACAGAGACAGCGATGGTCGAATCGCTCATCAACGATGCGGTCCGAGAGGATGCAGACCTCAGACAGCAGCTCGTAAAGAAAAAGGAAGAGGATAAAGTGGCTCGGCATCAAACCAATGATGCATTGGCGAGATGTAGGGAGGAGCTGCGAGAAACTAAGAACCAGCTCATGGGCTGCATAGGTTTTTTGGCGGCGTATGAAATTGCTAGAGGCGAAAACCCCCTTCCATCGGACGAGGAGCTCAAGTTATCGGAGGAACTAGCGCTGCAAAAGAAGGCTCGTGTTCGGAAGGAAATTGAGTACGCAGTATTAAGGTCGCTCGAGCTCAGTCCAATGCTTCAAGAGCTCAGGCTAAAAAGGTTAAAAAAACCTGAGACATTATAGCTCTAGCGCTTTGCTAGAGCATGCGCAATGCGTTGTTCAAACTGGTTAGTGCATATTTCCACCGTCCCTTTAAAGATGAGCGGTAAACTAGACATGCCTGCAAGCAGGCATACTAACGTGCGGATGATTGCTTCGATCTATATTAAGCCCGTAACGAGCCGACCCAGCGCCAGTTGAACCGCCACCTAGTCAAGAGCAAGGGACAAGTAGCATAGCGACGCGGGCGCATCTAATAATACGTAAATTTGCAACGGGCTGATTGAAGTAATGAATCAAAAGTATCCCTAGCGGCAATGATCCCTATTCGTCGCATCAATCTTCAACGCCGACACGCGTTCGAAGCTCACTGCTGCTGTAGTCATCGCTAAGCAACGAAACTTCATTGACCAAGCGTCAAGGGTGCAGGGAGAGCTTTATTGTCGCTGCAAGTGCAATGGATCGGAAAGTCAGACGGTCGGATTGATCCCGCTTCGTGCGGCTATGAAACTCGTGCTCAGCATAACCGCGCCGATCGTATTGAGTGAGAACACATCTTCCCCGCCTAAATCATAGACCTTCAGCGTCATTGCTGGCAGAAACTCGGTCGTAAGAACTGCATAGCGGATTATCCAGTCTTCCGAGCGATGGAAGCTGACCTGTTCAACCTCTACCCATCGGTAGGCGAGGTGAATGGCGATCGGAGCAACTTCCAGTTCGGAATAGTGACTGGCATCGCGCCGCAATACGGAGCGTGCCCTACCCGCGTTGACTTCAACGACCGTTCCGCCGAGCCGCGTGACGACGTGAAGAGGCTCTTAGCACGGTCTACCTTCTACATGAACGACCGCTATGGTCTGTCTATGTCTAGGCAACAGCAGCAGCTGCTAATGGCATGGGACCGCCAATATCCGGTATCCGCATGGGAATGGGAGTGGAATAGCCGAACCGCCAAGATCATGGGTCACCAGAATCCGTTCATCACTGACGATCGCTCGTGGAGTCTCGGGCACAAGCCGTCCCGAGAAGGTCCTGTCAGCCCGGTTCGTGTCAGATCCACCGCAGCGGCATCTGTTAAGGCTTCAAACGAGCCCATGATCATCGGTAACAGGAGTAGCAAAATCTACCACCTGCCTCAGGGGTGCCCGAGCTACGGCAAGGACTCAATCAAAAACCAGCTAAACTTCCCTTCCGAAGCAAAGGCAGTCGCTCACAGGCATCGAAAAGCCAGGAAACCGCCAATAGGTACCTAAAGCGAGCCGTCTTTGCGGGCCAGCTGCACACAGCGGCCAGTAGGAAACCCGTACGAACGCGATACGCAGCACAGCATGCCATGGGCAGCTGCCCGCCCTTTTTGAACCGATCAGGCCACTGACGAAAGAATCGACTACGTTTTCACTGGGAGTTGTAATGCCGCCAGAGCCATTCGTGACGGCCATTTTGAACACGCGGCGACAAGAACCCAAATGTGGACCAAAGTGTGGACCAGCGAGCCCTAGAAACGCGAAAGCCCCGGAATACGGGGCCTTCAGCTTGCAATATGGCGGAGGAGGTGAGATTCGAACTCACGGAAGAGTTTCCCCTTCGACGGTTTTCAAGACCGTTGCATTCAACCGCTCTGCCACTCCTCCGCAGAGAGCGGGCGCCATAGTACCCGAACGAAACACACTGTCAAACTCTGTTGTTAGGATGAAACAAAAGCTCTGCTATGATCCCGGGCAATTCACCTTAGGCTGAATACATTTACAGGAGTGTCGCCATGCTCAAGCAACAGTACGCACCTACGCATACGCAGGTTGAACAAAAGGAAGTCAGCCGCGTTCTGCGCAACACTTACGGCCTGCTGGCCATTACCCTGGGCTTCAGCGCCTTCGTCGCTTACATGGCGATGCAGGCCAACGCAGCCTACCCCAACATTTTCGTAGTGCTGGTCGGCTTCTACGGTTTGTTCTTCCTGACCGTCAAGCTGCGCAACTCCGCATGGGGTTTGCTTTCCACCTTCGCGCTCACTGGCTTCATGGGTTACACGCTAGGCCCGATCCTGAACATGTACCTGGGAACAGCCAACGGCGGGCAGCTGATCGCTTCGGCACTGTCGATGACGGCTCTGGTGTTCTTTGGTTTGTCGGCATTCGTGCTGATCACCCGCAAGGACATGAGCTTCCTCAGCGGCTTCATCACCGCGGGCTTCTTCGTCCTGCTGGGCGCCATGGTTGCGAGCTTCTTCTTCCAGATCAGCGGCCTGCAACTGGCAATCAGTGCCGGCTTCGTGCTGTTCTCGTCGGTGTGCATCCTCTACCAGACCAGCGCAATCATTCACGGTGGCGAACGTAACTACATCATGGCCACCATTGGCCTGTATGTATCGATCTACAACCTGTTCATCAGCCTGCTCCAGCTGATGGGCATCATGGGCGGCGACGACTGATAGCTGCTCTTCGAACGAGCCCGCTTCGGCGGGCTTTTTCGTTTTTGAAGCTGGCGTATCATGTCGGCAGTTATGACACGGTGGCCCATGAAATTCGCAATCGCTCTGTTTTCACCCGCCCACTCCCCTGCTTCACGACGCGCGTTGCGCTTCTGCGAGGCGGTGCTCGCGGGTGGTCACGAAATCGTTCGGCTGTTCCTCTACCAGGACGGCGTCCATAGCGCCTCGGCTAATATCGTGAGCGCACAGGATGAGCTGGATGTGGCTGATCAATGGACCCGGTTCGTCAGCCGTCACCAGCTCGACGGTGTTGTCTGCATCGCTGCCGGCTTGCGCCGCGGTGTACTGGACGACCAGGAAGCGAAGCGTCACCAGCGCCCCGCAGCAAACCTCGCCGCAGGTTGGGAGCTGTCCGGCCTAGGGCAACTGCACGAAGCCAACCAGCAAGCGGACCGGCTAGTCTGCTTTGGAGGCCACTGATGGCACGCTCGATGCTGATCATTACCCGGCAATCGCCCTGGTCCGGCCCCTGCGCACGTGAAGCACTGGACATCGTCCTGGCCGGAGGGGCATTCGACCTGCCGCTCGCGTTACTGTTTCTCGATGATGGTGTGTTTCAGCTTGCTCCGGCACAGCAACCCGCCCGATTGCAGCAAAAGGATCTGACCGCGAACCTGCAGGCGCTGCCCATGTTCGGCGTCGATTCCCTCTTTGCCGCAAAGCGCAGCCTCACCGAGCGCGGATTGGACGAAGCGAAGCTGTCTCTTTCAGTGGAGCTGCTTGACGATGACGGACTGCGCACGCTTATCAACCGTTACGACCATGTGATCACGCTCTGATGGCAACCCTGCACCTTCTTTCCCACTCCCCGTTTTCGGATAGCCGTCTGTCCAGTTGCCTGCACCTGCTAACGGGCGGCGATGCCCTGTTGCTTTGCGGCGATGCGGTATATGCCCTGAAAGACGGCACTTCACAAAGGCAAGCGTTGGATCTGATGCCCGAGAGCATCGCGCTTTTTGCGCTGGAGGAGGATATCGCCGCGCGCGCAATGAACTTCCTGCCGCCGCGCCTGCAACAGGTGGACTATGAGGGCTTCGTCGAACTCTGCTGCCGTTATGAGCGGACCAATTCCTGGCTATGAAATTGTTACTTGGCGACGGCACGAGCGTTGCTGTGGATCAGGAAGGCTTTCTGGTCGATTTGAAAGACTGGAGCGATCCGGTAGCCGAAGCTATCGCCAACGCCGAAGGGATGGCACTCCAAGCAGAACACTGGGAGATCCTGCGGCTGCTGCGTGATTTCTATCAGGAGTACCAGCTTTCGCCTGCTACCCGGCCGCTGATCAAATATGCCGCATTGAAACTCGGACCGGAAAAAGGCAACAGCATGCATCTGAACCGCCTATTTAAAGGCACCCCGGCCAAGCTTGCGGCAAAGCTGGCTGGCCTGCCGAAACCGAGCAATTGCATATGAGCCTCGTGACACCTGCTGAACACCCGTTCGCCATCTTCGTCCGCATCCTGGGCAAGGGTAAACGCGGCGCCCGTGACCTCACGCGTGAGGAAGCCCGAGAAGCCATGGGCATGCTGCTCGACGGCAAGGCCGAGGACACGCAACTCGGCGCCTTCCTCATGCTGCTGCGGCACAAGGAAGAAAGCGCCGAAGAGCTTGCCGGGTTTACCGAAGCCGTGCGAGAACGCCTGGACGCACCCGCGATAGCGGTGGACGTCGACTGGCCGACCTATGCAGGGAAGAAGCGCCATTTGCCCTGGTATCTGCTCGCGGCCAAATGCCTGGCGCAAAACGGCATTCGTATCCTGATGCATGGAGGTGGTGCGCACACTGCGGGGCGCATGTACACCGAGCAACAGCTCGATCTCCTGAACATCGCCCGCTGCGTAGACTGGCAGGCAACAGCCGCCGCGCTAGACCAGGACAGCATCGCCTTCATGCCCCTCGGCGCCTGGATGCCAGGGCTTCAGCGGATGATCGATCAGCGCAACATTCTCGGACTGCGCTCGCCCATCCACTCGCTGGCACGCATCCTCAACCCCTTGGGCGCGCGTTGCGGCCTGCAGAGTATTTTCCATCCGGGATATCAGGCCAACCACCGTGAAGCCAGCCGGCTGCTTGGCGATACTGCGATCGTCATCAAAGGCGAAGGCGGTGAGATCGAAGTCAATCCCGACGGCGTCGGCCATCTCTACGGTACAGAGCGTGGCGAGTCGTGGGACGAGGATTGGCCTGCCCTCTCGCCACAACGACACGTCAAACCTGCGCAACTTGATCCACACCACCTTATGGCGGTCTGGCAAGGCGCTGAGGATGCCTACGGAGAACTTGCGGTGGTAGCGACCATGGCGCTCGCACTACGAGGTCTTGGGCAGTCCCGGGAGGCAGCGTTCACTCAAGCCCGGTCATTCTGGGAACAGCGAAACCTATCGGTTTGAATGATCGGTTTGACCGACCTTTACGACTGATCCATCGAACCTGGCCGCCTACACTGTTTCCCAAATTGAAATCGTGGAGGTGGACATGGGTCTTCTGGTCGACGGGCAATGGCAGGACCGCTGGTACGAAAACAGCAACGATGGTGAATTTCAGCGTGAACAGGCAAAGCGACGTGATTGGGTGACAGCCGACGGCTCACCTGGCCCCGACGGGCGCAAGGCCGTAAAAGCCGAAGCTGGCCGCTATCACCTTTACGTTTCGCTGGCCTGCCCTTGGGCGCACCGAACCCTGATCTATCGCAAGCTTAAAAAACTCGAGCCCTTGATAGAGGTTTCAGTAGTCAGCTGGCTGATGGCCGAGCATGGCTGGACGTTCGATACCTCGAGCGGATCGACTGGCGATGCGCTGGATGACTTGAGCTATCTCCATCAGCGCTATACCGCTGACGACAGCGAATATACCGGTCGCGTCACCGTCCCGGTGCTCTGGGATCGCCAGGAGCGCCGCATCGTCAACAACGAATCGGCCGAGCTGATCCGCATATTCAACACCGCGTTCGATGATCTGACGGGCTCGACCCTCGATCTGTATCCGGAACCGCTTAGGGCACAAATCGACAGCCTCAACGAGCGGATTTACCCGAGGGTCAACAACGGCGTCTATCGCGCGGGGTTCGCTTCCACTCAGAAGGCCTATGAATCTGCCTTCGATGAGCTATTCAGTGAGCTGGACAGGCTTGATAAACGCCTCGGTGATCATCGTTACCTGGCCGGGGAATACCTCACCGAGGCAGACTGGCGACTGTTCACTACGATCATTCGCTTCGATGCCGTCTACCATGGGCATTTCAAATGCAATCTGCGCCGAATCGAGGACTACCCAAACCTCTCGAACTGGCTACGCGAATTGTTTCAGTGGCCCGGAATTGCCGAGACGGTCGACTTCAAACACATTAAGCATCACTACTACGCCAGCCATCGGCATATCAATGCCAATGGCATCGTTCCGAAAGGTCCGCAACTGGCGCTTGATAGAGCGCATGATCGCGAACGTCTTCCGGGCAAGGGCATCTGGTCGCGGTGAGCCGCCCGTGGGACTGGGACAGTTATCTGTCGCGGTTCTGCGCGCCTTCGAACCAGGCGAGCTTTTCGCGCAGTTGAACCACTTCGCCAATGATGACCAGCGTGGGTGCCTGCACCTGCTCGCTGGCCACTCGCTCGGCCAGGCTCGCAAGCGTCCCGGTAAAAACGCGCTGATTGACCGTTGTCCCCTGCTGGACCAGCGCAGCCGGTGTATCTGCAGCGCGGCCATGGGCGATGAGCTGCTGGCAAATCACAGGCAGACCGACCAACCCCATGTAGAACACCAGGGTCTGACTTGGGGCAACCAATTCCGACCAGGGTAGATCGCAGCTTCCATCCTTAAGATGACCTGTCACGAAGCGCACCGATTGAGCGTGGTCGCGATGCGTCAGCGGAATGCCCGCATAGGCCGCGCATCCACTAGCTGCCGTGATACCGGGCACGACCTGGAACGGTACGTCATGCGCCGCCAACTCCTCAATCTCTTCCCCGCCACGCCCGAATATGAACGGGTCGCCGCCCTTGAGCCGCAGCACGCGCTTACCTTCTTTGGCGAGAGTAACCAACAGCTGGTTGATCTGATCCTGTGGAACCGCGTGCGCCGCGCGCTGTTTGCCCACATAGATTCGATCAGCATCTCGCCGGCACAGATCAAGGATGGCAGGCGCGACAAGGCGGTCGTACAGCACCACGTCGGCCTGCTGCATCAGGCGCAGAGCGCGGAACGTGAGAAGGTCGGGGTCCCCAGGACCGGCACCGACCAGATAAACCTCACCGAGGCTTTTCGGTTGTGCACCAGACAGCTTTTCCACCAGTAGCCGCTCAGCTTCTTGCTGTTGGCCTGCCAGGGCTCGCTCTGCAACATCACCCTGAAAAACCTCTTCCCAGAATACGCGCCGCTGCTGAACGTCCGCGAACCTGGCTTTGACCTGACTGCGAAACTTTTTCGCAAGACCCGCCAACTCACCGTAGACGGAAGGCACCCATGTTTCTATGCGTGCGCGCATGAGCCGCGCCAACACTGGCGCATCACCACCACTGGAGACTGCAATCATCAAGGGCGAGCGGTCGACGATTGCTGGAAAGATGACCGTGCAGAGATCAGGCGAGTCGACCACATTGACCGGCATACCAACTGCTCTGGCATCTTGAGAAACCTGAGCATTCAGCGGCTCGTCATCGGTCGCAGCAATCGCCAACACACAGCCGGCGAGATCAGTGGTGCTGTAGCCCCTGAGCAGAACGTTGCCGCCACCTTTCTGGACCAGCTCGCTGAGTTCAGCCTCGACTTCCGGCGCCACGACACGCAGTACAGCACCAGCTTCTGACAGCAAGCGCGCCTTGCGCAACGCGATCTCACCGCCGCCGACAACCAGCACCTCGCGACCCTTCAGATTGTGAAAAAGAGGCAGAAAATCCATGGACGAGTCCTGATGGCAGTAGAAAGTGGAGCCATCTCATCGCTTATGGAAGAGACGGCCCTTGTCGCTAATCAAGGAGTCCGGACGGACTGCTCGGCTTGAAGTGGCGTGACCTTGAAAGACTGGATCGGGACACCGCGCTGCAACGTCCCGCCTTCCGGGGATCGACGATCAGCCGATGACTTCGATACCACCCATATAGGGCTTGAGCACTTCCGGCACACGGACGCTTCCATCGGCCTGCTGGTAGTTTTCAAGCACAGCTACGAGGGTCCGGCCGACGGCCAGGCCTGAACCGTTGAGGGTATGCACCAGTTCGGACTTGCCCGTTTCCGGGTTGCGGTACCGCGCCTGCATCCGACGGGCCTGGAAGTCGCCGCAATTGGAACAGGACGATATCTCGCGGTACTTGTCCTGGCTCGGCACCCATACCTCCAGGTCGTAGGTCTTGACCGCTCCGAAACCCATGTCACCGGTGCACAGGGCCAGCACACGGTAAGGCAGCTCCAGACGTTGCAATACCGTCTCGGCATTGGCCGTGAGGCCTTCAAGCGCCTCAAACGATTGCGCCGGCTCGACGATCTGTACCATCTCGACCTTATCGAACTGGTGCTGACGAATCATGCCACGTGTGTCGCGTCCCGATGCGCCCGCCTCGCTGCGGAAACACGGGGTATGCGCGACGAACTTCAATGGCAGCTGTTTGGCATCGAGAATCTCGCCGGAGACGATGTTCGTCAGCGAAACCTCGGCAGTCGGGATCAGGTACAGATCGGCTTCATTCTCACGGCTGATCTTGAACAGATCTTCTTCGAACTTTGGCAGCTGGCCGGTGCCCTGGAGTGCCGGGGCCTGAACCAGATAAGGCGTGTAAGCCTCTTCGTAATCATGCTCGCTCGTGTGAAGGTCGATCATGAATTGCGCGAGGGCACGATGCAGGCGAGCGATAGGGCCGCGCATCAGCGCGAAACGCGCGCCGGAGAGCTTGGCCGCTGTTTCGAAATCCAGCCATCCATGCTGTTCACCCAAGGCCACGTGGTCTTTGATTTCAAAATCAAAAGCCTTCGGCGTACCCCAGCGGCGTACCTCAACGTTGTCATCTTCGCTTTTACCTACGGGGACTGATTCGTCCGGCAGGTTAGGCAGGCTCAGCATCAGCTGGTCCAGGTCGGCTTGAATACTCTCTAACTCAACCTTACCGGCATCCAGTTCGGATGCCATGCGGTCCACATCAGCGAGCAGCGGTGCGATGTCTTCTCCGCGTTGCTTCGCCTGGCCGATGGACTTGGAGCGCGCATTGCGCTCGGCTTGCAGCTGCTCGGTACGGGTCTGTACGGTCTTGCGCTGAGCTTCAAGCGCTTCGATACGCGCTACGTCAAGCTCAAATCCGCGAGTAGCCAGGCGGTCAGCGACGTCTTGCAGCTGTGTGCGTACCAGTTTCGAATCAAGCATGGTGGGTCTCGTCTGTGAAAGCTTTGAGGAAAGGCGAAGCGGAAACGAAGTTTACTTTGATCGCGGCAAGGTTCATAACCTGCCTAGCGCAAGGCCGGCCCAGGCCGCTAACAGCCCTCCGACCACGCTGATGCCGATGTAGCCGAAAGCGGTCGTTAGCTGCCCGCTTTCGAGCAGCCGAAGCCCATCGAGTGAGAAACTGGAAAACGTCGTCAGCGCACCGAGCAAACCAATGATTAGGCCGCCACGCAGCTCGGGTGAGATATCCGGCCGCACCAGAAACGTCGCATACAGATAACCGATCACCAGGCAGCCGAGCAGGTTGACCGCCAGAGTTGCCACATAGAAATGGCGCGGCCAGTGTATCGAGACCCAGGAAGCAACCCCAAAGCGAACCAGCGTTCCGACCACGCCGCCCGCCGCCACCGCAAGCATCATGCGTATCAAGGCTTTCTCCGTTGGCGTGGACTTTGACGATCCAGCTGTGACAGATGCTCGAGCTTGTCGCGAATCTTGCTCTCCAGCCCACGCGGGACAGGCTGATAGTACTGACGCGGGACCATGGCGTCCGGGAAGTAATCTTCGCCTGCTGCATAGGCGTCCGGTTCATCGTGGGCGTATCGGTACTCGTTGCCATACCCCAACTCCTTCATCAGCCGTGTTGGCGCATTGCGAAGGTGCAGCGGGACTTCGTGCGATCCATTTTCGGCAACATCGCGCATTGCCGCCTTGAAAGCCGTATATACGGCATTGCTCTTCGGCGCACACGCCAGATAGACAATGGCCTGAGCAACCGCCAACTCACCTTCCGGGCTGCCGAGACGTTCCTGGACGTCCCACGCAGACAGGCACAGACCCATCGCTCGCGGATCGGCATTGCCGACTTCTTCGCTGGCCATTCGCACCACACGGCGGGCGATATAGAGCGGATCACAACCACCGTCGATCATCCGAGCGAACCAGTACAGCGCCGCGTCCGGATTCGAACCTCGAACGGACTTGTGCAGCGCCGAAATCTGGTCATAAAAGGCCTCGCCACCCTTATCGAAACGTCTGCGCCCATCACCGAGCAGGTCCTGCAGCAGTTCGATCGAGATCTCGCCCCCCTCCTCAGCCAGGTCCGAGGCGTTCTCAAGTAGATTCAACAACCGTCTGCCATCGCCATCGGCCGCCGCCAGGAGCATCTGAAAGCTTTCATCTGGAAGGCTGAGATGCAGATCGCCCAAACCCTTAGGCTCGGTCAGTGCGCGCATGACCAACTTACGCAGCGCAGCCTCATCGAGACTCTTGAGCACATAGACACGTGCTCTTGAGAGCAACGCGTTGTTCAATTCGAATGACGGATTTTCCGTGGTAGCCCCGATAAAGATCAGCGTGCCGTCTTCGACGTACGGCAGGAAGGCGTCCTGCTGGGACTTGTTGAAACGATGCACTTCATCGACGAACAGGATGGTGCGCCGGCCATATTGCGCAGCCTGCTGCTTGGCTATCTCTACCGCTTGGCGGATTTCTTTGACGCCTGCAAGCACGGCCGAGACAGTCTCGAAATGAGCATCGGAGACCTTCGCAAGCAATCGGGCCAAGGTGGTTTTGCCCACGCCCGGTGGGCCCCAGAAGACCATGGAGTGCAGCGCGCCCTGCTCCAAGGCTTCACGCAAGGGCTTGCCGCGCGCCAGGAGATGTTCCTGGCCGACGTATTCGTCAAGGCTGGCGGCTCGCAGGCGTGCGGCTAGCGGTTGAGCGACAGGATCGCGGCTGAACAGGTCCATCGGTGGCAGGAACCTCTGATGCAAACGGCCTGCAGGAACGCAGGCCGTATGGGAAACGATTCGTGCGGGCGCTATTCAGAAATGACGTCGGCGCCTTCAGGAATCTCGAAGGTGAACAGATCCGCTTTCAACGGCTGGTTCAGCTCTATGCCCTGAAAAAGGATATTGGTGCGCTGTCCAACACCGTCGACCATCTGCATATCGTTGATCACGTCGCCACGAAACGACAGGCGGAGACTATCGAACAGGGTGTCCTTGGCCTTGGGTTTGAGCGTGAAATCGACCACCTCTCCGGCCTGCTGATGCGAGACGTCGAAGTTATCGCTAATTGCCGAAACATCGCCGGACAACAGCAGGGCCGGCGTATGAGTCAGACGCTGGTCGAGGGTCTGAATGGTCACCTGCTCGAGATCCGGGTCGTATAACCAGACCTTCTTACCATCGGAAACCAACAACTGTTCCATTGGCTCATCGGTATGCCAGCGAAACTGGCCAGGGCGTTTCAAAGCCAGCTCGCCGGATGTCTCCTGAAGCTGGGTGCCAGTGCCATCCAGCGATAGCTGGGAGAATCGACCGGTCAAAGTTTCTGCCTTTTGCAGCAGCACGGTCAGACGCTTTACAGAATCTGCCTGATCGGCCTGCGCTGGCGTCAGAGTGAGCATCAGCGCGGATGCAAACAGCACGCGAATCAATTGCATAAGGCCCTCGGTGGAGCTAGTCGCGAGTGGGAGGCGGCGCGAGCACTTCGCGCGAACCATTAGTGTTCATGGAGGTTACAACGCCGGCCATTTCCATGGCTTCAATCATGCGAGCGGCGCGGTTATAGCCAATCTTCAGCTTGCGCTGAACTGCGGATATCGATGCTCGACGGCTTTCCGTAACGAAGCGTACGGCCTCATCATAGAGCGGATCTTCTTCACTGCCTTCACCGCTGCCACTGTCACCGCCGCTACCGTCGAAACCACCGCCGGAGTCTTCGACGCCAACCAGGATTTCTTCGATGTAGTCCGGTGCGCCGCGGGCTTTCCACGCCTCGACCACGCGGTGTACTTCTTCATCGGAAACGAACGCACCGTGGACCCGTATAGGCAGGCCTGTGCCCGGCGGCAGATAGAGCATGTCGCCGTGACCGAGCAGTTGCTCGGCGCCACCCTGATCAAGGATCGTGCGCGAATCAATCTTGCTGGATACCTGGAATGCCATGCGCGTCGGAATGTTGGCCTTGATCAGACCGGTGATCACATCCACCGACGGCCGCTGCGTCGCGAGAATCAGGTGGATACCAGCTGCGCGCGCTTTCTGTGCGATGCGCGCAATCAACTCTTCGACCTTCTTGCCGACGATCATCATCATGTCGGCAAACTCATCTACCACGACCACGATAGTCGGCAGTTTCTTCAGCAAAGGTGCTTCGTCTTCCATGCTTTCGCGGCGATACAGCGGATCGGTAAGCGGCGTACCGGCCTCTTCCGCTTCCTTGACCTTGCGATTGAAGCCCGCGAGGTTACGCACGCCCATGGCCGCCATCAGCTTATAGCGGCGCTCCATCTCCGCAACGCTCCAGCGCAGTGCGTTGGCCGCTTCCTTCATATCGGTCACAACGGGGCACAGCAGATGCGGGATGCCTTCATAGATCGACAGCTCGAGCATCTTCGGGTCGATCATGATCAGCCGCGCATCTTCGGGCGTGGACTTGAACAGAATTGACAGGATCATCGCGTTCACACCGACCGATTTACCCGAGCCTGTCGTACCGGCAACCAGCAGGTGCGGCATCTTCGCCAGATCAGCGATCACCGGTTTGCCACCGATATCGTGACCCAGCGCGATGGTTACCGGAGATTTGGCATCGTCATAAGGTGCAGACGACAGGACCTCGGAAAACCGCACGATCTGCCGGTCCTCGTTGGGTATCTCGATACCTACAGTTGTTTTGCCAGGAATGACCTCGACCACGCGTACGCTGATGACAGCCAACGAACGCGCCAGATCCTTTGCCAAGTTGGATATACGGCTAACTTTGACGCCTGCCGCAGGCTGAATTTCGAAACGGGTAATGACCGGGCCAGGATGAACGGATTCGACGATCACCTCGACGCCGAATTCCTTGAGCTTGATCTCCAGCAGCCGCGACATTGCTTCCAGCGACTCGGGCGAATATTGCTTCTGCTGCTTTTCAGCAACGTCCAACAATGACAAGGGCGGCACGCTGCCGGCTATCAACGGGTCGACGAACAGATTGGCTTGCTTCTCCTTCAGCACGCGTTTGCTCTGTTCGATTGGCTTCGGCAGCGCTACAGGGGGAATAACCAGAGCCGGTCGCTTGTCGCGCTCGCTCATGTGTTTGCTCAACGACTCTTCACGCTCAAGCAGGCGTTCCTTCACCTTCGCCCGCTCACGGCGATCGGAGAGCGACCCAGCAACCTCATTGACGACTTCATCAGCTTCACGGAGCTGTGCAACCAGCTGCTTACGGTCATTACGCGCTGACCACCAACGGTTGATGCCGCTCTGGATCAGCTCCACTAGATCGAGAGTGATCTTGCCCGTCAGATCCATCACCTTGAACCACGACAGATCGGTAAATACCGTCAGGCCGAACAGAAAGAATGCCAGCAGCAGCAACGTACTGCCCTGCACATTGAGCGCTGCCTCAGCGAGCTGACCAAGGCTCTCGCCTAGCGCGCCGCCAGCGGATGCCGGCAAACTGTTGGCGAACTGAAAGTGGATATAGGCCAGCGCCGAGCCGGACAGGATCAGAAAAACCAGGCCGATCAGTCGCCACGAAAACAGCCAGCCATTCCAGCTCCACGGCTGATGGCGAGCACGAAAAACCTGCCAGGTCTTGATGCCAAGCAACAAGGGAAACAGAAAGGCGAAGTAGCCGAGCGCCATGAACAACACATCGGCAAACCAGGCTCCGGCACGCCCAGCCGCATTCTGGACCTGCTGCACGTTGCTGGTGTGGGTCCAGCCAGGATCTGCAGGGTCGTAGGTCAGGAGTGCCATCCAGAGATACGCGCACAGCGCGCCGAGCGCGATCAACGCGCCCTCTTTGAGACGGTAATGCAATTGCTGTCGCCAGACGGAAGCTGGCGCGGTAGAGGAGGTATTCTTCAAAACGCTTTATTTCCTGCGCCTTAGGCGCGCTCTATTAACCGTATTCAGCCAGAAAATTGGACATTGTACGGGTTTGTCGATTCGATGGCATGTCGGTTCCGCGCCGGCTTGGGCTTTTCTCGATGCTTCGGTGTAGCATAAACGCCAGATTTTTCAGCGCGGCTCGACTGGAGCACGCTTCTCTATTTGCAACAAAGGCTTATGAGGGCTTTTTATGAATGAAGTCAAGCATTCACGTCTGATCATTCTCGGCTCGGGCCCGGCCGGTTATACCGCTGCGGTATACGCCGCCCGCGCCAACCTGAAGCCGGTGATGATCACCGGCATCCAGCCCGGCGGCCAGCTCACTACGACTACCGAAGTGGACAACTGGCCAGGCGACGTCGAGGGCCTAACCGGCCCGGCGCTGATGGAGCGGATGCAGAAACATGCCGAGCGTTTCGATACCGAAGTGGTGTTCGACCACATCCACACTGCAGAACTGCAGCAACGACCCTTCATTCTCAAGGGCGACAGCGCTACTTACAGCTGCGATGCCCTGATCATCGCTACCGGAGCCTCGGCTCAATACCTCGGCCTGCCGTCCGAGGAAGCCTTTGCCGGCCGGGGCGTTTCGGCTTGCGCCACGTGCGATGGGTTCTTCTATCGAAACCAGGTAGTCGCCGTCATCGGTGGGGGCAACACAGCGGTTGAGGAAGCGCTTTACCTGTCGAACATCGCCAAGGAAGTCCACCTGATTCATCGTCGCGACAAGCTTCGCTCCGAGAAGATTCTTCAGGACAAGATCATGGAGAAGGCGGCCAACGGCAATATCCGCCTGCACTGGAACCACACCTTGGAAGAGGTCCTTGGAGATGCCAGCGGTGTTACCGGAGTACGCTTAAAGAGCGCGCTCACTGGCGATGAGCAGAACCTCGAACTGTCAGGCGTGTTCATTGCTATCGGCCACAAACCGAACACGGATCTTTTTCAAGGCCAACTTGAAATGAGGGATGGCTATCTCACCATAAAAGGTGGCAGTGAGGGTGACGCCACCAGCACAACGATTCCCGGTGTTTTCGCCGCTGGTGACGTTGCAGATCACGTTTATCGTCAGGCCATTACCTCTGCCGGTGCCGGCTGCATGGCGGCACTCGATGCTGAAAAGTTTCTGGACCTTTGACCCTCATCTGAGGCGGACACCAATATCCGCCTCGCTCCGGGATTCCGCATGCTGACCTGGCTCCAGCGCGACGAGCTGTCGTTCCCTCCACTGGAAAAAGCCATGCGCGAGCCAAACGGACTGCTCGCTGCGGGCGGCGACCTTTCGCCCGCACGCTTGCTTGCGGCTTACCGTCACGGCTGCTTTCCCTGGTACCAGGATGGACAACCGCTGCTCTGGTGGTCGCCCGACCCCCGGACCGTTCTTTACCCCGACGAGCTGCATATCTCTCGCAGCTTACGTAAGAAAATGCGCCAGGGAGTCTTCACCGTCACCTTCGATCAAGCGTTCAAAGACGTCATTGAAGGATGCGCCGGTCCGAGAGACTATTCGGACGGAACCTGGATCACAACACCCATGCAGGACGCCTACATTGAGCTACACCGACTGGGCGCCGCTCACTCGGTTGAAGTCTGGCAGAACGATCAGCTGGTCGGCGGTCTCTACGGCCTCGCCATGGGTCAGCTATTCTTCGGCGAATCAATGTTCAGCCGTACGACCGATGCATCCAAGGCAGGATTCGTCACACTAGTGGAACGTCTCAAGGAGTGGGGATTCAAACTGATCGACTGCCAGATGCCGACTGAGCATCTGGCCAGTTTTGGATCACGGTCCATCCCCCGCCACGTCTTCGCCGAGACACTCGACAAGTACCTTGACGAACCCAGCACAGCCCGATGGGAGCGCTAGTCGACGAAGCCAAGCTGACCTACACTGATTTCAAGATTTATGAGAGCTGATCATGACTTCACTGGCTCGCCTCAAGTTCTACGCCACTCAGCCTCACGCCTGCAGTTATCTGCCTGACGAACAGGCTACGACGCTCTTCCTCGACCCTAGCCAGCCGATGGATGTCCAGGTGTATGCAGAACTTTCAGAGATGGGGTTTCGGCGTAGCGGTGACCACCTCTATCGCCCGCACTGCCAGCGCTGCACCGCCTGTATTCCTGCGCGTATCCCAGCCGACGGGCTGCAGCTTAATCGCCAGCAGAAACGCATCCTCAAGCGCAACGCTGACCTTGAAGTCACCAATGTCCGACCCGCCTTTACCGAAGAGTATTACGCGCTCTACGCCAGCTATATCGAGCAGCGCCATGCAGACGGAGACATGTACCCACCTAGCCGGGATCAGTTCCATACCTTTCTGGTGAGAGACCTGCCCTTCTCCCGATTCTATGAGTTCCGCCTGGAAGGTCGGCTGCTGGCGGTAGCGGTGACAGATCTGCTACCTAATGGCTTGTCTGCGGTATACACCTTCTACGATCCCAGCGAGGAGCGTCGCAGCCTTGGACGCTTTGCAATCCTCTGGCAAGTCAGCGAAGCAGCAAGACTCGGACTGAAAGCGATCTATCTAGGCTATTGGATCAAGAACTGCCGGAAGATGAACTACAAGACCGAATACCGCCCTATCGAACTTCTCGTCAACCAACGCTGGATTACTCTGAGTTGAGCCCTTGGCTCTCTGGGCCCTTTCAGGCACAATACTTGCCGCTTTTACCCGGGCATTCTTCGCACCGGGTCTATCATTGGACACCGAGGGCTTTACTGAATGTCGAAAGAAGACAGCTTCGAAATGGAAGGTACTGTCGTCGACACCCTGCCCAACACCATGTTTCGTGTGGAGTTGGAAAATGGGCACGTCGTTACTGCGCATATCTCCGGAAAGATGCGCAAGAATTACATCCGGATTCTGACTGGCGACAAAGTACGTGTGGAATTGACACCGTACGACTTGAGCAAAGGTCGCATCACCTACCGCGCCCGCTAACAGGCCGCGATGAAAAACGCCCGGCAATGACCGGGCTTTTTGTTTGCGCTGAAAAAAGTGCTGGATTAGATGGAGAATGATCGCTTTACAGCGCTCATCAGGTCGCTATCTCCCGTCAGAACGCGATTACGAAAACGCCCGGCAGTACCGGGCGTTTTATCTCAGCGAGATGCTTCAGTTAAGCCAGTTCGGCTGACGTCTCGAATTCGAAGAACGGCTCGCCGTCGCGAATATCGATATGGACTACTCCACCATGCTCGGCTAGCTCTCCAAAGAGAATCTCCTCCGCAAGGGGTCGCTTGATCTTGTCCTGAATAAGCCGGGCCATCGGTCGGGCTCCCATTTGAGCGTCATAACCGCGTTCGGCCAGCCATCCACGTGCCTCATCTGACACCTCAAGCGTAACGTGCTTGTCCTCAAGCTGAGCCTGAAGCTCGATGAGGAACTTGTCGACGATACTCTTGATGACCTCATGACTTAGGCGACCAAACTGGATGATCGTATCCAGACGATTGCGGAACTCCGGCGTAAAGCTCTTCTTGATGACTTCCATGGCGTCGGAGGCATGATCCTGATGTGTAAAGCCAATGGACGCTCGTGCAGCAGTCTCCGCACCCGCATTAGTGGTCATGATCACGATCACGTTACGGAAATCAGCTTTACGGCCGTTGTTATCCGTCAGCGTGCCATGGTCCATGACCTGAAGCAGCAGGTTGAAAACCTCCGGATGCGCTTTCTCGATCTCATCAAGCAGCAATACGCAGTGCGGCTGTTTGGTGATGGCCTCTGTCAGCAACCCACCCTGGTCGAATCCGACATAGCCAGGCGGCGCACCGATGAGTCGAGACACGGTATGCCGTTCCATGTACTCGGACATATCGAAGCGTACCAACTCGATCCCGAGAGCCCGCGCCAATTGGCGGGCAGCTTCTGTTTTACCCACACCAGTGGGGCCGGCGAAGAGAAACGAACCTACTGGCTTGTCCGGAGCCTTGAGCCCCGCCCGTGACAGCTTGATCGCCGTCGCCAGAGAGTCGATTGCGTCATCCTGACCGAACACCGTCAGCTTCAAGTCGCGCTCCAGGTTTCGCAGCAACTCCTTGTCTGAGGTGCTTACGTGCTTGGGCGGAATGCGAGCGATCTTCGCTACGATATCCTCGACCTGTTCGACTTCGATTCGAGCGACGCGCTTATCCTCGGGCTGAAGCCGCTGATAAGCGCCCGCTTCATCGATGACATCGATGGCCTTGTCAGGCATATGACGATCATTGATGTAGCGGGACGCAAGCTCTGCCGCAGCGCGGAGAGACTCATCGCTGTATTCGATGTTGTGGTGCTGCTCGAATCGACCCTTCAACCCGCGCAATATACCAATGGTGTCTTCAACCGATGGCTCGGACACATCGACCTTCTGGAAGCGCCGCGCCAGTGCACGATCCTTCTCGAAGATGCCGCGAAATTCCTGGAAGGTGGTCGAGCCAATGCATCTGATCTCGCCAGAAGACAGCAGCGGCTTGAGAAGATTGGACGCGTCCATTACCCCGCCAGACGCCGCGCCTGCACCAATTATGGTGTGAATTTCATCAATGAAAAGGACCGCCTGAGGCCGCTTCCGAAGCTCGTTCAAGAGCGCCTTGAATCGCTTCTCGAAATCACCGCGATATTTCGTACCTGCCAACAACGCGCCGAGGTCCAGCGAATAGACCACGCTATCAGCTAGCAACTCAGGGACCTGATTGTCGACGATGCGCTTTGCAAGCCCTTCGGCAATGGCAGTCTTACCGACACCTGCCTCCCCGACCAACAGCGGATTGTTCTTGCGACGACGCGCCAGGATCTGCGCTACCCGCTCAACCTCATGCTCACGGCCGACCAAAGGATCGATCCGCCCCTGGCGCGCCAACTCGTTGAGATTGCTTGCGTATGCGTCAAGCGGATTGCCGGCCGCAGAGGACTCGCCGCCCTCCTCGTCCTGCATCTCTGGATCACCTTCGGCATTCCCACTGTTGCCTGGGACTTTCGAGATACCGTGCGCGATGTAATTGACGACATCGATCCGAGCCACGTTCTGCTGCTTCAACAGAAATACCGCCTGGCTTTCCTGCTCGCTGAAGATCGCAACCAAGACGTTCGCTCCGGTTACTTCACGCTTGCCGGAGCTCTGCACATGAAAGACGGCGCGCTGAAGCACACGCTGAAAGCCCAGGGTTGGCTGAGTCTCTCGCTCTTCGTCATGTTGAGGAATTAGAGGTGTAGTGGAGTCAATGAACTCTTGGAGGTCATGACGCAATTTGTCGAGGCTGGCACCGCAGGCACGCAATACCGTTGCGGCTGCTTCATTGTCCAGCAGGGCTAACAGAAGATGCTCGACCGTCATGAATTCATGACGTTTGGTTCGAGCCTCCTTGAAAGCCAGATTCAGAGTGACTTCGAGCTCACGGTTCAACATAGCTTTCACCTCTTACCCAGCAGTCGGGGTTAACCGTCCTTCTCGATCTCACAAAGCAACGGATGCTGGCACTCCCTTGCATATTGATTGACCTGCATCGCTTTGGTTTCAGCGACGTCCCGTGTGTAGACGCCACAGACGGCCCGCCCTTCGGTATGAACCGCCAGCATAATCTTGGTGGCGAGCTCCCGATTGTGATTGAAAATTCCTTCGAGCACCTCCACGACGAAATCCATAGGCGTGTAGTCATCATTAAACATGACAACTTTGAACATCGGTGGTGCCTTCAGTTGCGGCTTGGCTTCTTCAACAGCCAGGCCAGAAGAGTCGTCGTCCAACGGCTTCGGACGATCCTGATTAAATGTTAGTCGAATCTCTGACAATGCACGCATGCGTATAACAGTTCTAGATCGGGGCGCCGAGGCCGAGTAAGTGGAAGGGGCTTCACAGCCACCTGACGAGTCGCCTTGACTATCGGCAAAACGATGATACAAACAGTATGTGCCACAACGGCAACGGGCTGCGCGTGTGAGCCATGTGCTGCATCAGCGCGGAATGAAATGGATGTTACTCCAGTGATGGACTCCTTTGCAGAGGGATAACAGCATGCTAAGCGGTAAGGTCAAGTGGTTCAACAACGCCAAGGGCTATGGATTCATCGTAGCAGACGGCGGCGATGAGGACCTGTTCGCCCACTACTCTGCCATTCAAATGGAAGGGTACAGAACTCTGAAAGCTGGGCAAGCGGTCATGTTCGACATCCTGCAAGGTCCCAAGGGCTTGCACGCAACCAACATCCGGTCACTGCAGACCGCTGCCGAGACGGCTGCACCTGTCTCACAGGGCTCGACCGTAGACGCCTGATACAGGCAAACAAAAAGGCCGATCAAGTGATCGGCCTTTTTGTCTTCCCGCAGCTTTTTACATGTGGGAGATCATAGCGTCGCCAAATTCAGAGCACGACATCAGCTGCGCACCGTCCATCAGACGCTCGAAGTCATAGGTGACTGTCTTGGCGGCGATGGCGGCTTCCGTCGACTTGATAATTAAGTCTGCAGCCTCTAGCCATCCCATATGTCGCAACATCATCTCAGCTGAAAGAATCAGCGACCCTGGGTTGACCTTGTCCTGGCCCGCGTATTTGGGCGCAGTGCCATGGGTTGCCTCGAACATGGCTACCGTGTCGGATAGATTTGCGCCAGGAGCGATACCAATTCCGCCCACTTCAGCCGCCAGCGCGTCGGATAGATAGTCGCCGTTGAGGTTCAGAGTGGCGATGACGTCATATTCGGCCGGGCGCAGCAGAATCTGCTGCAGCATCGCATCGGCGATGGCGTCTTTGACGACAATATGTTTTCCGGTATTAGGGTTCTTGAATTGCATCCAGGGACCGCCATCCAGCAACTCGGCCCCGAACTCATCACGCGCCACCTCGTAGCCCCATTCCTTGAATGCGCCTTCGGTGAACTTCATGATGTTGCCTTTGTGCACGATGGTGACCGAGCGGCGGTCATTGTCGACTGCATACTGCAGCGCCTTGCGCACCAGTCGCTTCGTCCCTTCCAGAGAAACCGGCTTGATGCCTATGCCGCAATTTTCAGTGAAGCGGATCTTCTTGACACCCATCTCTTCGGTGAGGAATTTTATGACTTTCTCGCACTCAGGCGAACCGGCCTTCCACTCCACGCCTGCGTAAATGTCTTCGGAGTTTTCGCGAAAGATCACCATATCAACGTCTGCCGGCTTCTTCACCGGGCTAGGTACGCCTGTGAACCAGCGTACGGGGCGCTGACATACATAGAGATCGAGCTCCTGGCGTAGCGCAACGTTCAGCGAGCGAATGCCACCGCCCACCGGAGTTGTCAGTGGCCCCTTGATGGACACCACGAAATCTCGAACGACTTCCAGCGTCTCCTTCGGTAGCCAGGTGTCCTGGTCGTAAACCTGAGTCGCTTTCTCGCCGGCGTAGATTTCCATCCAGGCGATCTTGCGCTCGCCGCCGTAGGCTTTCTTAACGGCTGCGTCGACTACCTTGATCATCACCGGGCTGATGTCCACGCCAATGCCATCACCCTCGATATAAGGAATGATCGGATTGTTGGGGACGTTCAGGGTGTTATCGGTATTGACGGTGATTTTGTCACCGTTGGCAGGCACCTGGATCTTTTGGTATCCCATGCTGGACTCCGTTTTTGTGGTTAAACATTAAACAGTGGTCATCTCTGAAGAGTAACCCAGTTGAATCGGCCTGAACCATATGTTCGTTCGTCGTATGGCCGGGGCATTCTTTGACAACAGGCCCCGGTGATATACTGCTTAGGTGACTAACGAGTCATGAGGGGCCAGTCGATCTTTCAGGAGCTCCCTGCCTCTGCTACCGCCAGACTGCCAACCGCAGCCGGTCGGATCAAACACTCAACACTCCAGTGGTGCTGCATCCAACATCATCGCGGCAAATCTCGAGACTGGCCCGGCCACCGCAGCCAGAGCGTCTACCTACGCAATTCGGGATTGTGTGCGCGCTCAGCAAGAGAGAGTTAACTCTACATGTCCACCCGCTCGAAGATTATCTATACCTTCACCGACGAAGCCCCGGCGCTGGCCACCTATTCGCTTCTGCCAATTGTAGAAGCCTTTGCTTCAGCCGCTGATATAGCCGTCGAAACACGTGACATCTCTCTGGCCGGGCGCATCCTCGCGAGCTTTGCCGATCAGTTGGACGACAAGAAGGTTGATGACGACCTTGCCAAGCTCGCCGAGCTGACCGTTCAGCCGGATGCCAACATCATCAAGCTTCCCAATATCAGCGCCTCCGTGCCCCAACTCAAGGCAGCCATCGCGGAACTGCAAGCGTTGGGCTACGGCATTCCGAATTTCCCCGAAGATCCACAGACCGACGCAGACAAGGAAATCCGTGCACGTTACGGAAAAGTGCTCGGTAGCGCAGTGAACCCAGTTCTTCGCGAAGGCAACTCCGACCGACGCGCGCCTGCAGCAGTGAAAGCCTTTGCTCGCAAGCATCCCCATTCTATGGGCAAGTGGAGCAAGTCTTCGCAGTCTCATGCCGACTACATGCGAGGCGGCGACTTCTTCTCCAGCGAACAGTCGGTCACCATGCAGAATGCCGGTGATGTGCGCATCGAGTTCGTCGGTAAAGACGGCAAGGTCGAGGTCAAGAAGCAACTTGCCCTGCAGGAAGGCGAAGTGCTCGACGGCATGTTCATGAGCTGCAACAAGCTGCGCGCGTTCTTCGAGGACACACTGCAAGACTGCAAGGAAACCGGCGTCATGTGGTCGCTTCACGTCAAGGCCACCATGATGAAGATCTCTCACCCGATCGTCTTTGGCCATGCCGTCAGCGTGTATTACAAGGATGTGTTCGACAAGTATGGTGAGCTGTTCAAAGAGCTGGGCGTCAATCCGAACAACGGCATCAGCAGCGTTTACGACAAGATCAAGTCCCTGCCCGATTCACAGCAGGAAGAGATTCTTCATGACATCCACGCCTGCTACGCCGAGCGCCCGGAAATGGCGATGGTCGACTCCGTCAAAGGCATCACGAACCTTCACATCCCAAGCGACGTGATCGTCGACGCCTCCATGCCTGCGATGATCCGCAACTCCGGTCAAATGTGGGGTAAGGACGGCAAGCAGAAGGACACCAAGGCGGTAATGCCCGAGAGCACCTACGCCCGCATTTACCAGGAGATGATCAACTTCTGTAAAACCAATGGCGCCTTCGACCCTACGACCATGGGGAGCGTACCGAACGTTGGCCTGATGGCGCAGAAAGCAGAAGAGTACGGTTCGCACGACAAGACCTTCGAAATGCAAGCTGACGGCACCATGCGCGTCGTACTGGCCGATGGCACCGTGCTAATGCAGCACGAGGTCGAGAAAGGCGACATCTGGCGTGCATGCCAGACCAAGGACGCGCCGATTCGCGACTGGGTCAAGCTTGCCGTAACCCGTGCACGGCAGTCGGGCACCCCAGCGATTTTCTGGCTGGACCCGGAGCGCGCTCATGATCGTGAACTGCAGAAAAAGGTCGAAACCTATCTCCAGGACCACGACCTGAACGGCCTGGATATCCGCATGATGGGCTATAACGAAGCGATTCGAGTGAGCATGGAGCGCCTGATCCGCGGCCAGGACACCATTTCGGTGACCGGTAACGTACTGCGCGACTACCTCACTGACCTGTTCCCGATCATGGAACTGGGCACCTCGGCGAAGATGCTTTCGATCGTTCCTCTGATGGCGGGTGGCGGCATGTACGAGACGGGTGCTGGCGGCTCCGCACCCAAGCACGTTCAGCAGCTGATCGAAGAAAACCACCTACGTTGGGATTCGCTCGGCGAGTTTCTTGCCCTGGCCGTATCGCTGGAAGAAACCGGAATCAAGACGGACAACCTCAAGGCCAAGCTGCTCGGCAAGGCCCTGGACGCAGCAACCGGCAAATTGCTTGATAACAACAAGTCGCCATCGCGTCGCACGGGCGAACTGGATAACCGCGGCAGTCACTTCTATCTGGCGCTGTATTGGTCCCAAGAGCTGGCCGCCCAAACCGAAGACCTGGAGCTACAGGCTCACTTCGCTCCGGTTGCCAAGCAGTTGAGCGATAACGAGGAGGCGATCGTTGCCGAACTGGCAGCGGTTCAGGGCAAGCCGGTTGAAATTGGCGGTTATTACCGGTCCAACCCGGAGCTGACCAGCAAGGTCATGCGCCCTAGTGCCACCTTCAACTCCGCACTTGCCGCCCTGGCCTAAATCACCGGGCGCTGATTAGCGTAGCTGAACCGAAAGCCCTGGCCTCGTGCCGGGGCTTTTCGTTTCTATGCACACGACAAGGCGTTAGCATTCCCCCTTATCTAGAACTAAAGGGCCGCACATGTCCTGGCATCCCCATATAACTGTCGCCACTATCGTCGAAGCCGAGGGTCGTTTCCTCATGGTGGAGGAATCAAAAGGCGGTCGGCTCGTGTTGAACCAGCCCGCAGGCCATCTCGAGCCTAACGAAACGCTTCGTCAGGCGGCTATACGCGAAACCCTCGAGGAAACCGGCTGGGACGTCACCCTCAGTGGAGTGGTTGGTATCTATCTGTACACCGCACCGAGTAATGGCGTGACCTATCAGCGCGTCTGCTTCGCAGCCACCGCGCTTCACCATGATCCGCAACGAACGCTCGACACCGGCATCGTCGGTACGGTCTGGATGACGCGCGACGAACTGGCGGCGCAGCCTGAACGCTGGCGCAGTGAACTGATTCTGCGCTGCATTGACGATTACCTGGCGGGTTCGGCTTACGATCTCGACGTGATCCGCGACTGAACCGCCTTTAACCCCTGGCTTGGCCAGCCTGTTAGAATCCCACGCTTTGCATTCAGTCCTGAGCTTCTATGTCTGACTCACCATTCGTTGCTCCTGAAAATCGTCGCGTCATTGTCGGCATGTCCGGCGGCGTGGATTCCTCGGTATCTGCCCTCCTGCTGCTTGAGCAGGGATATCAGGTCGAGGGCCTTTTCATGAAGAACTGGGAGGAAGATGACGGCACCGAATACTGTACAGCGCGTGAAGACTTGGCCGACGCTCAAGCCGTCTGTGACAGGATCGGAATAAAGCTGCACACGGCAAACTTTGCGGCCGAGTACTGGGACAACGTATTCGAGCACTTCCTGGCTGAGTACAAGGCAGGACGAACGCCGAATCCAGACATCCTCTGCAACCGCGAAATCAAATTCAAGGCGTTCCTCGACTATGCCTTGGCACTCGGTGCCGACCTGATCGCGACCGGGCACTACGTGCGTCGTCGTGATGCTGCCGGCCATAGCGAGCTACTCAAAGGGCTCGACCCGAACAAGGACCAGAGCTACTTTCTCCACGCCGTTGGCGGCGAACAATTGAGCAAGACGTTGTTTCCGGTAGGAGAACTGGAAAAGCCCGCGGTCCGCGCGCTCGCTGAAAAGCATGGTCTGGCCACAGCAAAAAAGAAGGACTCGACCGGAATCTGCTTTATCGGTGAGCGCCGCTTCAGCGACTTCCTCAAGCAGTACCTCCCGGCCCAGCCAGGCAACATCGAGACAGTCGATGGCGAGGTCATTGGACGTCATCACGGACTCATGTACCACACCATAGGCCAGCGACAGGGGCTCGGGATTGGTGGCCTGAAGGACGCGGGTGACGAGCCCTGGTACGTCTTGAGCAAAGACCTTGAGCGAAATGTGCTGATGGTCGGACAAGGCAATGACCACCCCTGGCTCTTCTCCAGAGCATTGCTTGCTTCGGAAATCTACTGGGTCAATCAGATCGAGCTGATCGCACCGCTCACGCTCACTGCCAAGGTTCGCTACCGCCAGGCCGACCAGAACTGCACTCTTGAGCCTACCGCCAACGGCTATCGAGCCGTGTTTGACGAACCTCAACGGGCCGTTACGCCGGGCCAGTCGGTGGTGTTCTATCGTGGTGAAATCTGCCTTGGCGGTGGGGTCATCGAGAGTGCCGAACCCTGGTTTACGGGGGGCCGCTCATGACACCTCTTCAGGAGCAGCTGGTCGCCCTCGGCGCGGTGTTCGAAGCCGCCGCACTGGTTGACCGAATCGCGCGAACGGGCCAGGTACCGAACGCCGCACTCGGAAGTGTCCTGGGCAGTCTGCTTGTGCGGGAAGACAAGCCAGCGTTGGAAATCTACGGTGGGGATGACATCAACCTTCGTGAAGGCTATCGCGCACTGGTCGGCGCGCTGGAGCGAGATACCAGCAGCCTGCAGCGCGAACCGCTGCGTTACGCCCTGGCGATGATCGGGCTTGAGCGTCAGCTGGATAAGCGTGGCGATATGCTGCAGGTGATCGGCAGCCGGCTGGATCAGATAGAACAGCAGGCCGATCATTTCGGCCTCACCCACGAAAACGTCATCGCGTCCTTCGGCGGCTTGTATCAGGACACGATCAGCACGTTCCGCCAGCGCATCCAGGTCCAGGGCGATATGCGCCACCTGCAACAAAGCGATAATGCAGCCAAGATACGTGCGCTTCTGCTCGCAGGCATTCGCTCAGCGCGTCTCTGGCGGCAACTTGGTGGCCACCGTTGGCAGATGATATTCAGTCGTCGCAAGATGCTCGACGCGCTGTACCCCTTGCTCCGCCCAGAATAAGCGTAGCGTCTCCCGCTCAATGACTCCCCGACACGGAAGTCTACTGCCGGGTTTCATGTATAATCTGCGCCCTCTTTTCGTCGCTCGACTGTCCGAGAATGCCCTCTATGCAGCTTTCCTCGCTCACCGCGGTTTCCCCTGTCGATGGCCGCTACGCCGGCAAAACCAGCGCCTTGCGCCCTATTTTCAGTGAGTTCGGCCTTATTCGCTGCCGCGTTCAGGTTGAAGTGCGCTGGCTGCAGCGCTTGGCCGCCCATGATGGAATTCCGGAGGTCGCGCCCTTCTCTGCCCAGGCCAATGCCCTGCTCAACCAACTGGCTGAAAATTTCCAGCTGGAACACGCTGAGCGCGTGAAGGAATTCGAGCGCACTACAAACCACGACGTCAAAGCGGTGGAATATCTGCTCAAGGAGCAGGCCAAGCAGCTTCCGGAGCTGGCGAAGGTCAACGAGTTCATTCATTTCGCCTGCACCAGTGAAGACATCAACAATCTGTCCCATGCGCTCATGCTCCGCGAGGGTCGTGACGACGTGTTGCTGCCGCTGATGCGCCAACTGGCCGACTCCATACGCGCGCTGGCTATCGAACACGCCGACGTGCCGATGCTTTCGCGCACGCATGGCCAGCCTGCCTCACCTACCACCCTCGGCAAGGAACTGGCCAACGTCGTCTTCCGCCTCGAACGGCAAATCGCACAGGTCGCAGCCGTACCACTGCTGGGCAAGATAAATGGCGCGGTCGGCAACTATAATGCTCACCTTTCCGCTTACCCGGACGTCGATTGGGAAGCAAATGCTCGCGAGTTTATCGAGGGCGACCTGGGGCTGACATGGAACCCCTATACCACCCAGATCGAGCCGCACGATTACATTGCAGAACTGTTCGACGCTGTGGCGCGCTTCAATACGATCCTCATCGACTTTGATCGTGATATCTGGGGCTACATCTCCCTGGGATACTTCAAACAGCGCACCGTAGCTGGCGAGATCGGCTCCTCGACGATGCCGCACAAGGTCAATCCGATCGACTTCGAAAACTCTGAAGGCAATCTGGGAATCGCGAACGCCCTGCTCCAGCATCTGGCGAGCAAGTTGCCCATATCCCGCTGGCAACGGGACCTGACCGACTCAACCGTTCTGCGCAACCTCGGCGTCGGTATCGCACACAGCGTTATCGCGTACGAAGCAAGCCTGAAGGGCATCGGCAAGTTGCAGCTCAACGAGGCACGTATAGCCGAAGATCTGGATGCCTGCTGGGAAGTACTGGCCGAGCCGATCCAAACCGTCATGCGTCGCTACGCCATCGAAAATCCATACGAAAAGCTCAAGGAATTGACTCGCGGCAAAGGTATCAGCCCGCAGGCCCTGCAGACTTTCATCGACGGTCTGGATATGCCCTCAGAAGCCAAGGAAGCGCTTCGCAAACTGACTCCGGCAGCCTATATCGGCAACGCCGCCGAACAGGCCAAGCGGATCTAAGCGTTCCTTCTTTTTGCACGCCCGGCTGTGCCGGGCGTTTTTATTTGCAGCTCTGTAGCAGAGCAAGGTACCTGGCATGACTTCCGACATCCCTTTGCAAATCCTCGGCGGCATCAGCGCGCGCGAATTTCTGCGTGACTACTGGCAGAAGAAGCCATTGCTGATCCGCCAAGCGATCCCATCATTTGAAAACCCAATATCCCCCGACGAGCTGGCCGGTCTTTCGCTTGAGGAAGAAGTCGAGTCCCGTCTGGTAATCGAGCACGGGGAAAGCCCTTGGGAATTGCGTCGCGGCCCCTTCGACGACGAGACGTATCAGAATCTGCCAGAGCGAGATTGGACATTGCTGGTTCAGGCGGTCGACCAGCTGGTTCCTGAAGTCGCCCAACTCATCGAGCATTTCCGTTTCCTTCCCAACTGGCGAATCGACGATGTAATGGTGAGCTTTGCAGCGCCGGGCGGCGGAGTCGGTCCGCATTTTGACAATTACGACGTGTTTCTTCTTCAGGCCCATGGCCAGCGCAGATGGCGCATAGGCCAGGTTTGCAGTGCCGACAGCCCGACGCTGCCGCACGCTGATCTCCGAATTCTTTCGGAATTTCAGGGAACCGATGAATGGGTCCTCGAGCCGGGCGACATGCTCTATCTGCCGCCCAAACTTGCGCATTTCGGTACTGCGGAAGACGCATGCATGACCTACTCGCTGGGGTTCCGCGCGCCAAGCGCGGCCGAAGTCCTCACCCATTTCACCGATTTTCTTGCACAGTTTCTTCCAGACGAAGAACGTTACAGCGATGCTGACCTTACCCCAGTGGAGGATCCGTTCCAGATCCAGAGTGATGCTCTAGGCCGCTTGCGCGCAATGCTCACCGAACACATGGGAGACGAGCGCCTGTTGCTCACTTGGTTCGGTCAGTTCATGACAGAGCCGCGCTATCCAGAACGCGTTCAGGGTCCCGAAATAGACGAAACCCAGCTTCTCGGCGCACTGACCGATGGGGCTATTCTTGTAAGAAACCTGAGTGCTCGCCTGGCCTGGAGCGAAGTCGACATCGGCTTGTTGTTATTTGCCAGTGGCCAGAGTCGACTTCTTCCGGAACACCTGAAAGAACTGTTGAAACTGATCTGTTCAGCCGATGCGCTGCATGCAGAGAACCTTGCGACCTGGCTGAACGATGAGGATGGGCGTAGTCTGGTTCTGGAACTGGTCAAACAGGGAAGTCTGGAGTTTGCTGATGAGTGACATAGAAGTTCGCATCGCCGACTGGCAGAAGGACAACGCCGACCTGCGCCGTATTCGTGAAACCGTATTCGTTGCCGAGCAGTCGGTTCCGCCAGAATTGGAATGGGATGCCGACGACACGGACGCGGTGCATTTTCTCGCACTTGAAAGCGGCTATCCCGTCGGTACGGCGAGGCTGCTGAATGATGGTCATATTGGTCGCGTGTCAGTACTTCGTGACTGGCGAGGTCTGAATGTTGGCGACGCACTGATGAAAGCCGCAATCGAAGAAGCCGAGCGCAGGGGCCTCGACGAACAGCGACTCACTGCTCAGGTGCACGCCACAGCGTTCTACGAACGGCTTGGCTTCAAAGTTATCAGTGATGAATTCCTTGAAGCCGGCCTGCCCCATGTCGAGATGCTGAGAAAGAGCAGCTGACCACCATGAGCATTGACGACCCGGAATATTCGAAACCTGAGCCTGACTTGGCCGAGATCGAATTCACATCTCCGGGTCGATTCTCCATTGCCAACCCAGGCGCTGCATCAGCACAGCAAGACGCGCAGGATCAGGCACCATTCAGTCTGGGCTTGACCACCGAAATCCAGGCTTTCGAAACAGCCAGCGAAGCTCGCCGCCATGTGATGGCCCTGCTTAGTCAGGCACGGCGAAACTTGAGTCTGTATTCCCCCGACTTCGAACCCTGGTTATATAACCACAGCAGCGTCCGGCAAGCTTGCATGCGCTTCCTTTTGGAAAATCCGCGGAATCAACTGCGGGTGCTGCTCAGAGATTCGTCTCGAGCAGTCAAGCAGGGCCATCAACTGCTTAGCTTGTCTCGAAGGTTGAGTAGCAACATGCGCATTCGCAAAGTGCATGTCGACTACCCAGCACAACCCGAAGTGTTTCTTCTAGTGGACGGTTGCGGTGTGCTCATACGGCCCAAGCCGGACGAGTTCAAAGGCTATGTGCTATATAGCGATCCGAGCCGTGCTCGCCAGCTACAGAGACAATTCGACACTGCCTGGGAACATAGCCAGTCCGACCCTGACCTGCGGAGTTTTCTGCTATGACTCGCCCGTTATTTGCCGCCCTCGCCCTTATGGTCAGTATGTCGCTTCAGGCTGCTACTGAGGTGATTCCGCTGAAATTCAGAATGGCCGAGGATGTTCTGCCAATCGCCCAATCCGTTGTGGGCGACCAGGGCAGGATAAACGCGTACGGCAATCAGCTGATCGTTAATGCGCCTGCCTCGGTCATCAGCGAACTACGCGATGTACTGGCTCAACTTGATAACGAACCTAGACAGTTGCTGATCAGCGTCGACACCCAGAACTCCGCCGACGGAGGCTCCAGCGGGTACAGTGTTGACGGTTCAGCTCGTGCAGGTGACGTCGAGGTGCAGTCGGGACGCGGCGAGAAGAACGGGCGTGACCAGGTACGTGTCATTCGGCGTAGCACGACCAGCCAGGGCAGCGGTGTGCAACAGGTACAGGCAACGGAGGGCTACCCAGCCCTCATTCAGGTGGGCCAGAATGTACCAATCACCACGAGCGGCACCGATGGATACGGTCAGATCTATCAGCAGACTCAGTTCCGGGATGTCACTCGCGGGTTCTATGCGACTGCCACGATTCATGGTGATCAGGTGCAAGTCACCATCAGCAGTCATCAGGACCGCATCAGCTCCTCGCGCCCGGGTGCCATCGATATCCAGGGAACAGATACCCGCGTACGGGGACGCCTCGGAGAGTGGATTTCACTCGGCGGCGTCGATGAAAGTGCCAGTTCAAACCAGAGCGGTACGCTACGGAGCTATTCAACCCAGGGTCGCCAGGACCTTTCACTACGACTGAAAGTAGACACGCTGAATTAGAAAAGTTCTATGCCTGAGCGTCTCGCTGCGAAAAATGTAGTGCCGTAAAAAAAGCACTACAAAACATTTGACGAACCCTTTTAGCCGGCGCATCATGGCCCCGCTCCCGCTAACCAGGGGCCCTGGAAAGGGCTTCCGGATCGCACTCAGCCAACCAGCAGAGGCGTTCCGTGACTGTACTGCCCACAAGGCGGACTGACGAGGTTGCGACTGGAACGAGTCGTCCTGAGGGACGGGGAAGCGATTAGCGCATCAGCTCGAGACATCAGTCTGCTGAATCACACAACGGCCCGTGCCGCTGCGTGCAGGAATGCCACGATCATTCCACAGCTAGCCAAGTCCCTTGCGGTCGTGATAGCACACCCCTCCTCTCCTTGGTCAATCCTCGTCTCCGGTCGGTATTTCGACTCTCTGCCACGTGTTGCCCGCATCATCAGCGCAAGCACGTAGGTTTTAGTGGGAACAGTCGGCGCTCAACCAAACACGAATTTTTTGAAGGATTGACCCATGTCCGCTTATCAAAACGACATCAAGGCCGTTGCCGCTCTGAAAGAAGCAGCTGGAAGCAGCTGGAGCGCTATCAACCCTGAGTCCGTAGCTCGTATGCGTGCTCAGAACCGCTTCAAGACTGGTCTGGAGATCGCTCAGTACACAGCCGATATCATGCGCAAAGACATGGCTGAGTACGACGCCGACACTTCTGTATACACCCAGTCACTGGGTTGCTGGCACGGCTTCATTGGTCAGCAGAAGATGATCTCCATCAAGAAGCATCTGAAGACGACCAACAAGCGTTACCTCTACCTTTCGGGTTGGATGGTCGCTGCGCTGCGCTCCGAGTTCGGCCCATTGCCGGACCAGTCCATGCACGAGAAGACTGCTGTTTCCGACCTGATCGAAGAGCTTTACACCTTCCTGCGTCAGGCTGATAGCCGCGAACTGGACCTGCTGTTCACCGCCATGGACGCCGCTCGCGAAGCAGGCGACAGCGCCAAGGCTGCTGAAATTCAGAACCAGATCGACAACTACGAAACTCATATCGTCCCGATCATCGCCGACATCGACGCTGGCTTTGGTAACCCAGAAGCCACCTACCTGCTTGCCAAGCGCATGATCGAAGCTGGCGCTTGCTGCATCCAGATCGAGAATCAGGTTTCTGATGAAAAGCAGTGCGGACACCAGGACGGTAAAGTGACCGTTCCGCACGCCGACTTCCTCGCCAAGATCGCTGCTGTTCGCTATGCCTTCCTCGAGCTGGGCATCGACAACGGCGTCATCGTTGCTCGTACCGATTCCCTGGGAGCCGGCCTGACCAAGCAGATCGCCGTGACTAAAGAGCCAGGCGACCTGGGCGACCAATACAACTCCTTCCTCGATTGCGAAGAAATCACCGAAGCCGAACTGGGCAACGGCGACGTCGTGATCAAGCGCGAAGGCAAGTTGCTGCGTCCGAAGCGTCTGCCAAGCAACCTGTTCCAGTTCCGGAAAGACACTGGTGAAGCGCGCTGCGTACTTGACTGCATCACCTCCCTGCAGAACGGTGCCGATCTGCTGTGGATCGAAACTGAGAAGCCTCACGTGGGTCAGATCGCGGCGATGGTTGACGAGATCCGCAAGACTATTCCGGATGCCAAGCTGGTCTACAACAACAGCCCGTCCTTTAACTGGACGCTCAATTTCCGCCAGCAGGTATTCGACGCTTTCGCTGCCGAAGGCAAAGATGTGTCCTCCTACGACCGCGCCAAGCTGATGAGCGTCGAGTACGACGAAACCGAACTGGCCCAGGTTGCAGACGAGAAAATCCGCACTTTCCAGCGGGATGGTTCGGCTCACGCCGGCATCTTCCACCACCTGATCACCCTGCCGACCTACCACACTGCCGCGCTGTCCACCGACAACCTGGCGAAAGGTTACTTCGCAGACCAGGGCATGCTGGCCTACGTCAAAGGTGTTCAGCGTCAGGAACTGCGTCAGGGCATCGCCTGCGTCAAGCACCAGAACATGGCTGGCTCCGACATCGGCGACAACCATAAAGAGTACTTCGCAGGCGAAGCGGCTCTGAAGGCAAGCGGTAAAGACAACACCATGAACCAGTTCCACTAAAAGCTGGTCACGATCTGGGTGATGAAGCCCAGGTCGTTCAAACAGATGTCCAGGCATCTGATCTAAAAGCTGCTCTTACCTAAGAGCAGCTTTTTTTTTGCTTTGTATTAGCGTGTAGCACGTAAGCTAGCTCGAGGGCCAGCACGCCCCACGGAACTGCTACGGTGTCGAACCCTGCCGGCAATTCAGACGGGACGGCGCGACTACATCAACCAGCATGACCCACACGAACAACAAACTGAGCCCAGGCTCTGCCTGGGGCTAAGGCCTGCGCCCGCATAACGCGATTGACCTCGGGTCTGTATCAGGCTCATGGGCCTCGCTTCGAGCCAGACCTCCAACCACGTATCTACGGTCGGTACATATAAGCGTCGTCTGCGTATCAATTGGGTGATAAACGAGCTTTCGCATACCAGTTCCCCAGTCGTTTTGTTCCTCGCCTCAACATAAGGTAGGGATACAGATGGTTCAGCACTGATACCGGGTAGAGACGTCTGCCCTGATTCATCACCGAGCGCCTCGTCACGTATAAGCAGGTCAGCGATACCCTTGAAGACTGCTGATGGCTGAATGCTGAATGGCTGGGAAAGGTTGCTGAAGCCTACTGTTGAGAAAGGGTCATCGGGTGGACTTGATTTCATTAACCCTAAATAAAAATATGCAAAAAAAATCCGACACCACATTGGTATCGGATTTTTTTGCCCAGCTCAGGCAGTCGCTAACTTATAGCGACCGCCTGCAAGCGGTCTAGAGCATCGAGTACGGATTAACGTACCTGTGCTTCGACTTCCGCTTCAACACGACGGTTAACCTGACGGCCTTCCTCGGTGTTGTTATCAGCTACCGGACGGCTTTCGCCATAACCGACAGAGTCAACGCGCTGGCTTTCAACACCATACTGGTTGACCAGAACTTCACGGACAGCCTGAGCGCGACGCTCGGACAGGCGCTGGTTGTACTGGTCGGTACCTACCGAGTCAGTATGACCTTCGACCGTGGTATTGGTCTGAGGATACTGCTGCATGAAGTCTGCGAGGTTCTTGATATCGCTATAGCTTTCCTGGCGAACCTGAGCTTTGTCGAAATCGAACTTCACATCTAGCTCAACGCGAACCAATTCTGGTTCTGGCTCTGGCTCGTTGTCTACCATCGGAGCGGGAGCTGGCTCAGGAGTCGGCTCAACTTGTGCAACCTGCTGCTGAGCGCCACCACCGAAGTTCAGACCGACGCCTACGCCAGCCATCCACTCGCCTTCGTCAGCATCGATGTTGTACATCCCATCAACGCTTGCCTTGGCAAAGAAGTTTTCGGTGAAGTAATACTTCACACCAGTTCCGATGTTAGCGAAGGTGCTGCGATCACGACCACCGCGGGCGGCTTGACCAATGCTCTGATGAGCAGCGCCTGCCGAAACGTAGGGGCGCAGGCCGACACCTGGCTGACCGAAATGATAAGCAGCGTCGAGAGAAGTCAGGCTGCCCTTGATGTTCTTGTGACCGCCCGCGCCAACAGGCTCACGGGACGTCAGGTCGTGGTATTCGCCGTACGACAGACCAAGCGAAACGTCGTCGGTCAGGAAGTAGCTGACGCCAGCTCCGTACAGCTCGCCGTCACGCTGAACGTCGCGAGAGCTATCGGTAAAATAATGTTTACCGAACGCTTCAACTTCTACTGCGCCTTGGCCTTGAGCCATCGCATTCAGAGAATTAGCAGCAACCAATGAGCTAATTACAACGCCCAAAGTGTTTTTAAGTTTCATCCGTAAATCCCCATCTGGTGGTGAGTATCAGAACAATCTAAGGAAACCGGCTGTCTGTAGGCCCAAGCTGTTCGCTATCCATAGGACAGCTTAATGCCGTTAAGTTTCAGTGATTCCCGAAAATTTTTCGCGTAATTTATCCAGGGCACGCTTGTAGCGCATCTTCGTTGCGCTTAGTCCCATGTGCATGATGTCGGCAATTTCCTGAAACTCCAGTTCCGCTACAAAGCGAAGAACAAGAATTTCCCGATCAATCTGGTTCACATGAACCAGCCATTTGTCTAGCGCCGGCTTTTCCTCGAGACTAGGAGCCTTTTCTTCCAACGCTTCTTCAACCGGCTCCAAGCTGAGCGCATCAAGTAAACGGCGTTTACGACGCTCTTTCCGATACTGAGTAATGCATTCATTGTACGTGATGCTGTACAGCCATGTCTTAAACTTAGATTTTCCTTCGAAGTTCTTAAGGCCATACAAAACCTTCAACATCACTTCCTGACAAACATCATCTGCGTCTCGGTCGTTTCCCAAGTAACGCGCGCACACGTTGAATAGTGTGCGTTGATAACGACGCATCAGCTCTTCATAAGCGCGAGTTATATGAAATAGTTCAGCATGAGCTCGCTGCACCAGCTCCTCATCGGACAGCTGGCGTGGGTCGTAGCTCATGGTGGGCGGATGGGCTTTAGTCAAGACGCTTTCGAACCGGCAATAGTCGTGGCGGCCGTTCGCGGTATCCCGCAAAAGGGGCGGCGCACTTTAACAGATCCCCGGCCTATCGGCTGCCTACACGCTGTTCAAGCAGCACTCTATTTGCAATCGAAACCAGCTCACCTTCGTCTGTGAGCAGCAACGTCTTGGCCGTACCGATTTCTTCAATGACGCCTTCAATCCCTTCCAGGCGAACCCTCTGCCCGACTTCATAGAGCTCACGCACATAGATCCCGGCGAGAATCTGGCTGACAAGCCCACGGCTACCCAGGCCAAGCGCCAAGGCAACCGCCAGGCCCACTGAGATCAACGCTATCGCGATGACGTAGTTGAGCAGCTCGGTTTTCACCTCGAGCTGACCGATCGCCACGGAGATGATGATGATGATCACCAGGCCCTGAGCAATACGACCAAGCCCACTCGCGTATTCGAGGCCTACGCTCTCTGCAGCGCCTCGCACCAGCCCATTGACCAACTGGGCTAGCAGTATGCCTACCAGCAGTATCAGACCCGCGCCAAACACCTTGGGTACGTACAACGCCAGCATATCGAGCGTGGCCGATACCCGCGCAAGGCCAAGGGACTCAGCCGCAGATACCAGGAAGATCAGCAGTACGAACCAATAAACGATCTTGCCAAGCAGTGCCGACACTGGAGCGCGAATACCCGCCCGCGCCAGCATCTTCGTTACTCCAGTTCCAGCTACAAGACGATCGAGCCCGACTTTGGCGAGAACTTTGGATAGGAGAGTGTCCAGTAATTTGGCGACCACAAAACCAATTGCAACGACCAGCAATGCACCAAACAGACGGGGAATGAATGCCGCAATAGGTGCCCAGAGTGCGCTCATTGCACCCAGAAAACTCTGGCTCCAGGGGTCCAGTTCCATGATCAGTTGGCCTTATTGAAAGAAGTACGAGAGCGTGTGCGACGCGTGGCTACCGAAGCATTTGGTGCGCTGCTGAGGGCAATGAGCACGGCCTGCAGCCAGTGGCCCATCAAGCCGAAAAGGTCACCGGCACCAACCTGACGATTAGCGGTTTTGAGTACGCGATCCAGCCGCGCATCGTCATGACGCGCCGAGTGCGTGTTAAGCATGTCCCGCAGGGATTCTTCAAAGGGATCGTGCATGTCTACCTCGCAAACAGTGTGACTCTGACGGCATAGCTGTCGGAGTAGTCACATCAAACCCATTTCAAACGACGGAAAATCCACCACTGGAATGCAGCGACCGCAGCAATGAGCGCGCATGCGACCACAAACCCATAGGGGTTTTCCGATCCTGGGATTCCCCCGACGTTGATCCCGAGAAGCCCGGTAAGGAAACTCATCGGAAGAAAGAAGCCTGTGATAATGCCCAGCAGGTACATAGTCCTGTTCATACGCTCGCGCATTCGCCTTTCTTCCGCTTCGAGCACAAGATTGACTCGCTCCCTAACTAGTTCCAGCTCCTCAAGGTAGCGGATAAGCCGATTGCTCAGCTCATTCCAGTAATCGGTGTCGTCATCGACGAACCAGGGCAAATGGTTACGGGTCAACTGACCGTAAATCTCGCGCTGTGGCAGTAGGAATCGCCGAAGCCCAGCAGCCTGTCGCCTGAGCGATAAAAGCTTATCCTGAGGCGGTGTGTAGCGATCATCAGCTTCCACGCGATCTTCTTCGCCATCCACCTTCTCGGTAAGAACTGCAACCAGCTCATCTACCCGCTCGGTCAATGCGTCCGCCAGGCCTAGCAGGACCTCCGAAGCAGTTTTCGGGCCGATGCCGGCCTCCAGCAACTGGATCACCACCTCCGTCGAGCGCAGCGGACGCAGGCGAAGCGAAATGACTCGTTTTGCACTGGCAAATACCCGCAGTGAGACCATGTCTTCTGGTTCGGCGTCAGGGTTCAAGTTGACGCCACGCAGAAACAGGAGCAGCTCATCATCCGGCAACGTAAGGACACGTGGACGCGTATTTTCCTCGAGCAGCACGTCGCACGCGAACGCAGTCAAGCCGCTCTGCTTCCGGAGCCATTCGCGCGCCTGTGCGTGGCTGCGATCCCAGTGCAACCACAGGCTCTCATAGTCTTCGAGCCTCAAAGAAGGCAGCTCAGCAGCGCCAACACGGCGGGCTCCGCCCTGGCCATCGAGGACGAGGGCATGCAAGAGACCCGAGTAGGTCATTTCTTCAGGCAAGACCAGCTACCTCTTCCAAATCGCAAAAAAGCCCGGCGTGGCCGGGCTTGTGAACCGCGAAACGCATGTTCAGGCGGGCATTTTCAACTGCTCTGGAGAGACGATGATGCCGTTGTTATCCGCATATACATACTCACCAGGGCGGAACGTAACGCCGCAAAAGGTCACCGCAACATTAAGGTCGCCAACTCCACGTTTGTCGGTTTTCATTGGGTGAGTAGCCAGCGCTTGCACGCCTAACTCGGTCTGGGCGATGACATCGACGTCACGAATGCAGCCGTAAATCACCAACCCTTCCCAGCCATTTCGTGCGGCCTTCTCTGCAAGCATGTCGCCCAGCAGCGCACGCCGCAAAGAGCCACCACCATCGACCACCAGCACCTTGCCTGTACCGTCAGTGTCAACCTGCTCCTTGACCAGCGAATTGTCTTCGAAACACTTGATGGTCACGATCTCGCCGCCAAACGAATCTCGGCCACCGAAGTTACTGAAGATGGGTTCCACCACCTGAACCAGGTCTGGATAGGTGTCGCACAAGTCTGGGGTGACGTATTGCATGAGAAATCTCCTTGAGGCGAACCACGTTCAGAACCAGGAACTCGATTGACGGAAATAAGACCGCCCCGATCGCGATATCCGACGAAATGCTGGGTGATGCTCTGGCCGGTACGCATCAACAGCGCAGGTAGATTGCGCATAAACACGAAAGGGCTTAGCGCCCTTCCGTGCCTAGTGGTTACTTTATCTCGGCGTCAGCGAGGAAGAACCAGGTATCAAGAACCGAGTCAGGGTTCAGCGATACGCTTTCGATGCCCTGCTCCATCAGCCACTTGGCCAGGTCCGGGTGATCGGAAGGTCCTTGACCACAGATACCGATGTACTTGCCTGCCTTGTTACAGGCTTCGATCGCGTTCGCCAGCAGCTTCTTCACTGCCGGATTACGCTCGTCGAACAGGTGCGCAATGATGCCGGAATCCCGATCCAGGCCCAGCGTAAGCTGAGTCATGTCGTTGGAACCAATGGAGAATCCGTCGAAGAACTCAAGGAACTCATCGGCCAACAGGGCGTTGGACGGCAGTTCGCACATCATGATGATGCGCAGACCGTTCTCGCCGCGCTTCAGACCGAACTGGCCGAGGATGTCGATAACCTGGGACGCCTCACCCAGCGTACGGACGAATGGCACCATCAGCTCAACGTTGGTCAGCCCCATCACATCGCGAACCTTGCGCATGGCACGGCACTCGAGCTCGAAGCAATCGCGGAATGACTCGCTGATATAGCGTGACGCACCGCGGAAGCCGAGCATCGGGTTCTCTTCTTCCGGCTCGTATAGCTTGCCGCCGATGAGATTGGCGTACTCGTTGGACTTGAAATCAGACAGGCGCACGATCACTTTCTTGGGCCAGAAAGCCGCCGCCAGTGTACTTACACCCTCAACCAGCTTCTCGACATAGAAATCGACTGGATCACCGTAACCGGCGATGCGCTTCTCGACACTGCTCTTGACGTCCGCTGGCAGTCCATCGAAATTGAGTAGCGCCTTGGGATGGACGCCGATCATACGGTTGATGATGAACTCCAGACGCGCCAGGCCCACGCCTTCGTTCGGCAACTGGGCGAAGTCGAATGCGCGATCAGGATTGCCGACGTTCATCATGATCTTGAACGGCAGGTCTGGCATTGCGTCGACGGAGTTCTGGCGGATATCGAAGCCAAGCTCGCCTTCGAAGATCAAGCCCGTGTCGCCCTCGGCGCAGGTGACGGTAACGCGCTGACCATCCTGCAAGAGTTCGGTCGCATTGCCGCAGCCGACGACCGCCGGGATGCCCAGCTCACGAGCGATGATGGCCGCGTGGCAAGTACGACCGCCGCGGTTGGTGACGATTGCGCTTGCGCGCTTCATCACGGGCTCCCAATCCGGATCGGTCATATCGGAGACCAGCACATCACCCGGCTGAACCTTGTCCATCTCGGATACGTTGTGAATGATCTTGACCGGACCGGCACCAATACGCTGTCCGATGGCGCGGCCTTCGACAAGGACCTTGCCTTTTTCTTTCAGCAGGTAGCGCTCCATGACGTTGCCGCTGCTGCGGCTCTTTACGGTTTCCGGACGTGCCTGAACGATATAAAGCTGGTTGTCATCACCATCCTTGGCCCACTCGATGTCCATCGGGCGCCCGTAGTGCTTTTCGATGGTCATGGCCTGCTTGGCCAGGTTGGTGACCTCCTCATCAGTCAGGCAGAAACGCATGCGCTCAGCCTGATCGACATCTACGGTCTTGACCGACTTTCCGGCGCTGGCTTCTTCGCCATAAATCATCTTGATCGCTTTACTGCCGAGATTGCGGCGCAGGATGGCGGGACGACCGGCTTCGAGAGTGTGCTTGTGAACGTAGAATTCGTCAGGATTGACCGCACCTTGCACCACGGTTTCGCCCAGGCCATAGGCGCCGGTGATGAACACCACGTCACGGAAACCAGACTCAGTATCCAGCGTGAACATCACGCCAGCGGTGCCGGTCTCGGAGCGGACCATGCGCTGCACGCCTGCCGACAGGGCGACCAGTTTGTGGTCGAAGCCCTGATGGACTCGGTAGGCAATTGCCCGGTCATTGAAGAGAGACGCGAAGACTTCCTTGGCGGCGCGGATGACATTGTCGACGCCACGGATGTTCAGGAACGTTTCCTGCTGGCCTGCGAAGGAGGCATCAGGCAGGTCTTCAGCAGTCGCCGAGGAGCGAACCGCGACCGCCATATTGTCATTGCCGCCGGCCATTTCCGCGAAAGCCGTGCGAATGTCGGCATCGAGCTTAGGAGGAAATTCGGCTTCCATGACCCAGCCCCGAATTTGCGAGCCGGCCTTTGCCAGGGCGTTAACGTCATCCACGTCCAACGCATCGAGAAGTGCATGGATCTGCTCGTTGAGACCGCTGAGCTCCATGAAGTCACGATAGGCCTGGGCCGTAGTGGCGAAACCGCCAGGCACCGAAACACCCGCGCCTGCGAGGTTGCTGATCATCTCGCCTAGGGAGGCGTTCTTGCCCCCTACACGCTCAACATCATGATTGCCGAGCTTATCGAGGGAAACTACGTACTCTACCAAGGTGATCTCTCCACGTTTTGTTGGAAACTCGGTTCGTGCCCATCCGCGGCACGGTGGCCTGGCCCTGCGAAATAAGTAACAATGCCCGCCAATCGAGGCTCGGCGAAGGGGCCTACTATAGCTGAGAACCGTTCTTGACTTAAGGCCCCGCAAGCAATGAAACGAACTGCATTCTTCATATCCGACGGTACCGGGATCACGGCCGAAACACTCGGCCAAAGTCTGCTGGCACAGTTCGAAAACATAAGCTTCACCAAGCTTACCCGGCCATATATAGATACGGCCGAAAAAGCGCGGGCAATGGTACAGCAAATAAATAAAGCGGCGGAAAGCGACGGCGCTCGCCCGATCATATTCGACACGCTGGTGAACCAGGAGATTCGCGACATCCTCGCCGAGTCCAATGGCTTCATGATCGACATCTTTTCTTCTTTCCTTGCTCCGCTTGAACATGAACTGATGTCACGTTCGTCCTATTCTGTCGGCAAATCGCACTCGATCAGCCATAACGCGAACTACATGGAGCGAATCGACGCGGTCAATTTCGCTCTTGATAACGATGATGGCGCCCGCACGCACTACTATGACAAGGCGGATCTTATTTTGGTCGGCGTCTCCAGGTGCGGCAAAACGCCCACCTGCCTGTACATGGCGATGCAGTACGGCATTCGAGCAGCAAACTATCCGCTGACCGAAGACGACATGGAGCGCCTGCAACTGCCTACCGCCTTGAAAACCCACCGCGACAAGCTCTTCGGTTTGACCATCGACCCGGATCGATTGACCGCCATTCGAAACGAGCGCAAACCCAACAGCCGTTACGCAAGCTTTTCCCAGTGTGAATTCGAAGTTCGCGAAGTGGAAAACCTGTTCCGCCGCGAGAACATCAACTACATCAACTCGACCCATTTTTCCGTCGAGGAAATCTCGGCCAAGATCCTGGTGGAAAAAGGCGTCGAACGCCGACTCAAATAAAGCGCCGCATCGCTAGACAACAAAAAGTCCGCTTGGTGCGGACTTTTTGCTTTTTTACTCGCGACGAATTACGCCTAGAACCAATGGCGCCTGAACTCGAAGGCACCTCATAAGGCGTCCCCGGGGGCGCGAACCCAGCCTTCCATCAGCACGCGTGCGCTGCGACTCATAACTGCCTTGGTCACTGACCATTGCCCATCGATCTGCTTCGCCTCGGCGCCAACACGCAGCGTGCCGGACGGGTGACCGAAGCGCACGGCCGGCAACTCCCCACCGCCTGCAGCAAGATTGACCAGCGTGCCGGGCACCGCTGCGGCCGTGCCGATGGCCACCGCACATGTCCCCATCATCGCGTGGTGCAGCTTGCCCATGGACAGCGCCCGCACGAGCAGGTCGACCTCGCCTGCATCAATGGTCTTTCCGGAAGACGCCCGGTAGCTTTTCGGCTGGGAAACGAACGCAACCTTCGGCGTGTGCTGACGGGTCAGCGCCTCCTCCGCGGTCTTGATCAAGCCCATGCGCAGCGCACCGGCCACACGAATTGACTCCAGACGAGCCAGAGCATCCGGACTGCCGTTGATGTCCTCACGCAGCTCCGTGCCCTGGTAGCCGATATCCTCGGCATTGACAAAAACCGTCGGGATGCCCGCGCTGATCATGGTCGCCTTGAGCATACCGATGCCGGGAACCTCCAGATGATCGACCAGGTTGCCGGTGGGGAACATCGAACCGCCCTCCTCGCCGTCATCCGAAGGATCGAGAAATTCGAGCACGATCTCGGCAGCTGGAAAGGTCACGCCATCCAGTTCGAAATCACCGGTTTCCTGAACCCGCCCGTCGGTGACCGGAACGTGGGCGAGGATAGTCTTGCCGATGTTCGCCTGCCAGATCCGCACGATACAGATGCCGTTCTGCGGGATACGCTCGGCGTCCACCAGCCCGGCGTGCAGCGCAAAGGCACCAGCGCCGGTCGACAGGTTTCCGCAGTTGCCGCTCCAGTCGACGAAGGGTTTGTCGATAGAGACCTGTCCATAGAGGTATTCGACATCGTGGTCGGCTCGCTCGCTTTTCGACAGGATCACGCATTTGCTGGTGCTGGATGTGGCGCCACCCATGCCGTCGATGTGCGCAGAATACGGATCGGGGCTGCCGATCACGCGCATGAACAGTTTGTCACGCGCAGCGCCAGGCACCTGGCAGCTTTCAGGCAGGTCCTGCAACCGAAAGAACACGCCTTTGCTGGTGCCGCCGCGCATGTAGGTCGCGGGAATCTTGATTTGAGGTTGATAAGCCATGAGTGAGTCCTGGCTGAAAGATAAGTGGGCCGTAGGGTGGATCATGCTTGACCGATCCACCGCGCGGGCTGGTGTGGTGGATGGAAAAGCGCCATCCACCCTGCGAGGGGGGGCGGTCACGCCTGCTCGAGGAAGTCCTTGGCGAACCGCTGCAGTACCCCGCCAGCCTCGTATACGCTGACTTCCGCCGCCGTATCGAGGCGGCAGGTGACCGGAACGCGGGTTTCTTCACCGCTCTTGTGATGAATGACCAGCGTCAGGTCGCAGCGCGGCGACAGATCGCCCTCGATATCGAAGGTTTCGGTGCCATCGAGGCCAAGGGTCAGGCGCGTAGTGCCCGATTTGAATTCGACCGGGAGCACGCCCATGCCCACGAGGTTGGTCCGATGGATACGTTCGAAGCCTTCGGCGACGATTACCTCAACGCCCGCCAGACGCACGCCTTTTGCAGCCCAGTCACGCGACGAGCCCTGACCATAATCAGCACCGGCAACGATGATTAAATTCTGCTTGCGCGTCATGTAGGTCTCGATTGCTTCCCACATGCGCATGACCTGCCCTTCCGGCTCGACGCGGGCCAGTGAGCCCTTCTTCACCTTGCCATCAACCACCGCCATCTCGTTGACCAGCTGCGGGTTGGCGAACGTCGCGCGCTGGGCCGTCAGATGATCGCCTCGATGCGTGGCGTATGAATTGAAGTCCTCTTCCGGCAAACCCATCTTGGCCAGGTATTCTCCAGCAGCCGAGTTCAGCAGGATGGCGTTCGATGGCGACAAGTGATCGGTAGTGATGTTGTCCGGGAGAATCGCCAGCGGGCGCATGCCTTTCAGCGTTCGCTCACCGGCCAGCGCGCCTTCCCAGTACGGTGGGCGACGGATGTAAGTCGATGTCGGTCGCCAGTCATACAGCGGGCTTTCGGCTTCCTCAATGGTGCCGAGATCGAACATCGGAATGTAGATCTGCCTGAACTGCTCGGGTTTTACCGACGCAGCGACGATGGCGTCGATTTCTTCGTCGGTTGGCCAGAGGTCCTTCAAGGTGATTGGATGGCCGTTCTGGTCGGTGCCCAGCACGTCCTGCTCGATGTCGAATCGCACGGTCCCAGCGATCGCATAAGCGACCACCAGCGGTGGCGATGCGAGGAACGCCTGCTTGGCATAAGGGTGGATACGGCCGTCGAAATTGCGATTGCCGGACAGCACCGCTGTGGCGTACAGGTCGCGCTCGATGATTTCCTGCTGAATCTTAGGATCCAGCGCACCAGACATGCCGTTGCAGGTGGTACAGGCGTAAGCGACGATGCCGAAGCCGAGCTGTTCCAGCTCGCTCAACAGTCCTGCATCCTCAAGATAAAGCTTGGCGACCTTGGAGCCCGGTGCGAAAGACGTCTTGACCCAGGGCTTGCGCACAAGACCGAGCTCATTGGCCTTCTTCGCCAGCAGGCCAGCGGCAACCACGTTGCGTGGGTTGGAGGTGTTGGTGCAGCTGGTAATGGCCGCGATGATCACCGCGCCGTCCGGCAGCAGACCTTCGGCTTCCTCTGCACGGGCAGACGTCAGCATCTTGTCATCTGCGATGCCGCGCTCGTGCAGGGCCGAAGTCGGCAAGCGCTTGTGCGGGTTGGACGGGCCGGCCATGTTGCGCACCACGCTGGACAGGTCGAATTCGAGCACGCGCTCGTATTCGGCGCCTTCCAGCGCGGTCGCCCACAGGCCGGTTTCCTTGGCGTACTGCTCGACCAGCGCAACCTGTTCTGGCTCGCGACCAGTCAGTTTGAGGTAATCGATGGTCTGCCGGTCGATATAGAACATCGACGCGGTGGCGCCGTATTCCGGGCACATGTTCGAGATGGTCGCGCGATCGCCGATGGTCAGGCTGTCGGCGCCTTCGCCGAAGAATTCCACCCAGGCTCCGACGACACGTTCCTTGCGCAGGAACTCAGTCAGCGCGAGGACGATATCGGTGGCGGTGATGCCCGGCTGACGCTTGCCGCTCAGGCGAACACCAACGATGTCGGGCAGGCGCATCATCGACGGCAGACCGAGCATCACGGTCTCGGCTTCCAGACCACCGACGCCGATAGCGATCACGCCTAGCGCATCGACATGGGGGGTGTGGGAGTCGGTACCGACACAGGTATCGGGAAAGGCGACGCCGCCCCGGGCCTGAATCACCGGGCTCATCTTCTCCAGGTTGATCTGGTGCATGATGCCGTTGCCGGCCGGAATCACGTCGACGTTTTTGAAGGCCGTTTTGGTCCACTCGATGAAGTGGAAGCGGTCTTCATTGCGGCGCTCCTCAACGGCACGGTTCTTCTCGAAGGCATCCGGATCGAACCCGGCAAACTCCACCGCCAGCGAATGGTCGACAATCAGCTGGGTTGGCACCACCGGATTGACCTTGGACGGGTCGCCGCCCTGCTCGGCAATCGCGTCACGCAGACCAGCCAGGTCGACCAGAGCGGTCTGGCCGAGGATGTCATGACAGACGACGCGAGCCGGATACCACGGAAAGTCGAGGTCACGCTTGCGCTCGATGAGTTGCTTCAGCGAATCGGTAAGCGCAGCAGGCTCGCAACGACGAACCAGCTGCTCGGCTAGCACGCGAGAGGTATAGGGCAGCTTGTCGTAGGCGCCGGGCTGAATGGCTTCGACAGCCTCACGCGTGTCGAAGTAATCAAGCCCAGTGCCTGACAACGGTTTGCGGTGTTCTGTATTCATGCCGGGAGAACTCAATGCGGTAATGTTCCTGGGGGCGAGGCCCGGGGAGCCGCTTAGCGAGCTCCCCTTTTCGATCAGCGCTGAGCGATCGGGACAACCTTGCGCTGTTCTGGACCGATGTACTCGGCGCTTGGCCGAATGATCCGGTTGTTGCTGCGCTGCTCGAACACATGAGAAGCCCAGCCGGTGACACGCGAGCAGACGAAGATCGGCGTGAACAGCTTGGTCGGGATGCCCATGAAGTGATAAGCCGAGGCGTGATAGAAATCGGCGTTGGGGAACAACTTCTTCTGCTCCCACATGGTTTCGTCGACGGTCACCGAAACTGGGTAGAGCACGGTGTCGCCCACTTCGTCAGCCAGCTTCTTGGCCCAGACCTTGATCACCTCGTTGCGCGGGTCGGATTCGCTATAGATCGCGTGGCCGAAGCCCATGATCTTGTCCTTGCGCTCGAGCATGCCGAGAATCGCTTCGCGAGCCTCTTCCGCGCTCTTCCATTGCTGGATCATGTCCATCGCCGCTTCGTTTGCGCCGCCATGCAGCGGGCCGCGTAGTGAACCGATGGCACCCGTCACGCAGGAATAAAGGTCGGACAGCGTCGAAGCACACACCCGTGCGGTGAAGGTCGAGGCGTTGAACTCGTGCTCAGCGTAAAGGATCAGCGAGACGTTCATCACCTTTACATGCAGGTCGCTGGGCGTCTTGCCGTGCAGCAGCGCCAGAAAATGCCCACCCAGGGTGTCCTCGCTGCTGGTGCAATCGATACGAACGTTATCGTGGGTGAAGCGATACCAGTAACACATGATGGCCGGGAAGGCGGCCATCAAGCGCTCTGCCACGTCGCGCTGCTGATCGAAGCTGAGCTCCGGCTCCAGCGTGCCGAGCACCGACGAACCGGTACGCATGACATCCATCGGATGCGCGCTTGCCGGAATACGCTCGAGCACTTCCTTCAGTGCCTGCGGCAGGTCACGCAGAGTCTTGAGGCGGGCCTTGTAATCGGTCAGCTGCCGGGTATTAGGCAGCTCACCGTAGAACAGCAGGTAGGCGACTTCTTCGAAATCACAGTCGGCCGCTAAGTCGCGCACATCGTAACCGCGATAGGTCAGCCCGGCGCCGGTCTTGCCGACGGTACACAGGGCGGTCTGTCCGGCGATCTGTCCACGCAGACCCGCACCGCTCAACACCTTTGCTTCAGCCATTGCTATCTCCTTCTTGGATTTGTTCTGGATACTGCAAATCACGTTGAAAAATGGTTCGCAAAGACCCCTTTGGCAAACCCATCGGGGCCTTCTCGTCAGCTTTTTTTCTGGGCGAAGAGCGCGTCGAGGTGCTGCTCGAATGTGTGGTAGTTGATGCGATCGTAGAGCTCCATGCGGGTCTGCATGGTATCGATCACGTTCTTCTGGGTACCGTCACGACGCAGCGCGGTATAGACGTTCTCTGCCGCCTTGTTCATGGCACGGAATGCCGACAGCGGGTAAAGCACCAGGGATACATCGACACCGGCAAGCTCTTCGGTGGTGTACAGCGGGGTTGCGCCGAACTCAGTGATGTTGGCCAGGATTGGCGCCTGGACGCGGTCAGCGAAGGTCTTGTACATCGCCAATTCAGTAATCGCCTCGGGGAAGATCATGTCTGCCCCCGCCTCGATGCATGCTGCCGCGCGATCCAGCGCCGACTCCAGCCCCTCGACCGCCAGCGCATCGGTGCGCGCCATGATTACGAAGCTGTCATCAGTGCGTGCATCGACGGCGGCCTTTATGCGGTCGACCATTTCCTGCTGCGAAACGATCTCCTTGTTCGGACGATGACCGCAGCGCTTGGCGCCCACCTGATCTTCGATATGAATCGCTGCCGCGCCGAACTTGATCATCGACTTGACCGTCCGCGCCACGTTGAACGCGGAGGAGCCGAAGCCTGTGTCGACATCCACCAGCAGCGGCAGGTCGCAGACGTCGGTTATGCGCCGAACGTCGGTCAGAACATCATCCAGGCCGGTAATACCCAGATCGGGCAAGCCCAACGATCCTGCCGCGACACCGCCACCGGACAGGTAGATAGCCTTGAAGCCGGCACGCTGGGCGAGCAGCGCATGGTTGGCATTTATGGCGCCAACCACCTGTAAAGGATGCTCGCTGGCAACCGCATCGCGAAAACGCTGGCCGGGGGTAGGAAGTGTCATGCCTCACCTCTTGGTTGTGGGGTCTGTTGCTGAGCCGGAAGATAATGCCGCTCGATGTTGCGCTTGGATGCGCAGATATGGCGCCGCATCAGCAGCTCCGCCAGTTCACCGTCACGGTCGGCGATGGCGTCGAGAATTCGATGGTGCTCGGTGAACGCCTGACGAGGGCGATTCGGCGTGGCCGAGAACTGGATGCGATACATGCGCACAAGCTGATACAACTCGCCGCACAGCATCTGAGCCAAGGTGCGATTGCCACTGCCCTGAATGATCCGATAGTGGAAGTCGAAATCTCCTTCCTGCTGGTAGTAGCCCACCCGGCTTGAAACGCCTCGTCTCGCTCATGGGTATCCAGCACACGGCGCAATTCTTCGATCTCCGCCTCACTCATGCGCTCGGCAGCCAATCGGCAAGCCATTCCTTCCAGCGACTCACGGATTTCGTAGAGTTCGATCAATTCCGCATGGTTGAGCGAAACCACCCGGGCACCGACGTGTGGGACACGCACCAACAGTTTCTGGCCTTCTAGGCGATGAATCGCCTCGCGCAGCGGCCCGCGGCTGATACCGTAAGTACGTGCGAGTTCGGGCTCAGAGATTTTGCTGCCCGGCGCGATATCGCCTTTGACGATGGCTGCCTGAATCAACCGAAAGACGTGTTCAGACAAGGTGCCGCTGTCGATCTGATCAGGGCGATGGCTTTCCAACGCATCCAGCATATTGTTGACACCTGCATCAATAGTTCGCACAAACTAAGCCTGTGGACACAGTGAGTCAACTGATACCAAGGTCGATTGTCGACAATCACCTTCGGTAGATTAGATCGCAGTAGCTTGATGGTCAGGCTTTAATCCAAGTCGCACACGAGAACGCCCGTGCTAGAATGCGCCGCTATATGCCGCGCTTGGCGTCTGCTTCGCCACGCTCAACCCGCAGGTCGACATTTCGGCCGCTCCTATCGACTCGACTCACTGGACCTATGCTCGCTAAAAGCCGTTTCCTGTTGCTGTGCCTTGTAAGCTGTCCGCTTCTGGTCCTCGCCAATGAAAAAACCGTTTACGGCCTGAACGAGCACGTGGCCTTACCCGATTTTGGTATCGAGGTACCCGCGAAACTCGATACGGGTGCGCAGACGGCGTCGTTGAGCGCTCGCGACATTGAGCGATTCAAACGCGATGGTAAAAACTGGGTACGCTTTTATCTGGCGCTCGACGAGGCGCACAATCAGCCCATCGAGTTACCGTTGCAGCGCATCAGCAAGATCAAGCGACGCGCCGGCGACTTTGATCCAGAAGAAGAAAAAACCTACACACCCCGCCCGGTCGTCGAGCTCGACCTGTGCATGGGCAAGGCTAAACGCAGCATTGAAGTGAACCTCACGGACCGAACTGCATTCCAATACCCACTTTTGATCGGTTCCGATGCGCTTGCTCGCTTCGAAGCCCTGGTAGACCCAAGCCTTAAGTACGCTGCTGGCAAGCCCGGCTGCATCAACGAATCAGACGCTGACGAGTAATTCAATGCGCGCTCTTACCCTGCACCTGAAAGTACTGATTTTTATACTCGTCACGCTGGGCATCGCGATTACCGCGTACCAGATATTCATTCTCGGCATACCGGTGACCGAAGACGAAACCGACGACCTTTGGAACATCGACGCGAAAATCGAATTTCAGGCCAGTGCGCGTGAGCCGGTAAAGCTGCAGATGTATGTGCCGCCGCTGAATCAGGAATTCGTCAGCCTCAACGAAAGCTTCATCTCCAACAATTACGGCGTGAGCATCAACCGAGCCGACGGCAACCGTCGGGTCACCTGGTCCGCACGACGCGTCAATGGCAACCAGACGCTTTATTACCGACTGGTTCTGACCCGGCGCTACAGCGGCGAACAGACCAAGGCCACCGGCCCGATCTTCCGCGACAGCATCCCGGTCGAGGGTGCCGAGAAAATTGCCGCAGAAGCGTTGCTTTCACCTATACGGCAGCATTCGGCCGACGTTGAAACCTTCATCAGCGAAGCCATTAAACGTGTCAACAATGCCAATGACGACAACGTCAAGTTGTTGCTTGGTGGCGATTCCTCAACCCCGAACAAAGCGCGAGTAATCGAACTGCTGCTTTCGATTGCCCACGTGCCGATGGAGCGCGTGCACACGGTGCGACTGCTGGCCGACATGGCGCAGTCACCTGAGCTCTGGCTGCGGAGCTTCAACGGCGACAAGTGGTTGTACTTCAACCCGGAAACCGGCGAGCAGGGGCTACCGAAGGACCGCCTGGTCTGGTGGACAGGTGATGATCCTCTGTTGACGCTCGAAGGCGGGCGCAACGCGCAGGTGACCTTCACACTTAACAGCAGCGAGATGAACGCAATCCGTCTAGCGAAGCTGACCGACGAAAATACCGACGCGGATTTTCTTGAGTATTCGTTATACGGACTGCCGCTGCAGACCCAGCAGACCTACCAGATCATGATCATGATCCCGATTGGCGTTCTGGTGATTCTGATCCTGCGTAACCTCGGCGGTCTCCAGACCCTGGGGACATTCACACCCGTACTGATCGCCCTCGCCTTCCGTGAAACCCAGATCGGTTTCGGCATCATTCTGTTCACCGTAATCACCGCACTCGGCTTGTCTTTGCGCTCGTACCTCGAGCACCTCAAGCTGCAAATGCTGCCTCGACTCTCGGTCGTACTGACGTTCGTAGTGGTGTTGATTGCGGTGATAAGCCTGTTCAGCCACAAACTGGGCCTGGAGCGCGGCCTTTCCGTGTCGCTGTTCCCGATGGTCATTCTGACCATGACCATCGAGCGTCTCTCGATCACCTGGGAAGAGCGCGGCGGCGGTCATGCCTTCAAAGTCGCGGTCGGCACGCTGATCGCTGCAGCGCTGGCATTCATGCTGATGAATATTCCGGAGCTGACCTACTTCATCTTCACCTTCCCTGCAGTCCTGCTGATCATGGTCGGCTTCATGCTTGCGATGGGTCGCTACCGCGGCTACCGCTTGACCGAACTGTTTCGTTTCAAAGCCTTTTTGAAGGATTGAGCCATGTTCGGTCTAATCAAGACGTGGAAGGCTCTTGAAGCCAAGGGCATCATGGGTATCAACCGCCGCAATGCGGACTATGTGCTCAAGTACAACAAGCGCAACCTGTACCCGATCGTCGATGACAAGATCATCACCAAAGAGCGGGCCATAGAGGCCGGCATCGATGTGCCGGAGATGTACGGGGTCATCGAAACCGAACGCGATATCGAAAAGCTCAAAGATATCGTCAAGGACCACACCGACTTCGTAGTCAAACCAGCCCAGGGCGCAGGCGGCGACGGAATTCTCGTCATCGCCGATCGCTTCGAAGGCCGCTACCGGACCGTGTCGGGCAAGATCCTGACCCACGACGAAATCGAGCATCAGATCTCCAATATCCTTACTGGCCTGTATTCGCTTGGCGGGCACCGCGACCGCGCGCTGATCGAATACCGCGTTACGCCGGATCCCATCTTCAAAAGCATCAGCTATGAAGGCGTACCGGACATTCGCATCATCGTCCTGATGGGCTATCCAGTGATGGCCATGCTGCGCTTGCCCACTCGGCAGTCCGGCGGCAAGGCCAACCTGCACCAGGGTGCGATTGGTGTCGGAGTTGATCTGGCCACGGGCATCACGCTGCGAGGCACATGGCTGAACAACAAGATCAGCAAGCATCCGGACACCACCAATGCGGTGGATGGCGTACAGCTGCCCAACTGGGACGGCTTCATGAAGCTCGCCGCCGGCTGCTATGAATTGTGCGGGCTGGGCTACATCGGCGTCGACATGGTGCTCGATCAGGACAAGGGCCCGCTGATTCTCGAGCTAAACGCTCGCCCGGGCCTCAATATCCAGATCGCCAACGACTGCGGCCTCACTCACCGGGCCCACGCGGTAGAACATCGGATTGCCGACCTCAAGGAAAAGAACGTACAGGAAACGCCGGAAGAGCGGGTCCGTTTCGCCCAGGAGCTGTTCGGCCACATTCCGACCCATACGTGAGCCTGAGTGCTAGCGGCTGCACATCCAGCCGCGTCCGGACCGTAATTTCCAGATGACCTTCTGCACCCTGCACCCACTTCCCTATCATCCCGACCCGGCGCATTGGTTCGAGCGCATCCATAGTGCGCCGGGAGCGGTATTGCTCGATTCCGGCCGGCCGGTTGCCGAGCGCGGCCGATACGATTTGCTAAGCGCCTGGCCTGAAGTAACACTCGAGCCAGATGAGGGTGAGACGGGGGCAAGCTTCTTTGCTCGACTCCGTAACGCACTGAAAAGCCTTGGTGCAGCCGAGCCCCCTGCGAATCTCGAAATCCCATTTACTTGTGGCCTGCTGGGCTTTCTCGGATACGATTTCGGCTCACGACTCGAGCGGCTGCCGGCTACTGCCACTCAGGATCTGACACTGCCCGCAGCCCGATTCGGCGTCTACGCCTGGGCGTTGATAAACGACCACCACTGCCAAACCACGTATCTGATCTTTCACCCCCAACTGGCGAAAGATCTCCAAGCTCACCTGATAAGTCTTTTCGAGTCGGAGCCCAAGCACGAGCGCACAGCATTCAGGCTCCTCGCGCCGTTTTCAGCCGATACGCAGCGCTCGGAATATCGGCAGGCAATCGAACGGATCCATGATTACATTCAGGCCGGTGACTGCTATCAGGTCAACTTCGCTCAGCGCTTTCGCGCCCCTTGCGCTGGCAACCCCTGGCAGGCATACCGGGCCCTGCGCGCCGCTTGCCCTACCCCATACTCCGGCTATGTGGCTCTAGACGACGGCGCTGTCGTGAGCCTCTCTCCCGAACGCTTTCTGCGCCTGGCAAAAGGGCTGGTCGAGACCCGACCGATCAAAGGCACGCGCCCTCGACGGAGCAATCCTGGAGAAGACCGAATAGAAGCTCAGGCTCTGCAGAACAGCACGAAAGACCGAGCCGAAAACCTGATGATCGTTGATCTTTTACGGAACGACCTGGGGCGCAGTTGCGAAATAGGCAGTGTGCAGGTACCCGAGTTGTTCTCGCTTGAAAGCTATCCGAATGTCCACCATCTGGTCAGCAGCGTTAGCGGGACCCTGGCCAGCGGCAAGGACGCACTGGACCTTCTTGAGGGCAGCTTTCCAGGAGGGTCGATAACAGGCGCTCCGAAAATCCGAGCGATGCAGATCATTGATGAGCTGGAAGCTACCCAACGCTCGATCTACTGCGGGTCACTGCTGCATCTGGATGTACGAGGCGAAATGGATAGCTCCATCGCCATTCGCACGCTATTGATCCAGAACGATCAGGTCACGTGCTGGGGCGGTGGTGGGATCGTCGCGGACTCTGACTGGCAGGCCGAGCACCAGGAAACGCTGGACAAGGTCAGAGTACTGATGGAGACATTGGAGAGGCTCTAGCTAGCCCCCCGCCTCGCGCACGCAATGGTGGATCCATGAAGCCTGATCCACCATTCGCCGTCGGCCTTCAAGCGCGGAAGCGCCTCAGAGCTCCAGCGTGCGATTCGAAGCCTTGAGGAATTCCTGCTTCAGCTCACCGAAGGTGTGCACCGCCGGGAACTGTGGAAATTCACGAATCACATTGTCCGGGGCATGAAAGAGAATGCCGGCATGCGCTTCGGCAAGCATGGTGGTGTCATTGTAAGAATCGCCTGCAGCGATGACGCGGTAATACAGACTCTTCAAGGCGATAACTGATTGGCGCTTGGGGTCTCTTTGGCGCAACTCGTAATTGACGACGCGCCCTGCTTCATCCGTGATCAGACGATGGCAGAGCAGCGTGGGAAAGCCCAGCTGACGCATCAACGGTTGAGAAAACTCGTAGAAAGTGTCTGAGAGAATCACCACCTGAAAGCGCTCTCGCAGCCAGTTGACGAATTCGACAGCTCCCTCCAGCGGTTTCAGGGTGGCAATCACGGCCTGGATATCCGCCAGCTTCAGGCCATGCTCGTCGAGGATGCGAAGGCGCTGTTTCATCAGCACGTCATAGTCGGGAATGTCCCGCGTGGTCGCCCGGAGCGATTCAATTCCGGTGGCTTCGGCAAACGCGATCCAGATTTCCGGAACCAGCACACCTTCCAGGTCGAGACAGGCTATTTCCACGGGCTATTCCTCAGGCAGAAAAATTGAAGCGGCACTCTAACGGCACGGGCGAGGTGACGCAACGCGGCGCCTTATTCATTAAAGTTAGGGACTTCTGCCACAAACGTTATTTAGCGACATAAAGCCTATTTGTTAACATCCGCGGCCATAGAGCGCCAAGCGCCAACCAAGGAAGCCGCCTGATGAGCCAAACCATCGAAGTAACCGAGCTGGCAGCAGCCTATGCTGGCAAATCCCCGCAAGACATTCTGAAGTTGGCCTTCGACCTGTTCGGAGATGACCTCTGGATTTCGTTCAGCGGCGCCGAAGATGTCGTCTTGGTCGATATGGCGTGGAAGTTGAACAAAGGGGTCAAGGTGTTCAGTCTGGACACTGGCCGCCTGCACAGCGAGACCTACCGCTTTATCGAACAGGTCCGTGAGCACTACGGCATTCCCATCGAGATCATGACCCCCGATCCGGCTCTGTTGCAGCCGATGGTCAATGAAAAAGGGCTGTTCAGCTTCTATCGTGATGGTCATGGCGAATGCTGTGGAATCCGCAAGATCGAGCCGCTTCGCCGCAAACTATCCAATGTCCGTGCGTGGGCGACCGGCCAGCGCCGGGATCAGAGCCCGGGCACTCGCAGCCAGGTGTCAGTTCTCGAAGTCGACGCTGCTTTCTCCACGTCCGAGCACTCGCTTTATAAATTCAATCCACTGGCACAGATGACCAGCGAGGAAGTCTGGGGCTACATCCGCATGCTGGAGCTGCCCTACAACAGCCTCCACGAACGCGGGTTCATCAGCATTGGCTGTGAACCATGCACACGCCCTGTGCTGCCAAACCAGCACGAACGCGAAGGTCGCTGGTGGTGGGAGGAGTCCACCCAGAAGGAGTGCGGGCTGCACGCCGGCAATCTGATTGCCAGAAGTTGATTGCACCCTGAATCAGGAGCGGTGGAGCGAGGGAGATGAATCAAGCTGACCGCTGCAGGCGAACCAGACGCTGCAAGCCTAACGAAGTACGGCTTCCCGACCATACCGAACCGGAAGGCATCCGGTTCGGTAGAACTCACTAGAAAGTCGGGAGTTCGACGTCTTCGAACAAGTGATCGACTTCAGATTTATTCCGACACTGCACCGCCTTCTCCAGCATTTCCCGGTTCAGATGCGGGGCGAAGGTTTCGATGAAATCGCACATGAAACCGCGCAGGAAAGTGCCACGGCGAAAGCCTATCTTGGTCACGCTTGATTCGAACAGTTCGCTGGCGTCCAGTACCACCAGATCCGGATCGAGCTTCGCATCGACCGCCATACGCGCGACGATGCCAACGCCAAGGCCCAGTCGAACATAGGTCTTGATGACATCGGCATCCGCGGCTGTGAAGACCACCTTTGGCGAGAGGCCTTTATGGCTGAATGCCTCATCCAGCTTGGATCGACCGGTAAAGCCAAACACATAAGTCACGATGGGATGCTCGGCCAATGCCTCCAGGGTGAGCTTGTCCAGCTTTGCCAGAGGATGTCCCTGCGGCACCACTACGCAACGATTCCAGCGATAGCACGGCATCATCACAAGATCACCAAACAGCTCCAGCCCCTCCGTCGCAATGGCGAAATCCACCGTGCCGTCAGCCGCCATTTCCGCGATCTGCATTGGCGTGCCCTGGTGCATGTGTAGGGACACGTCCGGATACTGCTTGATGAACGCACTTATCACCTGAGGCAAGGCGTAACGGGCCTGGGTATGGGTCGTCGCAATGCTCAGCGTGCCGCGCTTCTCGTTGGAAAACTCCTGTGCGATCTGCTTGATGCTTTCGCACTTGCGCAGGATCTCACCAGCAGTGGTGATGATGCGTTCGCCAGCGGGCGTGACGCGAGTCAGGTGCTTACCACTGCGCGCGAAAACCTCGACGCCTAACTCGTCTTCTAGCAGTCGGATCTGTTTACTGATGCCAGGCTGGGATGTGAACAGGCTTTGCGCCGTTGCAGAAACATTGAGGTCATGATGCGCCACCTCCCAGATGTAACGCAGTTGCTGAAGCTTCATAGAGATCCCTCAAAGGCCAGTAGCATTGAGCGCTACCTCTTTTTTATAACTTCGTGCGCCAGAATTTGAGAATTCTAGGCCATTTCCGTATGAATCGCCTGCGAGCACCGCACGGAAATTGCGGCCTCGTTTGAGCTTAGCAGGCCGGTGGGAATCCACTGCTGCCCGGCTCAGCAACTGAGCACCTCCTCAACTAATCGGCCATTCGCGCAGATATGAAACGCAACGATTGGTACAAGGCCTCGGTTTTGGGCATTGCGAATCCGGCCTCGGCTGCAGCAGCGAGCGGCGCAGCATATATCGCGTCGAGCTCCATCGGGCGTCCCTGAATATGGTCGTGGTACATGCTTGGCAGGTAATCAGGCATGTGATCGGTGGAAGCCATCATCCGGTCCACCAGCACCTCAGGGAGTGGGTGTCCGCATGCAGCTGCAGCTCCGAAAGTTTCCAGCATGATCGATCGGACAAGAGCGCGACTGTCGGGATTGGCCATCAAAGGTGCAGTGCCAGCCCCAAGCAGTACCGAAAGGCCGTTATAGGGCATGTTCCACACAAGCTTCTGCCAGCGCGCCTGATTGAGATTGGCGGCCGCATTGGAGTCAACCCCCGCCGCACGGAACATCGCAACGCCCTCTTCCACCAAGGCCTGTTGCTCCTGAGGGCTTGCGGGTCCCGAATGGTAGCCAAGGTTGACGCCACCCAGTGCCTGATGCTCGACCACGCCCAGTGCGGAGCGGTGTACACAGATGAAGCAGAGGCCGCCGAGCAGATGTAGGCTGTCCGGCAGAACGTTTCGCAGTTCGTCCTCGACACCCAGTCCGTTTTGTAAAACCACAACCCGGGCATCCGGCGCTGCCACCTGCTCGATCAGGGGAGCGAGTGCCTGGTTGCTGGTACTTTTGGCGCCGACCAGCACCCAGTCGCACATAGGCATGTCTGACGCATCACCATAGGCCTGAACGGAATCGAGGTGTAACGAGCCATGCACGGCGCTGTTGATCTGCAAGCCATTCTGCTTGACGGCCTGGTACTCGCTGCGCAGTAGGAAATGGACGTCATATCCGGCACGGGCAAGCATCACGCCGTAGAACCCGCCGATAGCACCAGTGCCGATGATGCCGATTCGAGGTTTGAGTGCGGTCATTCGTGAACTCCAGCTGCGGACAAATTGATCGCGCGTGGCGGCGCGCATAGATGTGCATAACCATATCAGCGTCCCGGGGCAGCGCCCAGTCGCGCTACGCGTCCGTCCTTAGGGTCAGGGCGCCTAAGGCCAAAGTCCCACTTCAATATCATTGTCGAGCCGACTCATTACGCGATAAGGTTCCGCTTCCCCGCTGCGCCCTCAAGCTCTGCTCCGCCGCACCGGGATTGGCTGGCGGACGGCATCCGTGACCCCCGACGAGAACACGATGGCTGATTTACCGATCGATGACCTTAACGTTTCCTCCAACGAGACACTCATTACGCCGGAGCAGTTGAAGGGCGAGATCCCCCTGACGCCCACCGCGCTGAAGACCGTCTCCGAGGGACGCCAGGTAGTACGCGACATCCTCGACGGCAAGGATCATCGCCTATTCGTCGTGATAGGCCCTTGCTCGATTCACGACCTCAAAGCAGCACACGAGTATGCCGAGCGCCTGAAGGTGCTTGCCGACAAGGTATCCGACAGTCTCTACCTGGTAATGCGGGTGTACTTCGAAAAGCCGCGCACAACGGTCGGCTGGAAAGGCCTGATCAACGACCCTTACATGGACGACTCTTTCAAGATTCAGGACGGTTTGCACATCGGCCGCAAACTGCTGCTAGACCTTGCCGAGCTAGGCTTGCCAACTGCCACTGAAGCGCTCGACCCGATCTCCCCGCAATATCTGCAGGACCTGATCAGCTGGTCGGCGATCGGCGCGCGGACTACCGAATCGCAGACTCACCGGGAAATGGCATCAGGTCTGTCCTCTGCGGTTGGTTTCAAGAACGGAACGGATGGCAGCCTGACCGTGGCGATCAACGCACTGCAATCCGTCTCCAGCCCCCACCGCTTCCTGGGTATCAATCAATCCGGCGGCGTTTCGATCGTGACGACCAAAGGTAACGCGTACGGGCATGTAGTGCTGAGAGGCGGCAATGGCAAGCCGAATTACGATTCGGTCAGCGTCGCGGTATGCGAGCAGGAGTTGAACAAGGCAGGCATCAAGCCGAACATCATGGTGGATTGCAGCCACGCGAACTCCAACAAGGATCCGGCGTTGCAGCCACTGGTGATGGAGAATGTAGCCAACCAGATCCTCGAGGGTAACAACTCGATTGTCGGACTCATGGTGGAGAGTCATCTTGGCTGGGGAAGTCAGCCTATCCCGAAGGATCTTGCGGATCTCAAATATGGTGTATCGATCACTGATGCGTGCATTGATTGGGACGCGACCGAGAAAGCCATCATGAGCATGCACGCAAAGCTGAAGGATATATTGCCGCAACGCGCCCGAAACTGAGGCGTACAGCGCCTAGATAAGCGCCGCTCGCCGGCGTTTTTTTATGCCTCGTCTACGTTGCCCGCATTTTCCCGGCGCTCGATGTACCACTCCACATAGGAGCAGGATGGAATGACCGTGTAACCCTCACTGGCGGCAAACTCAAGCGCATGCTGTGTTAGCACGGCCGCCACTCCTCTGCCGCGGAGCGCATCGGGAACGAAGGTTCTATATATATCCAGCGTCTGCTTACCCAGATCGACATAGGCCAGATAGGCGCGATGGCCATCCACGGTGGTCTCGAACTGACGGGTCGTTCGATCATGGTGGATGGTTAAATTGTTGGTCATCTCGCCTCCTCGACAGCTTTGCTCTGTCGGATTTTCCGTGAGACCGCTGCAGCGTGCGATCCCGTTTATTCTTGTTAGCTGGACGCCGCATGCTACCGCCGGTTAAGTCTTCGCTTCAATTGCTTAATTGACAGGCAAAACGCTTTCAGCCAAAGCGTTAATACTCGTTATGCGAAGCGCGTCTGGCATGCAACTTTTAAGGTACGGCGCCGGTCCATGTACCGAGGGCACCGGCTCGCTTTGATTGTTTTTCAATCAACTTGGCTGGCAAATGCCGTGAAAAGAGTGAGCTTGCAGAAAAATAGTAGTAGCCACTGCATGCTTCAGTTTACTTAGTGCAACTAATCGGTAGTATGTGCGCGCCAACTTTCCATAACGGAAGTTGCCATGGATTTCATCCTTAAGGGGAACACGATGAACAACGTTCTGAAATTTTCTGCTCTGGCTTTCGCCGCAGTTCTGGCTACTGGTTGCAGCAACAGCATGACCAAAGAAAGCGAAGCCCGTCTGACCGCGACTGAAGACGCCGCTGCCCGCGCTCAGGCTCGTGCTGACGAAGCGTACAGCAAGGCCGACGAGGCTATGCAGGCTGCTCAGAAGGCTCAGCAGACTGCTGACGAAGCCAACGAGCGTGCACTGCGTATGCTGGAACGCGCCAGCCGCAAGTAAGCTTCAGGCAAGAAAAAGCCGACCATCGCGATGGTCGGCTTTTTTGTGAGCGTCATTCAGGCCAAACAGCACACACCTTTTAGAAGATCTGCTCTTCCTGAGCGGCGAGCGCCTGCCCCTGATCAGCGATCTGGATTGGCAGTCCATCTTCCCCAGCTATAATCTCGCGCACCATCTCCCAATCCAGCTGCAGTACACCAGCCGACTCGTCACGCTTGAGCAAGGTATTCACCACCACCGCATGCTTGTCCATGAGAGTCATGTGCTTGTCTTCGTCTTGCAGGGGGGTATGTGCTTCCAGATAGATCTTTCCCTGGCTCAGACCGAACTTGTAAGGCTCGTCGATGATCCGCACTGACGTGCCGACTTTGACCAACCCGGCCAACTCCAACACGTTGTGATTGAGCATGCGGAAGCAGCCGTGGCTGACGCGCATACCGATGCCGAATTTCTTGTTCGAGCCGTGTATGAGGTACCCGGGCAGCGCCAGATTCATTTTGTACGGCCCGAGCGGATTGTCGGGTCCGGGCGGCACCACCTTTGGCAATGGATCGCCATCGGCCGCGTGCTCGTCGCGGATGGACTGCGGCGGATACCAGGCTGGATTGCTCGTCATTGCCGAGATGCGAGTATTGCCAACGGGTGAGCCCCACCCCTCACGGCCAATGCCCAAAGGAAAGGTGTGCACCACGTTTTCGCCTTTGGGGTAGTAATAAAGGCGGTATTCAGCCAGGTTGATCACGATGCCTTCGCGCGGCCCAGGTGGCAGGATGTATCGCGTGGGCAGAATGATGTCCGTGCCTTCGCCAGGCAACCAGGGGTCGACCCCGGGGTTAGCCGCAACCAGTTCCAGATAACCCAGATCATGCGTCTCGCCCAGCGCTGCAAAGGTATCCTCATACCTGGCCTTGATGACCTGAATTTGCCCGACGACATCCTCGCCTTCCGGCGGCAGTGGCAACTCGAGGGCAGCAGATTGCCCAGCCAACAGCAAAGCAGCGAATGACACACAGGAGGCGACTGCAGACGCACGCGAGAGCATTCAGGGTTTCCTTGGATATACAGAGGGCATAGTGATGGCGATTGTACTCGAAGCGGCTGCGCCCGCCGAGCTACCAGACGCTGGCGGCAGACGGAAGGCCTTTACGCTGCGCACTGAGCGCATCGCGACAAGCCGGGCAGAGACGACGGTCCTTGAGGATAGAGCGCTCCAGGTCCTGCCAAAGGGGGCGAGCCGGCAGGAAACCTCCACAAAGCGTCCGATCCACTCTTCCGCTCAGTTCCAGCTGGCGCAGTGCAAGATGCAGACGATTTTCGCGACAGGCGAACAGGTCGAACTGCTCGTCCGGGACGATGAGTCTATAGGCAAAAAGGGACCAGGCTGGGCGCGGCATCTGAGGCTCCGAACGAGGGGCGCGACAGTAGCCGCGCGCACGCATCAAAGCAAGGGTTCGAGCACCGGCCAGACGTTATCCAGCAACTGCTGCTGCGCCCCTGCAGTGGGGTGTATGCGATCGGCTTGCATCATCCCCTCAACCCCGCCTACACCCTCAAGCAAAAACGGCACGTACGGCAAATCTTTTTCTTCCGCTAGCGAGTCGAAGGCTTGCGCAAATGCAGTCGTGTAACGTTGCCCGAGATTGGGTGGCATGCGCATGCCGAGCAGCACGACCTGGGCGTCAACCTCCTGCGACTGCTTAACCATCGCCGCCAGATTCTGACGCAGCTGCGCAGGTGGCTGACCGCGCAATCCATCGTTGCCGCCTAGCTCGATGATCACCACGTCCGGCTCATGTTCGGTCAGCAAGGTCGGGAGCCTTGCCAGCCCCCCACCGCTTGTGTCGCCACTGATCGAAGCGTTCACCACGCGATAATCGAGCTTCTCTGTTTCAAGGCGTTGCTGCAGCAGGTGTACCCACCCCTGGCTGGTTTCCAGCCCGAAAGCCGCACTGATACTATCCCCGACCACCAGCACCGTCCCCGCAAAGGCTCCATGAGCCCAGCACAGCAATACCAGGGCCCCACCTCTCAGCCAATTTCGCATCGGAATCTCCATGAGCGCCAGCATTCTGTACGCCCAGAACCTTAGCAAAGTGGTACCCAGCGCGGAAGGCGAGCTGGCAATACTCGACGACGTGTCACTCAGCCTCGACAAGGGTGAAAGCCTCGCCATCGTCGGCACCTCCGGGTCAGGCAAATCGACCCTGCTCGGTTTACTTGCGGGGCTCGACCTGCCCAGCTCGGGTGAGGTGCAGCTTGCAGGTCATCTGCTCGGTGGCCTGGATGAAGACCAGCGCGCTCGCGTTCGGGCCGAGAACGTCGGCTTCGTCTTTCAGTCGTTCCAACTGCTCGACAGCCTCAACGCACTCGAAAACGTGATGCTCTCGCTTGAACTGCACGGCCGCCGGGATGCGCAGGCAAAAGCTACTGAACTACTGGATCGTGTCGGACTGGGCGCGCGCCTGCATCACTATCCTCGACAGCTCTCCGGAGGCGAACAGCAGCGCGTCGCTGTGGCACGCGCATTCGCCGCGGAACCCACTGTACTGTTCGCCGACGAGCCGACCGGCAATCTCGACAGTCACACCGGCGCAACCATCACAGAGCTGTTGTTCGAACTGAACAGGGAACGCGGCACCACACTGGTGCTGGTTACCCATGATGAACGTCTGGCTCAGCGTTGCCAGCACCTGCTTCGACTTGAAGGTGGTCGCGAACTTCGTGATGAGTTGACCCGATGAAGCACGTGCCTATCAGCCGCTTGGCACATCTCGCCCTGCGCCAGCTCATGCGCGACGCGCGCGCCGGCGAGCTACGGGTATTGTTCTTCGCATTGCTGATCGCCGTCGCAGCAAGCACTGCCATAGGTTACTTCGGCGCGCGGCTGAATGACGCCATGTTGTTGCGAGCCACCGAGTTTCTGGGGGCGGACCTGGTATTGCGCGGCAGCGCGCCCACCGAACCGGGACAGATTGAAGCAGGCGTCGAGCGAAAGCTTGAGCATGCGCAGGTTGTGGAATTCTCAAGTGTCGTCGCAACGGACGACAACCTTCAGCTAACCAGCGTCAAGGCAGCTGACGACAATTATCCCTTGCGAGGCGAGCTCCGCAGCGCTGCAGCGCCCTACCAGCCTGAACAACCTGGGCCAGGTCCAAGGCCAGGCGAAGCCTGGGCCGAAGCCCGCCTGTTCGCCGCTCTGGATCTGCAGATCGGCGACCTGATCGAGGTCGGCAACAAACAGCTGAAGCTTAGCCGGGTGCTGACATACGAACCCGACCGCGTGGGCGATTTCTACAGCCTCACGCCACGTGTACTGATGCATCTCGATGACCTGGATGCCACTGGCGTGGTGCAACCGGGCAGCCGAGTAACCTACCGAGAGCTGTGGCGTGGAGAAGCGGCGCAGCTGACCGCCTACGAGACAGCCGTAAAGGCGGATCTTCAACCCCATCAACGCATCGAAACAGCCAAGGACGGCAATCGCCAGATCGGCGGTGCGCTGGGGCGCGCCGAGCGTTATCTGAATCTAGCCAGCCTGGCGGCCGTGCTGCTTGCCGGTGTTGCAGTGGCCCTGTCGGCCGCACGTTTTGCCGCTCGCCGCTTCGATGCGAGCGCGCTTCTAAGATGTCTGGGACTGTCCCGGCGGGAAGCGCTGACGCTCTACACCCTGCAGCTTGCCTATCTCGGAGTTGTTGCCAGTGCGGTGGGCGCCCTGCTTGGCTGGGCTGCTCAACATGGCCTGTTCTTCCTGCTACGCGAGCTAGTGGTCAGTGAAGTACCACCGGCCACGCTCTGGCCAGCCCTGGCTGGCATCGCCACAGGCCTCGTCGCACTGGCAGGCTTTGCCTTGCCGCCCCTGGCAGCACTGGGCCGAGTACCACCACTACGCGTACTGCGCCGCGACATGCTGCCAATCCCACCGAGCTCCTGGCTGGTATACGGCGCAGCGATTGTCGCGCTCGGCTTGATCATGTGGCGCCTAAGTCTGGATCTGAAAATAACCCTGGCTCTGCTGGGCGGCGGCATGCTCGCCACGGTAATCCTTGGCGGCCTGCTGCTTTTGGCTTTGAAGGGCCTGCGGCGCGCGCTTTCGGGCGCGTCCCTGACATGGCGCCTGGGCCTTGGACAGTTACTACGCCATCCGCTAGCAGCAGCCGGACAATCGCTGGCCTTCGGTTTGATCCTCCTGGCCATGGCGCTGATAGCCCTATTGCGTGGAGAGCTGCTCGATACCTGGCAGGATCAGTTGCCCGCAGACGCCCCCAACCACTTCGTGCTGAACGTCCTCCCTGCCGATAGGGACGCGTTCGCCGCCCGCATCGAGGCGCTCTCGGATCACGCTGCACCGCTGTACCCGGTGGTGCCCGGTCGTCTGGTCGCTATCAACGGCGAACCGGTGCGCCAGCTGGTCAGCAAGGAAAGCCAAGGCGAGCGAGCCATTCGCCGAGACCTCAGCCTGACCTGGGCCCAGGATCTCCCTTCGGATAACAGGCTTACCGCTGGCGAATGGTGGGATGGCTCGTCTGGCGAGCTGCCTGGAGTTTCGGTTGAAGCCGAGCTCGCCGAAAGCTTGCAGGTAAAACTGGGAGACACCCTCAGCTTCACGGTGGGCGGCCTGACGCGTGATGCCAGCGTGACCAGCCTTCGCGAGGTGAACTGGGACAGCTTTCAACCCAACTTCTACATGATCTTCGAACCGCAGACCCTGCAGGACGTCCCTGCCACCTACATGACCAGTTTTCACCTGCCAGAGGGCAAGGACCGCGAACTTGTTAAGCTGGCCAGAGACTTCCCGTCGGCCACGATCCTGCAGGTTGAGGCGTTGCTTACTCAACTGCGCAGCATCCTCGCGCAGGTATCGCTGGCAGTGGAATACGTACTCATGTTCGTTCTGGCCGCAGGCCTGGCTGTGCTGTTTGCCGGACTGCAAGCGACGCTGGATGAACGAATCCGCCAGGGGGCGCTGCTCAGGGCGCTGGGCGCAGAACGCAAACTGCTGCTCCGGGCGCGACGGACCGAGTTTGGTGTACTGGGTGCCGCAAGCGGTCTGCTTGCCGCGCTGGGATGCGAACTGGTCAGCGCACTGCTCTATCACTTCGTGTTCGATCTGCGCTGGCAACCCCATCCCTGGCTGCTGATCCTCCCGCTGATCGGGGCGCTGCTGGTCGGCACCGCAGGGGTGCTTGGGACGCGTCGAGCGCTCAATGCGAGCCCGCTTAATGTATTGAGGGAAAGCTGAGCAATGCAGGCAACCGGTTCGACTGGCGATAGAATGTCCAACCTTCACGCCTGACCGGAAAGACCATGAGCCGTTACCGCCCGCCTCGCCCTGCCGGCACCCCGCTGATCACGCCAGAGGGCGAGGCGCGACTGCGCGCCGAGTTGCACGAACTTTGGCACGTGAAACGTCCGCAGGTTACCCAGTCCGTCAGCGAGGCCGCGGCACAGGGTGATCGTTCGGAAAATGCCGAGTACACCTATGGCAAGAAAATGCTGCGTGAGATCGACAGTCGCGTCCGTTTCCTTACCAAGCGCCTGGAAAAACTCAAAGTGGTTGCCGACAAACCCAGTGACTCGGGAAAAGTCTATTTCGGCGCATGGGTGACGGTTGAAGACGAAGATGGCGAACAGGCTCGTTATCGGATCGTCGGACCGGACGAACTGGAACTTCGTCAAGGCTTGATCAGCATCGATTCGCCGCTAGCGCGCGCTCTGGTTGGCAAGCCGCTGGACGCCGAGGTCCAGGTGCAGACGCCGACCGGACCGAAGCTCTGGTACGTCGTTGCCATCGAGTACGTCTGACCGATAGGTTTTTATGCGACCAGTAAGTCATTAAAATCATCGATCTTGGCTTGATTTTCGTCGAAATCTCCAATCATCACCTATCTACTCAACGTGCTGTTCCATCGGGTAACAGGCGTTCCATCATCCATCTAAACGCGCCTGCCCGACGAATCAAGCGGCACGACGAGCTAGAGCCTGCGCGGCCGTGACATACCAAGGTTGGCATGAATGCTGCGATTGTCACGCTTGCAGTACGCGCAGTGCGCGGTGAATGGCGAAGGATTGCCCAACGTCCTGTTCACCCACTGATTGAGTGCACACATGAATAAAAACAAAACGTTGCTTGCTCTGTGTTTTTTCGGTTCGGCCATCGCCATTTCCGGCCATGTGCAAGCCGCGGCGTCCGGCTCCGGCTACACCCAGACCCGCTACCCCATCGTGCTTACTCACGGCATGCTTGGCTTTGACAGCATGCTCGGTGTCGATTACTGGTACGGCATTCCTCAAGCGCTTCGTCGCGACGGCGCCCAGGTCTACGTAACGGAAGTCAGTCAGCTCAACACCTCGGAGCTAAGGGGCGAAGAACTCCTGCAGCAAGTCGAAGAGATCGTGGCGATCAGTGGCAAACCAAAGGTCAACCTGATCGGCCATAGTCATGGCGGCCCGACTGTGCGCTATGTTGCAGCGGTACGACCGGATCTGATTGCCTCCGTTACCAGTGTCGGCGCGCCACATAAGGGCTCCGACGTTGCAGACCTGATTCGCAAGATTCCGGAGGGATCCGGTGGCGAAGCCATCGTCGCCGGGTTGGTCAATGGCATGGGCGCGCTGATTCACTTCCTGTCCGGTAGCCCGAGTACCAACCCGCAGAACTCCCTCGGCACCCTCGAATCACTCAATAGCGAAGGCGCGGCCCGATTCAATGCGAAATATCCGCAGGGAATTCCCACCAGCCAATGCGGCGAGGGCGACTACAAGGTCAACGGTGTTCGCTACTACTCATGGAGCGGCACCAGCCCGCTGACCAATCCCCTGGATGTGAGCGATGCGATGATGGGTGCAGGCTCGCTGGCTTTTAGCGAAGCCAACGACGGCCTGGTCGGTCGCTGCAGCTCGCACTTGGGCATGGTCATCCGCGACAACTACAGGATGAACCACCTGGACGAGGTCAATCAGGTCCTGGGATTGACCAGCCTGTTCGAAACCAGCCCGGTAACTGTCTACCGCCAGCACGCCAATCGCCTGAAGAACGCAGGTCTCTGAGACTCGAGCGGGGCCGACCAGCCCCGCTCCCTGAGCATAAGGCATCACTTATGAGAACTCTTGCCGCCCTCTTGCTGTTGACGCTTACCGCTAGCGCCGTAATTTACTGGCGCGATTCACCCGTATCACAACTCGCGCAGACGCCCAGCGAGGCGGCGCCCCTTTTGTCTCATCCGCTCCGGCCTGAACAGCAGCCCTTTCAACCCCAACTCACACGGGCCGTGCAACCCGCCGTGAACACCCGGCTTCCGCCCTCCTTCACAGGTACTCAAGTCGATGGTCAGCTTCGTGCAGACCCTGCGGGGAATCTGATTGTCGATGCAGACGTCCGTCATGCGTTCGATTATTTCCTTGCATCAATAGGCGAAGAACCGATCGCCGCCAGCGTCACACGGCTGCAGCGGTACATCCAATCGCAACTTCCTGAACCTGCTGCGCGCGATGCCACACAGCTGTTAAGCCAGTATCTGGACTACAAACGACAATTGCTGGTGCTCGAAAAAGACCATATCCAGCAGCCAGACCTAGACGCGATGCGGGCGCGACTAAGTGCGGTCCGGCAATTACGCGCCAGGATTTTCGATAGCGCAGCTCATCAGGCGTTTTTTGCGCTGGACGAAGCGGCGGATGGCTTCACGCTGGAGAGATTAGCCATCCGACACGACCCGACCTTGAGCGCATCTGAGCAGGGAGCGGCGCTGGATCGATTGCGCAGCAGTCTGCCAGCAGAGCTGCAGGACACGCTCGCAATACAGCTGCAGGGCGAGCTCCGTGAGCGAACCGGCGCGTTACAGGCCAGCGGAAGCACCTCGGCCGACCTGCGTCAGTTGCGCCAACGGTTAGTCGGTAACGCTGCAGCTGAGCGCCTGGAGCAACTCGACGCCAAACGCCGTGACTGGCAGAGCCGCGTCATGGCTTACCGCCAGGAGAAAAGCCGCATCGAGAACAGCCGCGGGCTAGGCGAAGCCGACAAGCAGACGGCCATCCAACGCCTGGCATCCCAGCGATTTGATGGCAACGAGCGGCTTCGCCTGGAGGCGGCCGAACGCCTGCTTACGGTTGAGAATGGCTGACTGTTTACTTGGCGGCGCTTTGCGGGCCGCCTTCGAGCAGATAACGCTCACGTGTGTAGGCCAGGTAATACTTGTTGACTGCATTTACGTAGCTCACTACGCCCATGCCCATGGTCGACATGGCGACCCGCTCAACCTGGAAAAACCATTGATCAGGGTTCAGTCCCTGGCGACGCGCCTCCGCTCGCAGGGTTTGAACCCGTTGTGGCCCGAGATTGTAGGCAGCTAGTACGAACGCCATGCGTTCGCGCTCATTCAGTCTGGGGCTCGCGAAGTAGTTGCGGCGAATGTTCGCCAGATACTTCGCACTGGCAAGCACGTTGTTGTCGAGCTTGCCAATGTCTGTGACACCCATGCTGCGGGCGGTTGCCGGCGTAACCTGCATCAGCCCCGTTGCGCCAGCCGCGCCTCTCGCGGACGGGTTGAGGGTTGACTCCTTGAATGCCAGCGCAGCTAGGTTGAGCCAGTCGATATCCTGTTGCTGAGCATGCAACTGCAAGGTCGGCCGGACCTTTTCCAAGCGTTGGCGACCAGTGCGATCGAGCGGATATTGCACACGGTAGAGCCGTCGATAAACGCGCTCGAACGCTGCGTCCTGGTTGACCGGCGCGCTGTAGTGCTGCAGGAAGCGATCGACGCTGGCATGCAGCATGCTCGCATCTTTGCGTAGGAACCAATGCATGTCGGCCGCTTTGCCCAGGGTGAGCCGAGACTCGACACGAAGTTTGGGCAGCACCTTCGCCCAGCGATCTGCGATGGTCTGCTCGACCACGGTTGCCGGATATACGCCGGCCTGAACCATCTCCAACACATCCTCGACCGCGAGCGAGGGGTCTACCCACTCGACCGCGATGGGTGCCCGACCGGCCTGCATCAGCTTCTGATTGATCTCTTCAAGCGCCGAGCCGGCAGCGCTACCAGCCGACAATGCCACGCTGCGTCCAGACAACTGCTCGAAGCTCTTGTATCGAGTGCTGCCCTGACGGCTGACCAGCACCATCTGAACCGCGCCGACGACGGCCTGGCTTCGACTTACCTGACGCGCAGCACCTAACGGCAGGAGTTCTCCCGGCGCTACCAGATCGCCCTCCCCGCGCTGCAGAGCACCAAGCAACTGATCCTTCGCCTTTGGAATCAACTTCAAGCGGATTGCAGGACCTTTAGCGCCGCGATTCAAGTACTGTTCGAAAGCGCGCAACCGAACGGATTCCACGCCGATCGCTTCGCCTTTTATCTCGCCGGAGCTGTTGCGGCTCTGATTGACGAGGACCCGCAGTACGCCGCTACGACGGATTTCGGCAAGATCGCGAACGGTATCCGCCGCTTGCCAGGCTTGAGGCCCCATTACGCGCGCAGCTGCCGGCCAAGGCGCAAGCGCCAGTAGACAGAGCAGAAGGGCGGATAATCGGGTCATGAAGGGGTATCGGCTCGAATGACACAAAATACAGAGCAGCCAACAGCCGCGGGCGCGAAGATTGTCACAGCTGTAAGGAAGCCGCTAGCGCAACTTCTAGCCTGACATTAGATATGTATTACAAGCTACTGTTTTACATAGTTATATTTTGAATTCATAAGCGAGACGATTCATGCAACTTGTCGACATCGGCGTTAATCTGACCCACCCCACGTTCGCCCGTGATCCTCGCGCGGTTTTAGATCGAGCCTACGCCGCCGGTGTAACGCAGCTGGTTCTGACCGGCACCAGTCTTGGCGAGAGCGAATCTGCGCTGAATCTCTGCCGGGAGCTGGACGGCGGCCAGCAACGACTTGTTTGCACCGCCGGCATTCACCCCCATGAGGCCAGCCAGTGGAGTTCCGAAACGGCCAGGGAACTCCAAAATCTGCTTGCCGAGCGCGAAGTGCGTGCGGTTGGCGAATGCGGTCTGGATTTCAATCGTGACCTTTCCCCACGCGCTCAGCAGGAACGGGTGCTCGAAGAGCACCTGCAGCTGGCCGTTGAGACCGGGCTGCCCGTCTTTCTTCATGAACGGGACGCCGACTTGCGTCTGGTCGAGATCCTCCGCCCGTTCCGCGACCAGCTCAGTGCAGCGGTAGTGCACTGCTTCACTGGAGAGAAGCGAGCCCTATACGCCTACCTGGATCTCGACCTGCACATTGGTATCACTGGCTGGATTTGCGACGAGCGTCGAGGCACGCATTTGCATGCGCTCGTGCCAGAGATTCCGGCGACGCGGTTGATGCTCGAGAGCGATGCGCCCTACCTGCTCCCGCGCACCCTGCGCCCGAAACCCAAGGGCGGGCAGAACGAACCGGCATTTCTCCCTGAAGTCCTGCGGGAAGTGGCGTTGCATCGCGGCGTGAGCCAGGAGGAGCTGGCGCAGAGCACTACGGTTTGTGCCCAGAAGTTCTTCGGAATGCCATCAGTGAATCCCTAGCTATTGGGCTCAAGCCATTCCGATCTCTGCCGTTAACAGAACGGGTTCACAAGTTGCGCAATGCCACCGCCCGGGCTAACCCACCCCGGCATTGACCAGAGAAGAGCATTCAATGGCTTTATGGATTCGCGATCTGTCCCTGAAATACAAATTCTGGGCATTGAATATGGTGGCGTTCGCCACGACGCTGCTGCTGGTTCTTTTTGCCCTGCAACTAGAACAACAATCGCGAAGCCAGGACGCGCAGAACGCAGCCGAGCAGCTGGGCGCCCTGCTCCGCGCCTGGCCTGAAGGAAGTCCGGTGCCCCAGGGTCGGGATATTCAGGCGTTCACTGCAGGCCAGGCGGTCACCATCGACGGAAAACCGGCCACCATTAATCAAGGCTGGGTTGAGGTCGAACATGATCGATTGTTCGCTAGCACCCCTGTAGTTGGCGCCTATCTGGTTGCCAGAGGCAACGGCGACAAGCTCGCGGTACTGGCGCGGGCGCCGAGCGCCTGGCAACTGCTCGCTGAACATTTCTTCAGTTACGCGATAGCCGTCGCGGTACTGATGCTGATCCTGCTGGCGGCATCGCAACTGCTGATCAAATTCCTGCTGAGCCACCTCAACACCCTCAAGGACGTGATGGTCCATGTGGAGCGCAGCGGCGATCTGGCTGTTCGAGTGCCGCTGGACAGCCGCGACGAAGTCGGCCAGATGGCCTCTGCATTCAATGCCATGCAAGCCGGTTACCAGCGCATTGTCGGCACCGTTGCCCAGGCTGCAGGCAAGCTGGACTCAAATGCCGGCCGGCTGGCCGCAAGCATGGCAGGCGTCCGCCAAGGGATGCTCGCCCAACAGAGCGAAACAGATCAGGCCGCAACCGCGATCAATGAAATGACTGCCACGGTTCACCACATTGCCGAACATGCACGGGAAACCAGCGATCAGTCGCAGAGCGCGGATCGTCTGGCGGGCGAAGGTCATCGGGTCGTGGTCAGGGTGGAGCGCTCCATCTCCAACCTGTCGCAGGGCGTACAGCAGACCTCCGAGACCATCGGCAAGCTCGCTGCCGACAGCCAGAAGATCAACGGTGTAGTCAGCGTCATTCATGGCATCGCCGAACAAACCAATCTGCTCGCACTCAATGCCGCGATCGAAGCAGCAAGGGCTGGCGAGATGGGACGCGGTTTTGCCGTAGTCGCCGACGAAGTCCGCAGTCTGGCCAAGCGGGTACAGCTCTCGACAGACGAAATCACACAGATGGTTGCCGGCTTGCAGGCCATGACCCGGGACGCCGTCGAGTTCATGCAGGAGAGCTCGCTCAAGGCCGATGATTGCGTGCGTGAAGCACGTGAAGCTGGGATTGCGCTGGAGGCCATCACCGTTGCCGTGGCGCAGATGCGTGAGAGCAATACTCAGATCGCCGTGGCAGCCGAGCAGCAGAGCGACGTGGCCGAGGAACTCAACCGGTCAGTGACTGGGATTCGCGATGTCACCGACCAGACCGTGCAACAGACCGCTGCGTCGGCGACGACCAGCGCAGAGCTGGCTGCGCTCTCAGGCGAACTGAGCAAGGCGATTCAGCAGCTCAAGCTCTGATCGCCTCTATAGACCGAGCCCCTTGTTTCGCTCGGCTATTTTCAGCGGCAGGTCGGTTATCCGAAAACCGTAACCGTCTGCCGGCTCAGGGCAACCAACTCGCGGCTGCCTGTCCATAAAGCCGCAGCGCAGTGGCCGTAACCGTCCTGAGCATGCTCGATCTCCGCGCGATATCGGCACCATTCATGGGTATCGAGCAGGGGCAACGGCTGCACGAACTCGATGGTCCAGGTCAGTGAACTGCCCGGCGCAAAGCTCTTGAGATGCGGCAGTACGGCCGGGGGCCACGCATCCACCAGCGCCAGCAGATGCGAAACGGTCACGGGCTCACGATCGACCTCCCCACGCTGGCGGACCCAGCCGCCCATTTGACGCGAGGTATTGCCGGAAAACGGCAGCCCGCCGATGCCCCAGCGCAACGCTAAATGACGCGTGAATTCGGGCGTCGCACCGCTGATATACGGCAGCTCCTGGCACTCATCCACCGGGGGAAGTTCCGGTGCGGGCATGGCCTCTACCCTGACAGCCGAAACACGTGGCGCACCGAAGCTGCCCTGCACCAGCGTTACAACCTGCCCGTTCTGGACCGCACGCCCTAGAACCTGGCTGACAGCCTTGCCCTCACGCAGCACTTCGGCTTCAAAGCTGACCGGCACATCGACCGCCAGCGGCCCGACAAAGGTGATCGCGAGCGACCGCACCGGCCGGTCGCCAGGCACCTTGGCTTGCATTGCTTCGAACACAAGCGCCGCAGCCAAACCACCAAAGCCTGCTCGTCCCTGCCCCCAACTGGCTGGAACGACTACCTCTTGCGGATTTTTACGCACGGCTTGTATCAATTCGGACAGGGTCATTCCCACCTCGACTCTTAGTTATTCGGATAGATGTTATCGCCGCATGCACCGTTGCTGGTGCGTCCGAGCCTTCGGTGATGACTGATCATCGTGACGCGCTATGAATCACCCGCATTCTTTTCGCGAGCGCTGGTTTTGGACATCACGGAGCGCCAGGGCAGCTGGCGTCGCAATCGGGCAAGCGCAGTGTGCACCTCCGCCTTATCTGCGGGACGACCGGCATATCGCGCCTGCTCGTACAGACTGGAAAAGTCCGAGATAGGCCCAGCAACATCCGGTAGCTGCGCTGCTGCACGCTGAGCGAAATCCCGCGCGCCTTCGCCGGGGCGGCGCGCAATACCATGGCGCGCCAACAGCCGTTCGAAGCGACGGTATTGACGCACCTGAGCATCACGTTCCCGTCGCCATGGCTTGAGCAGGATGATCGCCAGCAGCCCGATCAGCAACGCGCCGACCGCGACCATCAACACCCCGAGCTTGCGCGCGTCAACCTTGCCGAACAGCCCTTGCAGCACCTCCAGCTGTCGCTCGCCCTGGTAGTTGAGCACCCAACGCTGCCAGCCATAGTTCAAGCTGTCCCAGCCAAACCGCAGGTCGTTGAGCCAGCCAATGTCGCGGTAGTTCCGCAGCCCCATCAGGGTGCCTTCCATGAGGTCCTGCTCTCCGGCGAGTGCCTCTTCCAGGCCCTGCTCGATTCGCTCCGGCGCAACCTGGAAAGTGGGATCGACACTGACCCACCCCTTATCTGCTTCCCAGTATTCGATCCAGGCATGGGCGTCGAGCTGGCGAACCGAGAGGTAATTACCCGAGGGATTGATCTCGCCACCCTGATAGCCGGCGACGACCCGGGCCGGAATCCCCGCCGCACGCAGAACGAATGTCATGGCGCCGGCATAATGAATGCAGAAGCCGTTCAGGGTCTCGAACAGGAAGTCATCGACGATATTCTCACCGACCGGCGGTGGGCGCAGAGTGTATCCGTACGGCTGCTGATTGAAGTGGCTGAGAAGCGCCTGCACGGTCGCTTCGGCAGTTTGATGCTCACGACGAAGCATCTGCGCCCACTCCCGGCTGCGCGGGTTGCCCCCATTCGGGAGTTGCAAGGCTCGCCCCAGAGTCGCCGACCCCGCGCCGGGCTCTCGCAGCGCCTCGGTCCATGAACGTGCCTGATAAAGCAGCGGCTTATCGACTGCCCGTGGGCGCTCCAGATGGAAATCAGCCATCAGGCGCGCACCGCCGGCATCGACCTGCGCCACATCCAGCGCATACAGCCATGGTCGCCCGCTGGGCTGCATGACGATGCTGTACGCGACCGGCGTGCCTTGTGGCGTCCATTGAGGCTCTTGTGGCACCTGTGAGGAGAACGACTGGGACCAGCGCCGGCCATCGAATCGCTCGAAGGTTACCGCTCGCCAATACAGCTGCTCGCGATCGGGGATGGGCCCTTCAAAGCTTGCACGGAACGCCAGCGCGCTCGAGCGGCTCAGTTCGGCGATATCGCCAGGCGACATGCTATCGGCCAGACCGGTCACCCCGCGGTCCTTGGGTTGCGGCAACGACCATAGCGGGCCGAGCCTCGGAAACAGGACGAACAGCACCACCATCAGCGGTATCGCCTGTAACAGCAGGGATCCGGCGAGGCGCAGGGTGGGCCAGGGATGGGTATCCGTCGTACTTTGCTGCAGCCCGATCATTGAGGCGAGCAGCGCAATGATCGGCGCCAAGCTGTACACCCCGGCGAGCAGGCTGTCGTTGAACAGGTAACTGGTGACCACTGCAAAAAAGCCGAGAAAGATCAGCACCAGTGCATCCCGCCGGCTGCGCATCTCCACAAGCTTGAGGATGAACGCGGCGATCAGGAGCACGACACCGGCGTCGAGCCCGACCAATCCGCCGCGCGAGAAATACACGCCAAACGCAGCGCCGAGCATCATCAGCGCTTTCGCCCAGGCCCGCGGATAACGGGCACGCATACGGAAAATCTGCACCCGCCATGTCGCGCAACCCAGCCAGAGGCCGATGATCCACAGAGGCAGATGGGAGAGATGCGGGAGAATAACCAGAACCTGTGCCACCAGCAGCCAGATCAGACCATTGCGGGGAATCGGCTGCGAGGCGCTCATCGCTGCACCTCCGGCGGTAGCCCGAACAATGCCAGCGCCCGCAGGCACCGGCCGCGATGCTCCACGCCAGCGCCCGCGTCGAAGGTCGTCCCAGCCAACGACAGGGCGAATGGTTGCTGATGTGCCGAGAGCTCCACAACCCAATGGCAGAGCACTGATAGCCGTGATTCGGTATCGCCATCGAGCGCATCGAAATCCAGCAGCGGATCCTCACCAGCGAGGGCGCTGAAGTCCTTTACCAGCAAGCCCTGACCCCGCGAATAAGCTTTCCAGTTCAATCGCTTGCGCGAGTCACCCGGCTGCCAGGGCCGCAGCCCCTGATAATCGTCGATACCGATGCCGTGAGCACGTACGCCGTCGTCTTCCTGCTCGACATGGCCACCGGTCTTGGCAAGATCACCTTCTAACGGCTGCGGATAGACGAGTGTTGCAAGCTGTAGGTCGATCCAGCTCCAGGCCACCAGTATCCCCAGTGGAAATCGGCTCTCGACGCGCAACCGTCCGGGCCTCAACCAACCACGGCGGTCTGTAGGCAGGCTCAGCTCGACTTCACAAGTGCCTCCGGCGGGCACATCCACCTGCTGCAAACCGCTCCTTGGCCAGCCGACAGAAACGGCCTGGTAAAGGCGGCCCCGGCTTTCCAGGCGCACTCGCAAGCGGGCCTGCTCCCCAAGAAAGACGGCATCCGATCCACCGGCCTGCAATTCAAGCCCAGCCAGATTCCGCCAGGTGTGCAGAATGGCCACCACGAAAACCGAACCGAGCAAGAAAGTAAGCGCAAAGGCCAGGCTGTTCTCGTAGTTGATCGCAGCGATCAGCATAAGGATCAGAGCAATGACAAAGCTCATGCCTACCGCGGTAGGCATGATGAAGATGCGCCTCTGATCGAGCCGCACGCTTGGGCCCGGCGGAATTCGCTTGAGCAGCCAGCGATCCCGCAGCCTTGGTAACAGTCGCATGGCGCCCTCCCCTCAATTCAGGCGAGGCGGCATTACAGTGCCGGGACTTCGCGCAGTAACCATTGCACCAGGGCGCCACCGCCGTGGCCTGTGGCATCGGCGCGTTCACGCAACCGATGGCCGACCACTGAAGGCAGTACGGCCTGAACGTCTTCAGGAATGACGTATTCCCGCCCATCGAGGAAGGCCCAGGCCCGGGCGGCTGCGAGTAGCGCCAGACTCCCGCGTGGTGAGAGCCCCCAGGCGAACTGCGGTTGGGTACGGGTGGCCTCGACCAGTCGTAGCACATAGTCCACCAGCGCATCACTGACCCGGACTGCACTTACGGCATCCTGAATGGCAGCCAGCCCGACGCGGTCCAGCTGAGGTTGAAGACGCGCCAGCAGATCCCGTCGCGAGTCTCCCAGCAGCAACGCCTTCTCCGCGGCCTTGGCCGGATAGCCCAGCGACAGGCGCATGAGAAAGCGATCGAGCTGTGATTCCGGCAGCGCAAAGGTGCCGCCTGAGCTCACCGGGTTCTGAGTGGCGATCACGAAGAAGGGGTCTGGCAAAGGCCGGGTCGCGCCCTCGATGGTGACCTGGCCTTCTTCCATCGCCTCGAGCAATGCGCTTTGACTTTTCGGTGTGGCTCGATTGATTTCATCGGCCAGTACCAGCTCGGCGAAGATCGGCCCAGGGTGAAACAAGAACTGCCCGCTGTCCTTGTCGAAGACGGATGTTCCGAGAATGTCGCCAGGCAGGAGGTCTGAGGTGAACTGGATGCGCTGGAAATCCAGTCCCATGACCTTGGCCAGCGCATGACTGAGGGTCGTTTTGCCCATACCGGGCAAATCTTCTACCAGCAGATGCCCCCTCGCCAATAGACAGGCCATGGCCAATCGCACCTGCGATTGCTTGCCGAGCAGCACTTCATTGACTGCTCGCAGACAGACATCCAATCGGGCGCGCATGCAACTCTCCTATGTCGGTATGGCTCGATCCTACTGATCATCGCTCGCCTGGCAAAGCGCTAGAACGGTATCAGGCCCGGCGAACTGCCAACTTGATCCCGGCCTGAGCGTTAACCATCATTTGAGCGTTGCCCGCCAGTCGGCGCGCCCCTAAAAAGCGCGCATCACGCACCTCGACACCTCAAGGGCGCTGCAGCTGAAATCGATCACGGGTGTAGCTGTAATGGCTGCCGCCGAGCCGACCGACGAGGTCAAGACGAGCGGGATCGATACGCCCCGAATCATCGAGCACCTTGTCATCAATATGCGCAAGCAACACCTCGGCAAAGATCAGCTGGCAATTGGGCGCTTCGGCCGGATAAGGCAGGATCTGCGCGACGCGGCATTCGAAGGCAACTGATGCGCCTGCGACCCGTTGCACGTCGATCATATGAGCCGACTCGCTCGCAATCCCGCAGTGCTCGAACTCGCTGATCCCATGAGGCAGCGTCGCGGCAGAGGCATTCATCGCGGCGGCCTGATCGGCGCTGACCAGTTGGACGACCAACTCTCCTGTATCACGCGCGTTGCGCGCCGTGTCCTTGGGCTGCCCATCCTTCATGCCGACGTTTATCAGCAACGTCGGCGGATCGCTGCTGATGACCTGAAAAAAGCTGAAAGGGGCTAGATTACTCACGCCGTCGAGCGAGCGGGTGGACACCCAGGCAATCGGTCGTGGTGTGATGGTGGACGTCAGCCAGCGGTAGGCTTCGACGGGCGAAAGGGAAGAAAACTCGACTTGCATTCGATAATCCTGCTGACTACCTGGCAATTGCGCCGGGGGATGCGGCACCTGAACAGGTGCCGCCTGAAGCATCAACGGCCGGCGCGCGACTCGCCAAGATAGAAGCGAGCCTTCTTGGCTTTTTCCACACAGCCCTGATAGGCCTCGAACTGCTGCTGGGTCTTGGCGCCAGTCAGCAGTGCCATCGCCTTGGAGTAACTGACCGTTCCGGCAAATCCTTCCGCTTCTGCGAGGCTCTGCTCTTCCCAGGCCGAATCCAGCTGTGACGCGCAGCTGTCCCGGTAAGCGGTCTTGGCCGCGCAACCCGTCAGGGCCAGCGCTATCAGCGACAAACAGATCATGTTTTTCATCGATACATCCTCGTTTTCGAGACCTGCTTAGTTTTGTTTTCTGCTCAAGCCACGCTCGCGCAGATATTCGACAACGGCTTGCTGCTCCCCGGCGAATTCGATTCGAGCGGCCTTGCTCTCGCGCTGGTAGGCATACATCGGATCGTAATACTGCGTCAGCAACGCTGCGATCCACTCCCGGTGCAGATCGACCGCACCGGTGCTCACCTGCTCTGCCAGCGCCCTATCCATTATCGCGGCCAGTCGGTTATAGCACTCACCCCCCAGCCGCTTGCTGATATTGACCAGACTTTGCTGCAAACGCTCGGCAAATGCCGAGAATCCTTCTTCGCCGTGCTCCACAATGAACTCAGCGCAGAGGTCGATTACATAGTCCTTGAGGATTCGATCGATCCTTCCCTCCAGACTGTCCTCTAGCCAGACCAGCGGATAGCCCTGCATGCCTTGAAAGAGCGGCAGAGGAATCGAGCACCGCCCAACTAGCCGGGCTTCGTCTTCGAGGATGAATTGCCGGGCACCAGCGGCCTGCATCTTCAGCAAGCGGATGGCGAGCATGTTTTCGAAATCGATCTGCACTGGCTGCGGTGTGGCACGTTTGCCGAAACTGGAACCTCGATGATTGGCGATGCCTTCAAGGTCGACACTTTCATCCAATCGCGCCAGGACCTCGGTCTTGCCTGTCCCGGTCATGCCGCCGACCAGCACGAAATCGTCCTGCGCCGCCGACTGTTCGATGGTTTCCAGCAGAAAATGACGCATCGCCTTGTAACCGCCCGTCACGCGCGGATAGTCGATACCCGCCTCGCTTTTGAGCCATTGCTGGACTAGCTGCGAGCGCAATCCGCCGCGGAAGCAGTAGATGTAGCCATGGGGATGCTGGCGGGCGAACTCGACCCATGCCTCGATGCGCTCAGTCTTGACCTGGCCACTGACCAACCGATGGCCCAGCTCGATCGCCGCCTGCTGACCATGCTGCTTGTAGCAGGTGCCGACCTTCTGCCGCTCGACGTCGTTCATCAATGGCAGATTGACGGTCAGGGGAAAGGCGCCTTTGGCGAACTCTACCGGCGCACGGGCGTCCATCATCGGAACGTCGTTGAGGAAAAGCTCCCGGAAGTTATCGGTATCTCCACGCATCAACGAACCTCGACAGCGAAGGCGCCGGCTTCGACCAGTTGCCCGATCGGCTCCAGTGCCAGCCCTAGCTCCGCAGCAACCGCCTGGAACTCGCTATCGCCTTGAGGATCGACCGCCACCAGCAGACCACCGCTGGTCTGTGGATCGCAAAGCAGCTGCTTATGCGCCTCATCGAGCGCGCCGATGCGCTCACCATAACTATCGAAATTGCGTCCAGTACCACCCGGTACACAACCCTGCTCCAGGTAATACTCCACGCCCGGCAGACGCGGGACGCGTGCATATTCGATTTCAGCAGTCAGACCACTGCCATCCGCCATTTCCACCAGATGGCCTAGCAGGCCGAAACCGGTGACATCGGTCATGGCGCGCACGCCTGCCAGCTTGCCGAACCGGCTGCCTGGAGTGTTGAGGGTGCACATCCAGTCACGGGCCAGGCCAATATCCTCGGCGCGTAACTTGGCCTTCTTCTCGGCAGTGGTGAGGATGCCAATGCCCAAAGGCTTGGTGAGATAAAGCTTGCAGCCAACCGTCGCTGTATCATTTCGCTTCATCTGCGCCTTGTTCACCAGCCCGGTCACGGCCAGGCCGAAGATGGGCTCAGGGGCATCTATCGAGTGGCCCCCAGCCAGGGGAATGCCCGCTGCGTCGCAGACGGCGCGGCCACCGGCAATCACTTCTCGTGCGACTTCCGGCGGCAGGACATTGACCGGCCAACCCAGAATGGCGATCGCCATCAACGGATCACCACCCATCGCGTAAATGTCGCTGATGGCATTGGTGGCTGCGATGCGCCCAAAATCGAATGGATCGTCGACGATGGGCATGAAGAAATCCGTGGTCGATACAACGCCACGCTCTTCATCGATGCCGTAAACCGCGGCATCGTCGCGCGAAGCATTGCCCACCCACAGGCGCGGATCGAGATTCTGCGCCCCGCTGCCGGCAAGGATCACGTCCAGCACCTTGGGTGAGATCTTGCAGCCGCAGCCGGCACCGTGACTGTATTGCGTGAGGCGGATCGGTTCGCTCATCTGTGAGGCTCTCGTGACGCTGGCAAAACGGGCGCCGATTGTAGCAAGAAGGCCATCGGAGGGCGGAGTACGCCAATACGCGGCAGAATTCGTGAACCACGCGCAAGGTTCTGATCCGATGATATGGCTGCTGCTGATTTAGGCAACATCGCCCCTTGATGCGTCAGCCCTGAGGCTTGAAGCTATGGCCCCTGCCAAAGGGAGAATCGCATGGGCAACAAGGTCGCACTGGTACTGGGTTCGGGTGGAGCGCGAGGGTACGCGCACATCGGTGTAATCGAAGAGCTCACTGCGCGCGGGTATGAAATCAGCTGCATCGCGGGCTGCTCCATGGGCGCGGTCGTAGGGGGAATCTACGCTGCCGGAAAACTGGATGAGTACCGAGAGTGGATCGAGAGCCTGGACTATTTCGATATGCTGAGGCTTGTCGATCCGAGCTTCAGTCTTGGGGCTATACGCGGCGAAAAAATATTCGGCCGCATTCGGGAGATGCTGGGCTCGATCAACATTGAAGACCTGCCGATCCCGTTCACCGCAGTCGCGGCTGACCTGACCAATCAACAGGAGATCTGGTTTCAGGAAGGCAACCTGGAGCTGGCGATGCGCGCCTCGGCCGCCATTCCAAGCCTGTTCACCCCGGTCATGCAGGGCAACCGGATGCTGGTGGACGGCGGGATTCTGAACCCGTTGCCGATCGTCCCGGTGGTGTCCAGCCACAGCGACATCATCATCGCGGTCAACCTCAATGCGAACAATCACCGGCAGTATCCGCTACCGGAAGTGATCCGCCCTGGCCGCTTTGACGCCATGGTCAGCTCTATCAGTTCGCATATACCCTTCTGGCGCAGCAAGGGGCTGGAGGAACAGATCGCGGAGCTCAATGGGGTCGAAGCGCCTGATATCGACAGCCTGCCGCCTGCTGCACCATCGGCACCGAGTGCTCCGAAATCTGCAGAAGGCTCGATGGTGGTGGACGTGGGCGGGCCCGCGTCGTTGCTCGAGCTCATCAACCAGAGCTTCGAGGTGATGCAATCCTCGCTTACGCAGTACAAGATCGCCGGCTATCCGCCAAATGTGCTGATCAACATCCCCAAACGTGCCTGCCGGTTCTACGAGTTCTACAAGGCACCGGAGCTGATCAAGCTGGGGCAGATCATTGCGAGGGATACGCTCGATAAATACGAGCACGATCAGCTCTAATCACAGGGATCATCAGGCCGGCGGCTTATCAGCCGCGGCTACTTCCGGCATCTCCTTGATCAGCCAGTCACCCAGCAGGCTATAGGCGACCGCAAGCAGTGTTGGGCCAAGGAAAAGGCCCATGAACCCAAAGGCCAACACGCCACCAAACACCCCAAGCAACACCACCACCAGCGGCAGATTACCGCCGCGACTGATCAGATAGGGTTTCAGGACATTGTCCACCCCGCTGATGATGAACATGCCCCAAATGCCGAGAAACACGGCCATGCCGTATTGTCCTTGCCACGCCAGCCAGGCAACTGCGGGGCCCCAGATCAGCGGCGGAACCATCAGAAAACTGAAGGCAAAGGTCAACAGACCAAGGATCAGCGCACCCGGAATGCCGGCGATGGTGAATCCGACATATGCCAGGATTGCTTGTGCTGCGGCAGTCCCGATCACACCGTTGACGACACGCTGAACCGTACCGGCGACGAGTTCGAGGTAATGATCGGCACGGTCACCTATCAACCGGTGCAGCAGGCTATGGACGAATGCTGCCAGCTTGGGGCCGTCGCGGTAGAAAAAGAACACCAGCACCAGGCTCAATGCCAGTTCCAGCATTCCCCCGCCGATACGCGCGCTTCTTACCAGCAACCAGTTGCCGACCTGCCCGATATACGGGCGGACTGTCGCAAAGAAGGCAGTGCCCTGCTCGTCCAGCGTGTTCCAGAGATTCAGCAGGCTATCGCCAATCAGCGGCAGCTCACCCAGCCATTGCGGCGGCGACGGCAGGCCCTGCACTTGAAGATTGTGCACCAGCACATTCACTTCCCGGATCTGATCGGCGATGTTGAAACCCAGCCAGACCAGCGGAACGGCAACCAGCACCATCCAGCCTACCGTCAGCAGGGTTGCTGCCAATGTCGAGTTACCTTTCAACCAGCGAGTCAGCACCCGCATGACCGGCCAGCTGGCGAACGCCAATACAGCTGCCCAAAACAGCGCCGAGGCGAACGGAGCCAGCACCCACACGCAGGCGCCAAGCAGCACCAGGAGCAGAATCTGCACCAGCAGACGATCGTTGTTGAGCATGGTGTTACCTATGGATGTACAAGGTGCGCTTTAGAACAAAGCGCACCGGGGGGACGGCTATTGCAGTATGAAACGCACCCTTAACGCAATAGCTTGATAAGCAGGCCGTCTTCATCAGACGCCTCTGCCTCTATCCGCCTAGCCTTGACGCGTTCTTGCGTCAGCGCCTCATACCAGCCGGCAGCGCCCTTACCTTCCAAGGCGACCCTAACGGTGCTGTCGAGTCGGAGGACGTTTGCCAGCAGCGCACCCCATTCTGCGGTGGGTTCCTGAGGCAAACGCGGCAGTCGGAGTTCGCCGGTACTCTTCAGTTGGCGCAACAAGGTGGCCGGATTGGGCAAGATGATTCCAAGCGAGTCTTCAGGAACAAAGGATTCCACCTGTAAATACGAACGTCCATTACCCCGGGTGATGCCATACAGCGCCATGAAGCGGTCTGAATCGCCGGGCAGACGCGCCAGCAGATAGGCTTGGCGCGCTTCGGGGCCATACAGCGCCGAACGCTGAAAAACGTCGTTAGCCCATAGACTGCTGGAACCGCATTCACGTCCCTCGCACCAGAAGAGCAGCTCGGCACCGTCTTCCACCAATCGATTTCGCGCTCGCTCGAACGCCTCGATACCGCTATGGACGGCCGGTAGCTGATAAGTGACGGCTGTCAGCTGACCACCAGCGCTAATCTGATCACTCGTACGCACTTGCCCGCTGATCCGGCGAATCGAGTCCAGCGGGTAAGTCCGCTCCAGCACCTGCCCTTCCTTGAAGGCAACGATCTCCGACTGGGGATACCGTGGCAACGCGTCGAAATCGCGGCTGCCCGGCGAGTCAGCAGCGCCAGCGGCCGCTGATGCCGCCATCAGCACGGTCAGTCCGATGGTTCGCATGCGGCACCTCAACGGAACACCATCGGCGCTGTGGTCCGCCCGTTGGATATGGAAGAGGTATCGGAGTCAATCATCGAGGTGGTCCCTGCTAAAACGATGGCCCAGCCTCGCCAGTTGGCAAAAGCAAGTCAAGCAAGGCTTTGCGACAGATTCTTGCGTAAACGCCACGGGCCTTGAATCAAACTGCGCAGAACGGGTTGAAAACTGCTGCTACGGCTTCAGCGCCAGGCTGGTCATCCAGATGGAGATGGTGCCCACCGTGAAGGCGATGCCGCGAAAATGGAAAGGACTCGATCAGCTCGAGCATAGCGGGCTGAGTCATCAGCCCCTGCTCCGCCAGCACCAGGCTCGCGGGGCACTCGACACGATTCACGAACGCCATGGCATGTGCACGACTGAGGCGCATCGGCGAAGGCAGCATCAGACGCGCATCCGTGCGCCAGGTATAACCGCCAGGTACGGGCATCAGCCCTCTGAGGGCTAGCCGTTCGGCCGCATCATGACTTACCGCGCCGACACCTTTCATGCGGGCTGCCACAGCCTGCTCGAAGCTCTCATATACCGGTTTGCGCTTGTCATCGACAGCGAGCAACGCCTGGAGTGATTCGCCTAGTTTCTGTGGTGCGGTGTCAGCTTCGCCAGTGTAGGGAATCACACCATCGATCAATGCCAACCGCTCGACCCTGTCCGGCATGGCGCCAGCGAGCAGGACAGACACGATGGCCCCCATGGAATGGCCCAGCAGTGAAAAGCGCTTCCAGCCGAACTGTTCGGCGGTCTGCAGCACATCGTGAGCGTAGTCCCAGATGTTGTAAGCCGCGCCTGTCGGCCGGTGATCAGAATGCCCGTGCCCCGGAAGGTCAAGCGCAACGATCCGTACACCTTTCATCAGCGGCGCCAGTCGCGAGAAGGTAGCTGCATTGTCCAACCAGCCGTGCAGAGCGATCACCGGGCGGCCATCCTCGGGGCCGTAGAGGTGCGCAGCGACTTCTATGTGCGGCAAGCTCAAGCGGATTTCTTCGAACGGAACATTCATGCAGCACCTCTTCTGTCCAGCTCACTCCAGCGGCTGAACACCTGTTTAAGCAGAATTGCCGTGTCATGTGGGCGCTCGAGTGGAAACATGTGCCCCCCCGGCAGGGTGTGGGATTCGCCATGAGTCACCAGCCTCAGCAGATAGGCATGATGGGGCAGCACGACTCGACTCTGGCGCCCCCGCACGACGGCGAGCGGTATTTTCAGCGCGTGTGGCCAACCCGGCGTCACGTGCGGCACGCTTCGATAGATGCGAATTTCCGTCTCAGGATCGAACCGAAGACGCAGGCCCTGAGCCGTCTGCTCCAGTCCATGCTCGACATAGGCGTCCAGACAGTCCGGGTCGAATCCGCGGAACAACGCCTTGCTGGTGAAATAGTTACGTGCCTCTTCTTCACCGCTGAACAGCTCGCGTCGGCCCAGCGTCCGCCCCGCGGGTGTCAGCCGGTCTATGAAGCCGAAACGCTTGGCCGCCCAGATCAATGTCTGGTCGAACCAAGTGGGCATCGGCGAATCGAGCATGACCACACCCCGGTAGAATTCCGGGCGTTGCAGCGCGGCATGGTAATGAAGCATGCCACCGAGCGAGTGCCCAACTCCCCAGACAGGCTCATCCAGCGCGGCAAGCTGCTCGAGCAATTCCTGCACCAGGTTCTGCCAGTTATCGTCCACCGGGAAGCGCGGGTCGTGCCCATGCTGGTCTAGATGAGTAACGGCATACTCGGGCGTCAGCGCCTCGAACAGCTTGCGATAGGTAGCGGATGGAAAGCCGTTGGCATGGGCGAAGAAGATGCGTTGCGTCATGATTTCGATGCGACCGGAAGAAGGCGATCATTGTCTGGCCCCCTTCCGCTTACGGCAATCGGCGGGAATGGCAGAACGGAAGGCAGTCCTGCCAAACGAGGCGCCTACGACGCCTCTTTGCGCCTCGGGCTGGCTTCGCCCAGGGGAACAACCGCTACGGTCAGACGGGAAATACAGCTGAGCTTGCCATCGTCACCGCTCAGCCGGATGTCCCAGACGTGGCTGGAGCGTCCAAGATGGACCGGACGACATACGGCGGTTACGCGACCGCTGCGTAGCGCGCGGATATGGTTGGCGTTTACTTCCAGGCCAACGCAATAAAACCGGTCGGGGTCGATACACAGATAACTGGCCATTGAGCCTGCCGTTTCCGCCAGCACCACCGAAGCGCCACCGTGCAACAGGCCATAGGGCTGATGCGTGCGTGAATCGACCACCATGCTTGCTGTAATCGAATCCTCATCGAAGCTTTCGAACCGGATATCGAGCAGTTCCACGATGGTGTTCTTACGGTTTTCGTTGAGTTGTTCCAAATCCGGGGGACGGTGCCAAATGCTCAAGAGTCGCTCTCCATTATTGTTATAGATGACCACTTTGTTTGATGTTGTATGCACCTGGGTAACGCTGCACTCAGGACGGGTGGCGCAGCCCGGTCAGGCGCATCAGGCCAGTCGCGATGTACTCGCCTTCCAGCTCCGCAAGACTGGCAGTGGCCATTGGAATCGGGGTGTCCCGATGGCCATTGATCAGCCATCCGCCAAGCACACCGACAAAGGGCTGATGGGTGACGAGCAGCAGATTCTGCTCACTACGGCGATCCAGATAAAGCATCGCATCACCGGGATCGGATTCAGGAGTCAGCCAGGGCACCGTCTCCACCGGACCGGAGAATCCAAGCACCTGACGGACGATCTCGGCGGTCTGCTGGGCCCGCTGATAAGGGCTGACAAGGATGACTTGAAGAGGCTGACCCTGCAGGTAAGCAGCCGTGCTTTCGACCTCAAGGCGCCCGTTCTCGGTTAGATTGCGTTCTGCGTCCGTTCGCGCCTTGGGTTCGGCCTCCCCGTGACGCAACAGCCACAACTTCATGGCTGTGCCTCCTGCTCTGGAGGGGCTGGAGTGACCGGAGTAACCGTTTCCCTGTCCGCTGGACGTGGCTTGGGCCAATCCGACATCGGCCATGGCTTACGATCAGTGTTGAACGTACCGAACCTACCGATCTGCGCTACGTACTGGCTCAGGCTGTCACCCAGTTCCAGCAGCGCTTCGTTCGGCCTACCCTTGACCGCCTGCAGAATCAGCTGAGCGGCTACAACAACCAGCAGTACCAGCTCGGCTATCTGCCAGACAAAAAAGAAAACCAGCATCCAGACTGCGCGCAGGATCAGTGACTCCCGCTCCGCGCTGCGTTGTGATGTGCTCATTGATCGCTCCGTTCGTCTCAGAAACCGTCGGTGGAAATGAAATCTACGTCGGTCTTCGGCTCCCCGCGCATCAATAGCGCGATGACCTGTTCCAGCGTACGCCCCTCAAACAGAATGGCATGCAGGCCAGCGACCAGTGGCATGTAGACCTGCAACTCCTCTGCTTTGGTCTTCAGGACCTTGATGGTATTCACGCCCTCGGCAACCTCACCCAGACGCGAAACCGCTTCTTCGAGACTCAACCCTTCCCCCAATGCATAACCGACCTGGAAGTTTCGACTCTTGGAAGACGTGCAGGTGACGATAAGATCGCCCACCCCTGCCAAACCCAGAAATGTCATGGGATTGGCCCCGAGCTTGACGGCGAACCGGGTCATCTCTGCCAATGCGCGGGTAATCAGCATGCTCCGCGTGTTTTCCCCCATACCAAGGGCCGCAGCCATGCCGGCCATGATCGCGTAAACGTTCTTCAGGGCACCGCCCAGCTCTACGCCAAAGCGATCAGCGCTGGCGTATACGCGGAAGGTGCGCCCGTGCAGAGCCTGCTGCACGCTGCGGCACAGCGCCTCATCGTTACTCGCCACCACCGTCGCGGTAAGGGCATGTTCAGCAACTTCGCGTGCCAGGTTGGGGCCAGATATCACCCCGATCCTTGCCTCAGGGGCAATCTCTTCCAATATCTGGCTCATCAGCATGAAGCCCTGCGCCTCGATGCCCTTAGTGGTGCTGACCAACATCTTGCCTGCCAGTTGAGCAGCAAAAGGCGCAAGCGCCTGCCGGAGTGCGCTGGATGGAAGCGCCACGAAAGCCAGCTCACAGTCAGCCAAGGTCTGCCCAAGGTCAGTGACAGCCTCGACAGCCGGAAGCACCGTCACGCCCTTGAGATAACGCGGATTCTGCCTTTGCGTACGGATGCATTCGGCCTGGACGGCGTCCCTCATCCACAATCGGACACTGTGGCCGTTCTCGGCCAGCAGGTTTGCAATGGCGGTTCCGAAACTACCGCCGCCAAGCACCGCAATGGGTTGCTGTTCAGTCATGGTGTATCCGTTCTTGAGCACAGAGTGGCAGTGACCGGCATTATACGTAGCGATGTGCTCACAACCAGTAGAAAGCCAGATCTCAATGGAATCATCGAGTTACGGTAACCATCGCTGCTGCTTTGACGGTTTTCCACTGCGACAAAGCTGGCTCATATGAGGCTGTTACACAATGGTCTATACAGGGTCAGGTCGTCGCAGGTTCGTTGTCGTGGTTAAGGAGTGTTAAAGTATCGGCCCGTTTCAGCCATGGCCGCCCAGTAGTTGGTCGGAACGAGCAATATCCATAACTTTAGTGCTGTGACTTTCACCGCAAGGTTGCAGTCTATGACTAGTCTTTATGATCGGACTCACGATTCTCGAGTCGGATAAAGCAGCAAGCCCTCCATAAAGGGACCATTGAGGAATACGCATGACCAAACAACAGGCCTTTACTCGGGAAGATTTGCTACGTTGCAGCCGCGGCGAGCTTTTCGGGCCCGGTAATGCGCAACTGCCCGCTCCGAACATGCTGATGGTCGATCGCATCGTTCATATCAGCGAAGTGGGCGGCAAGTATGGCAAAGGCGAGTTGGTCGCCGAGCTGGATATCAATCCTGATCTCTGGTTCTTCGCCTGCCACTTCGAAGGTGATCCGGTCATGCCCGGCTGCCTTGGCCTTGACGCCATGTGGCAGCTGGTTGGCTTCTATCTTGGCTGGCAAGGTAATCCCGGCCGTGGTCGTGCGCTGGGCTCTGGCGAAGTGAAGTTCTTTGGCCAGGTCCTGCCGACCGCCAAGAAGGTCACCTATAACATTCATATCAAACGCACCATCAGTCGCTCCCTGATTCTCGGCATCGCCGATGGCACAGTGAGCGTCGATGGCCGCGAGATCTACAGTGCCGAAGGTTTGCGTGTCGGCCTGTTTACATCTACCGATAGCTTCTGAAGGATTTCCGCATGCGTCGCGTCGTGATCACCGGTCTGGGTATCGTTTCCTGCCTTGGCAATGACAAAGACACCGTTTCCGCCAACCTGCGCGCCAGCCGCCCTGGCATTCGCTTCAACCAAGCCTATGCGGACATGGGTCTGCGCAGTCAGGTCTCGGGTTCAGTCGACCTGAATCTCGAGGAACTGATCGACCGCAAGGTCCTGCGTTTCATGGGCGATGCTGCGGCTTATGCCTATCTGGCCATGCAACAGGCGCTGGAAGATTCCGGCCTCAGCGCTGACGAGATATCGAATCCGCGTATCGGTCTGATCGCAGGCTCGGGCGGAGCCTCGACCATCAACCAGATGGAAGCCATCGATATCCTGCGCGACAAGGGCGTCAAGCGGATCGGCCCATACCGCGTACCTCGCACCATGAGCAGCACAGTATCAGCCTGCCTGGCCACGCCGTTCCGCATCAAGGGCATCAACTATTCCATCGCATCGGCCTGCGCCACCAGCGCGCATTGCATCGGCCACGCCATGGAACAGATCCAGATGGGCAAGCAGGACGTGGTCTTCGCCGGTGGTGGAGAAGAAGAGCATTACAGCCAGAGCTGCCTGTTCGACGCCATGGGCGCGCTGTCCAGCCAGTACAACGATACGCCGGAGAAAGCCTCCCGCGCCTACGATGCCAAGCGTGACGGTTTCGTCATCGCCGGCGGTGGCGGCATGGTGGTGGTCGAGGAGCTGGAGCACGCACTCAAGCGCGGCGCCAAGATCTATGCGGAAATCGTCGGCTACGGCGCCACTTCCGACGGCTACGACATGGTCGCGCCGAGCGGAGAAGGTGCATTGCGCTGCATGCAGCAGGCGATGGCGACCGTTGAAGACGACATCGACTACCTCAACACCCACGGCACCTCCACGCCGGTCGGCGATGTGGCCGAGAGCAAGGCGGTACGCAACATGTTCGGCGACAAGGTCCCGGCCATAAGCTCGACCAAGAGTCTGTCTGGCCATTCGTTGGGCGCCGCCGGTGTACATGAAGCGATCTACTCCATGCTGATGATGGAAGGCAACTTCATTGCAGGCTCGGCCAATATCGATGAGCTGGATCCAGAGGTAGCCGATCTGCCGATCGTTCGCGAAACCCGCGAGAATGCAAAGATCGACACCATCATGAGTAACAGCTTTGGCTTTGGCGGCACCAACGCCACGCTGGTACTCAAGCGCTGGAAAGGCTGACTTCGAGCCAAAACGACAACGGCGCCTAAGGGCGCCGTTTTTGTTTGTACAGTTGGTCTTATTTCAGTCCGATGCGACAACCCACTCGGCCATCGCATCCCTCGCCTCTCAAACAATCCGTCAGAGCTGAGCGCTCTCGCCACGTTGATCGGCCACATCGCCATGGGCAATGCAGGACGCCGCAGTAAAGAGCGCGTCAGTGGATGAGTTCAACGCAGTCTCGGCAGAGTCCTGTACCACGCCGATGATGAATCCGACCGCAACGACCTGCATCGCCAGGTCATTGGAAATACCGAACAGACTGCACGCGAGCGGGATCAGCAGCAGCGAACCACCAGCGACGCCAGATGCACCACAAGCACAGATGGCAGCAAGCAGGCTCAAAAGAATTGCGGTCGGGATATCAACAACAATGCCCAGCGTATTGACCGCCGCCAGCGTCAACACTGTGATAGTGATGGCGGCACCGCCCATGTTGATGGTCGCGCCCAGAGGGATCGATACTGAATAAGTGTCCTTATGCAAACCGAGCCGCTCGCAGAGCTGCATATTCACCGGAATGTTCGCGGCTGAACTTCGGGTGAAAAACGCGGTGATACCGCTTTCACGCAGGCAGGTCAGCACCAATGGATAGGGGTTGCGCCGGATCTGCCAGAAGACGATGAGTGGGTTAACGACGAGGGCCATGACCAGCATGCTGCCCACCAGTACCACCAGCAATTGCAGATAGCCGGCAAGCGCTGCAAAGCCAGATTCGGCAAGTGTCCCCGCTACCAGCCCGAAGATACCCAACGGGGCGAAGCGGATCACGACCTTGACGATCAGCGTCACGCCGTCTGACACATCAGCGATCAGATCGCGGGTACCTTCACGCGCGTTACGAAATGCGAATCCCAGACCGATTGCCCAGGCCAGGATACCAATGAAGTTGCCGTCGAGAAGTGCACGCACCGGGTTATCCGCAATGCTGAACAGAAGCGTTTTCAGCACCGCGCCAACGCCCTCAGGCGGCACGACATCGCTGGCCTGACTGACCAGTGTGAGGCTGGTTGGAAACACGAAACTTGCGATCACCGCAACCGAGGCAGCGGAGACAGTACCCAGCGCATACAGAAGCAGGATCGGGCGAATATGGGTCGGCTGTCCTCGCTTGTGGTTGGCGAGCGATGCAGTCACCAGGACGAACACCAGTATCGGCGCAACAGCCTTCAAGCCTGCAACGAACAGATCCCCCAGCAAGCTCACCGACTCCGCGGCCTGAGGCCATACCAGGGCCAGCAGACAACCAGCCACGAGACCGATCACTATCTGAGTCACCAGGCTGACGCGATTGTAGGCGCGGAAGAGTTGGGTTGAGAGATTGGACATGCTGAAGTCTCGGCGTGGGATGCGGAAACGGGCCGCGTGCCGCTGAAACAGCGACACGGTGCCCTGCAAAAACGCCGGATGGTACGCATCTCTGCCCGATCTGCCCAGCTTTGGCGCAAAACCTAGGGCGGCCAAACCTTGGCACATGAAACATGCGATGCCCCTGGCGAGGCATCGCGGACTGGATCAGATGCGAAACCGCGCTACCAACCCATTGAGGTTTATCGCCAATGACGCTAGCTCCTGGCTCGCTGCGCTGGTCTGATTGGCACCCGCGGAGGACTGCAGTGACAAGTCCCGAATGTTGATCAGATTGCGATCGACCTCCCGTGCCACCTGAGCCTGCTCTTCCGAGGCGCTGGCAATCACCAGGTTGCGCTCACTGATCTGGCTGATCGCGCGCGCAATGTCATCCAGTGCTTCACCTGCAGTTTTAGCCACATCAAGCGTAGCGCGGGCGCGCTCGTTGCTGGTCTGCATGGCCAGAACGGCCTTGTCGGTGCCCTGATGCACATCACCAATCATCTGCTCGATTTCTTGCGTCGACTGCTGGGTACGATGCGCCAGCGCCCTCACCTCGTCAGCTACCACTGCGAATCCGCGGCCGGCGTCACCCGCACGGGCTGCCTCGATCGCAGCATTCAAAGCGAGCAGGTTGGTCTGCTCAGCAATCGAGCGGATCACATCCAGCACTTTGCTGATGTCGCGAACCTGCCCTGCAAGCTGCTCGACCTGCGTGGCTGTTGTCGTCACGTCGCCAGCCAGTAGTCCGATTGACTCCACGGTCTTGATCACTTGCTGACGACCATGCTGCGCTGTGGCGTCCGATTCGCGCGAAGCTTCCGAAGTGGCCACCGCGTTACGGGCAACCTCGTCCACGGCCGCAGTCATCTCGTTCACCGCCGTCGCCGCCTGTTCGATCTCATGGTTCTGTTGATGCAGACCGCGGGTCGAATCCTCGGTCACTGCGTTCAACTCTTCCGCAGCGGAAGCGAGCTGGTTGGATGAGTCGGCGATGCCCTGGATGGTGTTGCGCAGGTTCGTCTGCATCACCTTTAGCGCTGCCAGCAAGCGGGCAGGTTCATCGCGGCCTTCTACGACAAAGGTCTGGGTCAGGTCCCCGGCCGCTACGGTTTCAGCGACGACAACCGCCTGGTTCAGAGGCCGCACGATGCTGCGGGTAAATACCAGTGCAAGAATTATTGTCGTGATGGCGGCCAGTACGATGGTAATGATCACCCAGGCTAATGCATTCTCGTAAACAGCCAATGCACGATCCGCCGCATTGCCGGCCTCGTCGCTGTTGATTCGCTGAAGATCTAGCAAGGCACGTGTCATAGCATCCGCGTGACTGTTGATCGCACCTCCCATGAGCTCGATCGCCTGCTGCTTCGAACCATTGGAGACGAAGTCGACGACCTTTTTCTGCTCGGAAAAATAATCACGTTGCGCAGCAATGAGTCGCTCATACGCCGCCTTTTCCTCTGCAACGGAAATGCGCTTTTCATACGCAGCGTTGAGCGAACCTATCTCCTCCACGAGCTTGTTCAGCGATTGTTTGGTCGCAACGAGGGCGTCGCCCTCAACAAGCATCGAACGCATGGTCAGCGCTCGAATACGGAGCATTGCCGCGTTGAGATCAGCCAGGCTGATGATGCTCGGTAACCAGTTCTGATCGACCTCACTGGACTCCTTGCGCATCTCCGACATCTGATTGAGGGAGAAGAGTCCAAGCACAAGGACGATGACGCCGATCAGGCCGAAGCCGATGGCGGAACGGACGGACACATTCAAGTTGCGAATCGACATGGGAATTCCTGCTCCATGGTTGCGCTGCAAGCCGCAGCGATGACCGTGTATCTATCGGAACAGGACAGTAGAACCTTGATAGGTAGAACCCGGAAAAACCGGCGAAACCACAAGGGTTTCGACAGATGGTCGTTCGGCCAAATCAGGCCACTATTAGGCCATCAATCCTGACTGGTTTGCTTGATCGACTTCTTTGGCAAAATCGAGAGAAAGTTATCCCGCGCAACCTTTCTTGCCACTGCCTCGGGCAATGCGTCCAAAAACGGATCGAAAGCCCGCATGCCATCCCCAAGCCCTTCGAACCGCCCTACCACATCAGAGCCGATCATGAACCGTGTCGGGTGTTTTTCGATTAACGAGACCCACTCGGGAACCGGCACGTCCGAATCATCGAGAAGATAGGGTCGAAGCATGGTCCAGGAAAGATCGATATATAGATTCGGGTAATCATCCAGCAGTCGCTTGACGGTGGGGAGGAGGAACTCCAGCTTTTCCTGATGACGATGTAGCTCCATGCTCGTCCCCGCATGTGCCCAGATGAAACGGGTATGCGGATGGTTGCGTAAGGCCTCCTCAAACTCGCTGAGATAAAGCGGATTGCGCTCGCGCTTTGACGTGATATTGGAATGCAACATGACCGGCAGGTCGTATTCCGCTGCAAGATGATAGACGCGTGTCAGCGCTTCGTTGTTGGCGCGTGGCGTGTCGCCTTCAGTCAGCGCGGTAACGTCATCATGACGCGTGAATATCTCGCCTAGGCCCTGCCAAAGGCCCGGGTCCATATCCAGCATTCGGCGGATATGCGCGTCGGCGTTCTTATCGTTAGGGTTGAAGCCGGACAGAAAAGGGTGAAATCTGTGCCGGTGTTGCTCGTCCAGTTTCTTCAGTGCGGCAGCAACCACTACATCGGTCGCGCTGTACCAATAAACGGGCGCGTCGTCGCCCGCGTAATAACGCGGCCGCTTTGGTTCGTTCTCATGCCATTTCTTGGCGACGGGAATCCCGCTGATCATCACATGATCGATTTTGCCAGCGTCCATGGCTTTGAGCAGCCGGCTCATACCGTCGCTTTCCTGGAAGAAATCAACGAAATGCAGGTGAGCGTCGCTGTAGTGATAGTCGCGTGCGTGAACAGGTGCGATCGAAGCGACGAGACAGAACGCCGCTAGACAGTTTCTTAAGTTAAACAACAAATGACCTCCTAACAGCCAAGCGGATAGACCGCTTCGCCACCATGCGGTTCATTGGTTCGTTTCGCTCGATGGATCGCACCCGCCTTTCGAATGATCGAATCAGTCCAGCCAATGAAAAAGGCCCGTCACTGACGGGCCTTTTTCGTAACGCTGCGACTTACGCCGACAGCTCCACCAGCAGCTTGTTGAGGCGTTGCACATATGCAGCGGGATCTTTCAAGCTGTCCCCGGCGGCCAGTGCAGCCTGGTCGAAGAGGATATGCGAGAGATCCGCAAAGCGATCTTCGTCCGGCTCGCCGTCGAGCTTTTCGATCAAGGGGTGCGCCGGATTGATTTCGAATATCGGCTTCGATTCAGGCACTTTTTGTCCGCTGGCTTCGAGAATCTGGCGCATTTGCAGGCCAAGGTCCTGCTCGCCAATCGCGAGAATGGCCGGGGAATCGGTCAGACGATGCGATACACGCACCTCCGCAACCTCATCGCCCAGCGCGGTCTTCAGCCGCTCTACCAGACCTTCCTTAGCCTTGGCGATTTCTTCCTGAGCCTTTTTATCCTCTTCCGAGTCCAGCTTGCCGAGATCGAGATCGCCGCGGGCCACGTCGACGAACTGCTTGCCATCGAACTCGGTGAGGTAGCTCATCAGCCACTCATCAATACGGTCCGTCAGCAGCAGTACTTCGATGCCTTTCTTGCGGAACACTTCCAGGTGCGGGCTATTCTTGACCTGGGCGTAGGACTCGCCAGTAAGGAAGTAGACTTTGTCCTGACCTTCCTTGACCCGGCTCAGGTAGTCGGCCAGCGACACGCTCTGCTCGCCCGAAGCATCCTGAGTCGATGCGAAACGCAGCAGACCTGCGATCTTTTCCTTATTGGCAAAATCTTCCGCCGGGCCTTCTTTGAGCACCTGACCAAACTGCTTCCAGAAGTTCTTGTAGTCGTCCGGCTTGTCCTTGGCCAGTTTGTCGAGCATGTCCAGAACACGCTTGGTGAGCGCTGACTTCATCGAGTCGATGACGGGATCCTTCTGCAGAATCTCGCGGGAGACGTTAAGCGACAAGTCATTGGAGTCGATGACACCTTTGATGAAGCGCAGGTATAGCGGCAGGAATTCGTCAGCCTGATCCATGATGAATACGCGCTGAACGTAGAGCTTCAGCCCCTTCGGCGCCTCACGCTGGTACAGATCGAAGGGTGCACGGCCAGGCACGAAGAGCAGCGAGGTGTACTCGAGCTTGCCCTCGACCTTGTTATGACTCCAGGCCAACGGGTTTTCGAAATCGTGGCCAACGTGCTTGTAGAACTCCTGGTATTCCTCGTCCTTGACCTCGGTACGGGGACGGGTCCAGAGCGCACTGGCACGGTTGACGGTTTCCCACTCAGGCTCGGCCGGCTTGTCTTTCTCCTCACCATGAAACTCTTTCGGCAATTCGATTGGCAGCGCTATATGGTCGGAATACTTTTTAATGATGCTCCGCAGACGCCAACCATCGGCGAACTCTTCCTCACCCGACTTGAGGTGAAGAACGATGCGCGTGCCGCGTTCTGGCTTGTCGATGTTGGCAACTTCGAATTCGCCCTCGCCCTTCGAGGACCAATACACACCTTCCTCGGACGAGGTACCGGCTCGACGGCTGAAGACCTCGACCTGGTCGGCAACGATGAAGGCCGAGTAGAAGCCCACGCCGAACTGGCCAATCAGGTGTGAATCCTTCTTCTGATCACCGGTCAGGTGCTTCATGAAGTCTGCAGTACCGGACTTGGCGATGGTGCCGAGATGAGCGATGACATCCCCACGGTTCATGCCAATGCCGTTGTCCTCAAGGGTCACGGTACGAGCATCTTTGTCGAAGCTGACACGGATCTTCAGGTCAGCGCCACCTTCGAGCAAATCCGGCTTGGCCAGCGCCTCGAAACGAAGCTTATCAGCCGCGTCCGATGCGTTGGATATCAGCTCGCGGAGAAATATCTCCTTGTTCGAGTACAGGGAATGGATCATCAGGTGAAGCAGCTGCTTCACTTCGGTCTGGAAGCCCAGGGTTTCTTTGTTTTGAGTCTCCACACTCATCGTCTTGCAAACTCCACATCGTCAATGGCACGGACCGCATTCGCGGGGATGACAAGCAGATGGGGGCTGGGCTTCGGAATTCAAGTGCGCACGTCGGCGCGGGACGCTCATTAACAGTCGTTAAATCCGCCATCCTGCTAGGGTTCAAGGAGCTCCAGCAAGACGATATCGTTCGGTGCGAGGTTGTAGATGGCCTCCCCTGGCCCCTTGAGCATTTGCCGGATCGCTACGTTCCCTTCCCGATCGATGCCAACAAACCGCCCTTCAGCGACGCCTCCGCGCTCGGTGTGCGCGCGCATCAACAAGTGCTCGTAGTGCGAGGGATTGCGCTGGAGGCGATCGATCGAAAAACGCAGGCGACGATCAACGCCAGGCGACGTCGAGCTCACAGATTCAGGCTCGGTCAAGGTCACCGCAACCTTGGGTTTGATTCCGTGTTCAACGGGAAGCGGCGGGTAATTATCGTCGTCAACCGCCCAGCCCTTGTAGTTCTTGCCGATGTTCAGCTCAAACTGCCCAGGCGCTCCATTCACCTCGGCTTGAACAGAGAGTGTTTTAGCGGGCTTCGAAAAGTTGACCGGCGACACTGAGCCGACAACCACGTCACGCGTTCCGAAACGACGCTGCAGGTGATCGCGGGCCAGATACTTCAGGGTGTCCGCCGAGTCGTGGTTAAGATCCACCTGGCCAGCGCGGTAGCGCAGCTCATCAGTGAACACCTCGATGTGGCCACTCAGGCTGGTTTTGTAATGAGCTGGCAAGACTAAATGGAAATCCCCAGCCAGCTTGTTTGGCGGCACCGGTTGGAGATTGAGATGCAGCGTGTAGCCACTCTGTATCAGGCGCGCTTCAGGCAGCTGCTGCTCTGGACGCATCCAGCTGATTTCGATTTCATGTGGAGGATTAAGGTCTTGTGGAAGCACATCGACTTGGACGCCGCCAGGCCGCACCGAGCCGAGGCGAACGTTCACTGCCTGCTGCGCGAAAAGCTCATCTCCGTCACTCAGGGTAAGCATGCCGTCAGCGAACTTACCGATCTGTGGACTGAACGGCCGACCATCAAGCTGACCGTTCAGACGGATCGCCAGGCGACTGGTGTGCATCGGACTGTCCGGTTCAAGCCAATCGAGGCTGGCGATTGCCTCGAGTCGCTCGGGATCATGGCTGGCGAGCAATGTGAGGCCGACGACTAGCGGAATGAATCCCAACGCTGACAGACCAATTGCTTTACGGGCTCTAGCCCAGTGTCGGACGATATATAGCAAGGCCACTGGCGGCAGCAGGCTTCCAACGCCCCATAACAAACTCGTTCCAAACGCCAGAACGATCAACCAGACGAAGCCCGCGACGATCAGAAGCAGCCCGCCCAGTATCAGCAACGCATCCATTCAACACCTTCAAGACAGCTACAAGTGGCTGCCGCCAGACGTATCAGGGCTCGTTGACCTTGAAGTGGCAACGGGCAGTGGCGATGGGCTCGGCCTGATTCGTTTGCCAGGCCGTAATCGAAACGTTGGCTACACGGCGCCCCTGGCGCCAGACCTGGCAGGCAGCGAAGGTGTCACGATAGAGACCTGCCCGGAGATAATCTATCGAGAAGTCGATGATTTTGGGCAAATGTGGCGCCCCCATGAACATCAACAGATGGAGCATGGCAGCGTGCTCCATGAAACCTGCGATCACTCCTCCGTGGATGGCAGGCAGCGTGGGATTTCCAATGTTGTCCTGGTTCTTCGGCAGCCGAAAAACCATGTCATCACCCAGCCGTAAACACTCGATACCGATGAGTCTGGCGTAGGGGACGGTCTGTAAAAGCACATCGTAGTTATTGCTGGCATGCGCATCCCTGACCATTGCGTCCAGATCCAAAACACTCATCGACGCTCCTCCGGCTCTTTCTCCACCGTGCTCTTGCCCATACGCATGAAAGCGCCGACCACATGTGCGATTGGCTCGTTGATATCGCGCTGGTATGCCACACCACGCGTGAATATCACGGTGGGCGTGACCCGATAGCATTCGGCAAAGCCGAACACATCGTGATTAGGCTCCGCTGAATGCATGTAATCGATCCGCAGGTCCAGTGTTGGGCATATCTCGAGCTCGGGCAGCGCACAAGCCGTCGAGATACCGCAGGTCGTATCCATAAGCGTCGTGATTGCGCCGCCGTGGACCAGCCCACTGTCGGGATCACTGACTATCTTCTCGCTATAGGGGAGCCGCAAGGTAAGCCCTTGGGCATTGGCGCGCTCGACACTCATGCCGAGGACCTGACAATGACGCAACATTGAAAGGAAGCGCTGAGTGCGCTCCAGAATCAGACTATCGCTCATGCGAATTCTCGAATCGAACCAAGCCGGGCAGTTTAAACGTAGCTGAAGCGACGCCCTACTCCTTCGGAGGATCGACAGGCAAGGTTGGCGTAAACACCATGACTTCAAGGACGTCCGAATGAAACTCGCGTCGATAGAGGATAAGTACCACCAGGGTGGTAACACCCATGAAGAACCACGGATGGATGAACCAGGCAAGGGTCGCCATGCCGAAGTAGTAAGCGCGCAGTCCAAAATTGAACTGGTTGGCTGCCATGGAAATGACCCGAGCAGCGCGCTCGGAGAAGGACTTGCGCTCCTGATCGCTAACGTTCCGTTCCCCGGCCATGGGCGCGGAGGCAATCAGCACCGCCGCGAAGTTGTACTGCCGCATGCACCAGCTGAAGGTGAAGAATGCGTAGACGAAAACAACGCCCAACGCGAGCAGCTTGATCTCGGAAAGTCCCCGGCTGACCGGCTGCGCGAACGGCAGGTCTGCCAGCAGCGAAACTGCACGATCCGAAGCACCGAGCGCCGTGAGAATGCCGGCCAGAATAATCAGAGTGCTGGAGGCAAAAAAAGCAGCGTTGCGCTCCAGATTACCGATCACATTGGCGTCAGCGATCCGGTTGTCACGCAGCAACATCCGCCGCATCCAATCCTGGCGGTAAAGGTGCAACACGCTGGCCAGGCAAGCTGTATCCCTTCCGCGCCAGCCGGCATATCGGGTGTATCCGACCCAGCACAGAATGAACCAGACAACGGCAATCAGGTGCGGTAGCAGATGACTCGGAATGAACATGAAGCACTCCTGAACACTGGCGCGTTTTTGTACGAGTTGGCTTCAGCCCATCGCGAACGTCAAGTGGCGCTCGTGGAACTGCGCGTGTGAGTAGCGCCTAGAATTCGATCGACGATCACTGCAATGAACAATGTAACCAGCACAGGCGCCAGCCAGCCCATGCTTTGTGCAGCCAGTGGAAGCGCTGTGAAAAAGCTGGGTACCCAGTCGGTCAGACCGGCAGCAGAGAGACCATCGGCGACGCCGAAAATCAGCGTTACCACCATCACCGGCACGAAAACGCGACCCGGCGATATCCAGCAGCGGTCAAGCAGGCTCAGAGCAACCAGCATGATTGCCAGAGGGTAGAGACCGACCAACACTGGCACCGACACACTGATGAGCTGGGTGAGCCCCTGATTTGCAACCGCCAGGCTGAACAGCGTGAAGACGATCACTACCGTTCGATAGCTGACCGGAAGCAATCCACTGAAGAACTCACCACACGCAGTGGTAAGACCGACTGCGGTAGTAAGACATGCGAGAGTGATTACCACGGCGAGCAAAAGGCTGCCGGTGGTACCAAAGGTGTGCTGCACGTAGGTGGTCAGAATTTGCACACCATTTTGCGCCTCTCCGGCAATGCCCTGGCTGGTTGCGCCCAGGTAGAAAAGCGCCAGATAAACAAGCGAGAGACCCGCCGCCGCAATGGCACCCGCGATCATCGAATAGCGAGTAACCAGGGCCGGATCCGAAACACCGCGATCACGGATGGCGGTCGCGATGACGATGCCGAACACCAGCGCCCCAAGCGTATCCATGGTCAGATAGCCTTCCAGAAAGCCCTTGAGCAATGGCCCGTTGCGGTAGCTGTCTGCGGTGGTGCCTATATCGCCTGCTGGAGCGAAGATCGCGGCACCACCCAAAACCAGCAAGGCTGCCAAGAGCACGGGCGTAATGAATTTGCCGACTCGATCAACCAGCTGTCCCGGATTCACCACGAGAAACAGAGTCGCGATAAAAAACAGGACGGTGTAAACGAACAACGGTATGCCCGAGTTGCCCGTGAAAGGAGCAACGCCCATCTCGAACGAGACGACCGCAGTCCTGGGTGTTGCGAAGAGCGGGCCGATCGCCAGATAAACAGCCACGGCCAGTACCGTACCGGCACCACGCCCCAGTGGTGCGGTGAGTCGATCCATGCCGCCACCAACACGAGCCAGTGCCACTACCGTTAACAACGGCAGTCCGACTCCCGTGAGCAGAAAGCCGGCCGCAGCGAACCAGATGGACTGCCCTGCCGCCATACCGGCGCTTGGTGGAAAGATGATGTTTCCTGCGCCCAGAAAAAGCGCAAATGTCATGAATCCGAGGGCCAGCAGATCGAGGCCTTTCAATCTTGTCATCGGTTTATCACCAGTGCAGGAGGGTTCCGGTACGACGAACGCACCTAGCTGTATTTCTGCAAACTGCCAAGAACATAGGTTCCGGCCAGTTGAGAAAAACCACGCACCTTAATGGAAATCGCGCGCTAGAGCGAGCGCGAGGGGACGATGCCAAAGGCGGGAAAGCATTTGCAGCCTTCCCGCTATGTAACGACCGCACACAAAAATGCCAGTCAGGGAGCCTGACTGGCATCGTGGTGCAACGGCGGGCAGGTTAGCCCTGCTTGGGTGCCCAGCCAGTTACTTCGGCGAGAGCCTTGCCGATATCGGCCAATGAACGAACGGTTTTCACACCGGCATCCTGGAGCGCAGCGAACTTCTCGTCAGCCGTGCCCTTACCACCGGAGATGATCGCGCCCGCGTGGCCCATACGCTTACCAGCCGGAGCGGTCACACCAGCGATATAGGAAACCACCGGCTTGGTGACATTGGCCTTGATGTAGGCGGCAGCCTCTTCTTCGGCTGAACCACCGATCTCACCGATCATGACGATCGCTTCGGTCTGCGGATCCTCCTGGAACAGCTTGAGGATGTCGATGAAAGTCGATCCTGGGATCGGGTCCCCACCGATACCGACACAAGTGGACTGGCCGAAACCGGCATCAGTGGTCTGCTTGACGGCTTCATAGGTCAGTGTGCCTGAGCGGGACACGATACCAACCTTGCCAGGCATGTGGATGTGGCCAGGCTGAATACCGATCTTGCATTCGCCGGGAGTGATCACGCCAGGGCAGTTAGGGCCGATAAGGCGGACGCCCATCTCGTCACACTTGATCTTCACTTCCAGCATGTCCAGCGTCGGGATGCCTTCGGTGATGCAGACGATCAGCTTGATGCCACCGAATACCGCTTCCAGGATCGAATCCTTGCAGAATGGTGCCGGGACGTAGATCACCGAGGCATCAGCGCCAGTTGCTTCAACCGCTTCCTTGACCGTGTTGAACACGGGCAGACCAAGGTGAGTGGTGCCGCCTTTACCCGGGGTCACGCCACCGACCATCTTGGTGCCGTACTCGATGGCCTGTTCCGAGTGGAAAGTGCCTTGCGAGCCGGTGAAGCCCTGGCAGATGACCTTGGTGTCTTTATTGATCAGGACGCTCATTACTTGCCCTCCGCGGCTTTGACGACTTGAATGGCCGCATCGGTCAGGCTGGTCGCACCGATGATGTTCAGACCACTTTCACCCAACATCTTGGCGCCGAGTTCTGCGTTGTTGCCTTCGAGGCGAACGACTACCGGGACCTTCACGCCCACTTCCTTCACAGCGCCGATGATGCCCTCGGCAATCATGTCGCAACGAACGATGCCGCCGAAGATATTGACCAGAACGGCTGCCACGTTTTCATCCGAGAGGATGATCTTGAAGGCTTCGGTCACACGTTCTTCAGTCGCACCACCGCCAACATCCAGGAAGTTCGCTGGCTTGCCGCCGTGCAGATTGACGATGTCCATCGTACCCATCGCCAGACCTGCACCATTCACCATGCAACCGATGTTTCCGTCGAGTGCCACGTAGTTGAGTTCCCACTTGGCAGCATGCGCCTCGCGAGGATCGTCCTGAGATGGATCCTGCATCCCGCGCAGCTTGGGCTGGCGATAGATGGCATTGCTGTCGATGTTCAGCTTGGCATCCAGGCAATGCAGATTGCCGTCCTTCTTGATGACCAGCGGGTTGACTTCAAGCAGGGCGAGATCGTAATCCACGAACAGCTTCGCCAGACCGACGAAGATATGTACGAATTGCTTTACCTGATCGCCCTTCAGGCCAAGCTTGAAGGCAAGCTCACGGCCCTGGAACGGCTGAGCACCGACTAGAGGATCGATGGTCGCTTTGAGGATCTTTTCTGGCGTGTCGTGAGCGACCTTCTCGATGTCTACGCCACCTTCGGTGGACGCCATGAACACCACGCGGCGGGTCGCGCGATCAACCACCGCGCCGAGGTAAAGCTCTTTCTCGATGTCTGTGCAGGCTTCGACGAGAATCCGGCTGACAGGCTGGCCGTTGGCGTCGGTCTGGTAGGTCACCAAACGCTTGTCCAGCCACTGTTCAGCGAATGCGCGGGCTTCATCTTTGCTGCGTACCAGCTTGACGCCACCGGCCTTGCCGCGACCGCCGGCATGTACCTGAGCCTTAACAACCCACTCGGTGCCACCGATTCTGTCGCATGCTTCTGCCGCTTCTTTAGGGCTATCAACCGCATAGCCTTTGGAAACCGGCAATCCGTATTCGGCAAACAGTTGCTTACCCTGATATTCGTGAAGATTCATCTTAGCTACCGTTCGGTTTGATGTGCATCAGACGCCGCGACTCGCGACGTCACCTCAAGTCGCTGAAAACTATCGAAAATACCTTTCAGAGACCTGTCATACCTTGCAGGAAGGTATTCGGCGGCCTGCGCAGCCCTGATGAGAGCCAGGCGCAGGCGCCGCTTGCTACAGCGCTATCAGCGCTTCTTGCGGTTGGCGATGTGAATGGCATGACCATTCACCGCCAGGGCAGCTTCGTGCAACGCTTCGGACATGGTCGGATGCGAGAACACCATCATGCCGAGGTCTTCGGCGCTGGTACCGAACTCCATGCCGATCGCGCCCTGCTGAACCAGTTCGGCTGCAGCCGGACCCATCACGTGCACACCAAGAACGCGATCAGTCTTGGCATCAGCAATCACCTTGACCAGACCAGCGGTGTCATTGGCAGCCATGGCACGACCACTGGCCGCAAACGGGAACGTACCGACGTTGATCTCGACGCCCTCACCTTTCAAAGCCTGCTCGGTCTTACCGACCCAAGCTATTTCCGGATGGGTATAGATGACCGAAGGAACCAGGTCGTAGTTCATCTGCGACTTGTGACCGGCGATACGCTCGGCAACCATGACGCCCTCTTCCGAGGCTTTGTGCGCAAGCATCGCTCCACGTACCACGTCACCGATGGCATACACGCCAGGGACGCTGGTTGCGCAATAGTCGTCAACGAAGATAAAGCCGCGTTCGTCCATATCCACACCGGCATCAGCAGCTAGCAGTTCAGTCGTAACGGGGCGACGGCCGACCGCAACGATCAGCTTGTCGAAAGTCTGCTGCTGCTCACCTTCGGCGTTGGTGAAGTTGACAGTAACTTGGTCACCATTGATCTGAGAGCCGGTAACGCGCGCACCTAGCAGGATATTCAGACCCTGCTTGCTCAGGACCTTAAAGGCTTCTTTAGATATCTGGTCATCGGCAGCCGGCAGGAACTTGTCCATGGCTTCGAGAACGGTCACTTCTGCGCCAAGGCGCGCCCAAACGGAGCCCAGCTCTAGGCCGATCACGCCGGCACCGATCACGCCCAGCTTGGCCGGGACGCTCTGGAAGTCCAGCGCGCCAGTGGAGTCGACGATGATGTTCTGATCGACCGGCGCAGGGGGAATGTCGACGGGCTTGGAGCCGGACGCCAGAATCACGTTTTCAGCACCCAGAACCTGAGTGTTGCCGTCAAGACCTGTAACCTCGACCTGCTTGCCGCTAAGCAGCTTGCCATGGCCTTCGAATACGGTTACTCCGTTTGCCTTCAGAAGGCCGGCAACGCCACCGGTGAGGTTCTTAACGATCTGGTCCTTACGGGCCACCATGGTCGGAACGTCCATGGCCACTCCGCCCGTGCTGATTCCGTGAACCTTGAAGCTCTCGTGAGCTTCGTGGAACTTGTAGGAGCTATCCAGCAACGCCTTGGACGGAATGCAACCGACGTTCAGGCAGGTACCGCCAAGTGCAGTTTTGCCTTCCTTGCCCTGATATTTTTCGATACAGGCGGTCTTCAGACCCAGTTGCGCAGCACGGATTGCCGCGACATAGCCGCCGGGGCCGGCACCAATCACGACGACGTCGAATTTCTGGCTCATAACGAATCCTCTTGAGTGCAGCTAAAAAATCAAAGGCCACAGACAGCAGGCCCGGCGATTGCCTAGCCTGCCAACTGCAGCCCGTGACGCTTGTTAGATGTCCAGCAACAGACGAGCCGGATCTTCCAGCAGGTTCTTGATGGTCACCAGGAAGCTGACTGCTTCCTTACCATCGATCAAGCGGTGGTCGTAGGACAACGCGAGGTACATCATCGGACGGATGACAACCTGACCATTCACCGCCATCGGACGCTGCAGGATGTTGTGCATGCCAAGAATGGCAGCTTGCGGCGGATTGACGATCGGAGTCGACATCATCGAACCGAACGTACCGCCGTTGGTGATGGTGAACGTGCCGCCAGTCATCTCATCGATAGACAGCTTGCCGTCGCGGGCCTTCTTGCCGAAGGTTGCGATACCATTTTCGACTTCTGCCAGGCTCATGAGCTCGGCATTGCGCAGCACAGGTACAACCAAACCACGATCACTGGAAACGGCTACACCGATGTCCTGATAACCGTGGTAAACGATGTCAGTGCCATCGATCGAGGCATTGACTGCCGGGAAGCGCTTAAGCGCTTCGACAGCAGCCTTGACGAAGAAGGACATGAAGCCCAGACGCACGCCATTGTGAGTCTTCTCGAACAGATCCTTGTACTTCGAACGCAGGGCCATGACTTCGGTCATGTCCACTTCGTTGAAGGTAGTCAGCATCGCCATACTCGACTGCGCTTCAACCAGACGCTCAGCAACCTTGGCGCGCAGGCGAGTCATTGGAACGCGCTTCTCAGTGCGATCACCGGCAGCAGATACAGGGGCAGCTGCAGCGCTGGAGGCCGGCTTGGAAGCAGCCGGGGCAGACTTCTTGGCTTCGATGGCAGCGACCAGATCTTCCTTGGTCACACGGCCGTCTTTACCAGTGCCTTTGACGCTGTTCGGGTCGATGCCATTCTCTTCGGCGAGCTTGCGAGCGGCCGGAGCAAGAATCGCATCGTCTCCGCCAGCGGCCGGAGCTGAAGCAGTTGCCGGCGCCGCGGACTGAGCCGGAGCCGCTGCTGGCGTTGGCGAGGAAGAAGCCGTAGCACCTGCGTCCAGCTTGCCCAGCAGCTCACCACTGAGCACCGTGTCACCTTCGTTCTTGACGATCTCGGTCAGTACACCGTCGGCCTCGGCCAGTACTTCCATCACGACCTTGTCGGTTTCGATGTCAACAATCAGCTCATCGCGCTTGACTGCATCGCCTGGCTGCTTGTGCCAGGTGGCAACGGTGCCGTCAGCAACCGATTCCGGAAATTGGGGGGCTTTGATCTCGATAGCCATTAGCTGGAGTCCTATTGATTCGTGTTTTACACCGAGGCCGCGGTGATCGCGGCCTCTTGCAAGAATGATTAAATGGTGAAGGCGTCCTGCAGCAGTTTTTCCTGCTGTTCGGCGTGCATGGAGGCGTAACCAACAGCTGGCGCAGCAGAGGCTTCACGACCCGCGTATTGCAGGAACAGCTCCTTCTTGTGCGCAACAGCAACGCGACGCATGTGATGCTGACTGCAGTACCAGGCTCCCTGGTTCATCGGCTCTTCCTGACACCAAACGATACTCTTGAGGTTCTGGTAGGGCGCGAGAACTTCTGCAAGATCGTCTTCCGGGAACGGGTACAGCTGTTCCAGCCGAACGATTGCAATATCTTCACGACCTTCGTTGCGGCGCTTGTCCAGCAGATCGTAATAAACCTTGCCGCTACACATGATCACGCGTTCGACCTTGCTCGGCTCGATCTGATCAATTTCTGGAATCACGGTCAGGAAAGAACCCTGAGTCAGTTCCTCGAGCGTGGACGTAGCCAGCTTGTGGCGCAACAACGACTTTGGCGTCAGGGCTACCAATGGCTTACGCAGCGGGCGAATCGCCTGCCGACGGAGCATGTGATAGACCTGAGCGGGCGTGGTGGGTACGCAGACCTGAATGTTGTGCTCGGCACACAATTGCAGGTAGCGCTCAAGACGCGCTGACGAGTGCTCTGGACCCTGCCCTTCATAACCATGCGGCAACAGCATCGTCAGACCACATAGACGGCCCCACTTATGCTCGCCACTGGTGATGAACTGGTCGATAACAACCTGAGCACCGTTGGCAAAGTCGCCGAACTGGGCTTCCCAGACGACCAGCGCATTCGGCATCGTCGTGGCATAGCCATATTCGAACGCCAGCACCGCTTCTTCAGATAGGAAGGAGTCGTAGAGATCGAAACGTGGTTGCCCTTCATACAGGTGCTGCAACGGGATATAGGGGCTTCCGTCCTTCTGGTTGTGCAGCGCAGCGTGGCGGTGCGAGAAAGTACCTCGACCGACATCCTGACCACTGATACGTACCGGATGACCTTCGAACAACAGGGTTGCGTAGGCCAGGGTTTCCGCGTAACCCCAGTTGATGGCAAGCGCCCCGGCGCCCATCTTCTGACGGTCCTCTAGAATCTTGGCGACCTGACGCTGAACGACGAAGCCTTCTGGAACAACCAACATCTTGTTGGACAGTTCCTGCAGCGCCTTGAGTTCAAAGCGCGTGTCGTAACGAGCTGTCCAGGCGTGCCCCAGGTAAGGGCGCCAGTCAACAAATAGCTCTTTATTAGGCTCTTTGACCAGGCTTTTAACGACGTGCAGACCATTGTCCAAGGCCGTTCGGTACTCATCGACCTTGGCCTGAACGCTGTCGTTGTCCAGCACGCTGGATTGAGTTAGAGCGTCTGCGTAGAGCTCGCGAGTCGTGCGCTGCTTGGCGATCTTCTGATACATCAACGGCTGAGTGCCGCTTGGCTCGTCCGCCTCGTTATGACCACGACGGCGGTAGCAAATCAGGTCGATCACGATGTCGCGCTTGAACTGCATGCGGTAATCGACGGCCAGCTGGGTAACGAAAAGAACTGCTTCAGGATCGTCCGCGTTCACGTGGAAGATCGGCGCCTGAATCATTTTCGCAACGTCGGTTGCGTACTCGGTAGAGCGCGCATCTTCCTGCTTGTTGGTAGTGAAGCCGACCTGGTTGTTGATCACGACCCGGATAGTGCCGCCTGTGCGATAGGCACGGGTCTGGGACATCTGGAACGTTTCCATGACCACACCCTGACCCGCTACAGCCGCATCACCGTGAATGGTGACAGGCAGTACCTTGTCGCCGACAGCATCGGAGCGGCGATCCTGACGAGCCCGAACTGAACCTTCAACAACAGGGGAAACGATCTCGAGGTGAGACGGGTTGAACGCCATCGCCAGGTGAATCTCGCCGCCTGGGGTCATGACGTTCGAGGAAAAGCCCTGGTGATATTTCACGTCACCTGAACTTAGCCCTTCGACCTTCTTACCTTCGAACTCGTCGAAAAGATCACGTGGGTTCTTGCCGAAGGTATTGACCAGAACGTTCAGACGGCCACGGTGGGCCATACCAATCACGATTTCCTTGGTGCCGTAAGAGCCAGAGCGCTGAATGATCTCGTCTAGCAACGGAATCAGGCTCTCGCCGCCCTCAAGTCCAAAGCGCTTGGTACCAGGGTATTTAGTGCCCAGGTACTTCTCGAGGCCTTCTGCTGCAGTAAGCCGCTCCAATAGGTGGCTTTTGATTTCCGGAGAAAATGCAGGACGCCCACGAACACTTTCCAGACGCTGGATGAACCAGTTGCGCTGATCCGAATCCACGATGTGCGTGAATTCCGCCCCAATGGTGCGGCAGTAAGTCTCTTGCAGTGCGTCGTGGATCTCTCGCAACGTAGCCTGATCTTTGCCCATGGCGAGGTCGCCCGTACGGAAAACCGTATCGAGGTCCGCATTGGTCAAGCCATAGTTGTTGATCGAGAGATCAGCAGGCGCTGGTCGCTGCTGCAACCCCAGGGGATCGAGCTGAGCGGCTTGATGCCCCCTCATCCGATACGCTTGGATCAGACGTAGCACTTCGACCTGCTTCTTCTCATGCTCGCTACTGACACTACCTGCGGAAACAGGCTGAGCACGGCGCTGATTTTTCGCCAGCAACACGAAGTGATCGCGGATCGTCGAATGCGAAACATCGGCCGCAGAACTGCCACTGACGGGCAGCTTCTGGAAGTAGGTGCGCCACTCTTCGGGCACAGCGTTGGGATCGTGCAGGTAGAGCTCATAGAGCTCTTCCACATAGGCAGCGTTACCACCGGATAGGTGGGCACTGTCCCACATGCGCTGCATTACGCTTTCTTGCATGTCTGGTCACCTTCGATAAGGAGACACCACCAGCGTGGAGACCGCAGCATGACTTCCCAAGTTCTGAAGCAGCGACCCAGGTAAAGCCACTACGGACCGCGCAGATAGTTTCCGAGAACCACCCCGGATGCTCCTGCTGGTCTTCAAAATTTCAGAGTGAATCCAAGCCTTGTAAGCCGGGATTCCTACTAAGACTACGGCGCCGAGTAAAACTCCGGCGCCGCAGGTGTCGCGGTAAAACTTAAACGGGCCACGGTCAATCGACCGCAGCACCTAATGGCACGTCAGGTTGCGCTCTGTAGCAACATGTTCCGCACATGACCAATCGCTTTGGTCGGGTTCAACCCCTTCGGGCAAACACTTACGCAGTTCATGATGCCCCGGCAGCGAAACACGCTGAATGGGTCATCGAGTGCAGACAGACGGTTCTCAGTTTCTGTATCGCGGCTATCGGCCAGGAAACGGTAGGCCTGAAGCAACGCAGCAGGACCAAGAAACTTGTCTGGGTTCCACCAGAACGACGGGCAGCTGGTCGAGCAGCAGGCGCACAGGATGCACTCATAAAGACCGTCGAGCTTTTCCCGATCTTCCGGACTTTGCAGACGTTCGATCGCCGGAGCCGGCGTATCGTTCATGAGATATGGGCGAACCTTCTCGTACTGCTTGTAGAAGATGCTCATATCGACGGCCAAGTCACGGATAACTGGCAATCCAGGCAGCGGGCGAACCACGAGCTTGTTTCCAGTTACTACCGATGACAACGGCGTGATGCAAGCTAGCCCGTTCTTTCCATTCAGATTCATGCCATCGGAGCCGCAGACTCCCTCACGGCAAGAGCGTCGGTAGGAAAAGCCCTCGTCCTGCTCTTTGATCAGGGCCAGTACGTCCAGCACCATCAGATCTTTCCCGTCGGTGTTGACCTGGAAATCCTGCATGTAGGGCTTTTCGTCTTTATCCGGGTTGTAGCGATAAACACTCACTTGCAACATAACGGCGACCTCAGTAAGTCCGGACCTTGGGTTCGAAAGTCGGTACTGTCTTCGGAGAGAAGTTCACGGCACGCTTGGCAACGCGCTTCTCGCCTGGGAAATACAGGGTGTGGCACAGCCAGTTTTCATCGTCGCGCTCCTCGAAGTCTTCACGAGCATGCGCGCCACGGGACTCTTTACGATTTTCGGCAGCGATCGCAGTAGCTTCGGCCACCTCAAGTAGGTTCTGGAGTTCCAACGCCTCGATCCGAGCCGTATTGAACGCCTGACTCTTGTCCGAGATATTGACGTTCGCAATGCGCTGACGCAAATCAGCAAGCTGAGCAATACCTTTCTGCATGTATTCGCCGGTACGGAATACACCGAAGTAGTTCTGCATGCAGCTTTGCAGCTCTTTACGCAACGTTGCCACGTCTTCACCAGACGTACGCTCGTTGAGGCTAGCCAGTCGGCCAAGGGCCACATCCAGGTCGGTCTCGGTCGCACCGCGATGCTCGATACCTTCCTTCAGCGCTTTCTCCAGGTGCAGACCTGCAGCGCGACCGAATACGACAAGGTCAAGCAGCGAGTTCCCACCGAGACGGTTGGCACCATGCACCGAAACGCATGCCACTTCGCCAACGGCAAACAGCCCCTCGATGATCTTGTCGTTACCGTTCGCATCCTGGGTCATCGCCTGACCGTGAATGTTGGTAGCAACCCCGCCCATCATGTAGTGGCAGGTTGGAACAACAGGAACTGGAGCAGTAACAGGGTCAACGTGCGCAAAGGTTTTCGACAACTCGCAGATACCTGGCAGGCGGCTATGCAGCACTTCCTCGCCAAGGTGATCGAGCTTCAACATCACGTGATCACCATCCGGGCCGCAACCGTTGCCGGCCAGGATTTCCTTGACCATCGAACGTGCAACCACGTCGCGACCCGCAAGATCTTTAGCATTCGGTGCGTAGCGTTCCATGAAACGCTCACCGTGCTTGTTGATCAGATAACCGCCTTCACCACGGCAACCTTCGGTCACGAGAACACCAGCGCCTGCAATACCAGTCGGGTGGAACTGCCACATCTCGATGTCCTGCACCGGCACACCGGCACGAAGTGCCATGCCGATACCATCACCGGTATTGATCAGCGCGTTAGTCGTCGACGCATAGATACGGCCGGCACCACCTGTTGCAAGCACAACGGCTTTGGAGCGGATATAGACAGTTTCGCCATTCTCAATGCAGATGGCGATGATGCCAACGATGACGCCATCCTGGTTCTTCACCAGATCCACACCGTACCACTCATTGAGGAAAGAGGTACCAGCCTTCAGGTTGGCCTGATATAGCGTGTGCAGCAACGCATGACCGGTACGGTCAGCAGCAGCACAGGTACGAGCAGCCTGACCGCCCTTACCGTAATCCTTGGACTGACCACCAAACGGGCGCTGATAGATGCGACCCTGCTCGGTCCTCGAAAATGGCAGCCCCATGTGCTCTAGCTCGAAAACTGCCTCTGGTCCCACGGAGCACATGTACTCGATGGCATCTTGGTCACCAATGTAGTCAGACCCCTTTACGGTGTCATACATGTGCCAGCGCCAATCGTCATTCGGGTCCGCCGAAGCAATAGCGCAGGTAATACCACCCTGAGCAGATACCGTATGCGAGCGAGTCGGGAAAACCTTGGTCACTACCGCAGTTTTGTGACCACCCTGGGCCAACTGCAGTGCAGCGCGCATACCTGCGCCGCCGCCACCGATGATGATGGCGTCATAAGAAAGAGTACGAATGCTAGCCATGGATCAGATACCCCAAAGAATCTGCACGCCCCAGACAAAGAATGTGAACATGGCGATGCCACACACTGCCTGGAACAAAAAACGCACGCTGGTCGCCCACTTACCAATGGCCATATTGGTCAGGTAGTCAGTGGAAATTGTCCACATACCAACCCATGCATGGACACTAAGCGCAACGAGCGCCAGCAGGCTGAAGATGCGCATCCAGTTAGTCGAGAACAGCCCGTGCCACTGAGCGTAATCAAGCCCCGGGTTGACGATCAGGTATCCGATCAGGAAGAGAAAATAAGCCGCAAGAACCACGGCCGAAACACGCTGCGCCATCCAGTCATAGAGACCCGAACGAGAAAAGTTCGTGACGTTGGTTACCATATCCATACTCCCGCCAGAACGATCAGCACGACCGACAAGGCCAGAACGATTTTCGAGCCAAGCTTGCCGCCTTCAAGCGTCTCGCCATGCCCGGTGTCCATGACCAGGTGACGCACACCGGCCACGAGGTGATACAGCAGCGCAGACAAGAGCCCCCATACCACGAGCTTCGCCAATGGACTGCCAATGTATGCCTTGACCTCTTCGAAACCTTCAGCAGAAGACAGCGAGACATCAAGCGCAAGCAGCAGAATGGCAACACCAACAAACAGAATCACGCCAGAGATGCGATGAAGGATTGAGGTGTAAGCAGTGATTGGAAGTTTTATTGTCCTAAGATCTAGGTTTACAGGTCGTTGGCTTTTCACGGCTTTTTATCACACTTGAGAGCCCCGAAAACGCAGGGCAAAGTTGTTGGGATGAGCACGCAGTGGTACCCGCCACCCACGAGTGACAACCCACAGGAAACTGCCTGTAAGGCCCCTGCCGGTCGGTCGCCGAGTATAAACAGTTAGGTCGCTAATGACAATGTGGTGAAGTGCCACTAAAGGCGGATGGCGCCTCGGTTTGCAATTGGCGTAAATAGCCCCTTCTGTGTTGCTAATTCACCCCAAAAACCCCTCTACGACTGGCGGCTCGCTCAAATTGACTTTGTGATTTATCTCACTATAGTGATGCGGGCCCTGCGTGGGGGGCCATGATGATTCCAAGCATAAAACAGGAGGCCATACATGGCTGACAAAAAAGCGCAGTTGATCATCGAAGGCGCAGACGCCATCGAACTGCCCGTTCTATCCGGCACCGTAGGGCCCGACGTAATCGACGTCAGAGGCTTGACCTCCACGGGTCGTTTCACCTTCGATCCCGGCTTCATGTCCACAGCCTCTTGCGAATCCAAAATCACCTACATTGATGGTGATAAAGGCATTCTGCTGCATCGCGGCTACCCGATCGAACAGCTTGCGGAAAAGGCTGATTATCTAGAAACCTGCTTCCTGCTGCTGAATGGCGAGCTGCCAACTCCAGAGGAAAAAGCGAAGTTCATCAGCACCGTCAAGAACCACACGATGGTTCACGAGCAGCTTAAGTCGTTCCTGAACGGCTTCCGCCGCGACGCACACCCGATGGCAATAATGTGCGGAGTAGTTGGCGCTCTTTCTGCGTTCTATCATGACTCTCTGGATATCAACGACCCGCACCACCGTGAAATCTCTGCGGTTCGCTTGGTCGCGAAGATGCCTACACTGGCCGCCATGGTTTACAAGTACTCCATGGGTCAGCCGATGATGTACCCGCGTAACGACCTGAATTACGCTGAAAACTTTCTGCACATGATGTTCAACACGCCTTGTGAAGTTAAGCCGATAAGCCCGGTACTAGCCAAGGCGATGGATCGTATTTTCATTCTGCACGCCGACCACGAACAGAATGCCTCCACCTCCACCGTTCGCCTGGCTGGCTCAACCGGCGCCAATCCGTTCGCCTGCATCGCGGCGGGTATCGCAGCCCTTTGGGGCCCCGCGCATGGCGGCGCCAACGAAGCCGTGCTGACGATGCTGGACGAAATCGGCGATGTTTCGAACATCGAGAAGTTTTTGGAAAAAGCCAAGGACAAGAACGATCCATTCAAGCTCATGGGCTTCGGTCACCGCGTTTACAAGAATTTCGATCCGCGCGCCAAGGTCATGAAGCAGACCTGCGACGAGGTTCTAGGTGAGCTTGGCATTAACGATCCTCAGCTTGAGCTGGCGATGAAGCTAGAAGAGATCGCACTCAACGATCCCTACTTCGCTGAGCGCAACCTGTATCCCAATGTCGACTTCTATTCAGGGATCATCCTCAAAGCCATTGGCATTCCGACCAGCATGTTCACCGTGATATTCGCACTAGCTCGTACAGTAGGTTGGATTTCGCACTGGAAAGAAATGATCGCGATGGGGCAGAAAATAGGCCGTCCTCGCCAGCTGTACACCGGCCACCCACAGCGAGACCTTCCCCGCTAAGGATTGACGACCGTCAAGCTCGGTGAAACGAAAGAAAGGCTGCCATTTGGCAGCCTTTTTTCATTGGCATTCCCCCGCCATGAGGTTTAAACCGTTGCCTCATTCATCGGGAGAGTGCTCACGGCAGATGGCGCGGCAAAGTCAGCGAGACTATTCGTTGCAGGCCCCGCCCTGAATAAGACTTCACCTGCCTGAAGATGCCCGAAGAGCTCCGCGAAGCGAGGCAATAAGCGGCCCCGGTGCGGTTGCGCTGTTATCTCAGGCCCTCATTGCATAGAGCGAGCTGATCCATGAACAAATCCGGTCGCGCCGCGGCACCCAAGGCTTCCAACTGCTCTTACATGGCTGCACTAACTTGGCCGGATGCATTGCCTCGACCCGACCTCACAAGAGCTCGCTGCTGATCGACCCGATGGACCTGCCTTAGCCAAAGACCAAAAAGCTCGAGTGGCAGCGCCGGGGCATGAGTCAGCGAGCACTAAGAGCGCGCTCATCGCTCTGCCAGCTCCGAGTTATCACAGTTGCCAAGCCTAATATGCACTCAGCCGCGGCCGTCGGACGCCGCTGACGAGCAGGTGATTCAGCACACTGTAAGCGGCTGCCTCACCAAGCTCGCAGTACGAGTCAGGATTAGTCGCTGGATGACCCGGACGGAATGAACCTCACCATCACGGGTACGCCTGTGTCTCGAGCAGCGCAATTCGATCCAGGAGCCAAATAACCCGCGCTATCAGCTAAGGTAATTAAGCAATAAGAAGAATGTTTCTATAGCCGTACAGGTGCGTCGCTAACTATTTGGCCGTAAACTCAGCCAGAAACACGGGGCGTCTACATGATCTTTGATGGATAGATATGTACTACGCTCAAGCCAAGAACGATCAGCAGATAGAAGAAACTGGCTAGTTGCCCGGCGGAAGGCCTGGGCAGAAACAACAAAGCCACCCTAAGGTGGCTAAGTCATTATTAATTGGTCGGGACGGAGTGATTCGAACACTCGACCCCTTGCACCCCATGCGCTTAATTGGTGGATTCTTATGGACCTCCATGGACACTACCGGATCACCTTAAACCTGGTAGCCATAAGGGTTTCAGGCTATTATGGCATCCCGCAACGTCCACTGATGTCTACTGCCAGCCAAGCGATTGGGTGGGGTAAAAGTGGGGTAAAATTATAAGGCGACTGAATTAGGCAAGGGGTAGAGGGTGGCAAAGTTGACGGCGAAGCTACTCGAGGCGCTTACATCTGCCGATGACGGCCGGATCCTTCGTGAGGCTGGCGGTCTGGTTGCCAGGGTCCGTGCGGGCGTCCGTGGGGTAACAGTCCAGTTCCGCTATGAATTCAAACAAGACGGACTGAAGCGTGATCAAAGCCTGGGCAGTTGGCCAAAGAAGTCTCTTGCCCAGATTCGTTCCGAACGTGATGAGGTTAAAGCGACAGCCTCCAAAGGCATCGATCCAACCGCTGCCCGCAAAGCTGCCAAGATCGAAGCTCAAGCTGCAATCGCAGCTACTATCGCGGAAGCTGAACGCCATGCCGCCGAAAACAAGACGGTGGCTGACCTGTTTGACGAATGGATTCGTGACGGCGTCTCCCGCCAAGACGGCAATGCCGAGCTGATCCGCAGCTTTAATAAGGACGTCCTGCCGCTCCTTGGCAAGAAACCACTGCGCAGCCTGACCGAAAAAGATCTGCTCGCGGTGCTGCGCTCAGTCAAAGCCCGCGGTCTGAATCGCACCGTCGTCATCCGCAACAACGACATTGGCCAGATGCTGCGCTGGGGTGAAAAACGGAAACCCTGGCGAGGCCTGATGAGTGACGGTAATCCAGCCGACCTTATAGATGTCAGCAAGCTGCTCGATCACAATTATGAAGAACAACGCGACCGCCTGCTCTCCCCCGACGAGATTCGCGAGTTGCGTGACATCCTCGAACGCCTAGAGAAAGACTACGAAGAGCTTCCCGCTGGCCAGAAGTATTCCGGCATTCGCCCGGTCAACCCGCGAGTCCAGTGCGCTCTATGGATCTGCCTGAGCACCCTCTGCCGTATCGGCGAGCTACTTAAGGCCGAGTGGCGCTACCTGAACCTGGAGAAAGGCACCTGGTTCATCCCCGCCGAGGCTACCAAAGGCCATAAAGGTAAACGCCAAGATCACCATGTGTTCCTGTCAGCGTTCGCCATAGAGCAATTCAAGCGTCTGCAAAAAGAGACCGGCCATACACCGTTCTGCTTTCCCAGCAAGGACAACCAAAGCCATGTCAACACCAAGACAGTAAGCAAACTCATCGGCGATCGCCAGTGCCTCTTCAAGAACCGCAGCAAGCCCCTCGCTGGCCGGCATCATGACGATTCACTGGTACTGAGCAAAGGAATCAGAGGTGAATGGACGCCGCATGATCTGCGCCGCACCGGCTCGACCATGATGCAGGAGTTGGGCGTGACGCTGGAAATCATCGATCGTTGCCAGAACCACCTGCTGGGCGGCTCCAAGGTGCGCCGGCATTACCTGCACCATGATTATGCCAAGGAAAAGACCGAAGCATGGCGGTTGCTTGGGGAGAAACTGGAGTCGATTCTAACCGAAGGTGCAGCAGCTTAGACTCAGTAGCCCGCTTGCTTTTGGTGGCGGAAGGCTAGGACATACGCAGTATCGTCCGTGCACTCATACCGGTAGAGCGCGGCGTACCCTGAGTCACCGAACTCAATGATCAGCCCACGCAGCTGCGGTAGATCTGGAAATGGACGCCCTACTTCCAGGCGAGCTAACTGGCGCTCATTCACCTGCGCAGCGCGCCGTGCAAACCAGCGGATATTTATCGGCAAGAAATCGTCGGCATCGCTCCAAGCCCTTCGCCGCACCTTCAGTGACAATCAATCGTGGCACTTGGGAAGCTCTACCTCAGCATCTGTACCCCAGCTACCAAGCCAGGTGCGAGCCCCTTGGCTGGTCAAATGCCGGCCGGTTTCCTGATACGCCGCCCATGTCGCCAGCGCTTCCTGCTTGAAGCTCTCACGCGCCTCCTCACGCTCGACGTACTGCGTGATCGCCTCGCGCATGATCCAGTGAGACGAGCGCTGGCGTTGGCTCGCCAACTGCTGAATGCGGCCTTTTAGCTCGTCATCCATTTTGATGGAAGTGGCCATGGTAAGCCCTCTTTTATCGAAAGGTATTACCTTTGAATAACGTAGCAGCAGACGTACAAAGCTGTCCATCCGATACTCACAAACAGGTTGCGATGATGGAGGCTAGGCAAGGTTCACTCGCACCGGAATGACATCCTCACTCGCGTGGGCTTTTTTCCTTCTGCCAGCTCGAAATCGTCTAGGCGCTCCATCAACAGCTCAGCATGCACCATGTACCCATCACGCGACGGTGATAGGCATGCCCGATGCGCAGGCCAGGGTGCAGATATATTTTTTCTCCAGCTCAGAACTGCGGACAGCTACGTCAGCCAAGATCGGTTGTATAGCAAATCCTCACAACCTCGTTACTGGCTGCTTCCGGGCCGTTAGCGGCACTGTTCGATATCTGGGGATTGAGGTCGATGACGCCCTAGAGATGGCGGAACAGACCGAGGCTTGACCATGCACAGCGACGGTCGAAGTCAGGCCGTCGCTAACCGGCCAGAAGCGGACAGTGAACTCGATAAATAAACTTGCCCCTTTTTCTCCCTTTCCGATATGCGTGTTTTTCGACTCGATATTAATGCGCAATAATCACTTTGCCCCATCACAAGTTAATTCAATTCTATGTCCCTCGAAAGCCTGCACAGGAATATTGCCTCGCATCGACGCCTCGAACTCACTAAGAGTTCTCATATAGATAGGAAGCCCCGCGCAATCTTTTTTTCCTGTATCTACAATTCCGTCAAAGTATACTGGTGAGTACAAGCCATGCTCTCCGCACCATATTGCTCTAAGGTATGCAATCCATTTGACTGACTCCACATCAGTCTTCTCGATGCGAGACTTGGAATTTAAATAAGTGGAAATCGAGTGCTGCGGCATCCACTCCCCTAACAGCTCTTCGAACGTAACCAATTCACCAATCGCTTTCTTTTTAGCTAAAGACACAATATTGGCAGAAAAGAAACTGGCATCTTTTAAGTATAAGTCCGAAGCACTGCAGCAGGATTTTCCATCAGAGTGCAGGAGCAATTCATTGTCGGCGAAACCAAATGTGAGCCCGGCCAGCTTGGTTTGATTTCGCATATGAATCAAGTGGGCGGAACGATAGAATAATGGAAGGATGTATTCGCTTCCATGCTTGCGGGCTCCAAGAGATATATACTTAGAAACCGGCTGCCCATCTAATAGCTCTGAAAGCGCAGGGCTAAAGTTGACATTTCCCTCCAAGGGAACCTTTAAATACTCTGCTGATATATGCTTGACCCCTGTATCTCGAGCCAGGCTCAGAAGTCTATCGAATCCCTCTTCGGATCCAGGAATTATCGGTTGCAAACGAAAACTGACCGGAATGTTGAGCGAAGACAATCTTTCGGCAGCGTTAGCAATATCTTGTATAGGGGAGCATCCCTTGTCTATGGATGCCCTAATCTGCTCATCGACTACAGTTGTCGAAAATCGAACGTAACCATTGGAGTCGCTTAGTGCATCTGCATATTCAATAGTCGCTGGAAGGCAGCTTTTCGTACTGACTATAAACGGGTAGTTATGCTCGTTAAGAATTCGTATGTACTGAAGTGTCCGCCTTTCCTTTATTTCAATGGGGGAGAATGGATCAGACATCCCGCCCATCTGGAAAGGAACCCTCATCAAAATAAACTCATCAAGCGCAGACCGAATTATCCCATTAGAAACTCGCTCAAGGCGCTTGCGCAAAGACTCCGGGTTAGCAATTTGTAGCTTTTCATCACGCCCATAGCCTGCGCGGGTACGTGCAAAACAGTATCCGCAGCTAAATTGACAATGGTTATAACTATCAAGCCTAAGCGGTGTTGCGCAAAAAGCGAGCTGACTAGTTATCGAGGCAGAGTATTTGTAAATTTTTCTCATTCAAAGGTATTCAACAAAAACTGGCAAAGATACATAAAGCCGCTTGCTACGTGTTGAAACAAAACAAATATAAATGCCAATAGACTCAGGTAAATGAATAGCCTTATAAGGTTCCTAGCCCAAATTTTCGAGCTGGAGTACCGCCCAAAAATTTCCCAGAATATGGCTCGCTCAGCATCTTTGTCCGCCTCGCTATCTCCTAACCTAGGCATCCCTAAAGAATAGATTTTTCCCTCAAACTCCATGTACGCAATTGTCTGGAGAGGGTCGACTTTAATCTTTTCCAGAGGCATAATAAAATCGTTCTCATGCTCTGTAAGATATCCCTTCGTCTTTAGTCTGGTAAGGAATTTTTTAGAATCAGCTCCCTCGTCAATCAAGCTCTTCGCAAGCCAAGATATCCAGCGCCTATCGTGACCATAACTCAGGTAGTCTGAAAATCTATTGTATTGCTTGATGAATGAGGGACAGTATTTCAAATAAACAACAAAGGAGATCAGGAATAAAAATGAAGAAAGCCAAAGGATCTGCCAGTTAAATGGTAAAGAAAGCTCAATTTCATATGTGATTCCATTTATGCTCAGCGGGAGGGGGTCAGGCAGCCCATAGAGAATCCCTGCAGCAATTGGGACGATTGAAAACCAAACCGTTAAATAGCGAAATATTGTAATTTGATAAAAGCTCTTGTACGCCTCCCAGCGTGGAGGATTACAAAGCCAATCCCAAGCTAGAGTTATTAGCTTCACTTTGGGTCTCCTCGGCAGGTCGCTTTTTACACCATTATAAATCCTACCAGATGGGGCACGCTTTTATCTAGCGTGGCTATTCCGGCTATGGAGTTCCGCACTGCCCAGAACAGCCGCACGCTGTCATTGACCAGACGATGATGGCAATGTGGTTCTCGCTAATCTCGTCGAGATTAGCGACCAGTCATCGGCATCGTCGCTCCTCGACCCGGAGCAATAATGCGTGGTTTGGGTCGAACCTTCCTAAAGCGTGCCAGTCGTGGCGTAGCCTTCTCGTGTGTCCGCTCTTGGCCTTTAGCGACTGTCGCCATGACGGCTCATTCTTGGCTTCCCTCAAGAGGAGGCTAAGCCATGAAAACCATCAATATCCAATGCCACCAACCTTGGAATTGAGGTAGCCGGTGCTCTATAGATGGCTGAACAAACTGAGGTCTGATGAGGCTTAGCGACGGTCGAACCAGACGGTCGCTATCCGGCCAAAGGAGACGCAGGGATTCATCGACGAAGCCACGATGATCAAGCAGATCCATATTTCGCTCCACTTTCAAATCTACGACTACATTCTCTATACCGAGCAAGGAAGCAAAAAGGAGCGGACCGTGGCTAATCGAAACAACAAGAAATTACGTGCATTCGTCGCCCCACTGGTGGCTGCAGGAATGCTCGTAGGGTGTGTCAGCGCTCCGCAGCTTCCATATGCATCTAGTGAGGCGCCTATTGTCTCTCTTCCGCTGGCTGCAGCTGGAGTGGCAGACGGCCGTAATGTCTTCGCACGTAATTTCGCTGCGGAACTAGCGTCGTCAGCACTATATGGCGCGAAAGAACCCGCGAAGTGGACTCACTGGCCACCAGCTCTCCCTTCCCTCTACTCAGCGCCACCATTACGCGGTGTATCAGTGCTGGTGGTCCCCGGCATCTTTGGCGACTGCGTGGCAGACCAATCGCTTCCGTTCAGCGACGGAGTCACTAGGACTGCAACTGCAAACTTGAAGGAAGGATATGCCTACTTAGCCCCGTCGGGTCTACAGCACGTCCGTGCAATTAATGTTCGAGGTAGGGCGTCCTCAGAGGCAAATGGCGCAGTCATCGCCGCAGCTATTCGCCGTGAGTCAGAAGACCCCGCTGTAGCGCGCATCATTGTGGTCGGCTACTCGAAAGGTGTTCCCGACACCCTGCATGCACTGGAGCGACTTGGGGCCAGTGGACTACCGCAACAGCCGCTATCGTTCGTTTCTTTGTCAGGTGTAGTGATGGGCACGCCAATCGCCGATACCCATGAAGTGCTCTACAAGCGGCTTGCCACTCGATTCGACGGGTTGCAATGCTCACCCTCAGACGGCCAAGAGGTAACGAGCCTCACGAGACGTGAGCGTCGGCGTTGGCTAGCAAGCCACCCACGATTTCCAGGCATAAGCCTGTACACAGTTGTGGCACACACAAATGCCAAATCGATCTCTCCGGGGCTAATTCCTTTCTACCGAAGATTGGCTAAGGCTGATCTACGCAATGATGGCCAAGTTCTCGCCTCTGATGCGGTCCTCCCCGGCTCCACACTGCTTGCAGAGGTGAACTCAGATCATTGGACCTACGTATTGCCCTTGCGAGACCACCCCAACTGGCTAGTGCGTTCTGCGGCAGCCGACCACCGATATCCCCGCGCGGAATTCTTCCGTGCTCTGGTACGCACAGTAGTTGAACTAGAAACAACGAGAGAGGGGGCAAAATGAAGCCTAGACCCTATGCATCTGATGCACCGCTACAACTGGATCCGTCCGCAACAATTCACGACGGGTGACCGCCTGCGGTGGCCGAAGAAAAACTCAACCCACTGTCCGGGATGGCTTGCCCACTACAGTACAAATCGCACGCTCTGAAGGTGGAAAAGACACATGAACAATCACGCTTTAGCGCGCATAAGCGTCGCACTCTTTTTATCCGTTCTGGCGGGATGCAACTCGACTATTCGAGTTCGGCCGGATTCTCCATCTGCCACGCCGATTGCCGTTGGCGACTTCCCCACGGCCGTCGTCTACTTCATGGCCGACAATCAGGAGAGGGAGCTGTTCGGCGACCCGACGTATTACTCGTCGCGCCTTGCGCAAGACACCAGCGACGTCGCCATTCGCTCCGTCGAGCAGGATCTCTACACCAAGTATGTTGCCGAGTCGGTGATGCGGCGGATCACTCAGCAAGACGGGAATCCCCCGGTGATCCACCTAGGCGATCTTTTGGACTATTCATGCCATTCCGAATTTAAGCGCCTTCAGCGCTTTTCCTTTCTATCCGCTCCAAACGTCTACATTGCCAAAGGTAATCACGATGGCATTTTTCAGGGGAACATGAGCTACGGCGGGTGGATCGGAGCGGCTTGGCTGTACATCCGAAAAATCACTGTCAACCACAGCATCGACCCCTCACTTGAGGGGCACTTCAACGCCGTCTGCGGCCAGCTAGATGGCAACCCGCTTGCATCTGATGCCAATAGACTGCGTCCATTTCCAGATGCCCGCGAATGGCCGCACCAGTTCAACTGTGACTACTTGCGGTTGAAGAGCGCCGGAAAACTCCCATTTGCTATTGAGACGTTTTGCAACGACTCGGACTACCACCGACGCGTGCTCGTGGCCGCGGGCAAAAAAACACCCCCGCTCGCTAACTCGCGGCTGACTGTCCGCACCCCATATGAGTACACAGCAATCATGAACACCGGCAACTCGGTGAATAAATGGAACAAGGGCTCGCTGCTCCAATCCGTACGCGTCCCACTAAAGCAGCTTGGCAATGCCACCAGTGCGGAGCTTGGTGTAATCTTGCTCGACACAACGGATTGGCCCAGCGTGCCGAGCTTTAAGTTTCTGTCGAAAAAGTCGAACTCCAATGTTGGCACTATTCGCCAAGGCCAGCGTGACCTCGTCCTTGAGCAGCTTAAGTCATGGTGGGACGACCCGAAGCGCAGCGTCAAGGCTGTGGTACTTACCGGCCACTATCCGCTTCGCGCGCTTGACCGCAGCTCGGCACGGTGGATGCTAAAGCTACGCGACGATTTCCCCTTCGTGGCCCCTGTTTACTTCAGTGCGCATACTCACGAGGGGTACACCGCTGTCGGCGACGACCAGGAAGTGTCGAATGGCGTGATCCGGGAGATCAACGTCGGCTCGCTCATTGATGCGCCCGTCCACTACCGTAAAGCGATCTTCAGCTGGGACGCAGAACATTCGCGCTTGCTGCTTACATCTGAACTGCGTACCCCCTGGACGGAACTGAAATGTGCGGCCGATGGATCGCCACAAGCCAAAGCAGCTGCGGCTGGCCGGGCGTCAGCCGAAACATATGCCAACCGCAAACGCTTTAAGCCGCAACGGCAATGGTGCGAACGCCTAACGTTCGCCGGCAGGTCCATGCGTGACCTCGCGGGGCAGAGGATCGAAGAAAAGGACTACGCCGAGTGCACTGGCAGCGCGCTGCGCCCGACACCTGATTATTTAACCCACTACAGCTCCGCTCAAGCATCTCTAGACGCCTCGCTCATTGGTAACATCGCGGAGCAGGAGCTCCTAGCATGCGCCGCTCTCGCTGGCGGAGAGGTCTTCTCGTTCAATAAAAACCATAAGCCTCCTGAGACCGTCAACTATGCCTTCGATTTGGCTGTAGGTGGCCCGTGATAGCCCCACAAGTATTGAAGATGAGCTGATCCTCAGCAAACGCAGCGCTACGGTCAAACACAGGCAGTTAGCTCCACGAGCAGGTGGGCGTGTAGGCATGTCGGGCTTAGGCCCGACGATCGCTTCTAGTCGACGTCCGGGCCTCGGCGGGTTCGCCGCTCCAGCCGGGCCGCGACTGAAGCGGAGCGTCAGGGCCGTTTGGGATCGAAGCTAAGGTGGTCGAACAGCGGCATCTGGCCGGTCCCGAATGTCTGCATCTGGGCCGAAAGCTGCCTGTGGTTACCGGCTCAAATCGACTGATCAGGGATGGCTGCCAAGCTTCGCAACTGATGGTGAATCGATGTATTTTTTGCTCGCTTGAAGCTTCGCCTCCTACGGAGAACGTTTGACTCTCTTTTGGTGCCCAGACCTGAAAGTGACTGGCCCGATATCACAGACAGGCCAAAGCGCCAGAAAGCCCAGCCCAGCGCATATGTCCGCAGTTCTCATCCGAGCCGAGCAGACGCAACACGCACGCACCATGAGAGCCGTAAACGGACAAAACCACTGTTGAAACTCCTTCTCAGATCAGTGCTGCCCATGCTGGAAGCGAGCTCCACCAGCAGCACAGAGCCCCTTGTTGGGGCTGCTGGTGTATACCCCAGCGTCCCATTGTATACGTCTAGAATGGGCTTCCGAGGCGCACGCTCTGAAGCACGGGATTTCAGTTTTTCGCAGATCTGTATGGCACGGCGTTTGACACCATTAGAGAAGAATATGGAACGGCTTCATACTGAAAATGATCTTGAAAAATACTTACTTAAGCAACGCGGACGAAGCATCACAATCGTCTCCGCGTTTGCCTCCGGCACGGTCAAACTCCTGAAATCTGTCGCCGCTGAGAATGACGTCGAAGTGATTGTGGGGACGATTAACTCGTTTACCTCTCCGACATTCATTGACGATGCTCGAACGCTGCTCAAGCGGCGGCTTTGGGTGGATTTTCGAGGAAACGCTAGCATCCACTGGAAGCTCTATCTCGTCTCGCCAGACATCGTGGTCATCGGAAGTGCGAACTTTACCAACCTGGGAGTTGGGATGGGCCGAGACACCTGTGTAGTGATTCAAGACCGCAATCTCTATGACGAATATCAGAAGCAAGTGGAAATCCTAAAGAGAGATAGCGAGGTAATGGATGAGGAATCTGTCGGCTTTGATGACGCTCTTGCGCGCCACCGCCAGCAGCACAACCGCAACCAAGCAGCCTTGCAAATAGCTCATCAAGGATCGCAGTCCGCATTGCCAACCGGCACACGCAGAGTGCCCTCCTTTGATGTATGGGCAAAGCAAGGCTTCCTCACGATTCCCTTGTTTGTCTGGGAGGAGACCCATACCGAGCTGGTGAAGGCTGAGGCGGCTCGTATCATGTACGACCAAGATGCTGTAGCCAAACATGTTGCTGGAGATGCAGGGGAACCTGCTAACTCCGAGGTGCGGCCTTATAGGGACTTCCTTACTGAGGAGATCGATGGCCCAAAACCATCGTTTGATCCAAATACGGTAGTACTTGCTACAAAAGCGACAGGCGCATACATGCGCTTTATGCAACTTGACGTTGTCGTCCGAAAAGCTGATCTCGGGATTGACTTCATGATCGAGCGCCGCAAGCGCCGGTACCCACAGTCATTCGAGATTACCCCAGCAATCAAGTCAGCTATCACACGTCTCATCGAAAAGGGAAAGTGTCAGCACTACGCAATTCCAGTCGAGGCGCTGCAGGAGGAGCTGCTACACGGCTAAATCAACTGCTACCCCAGGTCATCAATACTCGTACGGCTTAGGCGAGCAACGTAGCGAGACATCCCTAACTGCTTCGGGGGTTATCACTTGTGTTTGGGGCTGGGGACACAAAGGAATACCCGATCATCGGTGGAGCGACAGTTGCGGTCTAACGACTCAGGAGTGGGTTCTGCACGTCGCCCAATTGCTGAAATGGCCGCCGTCTCGCTTGCCATCGTCGTAGATTCGCCTCACGCCGGTTGTCGTCGGTCCACCCGGTGCATTGTTCCGGCACGACGGTCCTCTTGCCTTAGCAAAGCCGACGGCGAGAGGCTTTAAATCATAGAGGAACCGGTTCGGCAGTGACTTTCCATTGGCCCACCGCTGCCCATTGTACGAGGCAAAAAACGGCCATTAGTAGTCTCTATCCTCAACCTCGTCCTTAAACGGCTGCTCATCAAGTCTCATCGAAATTGCTTGCATGCCCTTCACAAAATTTATGTTGAAGCCTTCAGCTGGCACGAAGTAGGGAACGACCACTTTCAAACTCTCGAAGGCATCGTGTTGGTGAAGCTGGTGTAGGTATCGCTGCAGGAGCTCAGGCTTGGTAGTAGACCTTGAAAGGTGCTTCTTCACACGCTCCTCGAATTGCCCCACCTCTTCCTCATTCGCACAGTCACCCTCATCAGTCATCGCGAGAAGCTCGCGGGCGAGACGTTTTTGCGACCATCCCATCTGCCTGATTAACCTTTTGATCTCCCGCTGCAGCTGCTCTGTTTCTGTCCCCATCTGTCTCCAAACACCTAGCTAATGTACGAATCGTCCCAGCGGGGACACCTAAAACCATCAATGAAAGGAAATAAAAATGTCAAAAAAAATGACTCAAGCCGACGCTTCGCGCATTGCCTCCGCTACCGCAAAGCTGAGTGGAGGCCATATCCCTAAAGCCTCTTTCGCCTCTCGTGCTCAATCGGCAGCAAGCGGCAAAGACGCTGGTTGGCCGAGTAAGAACGACGGCATGCCCTCCGGCGGCGGCCGCGATAACAATCCACCTGCTCCGAAGAAGTAATACTCAGCGCTAGTAGGACAAGGACGTCCTAGTAAGCTTGCACTTCCTGGCTGCCGACTCAAAGGCAGCCAGGTATTTATCCGTATTTTTGTTGAAATCCATAACTTTAAAAGTCTTCTGTACCATGCCTAGTGCGCATATGCAGTCATCCCTCTTACCTGCATAAGCGTAGCTGGCTAAAGGCTGCTGCGAAGAATTAAGACACATCTCGATAATTGCATACTCATTCGAAATGGAGTAACGATCCATGTAGCCCTTATAGTCGACCAGCTCTTTGGTGCCAATCACACCAACTCCAAACGCCAAAACTACAGCGCCCACCGACTTCTTGATCTTGCCGTAGATGTGGCCAGTCAGAGGCTCTTTGCAATGTCCACAAATAACCCGGGCATCCAGATTTAGTTCATTTGATTTCGAACAGCCTGGGCATTTGATCAGCATCGCAATCCTTGCAGTTTCGGCCATCTAGAAAGAATGATAGGAATGTACGAAAAATATCCCATTTCTCGCGCCAAGTGAAGGCAATTATTCAGCAAGCAGCCTCCATAACCAGCTGAGTAGAAGTTTGGCTTCGTCTGCGAACTGAAATTGATCCATCATGACTGCTGATGTAGTGATTCTGATGTGGCGCGCCACAACTGACTGATATTAAATAAATAGTTTCAGAAGGAAATATAATGTCTACTGAAGAAAAAGCAGGCTATGAAGCCTATTGGAGAGGCGAAGGTATAGGAGCTAATCCTTACATATGGTCGAATAGAACTTGGTGGATGGTTGAGGATTGGGAAAGCGGATGGAAGCGAGCGCAGCAGGAGGATTACGACGACGATGATTAGTATTATTAGCTCCGTTCGATATCATGTCCGCTTTGGGCCGACTCCGGCCTGTTGTTATCCGCGCCTCTCAGCCAGAAGCAGGCGCTGGTTTTATAATTAAAGATTAGCCTGTTTCCGGGTGATTCAGGCTTTTACCACTACTTGGCCCCCCGACATCGCGATTGCACCGGGAGCATACAACTACGCAAGCGTTTTATTCGCCTCGCCATACTCCAGTACTTGCCGGTACTCTTCGCCGGGTTAGAGTTGCTTTAACGTTTGCCTGATATCATCTAGAAGCTGACTCAGATCCCTTAGGCAGACCATATTTTGGGCTACGTAATTTTGGTGAAGGCAGGAGAACCACTGGAAGGCCCTCCAGTTCCGATGGTGGAGATTCTGCGGTAGCCGGGATAAGTACTCGTCAGGGCGCTCGATCTTGCTCAAAGCGCCATCTTTCACAGGTACGACCCCAAAGTGCAGCGCTTCGCTTGCGACCTCCACCCTGAATAGCAGGTCTTCGCGTCCAATATTGAAAAACATCCCGACGTTCTTGACCTTCTGCCCCTTTGGCATGAACCACTTATTGCAGTTCTCCAACGTGGCATCAAGCCCGGCAAATCCCTTAGGCGGGGCAACCCGCGAGCGCTTGTCCTCTATCCCTTCCACCCCATCTTGAACCTTCTGAAAGAAGCGGAACAGCATGGCGCCCTTCGCGTATGGCAGGGCTTCGGAAATGGCATCGGCAGCTTTGAGGTCGTCTCCAGTGGAAAGCAGGGCGATCAATGCTTCCCGGGTTGTTTGGGCCATGGTCTTTCCCGTGATTGTCCGTACCAAGTTGCGGTACTGAATCAGCGCCTGTTGCAGCGCCGGCTTATCGGCCGAGTGCGTCACGCATTGCTCCAGCCAATTCAGAATGTGCTCGCTGTAGGAGATCGGCCGGTAAGTCTTGCCGCAGTGACTCTCCTTGGAAGCCGCTATGCCGGTCGTGGTCAGATACCAGAGATGCCAGTCTTTGCCAGATGCCTCACCGATCTCTGCGTATTGCTTTAGTTGCTCTGGCCCATCTTGGGCGTCGATCTTGTTCTCAATCAGAATGAGGTGATTGCGCAGGTGGATGGCGATATCCACCCGGCCCCGGCCGTAGGGGAATGACTGCTCCTTGCGTACGCTCGCTTCGGACAAAGAGCAGCCGTGCGAAATATCCATCTGGACCAGCATGAGCTGAAGAAAGAGGGGCCCTATGCCGTGAGTGCCCTTGGGGTTGAGCAACTCAGCGATCATGGCTGAGTGGGTATTAACCTCTGCGCGCTCGATCTTAGCGATTCTGTAGATATTGAAGTCTTCCCCGCTGGCGGTCCTTCGCGCCGCATCCTGGCGAACCCGGTCGCGCGCCTGATGCATCACCCTTTGAATATTTTCCATGACAGTCATTCTTCCGTGCAGGGATGTGCATTCTACGAAAGCCGGTCGCTGGAGGTCGTCCCCGCGAGGACTTTTGTTTGGAGCTACTTGAATGGCTCAGATCCTCCTTGTTCTACAGGTCCGCCTTTGCGCCGATTTCTGCCTGATGCGACTGACTGCTGTGGATCGATAGCGGTCATTCGAGAGCGGCAGCTATCGAACAAAGCGGACGGATGCTGCCGGAAAATAACTCAGTTCCTTTTCTCCACTGGCTGGTTCTTCAGAGCTTAACAAGCCATTGCAGGAATTCGGGGGCGATGTTATCCAATACCGAGCGCGCGCCTGATAAACGTTAAATCCACGTACCCAATCGATTGACTCCAGACGTTCAGTGTATCCCGAAGATACTGGCTTAACTGATCCACATCAGCCTGAGTGGGAAATTCCAGCAAGTCTGCTAGGCGGTGTAACGTCTGGATGGGAATCCCGATCTCCTCCAGGGCATTGACGCCTGCTGGTAGGTGGAAGCTTTCGAACGCCATTTTGACGTGCGTGTAATCGATCTTGCTGCGGATACTTCGCTTCGACGCTTGGTGCTTGACGACATCCTCCATCAAGCTGAGTAGCTTGGGTAGCGTGTAACCGAAGGTATTGGTAATGATCTTCAAATCATTGTTGAGGGCGCCAGAAAGCGTGCGCTTCTCCCCTTCTGTCACCCATTGCCGCGCGTAATCAATCTGGCTTTTCAGGTAATCCGAATAGCTCGACGCGTTGAGGTAGCCAGCGAGCTTGGCGACCATAACGTCCGTTGGTTTAATTGTGACTCCGTTGCGAGTGAACGTTTGGGGCACCAGCCTGGCGATAATCTTTGCGAAGGTCTTGAGGAAATTTGTCGCAGGGGCCCAGTGAAACACCAGCGTGGCGAATTCAGAGTCGTCCATCATCTCGACCATGCTTTGCAGCTCTTCGAACTGCTCAACGCGGAAGTACGAATGCTTCTTCACTAGGTCAATAGAGACGCGATCGCTCGTGAAGACTTCATCGAAGCGACCCTGAGAAAACTCGGACAGATGGTCTGGCTGAACGCTCGCTAGGAGATTGATCGGAGTTTCGACGTCTTGAATACCGAGCGGTATCTCCACCTCTTGGTTGAGTTTGTCCTCCGGAATTTCCTCCAGGCAGAAGATTTTTCCCACAAAGTGAACGCCCATTCGCCCGGCGCGCCCCTTGATATTTCCGTGGGTAAATTTGTCGATACTGCGAGTGCCATCACGGTTGTCGTAGATCACGACATTCTTCGCGACGGTGTTGACGCCTTCGATGATAGTGGAGGTGCAAAGCAAGAAGCGCAGGTTTCCCGCATTGAACTGGTCCGCGGTGTATTGCTGAAGCGCCCTCGGCAGCGCACCAAAATGCAACCCAATGCCGTGTTTTAGGGCAATGGTGTAATCCCAATCGGCATCGAATTCTTCGCTCACCCAATCGATATGAGGACTTTCAGTCAGCGTGCCATGTCCGAGCCTTATCAACTCGCGTGCCACAAGCCCGGCCACAGTTGGCGACTTGCAGTAGATGATCGTAGCGCCGACACATGCGCGCGCAATCTCTGCCAGCGCACTGAGTTTCGCTTCATCCTCGTTCGCTTTGATACCAAAGGTCTGGACATCGAGTGCGACCGTGTTGAAGTCGGTGGAAATGAAAGTGTGTGGGTAACCAAGTTTTTCTAGACCGCGAATGCTGTTGACGAACGGCCCGGTCAGGTAGAACTGCTTGGAGACTTTTAGCAGCTTGCTCAGCGCGATATTGAGCTCAATAACTCGCTCATCCTTGTAATCCACTGTGCCATTTTTTAGCTCTCGGAATGCCAGCTTGTAAAACTCGTCTATGACGAAGAGGTCGATATCGGCAATGTCGTTTCGCTCGTTCACCCGCTCCTGCGTCAGGACGTAGACCACCTGATCGGAATGGCACTCTTGCGAGCTGTGGTGAATGATCTGGTAACGCTCGCCGAACCGCACCTGCAAGCGGCGACGAGTTTCGTCGGCAAGCGCCACGGTCGGAACGACCAAGACGAGCCGCTTTAAGTCACCCAGGCCGAGCAACGAGTCCACGATGGCGCTTTTTCCCATGCTTGTAGGCGCGCTGAGCACCACATTCTGACCAGCCTTAAGCAGATCGAATATGTGGAATTGCATCGAGTGAAAAACGTAACTGTCCGAGAACGGTGTGCGGTACAAATCCAGAACCCTCAGCTCTTCCGGCGTTAGGTCGGAGAACTCCTTTTTCAGGTACGGGAACAGGCCTGCTTTTCTCACCATATTTTTCAGGAGGATAACGTGGTCAGAGAAGCGATCGCGCGCATCCAGGGCACGTACGATTAGGTCTCGGCCCAGGTCGTACGACACAGGGTTGGACAGCAACGTATTGATCGCAGACAGATACCTGAACGACGAGAAATCTTCGCTGTACAGGCTGTACTTCGCCTGGTCATACACCTGCGTCATACCACCGCCCTTACTTTGTCCTCGACCAATTTGGTTAGCCGCTCAAGGCTAGGAGCGGGGTAGAGAAATACGTGGACGCACAGATCCGCGAAGGGAGATTTCTCCGTGAGGTCGGCTGCGAATTGCTCAAATAGCGCTGCCGTTTCCCCCTCTAATTCATCTTCGTGACCCAGCGTTTCAGGGTCGGTGAGCAGGTGAGAGTCATAGCCCACAAATAGGACGAAAGTGAAGCGATCAAGGTGGGCATCAAAGGGCCGGCTGCCATCTAGGATTTCGTCGATATCGTGGCGAAGCAGGTAGTCGTCGTCTTTGACGTCGAGGATCTTGCTGCGCGCAGAATCGAAGCAGTCCGAGATATCCTCGTACAGCCGATCCCGTATCTCCGGCAACCGGACAGCGACGTCAATATCAGTCACCAACTCACTGAAGCCAATCCAAAGTTGATCACCTTCTGGATCGCGGCGAACGATATGCACGTTTTCAAGGATTTTTTCTGGCCCTGATCTTTCCACGTGCAGCATGCAGGGTATGGGCTGGCTTTCATGGTGCTGGCGGATCGTGGCGTGCAATAGCACCCGGCCCAAAAACTCCCCGACATCGTGGAGCGATTTGAAGACGGACGTTCGCAGCCGCTCGCGCTTTTCCACGAGCGTCAGCTTGTGGATATCGGCCATTTCTTTAGGCCGAAGAAAGACCTCATCCAACCATTGGCAGACGTTGTCCACTATGTGTCTGTAGCGGTATCGTTTAAGCGAATACTGCTGATATAGAACCTGCCCCTTACGCTTAGCGCAGACCGAAGTCATAGGCGCTCCGAATGGCATAAGGATGTGCGGCAAGTCCCGCCTGACGTAGATCTTTCGGCCTGAGCGAGACTGGTCATCCTCGACGCGCAACTTGAACCAGTCAAAGAGATCAGTCCGTGTGTAGGACTTGTCATCAACACTGTGGATCCGTCGTGAATGCTCGCCCTTGCGCGTCACGGTATCGAGGATACGGAGCCATATGTCTTCGGCGACGGTTTCGGAACTGAGAATAACGCCGTGCAGATCCTGGGAGGCCATCCGTATGTTTTTGATCCCCAGAAGTTCCAGTTCGCGCACGGTGTGATAGATCTGCCAGCTTGCAGCGTCGACCCAGTCGGCGACGGTGACGCCTGACGGAGTCTGGTAGCCCTCCGTGCGCTTATTGAGGTCGTCGATCAGTTCCTGCCGTCCTGACTTGCCTGCCCTGGCTGTTGAGCTGATCGTCAGGTACTCCAAGGTTTTGTTCACCTTATCTTCGGTGACGATCGAATACCTTCGGGACAGGCCGAGGCTGGACTTGCACTGCATCGACTTGTGCAATATTGAGCTGCAGGGGATTGTTTTTTTATCGGCCCCCTTGGAATTCAGGACGATGTCGGAAATATTCCAGCGCGTTTTCTCGGTACTTTTCACCTGCACGAAGTCGACGTGTCCGTCAGATACGATGTCGATATCGTCCGTGACCTCGCAGCGAACACTGCGGATAGTCTTATCACGAAGCATTCGGGTTACATGGTATGCGGCTACACAGTCTTGGAATAGGAAACCGTGCTTGGCGGCAACACCGCCCGAATCATTTGATTCCATCTCGACGTCCGTGACAATTTGCCCAGAATCTAGGGGATTCCGACTCCATAGTCCATGCAACGGCGGCATTTTGCCACCTGAATGCCGAGAGGCAGAGCACTGGAATGTCCGATTACGGCGGCTCCGGGAACGGATTGCCGTTATTGAGTTGAATCTACTCAACAATCGCCTTTAAAAACGCGTCCCTAGCATCCTGATAAAACTGAATGTCGATCTTCGTCGCCATATCATCAGACAGATCATAGAGCTGGCGGCGGCAAGTGACCGGCATCAGCAGCGCACTAGCCCCCTTCTCCACCGCCAATTCGGCGATGCTCACCGGGTTAAGCACCGGCTCGATGGACCCACCCAGGTTGATCTCACCCACCACAATCAAGCCGCCCCGAACAGACTTCTTCAGCAGACTGCTGCACATCGCGATAAGCGCGGCCACGCCGAGCTTAGAGCCGCGCTTGGCGGCGTCGAAAGCTCGCAACTGAACAGTGAATTCATGCGCGCGAGGATCGCGGTCACCAATCAGCTGGGAGGCACGAGCGTAGAGATTTTGCTCGGCGTAACGCACCGACTCCTTGAAGGCTGGCGGCACTGGATTGTTGAGGATCTTCACTCCAGAACCTGGCCCTTCGTTGACCTCAATCCGGTAAAGCCCCGCGTTATCATCGATCTCCGCCCCACCCTCGCTGATTGTCCAGATCTGGCCAGGCTCGAGGGGGTCGTCACCAATCTCGTTATCCGCACGCAGCTCAGGGGTTGCAACGAATTTCTCAACGCCGTCATCACCGATGAAGTAGCTGAAGTGGGTGTTTCGAAACTCAGCAGAGCCGATACGCTTCTGCTGCTCTTTGACCCGTCGGCGCACCTCAAGAGCGAGCCGCGTTGCCCACTCCAGGTCTTCATCTGCAACCGTCTGAGATGAGTCGGGATAGAGCAGCTTGAGAAGTCCGGACGCCGTCTTGTTCACCGCATTGGTATCTCGGCCGCTCAAAGCGCCGCCCAGATGGACTCGGTTTTGCAGCGCACTGACCCTACTTTCGTAGCGGAGACGGCTCAGGCACTCCGAGAAAAAATCACTCACTAGCCCGAAATGATCGGTGGTCAGCTCTCGATTCATCTTGGGCACATCCCAGCCAGGTAGGAAGCAGTGAATCCGATCCATCCAGGCGGTGTCATCACGCATTTCCTGAGGCAGCGGCCCAAACAGATGCCCCACTCGCTGCTGGTGCTCAACGTCTACATCGAAATTTCCCACGAAAACCAGCGAACCATCGGCACGGATACTCTCCTTGCCGCGGCTGAATTCGCCGGACTCCATATACCCTTTCATGATGTTGATGCCTTCCTTCGAGTCGAAGGAAATGCCACTGATCTCGTCAAAGCAGACCACGTCGTATTGGCACACCAGGCCTCTCTGGCCGCTGGCGTTATTGACGAACATCTTGGCAATGGTGGCCTTGCCGCCAGAGATCAGATGCGCATAGGGGGAGACCTGCTGAAACAGATGGCTTTTACCCGTACCGCGGGGACCCAGCTCTACCAGGTTGTAGTTCCGCTCAACGAACGGAACCATACGAAGCAGGAGCGCATCCTTGGCTCGGGCATCTAACCTCTCAGGTTCAAGGCCGATGGACCTCAGCAGAAAGTCCTTCCACTCCTCACTGCTGAATGTTTTTCGCGCCTCGCCAAGGGTGTCGAGCACGTCGCGCTTCGAAAGTTGAATGGGCCGCAGATCCTGCACGCCAAAAGGATTACCGCGCTCCTCCGCTATCGCGGGATCGTATTCCAACGTGATTTCCGCATAGAAACCACCCGTGAGCAGGCGCTCGTTATCGTCCACTAACTTATCTGCGATACGAACGTTTGTGAGCTGCACGCTGGGCAGGCTTGCGAGATAACCGTTGTCTTTCTGGCTAAAGCGCGCACTTACAAGATCAATCAACTTCACCGTGCCGTTCTTGTATGCACGTGCCTTGAACAGCTCCTCCTCGCCGGCCTTTACGGTCCGGGAGGAAAGCTGACGTTCTACGATTTCGATACCCTCTTCGATCTCATCGGGATCGGTGCTGGCGCAGTATCGACCCAACAAAAACTCGACAACATAGGTCGGCACAGGGAATTGCCTGGCAAAGGTTCTGACCAGATCCTTGCGGACGATATATCCCTCAAAGGCTGCCGCAGCTTTCGAGTCAAGAGTATCCAATTCGATCACGCTTCATCTCCAACCAAGGTCGCCTGCTTAGCGAGCACGTTCCCAGCGCTGTCCAGCACTACTACCACAACTGCATCTCCCTCCCGATCATCGTCCTCCACCGGCAGGCTGCACTTGCCCCCCTTGAGGTTTTTAGTGCGCACAAGCGAGGTTGTCGGATCTGCAGGGCTGCTGCGCAGATCGACAACCAGATCGGTAGAACTGCTTTGCACCTCAACACGACAGGTCAAGCCCAACCACTGCACCTTTGTGATAGCCGCAGCACTTAGCTTCATCGACGGCGCAGATGTACTGAGCACTTCGATGATCGGCGTCAAACACTCCTGCAGGCTCAAGCCGCCGTGATCATAGTGACGCCCAGCAAGGAAGGCACTGGCTCCAGGTGCAACGGCAATGGTTTGCTCCGGATTCCAGTGCCAATTGACGGTTGGCAGATTGGTTTGAACGGTGCCTTTGATTTCAGCACAGCGAGCCCAGCGCACCTCTGCAAGGTGCTTGGGTAGATCAACTTTAGCCATTGGCTGTGGCGTCAAAAGCCAACCGTGATCCGTGACGATACGGATTTTTCGCCAGCCGGCCTGCAGTAGCTCCTCAATGCGCAGGTATACGTCCTGCAGCAGAGCATCAATCCGGCCTGCCAGACGCAGATTGTCTGTGTGGCCTGCTTCATCGATATTGCCGGTCTGCACCCAGGCCAATCCTTGAGGATCACCATTCTCCTCAGCCCCCAGGACCTGCCAACCGCCCTCCTCCATTAACTTTCGGAAGTAATAAGCGCTCAGCGGCTTGTCTTCACTCTTCAAGCTAGGCTGGAAGTCGGTATCGGTTTGGCGTCCCGTTACCTGCTGATGAATCGGCATGACGGCAGCTTTGGCCGTGGCCGTCACGGAAGGCAGCGCTGCCCAGTTTGATTGCTGTCGAACCTTTCCCAAGCTTTGCAGGCGACCGACCAAACGCTGCGCCACGTCATAGCGCAGCCCATCGACAAAGAAAACGACTTCACTGGAGGTTTGATAGGTGGCAACAGCTTCATTCACGCCGTCGCTCCCCGGATAGCCTTTCGCTCTCACCAGCTGCTGGAAGTTTAGCGCCGTCTCGTGCAGCCAGGGCGTATACAGGCTGTTGAGGATATCCCTCACCAACAATTGCATTGACGGTTCTCGGGCCATCGCCAGGGCCCGGAGTTGAGCATCGTCAACGACCCAGTAATGGCTCCGATAATGCTCGGCCATTTCCTCGGGAGAGGTACCGGAAAGACCACTATCTCCAACTGTTTTAGCAATCAGTACCAGCGGTTCGAGCAACTGGGCGATAGGAGCCGAACCCATTTCCGCCCACACCCATGACCGACGAACGCCATGGTGGACATCAAGATCAATCAGCCCCTTACGCAGCTCGTTGCTACCGCAAGTGGAAAGCGAACGCAGCTGCGCCAACAGATCGTTTTCCTGCTGCTGGTTATAGCTCGGATAGGTCGAAACATCCGCTGCCAAATCTGGCTGACACCGCATCAAGACACTAGGCAGCCTTGAAAAAGCAGCGGTGTTCTCAATGAACCGTTCCCAGACACGCACCCATGGCCCCAACCGGGCGCAGAGATTCTCTGCCGCGACTAGATCGCCATCTTTTTCTGGGTTGACCAAAAATTCGCTATGGCAGATGCCGACAAAGGCATCCCAACGGGGCCCTGCCCAACTGGCCTGCACACCCTTGCTGTCGCTGAGCCACATCAGCACATCTCGTACGCTGTCAGTACTGAGAAGCTGGTTGAAGTCACTGGCCTCCAGTCGTCGCCCATGGAGTTGTGAAACATCAGTATCGAGCAATGGCTCAAGCGCACGCAGCATTGCTGTCTGGGTTTTGGCGTCCTGAGCAACATCCAGCACCAAGCCACCAGCGCGAGAAATCAAATACGCATTGACGGTCCAGTCCTTGGCGTTCACCTGGCTCCACAGCACGCCGCGATACTGCAACTCGGCCAAGGGCTGCAGCTCCACAGGGCATGCAGTGATCGCCCGCAAATCCTGCCGGCTTACCCCTGGTAAATAGATGATCGGGGTCTGGGCAACCGGGAGGGAAATCTCAGGCAACGCATCTGCGATTACACACTTGAGCCATATGGCCGGGCCTTGCCGGTGATCGGGCTTGTACCTCCCGAGCGAAAAAAGCTCTGGAAGCGCACTTTGGAGTCGACCAAGTACAGGCAACCACTCTCGATCCTTGTCAGGCCAAAGGATCGCTGTCGGTGCAACCTGGGAACTGGCGTTGTACTGCGCTGCAGCACGAAGGCTCGCAGCCAAAGCCTCAAGTACGGTCATCAATTTGCTCACAATCAAAAACAGAAAGTGCCTGAATCGCTACGCCAAACGCCAGCTGGCAGAAAGCGCTTTCAAAAGATCCTTCTGGCGAGCTTCAACCTGCGCAGGTGTCCACTCATGCTGGTGCAACACTTGGCTCGTCAAAGCATACGGCGTTACGCCACTGCTACCGGCAAAATACGCGGACTTTTTCTTGGCAAAGTCATAGTTCAAGGCCTTGGAATTTCGGGCACGCGTCAGAGGCACCAGGTTCGCCAAGCGATGCAACCATGTCATCCGCATAACGGCGTCTGGCCAAGTGGTTGCCCACTCGCTAGAAGGATCAACAGTTTGAGGCAGGATGTGCTCAATTGTCAGGACATTCGGCGTGTAGTTCGCCGCCATCGCGGAGACAAATGAGTCCAGGCGCAGGATCAAATAGTTGCGACGCCGGGCGGTCATCTCATAGACGTTCCCATCCAGAGCTCGCAACATCTCAGCGCACTCACCTGGCGTTAGCTCGACTCGGTCAACGTAAACCCCTTTCAGAATGTCCTCGATGACCAGGGCATAACGCTCGATACGCTGGTTCACATTCTTGGCGGTCAGGTGCAGGAAGGCTGCTAGGCGTTCAAGCCGAGAAATGAAGTCCAACACAGCCGCGGCATCGTTGCCTTGTCGGGCTAGGAAGGCAATCGCCACGGGTAACCAGTCTGAGTTGTCAATTCTGTTCAGCCACGTGAACAGCTCGTTAATTTTTTCTGCCGATGAAGTCGAGACGTACTGGCACTGTTTGGCGATCAAATAGGCCTCTGCGTAGGGCGCAACCACCTCATCGACCAAAGCCTCAGAGGACGTCACCTGACTCAGCACGTGATCCTTGAACTCCTCAAGCAGCATGCGCCGAGCCTTAAAGCGAGCATAGATCATCCGAATATGACCAAAAAGCTCGTTAAAGCCATCGCGGCCGGTCGCAACCTCAAGGTCTTCCCAGCGGTCGTTGAAAGCTTCACGCTTGTCTTCCGGAAGCTTGCCGATAACTTCCGCTTTAATGATATCTGTCGGTAGAAGATCCAAGCCTCGGTTGTTCAAAACAGAGAAGACCCTGAAGGCCGACTGTTGACTTGGGGTGGTGACAGTAACCAGAAAGCAGCGCATCAACAGAAATGAGCCGAAGTCGACCAAAACGGCCTCATCACCTCGAAATTTTTCCTGAATCCGCTCGATCAACAGGCGAGCATTACCCTGAATGTTTCGCTGCGACTCATTCGCAAGTTGCGCAGGATCAATCTGCACCAGATCAGCAAATCGCAACCCCTGAACATACTGAGCGAAAAATTCTCGATCTTTTTCTCTCAAGGCTAAACGCGGTTTTGGATTCAGCTTCAACGCCACGTTACCCGGTTCACGAATAAAGCTATAAAAGGATGTATGGTTGTCCCCAGACAAAAGGGACGTCAGACTTGAGAGCAAAATCGTTAGGGTTGTTAAACGCTGCTGCCCATCAATAACCTCAGCTGCGGGCTTACCCTCATCCTTAATAAGAACAATCGATCCTAGAAAGTAGCTGTCCTCGACCTCATTCCTAAAAAAATCATAGAGATCATCAAATAGCTCACCCGCCTGATCTTTTGTCCAAGCATAAGGGCGCTGATAAGGTGGGATGACATAATCGAATTCAGAGCTAAATATTTTTGACAGCGGATACTCGGCACCACTAATTTTTTTGCTCATCCCTAGCTCCAAATGGATTTCACGACTCGAATTTCACAAGCAAAGTGAGAGAGTACTCCTCATTTCGAGTCGCAACGTTCTTATACTCAGCGGACACACCAAATTTACTTGGCAAATTTAGCTTCCCGACAACCCCAAGGGTACTTTTGGTCTCGTTCGAAAGACTAAGTGTAACCCTCTGCTCACGAATCGGATTGGTCGAATCAGCTCGCTGCTCAATAAGACTCCGCATGATACGATCGCCCAGAAGGTTCTTACTCCTTAGAAATCGTTCTGCAGCATCTATATCAGCCTCACGCCCGTCCATTGTTGTGGTGACAATAAACTTACGCGTAAGGCTTTGGTCAGCAGTTGCAGTAATCTTAACGTCACCTTTAACAGGACCAATATTACCTTTAGCTCCGTAAATAGAAGACTCACCTTCTCGCTTTATCTCAACCTGCTCTGTCTCGACAAAGGTCGCGCCCAACAGTTGGCACAATCTTGAGAAATGGTGAACCTTCTCAATCGCAAAAACCTCAGCGGCTCGCTCAAGCTCGACATATGAATCTTTCTCATATGGACTCTGAACCAGAACTGCTCCTGGTCGCACCAGATCTGAATAAACGATATTCTCTAATGCTTTAGACTGGCCTAAATAATCCTCGCTTGGCGGATACTCAAGTACGAATGCCTCGTCATCATAAAGAAACTCTCGACCTTCAAAGGTTGGGTCATTTCTAACAAGGCGGATATCATTTTTCTTCAAAACCACTATCGCACGACGCGCACCATGAAAAGCAGGAAATTCACTTTCACTCATTTCTCTCAACCCTTTAAAATAATCATCATCAACTAGTGGAGCCGCAGTGGTTACAGGAATGGAAAGAGGCATCCCATGGGTCGCTTTTTTTTTTGCTCTTCAGTTAAAGCCTGACTGACGACATCTAAGTACGCAGAACTTATAGTGCGATCTATAGAATGAGAGATTTTTGTTAACTGCCGAACCACATCTGCAATCTGATCAGCTCCTGCCAGATCTATACAAACGGATATCGGAGCGAGACGACCAGCAGCATCTAGCTCTTCTGAAACAATCTCAATCACGCACAAAGGGCCACTACAGAACAGTTCAACGCCTTCAGACTCAAAGACTTTGTCACCTTCACTGGTCACAGTTGATATTAAGTTAGATGCTTGCTGTCGCTCTGCAGCTGCTCTACTCGGGAGATGCCGCCCCTCCATGAACACGTGATCATCCGAGTGATTATCTAGTGCCTGAGCGAATACCGCCAAAACCTTAGGCATCGTGCATCCAGCCAATAATTTTAATCACCAAATCATCAGTATTTGACTGATTATTTAAGCCGCCCAGATATAGGCTTGGCATGGTCTTGAAGCTACTAAAGCAACGCTGAAGCTTACCGACAAATCGATCATGGAAATCTCCTTGCTCATTCTCCTTGAGCATAACGAATCCTTTATCTAGGTCCATGTGAGTAGCAACAACTAGCAGTCGTGGTTTGCTTTTATGTTTTTCCTGCCACTCATTTATCAATTTGAGGTCATATTCTACTCGCCCCACATCCATTTCATGGGCTTTAATCAAATAGATAACAAAATCTGATGCATCATGCAGCTCTTTCCACTGCTGTATGGCTGCTTCACCACCAGGAAGGTCCTTAGTTTCTTTCAGGTCAAGCTGCAAATCTTTTAACTTTAAACGATTGGCAGCAACACGCTTTGCTGATGTCGTTTGAGCGTTGCCTTTGGGCAACTCGCCTTTAGACAAGAAAGTTAACAGAGTGGTTTTACCCGATCCTCTTGCCCCAAGAACAGTGACTTTCTTGCCCCTCAGAGCAATCACTAATGAGTCCCAGGCTGCAACGACTTTGTCGCGTTTAACCCAGCCCCAAACTCCGACTGCGAGTCCACCCACTGCTGCCGCTACTATTTGCCAAGCCATGAAAACTCCTTTTTAAATATTAATACTCAAAGCTTCTATCGTTTAGCCAATTTTTTCTCGGCCAAGGACAGGTGATGGTCGTTGATGCGGGCGCCTTCTTTTTCGCCGTACTCAAGGCCCAGGGTGTACCAGGGGGCACTGGGGACGTCGTTGCCGCGGTCTTTTTTCCACTCGATGTTGAGCTTGGGCTTTTTGTTGTGGCGCAGAACTTCGGCGGTCATAAAGGGGCGGATGTTGAGGCGCACACCGTCGTTGAGGTCAGGATTCCAGCCAATTGGCTGCTGCTCCAGTGGCTTCCACCGTACGAAGATGTCGTAAGGAGCTTCGCCTTCAAGGATACGAACCAAGCGGGCTTTTAGATCTTGTGCTGCAGCCAGGCGGGTATCGGCGCCGTCTACCTTCTCACTAGCAGCGCGCTGCTGGTTGCTGATCCAGGTATCAAGGTAGGTATAGATCAGCCGCTCCAGGTTGTTGCGGTCGAGCTTATGATAGTTGACCAGGGCGCTAAAGCCGTCTTTGAGGCCATCCCAGACTTGCCAGATAAAGGGACTATGAAGAAACAATCTACAGTGCTGCTCGAAGAACTTGTCACGCAGCCACGCATCCAGACTTTTCGCTCCGACCTGCTCCAAAAGCTGATTGCGACACTGCGGCGTCCAATTCACACCAAATGCCGCATGCAGCAGGAGCTCAAGTCGCTCAGCAGCGGCTTTCTCACCGCGCAGCGGTGACAAGCAAACAATACCGTCATCGTCAGCCAGGAGATTCAACTCAGCACTGCGTTTGATAAAGACTCGGGCCTCATCGGAGAGTGCCATCGCGGCATCCGACTCAGCGGGCCACTGATAGCCAAGCAAGCGAGCAACTGCTACATGCAGCGGTTCACTAGCAGGCTCAGGGTGGCCATGGAAGACCCATTGGATGGGATCGTTTGAATACGGTTTGGGCAGGCCGTCGGGGTAAAGCCTACCTGCGACCTCCCGCCAATACGAAGCATCAAATGGAACTTTTAGAAAAGTTGCATTAGTTACGTTAACTTTTTGATCAATACGACGGACTGAATCATAAAAATCACTTGATGAACAAAAAGCATATACGGCAGCCAGGTCATTTTCATCCTTCGGCACCAAAGCTGAAACATTGCTATCAAAGGCATAGCCAGCATAACGAGCAACAGGGAGGCTACTCATCTGACTGACGGCCACTCCAGGCCTTCCCCAAACATCAACACCACGCCGCCAAGACCCACCCAATCGCCCATCCAAACTTTTAATATACTCTAAGTAGTCTCCACGCCCCTTACACCAACGCACTGCCTGAGTTAAACCTTGATCGACGCCTTTGCCATTTGAAGTGCTTTGCTGGAGCTCCCAATCATTGCCCCTGTCTATTACTTCCCAAAATCGCCTACCCCACCGAGGATAGTCACCCGTGTTAATACCAGCCAATGCCATTGCAAAGTTCTGAAGAAGACTGCTCTCCGATGCTGCAAGCAAGGAAACACGAGCATCAGGATTTTTAAGCTGCAGATTCTGCTTCACGGCTAGTATCTCGGCTATTTCTAAGCATTTCGCTTTCTCCTCTGCCGACTTGAGCGAGCTAACATCAACCCCCCTTAAAACGGAATCGCCATCTGGTACCAGCTTGACTAAAGTAAGTAGCTGTACATTAAAATCCCACATTGGTGTTTGAAATCCCTTTGCCCCAAGCAAGGACAAAAGGCTCCAACGCACAGTCTTAAGCAGGTTCTCACGCTGTTTTTTATAGCTCCCAAGGAACAGCCAATTTTGAGGCATGACTATCTGCACCGCCCCGTTGACTGAAGCCAGTTCTAAGCAGCGTTCAAGAAACACATTAGCCAGATCGTTCTTGGCGAGTTCATAGTTGCTTTCACAGAACGCCCTAAGAGTCTCGCACTGCTTACCACGTGCTAAATAGGGTACGTTAGTAATCACTAATTGATAGCGATGCCCGAGTAACTCTGCAGCTCTAGCCAACCCTTGAGCTGCAATAGCCGCCTCTTTCAGGTCGCCCTCACCTACGTCTCCGACTGAAAGCGCCTTGCTCAGAAGAGGCTGCACTTGGCTCCAATCAGCCGTAAGCAAGTCACCTTTCAGACTGCGAGTAGGATCAATCAGAGAGCCGAGAATCGGCGCATCACGGAAGGTGTCGTAAAGGCGTGCCATGCCGGCTTTGAGCTCAGGGTTATCGCCGGCCAATGCCAGCCACTGCTCACGCGGCGTCTGAATCCGCTGTCCCACACAAGCGATATTGAGCGTCGGCAGATTGCGGTACCCCCCGGCACCTGGATAACGCCAAGCTTCTAGAGCCACCGCAAATGCTGCCAGCTCGACACAACGCTGATCCAGCTCCAAACCATGGAGGTTCTGGCTGATAACCGCATCAATGGCTTGATCTGCTGACAGGCCTTCGGCAGCTATACGCATCGGCACCAGCATCAACAAGGTGGCTACGAGGAAATGGCCCGAGCCGCAGCACGGATCCAGCATCTTGAATTGCGTCAGGTTTTGCGGCCAACCGTCGAAAGTGCCTGCGGCGGGCACCTGTGCATCTGCGGTCGAATCATCTTCGGCAGATGCCGGCACCGTGCGCAGGTAGGTGAGTGGCAGCAGATCACGGTGATGCGGGTAGTGGGTCACCCACCAGGCCCCCAGGCTGTTATCCAGCAGGAACTGCACCATGTAGGGCTCGGTGAACAGCTGGGTTACAGGCGACAACTCGTCGGCACCGATCTTCACGCCCGAGGCGTTCACTTCATCCTTTTTCTTGGCCTGCCAGTATTGGTAGACCCAGCCCAAGCTATCGGCCGCCTGGAAGGTGGCTTTGTCCAGGTCGGCAATCAGCTTTTCCAACGCACGTACGTGGTTAAAGGCCAGGGGCACCGCCAACGCGGGTGAGTCGGCACGAAAAACTTGGGGCAGCATGCGTGATGCCAGCTTGCCGGCCAGCTCCCAGCCATTGGCGCAACCTTCATCCGCCGCCAGCTCCTGGCACTCTTCCAGGGTAAGTGCGGTATGCGGGTCATACATCAGCAGATGGTTCTGCTCCAGGAAGCGCGCGAACAGCATGCGGTGCCAATGCTCGTAGGCAATCTCCACACAAAGGCGCTGAGTTTCCTGCTGGCCGGTACGGGCATCTCGCAGATCCCCCAGCTGGCGACCATGGGCACGTAGTCGGTTGCGCAGCGCCCGCTGCTCGTCATCCAGGTAACTGGCCGGGCTAGCATCGCCAACGCTGAGTCGGGTGAGCGCCTCTTGCGCGGCCTGCTCGGCGATATCGCGCGCCTTGATGACGGTGGTTTCCAGTTGCTTGCGAAGCTTTTTGTCGAGGAACTCGCGCATGGGTACGTCCTTGCCACAGCCAGTGCTGGGGTATTCAGTCGGCCTGCCCTACCAACCAGCAAGCCAAGTAATCATTTATTCGACTTTATTGACACCGCTTGGGTGGGTTAGGCCGCGCTGCGGCTAACCCACCCTACAGGCCACTATGCTGCGGGTGTAATCAGACCATCACGGGGCCTTCCGCCAGCTTGGCCAGCAGCTGAGCCTCGATTTCCGTCAACCATTGGCGTAGCTGCGCTTCGTTTTCGAAGGTGCGCTTGGGCAAGCTGACATGCTGAACCTTGGGTTGCAGCAGCTTGACCGCTTCCTGGCGGGCGCTTTCAAACTTGGCAGCCAGGCTATCTTTGCGATCAGTCCATTGTTCCAGGCTGGTGGTTTCCAGACTATCGATGACTTCTTCGCGGCTGCCGAGGTGAAGTCCTTCAGGCACAATCAGGCCGCGGCGAGTAAGCAGCTCACTCTGCTGAGCAGCGGAGAGCTGCTGCCAGTGACTATCAGCCGCCAGCTCTGCCTGACGCTTTTGGTATTCGGTTTGGAAGGCGCGGAAGTGGTGGTTGATCGCCTCACGCAACTGGCTGACAGTGGTGCTGATCAGGCTCTCGAGCGGATTGGGCTCGGCCAATAGGCTGCGATTGCTCTTGATGGCATCCACTTCGCCACTGAGCTTCTCACCGAAGGCCAGCCCCTTGCTGAGCCGCAGTAGGGCTTGCAGCAGGTCCCAATCACTGCGGCGAGAACGCAGCTGCTCGCCCAGGCTGCGCCAGGTGTCAAGCAGCGGCTTGATGGCATCCTTGTTATCCAGCACCAACTTGAGCTGGGTATTGCCACTTTCCTTGGCGATATCATCAATCAAGCTGGCGTCCGGACGCGCAGGCGCCGGCGCCTCACCGCCTGCCGCATGGTGCAGCTCGCGAGCCAGGTTGATCAGTGCAGGCAAACGGGCCTGCTCTTCACCAGGCGGACAGTCGATACCCAATGAGCTGATCAGGCCACGAATCTTGATCAGATCCACAGGGCGAATTGTCACCGTCTCCGGACGGAAGGTGCTCTGGGTGAGTTTCTGACGTTCCAGGCTTTGTGCCGTCAGCGCATTACCGCTGGCATCGGTCGCACGCAGTACACCTGCTGCAACCAGGGCGAACAACGCACCATCGATAGTGTCCTGCTGCCAGCCGTAGGGGGCTGCAGCAAACTGATCGCGGATCTCGTTGCCTTTCTTGGAGGGGCCGATGTAACGCAGGAGCGAGGCACATACCGGGTGCTTTTCGGTATCGCCACTGAAACCCACAGCTTCCAGGGCGTTCTGACCACCGTCTTTACGGGCACGGTCGTAGACCTTGGCCCAATGCGGACTGTCGGCCATATCGAATTCGCGGTACAGGCGTACCACGGAAGCTTGAGCGGCAGTTTGAATGCGCTCGGCAATACTATTGCCGTCGACTTCCGCACCGCCGGCTTGCAGCACTTGCACACCCGAAAGGATTTCCTTAAGAAGCTGGTCGACCTGCTTCTGTGCATCGCGCTGACGGGTTTCCATGGCCTTACGAGCATCATTGCCCGCTTCGGTATTGGGCATGCCGCGCAGGCTCAGGGTCGCATCAGCGGCTTCCTGGTGGATGATGGCGTTGTTCAACTCGGAACGGTTTCGCGCCAGGATATAGAGGTAAAGCGTCGGCAGATCCGGGTTGGCTTTACGCGCCTCAGCCAGAAAGGATGATTCGTTCAGGCTCCAGCCATCCTGTACCCAGAGGTAGATTTTCTGGTTGGCATCTTTGGGCACTTCTGCATCGAAGCAGGCGATTACCTGGCGGTTTTCTTTGCACACGCCTTGGGTTACACGGACCTTGGCCAGTTCGGACTTGATCTGCTTGTGCAGCAGGTCGATCCGGAAGTTCTCAACACGCTGCATGTTGCCGCGCAGGTCGGCCTCCTGCTGGCGGAAGGTGTCGTACCACTGGGCGCTTTCTTGGGTTTGTAGGCGGTACTCGACACCGGCACTGGTCTCCATGGCCATCAGTTGACCATTCTTGGCCATGGCCTCCAGTTGAACGGGGATGCGCGCGCGCAGCTCGTCTTTGCCCTGGTTGAGGTTGTCTATCAGAAGGTCGGCCAGCATGTCGGCGGTGGCGCGTACACCACAGTCGGCAATCGAGTCTGTCGGCAGCTTGCCAATTAGCAGAATCAGCGAGAGCAGACGCGACTGCAGTTGCTGGTCGTCATTACCAGCGGACAGCTCGGCAATGCGCTCGTAGTCCTCCTTAGAGATGACGCCGGTCTGCAACAGATTGGGCGCGATCTGCTGGTAGATAAAGTCGCCGGGGACGATATTGCCTAACTCTTTTTCGGCCGTGGCCTTGGCGGCCTCATGGATGACTTTGAGCTGGTTACGCAGCTGCGAAACAGTGCCGGTGGTATCGACAATACGCAGCACCTTCTCCCAGAAGCGGCGACGCACAGGCAATAGCGGGTAGTCGGCCAGCATAACCTTCTCGTCATCTTGGTGATACTCCACCTTGGTGCCCCGCAGATGACGAGAGATTTCGCCCAGGTGCTTGGTCAGAAGCGCCTGCAGCCCGGCACGAGCGCTCTCGACCTTCTGCAGAATGACCTTACGAATGACCGACTCCACATCGGTGTCGCTAAGCATGATAGGAATCTGGAAACGGCCCATCAGGCGCATCAAATTTGGCATACCGGACAGCGCATTCTGGCCGGTCGCAATGAACAACAGACGATTACCGAAAGCCGAGTGTTTACAGCAGGTCTCAACGACCTCCTGGATCATGTGTGCACGGTCTACATCGTTACCCACGTATTGCTGGACTTCGTCGAGCACGACCAGAGTTAGCGGGAACTGGCCGTCACGGTCCAGAGCATCTGCAATGGCCTGAACCATTTGATCGTTGGTCACATCGGTGACTGTCGGGAATTGACCTTTGAGCAGTTGATGCACGCCCTGAGCGTCATTGGCCATATCTGGGTAGGCCGCGAGCAAGGCATTAGCAATTAATGGCGAGACGTACAGCTTGCTCAGCTCACGCTCCCAGGGTTTGCCGGCATCTGCTACTGTCTGTTTAACGGCATCGAAGTAGCCTTGCTCTTTCAGCCAGAGGACAAAACGAGCCTGGTGGTACTGCTCCGGCAGGCCCGCCGACTTGAAGATGATGCCCAACAGTGCGAGGCGCACATTGTTGTTCGCACCAGCACCGAGCGTGCCGGATGCAGCATGCAGGCCTCCATAGCGACGCGACTGAATGCTCAGCTCTTTGAATGCGTCTGCAACGTTCTGCGGCAGGTTGGCAATATGGCGCGCAGTAAGGCCGTCCGGGAAAGCCTGGTCGACCCACAGGGTGCGCAGCATCTTGGCCATGTGCGACTTACCCGAACCGAAGAAGCCGCTGATCCATACACCCGGCTGCTCATGATTGCTGCCCAGGTTGCGCAGGTAGGTGGACAGGATCTTGTCCATACCAGCCTGGTACTCACCTTCACAGACGAACGTCTTGAGCTCATAACGAAGGGTGTTGAGCGCCTGCTCGGACAGATCGTCCTTCACTTCGGCGACCCCGTTGTTGGCCAGGCGGTTTTCCAGCGGATCGTTCAGGTAGATTTCGCGGTTAAGCATTTCAGTCCCTTAAGCAAAACAGTCAGTTGTCAGCCGTCAACGGCGTGGCGTGGTAACCCCAGCCGTCACGGGCGTCCAATAAGCGATAGGTGTTGTCGATGTACTCGCCAGGAAAGAGCACCAGCATCCTACCGGGCACATGTGCAGAGAGCGCTTTGACGAAGCCCGCGACTGAGCCGAAACCAAACAAGGCACCGCTGCCAATCAGCGCTACGAGGGTGTTCTCGTTAGCTTGGTCACCCAGCTGCTGCTCCAGTCGATCTAGAAGGTCCTGAATGAAATCGGGGTAGTTACCGATCAGATCGCTGGGGTCAGTGAAATAGGCATCCCGGTACTCTTCTGCAGCCATCCACTCGGGAAATGCATTGGTGATATCCAGCGCCAGCCAGGGGTGGCCTGCGCCTTCCGTGGCCACTTTGAATTCTTCGATTCGCGCACGCAGCTTGAGCTCGTCTTCCTTGTGATAAACGGCAAATAGAACGCGCTGCTCATCTGCCAGCCCCGCTTGCCAAGGCAGGCCGATATGGCGAGCGTAGTTTTTGATGAGCTTATTGAGGCGACTACTCATAGAGCCAGGCCTTCTCAGTAGCGGTGAGGAAGTCGGGGAACCCAATTTCAATGACTTCACCCGATTGTTTGAATGTGATCAGCCCACGCAAGGACGCCGTACGTGCAAGCTCTGTCAGGCGTTCAAATCGACAATCCAGCAGCTTGCACCACTCACTGGAAAACAGGCGCTGCCCGCTCAAACCGTTGAGGTAGGCCTGAAACAGGGCATAGGCGACGTTCACCTCGGTTACCTGTGGCTGCGCCCTACTCTTCTTGACACGCCCACGGAGAAACCCGGCTTGAGTCCAGCTGCCGTTGATGTTCTGCGCATATGACTTGAGCGACGCGGGACTGAATCGATTGGGATCTTGAGCAGCCAATGCCGCCTCAGTTTGTTCCCGCCGCAGAGGCTCACCAGGCTGTAGCTCCAACATCAGCGGAACAGACACGCGGAACAGCGGATCACGAGCTGCAGCGAGTTGGAGCGCGAGCAAAGGCTGCGCCTCTACGCGAACATCCCAAAGCTGGCGAAAAACGCGAAACAGTGGGATATCGGGCGACAGGCCATAGAGATCAACCAGGTGCTCAGCCGTTAGCTTGCGCGCTCGACTGGTGGGCTTGTCCAGGCAGTTCAGCTCCGTGATTTGCTCACGATACTGCGGGCGGCTATCGCTGGACAGCGTGCTGGCGAAAAGCCGGCGCAACTCCGGCAACATCATGGTGCGGGAGTCATGCGCTCCGCTTCTGCCGAACTTGAAGCCGAAATTGATCAGAGACTGCTGATTGGTCATGGCATCCCTTATGAATTCCTAGCCCACAGCACCCGCTGAGCGGGTTTGAGGGACGGAATGATCTGCAAAGCTGCCATTATCTCTGACTATCCAGTGTCGGTCTTGCGTCAATCCGTTAATCGTCAGGCTTGATATCAGCTCGACATCAGCCCACATCCTGCCTAATCAGGCAGTAATTGTCATTTTCAACCGTTCAAGCTGCTTCGTGTTGCCGCCGACGCCTGTGGTGGTGAACTGGCGCTTCGACAAGCCGGTGGAAGGCACCCGATTGCCCTTCCCCTGCGCTATGACAACCCATCCTGTTTGAGTAGGCATCCATTCCAGTGGCTCTATCCAGCCCATACAGTGGGCTTGCCGCAGGATATGTCGCCAAACTGGTCACACCAATGATGTACTTTTATACAGGTCAAGTTTTCAGACAGGTTGACGGAAGCGAGTCGCAGAAGTTGGTGCAGGTGCAGGCTGTGCCTATCAAGATCTAAACAGCGTTCCGATACCGCTCGCAATTGGCCGCCTCGTTAGATCCGCAAGCCTTTTTAAACGTCTTGCAGAAAATTGGAAGGCCCTTTAGGGCATCGTAACTTTCCGCGTGATAGCGGCAGAGATAGCAGTTCTTAATTGGTACGTTTCGGTTTGCCGCGAGCTCAACCTGTTCGATAAATAAACGTCCACCCTCGGCCTGGTTTTCAAAAGGAGACTTTGCTCCCGCATTGGAGAAAAATAAATTACTATAGATAAGCCTATCTGATTTACGCGCTTTTGAATGCACGACTCTCAACTCGTTAAATTCCAGATTGGCTTTGCCACTCTCGTAAACAAAAAATGCGTAACACTTCTTGACTGCGCATTTGCACTCGGAGTCAGTGATAGCTTCTGTTGTATGATTAAAACCAATAAACAGGGCGTCGTTTGCCGACAAGCTCGATTTTCTAATTTTATTGATATCTTCTTCTGTCTCTATAGGTATCTCAATTACTCGATTTCCAGAGCTTTCTTTTCGCTCCGACATGAAATGAGTATGAGCTATTTCAATGTATATTTTTTCAGAAGGCCTGGATTCGCTAGAAATCAACACATCTGGAACAAATTGACCATCCCGCTTTTCAACCTGAATGTTGTGAAAGTATTCCGTCAGGTCATATTCCTTCTCAACACAACCCAGATCACAAGTAGTCATTATCGCTGGGTGAAATTTGCGGCATACCTTCGTAGCCGCCAGCTTAATTACAAATGGCTCACCAGCCTCCAGACACCTCGTGTATACATCAACAAACGTCGCTTTACCGAGCTTATGCAAGTATGTTTCGCCGCTGCACTCCACCTGCGCTTTATGAGCAAAGTGCGGACGCACCTTCTCTCCGTTAACCCTTGCGATCAGCGGGTTTTCACAACCTAGACAGGTGAACTTTTCACTTATGACCTTTCCGGCGATGTCGTCTGCACATATGGTCTGGCCATTTTCATTTAATGCGTAGCGGTATTTTATCATCCATGAACCCGATCAAACATATAAGTAGCAATTATAGATCCGAGGCAGAAGAAGCAAGCCGCTGCATAACGCAGGCACCTATAGTTCTTTCCACACTTCACTTTGCTCGATTATCCGTGCAAATGCCGACGCACTAAACCCTTCCGGATAAAGCGTGGCCACCTCATTCGCGCCCTGTTTATCTAGCGCCTTCAGGTAATGAAGCTCGTCACGAAGAGCCACTTCAATGACTTCGCGCGAAACGATACGAAAGCCATCAACCACCTCGCCATCAAATTCGATCGAAGTATCAACTACCCAACTATGCAAGGTGGGCAGCGGATCGGGCGCAGCAAGCCCCAACGCCGCACGTAAGCCTAGGTCATGTTGCAGTGCTTGCCGCACCGCCACACTTTTACGCCTTAACTGCCTGGCAGCCTTGCGTAGCGTATTTGTGCGGTGTAACCAGACCTCCTGTGGGGTGCAGCGAATAAATCCTGACTTCACTTCAAGCAAAAGAATTACACCAGCCAGGCACGCCAACAGATCAATCTCGCCAGCATCCTGCGCGTCCACCCGTCGAGGCTCGTAGCCCACCACGACGTGGAACCCGCGCTGCCGAAGAGAATGGGCGAGATCTTGCTCAATCCTTTCTGTTTCGCTGCGCAGCAGCGACCGACGCTGCTCGACTCGCCTTAGATTGTTTACAGCAGCCGACAGGGAGTTTTGCCGGCCAGCCACCCAAGGGAACTGAAAGCTGTAACGACCTATCTTGTAAAATGGCTTCTCCGATAGCCTTGGCGTTGGCAAATTCGGGGTTTGCTTCACTTGCTCTGATAGTGTCTGGAGATCACTGGTCCAAAACTGCAAGATCGCCTTCGCTGCTTCAGGATCCCCATCGGGGTAATCATCGCTAACCGTCCATGCGCGGATCCGCTGAATTTTTTCTGGCTGCTCCGACCAGGTCATGGGAAAGCGATTCTCGCCATGTAGCAGACCCTCAAAGGCCAAACGCCCAAGCGCTGCTACGGGATCACCCAACTCATCCAAGTAACGCTGATAAGGCTGCAGGTAGGCTTGTTCGAAAAACGCTCTGGTCAGCTCACTCGCCAACATTGCGTGGGACAACGTCACTTCAGCTCCGTTGTTCAACCTTACGCGCTCTCCAAGCCCGAAAACCACTTGCAGATAAAGCTGGCTGCGTATGGTCTTGATGTAGGCGAGCTGGTTAGCCTCATGGTTGTCGGCACTACCGATCAGCTTTCCGGCAAGTTCAGAAGCGGCAAAGGCCTCAATCGCGCGGTGCATCCAGTAGCACCACAACAGCTGGCTTTTCTGTTCGGTACGCTGCCAGCGCAACGCACCCTTATTCGTTCTGTTGATTACGATCGGGCTCCCTGACCTGAGCTGGTAATCGCATTCACTGTCAAAGCAGAACCGGTCTATGGACCGTTCACATTCGATGAGCTCACGCACTGCTACAACCATCTCGCTGACGACATCCAGATTGGCAGCGCATTCCGCACCCTCGCCCCGCTGTGGAAAGAGCATGGGGGACAGGTGCCGTTTCAGCGATCGGCCAAGCACATCCGTAGAAAGCCGGAAATCCGATTCGGTACACGTTCTCAACTTGCGCTGGATGATTCGCTCATAGGCAACCCACTCCATTGCGGCAGGATCATCCCCTGCGTCTTCCAGACGGAAATAAGCTAACACGCTGAGATAGGACAGCAGCTCCAGCAGCGACAGGGAATTGAGGCGCCTCTCGGCATCCAGGATTGCCTGATCGAATGGCTCAAGCCGCACCATCAGGCGGTCACAGACATCTATGAACGTCTGCCATTGCAGGCCCACGCAACTCTTGCGCAGGTGGACCCAGAGTGGCGAATCCCTGCGCGTAAACAACTTTGAATAGCGGACGGCCCATCGCAGCTGATCTGCGTTGTGCGTGGCCAGATGACTCAGCAAATCGATATCGATCACGTCATCAAAGTGGAGCACCCGTGCCAGTGCCAGACTGGCCTGGTCGGCCTCGGTTACTGCAGCTGACGCCCACCAAAACTGTGCGGACGCCAAGCCAGCTGCACGGCTACGTGAACTGTACTTCCCGCTTGGTCGCTGATCCAAAAAATCGTGCAGGCACTCATTGAGTGCTTCGCCAGGGGTATAGCACTGCAAATATTTGGCGAATTGGTCTTGGTAGTACTGCTGGCAACGTTTATCAGAGTCACGCACGTGCTTATCCCTGCCTGCCCCAGGAAGGGCCTATGTCCTTTTGGATGGCTCACGTTATCTCACGAACATCATGTGCCATTACCGATTCGAGCATACAGCTCTAACATCAAGGCCGCTGTCACGCTACAGGATTCAAAAAATTTTCAGCCCTGTATTACCTACTGGAAGCCGGGCACAAAAAGCTCGTCTCTACCTCGGGGTATTTTCTCTTGAACAGGAGTCTGAATGATGAGTATTTGCTGTCCTTCCTGCGGTTCTCTTCGCGTTGTTGTTCGCAATCATGGTCGCAAAGTCGGTGGCGCTATTGGCGCCGTTGGCGGCACGGCGAGCGGAGCAGCAGGCGCTATGGCTGGTGCAAAAAGCGGCGCGCTTATAGGGGCTTTCGCTGGCCCCGTGGGTATTACGCTGGGTAGCCTGGCTGGCGCGATTCTGGGCGGCCTGGCAGGTGGAACAGCCGGGGGGCTGGCCGGCGCCAAGATGGGTGAAGAGTTCGATTCTCACGTACTCGACAACTATGAATGTCATCACTGCGGTACTGCTTTTACACAAAACGAGCGATGAATTCGTCTTGCCGGCAAATGAAACGTTATTACGTATAAACACGTAGAAGGAGTATTGCAATGGCTCATCTCGTTGAAACAATGGCCTACGCTGGCGCTACCCCCTGGCATGGCCTGGGCAACAACCTGCCGCAGAAACAACCTATCGAGGTCTGGCAGCGTGAAGCCGGTATGGATTGGCAGATCCTGGAAAGCCCCGTTCATTTCAAATCGGACAGCATCGGCCATCTAGGCGCAATTCATTCCTACCCGGAACAGAAGGTGCTCTATCGCTCGGATACCAAGGCACCGCTGTCTGTTGTCTCCAAGCGTTATCACACCGTGCAGCCTCGGGAGGTTTTGGAGTTTTACCGGGATCTCACCGAGGTCTCGGGATATGAGCTGGAAACCGCTGGCGTGCTCAAGGGTGGTCGCAAGTTCTGGGCATTGGCGCGCACCGGACAAGGCACAGCAATCAAGGGTAACGACCAGGTCAACGGTTACCTGCTGTTGGCTACATCGTGCGACGGCACCCTGGCCACAACCGCAACGCCGACCACGGTGCGCGTGGTCTGTAATAACACCCTGACCATCGCCTTGGACGGTACAAGTCGAGCCATCAAGGTGCCGCACAACACCCGCTTCGATCCGACGGTGGTGAAGAAGCAGCTCGGCATCGCCGTCTCGCAATGGGACGACTTCATGTATCGCATGCGCCATCTGGCTGAACGCAAGGTGCAGTGGCATGAGGCAATGGGCTTCTTCCTGAACGTTATGTGCGAGGTCAACCCAACCGGCCAGCTACCCGAACAACTGCCCAATGAACGCGCCCTGCGCAAGGTACAGGAGCTGTACGAAGGCCGTGGCCGAGGCAGTCAGCTGGAATCGGCAAAAGGCACCGCCTGGGGCCTGCTCAATGCCGTGACCGAGTACGTCGATCACGAGCGTCGGGCACGCAGCACCGAATACCGCCTCGACTCGGCCTGGTTTGGCCAGGGAGCGCAGATCAAGCAACGTGCTCTGGACGCGGCTCTACAGCTCGCCGCTTAACCCTCATTTCAACCTTATCGCCCGGTCAGCTTCGCGCTGGTCGGGCTTTTTTATGCCCGTAAGGTGAACAGCATGAAAGCGACTTCATTGAACCGCAGCACCAACAAACCCCGGTCAGCCCTTCGCCTGATCAGTACGAAGGAATTGCCCCGCGAAGAGTGGCTGGAAGTACGCAAACGAGGCATCGGTAGCTCGGATGCCGCGGCATCCGTTGGCCTCAACCCCTACAAGTCGCAGCTGGAACTGTGGCTCGAAAAAACGGGACGTGACACTGGACTGCCGAAAACCGACCCCGACGATGAAGAAAGCGCGATGTACTGGGGCAACGTCCTTGAGCCGATTGTGGCCTGGCACTACAGCAAGCGCACCGGCAACAAGGTTCGCCGCATCAACGCTGTGCTGCAGCATCCGGACCCTGACCTGCCTTGGATGCTGGCAAACATCGATCGCGAGGTAATCGGTGCCGACGATGTACAAATTCTCGAATGCAAGACTGCCGGCATAAACGGGGCACGCCTCTGGAAAGAAGGGGTACCCGAGTATGTGCAACTGCAGGTGATGCACCAGCTCGCCGTCACCGGCAAGCTGGCTGCGGATGTGGCGGTTGTGCTCGGCGGTCAGCACCTGGAGATCCATCGCATCGAGCGCGACGAAGAGATGATCGCTCGCTTGATCGAGTTGGAGCGCACGTTCTGGAGATACGTCGAAACCGACACGCCGCCACCCGCAGATGGGACAGCGTCCGCTGGATCTGCGCTGCGCTGCCTGTATCCAGAGGACGATGGCCAGACGGTGGACTTCAGGGACCAGCCCGGACTGTCAGCTGAATTCGTCGAGCTCAAGGCGCTGCGTCAATCCATCGAAGAGAAGCACGCCCGCGAGGCACAGCTCAAGCAGATGCTTCAGCAAGCGATGGGCGAAGCGACGAGGGCCGAGTTTGCTAACGGCTACGTCAGCTGGAGAAAGGCCAAAGACAGCATCGGCTTCGATGTGGCCCGACTGCTCAGGGACAGGCCTCATCTGCGAGACAAATATTCACTCATCAAGCCCGGCGCCCGACGCTTCCTAATCGGCTGATTACCCCTATCGCTTCCCTCCCATGGCCAGCCCATGCAGTTAGCGCTGCCTGGCTGGCCTTTTTTCGTTTCAGGAGAACCACCATGCTCAAAGGTCTGGCTATCACCCCGCCGGTGCTCGGGCGGATTTCGATTGGCAAGGTCATCGAGAAGAACGGCAAGCGCCTGCCGGAAAAAGATGACCAGTTCACCATAACGTCCCAAGTCCAGAACCGCGATGGCTGGCTGGTCCATCCGCTCAACGATGAGCTGCGTCATGGTAAGGACGACAAGCTGCGCAGTATCCCGGTCCGCCTGTTGTTCAACGAACCGGAGCTGAACTTTCGCGCTGACTACTCACTGTTTGACCGGCAGACCGGCCGCCCAGTGTGCGTCGGTAACGGAGAGACCTGCAAACGGGTCACCCAGGACGGCATTCAGTCCCTGCCCTGCCCTTCACCAGATGCCTGCTCGCTGGCCAGGGGCGGTGCTTGCAAGCCCTATGGCCGGCTGAACGTGGTGATTGGCGATGAGGATCTGTTGGGTAGCTTCGTCTTCCGCACCACCGGCTTCAACAGCATCCGCACCCTGGCCGCACGCCTTCATTACTTCCAGGCCATCTCCGGAAACCGCCTGGCCTGCCTGCCGCTGGAACTGCGACTTCGTGGCAAGTCCACCCGGCAGAGCCACGGCACACCGATCTTCTACACCGACCTGACCGTACGCAGCGGAATGGACATGACCGAGGCGCTGCGTACCGCAACTGAGCTCGATCAACAGCGGCAAGAGGCGGGCTTCGATCAGAACGCGCTGGACGAAGCGGCAAGGCGCGGCTTCGGCAACGGTGCCTTCGAGGACAACGAGGAAGACGTCAGCGCCATCGTCCAGGAATTCTTCCCCATCGAGAGCGCCCACGAACAGCCGCTCTCCAAAGCCACATCGCACCCCTCGGGCAAACCCAGCCTGGCTGAAAAGCTGGAAGCCAAGCACCAAACCCTGAATGCCTAAGACTGGCCACCCGGCCCATGGAGCTGAATATGCGATTGCACAAAATCAAGGCCGGTGAGACCGCTGGCACCTACCTGATCGAGTCGCCAGTCACTGAAGCCGACATCCTGTTGATGGCCAAACAGCTGGCCAGCCAGCGCTTGCGTCGGGGACGGCAACTTACAGCGCCACAGGACGTATTCAGCCACCTGCAGACGCTGCTTGAAGCGTATGAATACGAAGTCTTTGCCCTGCTGATGCTGGATTGTAAGCACCGGGTCATTGCGTTTCACGAGCTGTTCCGGGGCACCTTGGACGGAGCAAGCGTCTATCCCAGGGAGGTCGTCAAAATCGCGTTGGAGCACAACGCCGCTGCCATGATCCTGGTACACAACCACCCATCCGGCGACCCCGAACCCAGCCAGGCGGACCGCACGTTGACCAACAAACTAAAGGAGGCGCTGAATCTGGTCGGTGTGAGAACGCTCGATCACATCGTGGTGGGTCACGAAGGCTGTGTGTCGCTGGCGGAACAGGGATGCTTGTAGGCATCCGCTAAGGCTGCGGCGCAGCACCGTTAAGCGGTTCGTAGAGCAATTAAAAAGCGTGGGCAGCCCTGGGCTGTCCGCGCATGTTGCTTACTACTTTTTTTTGTCCATTGCGTATGAGCTTCGCACCGCTGACGCCCGCGTCGAGCTATATACAGACAATGCTTATCTTTTGAGCAAAAACAAACGGCCCTTGTATCGCTACAGGGCCGCAGAAGGGCGGGGTCCAATTCCTCATACCGCTCCGAGCGGTTTGTCCGAGTTTCGTCCTGAAACCATGCGAGTCCTTCGCGTACAGCCACATCGGGAGCAACCCGAGCTTAATGACCGCCGCCTGATTTATCGGCGGGGACGGACAAAGTCAGGCATGGACCTATCGGAGTCACGATAGTGGCAAAAGTTCATCACTCTGAGCCCTTTTTGACATCAGACTAATCAGCGCGCGGCGGGTGGTCGACCGTAAACTGGCAAAGAGGTCTGTGGGTCATCAGGCTGGTTCAACACCCTTTGCAAAATTACCGCAGCGTCGCGCCTATCGGCAGGTGCCGCAAACATAAAAGCCAACCTCGACGTGGACACCACACAACCCGGTCTTCCTGTTTCGGCCACGAGTTCAACCCAAGCACGATTAAGCTACCCATACATCCCGTGTACAGGCTAGCGGACGAGGCCATCGATCGGGCCAAGCAACAACGTGCCGCCTGAAGCGGTGTGATTCCAAGGAGACCGAGCATTCCTGCCTGTTAGTGGTTACCTGGGGTATATGATCAAACGAAACGAGACCGCTTGAAGCCGCAGGGAGACAACCGAGTCCGCTAGCCCAGCGCTACTTGCTCGATACCGAAAGCACCTAGGTCACGCGGGCTCATTGAAAGCCTGCCTTAGCACTACCCTTAGTTTAGGCGCCGTGTAACGGTGAGCGACGCTGAACGAAGCGACAATCGGCAATTGGCTGTTAACCGGTAAAATGTTGAGTCAATTTGACAACGAGCACACCTAATGGAGGCTCGCCTATGTCACAGCGCGCGATCAATCATGACGGTCCTCGCCCCGTCCATACAAGCGGACCCATGCGCCCATATCAGGCATTGCATGAGCCCAAAAGCCGAACACGAGCGTACCCGGCACTCGGCAAGACACATCCCGTCTCGGTGGCCTGGAACCGAGCCCGCTAACCTTGATCTTACACAAGGCAACCATGTGCCTCATCCCCTTGAGATCAGTCCAAGACCCTGCCTATACAGCTGTACTCAATATCAAGCGTATCCAAAGCTTGAGTACGTTGAGAAGATTCGAACAAAGCAGCTTTAGCTTAGCGAACCATGCCACCTCAGCTATAAGGGCCTAAGTACGATGATTGACGAATCCATTCTTGTCCTGCCGCTACTACAACTGGCTGACGAACATAGAATTTCTAGACAGGTACTAACCGAGAGAATTAAAGCACACGGAATAACCCTTCTGTTTCACCGCCCCACAAATACTACTGTCTGGGTTTCTGCGCGAGCGCACATCACAAATCCCCCTTTTGAAATCCGAACGGTACAAAGCATATTGAGACCCAAAAAAGGGGGGACTCCCTTTAACGATAGCCATGACCACTATAGAAAAGTTGAACGCGACATCAACTTCTTTTCGATCGATTCGTCCGAGTGGGAGGAAATCACAGCAACCGGTCAAGTCACCAAGCGCAGCTTTGAGGAAGCCTTCCTTTACAGCCGCAGCCACACAATTGAAACGACTCCAGCGTACACATTGTTTCATGAGAGTATCAGTCCGTTGCGAGCATTGGTTGTGAAGGCAGAGCTGTTTATCACATCCTCATCAAAAGAAGTCCGTCCTGACGAAATTACCGTTACCGAGCGGGAGATTCTAATCCAGCGAGACGACGCGCTAAAGTTGGTCAACGAGACATGTCAACCCCGGGACTTTAGACGAGAAGAGTGGATGTCTGATAACCTGTTTCTACTTAATCAGGCATCTAGCATCTTTTTAGCTAGCAGCGACATTACGGCTGAGAATAGAGTTTCCAGATTAAAAGAAATCAAAAAATGGCTGAGGGGGAAGCTTTCAAATCAAGGCATTGATTTGATACATCAGGCAGCGCTCTCCTTGCTTCCGGCCGAGCTTTATGAAATGACAGCTAAAGGAACAGTTTCGCCAGATATCACCAAAAAATACCCAGCGCATGCATCGGTCTCGTTAGTCATGATCAATGAGGCCGCTATTCACTTCTGGAATCTTAGAAATGATAATTTTCAGAAAAATTATGATAAAAAACACGAGGTCGTAAAATATCTTACAAATGAAGATCATAAAATGACAAGGCGGCTCGCGAGTGCTGCCTTTACAATCATAAAGTTACCTGATCTAAACATCACGAGTCCGAGGGATCTGGCCATCTGATCTTTTGCGTCCTCTCTTAGTCGCGCTCAGCTTTGGGCTGTTGCCCTTAGAAAACGAGCGACCCACCGATGGAGAGAGACGCACCCAATAATCGACCTTGGTGAGGTAAGCGCCAACCTTGTTTTTTAGCACATCTATCCTATCGCTCTGATCGTAGCTGATCATCCCTATCCCTACGTTCTTGTATCGTTGCTTGTTCGCATTACAGTTATAGAACCGCCCCCTCCCTTCCGTTACGCTATTCTTCCAATGCTCGCCAATCATCCGTGCCAAACCTCCATCCTGACGATGCTCCGAACCGCTGTAAAAAAGCAGAAGATGGAAATGAAAGCCTTTCAGATGTCCGTATTCGAGCTTACAAACGAAACCTAGAAGGCCACTGACAGGTTTTCCCTTGTGAAGGTCTGTCTGCATTTTTGACCAATGTCGTTTAACTGCTGATATGTCAGAATCAAAATCAAGCCGACCGCTTAGATAACCGCCTTCATATGACAAATCAATACGTAAAACCAACATCCTTGCATGCTGTTGAAATAAGTCATCAATGTAGCGCTCAAGCCCTTTAGTTCGTTTTAGTGAAGCTCTTTTGAAACGCTTCAATATTGACTTAAAGTCTACACTTGAGAGCTCGCATCGAAGTTCTGACACGAGGTCGTTAGCAGCCAGGACAAAAGATTCCGCTACTTTCCCTCGCATGGCGTCAACTGGCCAAAATTCGCATAACGAGGTGAGCTTATCAACGTGCTTAAAATAAACTTCCACATATGGATTCATCTCATGATAGGGTAATGTATGCGTTATCGTAACAACCCCCCTCCTCAACAATGTGTATAGCGATCGTCCAAGCTTCCGACAGATAACCGCTCCCTCTTTGAGGGAATCAAAAAAGAACAGCGGCTCTTCGCTACTTCCAATCATTTGCATTAGCCGCTCTATGTTTCTTACCTCTAATATCAAGCTCTCCTCTAGATGGAAGCATTCAGAGCCCTTATGCTCTTCAATTATTAGCTTTTCAAGCTCTACACTAGCTAACCAGTCAGTCCCATAGAGCATAATCATTATCCTTGATCCACACGCAATATGGCTCTTAGCGGCCATATTGCTTGTGTCATAACAACATTGTCCAAACCACAAGCTTTGATTGAAGCAGTGACCCCTATGCACTTACATGCATGGGGTAGCCATGCTAAGCATGCAAGAGCAATCCAATGTTACTAATGATTACCCTGTAGATACATGCAACCAATTAGAATGTAATCCTTAATTCCATCTGCTCGATACATGCTTAAATTGTATAGCCAGGCAGACACTGAGTGAAATGTAGTGCTGGGTGGCCGGCTGCTTGATGACCATTGTCGTGGTAGAAGTTAGTAACCTGTACTTGCGACGGGTTTGGTGTAAGGAAAGGCATCCATGGACAAGTATCTACGTATAGAGATTTGTCGCCAGCAAACGTGGCAGCTGCTATCTTCCCTTTACTCGCCAACCGGATAAGCACGGAGTCCAACGCGTCCTTATGCCTAAACCTGTTAGGGCCGTACTGCCTGATCAAATTTCTTTTTATAAATCTTTGACCACTCGCTTGTGTTCTGACCAGCCAGTGCAGCATGACTTCTTCATCAACTAGATCCTTGTGGTCTTGACTGAAAAGCCGGATAAATTCCTCCGAGTAGAATCCGGCAATTTCCTCGGCTGTGTTCAGGGTGGTAACAGATACATCTCCTTCGAATCCTTCAAAGCGATGTAACAGCACCGCTAGGCGAGCAATGACGTCAGCCAGTTTCGATGCATGGTCCCCCAGGCCATGGAATCTCCCGCCAGCGCATATCTGCGCCTCAATTTTGTTAGATGTCTGTATCCATTGCTGTACCGCTTCAGGAGTAAAGGCAACCAAACTGCGCTTTCTGTCGCCCGCCTTGTACACACGAAGGTTTTCCTCGAGCAATGATCCCAGCCTTAAATTAAATGTCTCTTTCTTGATCCATGAATTAGTTCCTGCACCAACGTATCTAGTGCCTTGAGTAGAGTGCGGGTGGCATATCAAAAATCTCGCCCATAGCCCCGAACCTCTAGCCTGCTCGCCCCGCTGCTTCATATGTGCAGAAAAAGCGCTTTCCTGAACCATCAGAGACACGGTAAGCCTTGCGTCATTAAGCTGAAAACTGTCTACAGTTTTCCTATCGATGGTTATTGAATCGCCGCTCCAGATAGCGTTTTGTTTTGAAAAATCATTGAAAGCACGTCCTTCCAGTATCCCACCTCCCTCGCTTGATATAAGTCCAGCAGTTGGGAGATCCTTGTGCATCCCATGAAACAACGCTTCAGGGGTGACATCCTCATAGAGGATTTTGAACCTCTTTGGCTTAGCTGGACGCTCTCGTTCAATAGATAACAATGCTGCCTCTTCAGCTTTGGTTTGCAAACCTTTGGAGCTCTTTTTTTTAATCTCTTTTACGATTGAGTGCCGCCGTGCTGACCAAGCATCATTCTTGGCCTTCCAGTCACATATTTCCTCATCATGCTTTGGTTCCTGCTCGAACTGAAAATCCCTGAAAGGCTGCAAAAAAGCGTTTTCAACCGTTGATTTCCTTTCGCCCGAGTTTGCAATCGCAAGCAGCATAAGAGAGCACGGCGTTACTTGCCCGTTTGGCTTCTGGACGTCAACTAACCCCTGAAGTGCAGTAGAAATTGCAGTCAGTACCGCGTTGAGAATGATCGCACGGGGGGCTTGTATATTAACTACCGCCTCGTTAACCGCATCACTTATCAAGGGGAGCGCCGCGAGAGATGGTTCGTTTCCCAACTTAAAATTTCGCATCCAAAACTGGTCATGGCTCTGGTCAAACATTTTTACTCCCTCTCCCAAGATGGACGTCGCCGTACTTTTCTGGATATTTTCCACCATTGATTTGACTGTACTGTCTAGAAATATTTATGCACTCTTCAAGCCATAAACTAATTTCTGCCTCTATCCAGCGCACGGTGCCGCTTCCCAACTTAACTTGTTTAGGAAAGCTCGCATCGTAGCGAGGCGACTTTGAGTCAAGCTTGTTATATATAGTTGATCTACACAGACCAGTTCGCTTTGTAACCTCCTTCAATCGCAGCATTGTTATGGGCATCGCTTCTTGGCTGCTCATAGTTAAACTTCCTCCGTACTAGATGCGGAGAAAAACATATAACTCTGACATTGAAATGGCAATGACGACATGGTAACGGAAAGGCCGTTACGGCCGTTACGGCTTGCCTCTTGACAGCGGCGTCGCGATAAGCTCGACTCACTTGGATCCGGCGTTCTGAGGCTGGCTGCCATTGCTATTGCTGCTATCGATAGCGGAAATAGCAATGACCACCCTAAGGGCGCAGCGAATTTGCTTTCTTCAATAGGGACATAAAGCGAACCAGCCGCAGCCCGTCCAAACACGTTAGTCGGCTGGATAGAGGTTCGCTGCTAACCCTTGTTCACGTTTGAGGTAGGGGTTGGCTGGGCCTAGTATTAGCGAACTCCAAACTTGCGATCCGCTGTCTTCGAATCGAGACGTGTATCTAACTCCAATGCTCCCCACCTACCTAGTCATCTACGTAGGCAGCCGGCGGTAAACGGAGCTCTTTTTACGTGGTCGTTGCCAACGATCCTGGCCCTTCTATGCATAACCGGGTAACTCGGCTCAGCTTGATCGGCCAGAATAACCGGGGCTAGCCGGGCTCATAAACACAAGTAAGATTTACCGTTAAGTTATGCATCCCCCTCAATAGATAGGCTCTTTCATGTCCAAACTTGCAGAATTCAAAGCCCTTGAGGCTCAACTCGCAGCCCAACTCAAACAGCTTGATGCTCTTAAAAACGATGGTGGACTGAAGCGCGAAATTGAATTCGAAGAAAAGCTTCGCGACCTTATGGCCGAGTACGGAATAGGCCTGCGGAGCATCATCGATATTTTAGAACCGAAAGAAAGCCCGGAAAGCGCTACTCCAGCTGCGCGTGGCCCGCGCCGCCAGCGCCAGGTCAAGGTGTATAAAAACCCAGAAACCGGAGAGACGATCGAGACAAAAGGCGGCAACCATAAGGTACTGAAGGCCTGGAAAGAGCAGTACGGAGCTGAGCAGGTGGAGGGGTGGCTGCAATAAAGCAGCGGCTCGATTAGCTAAAGCCAGGCAATGCCTGGCTTTCTTTTTGCGGACCTTTCTACCCAGCAACGCTGTCCCGCTGCTTTCGGTATAAGCCGTCATATCGGCACTGGGACGCAGGTTCGTGCCAAGTGTGCGGGACCCAGCGCTATCTGAAATACATTCCGCCTAGATCATCGCTCAGAGCCGAGCGTTAAGCACGATCGGCTTGCTGCGTGGCCCGTAATACGCACCAGCAACAAAAACCCCGCCGAAGGGTGGCTGCACACGAGGCATTCCGTTCACCCTTTTTTTTGCAAATGCCATCCCGCAATCCTGCTTACTATCCGAGTTAGCTTCGCATCCCTAGCCTAATTTGTTCTGATCCGACTCATAAGTCAGGCTAAAGCCATTGCGCCTGTCTGAATCCACCGAACGATTGATACCAGTGTGCCGTCATGTGACGAGAATCCTGTCTCCACTCACTCAAAGGATTCTGAGCATGCACTCACGCTCCCTCCTCGCGGCTGCCGTTACTCTGGTACTCATCGGCCAGGCACAGGCTGCTGACAGCCAGGTTACTACCGAACAGATTGGCAGCTTAAATAGCATTGAAGCTAGTCAAAGTGGCACCAACCTCGGCCTTTCCATTTACCAGAGTGGTGAAGAAAACGTCGTGGATACCGAGCAGATCGGCGACGGCAATACCGCCCGCCTTTCTCAGCAGGGCGACGGTAACTATCAACGTGTCTACCAGTATGACGCTCAGGACGAGTACAGCGGGAACCATAGCGCGGTCGTCGACCAGATCGGACGAAACAATACTGCTGTAGTCCTTCAATACGACGTAGCCAACCACAGTGCTGAGGTGCTGCAGGAAGGCAACTACAACATCACTACCGTCAGCCAGTCTGAGCGGGTGAACAGTTATGCTGGACAGCAAAGCGGCACGGGCAATTACGCACTGGTAACGCAGGAAGGTGGCGCAGATGCTATGGCCGTTCAAAACGGCACGAACAACACCCTCTATCTTCACCAGCGAGCCTGGCCGTACGGCGCGAGCACAAACGTATCTCAAACCGGCTCCTCTAACTCTGCAAATATCTACCAGACAGATGGCGGGCGCCACTCGGGCGGAAGTGTCGACCTGACGCAGAATGGACTCGATAACACAGCCAACATTGTTGCAACCGGTGCGTGGAGTACCTTCGAGTTCGAGCAAACAGGCTCAGCCAACCGTCTGACTGCTGCGCAAAGCGGACGCAACACCTCTTTCTCCGGCTCGTCCATCGGTGACGGTAACCAGATCGACATCAACCAGAGTGGTGACTTCAACTCGCTTGAAGTGGCTCAGTCCGGTAACGACAACATCATCGTGGCGAACCAAGGCGGCTGGTGGGGTGAAGGCGACATCGGTGTTATCAGCCAGACCGGGTCAACCAACTCTGCATTGTTGACTCAAAACCTGACCCAGGAAGGCGCTTCCACCAGCATGGCCAATATCTTGCAAAACGGTACAGGCAATTCTGCGACTGTCGTTCAAGGTCACTGACCTCTAGTGGGGAGCTTGGCTCGAGACTCCCCTTCTGAATCGAAGCCCCAACGGGTCAACAATCAATTATTCGGCCCATATGCCTAACTCGTTGAAGCCCGACCATCCTTGGCTCCAAACAAAAGGTTTATCCCAATGTTCATTCGCACCCTTCTCTCCGCTGCAGTCGCTCTTGTCTTGTCTGGTCACGCACAAGCTGCCGACAGCTCCGCGTCGGTGGAACAGGTTGGCAACCTCAATAAAGCGGAAACCACCCAGTCGGCCGGTACCGGCAATGCATCCACCCTTCTTCAGAGTGGTGACCTCAATGTGGCTCAATCAGAGCAAGAAGGAAGCGACCTTACAGTCTCGGCCACCCAGTATGGCGCCGAAAACGTTCTGACTACTGATCAGGTGGGCTATGGCTCTGAAGCCAATCTATCCCAAGACGGCGTGGGCAACGAGGTAAGCGTCTTTCAAACGACTACGGGCGGCGGCTCGTACGCTCAAGTCGCTCAAATCGGCCATGACAACGATGTTCGCGTCGATCAGATAGGTAGCGAACAAGGACTTTACGGCAAGATTTACCAGGATGGTCAGGAGAACCGGACTGACCTGGATCAGTCGGGTGCCTTCAATAGCGTTGTGGCCGAACAGCACGGCCAAGGCAACGAGCTTCACGCTGTACAAAGCGGTGGATTTGTATCGGCGGACACCTATCAGTCCGGTACGCAGAACACTATCAGCCTGAGCCAGTACGCTGACTTCCAAGGTGCTCATACAAGCATCAGCCAGACCGGTAATGACAACGATGTCTCGGTCTCTCAATCGGGCGGCGGTCGCTACTCGGGTGGCTATATCAACCTGACGCAGGAGGGTGATCGCAATCTGGCCAAGATTAATGACAACTCAGCAATGGGTTCGATTACCTTTACCCAGTCGGGTGCTGACAACCTGCTGAATGTAGACCAGGCAGGCCGCTCCAATAGCGTTAACGGTGTCTCAACCGGTGAGCGCAACCTAGTTGATATCCAGCAGGATGGGGATGGTAGCTCGCTCGACATCGCCCAAAACGGCGCTAACAACATAATCGAAGTTGCGCAGAACGGCTCGCCTTACGGCGATAGTGGCATCATCGATCAGACCGGTACCGCTAACCATGCCTCCTTGACTCAAGGTGTGTACGGTTCAAGCTTCGGCGTAGACACAGCGACAATCACTCAGAACGGCATGAGCAATAGCGCGACCGTCACACAGCGCTAATCTGATCGTTGTAAAAAAGCCTGCTTTCTAGCAGGCTTTTCGTTTTCTGCATGGACTCAAAGCGAATGGACATAGGGAAATTCGAAGCTGACCTGCGAGACCTGATGGCTCTCCATTTCATGACCGTCCGTTTATGTGCGACGGATCTCCGCTGGATTGCCAAGTATTCATAGTCGGTATCAACGCAGCTTCCAGCATGACGGAAGACTTCTGGGAATTCTGGCTTCCGGGTTATGGATTCGACAAGGCGGCATGGTACAGCGCATATCAAGCCACCCGCGCTAAACCGAGCCGAACGCGAACTGTCATGAAAATCGTGATGGACGAAGCCGTTGGCGCAAACAGTGATGTCAGGTTTCTAGAGACCAATATCTATTCGTTCCCTACTGCCCGAGAGAACATGCTTCGGAGCCAACAGAAGTCGACGAAGATCTTCGACTTCTTGCTTGAGACGATAAAGCCTAAAGTCATGCTGGTGCATGGTGCAAAGCCCAACAAGTACCTGAGAGAATACGGGCATAGAAACGCCAGGGTCATCGAAAGTCCGCACTTCATCTATCTCGGTCGCGAGCGTGCCCGAGAGCATGGTAGGGAGATTGCTCGATCGCTTAATCAATCGGCTTCGTTGAGTTGATCGGGCTAGATGCCACAAAGCGGGCGGCTCAAGACCGGCGAGCTTGCGACGAAGCTGGTGGTGGTATCGCCGTGTACCAGTATCAAGTCTGGGCGGAAGGCGTCATAGGCATGATCGAGCCGAACTAGCAGCTGCTCGGTCAAGCCATTTTGAGTCTGTCCGCGGTTCATGACCGCCAGATCCTGCTCGACGTCGAGTTCGAATGTCTCAAGGACCAGACGCAGCATTTCTCGGTGCTGACCGGTGACGCAAATGTGCAGGTCGATTTCCAGCAACTGGCGCAGCGACCGCGCCAGCGGGGCAATTTTGATAGCCTCTGGGCGGTGCCACACCCTCATGACGCTATAAGACATTCTACGTTCCGTTTGATGTCCTGGTACAAACGACTGCCTTTCTGCGAAAGCGGTTCAATAATCCACATGATTCAGACGTGGAAAACATGAAGAACGGTCTGTCCGCTCCTCGCTTCAACAGCACGACTGCATCAAGCAGCTACCACTCGCTTGGACCATCTAAGGCTTGAAGAACGGTCAGTTCCTCGCAGTGCGGAGCAAAGTTGAAATTGGAACCGATCCAGTACCTACGCCCGGCGAACCCTGACTGCCGTGTGGGTCGATACCGGTTGAGGAATCGGAGCCGGATCAAAGACTAGCTCGCCATCTGCCGTCACGCTGATGACTCTGCATAGCGCAGCGGCGGCCTCGGCTCGAGCCGCAGCCCGACTCTCGGGCATCATCGCGGGCGCTATGGATACATTAATTAGGCTGCCTGTCTCGCGCCGGTAGGTCAGTAGCTGAGTGAACGCTGCCAGGTCGTTTTGATAGGCGATCGCCTCGACCCAAAACTCACCAAAATCCTTTTTCATACGCCGACGCTCCTTATGACGGCAGGTAACTTACATCAATCTCCATCACGGAGTAGAGGCTGCGGTGCATCGTCGGTGAGCTCGCAGGCTCCACTGCCGATCAACGTACAGTTTTACTAGCTCGACAGCAGCCTCCTGTGCCTGAGCATCGGTACTGTAGAAACCTGGTGAAATAAAGGTATCGCCAGTAACCCGGCCTTGAAGCGGGCGGATGTCTACGTTGAACGTCCACTGTTCGCGTCCGAAGGTAGAGCCGATCAAAGTCACGGTATACGCGACCCTGCGGTAGCTGCCCTCCACACTCAGCTCAATGTCTGCCATGACCCAACCACTCCAACCACTCCAACCATCGCCTATGCCTCTAGGCACGTCCGTTACTGGACCCGGCGAGATAGCCTTATGCTATCAGTAAGCGCGCTAGGCCTCGTCAATCAATCGAGCGAGATGTGCTGGGTCGCAACTTGAATCGACAAGGGGATGCGGCAGCTTGAGTGATTAACCCTTCTCTACTTGTCAACACCGGTTGAAAACTGACCCACCCTACCGAAGTAAAACCGACCCACCCCGGTGGTGATGGAGTTTGTTTATGGCCGTGGCGAAGCCGTTCTCTCGGCACCAGCTGCCCGATTTCAGCTTGTCCTTCAGTTGATAGGTTTGTCCGCTGACCTGGACGATATGGGCATGGTGCCAAAGCCGATCCAGCAGTGCAGCGGTCAGCGTCGAGTCGTCGGCAAGGTCGTTGCCCATTGGCTAAACGGCAAGTTACTCGTCAGCACCACGCTGCCTTGTTCGTACCGTTTGCGCAGCCTGTCGTTTCTGAATTAAAACAGCCAAGTCCATGCCTTTAAAGATGATGGGCTCCGCTTATACGGCGGTAAGATTCGGCCTCGGAACCGGATAGGAAAGCCGCTCAAATGGCGGCCCTGGATGCCATAGCGCCGTTGAGCTTCTTTATAACTCAACTCGCCTTTTTCGATCTGGTCGACGACCGACAATTTAAAGGCCAGCGTGTAATCACGCTGGCTACGCCTTTTGCTTGAGTTCATTGCATCCTCCTGAAAATCGATCAGAAGGTGTAAACCTTATTCAGGACGAGACATAGCGAATTAAAAAGCCGAGGTATGCATGCGAGAACTTTCTATTGCGGTAGTACCCAATCTAGGTGAGGAGACTGATCCGCCTGCTCCCTGTCTCAGTGTGTAGTTGGCAGGTAATGGGACGGCTCAAGCAACCTCAGTCGCTGGCTGCTCGCCCCGCTTGTGGTAACGCGAGAGCACCCCAAACAGATCACCGACTCGAACGCGCACATCAGACCTTTCGTGTTCGTAGCCGCGGCTCTCTAGGATTTGCCGAACCATGCGTCCAACCATCTGCTTATACCTGTCGACCCGAACAGTATCTCCAAACCTTGCTAGCAGGTGTGGTTGTAGCCCTTCCAATGCAGGGCGCCCCAAGTAGGTTGTCGTTTCGAGGCAGGCGATTGCTACGTCGGTTGCGGACGCTGTTGTGGCGCATGAATCAGCGGTGGGGCAAAAAGTGGGGCAAATTGGCAAGCGCCCAAAATTTACCAGGCATAAAAAAATCCAGACACCGCTAAGTGACTGGATTTATTTGAGTTTTTTGGTCGGGACGGAGTGATTCGAACACTCGACCCCTTGCACCCCATGCAAGTGCGCTACCAGGCTGCGCTACGCCCCGACGATGCATTCAGCTTTTGCTGAAAGCGGACGAACTATACAATAAGCGTCTGATATGTGGAAGATTTTTCTTCGATTGCGTTTAAGTCTTAAGCACAATAAGGACATCTTCAAGCTCAGTAATCATCTGTCGAATCAGCTGCTTGTATTGAGTGGTGTCGTCCCGCGCCTCATCTCCCGACATCCTTTGCCGGGCGCCACCTATTGTAAATCCATGCTCATAGAGCAATGACCGTATCTGCCTGATCATCAAGACGTCTTGACGCTGGTAATAGCGCCGATTTCCACGCCGCTTCACTGGATTTAACTGGGGGAACTCTTGCTCCCAATAGCGCAAGACATGGGGCTTAACCGCGCACAGCTCGCTCACTTCACCAATTGTGAAGTAGCGTTTTCCGGGTATTGTCGGCAGCTCGTCGTTATGGCTTGGTTCCAGCATATGCTTCGACTCTGGCTTTCAGTTTTTGCCCTGGCCGGAACGTCACGACGCGACGCGCCGTGATCGGGATTTCCTCACCGGTTTTCGGATTGCGGCCCGGACGCTGACGCTTATCGCGCAGATCGAAGTTGCCGAAACCCGACAACTTCACCTGCTCGTTATGTTCGAGCGCTTGACGAATTTCCTCGAAAAACAGCTCGACCAACTCCTTGGCCTCGCGTTTATTCAAGCCTAGCTCTTCATAAAGACGTTCGGCCATTTCAGCTTTCGTCAGAGCCCCCATACGCTATTTCCTTAACGTGGCGTTGAACCTTTCTTCCAGGGAGGTGAGGATTCGCTGCATCGCACCGCTCACCTCATCGTCGTTTAGAGTGCGCGAAGGGTGTTGCCAGGTCAAGCCGACTGCCACACTTTTACTAAGCGGATCAATACCTTTACCCAGATACACATCAAATAGCTTGAGATCCGTCAGGTGTTCGCCTGCCGCTTCACGAATGCTACTCAGCACCGCCTCCGCGGTTATGTCTCGAGATACCAGAATTGCCAAATCACGCCGCACTTCGGGAAAGCGAGAAAGCTCAGCGAAGCGCGGAAGTCGGCCCACATCTATCTCGGCGATCAACAGCTCGAACATATATACCGGTTGATCAATCCCCAGCTTGGCCGCCAATTGCGGATGCAGGCTGCCAAGGTAACCAACCAGACGACCTTCTCGCTCGATACGGGCGGACTGGCCTGGGTGAAGAGCCGAATGCTCAGCATTAGCGAAGATAAACGAAAGCTGGCCACCCGAGGCGCTTAATAACGCCTCAACATCCGCCTTCACGTCATAGAAATCTACCGTATCTCGGCTATTGCCCCAGGCTTCACTGAAACGAGCACCGGTCACTACTCCAGCCAGTACAGCCTCTTGTTTGAGCTCATCAAGCTGACCAACAAACCGCAGGCCATTCTCAAACAGACGAACTCGGGTCTGTTGACGGTTGAGGTTGTACTGCAACGCAGTGACCAGCCCGGGCCACAACGAGGCACGCATTGCACTCATTTCAACCGAAATAGGGTTGGCGAGCATCAATGGCTTTGTGCTTGGCGAGAACAACTCAAAGAGCTTCGGATCGATAAAGCTGTAGGTGATCGCTTCCTGGTAACCGCGAGCCACCAAGAGGCGGCGCAACGTGGGAACCGTTACTCGCGCTTCTGGTGTAGACGCTGGCGCAAGCCGGGCTTGTGGGTAGCGCACAGGGAGGCGGTCATACCCATACAAACGACCAATTTCTTCTATCAGATCGACTTCAAGGGAAATATCGAAACGGTGGCTAGGAACATCAACACGCCACACTCCTTCGTCTTCGTTTGTAAGCTTCAGACCCAGCGCACCCAGCACTTGCTCGACCTGCTTGCGTGGGAGTTCCAGACCAAACATCTGGCTTATGCGTTCGCTGCGCAGCATGATTGGCGCGGTTTGCGGCATCCCAGCTTCATTGAGCGCCTCGGTGATGGGCCCCGCTTCGCCGCCCACGATTTCAAGCAGCAGCCCTGTGGCTCGCTCCATGGCTCTGCGGGTCAGCTGCGGATCCACCCCGCGCTCATAACGGTGCGAAGCGTCGGTGTGAAGTCCGTATGAGCGCGCCTTACCAGCTAAGGCAATGCTTTCGAAGTACGCGCTTTCGAGGAAAATATCCTGGGTACCGGTGTTCACACCGCTGTGCTCGCCGCCCATGACACCAGCGATTGCCAACGCGCGCTGATAATCAGCGATGACCAGTGTGTCGGCTCGCAGCTTGACGGTCTGGCCATCAAGCAGAACCAGGGACTCACCTTCCTCAGCCATGCGGACACGAATACCGGTGTTGATTTCGGCGAGATCGAACGCATGCAGCGGCTGTCCGAGCTCGAGCATCACGTAATTCGTGACATCCACAACAGCATCAATCGAGCGAATACCGGACCGCCGCAAACGTTCGGTCATCCAGGTCGGTGTTGGCCGAGCCAGGTCAACATTTCGGACGATTCGACCTAGATAACGGGGACAGGCAGCAGGAGCAAGCACCTCAATAGGCCTCGAGTCCTGATGACTAACCTCGACAGCCTCAATGTCTAACGCCGCAACTGGGGCGGAGTATATTGCCCCCACCTCGCGGGCGAGCCCAGCGATGGACAGGCAGTCCCCCCGATTGGGCGTAAGGCCAATTTCAATGCTGGCATCGTCCAAGTTCAGAGCGGTGCGGATATCTGCCCCTACCGGAGCCTCGGGAGCGAGCTCCATCAACCCGTCATTGTCTTCGGATATCTGAAGCTCAGAAGCAGAGCAAAGCATCCCGCTTGACTCAACTCCGCGCAGCTTTGCCTTCTTGATCTTGAAATCGCCAGGCAGCTGGGCGCCAATCATCGCAAAGGGAACTTTCAGGCCAGGGCGTACATTTGGCGCGCCACAGACTACCTGAAAGGTCTCGCTGCCATTGCTGACCTGGCACACGCGCAGCTTATCGGCATCTGGGTGTTGCTCAGTGCTGAGCACTTCACCGACAACGACACCACTGAACTGCCCGGCAGCTGGCTCTACACTATCGACCTCAAGACCGACCATTGACAACCGAGCGACGAGCTCGTCATGTGAAACCTGCGGATTGACCCAGCTCCGCAGCCACTGTTCACTGAATTTCATCCTGCTCTCCTAAACGTGTTTGGCGATCTGCGGTTATCGAAACTGCTCCAGAAAACGCAGATCGTTATCGAAGAAGATGCGCAGGTCGTTAACGCCATAACGCAACATAGTCAGTCGCTCGGCGCCCATACCAAAGGCAAAGCCCTGATAGCGCTCCGGGTCAATTCCTGACATCCGCAACACGTCGGGATGAACCATCCCACAGCCCAACACCTCGAGCCAGGATTGAGACTCCTGATCACCCTTGCGAACTACACGGCGTATATCCACCTCAGCAGAAGGCTCGGTGAATGGAAAGAAGGAGGGTCGGAAACGCACCTCGAGATCGGCCTCGAAGAACGCACGCAGGAATTGTTCGATTGTGCCTTTGAGGTCGGCGAAGCTGATGCCTTCATCGATCAGCAATCCTTCAACCTGATGAAACATCGGCGAGTGGGTCTGATCTGAATCGCAGCGATAAACGCGCCCCGGGCAAATAATGCGAATCGGTGGCTGACTGGACTCCATGGTGCGCACCTGCACAGGCGAGGTGTGCGTACGCAACAGCATGTTGGCATTGAAGTAGAACGTATCGTGCATGGCCCGGGCTGGATGGTGACCAGGGATATTGAGCGCCTCGAAGTTATGGTAGTCGTCCTCGACTTCCGGGCCTTCGGCAACGGTATATCCGATGTGGGAGAAGATCTGCTCGATACGCTCCAGCGTTCGGGTTATCGGATGCAGACCGCCCGACACTTCGCCACGCCCTGGAAGCGTCACATCAATCTGCTCGCCAGCGAGCTTCGCGCTCAGAGCCGCTTCGTCAAGCTCAGCTTTCTTGAGGCTAAGCGCGTCCTGAACCTTGCCTTTGGCAGCATTGATCAACGCGCCGGCTTTTGGTCGCTCTTCCGCGGAGAGCTTACCCAGCGTCTGCATGAGGAGCGTCAGCTCACCCTTTTTTCCCAGATACTGGACTCGAATCTGCTCCAGGACATTGATGTCTTGACTATGTTGCACCGCCTCGAGCGCTTGCGAGACCAGTGCATCCAGGTTTTCCATGTACAACCTCCAGAGGTTCTTGCAGAACCGCACCCAAGATCAACCGTTACGTTGTCAGGTGCACTTGTGCAAATGCCCCTTCAGATACGAAATAGGGGAAGAGCACAAGGCTCTTCCCCTATCGGTGACGCTACGAATCCGAGGATTCGATTGTCGAAGGGCTTAGGCCAGAGAAGCTTTGGCTTTTTCGACAATTGCAGCAAAAGCTGCTTTTTCGTTCACTGCCAATTCGGCCAGAACCTTGCGGTCGATCTCGATGGCCGCTTTCTTCAAGCCAGCAATGAAACGGCTGTAAGACAGACCGTTAACACGTGCACCAGCATTGATACGAGCGATCCACAGAGCGCGGAACTGACGCTTCCGCTGGCGGCGGTCACGGTAGGCATACTGGCCAGCCTTGATTACCGCCTGCTTGGCAACACGGAACACGCGCGAGCGAGCGCCGTAATAGCCTTTAGCGAGTTTCAGAATTTTCTTGTGACGGCGACGAGCGACGACGCCACGCTTAACACGAGCCATGAGTTATTCCTCTGAGTCTTGACCGAATTAACGAACGCGCAGCATCCGCTCTACTTTTGCTTTATCAGACGGGTGCATCAGAGATGTACCACGCAGCTGACGCTTACGCTTGGTAGACATTTTGGTCAGGATGTGGCTCTTGAAAGCGTGCTTGTGCTTGTAGCCATTTGCCGTCTTTTTGAAGCGCTTCGCAGCGCCACTTTTAGTCTTCATCTTTGGCATGTTCGGTACTCCACATTGTGGGTGATTTCAAATAACCGCAAGGCCTGCCAGTGCCCTGGTGGTTACTTTTTCTTCTTGGGAGCGATGACCATGATCAGCTGGCGTCCTTCCATCTTTGGATGCTGTTCGACCGAACCATACTCCACAAGATCAGCCTCGACCCGCTTCAACAGTTCCATCCCCAGCTCCTGATGCGCCATCTCACGACCGCGGAATCTCAACGAAACCTTGGCCCTGTCCCCTTCACTCAGGAAACGCACCAGGTTGCGGAGCTTGACCTGGTAGTCCCCTTCTTCCGTCCCTGGACGAAACTTTATTTCTTTAACCTGAATCTGCTTCTGGTTCTTTTTCGCTGCAGCAACCTGTTTCTTCTTTTCGAACAGATGCTTGCCGTAGTCCATGATCCGGCACACAGGAGGAACCGCATCGGCGGAAATTTCCACCAGATCCAACTTCGCTTCTTCAGCTATACGAAGCGCTTCATCAATCGAGACGATGCCAACCTGCTCGCCATCAGCACCAATCAAACGGACCTCACGAGCCGAGATATTCTCGTTGATCGGGGCCTTGGGTGCAGCTCGTTTATCCTGTCTCATTTCACGCTTAATAGTTATTACTCCAATTCTTGGCGACCACGCCGGGAAACCGCTTGTGTCAGCAACTGGGTGAAGTCATCAAGGGGCATGGAGCCCAAATCAACACCTTCACGCGTACGCACAGCAACGGCTCGTGTCTCGACTTCCCGATCTCCGATAACCAGAAGATAAGGAACCTTGAGCAAGGTATGCTCGCGGATTTTAAAGCCGATCTTTTCGTTTCTCAAGTCGCACTTGGCACGGAAGCCGCTTTGATTGAGAATTTTCTCAACTTCGCCAGCGAAATCGGCCTGCTTGTCGGTGATATTCATCACCACAGCCTGCGTGGGCGCGAGCCATGCAGGAAACGCCCCTTCGTAGTGCTCAATCAGAATACCAATGAAACGCTCGAACGAACCAAGGATGGCTCGATGCAGCATCACTGGATGCTGGCGATCATTGTTCTCACTGACATACTCGGCACCCAGACGAATCGGTAGATTGAAGTCCAGTTGCAAGGTGCCGCACTGCCATACACGACCCAAGCAATCCCTGAGAGAGAACTCGATCTTCGGCCCGTAGAAAGCGCCCTCACCCGGCTGCAGATCGTAAGGCAGGCCAGCGCTTTCAAGGGCTGCAGCAAGCGCAGCCTCAGCGCGATCCCATAGATCATCTGAACCAACGCGCTTCTCTGGTCTGGTCGAAAGCTTCAGTTCGATATTTTCGAACCCGAAATCTGCATACACCGCCTGGGTCAGCTTGATGAACGCAGCGGACTCGGACTGCATCTGCTCTTCAGTACAGAAGATGTGCGCATCATCCTGGGTAAATCCGCGAACCCGCATGATGCCATGCAGCGCACCTGACGGCTCATTACGATGACAAGCGCCGAATTCAGCGAGACGCAGCGGCAACTCTCGATAACTTTTAAGCCCCTGATTGTAAACCTGCACGTGACACGGGCAGTTCATCGGTTTGATCGCATAATCGCGACTTTCCGACTCAGTGGTAAACATGTTTTCAGCGTAATTCGCCCAGTGCCCGGATTTCTCCCAGAGACTGCGATCCACCACCTGAGGCGTCCGGATTTCCTGATAGCCATTCTCACGCTGCACAACGCGCATGTATTGTTCGAGAACCTGATAAAGCGTCCATCCGTTCGGGTGCCAGAACACCATTCCTGGCGCCTCTTCCTGGGTATGGAACAGATCAAGGCGCTTGCCGATCTTGCGATGATCGCGCTTCTCGGCTTCTTCTATGCGCTGAATGTAGGCCGCAAGCTGTTTCTTGTCCGCCCAGGCGGTGCCATATACACGTTGCAGCTGTTCATTTTTAGCGTCGCCGCGCCAGTAGGCGCCGGACAACTTGGTAAGTTTGAACGACTTGAGAAAGCGGGTGTTCGGGACGTGCGGGCCACGGCACATGTCTACGTATTCTTCGTGGTAGTACAGCCCCATCGCCTGCTCATCAGGCATATCCTCTACCAGGCGCAGCTTGTAATCCTCTCCACGCGCCTTGAACACGTCGATCACTTCAGAGCGCGGCGTAACCTTCTTGATCACATCGTATTCAGTGTCGATCAGCAGCTTCATGCGCTGCTCAATTGCCGCCATGTCTTCCGGGGTAAACGGCCGTTCGAAGGCTATATCGTAATAGAAGCCTTCAGCGATGACCGGGCCGATAACCATTTTCGCCGAGGGATAGAGCTGCTTGACCGCATGCCCAACCAGATGCGCACAGGAGTGACGGATGATCTCCAGGCCCTCTTCATCTTTTGGAGTGATGATCTGCAGACTGGCGTCGCTTTCGATCAAATCACAAGCATCAACCAACTGTCCGCTGACCTTACCTGCAAGGGTTGCCTTGGCCAGACCTGCGCCGATGGACTGAGCCACCTGAAGCACGGATACCGGATGATCGAATGAACGCTGACTGCCGTCAGGAAGAGTAATGGTGGGCATGGCGCCTCCTCTCCTAGTGGTGACCCCTACCAAAGGCCACATGGGTTGGGATGAGCCAGGAAAGCGACCCGACGAATAACCTGCCGCACAGTGGCAGGAGCCCAAGGGCTGATCGACACGGACCGAAGTCACTGGAAAGATTGGAGCACGGATGCTTTCAGAAAGCCGCTGAACTGACAAGCAACCATAAAAAAAGGGTCGCTAGCGCGACCCTTTTCGGAATTGGTAGGCACAATTGGATTCGAACCAACGACCCCCACCATGTCAAGGTGGTGCTCTAACCAACTGAGCTATGTGCCTCCGATGGACGCGCATTTTAGAGATCCGCGAGAGGGAGTCAAGCAGTTTTTGTCCTAACTCACTGATATCTGTAATTTTTGGGCCTGGAAGCTACTTATTCGTGAGCTATGGCATCTCAAGGGCATGTCGAGATAGCATCAACGTCAAATATTCTAAACAGGTTACTAGCGAATGTCGCACACCCCTTACCCCACGTCTTTCTACGCAGCGTCGGCAAATGCTGCGCCGACTCGCCATGCTCTGAGTGAAAGTGTCGAAACTGACGTCTGCGTCATCGGCGCGGGTTACACCGGTTTGTCGACAGCCTTGTTTCTTCTTGAGCACGGCTTTCGTGTGGTCGTGCTGGAGGCCGCTAAGGTTGGCTTCGGCGCCTCCGGACGCAATGGCGGGCAAATCGTGAATAGCTATAGTCGCGATCTCGACACGGTTGAGCGTAGCGTTGGGGGAGACGCGGGGCGACTGATTGGATCCATGGCATTCGAGGGCGGACAAATCATCCGCGAGCGCGTCAAAAGATACGACATCAAGTGCGATCTCAAGAACGGTGGTGTATTCGCCGCCTTCAACGCCAAGCAGATGCAGCACCTGGAAGCTCAGAAGAAGCTGTGGGAGCGCTACGGCTATAGCCAGCTTGAAATGCTCAACCTTGACGGCATCAGAGACGTCGTCGCCTGTGAGCGTTACGTCGGCGGATTGCTTGATCAAGGTGGCGGACATATTCACCCACTCAATCTTGCTCTAGGCGAAGCGGAAGCTGTCGAATCGCTTGGCGGCATCATCTACGAACAAAGTGCTGCCATCCGGATCGACCGGGGTAGCAATCCACGGATTCACACTGAGCAGGGCGAAGTAAGCGCAAAATTTGTGGTGGTAGCGGGGAATGCCTACCTCGGAAATCTCGTTCCGGAACTTGCCGCAAAGTCGATGCCCTGCGGCACTCAGGTCATCGCGACAGAGCCGTTGAAAACTGAACTCGCAGCGACGTTGTTACCTCAGGATTACTGTGTCGAGGACTGTAACTATTTACTCGACTATTTCCGACTGTCTGCTGACAAACGCCTTATATATGGTGGAGGAGTTGTATACGGCGCCCGAGATCCGGCAGATATCGATTCAATCATCCGACCGAAGATGCTCAAGACATTCCCTCAGCTACGCGATGTCAAAACAGAGTTCGCCTGGACCGGAAATTTCCTCATGACGCTGTCCCGATTGCCACAGGTAGGACGTCTAGATGGCAACCTCTATTACTCCCAAGGGTGCAGTGGGCATGGCGTCACCTATACGCACATTGCAGGAAAAATCATCGCAGAAGCGTTGCGAGGGCAAGCTGAACGCTTCGATGCCTTCGCCAGCTTGCCTCACTACCCATTTCCCGGCGGGCAGAAATTCAGCGCACCGATGAGCGCCCTTGGTGCGCTGTATTACAACTTACGCGACAGAATCGGCTTCTGATGTCTTATTGAGCAGCGCACATCGGCACCGCCTCGCACTCACTGGATTCGGAAGAACTTATAGGGAGTGTTTGGCTGAATCTTTCATCGTCAGGATTCAAATTAGCCGCACACGCCCGAGCAGCGGACGCTTGACTCATGCATCCCTGCTCCGCCAGCACTTGTGAAAGATTGAACCAACCGGGCGCGAACGAGCTATCACGCTGGACGCTATGGCGCAGCGCGCGCTCAGCTGCTGGCTTGTCGCCTTGCGCGTAGTGGACATTAGCAAGGGCAAACCAAGAAAGGCCACTCCTCCAATGTGCGACTGCTGTGTCATAGGCTCGTAATGCAGCAGCTCTTCGCCCAGTCTGCTCCAGATCACTAGCGGCCCTCAGCCAGGCTGTCTCCTCGGCCGTCGCGGGGAGTTTGCTCGGATCGACCGTAACAACCGCCCAGCGCTTGCCCTTTGCCCAGCTTCGTTCGAACTGACCGAACGTGCCGGTCCACCGTCGGGTAGTCCCGGAGCGAAGCACTAACGTTTGAGAAGTCAGGTCATATCCAACAACCACCGCAAAGTGCCATCGAGGCCAGCGATCAAAGGCCAAATTCTGCAGCACCAATACCGGATTACCAGCCGCAACTTCGCTAAGCAATGCCTCAAGCCGAGGCTCAAGGGGATAGACCAAAAGATCGTGAGCCCGCGCGGCCGCAACCATCTCCACCTGCAAGCTACCTTGCCGACCAGGAAGATAAACCTGATCAACCAACTCGTCAGGGGACGTATCAACACCCCGCTGCGTTAGCATTGTCGCTAACGCAGCGGGGCCGCACTGATAGGCTTCCTGAGGAAAAAAAGGAACCTCGGCAAGTTCAACCTGCTCCGGGAGCCCCGCGGTCCCAATCGGTACGATTGGGGTCCGGGCGCATGCCCCGAGCAGACCTAGAACCAACAGCAAAAGCAGTCGCGGCATCAGCGATTGATGCAGTTGACGAAGTTGAAGATGTTAGTTGCGCAAAGTAGATCGGTGATTATGAAGATCACCAGAAATAGCACAATTATTCCAACCACACCGGCACCCGCTGGAGCTTGATCCAGCTGCTGATTGAACTGCGCGAGCTCGGCGGGCGTCAGGCTGTTGATTCGCTGCTCTACCTGATCACGATCCACGCCCATCGAAATCAGCTTTTTTTGCACCTCGTCATCTTCAAGCATCGTCAGCAACTGCTGCCGATCGACCTGCTGCTGGTGCTCAGAGATAATCTCCGGCGTACCAATCATCGCCGCTTGGGCCATAGGGATTTGTGCAAATAACATGAAATGCATCGCAGCCAGCAAGGTGGCGACGCGCTTCATCATCGATGATTTGAACATGGCGGAACTCCTGATCTTCTTGTTCGGTAGCCCACCCAACCTGCGGCGGACCGTCATGCATATGAGGACCGCCCTGTTCCGCTAGTTCCTTAACAAACGACTGATTTGCAAAACAGATATAAGCCAGCACCATCGGATGCCAAGCTCTTAATTTCAACCACCGTCGCCGTAAGGAATTGCCATGTCCAATCACCCATCTCTCGCCGCATTGGCGCTATTTGCAGCCGCATTGACTGGCTGCAACTCGACTCCAACCCCAGACAAATCGACTCCGACCCCTCCGGGGCAATGCAATGCTGCAGCAGTGCAAGACTTGATTGGGAAACAGGCAAATCCAGAAATGCTCGATCAGGCGCGACGCGAAAGCGGGGCCTCAATCGCACGGATTCTACGTCCTGGAGATATCGTCACGCTGGAGTACAACGACCAGCGCCTTACGCTTTCGACTGACGACGCGCTAGTAATAAAGCGGCTTAATTGCGGTTAAGAACGCTCCATCTGTCGCTCAGTCGATCAGGAGGTCAAGCCAAGGTTGAAGTGCAAGCGCAACCGCGCGTAGGCTGTAGCGGCCAGTTGCCATGAGATTAATCATGGTGAATGCTATCCGCTACGGTGGATCAACCGATCCGACGAGTGAGCCTTCAATGCAGTTTCAGCAAGCCCGCAGGATGGCGACTTTCGGAGTCGCCGTGCTGTTTCTCGGATTCATGGCGCTAAAAGACTCGCCTAACATCCAGCTGTATCAGGGTGCTGACAAGCTCTATCACTTGGCAGGCTTCAGCGTGCTGAGTTACATGGCTTGCGTTGCGTTCCCAAAAGCTCGATTAGGGGCTCTTTTCGTCTGGATCCTTATGGGCGCAGCATCAATCGAACTGCTGCAAGCGCTTACACCGTCCCGAAGCCCATCACTGGCCGACATGACCGTCAACATTGTCGGGATAATGATTGGACTTGGCGCATCTCAGCTCACACGAGGCTCATATCGAGAACCCCCCAAGCGAAAGCGCTCATCGCGCGGCACCCGGCGGCGTACCGGTAAGGGCTATAGCGAAGGCGCACGGAGCGATGACCCCAATCTGGCGTTAAGCGTGTCGCGAAGTGGCATGAACAACATTGATCATTAGCATCAGTGGGCCATCGCTATCCGCGTTCTTAGAGCAGTGGCGGATATCGACTTAGGCGGAGTGAACAGAAAGGCCAGGTCGTATCGTTTGACGACGAGTTGCGCTACCAACGGTGCCGCCAATCCCACAATGGTGCCGGCGAGCAAGTGAACGGATATCGAATTAATCCCCATGAAGCTGCTCAGGATCACCCTTATCCCGCTACCGGCGAGAATATGCATCAGATAAATCGTCATCGAAGACGCGCCGATGAACAACAACCACTCAATGCGAACATTACCTAGCCACATCGACATGGCGATCATGAAGAATATCGAAATGGTCGCCAGCGTCAGTACTGGTAATCCCCCGACCTCCCAATTCAAACCGAATGTGATGTGGAACAAGTACTGGCCAAGGATGAACAGCGCGCCAAATACAAGCGTCAGCGAAGCATAGCGGGCCAGGAAGAATGCCTTGATCTCGTTGAACCACACACCAAGTGCAAAGAAGACGGCATTGCCGAAGATGAAGTTTCCGATTCGTCCCATATCGAAATCTTGCTTTAAGACATAGAACGCACCAAAGCCCAGCAATATGGGCAAAAAGAAGCGCCGACTGGCTTTGGCGTAGACGAAGGAACATACAACGAACACTAGGAAAAGCGCGTAGAGGAACCAGAACTGCGCGCGCGGAGACCAAAGCAGCGAGAACACCTGCCCGAGAGTAACTTCTCCGTTCGTATAGTTTGAGAGCACAACCTCGACAAGCCCCTGCAAGAGCGACCAGACGATAAAAGGATAAACGATAGTGTCGACTTTGTTAACGATCAGCCCAGCCTTCCCACGCTTCATCAGCGAGTCGTAAAAGAACAACCCCGACAGGAAGAAAAATAGCGGCATGTGAAAGCTGTAAATGATGCTGTCAACGAGGATATAGGTATCCTCGTCCATAGGCAGGCCTGCATTGAACACCCCGCGGGCGACGTGTCCATATACAACCAGGATGATCCCAATGGCCTTGGCGTAATCGACCCAGGCATTTCTATCCTGCATCACATTTCTCCTTGTATGGGTAACCGGTCGCTCGCGACTGGCGCTTCGCGGAGCGGAGGGATAGACAATGAGAAATGCGATCAGTTTATTTACATAGGCGATTAGCGATCAGCCCCCGACGGACTGCAGGTAGAAACAGTCATCCGAAGCCAGTTAGCCGAGCAGCTCGCTGAAAGGTATGAAACGTACTGGGTCCCCCTCCTCCAGACACGTATGTTCAGGTAACTCGACAAGTCCGTCAGCCCAGGCAGCGCTACGCAAAATCGAAGAGCTTTGGTTGTAATAAAGGACTGCCCGGCCGCCCTCCAAGCGCGCCCTCAGATATTCGCGACGATTGCCGGCCTTGGTCCAGCTGAATCCTGCCGGCACCTGAGCACTGAGCGGCTCGACTTCCGAAACGCCCATCCGCCGCAACAGATAAGCGCGAGCCAGAAGCCCGAATGTGACTAGCGTAGATGCCGGATTACCAGGCAACCCGATCACTGCGACCCCGCGGTAGCTGCCGTAAGTCAAAGGCTTACCCGGCTTGATCGCCAGCTTCCATAGGTTCAGCTCGCCCTCCTCGCGCAATACCTGCCCGAGAAAATCGGCTTCACCAACCGAAACTCCACCGGTCGAAAGGATCAGGTCGGCTTCGCCGAGGCCCGTCAAACAAGCTCTTACCTTATTGAGGTCATCAGGTACTATCCCCGCATCAATGACTTCGCACCCCAACCGCTGGAGCCAGTGACGGAGCAGCACACGGTTGCTGTTGTAGATCTGCCCGGGATTCAGAGTTGCCCCCGGATCGACGAGCTCATCCCCGGTCGACAGCAACGCAACCTTTATCTTTCGACTGACTGTAAGCCGCGGCACTCCAAGCGACGCAGCGAGCCCTAGCTCGATCGGCCCGAGACGCACACCTGCAGCCAGCACCTCGTCGCCCTGCCGAGCCTCACCGCCCTGAGGGCGGACGTGTTGCTCCAGCCGCACCGCCTCAAGAAATCGTACCCGACCGTCACCCAGTACCTCGACATGCTCCTGCATCTCGACGCTGTCTGCGTTCTCGGGCATTGGCGCTCCGGTAAAGATCCTGGCGCAACTGCCCGGCTCCAGAGGCTCTGGCTGGGTCCCGGCAAAAATTTTCTGACTGACCCGAAGCGGCTCGCCGTTGAGATCCTGTTGGCGCACCGCATAGCCATCCATGGCACTGTTCGGCCAGGGCGGCAAGTCAAGTGTTGCGACCAAGGGTTCGGCCAGTACCCGGCCCTCTGCCTCGTCAATCAAAACACTTTCTACATCCTGAATCGGAGCATTCTCCGCCAGCTTCAACAGCGCCTCGAGCGCCTGCTCTACTGGCATCAGTGACGGTTTAACGCCGCTCATGAACGGCTCTCGCAAGGCTCCGCCAGTTTGAGATGAGGTACAAAATTGCATGGGCGGTGACGGGCATCGAGCTGCTCGGCGAGGATCCCGTCCCAGGCGGTGCGGCAAGCATTGGTGGAACCGGGCAGACAGCAGACCAGTGTCGAATTTGACAATCCGGCAAGGGCCCGCGACTGGACGGTAGAACTGCCTATATCAGTCAACGATATCTGCCGAAACAACTCTCCAAACCCGTCTACCTGCTTGTCCAGCAGGCATCCAACGGCTTCAGGGGTGCTATCGCGCGCTGTAAAACCAGTACCTCCCGTGATCAGCACAACCTGTACCACCTCTTCGGCGATCCAGGTCGCGACCTGTGCGCGAATCTTGTAAAGATCGTCCTTGAGCAACACGCGGGAAGCGAGCCGATGGCCTGCCGCCTGCAAGCGTTCCACCAGCAGCTGGCCCGACGTGTCAGTTTCCAGCGAGCGGGTGTCGCTGACGGTCAGGACTGCGATATTGAGTGGAACAAAAGTTTGATCGGCGAGGTGGCTCATACAGGCTTCCCGGTTGTTGGAATCAATGGCGGGGTGTTATATCACAGGCTTTTGGCGGAGCACTTGATGCAACAAGGCATGCTCGCGGATTGCTCAATCTTGTTGCTTGCTGGCGGCGAGGGTCGACGGATGGGCGGAAGAGACAAGGGCCTGGTGGAGTGGCACGGCAAGCCGTTAATCGCATGGGCCTACCAAATTACCCGCCCTTTGACGGACGACCTGCTGATCTCCTGTAACCGCAACCACCAGCGTTACGAAGCTTTCGCCGACCATCTGGTAGTAGACGAGGGATGCGATTTCGCCGGTCCGTTAGCAGGAATTCGAGCAGGGCTCGCTGTCGCCAGCCACCCATTTCTCATGATCCTGCCTTGCGACGCTCCTCTTATAGATGCAGCCCTGCTCAGGCAGCTTTATCTCACTGCGCAAGAATCACCCAAGGCCCCGGTCATGGCACGTAGAGGCACCCAGTGGGAGCCGTTGTTTTCAATCGTTCCAACCGAGCTCGTCGGCGCTATCGAAGCCGCCTGGCGTAACGGCGAACGCAGCCATCGACGAATTCTGTTGGAGCTGGGCGCACGCGCTGTCGACTTAGAGATCAACGATCCCCGGCTCGCCAACCTGAACTCACCTGCGTTGCTTTCCGCTCAGCTGCCCGCAGCGGGAACTTAGCGATGCCAGCCATCGTCACAGACGCAACCATCGAAGGAGAATCATCATGCGCTTGTTAAATGTACCGACCCTTACACTGCTGGCTGGTCTGACCTTATTAGCCGGCTGCTCGAATCCGAGCGTCATTACGCTTAACGATGGCCGGGAAATCCAAACACTCGACCACCCGGATTATGACGACGAGGCCGGGTTCTATGAGTTTGAAGGGCTGGATGGCAAACCGGGGCGAGTCAACAAAGATCAAGTACGGACTGTGAAGGAGCTTTAAACAACGCTTATGCGACGGCGTTGCTGAAGCTTTATCCTTTAAAAAAGCCAGTGCTAAGCCCTTGTAGAGCCAATCTTTTTAGGTAAAATGCCGGCCATCTTCGGAGCGTAGCGCAGCTTGGTAGCGCGTCTCGTTCGGGACGAGAAGGTCGCTGGTTCGAATCCAGTCGCTCCGACCAAACCCGACATTGTGGCTCTATCAGCGCAATGCATAAAAAACCGGCCACTGGTCGGTTTTTTTGTTTTATGACTCGGTAGGCAAGTCCCCTGCGTTCTGTCACAAAACCTTAACGATGAATCCCTATGATCGCGTCCGTGCTCGCGCGGCCGGAAGTCATGTGGCTACTTATCGCTGAAGAAACCTTACGACCTGCTCTACCTCGAATGGCCAATCCAGCTCCGCTCCCGTATCCACCCGCCGTAGCACAGGTATACGCAGGCCATAGTCGTCAACCGTCTCGTGACGTTCCGCGATATCCAGCAGCTCTACAAGTAACCCATTCTCGACCAAGGGAAGAAGCATCGCTTCGGCCTGCTCACATAGGTGGCAACCCAGGGTTCCAAACAATTGGCATTCAGGAAGATACATAGGCTGGGCTCATTCACATTAGCCAGATAATTCTAGCAGTTGATTTCGACCCGACAGGCAACCATGCGCTTCAATCTTTCGGCGTATCGGATAGCGTAAAAGTGTGACATCGGACCCACTCAAACAAGGGTTTGATTTTCGCAATCGACGGGACGGTGACAAACGGCTAGGATGCTGCAGCCCAAGCGGCCACAGAGCTACAGGGCCGGGGGTATACGTGAAAATCGGTAGCAATTTTGGCAGGGCTAGTTCCCCGTCCCAAGTACTGATTAAGTTAGTCGATGCCTCCATGCTTAAGCCTTAGAGACCAATGTCTAAAGGCTCAAATACTGATGTAGTGTTTAATTACACGGCGCCGTAAGAGCGACTTCAGAGCATCATCCAACGAGGAGAAATAAGAAATGCTCAAGACCCCAATCGCCCGGGGCGTGGCCCTAGCCACTCTGGGAGCAACACTGGCTATCCCCACCATGGCTCAGGCAGCCTTTGTGGAAGATTCCAAAGCTGGTTTGGAACTTCGTAATTTTTACATGAACTCGGATAACCGTTCCGTTCCTTCTACCTCTCAGTCAATGAGCGAAGAGTGGGCTCAAGGCTTCCTGCTGCGCGCTGAATCGGGCTATACAGAAGGCACGGTAGGGTTTGGTGTTGATGCACTGGGCCTGCTGGGCGTTAAGTTGGATTCTGGTCGCGGACGGACTGGAACCGGCCTACTGCCGATCGATAATGACGGCGCTGCCCCTGATGAATACTCTCAACTCGGCTTGACCGCTAAAGCGAAGATCTCCAACTCCGTATTGAAAGTTGGCACGCTTGAGCCGAAGAACATGGCTGTTGCCCGTAGCGACTCGCGCCTACTACCGCAGACTTTCAAAGGCGGCCAACTGGTCTCCCAGGAAGTAAAAGGTCTAACACTGGATATCGGTTACCTAACCGAAGTAAACGAGCGTAACGACTCTAACTTTGAAGATCTGAAAGGAGCTTTGAAGGGCGGCACTACCGTTGACGAAATCGACAATTTCCTTTTCGCCGGCGCTAGCTACAAGCTTCTCGACAACCTGACCGGTAGCTACTACTACAGCAACCTGGAAGAAGCCTACAAGCAGCACTCGTTCAACCTCGTGCATATCCAGCCGTTGGGAGAAGGACAGTCGCTGAAAACCGACCTCCGCTACGCTCGCTCCAGCGATGACGGTTCTTCTACCGTTGACAACAAAGCGCTGGGCGGAATGGTGACCTACTCTGTAAGTGGCCACAGCTTCGGTCTTGCGTACCAAGAAATGAAAGGCGATACCGGCTTTGCCTACCTGAGCGGTACCGACCCCTTCCTCGTCAACTACGTGATGATTGCTGCAGACTTCGCCAATGCTGACGAAGAATCTTGGCAGGCACGTTACGACTATAATTTCGCGGCCATCGGCATCCCTGGCTTGACCTTCATGACGCGCTACGTCACTGGGGACAACTTCGGCGCTGGCGGAAATGGCAAGGAATGGGAACGCGATACCGACATCGCTTATACCTTCCAGGACGGAGCACTCAAGAACCTTGGTGTCAAATGGCGTAACGGTACTTATCGCAGCAATAGCACTCGCGATATCGACCAGAACCGTCTGATCGTCAGCTACACCATCCCGCTGATGTAATAGCGGCTACAGCGTGAAAACGCAGTAGAGAAAGAAAACCCGCTTCGGCGGGTTTTCTTTTATCCTTGAAAAAACCAGCTGACTACTGACATCACCCCACTACTGCAGTCGATTTCAAACGAAGCGGGAACCTTGCCCCAACTGCATGCTCGAAATCCTAGGCACCGGGACCTGTCGTCCCTGCGAGACTCAAGAGGAAATGCAGATGTCTACCGAATCGACTTTCGGCACCAGCGACAACACGCCAATACCCGACGGAACAACCAGCACCAATCCTTCGTCTCTAATCGACAAATCCGCTCACCGCCGCAATCTTCAGGCTGCACAGAATGCGCTGATCGAAGAATTCCACACCCTTATCGGTGACACTGAGCGCCTGCTGAAGCACACGCAGGATACAGCCGGAACTCAGACAGAAGAATTACGCGGCAAGATCAATGCAAACCTGAGCCGTGCTCGTCAGATGCTCAAAGAACAGGAAGGCACCTTGCGCGAGCAAGGCCAGGCCGCCATTCAGTGCACCGAAGAGTATGTCCATACTCATCCTTGGCAGTCGATTGGTATCGCCGCGGGCGTCGGCTTTCTCCTCGGCCTGATCACCCGCCGCTAATGTGGGGAACGGATCCAATGGAAACCAGACACGCTGACGATGCCCCTGCACCGTCCATCAAAAAGATGGGCAGCGCTATAGCTGGCCTCGTGCAAGGACATCTGGAACTCATCGGAATTGAGATCCAAGAAGAACGCGTCAGAGTATTCAAGCTGTTCCTGCTCGCCAGCGTCAGTTTGATACTCGGCCTGCTTGTCCTTGTAGGGCTTTCGGCAGCGATCGTGATCGCCTTCTGGGATAGCAACCCGATCGCCGCAATACTCGTGCTATGCGCGGTCTACGCCATAGTTCTGGCGATCTGTATCAGCCGCGCGATCCGTCTGGCCAAAGAAAGCGCTTCGCCCTTCCAGGCGACGGTCGAAGAATTGGCCCGTAACCGGGAGCGTTTATTACCATGAGCCTTCCACTTAGCAGTTCTAGCGATCTGGCTATGCGTAAAGATTTAGTTCGATTGCGCATGGAGATGAATCGGCAACAAGTGCTTTACCATTCCCAACCGCTCGCACACCCCTTTCAGCGGATCAAGGGTATGGTGACGCATCGCAATAGCAGCAGCGACCATAACGGAGGCAAAGGGCCACTAATGGTCGCCGCAACGTTGGGCCTGACGCTGTTCGGCCGTCGGCTAGGCAAATTCGGCAAGTTAGCCCGGCTCGGGATGGTGCTATATCCGATCATCCGCCGGTTGCGTTCCTAGCGTGGATGAACCGCAGCACTGCGGCTCTCACTGCGGGACCGTTAGACCCAGCGTGAGCTATGGTCTAGCGGTCCGCAGTTGCTGTAGGCTGCGTTCTTGATTCAAAAAACTTTCTAAGCTGGATCTGTCCTTGCGCCCGACGAGGGGTGTGGTACCGCGCTAGCAAACCTGCCTCACTGGCGACATTAAGGAGGTTGCTCTTGGACTGGCAGACCCTGTTGAATCGTGAACGACTCGGTAAATCTGTTCACAGTGATGAAGAGCTTGGCCGAAGCCCCTTCCACAAGGATCACGACAGAATCATCTTTTCGGGCGCTTTCCGCCGACTCGGGCGTAAAACCCAGGTGCACCCGGTTTCAAGCAATGACCATATCCATACTCGACTTACCCATTCGCTGGAAGTGAGCTGCGTCGGGCGGTCTCTAGGCATGCGCGTGGGAGAAGTCGTTCGCGACGACATGCCGTCATGGTGCAGCCCAGCTGATCTGGGAATGGTCATACAATCGGCCTGTCTGGCCCACGACATCGGCAACCCTCCTTTCGGCCACTCCGGGGAGGATGCAATCCGTCACTGGTTCCAACAGGCGGCGGGACGTGGATGGCTGGATGACATGAGCGATGCGGAGCGCAGCGATTTCCTGAATTTCGAAGGTAACGCTCAAGGGTTTCGAGTCCTCACGCAGCTCGAATACCACCAGTTCGATGGCGGCACTCGCCTGACATACGCCACCCTTGGTACCTACCTGAAGTATCCCTGGACGTCGCGCCACGCCGAGGCCCTTGGCTACAAGAAACACAAGTTCGGTTGCTATCAGAGCGAGCTGCCATTGCTTGAGCAGATCGCTGCAAAACTCGGACTTCCTCAGATAGAAGATCAGCGCTGGGCCCGCCACCCTCTGGTGTATCTGATGGAGGCAGCAGACGACATCTGTTACGGCCTGATCGATCTCGAAGACGGCCTTGAGATGGATCTTCTCGACTATTCGGAGGTTGAAGCCCTGCTATTGAATCTGGTGGGAGATGACGTTCCGGAAACCTACCGACAGCTCGGCCCGAAAGATTCTCGACGACGCAAGTTGGCGATTCTTCGCGGAAAAGCCATCGAGCACCTTACCAATGCAGCGGCAGATGCTTTCGTGGAGCAACAGGGCGCCCTGCTGTCCGGCGACCTGGCTGGAGATCTGGTTGAGCACATGCACGGCCCCGCCAAGGAATGCGTCCTGCAGGCCAAAGCAATGGCTCGGGAGAAGATTTTTCAGGACAAGCGAAAGACACTGCATGAGATCGGCGCGTACACCACTCTCGAAATATTGCTGAATGCTTTCTGTGGCGCGGCGCTGGAACAACATGGTGGCCGTACACCCTCGTTTAAGAATCGACGGATACTGGATCTGCTCGGTAGCAGCGCGCCGAGCCCCGACTGGACCCTCTATCAATCCTTCGTGCGGATGATCGATTTCATCGCCGGGATGACGGACAGCTATGCAACCGAGATGGCTGGCGAGATGACTGGACGCTCTAGCCCGACATGAGCAAAAGGTCGCTGTGGAAGTTCATCGGCTGGCAACCGGGTCGTCCTGCATGGGGCGCCGCAGCCGTTGCGGGCCTCGGATGTGCATTGCCGCTGCTGCTCGGCCTGTTCAGTGGGCACCCGGGTTTTCTCTGGGCGACCGTTGGGGCTTTCCAGGCGGCGAAGGCGAATCCCCTGCATAGACTCGGCATGCTGCGAATGCTGCTGCTGATCTGTCTGGGCGCCGGTAGCGCAGGGCTCGGATTCTGGTCGGCAACCCATCCATTGGTCAGCCTAGGCTTGTTTGCATTTTACGGCCTGCTGTTGGCATGGCTACAACGTTACGGAAGCGAAGCCGGCAAACTGGGCATCGGACTGGCGATCTGTCTTTGCCTTGGCCAAGGACAATATGGGATCGGCGATTTCAACAATCCCCAAGCCATCGCCGCCCTGTTTGCCCTGGGCGGTCTTTGGGTCACATTGCTAGCCTTTGGCTTGCGCGGAATCCATGGCCTGCGCATGTGGCCGTACATGCCCCGGTTGCTTAGTCTATTGAAGGTATTGCGTCGACGAGCACGGCGCACGCCGATTCGACAATGGCGCCTGCACGCCCTGACTTACATGCTCGCAGCCGCAGCCAGCGGTCTTATTGTGACCTTAGCCAATCTTCCTAGGGGGTATTGGTTGACGCTGGCTGTCTTCACTACCCTGCAGATGAACCTGCAGCGCAGCCTCGTTCGAGCCCTGCAAGCCGGAGCCGGGATCTTCTGCGCAGCTGCAGTGCTGATCTATATGGGTCACAGCCTGGCCGACCCGCCGATGATGGTCATGATCATGCTGCCGCTGGTGATGCTCAGCCGCGCCTTCCAATCAAATCACTATGGGCTTTTTGTCCTGCAGACGACGCTGAGCTTTGTGTTGCTGGCTGAAACACTGGCACAGGATTGGGAGCTTCCCCAACTACGCCTCATCAATGCTGCCATAGGCGTGGGAGTGGCCCTGGCCGTAACCTTGATGATGGTTGGGTTGCGTCGGTTGATCGCCCGGATCGCATTGCGCAGATCAAGGCGATCAGCCGAAACCGATCAGGACAGTAAAGACTCGATCACGCCTTAGCGTTGATCTCGTTTTCGGGGTACCACACATCCATCAACGGGCTCACGGCGAACTCAGACAGTTCCTTACGACCCTTGAGCCACGCCTCGACCTGACCACGTTGCTCTTCGTTGACCGAGCCACGGCTGGCCAGACATACGAAACCGTAATCTTCACCACCGATGTAGCCCAGGCCATTGGACTCGATAGCCTCGCTCAGGAAGGCTTCGAGGAAATCGTCTACAGCCTTGGCTTCAAGGCCGTCGCTATAAGTCAGATTGACTTCGAAACCCAGTTCCTGGAATTCGTCGACACAGAGTTTCTTGCGCAAGCGACGCGAGCGATTGGTAGCCATTGAATCGGTCCTTTTTCTAACGAGATGACGGCGCGCACTCTAACAGCAACGCCACACTTTCGCGATTGCGAGCGCCAGTCTGCATCGTCTTCATTTCAACTGATGTCGCCAACTGGGCGCTTTTTTTACCGGGATTGCAGGCAGGCGGCTACGCTTGTCGGATGAGAAGCATGTCACTTCTCCGACCTGGGCATAATGGCCCGTCATTTTTCCCTGAACGCTGTAGGGAACCTCCACATGTCGTTGATATCGATTCTGTCCGCCTTTCGAGGCCGGAAAATGAGCAAGCTCCAGAGCTGTTTCGCCGTCGCTACGCTGGCGCTGCCGTTAGCTGTTCCGGCGCTGGCTGAAACGGTCAACCAGACCCTGCCGCCTCGCGTCGCTCAAGCGCTCAAGGCGAACAAGATCGAGAGCAGTGCTCTCTCGGTCGTCATGCTGCCGCTCAACGGTGGCGGTTCGCCGACGTTTATCAACGCTGACGTGTCGGTCAACCCGGCCTCCACGATGAAGTTGGTAACGACCTACGCAGCGCTGGAACTGTTGGGCCCCAACCACCAGTGGAAAACCGAATTTCATGCTGACGGGCCAATCGAAAACGGCACGCTCAATGGCAACCTTTATTTAAAGGGTGGCGGTGACCCCAAGCTCAACATGGAGAAACTCTGGCTCCTGCTGCGTGATCTGCGCGCTAATGGCGTCGAGACGGTGACAGGGGATCTCGTCCTAGATCGAAGTCATTTCGTGCAGCCGGCCCTGCCCGTCTTCGATGACGACGGTAATGACAAGAACAAGCCTTTCCTGGTGGGCCCGGACTCTCTGCTGGTCAATCTCAAGGCACTTCGCTTCATTGCCCGCAACGACGACGGCAAGGTGAAGGTATTAGTCGAGCCGCCAATAGAGACCGTTCGCATCGACAATCGCATACAGGCGCTGCCAAAGGCGAAATGCCCCGGCTGGCCGGACATTCGTTATAACCCCATCGAAGACGCGGACGGCGTGACCGTCGTAGTGACGGGCAAGCTGGCGGTCGGCTGCAGCGGGCAGACGTACCTTTCTCTTCTAGATCATCAGCGCTACGCAGCCGGTGCCGTAAGGGCAATTTGGAAAGAACTGGGCGGCAAGATCCTGGGCGGCGACCGAGTGTCCTCAGTTCCAAAGGATGCACGAATGATCGCCCGGGCTTACTCACCCGACCTGGTCGAAATCATTCGTGACATCAACAAGTACAGCAACAACACCATGGCGCGGCAGTTGTTTCTGAGCCTTGGCGCGGAGTTTCGTAACGAAGCGGATCGCGACGACTCCATGGCCGCGCAGCGCGTGATTCGCCAGTGGCTGGCGAAGAAGGGGCTGATTTCACCTCATCTGGTGATCGAGAACGGTTCAGGACTCTCACGTGCGGAACGCGTCAGCGCTCGCGAGCTGGCCAGCCTACTGCAGGCCGCGTGGCAGAGCCCCTATGCAGCGGAATTTATCTCATCGATGCCGCTTGCCGCTGTAGACGGCACGATGCGCAAACGTCTGCGCAACACCGGTGTCGCAGGTAAAGCGCATCTCAAGACAGGGACCCTGAATACCGTGCGCGCCATCGCAGGCTTCAGCCGAGACAGTGAAGGCAAGACCTGGGCTGTCGTCGCCATACTCAACCATCCGCGGCCATGGGGTGCTTCCTCGATCCTCGATCAAGTACTCGTCAGCCTCTACAACCGCCCAAGTTCTAGCAGGACTGCTCAACGCTAGCCGATTGCCACCCATGCGGGTGAAGGCTACGCAATGACCCTGCCTGGGGCGCGAGGAACTTAACCTCCCCGCCCCACGCGCAGCCGTCACCGGGATTGCAGCTTCCAGGCACGGTGGATCTTGCTGTTGCGACGGAAGTCTTCGTCCAATGTGGCACCCGTTATCTCTTCAACCGCATAGCGCTGAGCGATATCGGCGTCGAGCACGAATTTGCGAAAGTTGTTGGAAAAGTAAAGGGTCCCACCCGTAGCCAGCCGTGCCATTGCCAGGTCCAGCAATGCAACGTGGTCACGCTGAACATCGAACACGCCTTCCATGCGCTTGGAGTTCGAAAACGTCGGTGGATCGATGAAAATCAGGTCGTACTCGCCACGATCCTCTTCCAGCCATGCCATCACGTCGCCCTGCTCCAGGCGTTGCCGGTAGGACAGACCGTTCAACGCGAGATTGCGACGAGCCCAGTCCAGATAGGTTTTCGACAGGTCGACGCTCGTCGTGCTGCGGGCGCCACCCTTCGCTGCATGGACGGTCGCGGTGGCCGTGTAGCAATACAGATTCAAAAAGCGCTTGCCCGCCGCTTCGCGCGCAATGCGCAGTCTGAGCGGGCGATGATCGAGGAACAGCCCTGTATCCAGGTAGTCGGTCAGGTTCACCAGCAATTTGACGTCACCCTCATGGACTTCTAGAAACTCGCCCTGACTGGCCTGCCGCTCATACTGGCGCGTCCCACTCTGGCGCTCCCGGCGCTTGACCACGACACGCTCACGGGAGATGCCCAACGCCTGGGGGATCGCGCCCAGCGCATCGTAAAGCCGCGCCTGGGCCTTTTCCGGATCGATCGAGCGTGGCGGCGCATATTCCTGCACATGCACCCAATCACCATAAAGATCGATCGCCAGCGCATACTCGGGCATGTCGGCGTCGTATAGGCGGTAGCACTGAATGTTTTGCTTGCGAGCCCATTTGCCTAGCAACTTCAGGTTTTTCTGAAGGCGGTTGGCAAACATCTGTCCGCCTTCACTGAGACGGGCCAGTTCCGCTACCGGCTTCTCCTTCTCATCGACCTCGGCCTTCGGCTCGTTTGACGTCGAGCGTTGACCAGTGACGAACTGGTCCAGTTCGACCTTTATCAGCAACAGCTTGCAAGGCAACGCGCCATTCCAGAATGCGTACTGCCTATGGCTTCGGATGCCCATGCGTTTGCCGAGATCAGGTGCGGAGGTCAGGACTGCCGCTTCCCAGCCGAGGCAGGCCTGCCGCAGGCGTTCACCCATATTCTGATAGAGATAAACCAGGCTCGCCTCATCGCCGAGGCGCTCGCCATACGGTGGATTGCAGATCACCAGCCCTTTCTGGTTCTGATCCGGACGTGGCTCGAACGTCGCCACGTCGCCTTGATAGACACGGATCCAGCTCGCCAAACCAGCGCGCTCGATATTGTTCTTGGCCGGCTGGATTAGACGTGGATCGGCCTCATAACCGCGGATCCAGAGTGGTGGTTTGGCGAGCCCAGCCTCGGCGCGCGTCTGTGCTTCGGCATGCAGCCGGTTCCACAACGCCGGGACGTGCCCAAGCCAGGCACTGAAGCCCCACCGCTCGCGGCGTAGATTCGGCGCAATGTCGGCAGCGATCATGGCCCCTTCGACAAGAAAGGTTCCAACACCACACATAGGGTCGCTCAGCGCGCCTCCAGCGGCGGCGATCCTCGGCCAGCCGGCGCGGATGAGCACTGCTGCAGCGAGGTTTTCCTTCAGCGGCGCAGCGCCCTGCTGCAATCGATAGCCACGTTGGTGCAGGCTATGACCGGAGAGATCCAGCGAGAGAATCGCCTGACCTCGATCCAGGCGCAGGTGAACGCGTAGATCTGGATTGAGCTTGTCCACGCTCGGCCGCTCACCGCTGGCGGTGCGGAGGCGATCGACGATGGCATCTTTGACCTTGAGTGCACCGAAGTGAGTGTTGTCGATGCCCGAACCATGTCCGCTGAACTCCACGGCCAGGCTACCCGTCGCCTCAAGGTGCTCGGACCAGTCCACCTCATGCACACCTTCGTATAGGGTTTCGGCGTTCACCGTAGCGAAGCGATTGATCACGAGCAGAACCCGATTGGCCAGACGCGACCAAAGACATAACCGATAAGCGACCTCCATCTCAGCAAAGCCACGGATCGCCGCAGTCTGCTCGCGCGCCTCTTCAAGACCGAGCCCAATGGCTTCGTCGAGCAGTAGGCCTTCCAGCCCTTTTGGACAGGTAAGGATGAGTTCGTGGCGATCAGTCATGGTATGTCCAGAAAAAAGTAGTGGATCCGGCGGGCTATCCACTCTGGATCTCGATTCGAAGTTGATGCAGTTCCGACTGTTTCGTCGTGAACTTGATTCGGCAGCGTGGTGGGGAGCTTCGTGAACAGCGCGTCTCATGCGCCTTATGGGCGACACCACAGTTTAGTTACTTGCTTATTACAAAACGGTCATTCCCGCGCCGGAAGTTTTTGAGTTAGAACTCGACTCAGCCCGGCATCGCAACGATGTTCGGCAGAACCCGCCACGCCGGCAGCGGGCTTCGTTGGCAGTCTATCTGCCGACCTCGACTTGAGGTCAACAGGAACACCAGTCAACCACTGAGGGCAATACCCAATGAGAAGACTCAAGCGTGATCCGATGGAACGAGCATTTCTACGCGGTTATCAGCATGGCATACACGGTAAATCTCGCGACCTATGTCCTTTTTCTCATCCCGAGGTACGCCAAGCCTGGATTAACGGCTGGCGGGAGGGTCGCGGCGACAATTGGGACGGCCTGACTGGCGCGGCCGGTATTCATCGATTAAACGAACTCCACGCAGTCGGCTGACACAATCTAACCGACTTCAAATGGCACGCCCCAACCGGGCGGCGGGCTTGAAGCCCGGGGCTCCCAAAGGGAGCCCCTCCGGGCAATCAACCAATCACATCCTTGCGAGACTGCAGCGCAGCGATCGCATCCACTGCCTCGCGGATCAATGCCGGACCTTTATAGATGAAGCCGGTATACAGCTGCACCAGAGTCGCACCAGCCTCGATCTTCTCCGCCGCATGGCGCCCTTCAGTGATACCGCCAACGGCAATGATCGGAAGACGCCCGTTCAGCGTCTGAGCGAGCACCCGGACAGTATGGGTACTCTTTTCACGAACAGGCGAACCGGACAGCCCGCCCGCCTCATCGGCATTGGCGAGACCAGCGACACCTTCTCGACCAAGGGTCGTGTTGGTGGCGATGATGGCGTCCATCCCTGCCTGAAAGACGGATTCCGCAACGAGCGTGATTTCTTCATCGGTCATGTCTGGCGCGATCTTGATGGCCAGTGGCACTCGTTTGCCATGCAGCACTTCTAGTTCTTCGCGACGCTGGCCGATTGCATCGAGCAACTGTTTTAGAGAATCGCCGAACTGCAAACTGCGAAGGCCTGGCGTGTTGGGCGAACTGACATTGACCGTCACATAACTGGCCTGGTGATAAACCTTGTCGAGGCAGAGCAGATAATCGTCCTGGGCGCGGTCGACTGGCGTATCGAAGTTTTTGCCGATATTGATTCCGAGGACACCTTTGAAACGGGCCGCATCAACGCGCTCCAGCAAGGCATCGACACCATGGTTGTTGAAGCCCATGCGGTTGATGATGGCCTCGGCTTCGGGAAGACGGAAGATACGAGGTTTGGGATTACCCGGCTGCGGCCTGGGCGTTACCGTCCCGACCTCGACAAATCCGAACCCCAACTGTGACATCCCGCAGATCGCCTCGCCATTCTTGTCCAGGCCCGCGGCCAGCCCCACCGGGTTGGGAAATTCAAGCCCCATCACCCGCACTGGCAGGCTTGCCGGCGCCTTGCCGAGCAGGGCATTGAGTCCCAGGCGGCCGCCTGCACCAATTAGATCGAGCGATAGCTCGTGTGCTGTCTCGGGAGTGAACTTGAAAAGCAGCTGGCGGGCCAGGTTATACATACGCAGCCTAGATCCTGGGAAAGTGTGGCGCGAGAGTATAGCAGGCGGGCGCTATTCTCAGCGTTGGCGGAACGCTGCCGGCGCATTCGAACAGCACCAGCTATGAACTGATCCGACGCAAGCGAACCAGCTTGCCTTCAGGCGCGAACTCCAGCTCGAATGAACCAAACACTCCAGCCGTTGTCAGAAAGGGTCGCAGATGATGTGCCGGCAGGCTGACGCTCGTCCCTTCCCGGCTCTTGATCAGGATACGATTAGCGCGCCCTTGATAAACCGCCAGTAGTTTTTCGGCGGGCAGTGCAATATCCAGTACGAGGCTTGGCATGGAGGCTCCTCAATGATCAGCGCAACGATTTTGCCATATCGGCCCTGCACCCGTGTTCGACCACTGGCCTTCAAGCTTGTGATCCAGGATCAAAACCCCGGCAAATACGGTGCGCAGCTTCCTCAGCTCTGCCACACTCCGTTCGTTGCCCCACGTGCTCACTCACTATGATGAGCCTGCCCGAGCCGATGCCACTCGTGACCTCTCGAATCGCCAGACTTGCTCAGCGCCTTGGACTGACCGGTAGATCCCCGCGTCAGGCCCTCGAGCAGGCCAGCCAGATCAGATTGCCGTTCGCGCCGCTCTCAGAGCCGGCGCCGAGCATCTACTGGCACGACGGCCCATGTTTACAGCGATTCGTCGACCTTCCAAGAAGCGCGCTATCGGGCCCGATCCAGGAAGACAAGGCCAGAGCTCGTGCCGCTCTGACCCGGCTCGTACGTCAGGAGCAGAGCACTCATGCGGCACTTGACCTTCGGCAGATCGACGGTCTCGGTGGGCAGAGCGCTGACGGAGCCACATATCCCACCTTTGAATCCTTCGCCGCCACGCCTGCCTGCCGCCAGCTACGCGTGATCAGTTATAAGGATTTCGTACGCACCATCAGCTCTGCGCTGCCCGATTTCGGCTCCATGGGGCCAATCGATGTGCGTCAGGCCAGCTGGCTCGGCGAACGCCTCTACTGGTCAGGCGAGCACCACGCAGAAGCCTTCGCCTGCGCCATCGCCTATGCGCGACTGCGCGGCCTTGAAGTCAATCTGCCGTGCGAACTGACCGATTACCGTCTCGACGCATCAGGCCTCCAAGCGCTCGACAACGAGTACCACGCCGTGACGATGCCCGCGCAGGCGTGGAGTGATCGAGAATTCATGGGGCTGCTGCTCGAAGCAAAGATTCCTTATGCCCGCCTGACCCTTCTACGCAATGCCAACAACTCCGAACTGCTGCTGCTGGATAAACGTCAGCCTGCCGCCAGCGCGCTGGGCGAAGGGCTCAAGCTTGCGGGTGCTCCGGACATGGTTCGCTATCTGCGCGACCTCCCCCAGATCACCCGGTTTCGACTCGGCAACAGAACGCTGTAAGCACCCTTAACGATTTCGACGTATTCCACATACGCGTCGACTCGCTCTCCCTCCCAAATTTTACAGAACGAAAAAAAACGCCGGTGCGTAAGCACCGGCGTCTCGACTCGACGGATCAGCCGCCGGTTACCCGGCGGCTGTTGCACTAGCGTCGCGCGCTTTCCATCGCCAGGTCCTGCAGTTCACGACCGGCGACAGCATACATCGCGTAGTCCACACCGCTCGCGCTGCGCAATTCGACCAGCATTCGCCGCCAGCGCTCAACCTGGTATTCCCGCTGCTCCAGCCACAGCTGAACACGAGCATCCAGATCTTCAGGCGCATCGCTCATCTGCAGCACAGACACCGTTATGGCCCGTTGCTGACTGTCCAGGTCATCGCGGAAGCTTTCCCGTGCCAGCGCCTGCCAGTTGTTCTCAACCGGCAAGCTAGTCACCTGCTGCAGATACCAAGGCAGTTCCAGCGCGCCGCCTACGGCGAAATAGGCTGCAGCCACGTCTGCCGGGGGCTGACCAGTTTCATCAGCGGCCTCCAGAATTGGCAGCAACGTATAGAGGTGATTGGTACCCGCCACCATTCGCGCCAGCAACTCGGGCACACCTGCTTCGGTATAACGCTCGTAACGTGCCTGCCACAGCTCACGTGTACCACCTTGAAGCAAGGAGTCGAGTTTCAAGCCGAGCGCGGCGACACGAGGCCCGAAATGCCCAACGTCACGCGCGGCATCCAGCTCATTGCGACGATTGCGCAAGAACCAGCGCGTCGCCCGACGCCCGAGGCGCATCAGCTCGTTCATGAGATTGAGCTGAAGTTCGGCAGGCACTTTGTAATCCAGCGCCTCGATCTGACGGAACCAGTGAGGCAGATGGAATATGTCACGCACGATTACATAGGCACCGGCAACGTTGGCCGCACTTAGCCCAGTGGCTTCTCTGAGTCGCTGAACGAAAGTGATACCCATGTTGTTGATCAGATCGTTGGCGATCTGAGTGCTGACGATCTCGCGCTTGAGTCGATGCTGCAGCATGGACGGGCGATACTGCTCAGCCAGCAGCTGCGGGAAGGCGCTCTCCATTTCCCGTGCAAGATAGTCATCGTCCGGCACGCGCGATTGCAGCAGCGCCTCCTTGAGATCGATCTTGCTATACGAGATCAGCACTGACAGCTCGGCACGCGTCAGCCCCTTGCCCAGCGATGCACGCTCGGCCAGCGCGTCGTCACCTGGCAGGAATTCAAGGGCACGATCCAGCAAGCCCGCAGACTCAAGAGAATTGATCAGGCGCTTATATTCAGCCCCACCTTCGCGTGCGCGGTGTTCGGCCTGAGACAGCGCCTGAGTCTGCTTGTAGTTGTCATGCAGAACCAACTCGCCAACCGCATCCGTCATGTCGAACAGCAACTGATCGCGCTGTTTGCCAGTCATGTCTCCGGCGCTAACGATTTCGTTGAGCAGGATCTTGATGTTGACCTCATGGTCGGAGCAGTTCACGCCGCCGGCGTTGTCGATGAAGTCTGTATTAGCTGCCCCGCCATGCAGGCAGTACTCGACGCGCCCCAACTGGGTGATGCCGAGGTTGCCGCCCTCGCCAATGACCTTTGCCCGCAACTCGTTGCCGTTGACCCGCAGAATGTCGTTGGCCTTGTCGCCGACATCCGCATGGCTTTCCGACGTGCTTTTCACATAGGTGCCGATACCGCCGTTCCAGAGCAGGTCCACCGGCGCCTTTAGCAGTGCATGTATCAGCTCCGCCGGGGTCAGGTGATCGGCCTCGATATCGAATCGTTCCTTCATCTGCGGTGTGATCGCGATGCGCTTTGCCGAGCGCGGGAACACTCCACCACCGGCGGAGATCAACGACGCGTCGTAATCGGTCCACGAAGACCGCGGCAATTCGAACAGGCGCTTTCGCTCGACAAAGCTACGCGCGGCGTCAGGGTTAGGATCGATGAAGATGTGCAGATGGTTGAAGGCGGCGACCAGCTGCAGGGTCTCGGACATGAGCAGGCCGTTGCCAAACACGTCACCGGCCATATCACCGATGCCGATCACGCTGATGATGTCGCGCTGAACGTCTATACCGCGCTCACGGAAGTGGCGCTGTACCGATACCCACGCGCCCTTGGCGGTGATGCCCATCTTCTTGTGATCGTAACCAGCCGATCCGCCTGAGGCGAAAGCATCGCCGAGCCAGAAGTCATACTCGGCCGCAATGCCGTTGGCGATATCGGAGAACGTTGCAGTGCCTTTGTCGGCGGCAACCACTAGATAGGGATCATCCTCGTCGTAGCGCAGAACGTTGGTCGGCGGAACGACCTGCCCGTCCTTGAGGTTATCGGTGATATCCAACAGCCCGCTGATGAAGATCCGGTAGCAGGCGATACCTTCAGCCAGCACCTCGTCTCGCGAACCACTGGTCGGCAGCCGGCGGGGCACGAAGCCGCCCTTCGCTCCGCCGGGCACGATGATGGCGTTCTTGACCTGCTGCGCTTTGACCAGACCCAGCACCTCGGTGCGGTAATCCTCCTCGCGGTCGGACCAGCGCAACCCACCACGCGCCACCTTGCCACCACGCAGATGCACACCTTCGACCCGCGGCGAGTACACGAAGATCTCGAACTTTGGCGCCGGACGTGGCATTTCCGGAATGGACCGCGGATCGAGCTTGAAGCTGAAGTAGCTCTTCAGCTTGCCGCTGGCATCGGTCTGATAGAAGTTGGTCCTCAGGGTCGCTTTGATCAACGCCAGATAGCGCCGCAGGATGCGGTCTTCGTTGAGCACTGCAACGTCGTCCAGCGCCGTGATGATTGCCTGCTCGAGGCGAGCCTGCTTGTCAGCGAGGTCTTCCTCGCCAAGCTTGCGGGCGAGATAGAAGCGCATCTTGAACAGGCGGACCAGCTCGCGCGCGATCTCGGTGTGATTGAGCAAGGCGCTGGCGATGTAGCCCAGATCGAAGCCCATGCGGATCTGCTTGAGGTAACGGCCGTAGGCCCGCAGCAGCGCCACTTCGCGCCAGGTCAGACCCGCCGTCAGCACCAATCGGTTGAAAGCGTCGTTTTCCGCCTGGCCGTTGTGGATGGCAATGAATGCATCCTGCAGCGGCTCGTTGATCTCCATCAGATCGATTTCAAGCCCTTCGGCATAGGTGAAGGCGAAATCGTGAATCCAGTACTCGCAGCCATCCTTGCGACGCAGGTAGAAGGGGAATTCACCGAGTACGCGCAGCCCCAGGTTTTCCAGGATCGGCAGCATGTCCGAGAGCGGCAGCGGCGTGTTCATGTGGTAGAGCTTGCAATGCAGACGATTCTCTACAGCCGTGATCGGCTGGTAGAAACTCATTACCAGCGGACGCTCTTCACTGAGGCTGAGCACGTGCTGCATGTCCACCGCTGCCGAATGCGGCGCAAAGCGTTCGCGGTATCCAGCGGGGAAGCCTTTTGGGAAGTCCGCCAGAATCCCGGTGCCCTGCCCTTCGCCGAAGCGCTCGACGACCACACTGGTGTAATCGTCCTGCCAGGTCCGGCAGGCCTGAACCACTTCGTTTTCCAGTTGCACCGGATCGAACGACACCTGCTTGTTTGGATCCAGACGCAGAATGAATTGCACCCGGATCAGCACGGACTCGGAGAAATACGTCGAGAACTCACAGCCGCTGGCTTCCAGACGATCCACCAGTACCTGCTGGATACGCAAGCGGGTCTCGGTCGAGTAGCTGTCGCGCGGTACGTAGGCCAGGCAATAGCAGAAGCGGCCGTAGGGATCGGTACGCATGAACAGACGCAGTTTGTTGCGTTCCTGGATTTGCACGATTGCGATAGCGGTGTTGAACAGCTGATCGAGCGTCATCTGGAACAGTTCATCGCGCGGCAGTACTTCGAGGACCTGCGTCAGCTCCTTGGCCAGGTGCGCCGAATCATCGAACTGCGAACGCTTGACGACTTCTGCCACTTTGCTGCGGATGTAGGGAATTCGACGCACGCTCTGAGTGTAAACCGAAGAGGTGAACAGCCCGAGGAAGCGGCATTCCTTGACAACACGTCCCTGCTCGTCGAACTGACGGATCGACACGAAATCCGGATAGGCCGGGCGGTGTACCCGGCTCGGCGTCGCGGCCTTGGCGAAGGACAGCAGCAAGGGCTCACGCAGGTAAGCCAGTGCAGGGGCGGGGATGAGCTGATCGTCTTCCTCAAGACCCGTGCGCAAGATGCGCGACAAGCCGAGCAGCGAAGACTCGTCATAAATGATGCGCCCGCCCTCTCCCTGATCGACGACGGTGAACTCTTCGTAGCCCAGGAACGTGAAATGATCGTCTGCCAGCCAACGCATGAAATCCATGCTTTCGGCGACTTGGGCGTCCTCCTCCTGCTGCAGCGTGCCAAGACGGGCGTGGTGCTCTTCCGCCTTGGCCCGCATGGCCGGAAAGTCGGTCACGGCCAGGCGTACTTCAGCCAGCACGCCGAGTAACGATTGCTCCAGTTCGCGCAAGGCAGCGGCACTGGCGCAACGGTCTATCTCCACGAAGATCAGCGACTCGGCTTTGCTGTCATCGGCCGTGCTGCCTTTAGGCAGGAGTTCGACCAGACTGCCGTCCGCGTCCCGACGAACCTGCAGGACACTGTTCTGCAGCGTGTGGATCGCATAACCGCGGCGGGTCAGCTCCATGCGGACCGAGTCGACGAGAAACGGCATGTCCGGATGCAGCACTTCGACCACACTGTGGGTCGACTGCCAGCCATGCTTTTCATAATCAGGGTTGAAAACGTGGACCTCGGGATTGCCCGGGTCGAATCGCTCCAGAACGCGCCAGCTGGCGAGTGTCGAGCCTACTAGGTCGGTCATGCGTCGTTCGGTGAGTTCGGGCAGCGCCACGATCCCGAAGAATTGCTCGGCGAAAAGTCCCACTTGTGGCAGAAGTTTTTCGTCGACATGCTGCGCTAGTGCCGCTTGCAGTTGTTGCTGAAAGTCGGCTTTGCTGGCAGCTGTAAAGAACGCCATTTTTTCGCTCCATTCTGGCTTGGAATTCGACTAAGGCAGTCGCGGCAGCTGACTGGCAACGCAACGTGGAAGTTCCACGTCAGTTAAGCAGATCACCGATTGCTTGAACGCGACCCTACGGTTATCTGGCGCCCCCCGAGACCTGGCAGTCACATTTAATCCGAGGAAGATTGCGAACATTTGTCCATGCCATCAGAAGCCCCTGCCTACAGACTTTAGCCCAACCCGCTCAAGCGCCAGCCACACAGGCCGGAATCGCCCATTTCAAGCGCTCGCAGCTGCCCCAAGCAAGCGCTACATCTGACCGAACTTGCAGAGCCGCTCATAGCCTGTGCAACGGCAAATGAATTAAAGTCACGCCCGTCGGGCACTCGCCCCGACACGCCCCTTCAGAAGAGCTCAGCGATGGACCACCGTGAAGCGATAGTCGCGCTACGACAGTTTCTTTCAACCCAGATTCTTGGCCAGGAACGGCTGATCGAACGGCTGCTCATTGCCCTGCTCGCCGATGGTCATCTGCTGGTGGAAGGTGCACCGGGTCTGGCCAAGACTCGGGCTATCAAGGAGCTGGCCGGCGGCATCGAGGCCGAATTTCACCGCATCCAGTTCACGCCGGATCTACTCCCGGCGGACATCACCGGCACCGAGATCTATCGTCCGGAAACAGGCAGCTTCGTCTTCCAGCAAGGGCCGATCTTTCATAATCTCGTGCTCGCCGACGAAATCAACAGAGCGCCGGCCAAAGTCCAGTCGGCTCTGCTCGAGGCCATGGCCGAACGGCAGGTCAGCGTCGGCCGAAGCACCTATGACCTGTCGCCGCTGTTTCTCGTAATGGCCACGCAGAACCCCATCGAACAGGAAGGCACCTACCCGCTCCCCGAGGCGCAGCTCGACCGCTTTTTGCTACACGTGAAGTTGGGTTTTCCCGATGCCTCGGTGGAACGGCGCATCCTTCAACAGGCCCGAGGCGAGGCCATCAACGGCGAAACGCCGCCCGAGCACCGTGTGTCGCAACAGGCGATATTCGCCGCGCGCAAGGAAATCCTTGGTCTGTACATGGCCGATGCGGTTGAGGAGTATCTGGTGCAGCTGGTCATGGCGACGCGCACGCCGGCCAAGTTCGACGCCGAGCTGGCTGGGTGGATCGCCTATGGCGCAAGCCCGCGTGGGTCTATCTCGCTGGATCGCTGCGCCCGCGCCCATGCCTGGCTTGCCGGTCGTGATTTCGTCAGTCCTGAAGATATCCAGGCTATGCTGTTCGACGTGCTACGCCATCGTCTGATTCTGTCATTCGAAGCGGAGGCAGCTGGCATCGACCAGGATCGTGTATTGCAACGCATCCTTGATGTGGTGGCGGTGGCCTGATGGCCCCCACCTCGACGGCCCCCGGCCATGCTGCGCCAGCGCCAGGCAATGGCGTTCAGGTGAGTCTGGCCGAATTGATCGACATGCGTCATCGGGTTCGTGAAGTCCCTCTTTTCTCCAGCCCGAACCGCCGCAGCCCGCTGGTTGGCCTGCATCACTCGAAGCTCCGAGGGCGCGGGGTCGACTTCGATCAGGTCCGTATCTACCAGGCCGGAGACGACGTTCGTACCATCGACTGGCGAGTGACGGCGCGCACTCAGGAGCCCCATACCAAGCTGTTTCACGAAGAGCGCGAGCGGCCCATCTACATTCTTGTGGAGCAGAGCCCCCGTTTGTTCTTTGGTAGCGGGCTGGCCTTCAAATCGGTAGTCGCCGCCCGCGTTGCCAGCCTTGTCGGCTGGGCCGCACTGAGCCACAACGACCGAGTCGGCGGGCTGGTTTTCGGCCACGGTGAGCTGCATGAGATCAAACCCCGGCGCAGCAAGCAGAGCCTGCTGCAACTGCTCGACCGTCTGGCCCGTGCCAGCGCTGGCCTTGATACCGACCAAAGCGTCGATTTGGAGGCCTTTGGTCTGGCTCTCAGACGTGCCCGCGAGGCGCTGCGGCCCGGCAGCCTTGCCGTGGTGATCTGCGACGAACGCGCGCTGAGTGATGCAGCCGAGCAACAACTGACACTGCTGGCCCGTCATGTTGATCTGTTGCTGGTGCCCGTACACGACCCGCTCGACCACGCATTGCCCGCTGCCGGCCTGCTGCGCTTTGCCCAGTTCGGTGCCAGGCTGGAGCTAGACTGCCATGACGCGTCTGTACGCCAGACTTATCGCCAGCAAGCCGAAGCACGCACGGCTCGCTGGCGGCGCCTGGCTGACCGGCTTCGTCTGCCATTGATGCCGTTGGACACCCAGCGCGATCTTGTCGATCAGCTGCGAGAGCACCTTAACGTGCAGCATCCCGGAGCGACTCGATGAGTTCGCTCGACCAGCTTGAACCCATGATTGCACCCGCCCCGATAAGTGCCTGGCCTCCAGCGCCAGGCTGGTGGTTCCTTGCCGCACTGATTCTGGCCATCGTGCTCGTGCTGCGCTTGAAGCCCTGGCAGCGCAAGCGCCGGGAGCAGACGCAACCGAGCGAAGCGGCAATAGACCCTCAACGCCAGGCCGCACTCGACGAGCTGGCGCAGCTGCACAAACCTTACGGCGGACAGCCGGCCAACCAGTGGCTGCAGCAATTGAATGGCTTGCTCAAGCGCCTGTGCCGTACCCGCTATCCGGGCGACAACCCTCACACTCTCAGTGGTCGCGGCTGGTTGGCTTTTCTCGACAGTCGTTGCCCTGCGGCCGGCCTGACGCGCTGGATGGTACTGGTCGAAGGGGTGTACCGGGCCGAATGCAGGCTCGATGACAAAGCGATCCAGGGGCTCGAGCAATCCATACAGATCTGGATTCGCAAACATGTTTGAGCTGGCATGGCCCTGGATCTTCCTGTTGCTGCCACTGCCGTGGATCTTGCGCTGGGTGCTGCCGGCCGCCGATAGCGGTGATTCCGCTTTGAAAGTCAGCTTTCTCGGTGAGCTGGAAACGCTTGTCGGCCGTCGGGCAGTCGTAGCGCTGCCGTCCTGGCGACAACAGCTTCCGTACCTGGTGATCTGGCTGCTGTTGCTGTTTGCCGCTGCACGACCGCAATGGCTTGGCGAACCGCTGCCGTTGCCAACCAGCGGCCGGGACCTGCTGCTCGCGGTGGATGTCTCGGGGTCAATGGATTATCCGGACATGCAATGGCAAGGCGACGAAATCAGCCGTCTGGAGCTGGTCAAGCATCTGCTCGGCGACTTCATCGCCGAGCGGCGTGGTGATCGTGTCGGGCTGATTCTGTTTGGTAGCAATGCCTACCTCCAGGCACCGCTAACCTTCGACCGCCAGACCGTTCGCACATGGCTGGATGAGGCCGTGATCGGCATTGCCGGGAGCAACACCGCAATCGGCGACGCCATCGGCCTAGCCGTCAAACGCCTGCGTGACCGCCCGGCAGAGAGCCGGGTGTTGGTGTTGATCACTGACGGCGCCAGCAACGGCGGCGAGATCGAGCCACTGCTGGCAGCACGGCTGGCTGCACAGGAAAAGATCAAGATCCATACCATCGGAATCGGGGCCGATGCCGACGCTGAAAATGTCCTTCAGCGCTTCGGCTTCAGCTCAGGCGCCGAGCTGGACGAAAGGACGTTGCGAGCAATAGCCGATCAAACAGGCGGCAGATATTTCAGGGCGCGCTCGAGCGGCGAGCTGGAAGACATTGGCGCCATGCTCGACGAACTCGAACCAGCGGCTCAGCAACCGACCCAGGCGCGTATTGCCGACGCACTTTATGTCTGGCCGCTCTCCGCAGCATTGCTGATCAGCCTGATGCTGGTCGCGAACAACCTCTGGCACCCCAAGCTGCAGCGTCTGGCCACCCGAGGCAAGCGGTGATGAGCGAACTACTGCCGCATCTGCTGAGGCCTTACTGGCTGTTGATTCTGCCGTTGCCGATCTGGCTTCTGTGGCGGCTCTGGCATCGCCAACGGCAGGTCGGACGCTGGCAACGCCTCCTGCCTGAAGCCTTCCATACCGCATTGCTGACCCGCGGCAAGCTGCGCAACAGCAGGAGACCCTGGCTGTTGCTCTGTCTGGCCTGGCTCGTGGCTACGCTGGCGCTGCTGGGCCCGAGTTGGGAGCTTGTCGAACAACCCAGCGTGTCGCGTGCCGATCCGCTGGTCGTGCTGCTCGATACCACGCCCGCGATGCTCGCCACAGACGCCAACCCCAATCGCCTGGAGCAGGCAAAGCGCAAGATCCTCGATCTATTGCAGGCCCGGCAAGATGCGCAGACGGCGGTGGTTGCCTTCGCAGGTAGCGCACATACGCTGGTGCCCCTGACCAACGATGTTGCCACCACGCAAAATCTGCTTGATGCGTTGCAACCCGACCTGATGCCGGAGGCGGGTCACCGCGCTGACCTGGCGGTAGCGCACGGCATCGAATTGCTGCAGCGAGGGGCAAATGGACGTGGCCGCTTGCTGCTCATCGGAAGCAGCCTGACCGCTGAGGAACGCAGCGCTATCAGCACGGCGCTCGAGGCCAGCGGTCATCGTCTGCTGATACTGGGGGTCGGTACAGCGCAGGGTGCTCCCATTGCCAGAGAGGATGGCAGCTTCCTCAAGGACCCTGCCGGGGCCATTCTGATTCCACGACTGGACGACGCCTCGCTACGCCGTTTCGCCAGCAGCATTGAAGGTGGTTACCAGCGGGCGCGCATCGACGAAGCCGACCTGCGCAAACTCGGCTTGCTGGAGCGTAGCGGCGAGCTGCTCGACGAGGACGATTCGACCCGACTCGACAGCCGGCTCGATCAGGGCTACTGGTTGCTGCTGCCGCTGTTGTTACTGGCTGCATTTGCCGGGCGCCGCGGCTGGCTGTTCTGCCTGCCGCTGCTCTTCGTTATGCCGCAGCCAGCCAGTGCGCTGAGCCTGGAGGATTTCTGGCTGCGCGGTGATCAGCAAGGTATCCGCTTGCTGGAGTCCCAACGTCCCGCTGAAGCGGCAGAGCGATTCGACGACGCTCGCTGGCAGGGCTATGCCCACTACCTGGCCGGGAACTTTGCCGAAGCGGCAAAGCAGTTTGCCAAGGGCGATACCGCGCCCGATCACTACAATCGCGGCAATGCGCTGGCGCGCACTGAAGACCTGGAAGCAGCCATCGAAGCCTACGAGCAAGCCCTGGCGCTTGATCCCGATCTGGAGTCTGCGCAGCGCAACAAGACCATTGTCGAGGAGATCCTGCGTCGGCGGCAGCAACAGGCCGAGCAAGAGTCACCGGCAGATGAGCCGCAGGCCCAGGATGCACCCACGGATGCCAAGCCCTCTGAGCCGCGCGCGGCGAGCACCGATTCGACAGCTGAACAGAAACGTGACCCCGATGCCGCCGGCCAGCAAGAGCCAGGCACGAACGACGAAAACGCCCGTGGAGAACCTGTCGAAGCACCCGCCTCGATCGATGAAGATGAGCAAGCTGAAAACGAGGAATCGCTCGCCCTGCCCCAGGACGCGGCCTTCGATCCCGAGCAGGATCAGGCCATGAACCAGTGGCTGCGCAAGATCCCCGACAACCCCGGCGAGTTGCTTCGCCGCAAGTTTCTATACGAACAACGCAAGCGCCAGGAATCGAACAGATGATGCGGCTGATGACTGTGGTGTTGCTGCTCCTGCTCGGCCTTCAGGCAAGCGCTGCAACACTGAATGCACGGGTCGATCGCACCCAGCTGACCGTCGACGAAACCGTTGAGTTGACGCTCGAAACAGCTGACACAACGGTCTTTGGAAAGCCGGATCTGCAGCCACTCGAGAGCCTGTTCAAGGTGTTCGGCACCCGCCAGACCAATCAGATTGGCGGCACGAACGGTGAGGCTCGCGCGATCACACAGTGGCTGATCACGCTCCAGCCGAGACAGACCGGTTACGTGGTGATACCGCCGCTGCAACTGGGCGACTGGCGCAGCGAGCCGATCACGCTGAATGTCAGCGAGTCCGGCATCGACGACGGGGACAAGCTGGCGCCGATATTCATCGATTCCAGCCTCGATCACGAAAGCGTCTACGTACAAGCGCAGGTCGTGCTCACCCTGCGCATCTACCATTCCGTATCGCTCTATGACGACAGCACACTTTCGCCCTTGCAGATGAGCGATGCACTGGTCGAACGCCTGGGCGAACCGCGAACCTATGAAAAAGACATCAACGGCATCCGTCATGGGGTGATCGAAATCCGTTACGCGGTGTTCCCGCAGAAAAGCGGCGCGCTGAGCATCCCCGCTCAGCTATTCAGCGCCACCACGGTTGCCGGGAATGGGGACTACTATGGCTCGCGTTTCGGTAAATCCACGCAGGTCAAATCCCCGGAGATCCCTTTACAGGTCAAGCCCAAGCCGGCTGACTACCCAGCAGATGCGCCCTGGCTGCCGGCGACTGACGTAACACTGGTCGAAGCCTGGAGCCCCCAGCCTCAGGATGCGCAGCTGGGTGAAGCGCTGACACGCAGCCTGATGATCAAGGCCGATGGCCTCACCAGCACTCAATTGCCCCCGCTGGAGCAATCGACCGTTCCCGGCTTGCGTCGATATCCCGATCAACCGAGCCTGAACGACGCCGCCTCTGACGCTGGAGTGAGCGGAAGCCGGGAGCAGCGTGACGCGCTCGTGGCGACGCAGGCAGGCGACTACGTGCTGCCCGCGGTAGAGCTGGTCTGGTGGAACACCACCGAAGACAGGCTGGAGCGCAGCACGCTGCCCGAGCGCATCCTTCAGGTGGCGGATAACCCGGAACTGACCCAACCAGCCGTAGAAGAGCCTGACGCGCTCTTGCCACAGGCCCAGCAGCGGCCGGTGTGGCCGTGGCAGCTAAGCAGTGCGCTGCTCGCGCTGACGACGCTGCTTGGTTTCGGTCTCTGGCTCAGGGCGCGCAGCCAGCCGGCAGTGATCCGCACGGTCCAGGCGGGGCCAACCCCTCGCAGCCTGCTGGAAGACCTCAAACGTGCCTGTCTGGCCAACGACACCCAGGCGACCCGTCACGCACTCGACGCCTGGGCGCGCCAACAGCCCGAGACGCTGGCCGACATGGCCGCGCGCTTCGTTCCGTTGTCCGACGCCTTGGATGGCTTGAACGGCGCGCTTTACAGCGAAACCGGGCAGCGCTGGCAGGGCGATGCACTCTGGCAAGCCATTCGCACACTTCCGCCGCGCCAGTCAGACGAAACCGAGCAGGACGCGACGACCCTTCCTCCGCTTTACCCTCGCTAACGCGCAATCAGCCGCAACCTTCCGGGCGGAGTGGGCTTACGGCAAAGCGAATGCAGAATCCTTGGCATGTGGCTTGCTTCGTCAGGCTTGTCCATCATCAACAAGCGCAGCCCGTGATGTATCAAGCGTGCGCCGCATGACAAGGTTCCTTTTCCATGACCGATCTCCACAACCCTCCCCGCCCCGATCCGCAGGCGTGGGTCGCTGGCAGCGATGCGCCCGAAAAGCACGTCGTCAACCTCGGGTTCATGGCACTCACTGACGCTGCCTCACTGATCGTCGCGGCCACCCAGGGCTTCGCTCAGCCATATGGCCTGACGCTGAACCTGCACCGGCAGACGTCATGGTCGAACATCCGCGACAAGCTGATCGAAGGTGAGCTGGACGCTGCCCACGGCCTCTATGGGCTGATCTACGCCGTCCACCTGGGCATTGGCGGCAGCCCACCGGTGGACATGGCAGTCCTCATGGGTTTGGCACAAAACGGCCAGAGCATCAGCCTGTCCAGTTCACTCAGGGCGGCGGGCGTGACCGATCCGGAGGCGCTGGGTCGCTGCGTGCGCCAGAGTGGTGCAAAGATCACCCTCGCCCAGACGTTTCCTACTGGCACCCATGCCCTCTGGCTTTACTACTACCTGGCAGCATATGGCATCCATCCGCTGAACGACGTGCGCACCTTAGTGGTGCCCCCCTCACAGATGGTTGCTCATCTACAGGCGCGACGCATCGACGGCTTCTGTGCCGGTGAGCCGTGGGGCGCACAAGCTATCCAGGACGACATGGGTTTCACGCTGGCGACCAGCCAATCCATCTGGCCGGATCATCCTGAGAAGGTGCTCGGCTGCACCCGAGCCTTTGTCGAGCAATACCCAAACACTGCTCGTGCGCTGATCATGGCGATCCTGGAGGCGAGCCGTTTCATCGATCAAAGCCAGGAGAACCGGCGTAGCACGGCTCACCTGATCGCCGGTCATGAGTATGTGAATGCGCCGGTTACCGCCATAGAGCCTCGCTTCCTCGGCCAATATGAAGACGGCCTCGGCCATGCTTGGCTCGATAAACATCCGCTGCGATTCTTTGGCGATGGCGAAGTGAACATGCCGTACCACTCCGACGGCCTGTGGTTCATGACCCAGCTCCGGCGCTGGGGCCTGTTACGTGAGGATCCGGATTACCTCGCCGTGGCCAAGAGTGTTCAGCAGACCAGCCTGTATCGTGACGCAGCCTCCGCTCTGAATATTCCAGTACCGGATTCACTCATGCGCAGCGCCCTGCTGATGGATGGCAGCCACTGGGATGGCAGCGATCCCGCAGCCTACGCCCGCAGTTTCGCCCTGCACGCGCTGGCAGATGCCCCCATGTCCTCCGTGCCTTGCTGAGAGGAGACAGCCATGCTTCGCGTCCTCCTGATTGACGACACGCCACGCAAGGTTGGCCGACTTCGCACCGCGCTGATCGAGGCCGGGTTCGAGGTCATCGAAGAATCCGGTCTGACCATCGACCTTCCCGAGCGGGTCGAGGCCGTTCGCCCGGATGTCGTGCTGATCGATACCGACTCACCCGGCCGCGACGTAATGGAGCAGGTGGTGATGGTCAGCCGCGACCAACCACGACCCATCGTCATGTTCACCGACGACAACAACCCCGATGCCATGCGTCAGGCGATTCGTGCAGGCGTCAGCGCCTACATCGTCGAAGGCATCCAGGCCCAGCGCCTGAAACCGATTCTCGATGTCGCAATGGCTCGCTTCGAGAGCGATCAGGCGATTCGTGCGCAACTGCACGCCCGTGATCAGCAATTGGTCGAGCGCAAGCGCATTGAGCTCGCCAAGGGCATGCTCATGAAGATGCGCAGCTGCAACGAGGAAGAGGCCTACACCCTGATGCGCCGCCAGGCCATGAGCCGGCAGCAGAAACTGATTCAGGTGGCCGAGCAGATCATCGCGATGAACGATCTGCTGGGCCAGTGATTAGTACCACTGCTTCAGCGACGCCGCCGAGGATCGGCGAAGTCCTGGCCGAATAAATTCGGCCGCTACGATCACTGCAGCTCGGCTGTCACTCGGTCCCCATGTAGGGGCTAACTTGTTCGCCCCATCGAGCCGATCGAGACCGGTCAGGTCACGTGATGAACGAGTGGCCAGAGCAGCTATTCGCGCTGCTCCAGCGACCGACGGAACCCCGCAATCTGGCCGAATAAATTCGGCCGCTACAGACACTTCGGCTCCGCTATTACTCGGTTCCCATGTAGGGGCGAACTTGTTCGCCCAATCGAGCCGATCGAGACCGGTCAGGTCACGTGATGAACGAGTGGCCAGAGCAGCAATTCGCCGCCCTGCTCTAGCGACCCCGCATCCCGGCCGAATAAATTCGGCCGCTATAGACACTTCGGCTCCGCTATCACTCGGTCCCCCTGTAGGGGCGAACTTGTTCGCCCGCCGAACAGCACGACCTCGCGTAAAACCTCTCTGACGCGATCCACGCCCGCAATCAGGCGAACCAAAACGGAGCCAGTTGATGCGAAGACTGCACGGCAATCGCGCCGGGCGTGGGTGATGGGGGAAGGCATCACGCCAATGGCCCTTGCAGGCCTTCTCAGCAGGGTCTCGTAACCCACTGTAATGTCAGGTTAATTCTCGTATTTCACCAGCTAAGCCTTCAGTGGAACCTGAATTGGCAAGCCACTTGCAATCTCTCCGATACCACGTCTTCGGGTCGCCAACGGCGGTGATCGGGACGAATTGACAAAGGCGTCAACGGTGCTCGCTCTGCTCACGCAGAGCGTTCGTCCGTTACGCCTTTTTTTCGTTTCGCGATTGAGGGATGAATCATGCGCAAGACTCGCCGTACGATGCTGAAAACGCTCCTGGCCAGCGTTGGATGTTCCGCCCTGCTGCAATTGGTACCGATGACTGTCTGGGCTGCCGAGCCTGAAAAGGAAGAACTCAAGCTCGGCTTCATCAAGCTCACCGACATGGCGCCGCTGGCGATTGCCTACGAAAAGGGCTACTTCGAAGACGAAGGTCTCTACGTCACGCTCGAAGCCCAGGCGAACTGGAAGGTCTTGCTGGACCGTGTCATCGATGGCGAGTTGGACGGCGCCCACATGCTCTCCGGCCAGCCGATCGGCGCGACCATCGGATTCGGCACCAAGGCCGACATCATCACCGCCTTCACCATGGACCTCAATGGCAACGCCATCACCATGTCCAACGCCATCTGGGAACAGATGAAGCCCCATGTGCCAATGGTGGATGACAAGCCGCAGCATCCTATCAAGGCCGACGCGCTCAAGCCTGTGATCGAGCAACTCAACGCCAGCGGCAAGTCGTTCAACCTGGGCATGGTCTTTCCCGTATCCACCCATAACTACGAGCTGCGCTACTGGCTCGCCGCTGGAGGTATCCATCCCGGCTACTACGCACCGAACAAGGGCGACATCAGCGGCCAGATCGACGCCCAGGCGCTGCTCTCGGTCACCCCGCCGCCGCAGATGCCTTCGACAATGGAAGCCGGCACCATCCATGGCTACAGCGTGGGCGAGCCGTGGAACCAGCAGGCGGTGTTCAAGGGCATCGGCGTGCCGGTGGTAGCCGACTATGCGATTCGCAAGAACATGTCCGAGAAGGTTTTTGGCGTCTCGAAGGCGTGGGCCGAGGCGAACCCGGAAACCCACTAGCGCCTGGTCAAGGCGCTGATCCGCGCCGGCAAGTGGCTCGATGAAGACAACAACGCCAATCGCCAGGAAGCAGTGGAGATCCTCTCGCGCCCCGAGTACGTCGGTGCCGACGCCAAAGTGATCGCCAACTCCATGACCGGCACTTTCGAATTCGAGAAAGGCGACAAGCGTGAAGTGCCGGACTTCAACGTGTTCTTCCGCTACCACGCGACCTACCCCTACTACTCCGACGCCATCTGGTACCTGACGCAGATGCGCCGCTGGGGCCAGATCGCCGAAGCCAAGCCCGACAGCTGGTATCTGGAGACCGCCAAGCAGGTCTACCGCCCCGACATCTACCGCGAAGCCGCCGCCGCGCTGATCGAAGACGGTCTGCTGACCGCCGAAGATTTCCCCGCCGCAGACGAAGACGGCATACGCGAGCCGCTGGCCGACACCATCGACGGCATTGCCTATGACGGGCACGCGCCCAACGCGTACCTCGAACAGTTTTCGATCGGCCTGAAAGGCGATACCACACTCTGATTCCGCCTACGGGAGCCTGCGCGGCTCCCGCCTTTAGGAGAGGACACGTCGATGAGCAATCCAGCCGTCGTGCAGAACATCAAGCAAACACTACGGGCCGGCCGCCAGGCTCGCCTCAAGCGCTGGCTGCCGCAGGTCATCATGCCGCTGGTGGGCATCTTCGCCTTCCTGCTGTTCTGGCAACTCGTGGCAACCAACATCCAGACCAGCCTTGGCCAGTTTCCGGGCCCCAGCCAGGTAGCCGAGCAGTTCACGGGATTGGTCGATGCGCATGTCCAGTCGCGGGACAAAGCCGAGGCGTTCTATCAGCGTCAGGAAGATCGCAACGCCGCCAAGTTGGCCAAGAACCCAGATGCCGAGGTGAAGATCCGCCCCTACACCGGCAAGCCGACTTTCTTCGAGCAGATCTTCACCAGCCTTTACACGGTAATGACCGGCTTCGCGATTGCCTCCCTGATAGCCGTGCCGCTGGGCATCGTCTGCGGGCTGAGCAAGACGGTGTACAGCGCGATGAATCCGCTGATTCAGATCTTCAAACCGGTATCGCCGCTGGCCTGGCTACCGCTGGTGACCATGGTGGTCAGCGCCGTTTATGTAAGTGACGACCCGCTGATGGCGAAATCCTTCGTCACCTCGGCGCTGACCGTTGCGCTGTGCTGCCTGTGGCCCACGGTGATCAACACCACGGTGGGCGTTGCCAACCTGGACAAGGACCTGCAGAACGTCAGCCGCGTGCTGCGTCTGTCGCCGCTCGGCCATGTGCGTCGCATCGTCCTGCCCGCTGCCATTCCGATGATCTTCACCGGCCTGCGCCTGTCGCTGGCAACCGGTTGGATGGTGCTGATTGCCGCGGAAATGCTGGCGCAGAACCCCGGCCTCGGGAAATTCATCTGGGACGAGTTCCAGAACGGCAGCTCCAACTCGCTCGGCCGAATCATGGTCGCAGTGATCGTCATCGGCCTGATCGGCTTCGCCCTGGATCGCATCATGCTGATGCTCCAGCGCCGCGTGAGCTGGGACAAGAACGCAGACCTGCGCTGAGGGAAACCACCATGAACAATGCCCACCTCGAACTCACTGGCGTCGGTATCAGCTTCCCCACAGACAAGGGGCTCTATTGCGCGCTGCAGAACGTCAACCTGCGTATCGCCAAGGGCGAATTCGTCTCCCTGATCGGCCACTCCGGCTGCGGCAAGTCGACCGTGCTGAACATCGTCGCGGGGCTTTATCAAGCCACCACCGGCGGCGTGATCCTCGATGGCCGCGAGGTCAACGAGCCCGGCCCTGAACGCGCCGTGGTCTTCCAGAACCACAGCTTGCTGCCCTGGCTTTCCTGCTACGAGAACGTCGAACTGGCGGTGCGCCAAGTCTTCAACGGAAAGAAGAGCAAGCGCGAAATGCGCGAATGGATCGAGCACAACCTCGAACTGGTGCACATGACCCATGCGCGTGAAAAGCGCCCAAGCGAGATTTCCGGCGGGATGAAGCAGCGCATCGGTATCGCCCGCGCCCTGGCCATGCAGCCCAAGGTGCTGCTGATGGACGAGCCCTTCGGCGCACTCGATGCGCTGACCCGCGCGCACTTGCAGGACTCGCTGATGGAGATCCATGCGGACCTTGGAAACACTGTGATCATGATCACCCATGACGTCGACGAGGCCGTGCTGCTTTCAGACCGCATCGTGATGATGACCAACGGGCCATCGGCAACCATCGGCGAATTTCTCCGCGTAGAGCTGCCGCACCCGCGTGACCGCATGGCACTGGCGCATGACGCCCAGTACCACGCCTATCGGGCGCAGGTCTTGGAGTTTCTCTACCAGCGCCAGCAACGGCCGGCTGCCTGAACAAGGGCCCTCCAGGAGCGGAAATATGACCATGGACAGAGCATTGACAAGCACGCCGCTGGCAATTGAAACGCCGCGGGTGACCGAGACCGCTGTCGCTTTGAAGCCACACACTGACTGGCTGCTGCTTGCAGCCTGGTCGACGGCCTGTATCGCGGGGCTGTGGCAACAGCAGTGGCTGGCGCTCACCCTTGCCTGCCTGGCGGCGGGTTTACAGCTTTTGCAGCAGCGCAAACGACAGGGCCTCGATCATCCGCGGGAGGATCTGGTAGCCGCATTCGGTGCACAGTCGCTGCGAAACGCCCGCCTGCGCAGCGAAGTGCAGTTCGCCAGCGACGCGCTTGAACGCATGGCTGGCACAGCCGAGCACAGCAGCATCGATCAGGCCCAGCGGGTATTGGCGATCACCGAATCCAGCAAGGACTTGAGTCATAACCTCGACCGCGTCAGCACCCTTGGGCAGCAGGCCATGGAGGCATTTGCCGAGACGCATCGTGAAAGCGAGACCGGGCGCAACAGCGCCATGCGGGTCAGTGCCAGCATGAGCGACGTTCGCGAAAGCATGCAGCGAACGGCCGATGCTGTCGGTCAGCTGATGCAGGACACCGCAGCCGTGGGCAAGGCCGCGCTGAGCATCCAGGCGGTTGCCAGGCAAACCCAGCTACTTGCGCTCAACGCCTCCATCGAAGCGGCGCGGGCCGGTGACCATGGTCGCGGCTTTGCCGTTGTGGCTGACGAAGTGCGCCAGTTGGCACTGACCAGCGACCGCGCCGCCCAGGACATCTACCGCGTAGTCGACACCACCGGACACACCGTGCGCCGCGTCGAGGCCGAAGTCGTCCAGCACAAACAGCTGCTCGAGCAGAGTGGCCAGCAAAGCAGCACCCTGGCGACCGAACTCGATCAGCTGGCTTTGCGCAGTCAGCGGAGCCTGGCTGAGCTGGACCACCTGTATGCGGCGCTCGAAGAGCAAAGACACAGCAACGGCCAGCTTCGCCAACAGCTCGATTACGTGGGAGCCGGCGTCCAGCTCCAGCGCGCCCAGGCCGAAGAGCTGCACAGCCTGACGCTCTACCTCACCCGCCTCAGCCGAACGGAAGCCTGACCATGGAAGTATCGATCGCCCTCACCCTGGCTGCCTGCCTGGTATTGCTCGGCAACCACCTGAGCCGCGTTGCGGCGGAACGCCATCGCAAACGGCTCTGCGCAACCGATGTGCAAGCGCTTCAACACGCATTGGAGGTCCTGCAGTTCGTGCAGAAGCACCGCGGCCTCGGCGGTCAGCGCGAAGCAGCAGCGGCAGCGCAACGGCTGGAAGTCGCATCTCGCCTCGACCAGCTCTGGCACGACTGGAAGGGAGAAGAGAACCGGCCTGCGATGCGCGCCTTGTGGCAGGAGATTCGTCAGAACCCGGCGGATTTCGAGCCGCATTGCATCCTGATCGAACAGCTGCTGGAGAGCATTCATGTGCTTGAACTGCGTCTGGCCTTCCAGGGCAACCCGCAAGTGAATGGCATGTGCGAGGCCTGCCGCGCACTCGAAGATCTGGGCCGTCTGCGCGGCTTGGCAGTGCGAGCGGCCAACTTTGAACGCTGTCCGCTGGATATGCAGATCCAGATGCGCTACCTCTGCCAGCGCCTGGCCGACCCTATCGGCGGCAAGAGTCTCGGCAACCTCATCGAACATCTGGAACGTAACCTGATCAACGCACCACGGGTCAGCCTGGCACCGGCCGAATGCTACGCGCTGATCACACCGATCATCGACGAGCGGCTGCGGGGCATTCGCCTCAGCATTGCCTGAGGCGTGGAACAAATACCGGGATATTCCGCTGACCGTTCCGGCTTGGGGCCGGCGCACGGACGCGTACAATCCGCGTCCGCACGTCGCGCCAAACCAGCGCTTAGTATTCAGCCCACGAGATCACCATGGCCCGCCTGACCCTGCAATTTCCGGAAGACCAGTTCTGCTTTACCACCCAACTTACCGTACGCATCACCGACATCAACGCCGGCAACCATCTGGCCAACGATTCCATGATCTCGATGATTTCCGAAGCGCGCGCACGTTTTCTGTTCGCCTACGGTATCGCCGAAACCAGTAAGGATGGCGGGGGCATCATCGTGACCGACCTGGCCACCACCTATAAAGCCGAGGCGCATGCGCGCGACGTGCTGCAATTCGAAGTCGGTGTTATGGACTTCAACAAGTACGGTGGCGATATCACTTTCCGCATTACACGCCCGGCTGACGACACATTGATTGCCATGGCCAAGTCCGGCTTCGTTTTCTACAACTATTTGGAAAGCCGCGTGGTATCGATGCCCACCGAGTTCGAAGCGAAATTCCCCAAGGTCAATCGAATCGCCTGATACGCCCCGTTTCGAAGCACTGCGCACCACGGCTGCGCGCTTCAGGCCGGTTTCAGCGCGTCTCGAACGTCAGCAAAGCCCAGATTCCACCGCTTTAGCGCTTGGCACAGCTTCTGCTTAGGCAAGGCAGGTAGCCAAAGGCGGTTACTCACAGACATGACAAAGGCGTCGCGTTGCCCCGTTGAGATTGACGGTGGTTCGCGGCGCCTTTTTCGTTTGGCCCCAACGAACAGGGGCGCGGGCATGGCTCGCATGGATTTGAGGCTGCCACCAGGCAGCGGGGCATTCCCCGACCGCCAGCTGGCGCGCCGGTAAAAACTTGTCTAGTGAGGTGTTCGATGAATACGAGTTTCTGGAAATCCGGCCACACGCCGACGTTGTTCTCCGCCTTTCTCTACTTCGATCTGAGCTTCATGGTGTGGTACGTGCTCGGCCCCATGGGCGTGCAGATTGCCGCCGACCTTGGCCTGACCACACAACAACGCGCTTTCATGGTGGCTACCCCGATCCTCTCCGGTGCGGTCCTGCGCCTGGTGTTGGGCGTACTCGCAGATCGAACGTCTCCCAAGACCGCCGGGCTGTTCGGCCAGATCGTAGTGATCGCCGCCTTGTTCGTCGCTTGGGTCCATGGCATCCACAGCTATGAACAGGCCCTGCTGCTCGGCTTGTTCCTCGGCATGGCTGGCGCTTCTTTTGCCGTCGCGCTACCGCTGGCGTCCCAGTGGTATCCCCCGCAGCATCAGGGCAAAGCCATGGGCATCGCCGGGGCGGGCAATTCAGGAACCGTGCTCGCCGCGTTGTTCGCGCCTGTGCTGGCGTCCACCTTTGGCTGGAGCAATGTGTTCGGGCTGGCGCTGATTCCCCTGGTGCTGACCCTGATCATCTTTGCCAGCGTCGCCAAGAATGCCCCAAACCGTCCGGCGCCGAAGTCCTTCGCCGATTACATGAAAGCCTTGGGCGACCGCGACAGCTGGTGGTTCATGTTCTTCTACAGCGTGACCTTTGGCGGCTTTCTCGGGCTGGCGAGCACCCTGCCTGGCTATTTCCACGACCAGTACGCCTTCGATCCGGTCAAGGCCGGCTACTACACCGCCGCCTGCGTATTTGCCGGCAGCCTGCTGCGGCCACTGGGTGGTGCGCTGGCCGACCGCATCGGCGGAATCCGTTCGCTGCTGGTCATGTACACCGTCGCCGCGGCGTGCCTATTCGTGGTTGGCTTCAACCTGCCCAGTTCGACGGCGGCGCTGGCGCTGTTCGTCGTTGCCATGCTCAGCCTTGGCGCGGGCAACGGTGCGGTGTTCCAGTTGGTGCCGCAGCGCTTCAACAAGGAAATCGGTGTGATGACAGGGTTGGTGGGTATGGCCGGCGGTATCGGTGGTTTCCTGCTCACCGCCGGGCTCGGTGCAGTTAAACAGGCCACCGGTGACTATCAGATGGGGCTCTGGCTGTTCGCCAGCCTGGGTGCACTGGCTTGGTTCGGGCTCTATGGTGTGAAGCGTCGCTGGAGAACTACCTGGGGCTCCGCCGCGATGACCGCTGCGCGCGTCTGAGTTCGAATACGCTGACCATGGGTAGGCCATAGGGCCTGCCTCCGCCGTCCGTTTCCCCTAGCGCGCCACCGGAGCATTGCCTCATGCCGTTGCAGCTGTCGTTTGGCGAAGCCACCGCAACCGGCCCCCGCGAGGAGAACCAGGACGCCCTGCGCATCGTCACGCCAACGCCGGGCCTGGCAGCGAGCAAAGGCTCGCTGTTCGCGATTGCCGACGGCGTCAGCCAGTGCGCCGATGGCGGCCTCGCCGCTCGAGCTACCTTGCAGGCGTTGGCCACCGATTACTATGCGACGCCGGAAACCTGGACCGTCGCGCAGTCCCTCGACCGGCTACTCGTTGCTCACAACCGCTGGCTGCAGGCAAACGGCGGCGGCCAGCCACTGCTCACCACCCTGACCGCACTAGTACTGCGCGGGCGTCGCTTCACCCTCGCCCATGTTGGCGACGGCCGCGCCTACCGCTGGTTCGACGGTGAGCTGCAGCGCCTCAGCGAAGACCATGTGTGGGAACAGCCGAACATGCAGCACGTGCTCAAGCGCGCCATGGGCCTGGACCAGCATCTGGTGGTGGACTACCTCGATGGTGAACTGCGTCTTGGCGAATGTTTTGTGCTGCTCAGTGACGGCGTCTGGGCCAGCATTACCGAGGGCGATATCCAGAATGTCCTCCGTGCCGAGCCGGATCTTTCCAGCGCGGCCAAAACGCTGGTGAATCTCGCCCACCAGACCGGCAGCCAGGACAACGCCAGCGCTCTGCTGCTGCGTGTCGAAGAACTGCCGCCAGCGGCGTTGGCCGACTCTCTCGCTCAACTGGCGGACTGGCCGCTGCCACCCAGGTTGCGAAACGGCCAGGTATTCGAGGGCTGGACCATAGAGGCGTTACTTGCCGAGTCACGGCAGTCGCTGGTCTACCGGGTAAGCGACCAGCAAGGTCAGCCCTGGTTGCTGAAGACCTTGCCGCCCAGCCGTGCTGATGAACCCGACGCCGGGCCGGCACTGCTGCAGGAAGAATGGTTCCTGCGGCGTGTTGCTGGCCGCCACTTTCCCGAAACCCACGGCTTGTCTCAGCGTCAGCACCTGTATTACGTGCAGCGCGAATACAGCGGCCAGACCCTCGCTCAGCAATTCAGCCAGCACGGCCCGCTGGAATTAGCTGACTGGTTGCACCTCGCGCCACGACTTATCCGTGCGCTGGGCATGCTGCATCGGCGCAACATCCTGCACCGCGACATCAAACCGGAAAACCTTCACCAGGCAGGCGACGGCGAGCTACGGTTGCTGGATTTCGGCCTCGCGTACTGCCCAGGCTTGTCCACGGATAAGCCACACACTCTACCGGGCACGCCGAGCTATATCGCCCCCGAGGCGTTCGCCGGCGAACCACCAAGCCGCGAGCAGGATCTCTACGCGGCCGGCGTCACGCTCTACTACCTACTCACCGGACACTATCCCTACGGCGAGGTCGAGGCGTTCCAGCGTCCGCGCTTCGGCACTCCGGTGTCGGCCAGCCGCTATCGCCCCGACCTGCCGCAGTGGCTGGATGAAATGCTCAAGCGCGCTATTGCGGCCGATCCGGCTCAGCGGTTCGAAACCGCGGAGGAGTGGCTGCTGACTCTGGAACAGGGCGAACGTTTGAGTGCCGGCACAACTCATCGGCCCTTGCTCGAGCGCGAGCCCTTGAAGGTTTGGCGCGGCCTCGCCCTACTCTCGCTGCTGCTGAATCTGATTCTGCTGGTATGGCTGGCGAAAGGCAGCTGAGCGAATCGCGATCAGATCGACATGCGCCGGACGATCAGCCCCTGGCGTGCAACGCGAACCAGTTGCCGCACGCAATCTCCGAGACGTTCTGTGCTCGGCGCCTGGATCACCGCCAGGTCGAAACTGTTGGACGCGAAGTGCGCCAGCGATTCATCCGCCCCGGTGAACTGAACCTGAAAGGCGCGTGGCTTGCCCCAGCGCTTCGGCCAGCCATCCAGATAACGCAACAGCGAGGGTTGATGGCTGCCGCCAAGGAGGATTTTCGGGTTGCTGCGGACCAGCCCACTTGTGATTGGGGCCAAACGTAGAGGGGTGCGTTGTAGTGCATTCATTGGGAGAAGTTCCGCCTCAAAAATTCCGCTGGGCAGCGGTGGGAGGCGACACCGAACCAGCGCTTTAGCGGTATTTCGAAGCCGTGGCTCCAGGCGCCCCGCAAGTAGCTGACTAAATCGGCGCATGGGCGAAACAATAGAAAAGCGGGCCGGCGGCTGTCAACGGTCAATTTCGCCATGCAGCCCGCGGCCCCCTCCGTGATGGTTGGCTGAAGCCCACCAACAAGACTCGCAGCAGTCCACCGACGCACCAGTACTGCGCAGCTTGCTATATAGGGGTGCAGCTGCAAGTCGCTTCGGCCCGGTTGCGCAGGCTTGGCGAAACGATACGACAGCGCAGCATTACGTGCGCCTGTACGGGGTTCGCTCCGTGCCAGCGCCCGTAAGTGCTGGGCTTCGCGACGAAGACATTGCACAGGGCGACCTGCGCGCTACGGCTGACCGCGGCCAGCCGCTGAACCGCGATCAGGTTGGCACAGCCTCTGCATTAGCAGGCTTACATAGGCGGGACCTTCAACGTGGAGGGTTCGGCTCCGAATACGGAAAACAAGGACAAAGGCGTCCTCACTGGGAGATCAGTGGGACGTCTTTTTTCATTTCTGGATTTTCAAAAGCATGGCCAGGCGCAGCTGACCGCCAGGCCCGGCGCGGAGAACGGCATGAAGAAACTCAAGCTTGTGATGATTGGCAACGGCATGGCCGGGGTGCGTACCCTGGAAGAGCTGCTCAAGCTCGCCCCTGAGCTCTACGACATCACGGTTTTCGGTGCCGAGCCCCATCCCAACTACAACCGCATCCTGCTTTCCCCCGTGCTTGCCGGCGAGCAGACCTTCGAGGAAATCGTCCTCAACAGTCTTGATTGGTACGCAGAAAACAACATCCGCCTGATGCTCAACCGCAAGGTGGTGGAGATTGATCGCGCCAAGCGCCGCGTGATCGCCTCGGACGGCACCGAGGCCGAGTACGACCGACTGCTTATCGCCACCGGTTCCAACCCGTTCATTCTGCCCATCCCCGGCAATGATCTGGAGGGCGTGATCGGTTATCGCGACATCGCCGATACACAGGCCATGATGGACGCTGCCAAGACCCACAAGCACGCGGTTGTCATCGGTGGCGGATTGCTGGGGTTGGAGGCTGCGAACGGCCTCAAGCTGCGTGGGATGGACGTGACAGTAGTGCACATCGGCGAGTGGCCGATGGAGCGCCAGCTCGACAAGACCGCCGGCACCTTGTTGCAGCAGGCGCTGGAAAGCCGTGGCCTCGCGTTCAAGATGCAGAAGCAGACTGCCGAGCTGATCGGCAACGAAGGGGGCCGGGTCCGCGCCGTGCGTTTCGCCGACGACGAAGTGATTGACGCGGATCTGGTGGTGATGGCCGCTGGCATCCGCCCCAACAGTGAGCTGGCCGAAAAATCCGGCATTCCTTGCAATCGCGGGATTCTGGTCAACGACACCCTGCAAACCTATGACCCTCGCGTTTACGCAGTCGGTGAATGCGCCAATCATCGCGGTACTGCCTATGGGCTGGTGGCCCCGCTGTTCGAGCAGGCCAAGGTTTGCGCTAACCACTTGGCGATGCTCGGCTTCTCCCGCTATCTGGGCTCGGTTACCTCGACCAAGCTGAAAGTCACAGGAATTGATCTGTTCTCCGCTGGCGACTTTCTCGGCGGCGACGGTACCGAAACCATCACCCTCTCCGACCCAATCGGCGGCGTGTACAAAAAGTTGGTGATCAAGGACAACATCCTTGTCGGCGCCTGCCTGTACGGCGATACGGCAGACGGAGGCTGGTACTTCCGCCAAGTCCGCGAAGGCCACAACGTCAGCGAGATTCGTGACCACCTGATGTTCGGCGAGGGCGCCATCGGCGACACCGGTCACCAGGGCCAGAACAAGGCGATGGCCATGCCGGACAGCATGGAAGTCTGCGGCTGCAATGGCGTGTGCAAGGGCGAGATCGTCAAGGCGATTCAGGAACACGGTCTGTTTTCCGTCGACGACGTGAAAAAGCACACCAAGGCCGCCAGCTCCTGTGGGTCCTGCGCCGGTCTGGTAGAACAAATTCTGATGAATACCGTCGGCGGCGCAGCTGATGTAAAGCCGAAAAGCGAAAAAGCCATCTGTGGCTGCAGCGACCTCAACCACGGCCAAGTGCGCAAAGCCATCGTCGACCACCATCTGATCAGCATTCCGGAGGCGATGAGCTACATGAACTGGCGCACCCCCAACGGTTGCGCCACCTGCCGCCCGGCACTGAATTACTACCTGATCTCCTCCTGGCCGGGCGAAGCGAAGGACGACCCGCAATCGCGCTTCATCAACGAACGTGCCCACGCCAATATCCAGAAGGACGGCACCTATTCGGTTATCCCACGGATGTTCGGCGGCGTCACCAATGCCGCCGAACTGCGCCGCATCGCTGACGTTGCCGACAAGTACAAGGTGCCCATGGTGAAAGTCACCGGCGGGCAGCGCATCGATCTGCTGGGCATCAAGAAGGACGACCTGCCCAAAGTCTGGCAGGACCTGGACATGCCCGACGGGCACGCCTACGGCAAATCCATCCGCACCGTTAAAACCTGTGTCGGGCAGGAATTCTGCCGCTTCGGCACCCAGAACTCGACCGGGCTGGGCATCGATCTGGAGAAGGCGCTGTTCGGCATGTACTCGCCGCACAAGGTCAAGCTCGCCGTCTCCGCCTGCCCGCGCAACTGCGCTGAGTCGGGCATCAAGGACGTCGGCATTATCGGCGTCGATTCCGGCTGGGAGCTGTACATCGGTGGCAACGGCGGCATCAAGACTGAGGCCGGTGAATTCTTCGTCAAGGTCAAGACCGCCGAGGACGTCGCCGAATACAGCTTCGCCTTCCTCCAGCTCTACCGCGAAGAAGGCTTCTACCTCGAACGCACCGTGCACTACATGCAGCGCGTCGGCCTGGAATACATCAAGAAGGCCGTCCTGGAAGACGAAACCCGGCGCAAGGCGCTGGCGCAGCGACTGATGTTCTCGCTGACTTTCGAGGGCGACGGCTGGAAGAGAGTTATTGCCGAGCAGTCGCGTAAGAAAGAGTACGAAACGATCCAGTTGACCCAGATCGAGCCCGCTTGACCGTCCGTGTAGGGGCGGACTTGTTCGCCCAGATGGCTGGACAGCGCATCGGGCGAATGAATTCGCCCCTACGGAAGCGCTCCGGCGTGGTTACCAGAAGATGCCATGAACAGATCACGGCCATGTAGGGGCGAATTTATTCGCCCGATTCAGCCATGGGGGCGAATGAGTTGCCCCGACGGAATAGCTGCTTGATCAACCGAATTGCGAGGAAACAGCCATGAAATGGTTCGACATCTGCTCACTGGACGAGATCAACCCACTGGGCGCGCGCATCGTCGCTGGGCCCAAGGGTGATATTGCGGTGTTCCGGACAGCGGACGATCAAGTGTTCGCCCTGGATGATCGCTGCCCGCACAAGGGTGGCCCACTCTCTCAAGGCATCGTATTCGGCAAGCAAGTCGCCTGCCCGCTGCACAACTGGCAGATCAACCTCGACAGCGGCGAAGCCGTGGCGCCGGATGTGGGTTGCGCGCACCGCCATGAAGCGCGTGTCGAAAACGGCCGCGTGCTGCTTTCGCTGAACAGCGCAACCGAATACGCATGAGTTCACAACAGGCAGGCGAGCCAACCATGAATCAGACGTCAGGAGACGCCATGCGCCAGACAACCGCCTCCACCTGCTGCTATTGCGGCGTGGGCTGTGGCGTGCTGATCGAGCACGACGGCGAGCGCATCCTCGATGTTGCCGGCGACCCAAGCCACCCGGCCAACTTCGGCAAGCTCTGCAGCAAAGGTTCGACGCTGCACCTGACCGGCGACCTCGACGCCCGCGCGCTTTACCCCGAGCTGCGTCTGGGCAAAGGCCTGGCCCGCACACGCACCAGCTGGGACAGTGCACTGGACCACGCCGCCAATGTGTTTGCCGAAACTATCGCCGAGCACGGCCCGGACAGCGTGGCCTTCTACATCTCCGGACAGCTGCTGACCGAAGACTATTACGCGTTCAACAAGCTGGCCCGCGCACTGGTCGGCACCAACAACATCGACTCCAACTCGCGCCTGTGCATGTCGTCCGCCGTGGTCGGCTACAAGCGCAGCCTCGGCGCGGACGCGCCGCCGTGCAGCTACGAAGACATCGAGCAGAGCGATTGCCTGCTGATCGTCGGCAGCAATATGGCCTACGCCCACCCGGTGCTGTTCCGCCGCCTGGAAGAGGCCAAGGCTTCGCGACCCGAGATGAAGGTCATCGTGGTCGACCCGCGCCGCACCGATACTTGCGATCTGGCGGACCTGCACCTGCCGATCCTGCCCGGTACCGACGTCGCGCTGTTCCACGGCATCCTGCATATCCTCATGTGGGAAGGCTGGATAGATCGCAGCTTCATCGACGCTCATACGGAGGGCTTCGATGCGTTGAAAAGCATGGTGCGCGACTACAGCCCGGCCATGGTCGCCGACCTGTGCGGCATCAGCGTCGATGCCTTGCAGACCTGTGCACGGCTGATCGGGCAATCGCCGACGTTTCTCTCGCTCTGGTGCATGGGTGTCAACCAGTCCACCGCCGGCAGCGCCAAGAACAGCGCGCTGATCAACCTGCACCTTGCCACGGGCCAGATTGGCAAGCCCGGCGCTGGCCCTTTCTCGCTGACCGGCCAGCCCAACGCCATGGGCGGGCGTGAGACGGGCAGTCTTTCCAACCTGCTACCCGGGCATCGCGAGGCCGGTAACGCGTCACATCGCGCTGAAGTAGCGGACTACTGGGGCGTTCCTGAGTTGCCCGAGACGCCAGGCCTGTCAGCGATCGAATTGTTCGACGCCGTGCACAGCGGCAAGATCAAGGCGCTGTGGATCGCCTGTACCAATCCCGCGCAATCGATGCCGGACCAGCGGAAAGTTCATGAGGCTCTCGCAGCTTGCCCGTTCGTGGTCGTGCAGGAAGCCTTCTTCACCACCGAGACCTGCCGCTACGCTGACCTGTTGCTACCCGCCGCCAGCTGGGGCGAGAAGGAAGGCACCGTGACCAACTCCGAGCGCCGCGTCAGCCATGTGCGCTCGGCCATTGCAGCACCTGGCGAAGCGCGTCCTGACTGGTCGATCACCTGCGACTTCGCCCGTCGCCTGGAAATGCTAATGCGTCCGGGCCAGGCCAGCCTGTTTGACTTTGACGCACCAGCTGCGCTGTTCGACGAGTACAAACAGCTGACTCAGGGTCGTGACCTGGATCTGTCCGGGCTCAGCCATGCGCTGATCGACAGGCTCGGCCCGCAGCAGTGGCCCTTCCCCGCCGGAGCCCTGCAAGGCACGCCGCGACTCTATGGTGACGGCGTGTTCCCCACCGAAGATGGCCGCGCACATTTCCTTGCCGAGCAGTACCAGGCGCCAAAGGAAAAACGCGAGGCACGCTTCCCGCTGACACTGAACACCGGCCGCCTACGTGATCACTGGCACGGCATGAGCCGCACCGGCACCGCCGCGCGCCTGTTCGGTCACGTCGAAGAAGCGCTGCTGAGCATGAGCGGCGACGATATGCGCCGTCGCCGCCTGCTCGATGGACAGCTGGTCAAGGTCCGCAGCCGCCGGGGCGAATTGTTGCTGCCGGTGCAAAAGGACGACAGTTTGCGACCCGGCCAGGCCTTCCTGCCGATGCATTGGGGCGACCGGTTTCTCAAGGGGCTGGGGGTCAACAAACTCACGCTTCCCGACTTCGATCCAATCTCCAAGCAGCCCGAGCTCAAGCATGCTGGGGTCGAGGTGGAAAAAGTCGAGCTGCCCTGGCAGTTTTTCGCCCTCGTCGAAGGCTCAGTACAGAAACGCTTCGAGGCGCTGCGCCCGCTGTTCGAGGGGTTCGCCTACGCCAGCTTCAGCCTGACCGGGCGTGACCGGCCTGCACTGGTCATCCGTGCCGCCTGCAACGAAGCGCCGAGCCGGGCGCAGTTGGCGCAGCTCGAGCAACTGCTGGGACTGGATGAAGGCCCAGTACTGGTTTACGACGACCCGCGTCGCGCCGTTGGCAAGCGGGTACGCATCGAGGATGGGCGCATCGTGGCCCTCAGCCTTTCCGGCGAAACCGCGGCACGTGAATGGCTCAAGCAGCTCTGGCATGACGGCAAAGCCGATCAGGCGTTACGCCGCTGGCTGCTTGCGCCCTTGAGCACCCCGCCGGGCGGGGAAGTACGTGCAGGCAAAACCTTGTGCAATTGCATGAACGTCAGCCAGGACTCGATCTGCGCGGGAATCGAGCGGGGCCTGGATCTGAATGGTTTGAAGCAGGAACTGGGCTGCGGCACCAGCTGCGGCTCCTGCGTACCAGAAATCAAGCGGTTGCTGATGAAGCAACCGGCGGTGGCCTGAGCGACGCGTCGGTAGACAGGCGATGCCAGCGCATCGCCAAGATGATCATAGAAGCAGGAGAGGTAAACACATGAGCGCAAAAGTCTGGCTGGTTGGTGCAGGTCCTGGCGACCCGGAGCTGCTGACGCTCAAGGCCGTGCGCGCCATGGGCGAAGCACAGGTGGTGCTGATCGATGATCTGGTCAATCCAGCCATCCTCGAACACTGCCCGAATGCCCGGGTAATTGCGGTGGGCAAGCGCGGCGGTTGCCGCTCTACCCCTCAGGCGTTCATCCATCGGCTGATGCTGCGCTACGCGCGTCAGGGCAAATGCGTGGTGCGCCTCAAAGGTGGTGACCCCTGCATTTTCGGTCGCGGCGGCGAAGAAGCCGAATGGCTGGCCGAACGCGGTATCGAAGTCGAGCTGGTCAATGGCATTACCGCAGGCCTGGCTGGTGCGACCCAATGCGGGATCTCCCTGACCCAACGCGGCATTGCCCGTGGCGTCACTCTCGTCACTGCGCACACCCTGGACGGCAGCAGCCCCGAGTGGCACGCACTCGCGAAGACCGGCACTACGCTGGTCGTCTACATGGGCGTCAGCAGCCTGCATCAGGTGCAGACGGGACTGATGGAAGGTGGCCTGCCAGCAAGCACTCCGGTGGCCATGATCGAGAACGCCTCCCTCCCCCAACAACGCGAATGCCGCTCGCAACTCGGTGCTATGTGCACGGATGCCGCCGCTTTCCAGCTCAAGAGTCCAGCGATCCTGGTGATCGGCGAAGTGGCCGCCCAGGCTGTTACGCAGGTATTGAGCCAAACGGCCTGAAGATCGAAACGGCGGTCCGGCGGCCGGCGATCCGGCAGTAGAGGCGAATTCATTCGCCTGCTCGAAAAGCGAACGAATGACTTCGACGTCATAAAAAAACCGCGACCCAAGGGCCGCGGTTTTTTGTTACGACTTAGCCATCAGCCTTTCTGCCGCAGCTTCTCCGGCTTGATCAGGAAGCGCGCCAGTGCTGGGAGCAGCCAGATCGCACCGACCATGTTCCAGAGGAACATGAAGGTCAGCATCAGGCCCATGTCCGCCTGGAACTTGATTGCCGAGAACACCCAGGTGAACACGCCAATCGCCAGACAGATACCGGTGAAGATCACCGCCTTACCGGTGGACTTCAGCGTCTGATAGTAGGCTTCCTGCAGCGTCAATCCCTGGCGCAGATAAGACTCCAGACGGCTGTAGATGTAGATGCCGTAATCGACACCGATACCCACACCGAGCGCGATCACCGGCAGTGTCGCCACCTTTACCCCGATACCCATGAAGGCCATCAGGGCGTTGCCGAGGATTGAGGTCAATACCAGCGGCAGGATCACGCAGAGCGTCGCGGCCAAGGAGCGGAAGGTCAGCAGACACATGAAGCTCACCGCTGCGTATACCGCGATCAGCATGGTGGTTTCCGATGCCGCGATCACTTCGTTGGTGGCCGCTTCGATGCCAGCGTTACCGGCCGCCAGCACGAACTCGAGCCCTTCACGGTTGTTCTCTTCGGCAAACTCACGCGCTGCGGCTACTACGTGCTCCAGCGTTTCAGCCTTGTGGTCGTTAAGGAAGACCAGCACTGGCGCCAGTGAGCAGTCGCCGTTGTACATGCCTTCGGCGCGCGCAATGGAGCTGTTGAGGACGAACTGGTTACGCGACAGGGTTTCCCATTTAAGGCTGCCCTCGTTCATCCCCTTGATGCTCTGCCGGGCGACGGTGACCATGGAAACGGCCGACTGCACACCCGCGGTGTTTTCCATCTTCCACATCAGCTCGTCCATCGCGGCGAGCGTGTCGTAGTGGGCACAACCTTCGGGCGCCGTCTTGACCATCACCACCAGTACGTCGGAGCTGGTCGAGTAGTTCCGTATGACGAAGTCATTGTCGAGGTTGTAACGCGAGTCCGGATGCAGCTCGGGTGCGCCCTGATCGAGGTCACCGATCTTGAGGTTCTGCCCGTACCACAGGCCGCCCCCAACAGCGAGCATGGCGATGACGATGGAGATCGGTGCCACGGTAGGGCTGGCGAAGTTCGACAGCGCACGCCAGAAAGGATGATCGCGCGAGGCTTCCTCACGTGCCTGTTTGACCGCACGCTGGCTGATACCCATGTAGGAAATCGCAACCGGCAGCAGGATCAGGTTGGTCAGGATGATCACCGCCACGCCCAAGGACGCGCCAATGGCCAGTTCGCGGATCACGCCGATATCGATCAGCAGCAGGGTCACGAAGCCGACGGCATCGGACGCGAGTGCGACCATGCCTGGAATGAACAGCTGACGGAACGCCATCCGTGCGGCCGCCAGAGGATCATCCGTCTGACCCGAGGCCATGGCGATGCCGTTGATTTTTTGCACGCCGTGGGAAATACCGATGGCAAACACCAGGAATGGCACCAGCATCGAATAGGGATCGAGCCCGAAGCCCAGCGTATGCAGCAGACCGAGCTGCCAGGCAACGGCGATCAGCGTGGTGACCACCACGGCAATGGTGCTCTTGACGCAGCGGGTGAACCACAGCAGCAGCGCCAGGGTGATGCCGATTGCGACGAAGAAGAACAGGACAACCCCGACCAGACCATCGATCAGGTCACCAACCTTCTTGGCAAAACCGATGATGTGAATGTCGACGTTCGGATTCTGCGCCTTGTACTTGTCGCGGATCTTTTCTTCCAGCTCGTGGGAGAACTTCTGATAGTCGAGGGTAATCTGCTTGCTACGGTCTTCAGGGTCCGAATAGGACTCCATCAGCGGAACGTCGATGATGCTGGACTTGAAATCGTTGGCCACCAGACGGCCGATCTGTCCGGATTTGAGGATGTTGCTGCGCAGATCATCAAGGCTTTCCGGCGAGCCATCGTAGGTCTGCGGAATCACTTCACCACCGGCGAAGCCCTGCTCCGTCACCTCGGTCCAGCGAACGCTGGGACTCCACAGCGACTTCATGTTGGAGCGATCGACACCCTGGATGTAGAAGACTTCGTCGTGGATCTGACGCAGCGTCTCCATGTATTCCTTGGAGAAGATGTCGCCGTCCTTGGCCGCGACCGAGATCCGCACGGTGTTGCCCAGGTTGGCCAGGTCATCCCGGTGTTGCAGCATGTTCTGAATATAGGGATGCCCCAGCGGGATCATCTTTTCGAAGCTGGTCGCCGGGCGAACCTGTGCCGCCTGGTAGAAGAGAAAAACACTGATCAACAGGCAGATCAGGATCACTGCCGGTCGATTGTTGAAGATCAGGCGTTCCAGAAAGGATGCCGGCTTCTGCTGATGCTTGGTCATGTTGGCTCCGGCTTATTGTTGTTGTACGGGCAGATTGGCGCCATCTGGCGAGACGACCCTGACGCCGCTCTGCCCTACCAGCACCAGATTGCCGTTGGGATTGCCGACCACGCCTGACAGCGAGCGCCGATCGGGACGGCTGAACAGCTTGAAGGATTGGCCGTTATCCGAGCTGCTGAGTACCGTGCCGCCGTGACCCACCACGACGATGCGACCATCTGGAAGCCGATTGCCATCGGCCAGGCCGGACTCGACAGCATCACCATCGTCCAGCAGTTCAATGGCCTGCCAGCTATCCCCAAAATCGGCAGAACGGAACAGATTGCCGCGCAGGCCGAACGCCACGACTACGCCGGGCTCCGTACCGCCAACTACACCGAAGAACGAGCCTTGATAGGGAGACTCGACACGCTCCCAGGTCTCACCCATGTCGGGGGATCGGAACATGCCGCCCATTTCACCTACGATGAACAGGCCGGAGCCGTTGATCTCGGCAATGGCATTGAGGTGGGAACCGTCCTCGTTGTCGAGGCGATCAGTGACATCCTCCCAGTTCTGCCCATCAGTGGTTTCCAGCAGCACGCCGTAAGCACCGGTGGCAAAACCATGCTGAGCATTCTCGAACCACACATCGAGCAGCGGTACTTCGCCCTCACGGTTCTCGTATTGCTGTGTCCAGGTCTGGCCGCCATCGCTGGTAGCCAGGATCAGCGCATCATGGCCAACGGCCCAACCGTGCTTTTCATCGGCAAAGGATACGGCTGTAAGCAATTGCCGAGTCGGCACCTTGGCCTGCGTCCAGCTGCTGCCGCCGTCATCGGAATAGAGAATGTGTCCACGATCGCCGACGGCAACCAGACGCTTGCCGGCATACGCGATGTCCAGGAGCAAGGTAGAGGCGGCTTTCTGTGATTCCAGCGCGTGGCGCACGCCTGGCTCGGCAGGGCTTTGTGCCTGGGCCGGAACGGCTGCAAAAAGAAGGATGGATAGAACACTGCAGAGCGAGAGCGTTCTTGCCAGCGGCGATTGACTGCTAGACATCGGCGTGCGGGACTTTTTTTCCGCGCGGCCAACCGGTGTGCGCCACATGACGGGCTCACTCATACATACCCCCTTTATTTTTATTAGGTAGGGCCTGCGTATGGAGACAGGCGAAGCCATGCTATAGGGCTTTCGAAAGCGGCGGCAATTGCCTGGACGTTATGTTTTGTTAAACATGGCTGATTGATGTTGCCTGATAGGTACGCCTTATGGCACGGGGCTTAGAAGCCGTTTCCAGATGCCACGTAAAATCATCGTGCAACCCATGAAAATAGAAAAAAATCCCGCGGCGGTGCGCGGGATTTCTCGTTACTGACCGGCTGATCTCAGCGCGCGTCACCCATCAGGCAAGACTCTTGCTGACCACCTCGTAGACATCGCTCGAAAGCTCGCCGGCAGCCAGAATCCGCTCTAGTTCGGCCTTCATCAGCGCCTGACGGCTGGTGTCGTACTTGCGCCAGCGCGTCAACGGCGCCAGCAGCCGCGATGCGATCTGCGGGTTGAGCTTGTTCAGCACGATGACCTGATCGGCCAGGAATCGATAGCCAGCACCATCCGCTCGATGGAAGTTGAGCAGATTCTGATTAGCGAAGGCGCCGATCAGCGCACGCACCTTGTTCGGGTTTTTCAACGTGAACGCCGAGTGCTGCATCAGCTGCTGCACGCGTTCCAATCCGCCCGGCTGAGTGTTGCCGGCCTGTACGCTGAACCACTGATCCATGACCAGCGGGTTGTCCTTGAAGTGCTCGGCGAACGAAGTCAATGCCTTGTCACGCTCGGCCTCGAAGCCCGAATTGACCAGCACGGCGAGTGCAGTCAGGCGCTCGGTCATGTTGTCGGCTTCTTCGAACTGCTCGACGCAGGCTGCAACCACTTCAGGTTTGCCGCATAGCATCAGGTAAGACAGCGAGATGTTCTGCAGGGCGCGACGGGCGAAGTGCCCCGCCTCGGCGACATAGGGTGTCTGCCGAGACACTTCGCGATTGGCCTGATAACGCTTCCAGAACAGATCGAACAAGGCGCTGGCGATACCCTGGCGGGCAAAGTCGCGTGCCGCGTGAATGGCATCCACGTCGGCAACCTCGCTGATCTCAGTGAGGTAAGCCTCGCTAGGCAGCGAAAGCATCTCGGCCACCATCGACGGATCGAGGCTTTCATCCTCGAGCTGGCTGCGCAGCGCTGCGACCAGGCGTTCATCGAGCTGCAGCGCTTCGCCGCGCTGATGCTGCGCGACCATTTCCTGCAGCACCTGCACCGACAACTGCTGACCGGCCTCCCAGCGGTTGAAACCGTCGGAATCATGCTGCATCAGGAACATCAGCTGATCACGGCTATAGGGAAAGTCCAGTTTTACCGGCGCGGAGAAGCCTCGTAGCAGTGACGGCAGCGGCTGCTCGGGAACGTCAACGAAGGTGAAGGTCTGCTCGGGTTGATCGACCGCCAGTACGCGAGTATTGCCAACCGCAGCACCTTCGCCTTGCAGGCGCAGCGCAATCTCGTTGCCCTGGCCATCCAACAGGCCCAGCGAAACCGGAATGACGAACGCAAGCTTTTCGCTCTGGCCCGGCGTCGGCGGGCAGCTCTGGCGGAACGTCAGGCTGTAGGTCTTGCCCGCGGCATCGTATTGCTCGCTGACGGCCAGGCGCGGCGTGCCGGCCTGGCTGTACCAGCGCTTGAACTGTGTCAGGTCCGCGCCGTTGGCGTCTTCCATGGCCTTGACGAAGTCATCGACAGTCACGGCCTGGCCGTCATGGCGCTCGAAGTAGAGGTCGCTGCCCTTGCGGAAGCCCTCTTCACCCAGCAGCGTCTGGATCATGCGCACCACTTCTGCGCCCTTTTCGTACACGGTCAGGGTGTAGAAGTTGGAGATCTCGATGAAGGATTCCGGGCGCACCGAATGCGCCATCGGGCCGGCATCTTCGGCGAACTGGTGCGTACGCAGGTAAGAGACGTCCTCGACGCGCTTGACGGTCGGTGAGTTCATGTCAGCGCTGAACTGCGCATCGCGGAAGACGGTGAAGCCTTCCTTCAATGACAGCTGGAACCAGTCGCGGCAGGTCACGCGGTTGCCGGTCCAGTTGTGGAAGTATTCGTGGGCAACGATCGCCTCGACGCGCTGGTGAGCGGCGTCGGTGGCGGTTTCAGCACGCGCCAGTACAGCGCTGGAGTTGAAGATGTTGAGACCCTTGTTCTCCATGGCACCCATGTTGAAGTCGTTGACCGCGACGATCATGAAGATGTCCAGGTCGTACTCGCGACCATAGGCTTCTTCATCCCACTTCATCGACTTCTTCAGGCTGTCCATGGCGTGCTGGCACTTGTCGATGTTTTCCGGCTCGACATAGATGCGCAACGCCACGTTACGACTGCTCATGGTGGTGAAGCTGTCTTCGACGCACCAGAGATCCCCGGCCACCAATGCAAACAGATAGGCAGGCTTCTTGAACGGGTCTTCCCAGGTCGTCCAGTGACGGCCGTCATCTTCCTCGCCGCTGGCGATCGGGTTGCCGTTGGACAGCAGGATCGGATAGGCATGCTTCTCGGCGCTGACCGTGGTGGTGAACTTGCTCATCACATCCGGGCGGTCGAGGTAGTAGGTAATCTTGCGGAAGCCCTCGGCCTCGCATTGGGTGCAGAACATGCCGCCGGACTTGTAGAGGCCTTCGAGCGCGGTGTTACTTTCCGGGTGGATCACCACGGTGCTGTCCAGCGTGAAGCTGGCGGCATCGGGTTGTAGGGTCAGGCTTTCCTCGGCGATCTGGTAGTCACCCAGGCCAAGCTGGCGGTCGTTCAACGCAAGGGAGATCAGTTCGAGGTCCTGGCCGTCCAGCTGTAAAGGCGGCAAACCGGCACCAGCGTCTGGATTTCTCCGCATTACCAACTGCGCATGGACCAGCGTTCGGTCCTCGTAAAGCTCGAAGGTCAGGTGGGTTTCATCGATCAGGTAATCCGGAGCCTGATAGTCCTTGAGATGAATGACTTTCGGTTGTTCGGTGCGCATCGGTAAGGCCTCTTCGAGGCAGCTTCAAGCGGCGAGCCAGAAGCTGCAATTGAATAGCATTCGTCTGGCGGATCGTAACGGGTGATCCAGCCAACAACTGCGTGATCGATCTGTAGGGGGATGTCGCTTTCTACATCCACCAATCATTTGCCTCTGTTCATTCTGGTGGCTGGCCACCCGTGGAGCGGTGAAGCGTGATCCACCCTACGGCGCGCTGCTTGCAGCTATCTGATAGGACGTGAACTTGCGGATGTTGATAACGCCCGTATCCAGGATCAAATATTGACCCTTGATGCCGCGCAGGGTGCCTTCCACGACTGGGGTCTTTTCCAAATCCAGACTGACGACCTTGGTTGGATAGGCTTCTACGGGGTAGCGGATTTCAAGCACCTCGGCGTCCGCCATTGGCTGGATCGCCTGTAACCCATAGCGCTGTTGCAGGTCGCGCAGCCCCTCGGCGCACGCATCGAAAATCCGTTCGCGCATCTCGATCAGGTCAATGGGCTCGGCATCGCCCTTGAGCAGCGCGCGCCAGTTGGTGCGGTCAGCGACCTGACTGCGCAACAGGTCTTCGACCATGCCGGACTGCTGGCGAGTCGCGACACGCATGATCGGCAGCGCCTGACTGGCACCCTGATCGAGCCAGCGGGTCGGTAACTGCGTAGCGCGGGTGATGCCGACCTTGATGCCAGACGAGTTCGCCAGATAAACCACGTGGTCGGTCATGCAGAAGTCCATGCCCCACTGCGGATCGCGGCAAGTGCCGAAGTCGTGGTGGCATTTTTCCGGACTCATGATGCAGACGTCGCACTGCGGCAGCTTCTTGAAGCAGGGGTAGCAATAGCCCTGGCTGAAGCTCTTGTTGGTCTTGCGACCACAATGGCTGCAATGGATGGCGCCCAGGTATTCAAGCCGAACCGTCTTGCCGATAAGCGGATTGACGGCCACCAAGGTGTCGTTCAGGCGAAACGAATACTGGGCCTGCTCGCCCAGCTGAATCGACATCTTGCTCAGAGCGCCACGTCCCAATTCGAGCATTAGTGCCGCGTCCCGGATGCCGGGGAGAACAGGCTGGTGTCGATTGGCGCCTTGTTCTTGCTCTTGGAGGCGCATTCCTGGCCGCCCATGTAGCCGGTGCGCTGCTCTTCCGGCAGATTCTTCATCTCCCAGGCAATCATCGCGCCGAGGCAGGTTTCTTTCTGCTCAGGCGTTAGCTTGCGGCCGTCGCTCCATTTACCCAGTTCGACGGCGGTTTTAAGGCTTTCGTAGATTTCAGGCGTGATGTTTTCGATGGCTTCGATAAAAGACGACATGACCGGCTCCCGGGGAAACGAGCGCGCATTCTACCGAGCGGAGCCGTTTTAGGGAAAACCAAGCAGCCGCTGTATGGCACTAGGCGGTGGCCCTGCGCCGAGACAGCAACCCGCCGAGGATACCGGTGATGCAGCCGGCAACCAGCCCGCCGACATGGGCCGCATTGGCGATTGCCAAGGCGCCGAAACTCACCACCTCAATCACGCCCGTCAGGCAGACCACCAACCAGACCAGCATCAGCACCACCACGCCGGGCGGCAGGCGGTAGGCCTCGTCGGGTGACAGTTTCTGGAACAGCCAACAGTGCCCAAGCAGCCCGTACAACACGCCGGATAGCCCGCCGAAGATGCCGGGACCTCCATAGGTGTATTGCGCGACGTTGGATACAGCACCGAACACCAGCGTCAGGCCTAGCAACATCAGCGCGCCTTGACGATATTCAATGCGCCGCCCGAGCTCCCAATACCACATCGAATTCATTGCCAGGTGCAGAAAGCCGAAGTGCACGAAGATCGGCGTTATCAGCCGCCACCACTCCCCTGCGGCCAATGTCTGTTCGAGCGTCGCGAAATAGGCATAGTCGCCCTCGATGCGGAAATCACTGAAGCTGAACCAGCGGATCGTCTCGAAATTGTCGCCCAACATGGTGATGGCCGCCGCGATCAGCGTCAGCAGCAGCACGGCGGCCGTCAACGGGCTGCGGCGCAGGCTGGCTATAAATCCACCGCCGCGGCGCGCAGGTTGTTCGGCAACTACCGCACCGTCGCCATTGGGGAAACGCTGATACAGCTCGCGGACCTGCTCGGCCGTTTCTGCCGGCACCCGCAAAACCTGCTCGCCAGCCTGCTCCGACACCCGGCAAGGCACTTGCAGGCGCCTCAACAGGGCAATGAAACCGCTCAGGTCTTCCGCCAACGGCAGGCGTAACGCCTCTACAACAGCCATCTAACGCTCCACGTTCACCCAGACGAACTTGGCCGGGTCGAGTCGGGTTTCCTGATCGAGCCGATAGGCGACCAGCTTGCCGTACTTGACGGCGCTGTAGTCCAGACAGGCGAGGTTGTGGCGAATGGGTGCAGGCTCGCCACTGCGCCAGTAATGCCCGACGAACAACAACGGGTCGGACGGACCATAGAGAAACAGACGACTTTTCTGACTCTCGCTCAGCGGCAGCCGCGCAGCTTTTTCTGGCAGTCCGTCCGGCTGGAAAACGATGTCGCCGTAGGTCTGGGGATTTTCTTCCCAGAATTTCGTACGGAAAAAGCTCCGGGTAAAGCCTTCGGCACTGGTCAGCGTGAGCCCTTCCGGTAGCGGCATATCGGTACCGCGTAACAGCCGATCCAACGCTTTCGCTGCAAAGCCTTCGGAAAACGCAGCATCACGGAGGAATTCCTCATCGACACGGCCATGGCTCAGGCGTTGGCGTAGCTGGTCGATCACCGCGTTGTCCCAGCAGGCGTGAACCACACGGAATCGCTCACTTTCGAGAAACAACGGCAACTCCATGAACCACTCACAAAACGCCTGCCATTCCTGTGGGTACTGTTCGAACTGCTGAAAGGTCTGCTGCAGCAGCATCGCGTAGCGCGGCGTATGTTCGCGGACGAAGGTCTTGCCGCTCTCGGGCGGCGCCGGTGTGTGCCAGCCCAGCGCATTGAATTCATGATTGCCCATGATGCAGTGGGCCTGCCCGGCGTCCACCATTGCGTGAACAAGGTGCAGCGATTCACGGATGCGCGGACCACGGTCGATGATGTCGCCAAGAAAGATCACCTGCCGCCGCGGATGGCGCCACACCTCGCCGTGCTGACGGTAGCCCAGTTGCTCGAGCAGGTGAGCCAGCGTATGGGCGCAACCGTGCACGTCCCCGATGAGGTCGTAGCTACGCTCCGGATCGACGATCACTATTCCCCTCCACCGAGGCGGCTACCCCAACCAAGCTTGGTGCGGCAGACCTCGTAGTAGTTGTGGTCAAGCGGGTGAATCAGGTGAAGTTTCTGCGGCTTCTTGCGCACCGTAACGGTATCGCCCGGCGCACAGGTGAAATGGTTCTGGCCGTCACAGGAAACTTGCGGATAGATCTGCATGTTCGGTGAGACAACGATCTTCAGCTCGCTGTTTCCATCGACCACGATCGGCCGGCTGGACAGCGTGTGCGGATACATCGGTACGACGACGATGGCATCCAGCCGTGGATGCATGATCGGCCCGCCCGCCGATAGCGAATACGCAGTGGAGCCCGTGGGGGTCGCGATGATAAGGCCGTCGGCCTTCTGGCTGCAGACGAATTGGCCGTCGATGTACAGCTCGAACTCTATCATTCGGGTGGACTTGCCGGGATGCAACACCACATCGTTGAGGGCGTCCCCCTCGCCAATCGACTCTTCGAAGCGTCGCACCTGCGCTTCGAGCAGGAACCTATTTTCCAGCGTGTACTGGCCGCTGAGCACTTCGGCGACCTTTTCTTCCAGTTCATCCGGGCGAATGTCGGTGAGAAAGCCCAGGCTGCCGCGGTTGATACCCAGAACCGGCACCCGATGTTTAGCCAGCGCGCGGGCCGCCCCCAGCAGACTGCCGTCGCCGCCGACTACGATCACCAGATCGCAAGAATCGCCCAAACGTTGCCGGGAAGAGGTTTGCATGCCGTGACCAGGCAGCACTTCGGCGATGTGTTCCTCGAGAATGACGTGCAGATGGCGCTCCACGAGGAATTTCTTCAACCGGCGAATGGTATCCAACACCTGGGAACTGCCTAGGCGGCCGATGATGCCGATGTTACGGAACTGGTCCATTGAAGCTCCCTGATAGCGTGGCTGGTAACGGACGGGCTGGTGTTGAATTGCAGCCAGGGCGGTACATAACAGGCACTAGGTTGGTGTCACACGGGCGTGTTTGAGTTCAACGCCTCGCTCGACCTGTGATCCCCGTGCGGGCGCAGCGCCCGGATTATGGGTGAAACGCAGAAGTAGCGGCAAACCATCCCGTCTATGCTTGTTGCATGAGCCTTCCTCTGCTTGCCGAATTGCTGCCCAGATTGCTGCACCCTCAGGTGCGCGATCTCGCCTGGGTGCTGTTGTCTCCGCCGCTGTTGAGCGACACGCCTTCACCGCAGCGCCATCCTCTGGCGGCCAGCCGGTGGGCGTCGCGCCCCGGCGAACTGGCTGACTGGTTGCTGTCACACGATAGCCAGCCGACCGTGCTGGAGACCTGGCTGGCGCAACACAGCATCCGCCGGCTGGGCCTGTATTACGAACGCTTGTGGCAATTCGCGGTGGGGCAAGCGCCGGATGTCGATGTGCTGGTTGCCAACCTGCCGATCCGGGATGGCGGCCATACGCTGGGCGAGCTGGACCTGATCCTTCTTGATGCCGATGGTGTCCACCATGTCGAACTGGCCGTGAAGTTCTATCTGGGGCTGGAAGCCGGTGACAGGCGCCGTCACGATCACTGGCTGGGACCGGGCAGCCATGACCGGCTGGACATCAAGCTGAAGCGTCTTTGCGAGCATCAGCTGCGGCTTTCCTCGACCGATCACGCCAGGACGTTGCTGAGTGAACTGACCTGTCGCGAGATCGACAGCGCGCTCTGGCTGGGAGGCTACCTATGCCAGCCGTGGCCTTCCGGCTGTGAATCGCCGATGGGTGCCAACCCGGATCACCTCAGCGGCGGCTGGCTGCGACAGCATGCATGGACTCACTCCTTCCAGCGGAACGAGGCACGCTGGCAGCCGCTGCCACGGCAAGCCTGGCTCGCGCCTGCTCAGCTTGAACCTGGTCAGATCTGGCAGTCTGATGACGTCGAGCGCTGGGTCAGCGAAGCCGATGGAAAACATGCGCGGCTGCTGGCTCGTGTCGAGCCTGGAGCGCGTGGCCGATGGGTCGAGCACGAACGCCTGTTCGTCGTCCCCGATAGCTGGCCCGGTTAAACATCCGCGACGCGCCCTTCAAACTGTCATGCCCACATTGCACACTGTCGCGTCAGCGCGCCTTTCGCATAACAGAAGTTCCAAGATGCCCTCAGCTACTCAGGTTTCAGAACAGCCCAAGCGTTCCAGCATCTGGGCGATCTTCATGGTCTTCCTTCGCCTGGGCCTGACCTCTTTCGGTGGCCCTGTGGCACACCTTGGCTACTTTCGCGAAGAGTTCGTCAATCGCCGGCGTTGGCTGGATGAAGCGCGGTATGCCGATCTGGTCGCCCTCTGTCAGTTTCTCCCTGGCCCCGCCAGTAGTCAGGTGGGGATCGCTGTCGGCCTCATGCGCGGTGGCTACGGCGGGTCGCTGGCCGCGTGGGCCGGTTTTACCCTGCCCTCCGCTATCGCGCTGGCGCTGTTCGCGCTGGGTATCGCCAGTTGGGGCGATGCCGTGCCAGAGGGTCTCCTGCATGGATTGAAAATCGTCGCGGTGGCGGTAGTGGCTCAAGCGGTATGGGGGATGGCCAGAAATCTGTGCACGGACGGCACGCGCATAACCATCGCGCTGGTCGCTGCCTGCGCCGTACTGATGCTGCCCAATGCATGGGCTCAGCTCGGTGTGATTGTCGTGGCCGGCATGATCGGACTGTTACTGTTTCGCCCGTCGATCGAGCCGCCTGTCACGCATCCAGCTCAGGCTGGCGGGAGGCTGGCCGCAACCCTGTTCCTGCTGGTGTTCTTTGCGCTATTGATCGCGCTTCCCGCCTTGGCTGCCGGCTCTGACAGCCACGGGCTAGCCTTGCTGGACACCTTTTATCGGGTGGGAGCACTGGTTTTTGGCGGCGGGCACGTAGTACTGCCTCTGCTGCAGGCGGAAGTCGTGCCAAACGGATGGGTGAGCAATGACACCTTTCTCGCCGGTTATGGCGCTGCGCAGGCGGTCCCGGGGCCGCTGTTCACCTTTTCTGCCTTTCTTGGGGCGTCGATGAATGAAGGAGCAAAGAGCCTGCTGAGCGCCGGTCTTTGCCTTGTCGCAGTATTCATTCCCTCGTTCCTGCTGGTGTTTGGCGTTATGCCGTTCTGGGACAGGCTGCGCGCCAATAGCCGAGTGCAGGCAGCCCTGGCAGGTGTGAATGCTGCGGTGGTGGGCCTGCTGCTCGCGGCGCTTTACGATCCGGTCTGGACCAGCGCTATATTCGGGCCTGGCGATTTCACGCTGGCGATGATCGCGCTAGTGGCGCTGATGGTCTGGAAGCTGCCGCCGTGGCTGGTCGTATTGGCAGGCGGCATCGCTGGATGGGCATTGGCCGCTCTTCTTTGATCAGCACAGCAGCTTCATGACGGCCTCAGCCACTGAGTTCGGTGCGTCCACCCGAACGCGCGAGGTATCCCCTTCCCGTCTCCGAAATAAGCGCGGCATAGGCTGCGGCCGGTAGCGCCTCGAGCCCATCGCGCAGGGGGTAAGCAGTGAAACCCAGTTGCGTCAGAAGAAAAACGGCGCTCGCGCTGCGTTTGCTGCTATCGCAGTAACACAGGTAAATGCGGTCTGGCCGCAGAAGCCGCGACTTCAGCCGTAACAGATGAAGCGGCATGTTCAAGGCCTCGAATGCATGGCCACGCTGGTACTCGTCGAGCAGCCGTACATCAAGCCATTGCGCGCCCTCGGCGATCAGCTGATTGGCGCGGACCAGATCCAGCTCGTTCACCACCGGCGCGCGAAGCAGTGCGAGAAAGTCCTGCCGCGCCAGGCGCAGCACGCAGGCATCCTCGATCAAAGTCACCGTGGCGTTGCGAGGGCGCTCCGAAAGCAGGGCCTCCTCACCGAAGCAGGCACCTACTCCCAGTTCCGCGACCACCTGTTCGTCGCTGCCAATGCCGATCACCACCTCGGCACGGCCGCTCTTGAGAAAGTAGCAGCAATCACCCGCGTCGCCTTCGCGGAGCAGCACGTGGCCGCTCGGGACATCCATCAATTGGAGCCTGTTCAGCATCGTGCGGACATTCTCGGTCGGCACCTTGGCGAACAGCGGATTCTCCAGCAGTTCTTCGAGCCAATCGGTCAACTCGCCAGCAGTAGCCAGCTCAAGAAGCAGATCGGCGTTTGCCTGCTGCCAGGACAACAGGCGATCCAGCCGGACACCATCGATGATCAGAACACTGGAGTCTTCCAGTGCCCGCGCCTCGCTGACTCTTGGCCCGGCGATGATGGCGTGGCAGCTCTCAGGTGAGCCGGCAGCCAACCGGCGCTGTTCTCCATCGGGCCCTCGCAGCGACAGCGCACCGGCGAGCAGAAAGTAGCTGAGCCCGCCGTCGTCGCTCTGAAAAAGCAGCTCGCCGGCAAGCAGCGGCCGTGGAATCAGCTGATCCCTGAGTGACTGCAGACGGCGCGGGGAGAGTACGTTAAGCGGGGTCAGACTGCTTAGCTGAGCGGGGAGCAGCGGCTTGTTCATCCATGGTTCCCAGAGAATGGAGCGGTCAGCGCAGCAGCTCGTCCAGCTGCGACTGGGCAGCCCGCCGACCTTGTAGGCCACCGGTGTGCACGAAGATGAGCCGCGCGCCATGCGGAAAATACTCGCCCTCCACATAAAGGCGCAATGCCATCATTGCTTTGGCTGTATAAACCGGCTCCAGAGGCAGCTGGATGGCCGCTTCGGTTTCAACGATGAATCTCGCGACATCGGCATCGAAACGGCCAAATCCTGCGCGACTGGCGTCTATCAACTGATAGTTGGGACAAGTAATCCCAGCTTCGCGGGTTAGCCGATTGATCTCTTCACCAACACCATGAGATGGCGGCCCGGCCAGCGCGCCATAGACCCGGTGCGCGCCCTGCTCGGCCTCACCGATCACCAGCCCGGCCAGTGTCGTACCTGTTCCCGCAGCCAGCCACCAACCGTCATGGTCGGCCCAGTCAAGGGTCGCGAGCTGTTCCTGCACATAGGCAACCAGAGGGGCACAGCCCAATGCTCCGGCGAGACCGCCGCCGCCCTCGGGCACGCAATAATGATCGGGATAGCGCTCGCGCCATGTGTCGAAGAATCCGTTCTGATGACGCTCCCGGTATCCACCGTAGCCCAGCCAATGCAGCTGCATGCCGAGCCGCTCAAGGTCCTCAACGGTCGGCGTACGCTGCGAATGGCCGCGCAGCAGGCCGACGCTGGTAAAGCCGTAGCGAGCCGCTGCGGCGGCCAGGGCGTGCAGGTGATTAGAGTGCGGGCCGCCGAGGCTGAGCAGGCCGGACGCACGCTCGGCGACGGCGGCCTCCATGTGATGAGTCAGCTTGAACCATTTATTGCCAGACAACGCCGGATCGATGAGATCCAGCCGCAGCACAGCAAGCTGCACCTCTGCTGCCCGTAGCCAGGGCAGGTCGACAATTTGCAGCGAAGCGGAGGTTAATGGTGGAGAAAACAACGAAGGTGGAAGCAAGGACATCAACTGCCGGTTCGGAGCCGATCCAGCGATCGGTGTCTGGCGCAACAATTGGACTCACCAATGACGAAGCGGGCCGGCGCCTCGACCTTGTCCAGCGGCATGTTGCAGCGCTCTCCGCTGGTTAACGTAGCGATACATACCGGCTGCCGATAGTGCTGCACCCAAAGCTCGTACTGCTCTTCCGATACGCCACATTTGGCAGCTGCGTAAGCCAACGGTTTTTGCTGATAGCGGGCCATATCCTGAAGCGGAATAGTCAGATGGCCGGCCCCTGGGTGGTAAACCATGAACGTCATCCCCAGGGACGACAAACGCTCAAGCATCCGCTCACCGCTCTGGTCCATGAGCGCATCACGTTGTTTCTGTAGCTGTTCGATCTCTTCCTGCAGCTGGCTGTCGAGCTCGTTCCGGTAAGCGAGCTCGACATCCCGGATGGACACCTGCTCCTTGTACTCAGCTACGGCCGCCGCCACTTGCCGCTGGAGTTCCTCGTCGAACTGCGCACGCGCGGCATCGGCTTCGATACGACTGTTCTGTTCTAGAGCGCGCAGTTGGCGACTCATCTCTTCGCGGTTCTTCTGAAAGCCCTCGGCCTGGCCTTCCAGTTCCAACTGCAGCTCTGCGATGCGTTGATCCTTGATAGTCAGCTCGGTGCATAACTGAGCGACCTCCTCGCGTAATTTAGCCTGCTGCTGTGCGGCCAACTCACGAAGCCTGCTGATGTCCGTTTCCCGCTGCTGTTCCAGACTGGCGATACGCAGCCGCTGCTGCTTTATCAACTGAGCTGCCTTGAGGCGCTGGTCTTGCTCGAATTGTTCTGGTCGCGGTGCAGAAGCTGGCTGCTTCGTCGGATCAGCTGCGTACCAGGTGTCCTCCGCTACCATCTGGAGGCGCTCGGTTGGCACCGTTTGCGGCGCTTCATCTTCAACCAGCAGCCCCAGCTGGTTGCGTTTGATCCGGTCACGCAGCATGACGAAATGATTCTTGCCCTGAGCAAGTTCCGGATCCCACAGATGCATCTGGTACCAAGAAACAGGGCATTGGCTACGGCAGGCCAGCCGGATGGGCCCTGCCCCCAGATCCGGCCCTCGCCCTGTACGCTCAGCCAGATTGCGCAGCGGAATGTTCCAGCCGCTGTCGGCTGAGCCGTCTTCATTGAAATCGAGATAGAAGAAGACCGCCGCCCGGATATGCAGCCGGGTATTGACCAGCACATAAGCGACGCGCATCTGCTGATCGGCGAATTCGGGCATGCTCACTACCCCATCGAGCATGGCCTCGAATTCCGGGTAGAGCATTTCCTTGCAGATGCCACCATCGTTGAAGAACAGTACGGCTTCCACCGTCTGTGGTTTGATCTGCATGCTCGCACCCTCAACGGCTTTGATCGGCCAGTTTTGATTCCGGGATTAGGTCCAACATATCCCGCTATCCCACGGTTGGCGCAAGTTTAGGGTAAAAATCCACATTGGCGATGTGACTGGGTTGGCAGCGACTCTAGCGCTGCAGTTCCCGCCGGAAAGCAGCCGGGAAACTGTGACAGGGTCGCAACTGCCCGATCACGTTTTCAGCTTGGCAAGCAAAGGCCCCAGACGCCGCCCCATCTCGTCACCGAGGGCCTGCAGTCCGCTCATGGGACGCACCATCACTTCGAAATCAGTGATCAGCCCGGCTTCATCGAAGCGGATCATGTCAATGCCCTTGATCTCTTTATCCCCCACCCGGGCGCTGAATTCCAATACGACATCCAGCCCATCGGCGCTGAACAGTTCGCGATGGTAGGCAAAGTCTTCGAATACCTTCACCACGGTATTGAGGATCAGGTTGACCGCCGCTGCACTTTCGTACGGCTTGTAGGCCATGGGGGAGCGGAAAACCGCGTGCGGATGCAGCAGTTCGGTCAGGCGGCTAAGGTCCTGGGTTTCGATCATCTGGTGCCAGCGCTGCAGTGAAGCCGCGACGGCAGGTTTCAACAATGGAGAAGCGCTCATATCAGCTCCTTTTACAAGCAGAAAAAAGCCCCGCTAAGCGGGGCTCCCGATCAGATTTCAGCCGCGAGGCGCGAGCCCTGATTGATTGCGCGCTTGGCATCAAGCTCGGCCGCGACATCCGCTCCGCCAATGAGGTGCACCTTGGCGCCGGCCGCCTCCAGCTCGGCCTGCAGTTCGCGCAGCGGGTCCTGCCCGGCGCAGACAATCACGGTGTCAACCGGCAGCACTTGAGGCTCGCCGTCGGCTACGCGGATGTGCAGCCCCTCGTCGCCCACCTTGAGGTATTCAACAGCGCTGATCATCTGTACGTGCTTGTTCTTGAGACCGGTGCGATGAATCCATCCAGTAGTCTTGCCCAGCCCGTTGCCCACTTTGGATTTCTTGCGTTGCAAGAGGTAGACCTGTCGCGCGGGAGCGTGGGGAGCCGGCTGGATTCCGGCAACACCGCCACGAGCATCGAGTCCAAGGTCGATCCCCCACTCCTTCCAGAACGCTTCGCGGTCCAGGCTCGTGGATTGCCCCTGGTGAGTGATGAATTCGGAGACGTCAAAGCCAATGCCGCCAGCACCGATGACCGCTACACGCTGCCCCACCGGTTTGCGCTGCAGGATCGCGTCCAGGTAGGTGATCACCATTGGATGGGAAATGCCTGGGATATCGGGTTTGCGGGGCGCGATACCCGTGGCAAGCATGATTTCGTCATAGCCGCCCGCCAGCAACTCTGCAGCATTGACCCGGGTGTTCAAGCGCAGCTCGACGCCTGTGCTCTGTAGCTTGCTGTTGAAGTAGCGCAGCGTCTCGAAGAATTCTTCCTTGCCCGGCACCCGCTTCGCGACATTGAACTGACCTCCGATTTCACTCGCCGAATCGAACAGGGTCACCTGATGGCCGCGCTCCGCCGCTACGGTCGCGGCCGCCAGTCCGGCCGGGCCGGCGCCCACTACGGCGATTTTCTTCACCGCGGCGGTTGGGATGTAATTCAGCTCTGTTTCATAGCAAGCCCGCGGATTGACTAGGCAGGTCGTCAGCTTTCCGCTGAAGGTGTGGTCCAGGCAGGCCTGGTTGCAACCGATGCAGGTATTGATTGTGTCGCTGCGGTCAGCCGCCGCCTTGTTGACGAAGTCAGGATCGGCGAGGAAAGGCCGCGCCATGGAAACCATGTCGGCATCGCCTTCGGCCAGCACCTGCTCGGCAACCTCCGGCGTGTTGATTCGATTGGTAGTGACTAGCGGAATCCGGACTTCGCCACGCAACTTGGCCGTGACCTTGGTGAAAGCAGCACGGGGCACCTTGGTGGCAATGGTCGGGATACGGGCTTCATGCCAGCCGATTCCGGTGTTGATTAGCGTCGCGCCAGCCTGCTCGATGGCCTTGGCCAACACCACCACCTCGTCCCAACTGCTGCCGCCTTCCATCAAGTCAAGCATCGACAGACGATAGATGATGATGAATTCCTGACCTACCGCCTCCCTGACACGCCGGACGATTTCCACCGGGAGGCGCATGCGGTTTTCATAGCTGCCGCCCCAGCGATCAGTGCGGTGGTTGGTATGGGCCACCAGAAACTGATTGATGAAGTACCCCTCCGACCCCATGATCTCGACGCCATCGTAACCAGCCTGCTGTGCCAGGCTGGCGCAATTGACGAAGTCACGAATTTGCTTCTCGATACCCTCTTCATCCAGCTCACGCGGCGTGAAAGGATTGATCGGCGCCTGGATCGCACTCGGAGCAACTAGCTGCGGACTGTAGGCATAACGGCCAGCGTGGAGGATCTGCATGCAGATCTTGCCGCCCGCTTCGTGCACCGCCTGGGTGACGACCTTGTGTTCTTCTGCTTCTTCAACAGTCGACAGTTTGGCGGCTCCCGCACGAACAGACCCCTCTTCGTTCGGCCCCACGCCGCCAGTGACGATCAGCCCAACGCCACCGCGGGCGCGCTCAGAGAAGAAGGCTGCCATACGCTCGAAGCCATTGGGCATTTCCTCAAGGCCGGTGTGCATCGAGCCCATTAGCGTGCGGTTGCGCAAGGTGGTGAAGCCGAGATCAAGCGGGGCCAGCAGGTGCGGAAAAGCGGTCATGTTCATTCCTCGATCAGGCGCCACGTGCACTATGCACACTCTGGCCAACGGTAAAATCGCCACGCCTCTTTGGACGGTGGTCGCAGTGAAGTGACGATAAACAGCCCAACCGGCACGCTCAATGATCGAAAGTCACAACTGAATGACCGGATCGAGCAAAAACCCTTGGCAATCCACTTCCTCATGCCTAGTCTCAACCTTCTGCTCTTATATGCCTCCGCCATGCGCCCCCATAGCAAATACATCGGCCTGATCCTCATCGCGCTAGCCGCCCTGATCATTTACCTGGACTGGACCGGCGACCGTCATAGCGGGCCTTTGCTGTCCGACTTGCGCACCCTGCCGATCGAAACCCGAGGGCAGCCAAGTCAGCGCGGTAATCTGCTTGGAATCGAAGCTCGTCTGATGCCGGCTGATTATCAGAGCCGGGAGCGGCTGACGCTCAAGTTCACCACGTATCTGGATCAGGCCCGCGCCGCAGGTCTGCTGAATGCACGCACTGTGGTGGTGTTGCCTGAACACGTCGGGACCGGACTTTTTGCGCTCGGCGAAAAGCCGGAAGTTCAGCAGGCACGCACGCTGCGTGATGCGATGCAGTGGATGGCGCTGAGCAATCCCTGGGATTATCTGCGTGCATTGCGGGGCAACAAGGGAGACGACCGCCGAACCGAAGCAGCGCTTAAGATCAAGGGCCAGCAAATGGCCGAGGACTATCAATTCATATTCGGCAATCTCGCGCGTGAATACGGCATAACGCTAGTGGCAGGCACTATCGTGCTACCCGAGCCGCGGCTTGAACAGGGCCGACTGCTGACCGGCAAGGGACCACTCCGACATATCAGCCTGAGCTTCAAACCTGACGGTGAGCCGGTCGAAGTGCCGCAATATAAATCGATTCTGAACACCTATGAGCGTCGCTACAGCGGTGAATCCCAAGCGTCAACGCTGGCCAAACCAACGCCGGCCGGCCACATAGCAGTGATGATCGGCTGCGATGGCTACCAAAGAAGACCGCCGCCCGATACCGAGGTGATTGCCATCATTGGAGCACCCGAGGATCCAGCTACCACCTGCTTTATCGACACGCTGGAATCAGCGTTGCCTCGCGTAGAAGTGCGCTCGCTTGGTCTGCCCTGGAATCTGGCTGGATCGCCACACCGCCCTATGCACCATCACCACAACTTGCCGGTTCGAATGCACAACCTCTGGCTGCCGGAGCGACCATGAATCGACAGCGGGTGCGCCTTGGCGACCTTTCGGTAGGATTCGTTCATAGCCTGAGCAGCGCCCTGCTGGAACGGAACATTGATCCTAAGCCGCTTCTGGAGGCTTATGGCCTGGATCTGGCGCGGCTTTCGGAGCCGCGCGCGAGGCTATCCATCCCGCGCTACATGCGCCTCGGTCACGCGGCGATACAGCTGACAGGAGCCCCTACCCTGGGCCTGGAGATGGGGCGATTGCGCAAAGCGGGGCATTTGGGCCTGGTAGGCGTAACGTCCGCCCAAGCGCCGACAGTGCGCGAAGCGGCACGCACGCTGATCCGTTTCGAGCCGCTGTATGCGACCAATTATCGAGGCGCGTCGAGCTTTCACGAAGATGCTGAAGGCGCCTGGCTGCGCTTCTACTCGATCAGCCCATACAACGGCTACAACCGCTTTGTCGTGGATACGGTGCTCGCCAGCTGGATCACCCAGCTAAGTGCTGTCGCCACGCAACCGCTGTTGCCCACCGCAATTCAAATCGAATTCGACCGGCCCGAGTATGGGTCCGGCTACGAGAGTCTGTTTCAACGTGCCCCGGAGTTCGGTGCCGAGCATAACCAGCTGAGATTGAACAAGACCACGCTGGCACTGCGAAACCCGGAACACTGTCCAGGCACGTGGCGGCAATTGCTGGAGTTGTGCGAGGCGGAACTGGACCAGCGCACTCGCACGCGGAGCCTCCGCGAGCGAGTCACCCAACTGCTTGGGCCTATGCTCAAAGGACAGGAGCCAGACCTGACGCAAATCGCCGCAAAATTGCAGAGCCCGCCCTGGACACTGCGACGCAAGCTGGCAGAAGAAGGAACGAGCTACCGCGTGATTCTCAATGACACGCGGCGAGATCTGGCGGCCGCATACATTCGCGACACGGAACTTGCCTTCGGGGAAATCGCCTGGCTGCTGGGCTTTTCGTCGGCGGAAGCCTTCCAGCGCGCATTCAAACGCTGGAACAATTCAACGCCCGGCGAGTTTCGCCGAGCACAGCGCCGGGGCAATTGACGCCTAGAGTTCGAAGGCGTCTTCAGCCGGCTCTGGACCGTCTTGCTCGGCGGCGTGCCACTCGAGAATTTCGTCTTGGTAATCATCCATAGGAACGCACCTCACGCTGGGTCTACCAGGGGTAAACAAAGTCCATGCCAGAGACGCTAACTCGATCACATTAAGAAAACATGACCGCTACGCCCTGGCGATGAAACCTAGATAAACCACCTGCGCTCCAGCCACAACGCGCCTAAACGCCGCAGGTCTGCGTAGTGCGTTCCAGAGCCGCCAATGTTAATGGCGCCGCCAGACCGGCTGCGGTCATGAACTGACGCAGTAACCAGGCAATCACACCTAGCGCCAGGACGCTGGCTGACCAGATCAACACCAGCCAGGTCATGCGCTTCCATAATGGCTTGGGTTTCGATGCACTGCTTTCGTGCTTCTCGGGCATAAACGGCTCCATGACGATTCAGGCTCAGTGGTAGCCATCTTCCGCGCTGACCTTGCCGCGGAAGACGTAATAGCTCCACGCGGTGTACATCAGGATCAATGGAATGATCAGCAGCGCTCCAACCAAGGTGAAGCCCTGGCTCTGAGGCGGCGCAGCGGCTTCCCAGATACTGACCGACGGCGGAATTATGTTCGGCCAAAGGCTGATGCCCAAGCCACTGTAGCCAAGGAAGATCAAGGCCAGCGTGAACAGGAACGGCGAATAATGGGCATATCTCGCGATCGACCGAAGCAGCCCTAATGTGCACAGGATCACTAGTATCGGTACGGGCATGAACAGGAACAGGTTCGGCATGCTGAACCAGCGTTCGGCGATATCTGGATGCGTCAGCGGCGTCCATATGCTCACGATGCCCGTCACGGCCAACACGGCCCAGACCAGCGGAATCCCGATGTCATGCATGCGCTTCTGCAGGTCTCCGGCCGTTTTCATGATCAGCCAGGTACAACCCAACAGCGCGTAGGCCACGATCAAAGCCAGTCCGCAGAAGACGGAAAACGGCGTCAGCCAGTCCAGCGGACCACCGGCGTAGGCCCGATCCACAACTGGAAATCCATGTATGAAAGCCCCAAGCGCGACCCCTTGGAAAAAAGTGGCAGCCAACGAGCCCCCAACAAAGGCCTTATCCCATATGTGCTGCCGCGCAACGCTTGCCTTGAAGCGGAACTCGAAGGCGACCCCTCTGAAAATCAAACCCATCAACATGAAGATGATCGGCAGATAAAGCGCTGACAGGATTACCGAATAAGCCAACGGGAAGGCGGCAAACAGCCCTGCCCCTCCCAGCACCAGCCAAGTTTCGTTACCGTCCCAGATTGGCGCAACGGTGTTCATGGCCACATCGCGCTCTGACGTATCGGCCAGGAACGGAAAAAGGATCCCGATACCCAGGTCGAATCCGTCCATAACGACGTACATCATGATTCCAAAGATGATGATGACGGCCCAGATAAGCGAAAGATCGACACCCATATTCAATTCCTCTCGCCCAGTTGATCGCCATGGTCGTGGGGGATCGCCTCGTCAGCGGCCGAGAGCGGACGCATCGGTGTGCGTTTTTCACCAGGCCCGCCGGCACCCTTCTCGTTACCCTCGTTGATGACTGGTCCCTTAGCGATCAGTCTCAATACATAGACGAATCCAATTCCGAACACCGCGAAGTAGATAAGCACGAACATGGCAAGCGTCAGCCCGAGCTGGCCTGCACCATGATTCGAAACGGCGTCCGACGTGCGCATCAATCCATAGATAACCCAGGGCTGACGGCCGATTTCTGTGGTGAACCAGCCTGCCAGAATCGCAATGATGCCCGATGGCCCCATGAGCAGCGCCAGACGCAGGAAGGGCCTTGAGGTGAACAGATTGCCTCCACGCCGAAGCCAGAGGCTCCAGAGACCGGTAAAAATCATCAGGAATCCCAGCGCAACCATGATCCGGAAGGTCCAGAAGACGATGGTGGAATTGGGCCGATCCTCAGGCGGGAAATCTTTCAGCGCTGGAATGGGTTCGGTCAGGCTGTGCTTAAGAATGAGACTGCCGAGGTATGGAATCTCAATCTTGTAGCGCGTCTCCTCTCGCTCCATATCGGGCCAGCCGAACAGCAGCAATGGTGTTGGTTCACCCGAAGAGTTGTCCCAATGCCCCTCCATCGCGGCAATCTTTGCCGGCTGATGCTCCAGTGTGTTCAAACCGTGAAAGTCGCCGACAACAGCCTGAATCGGCGCTACGATCAGAGCCATCCACATGGCCATCGAAAGCATTTTGCGAACGGCGGGATTGTCTTTGCCACGAAGTAGATGCCATGCAGCGGATGCCCCGACCATGAACGCCGTCGCGAGGAACGCAGCAATCGCCATGTGGGTTAGGCGGTAGGGGAACGACGGGTTGAACACGATGGCGAACCAATCCACCGGCACCACGATGCCATCGATGATTTCATGGCCCTGCGGGGTGTGCATCCAACTGTTGGACGCAAGAATCCAGAATGTCGAGATCAGCGTGCCGACCGCCACCATCAAGGTGGAGAAGAAGTGCAAACCCGGCCCCACCCGATTCCAGCCAAACAGCATGACGCCGAGGAACCCGGCCTCCAGGAAGAATGCGGTGAGCACCTCGTACGCCAGCAAGGGCCCGGTCACACTACCGGCGAACTCGGAGAATGCGCTCCAGTTGGTGCCGAATTGATAGGCCATGACAATGCCTGAGACCACGCCCATCCCGAAGTTGACTGCGAATATCTTCAGCCAGAAATGGTAGAGATCGCGGTAAACCTGACGCTTGGTCTTCAGCCACAGTCCTTCCAGCACGGCGAGAAAGCTCGCCAGACCAATAGTGATCGCCGGAAAGATGATGTGGAAAGAAATCGTAAAAGCGAACTGGATCCGCGCAAGCTCGAGAGCTTCCAAACCGAACATTAACAACCCCTCGTCTGTTAGCCGCCTGCACCTGGCTTCTTTATTACATCACGCAGTACTGACAGCAAGATAACGCAAGGGTGCGCAGAACATCCGCTACAGGATGACGCAGGCAGGATTTGAAGAAAGCTCTAGCCAGCCGCTTAGGCAGGAGGGAAATGGAGGGATGGAGGCCAGGCCAGTTGCGTTCGTGGTCGTGGTCGTGGTCGTGGTCGTGGTGGGTACGGGCGTTTCGAGGAAGGATGGAATTTCTATCGGACACCGATGCAGCCTGGATACTGCTTTACAGCGAGCCGAGCGCACCTAGCCCGGAGGGCAAAGCACGCTCGGTTTGACGTAGCGGCTGTGTCAGCTACGGAAGTAGCCGACCTTCTTGTTCAGCTCTCCTGCGAGTGCTGTCAGGTCTCGGCTGGAAGAGGCGACCTGATTGGCAGCCGCGGAGCTCGTCACGGCTGAGTCATGGATACGCGTCACGCTTTGATTGACCTCTTCCGCCACGGCGCTCTGCTCTTCCGAAGCGGTAGCGATTTGAGCATTCATCTCATTGATCGAGCTGACTTCCTGCCTAATCTTTGCCAGCGCGTTTTCAGCCTCAAGCGTCTGCTCGACCGTCATCTGTGCCATCCGCTTGCTTGATTGCATCACCTCAACCGCTTTGCCTGCGCCAGCCTGCAGCGACGCGATCATTTCGCTGATCTCGCTGGAGGACTGCTGAGTGCGATTGGCCAGCGAACGAACTTCATCCGCCACAACTGCGAAGCCGCGACCATGCTCCCCGGCTCGAGCTGCCTCAATGGCTGCATTGAGCGCAAGCAAATTCGTCTGCTGCGCAATGGCCGTAATGACCTGCAGGATCTTCTCGATATTGCCGCTTTCTTCGGACACTCGACTGACGGTCTCCGTGGCCTCTTCCAGCACCTTGGCGAGATTGTGAATCGAGATGGCAGTCGCCCCTACGACGCGATTACCGGTTTCAACCTGTTCCTCGGCACTCTTGGCCGCGGTAGCTGCACGGGCGGCGAAATTCGCCACTTCGCTCACCGTGGCTGCCATCTCATTGATAGCGGTCGCAACCTGCTCGGCTTCGGCAGATTGATGCTGGATCTGTTGATTGCTGTTGGCTGATGAAGTGAGCAGCTCGCCCGATGCTGTGCCCAGCCCGTCCGCGGCAGTGCGAACCTCGGTAATGATCCCGGTCAAGCGTGCCGCCATCTTTGCAGTAGCACCCATGACGCTGTCCGGATAATCGGTGACGATGACTTGCGTCAGGTCACCGTCGGCGAGGTTACCGATAACACGAGCCACCTCATCCGGTTCAGCCCCAAGCGTCGAACGCAGCTTCCGGATGATCAGCACCGCAATCAACGCGCCCAAGAGAACCGCTGCGCCAGTCACCGCAATGATGAGCGTCAAAAATCCGCTCGCAGTGTCTCGCACGACCGTCACATCCTCGCTGATACCGCGCTCCTGGTGGTCGATGAACGCATTGATCAAACGCAGCCACTCTGAATAAGCCCCGGCCACATTTTCCAGGAGGAACGCATGCGCCCGCTCCGAGCCCTCAGCGAAGCGAAGCTCGACAACCTGACGGGTGAGGTCGTTGGTCTTCGCCTCAATGGCTTCAATCTGCATCATCAACTGCTGCTCCGTGGCATCAGCTGAAGGCTGCGAAAGCATCGCTTTCATCGGCTCAGCGGAATCGGCATAGAGCTTCGCCAGACGCTCGATCTCCAACACCTGCCGGCGGGCTAGCGTGGAGTCGGCAGCACTTACAGCGTCACGCACGGCAATGGCCCGGTCATGCACACTACCTCTGAAATTGATTGCGTAACGTTGCTTCAAGCCTGCCTGCGAGCTGATGCTGCTCATCGTGCGATCGATGACGTCGACATTGAACGCACTGACCATCGCCACTGCCACCATCATCGCCAGGATGACGAAGAAACCCAGGCCTAAGCGCTTTGATACCGACATCTGCTTGTTCATTGGATCCTATCCTCCGGTGCCTTGCTGCGACGCAGCCAGTGCAGTAGCGATTGCAGAGACCCGAGATGACCGACGCCACCGCAACTTGTACAGATAATGTCACGCAGCCATCACTTTGTACAAGTTTTTATCAGGTTTCGCCAAAATCGCTGCAGCGCACTGAGCCAGAGCTATTGCGACCATAGGTCGGATGGCTCGCTATGCCCGTTACAATAGGGTTGTATAAGTTTTAGAAGCTGGCACGGCAAACCGAGCACCACGGTGGCGCTGCATCGAGATGCGGAAAATGAGTGCGGAAATAGAATGCAGCAGAAACGAAAAAAGCGGCCCGTGGCCGCTTTATTCGAAGCTCCTTCGCATGAAACGAGGGAGAAATGTATGGCGCAGCGGACGGGACTCGAACCCGCGACCCCCGGCGTGACAGGCCGGTATTCTAACCGACTGAACTACCGCTGCGCGTCGGCCGGACTTTCGTCCGAATCACAAAGCCTGCTATTTAGCAGAAGCCAACTCGTTTCCGGTTAGCTCGTCGCCTTGCGAGGCGCGAAATTTACGCATCCGCCCCAACCAAGTCAACAGCTTGCATACATTTTTATGAAAAAAAAAACGAAGCCATGGAATCACTGCGGGGGCCAGCGGTCCGCCGGGCACCTTTTGCCGCAAAAACAGTCATTTGCACTGGTATATTCAGGTACTTCTTTGTCATGGTCCGGGACTAGACTTGGCAGGTCACCTGTTATTCGCTCCTGCTAGGCGCAACCGGCGACACGACCATCATGATCTGGCCACACGGAGTGCCTAGAGCTTGGCTTCATCCGCAGCGTTGCAGAAATTTCGACAGCATGCGCCACTGATGGTCAGCGTGGTCATCGTTGTGCTTTTCGGTCTGTATTTCGCAAGACAGGTCAGCGCGTGGCTGCAATTGACTCAGCCAGCCCCTGCTGCATCCATAGACAATGCGCAGCCAGCTGGTGTTGCACCCGACCTGCAGCGTATGGAGAGACTGTTTGGTAGCCCGGCGTCTACCGGCGAAGGCTATGCGACCGGAGAATCAACTTCTAATCTCACCTTATTAGGCAGCTTCGTTCACGCCGACCCGGCCAAATCAAAGGCGATCATCCAATTAACAGGCTCGCCTCCGCAGCTCTATCAGACAGATCAGGAATTGGAAACCGGCCTGCGACTGCACAGCGTTCATCCCGACCGGGTGGAAGTGGCGCGCGGCGGACGTATTGAAAGCCTGTTTTTTCCAAGCGTTCGTTCCGCCTCGGCTGTGCAGGACAACCTGCCGGACTACAGTGAACCTGCGGATATGGAATATTCAGACCCGCAAGCAGAGATGCTCCAGCAACAGATGGAAGCGCTCCGACAACAAATGGAAGGTACGACCACCCCTTCCGACACAATGCCCTCCGACGAACAGCCCACGGAAGACGACTGACCGATGCTGCCTTTTTCCTCCCGCCCGCTCATTGCATTGATCGCCGCCGGTCTGCTTGCCGCTCCCCTGCCCGCGCTTGCGGCCGACCCCGGAATCGAGCCGAGCGAGACCCAGCAGGACGGCTGGACGATCAACCTGAAAGATGCCGACATTCGGGCTTTCGTCGACCAGATCAGTCAGCTGACCGGGCAAACGTTCATCGTGGACCCTCGGGTAAAGGGCCAGGTCAGCGTAGTCTCCTCGACAACGCTCTCGCTTTCCGAGGTGTATCAGCTGTTCCTTTCGGTCATGGCGACCCACGGCTACAGTGTTCTCACCCAGGGTGAGGTCACGCGAATCGTACCCAACGCCGAAGCCAAATCAGAGGCAGGCGGCGGACCGTCGGGCGGCGACCTGCTGGAAACCCGCGTAATTCAGGTTCAGCACACCAGCGCTACGGAGTTGATTCCGCTGATTCGCCCTCTGGTTCCTCAGTATGGTCACCTTGCAGCCGTCGGCTCGGCCAACGCCCTGATCATCAGTGACCGAAGCGCAAATATCGCGCGTATCGAGGATCTGGTTCGCCAGCTTGATCGCACGCAGACCGACGACCACAGCGTGGTGAACCTGCAGTACGGCTGGGCAGTTGATATTGCCGAGGTTTTGCGCAACACCCTGGCGCGCGGCGAAGCCCGGGATACGGCCGGCGCTCAGATCATCGCCGACTCACGAACCAACCGGCTGATTTTCACGGGACCTGAACAGGCAAGACAGAAGCTCGCCAGCCTGGCCAAGACACTCGACACACCGAGTACGCGCTCAGCCAACACTCGCGTCATTCGCTTGCGGCATAACGATGCCAAGTCCCTGGCGGAGACACTGGGCGACATCTCCGAGAGCCTGGCCGCGCCTGCTGATGGCGAGGCACAAGGAAGCCGGCAGCAGAACATTCTCATTCGTGCAGATGAGAGCTTGAACGCCCTGGTGATGCTTGCCGAACCCGAGCTGATCGGCACCCTCGAGTCGATCGTACGTCAGCTGGACATCCCCCGCGCTCAGGTGATGGTCGAGGCCGCCATTGTCGAAGTGTCAGGCGACATTACCGATGCTCTTGGTGTGCAGTGGGCCGTGGATGCCCGCGGTGGTACGGGGGGTGTAGGTGGCGTCAGCTTCGGCAACGCCGGAATCTCAATTGGCAGTGTTCTCGGTGCAATCAGTGAGGACGAGGTCCCCAATAACCTGCCCGACGGCGCAATCATCGGCGTCGGCACGCGAAGCTTTGGCGCGCTGATCACCGCGCTTTCGGCCAACAGTAAAAGCAATCTGCTTTCCACTCCAAGCTTGCTGACGCTGGATAATCAGGAAGCGGAAATTCTGGTCGGACAGAACGTTCCCTTCCAGACCGGCAGCTATACGACTGATTCGTCAGGCGCCGGGAATCCGTTCACCACCATCGAGCGGCAGGACATCGGCGTAACGCTCAAGGTCGTACCCCACATCAACGACGGCGCTACGCTTCGCTTGGAGATCGAGCAGGAGATATCTTCGATTGCGCCGTCGGCCAGCCTCTCTGCACAAGCCGTTGACCTGGTGACCAACAAGCGATCCATCAAAAGCACAATCCTTGCCGAAGATGGGCAGGTGATCGTACTGGGCGGCCTCATTCAGGATGACGTGACGCGGACCAACTCGAAGGTTCCTCTTCTCGGCGACATTCCTCTACTTGGCGCGCTATTCCGCTCCACTCAGGAAAGTCATGTCAAACGCAACCTGATGGTGTTCCTGCGTCCTACAGTTATTCGTGATCGCGCTGGATTGGCTGCGTTATCCGGGAAGAAATATAGCGACATACGCGTCATCGAAACCGAGTCGGATAGCCCAAGCATCCTTCCAGCGACACCGGAACGCCTGTTCGATGGTCAGGGTCAGCCAGCACCTGCAATCGATCTTCGCTCCAACGAACCCGCCCAACGCCAGGACATCCCACGCGCTCCGGCAACGCAACGAGTCCCCCAGACATTCACCCCGCAGGCCCAGCCCAACGACGAGCCAGCCCCCATGCGATCGGGCTGGTCAGTACAAGTCGCCAGCTTTCAGAATCGGGACAGCGCAACGACGCTGCAGCAGAAACTGGGGGACGAGGGCTTCGACGCATACCTCAAGGTATCGGGTCGTACACATCGAGTATTCGTCGGCCCAGTCGGCGGAAGGCAAGAGGCCAACCGCCTGCGCGAGCAGCTGTCCCAGGAGCAACGCCTGGACGGGTTCGTGGTTAATTTCGACTCCGCGAACAATTGAAACCATCGGGGCTTCTCATAACTCATCAAGTCTCGAGCGTCCCGGCGGCTTGACCTTCAGCCCGCCACCCCTGGAACACCTAATACGCTGACGTCCGATCAGCTCAGGATCGCCGGGGGCCCGGGATGACCCGCCACCGTAGCGCGTTTCTAATCAATGCCCTTAAGCTACAAATCGGCCGCCTCCGCCAGCCGGACCAGCAAACACTGAAGGGTCGGGACTCCAAAGCAGCCGAACTCATAAACGACAATGCCCGCCTCCAAAGAGACGGGCATTGCTTTCAACTTCTGAGCCGGTAGGTCATGAGCTAGGCGAAATCACAGCGCTGCCAGTCCCCGCGCAAGGTCGGCTTTGAGATCGTCGACATCTTCCAGTCCAACAGCCACGCGAATCAGGCTATCCCGGATACCCGCAGTCGCCCTATCTTCAGGCGAAAGACGACCATGAGTGGTAGAGCCAGGATGGGTGATGGTGGTCTTGCTGTCGCCAAGATTGGCAGTGATGGAGATCAGGCGTGTGGCGTCTATGAAGCGCCATGCAGCTTCTTTTCCGCCGGCCACCTCGAAGCTCAACACTGCACCGAAACCTTTCTGCTGACGTTGGGCCAGCTCGTGCTGCGGGTGGCTGGTCAGGCCGGCGTAATACACCTTCTCGACGCCCGTCTGTTGCTCTAGCCATTCCGCCAGTATCTGAGCGCTCGCGCAATGCGCCTGCATGCGCAACCGCAAGGTTTCCAGTCCTTTTAGGAAGACCCAGGCATTGAAGGGGCTCAGAGTCGGGCCTGCAGTGCGGAGAAAGCCAACAACTTCCTTCATCTGCTCGGATTTGCCAGCTACCACACCGCCCAGGCAGCGCCCCTGACCATCGATGTATTTGGTTGCCGAGTGAATAACGATATCGGCACCAAGCGCCAATGGCTGCTGAAGTACCGGTGTACAAAAACAGTTGTCCACCGCCAGCATGGCGCCTTTGGCGTGGCAGAGATCGGCCAATGCAGCGATATCAACCAGCTCTGCCTGTGGATTCGACGGCGACTCGACGAAAACCAGCTTGGTGTTGGCCTTGAATGCTGGCTCCCAGACTGCCACGTCCGTGAGCGGGACGTAGTCGACTTCAAGGCCGAATCGCTTGAGATACTTTTCGAACAAGGAAACGGTCGCGCCGAAAACGCTGCGGGACACCAGCACATGGTCGCCTGCGCTGCACAGGCTCATCACCATCGCGAGAATGGCCGCCATGCCGGAGGCTGTCGCAACGGCCTGCTCTGCCCCTTCCATTGCAGCGATACGCTCTTCGAATGCCCGAACCGTGGGGTTCGTATAACGGGAATAGACATTCCCCGGCACTTCGCCTGCGAACCGTGCGGCAGCATCGGCCGCACTACGAAACACATAGCTGGAAGTGAAGAACAACGGCTCGCCGTGCTCACCTTCGGGCGAGCGATGCTGACCCGCACGAACAGCCAGCGTATCCATGCCTACGCCAGACAGATCACTGTCCAGTCGGCCAGCATCCCAGTCAGTTGTCATAGTGATTCCACCGTGAAGCGAGGCGGCGGGCCGCCGGGTTGATCAGTTGTTGTACAGATCGATGATTGCACTGCCCGCCACGCCTTTGGTTTTGCTCAGGTCGTTGCGCGCTTGCTCGATCTTGTGCAGATAAACATCATCGATATCGCCCGTCACGTACTTACCATCGAAAACCGCGCAGTCGAAGTTATCTATCTTTACCTTACCGCCGCCTACTGCTTCGATCAGGTCAGGCAGGTCCTGGTAGATCAGCCAGTCGGCACCGATCAGCTCGGCAACCTCTTCCGTACTGCGATTGTGGGCGATGAGCTCATGCGCGCTTGGCATGTCGATTCCGTATACGTTCGGGTAGCGAACCGCAGGTGCTGCGGAGCAGAAATAGACGTTCTTCGCACCCGCTTCCCGGGCCATCTGGATGATCTGTTTGCAGGTGGTGCCGCGAACGATGGAATCGTCCACCAGCATGACATTCTTACCGCGGAACTCCAGCTCGATGGCATTGAGCTTCTGCCTTACCGACTTCTTTCGCGCGGCCTGTCCCGGCATGATGAATGTACGGCCGATATAGCGGTTTTTGACGAAACCTTCGCGGAACTTCACCCCCAAGCGATTGGCCAGCTCCAGCGCCGCCGTGCGGCTGGTGTCAGGAATCGGGATGACTACATCGATGTCATGATCCGGGCGCTCACGAAGTATCTTGTCGGCGAGCTTCTCGCCCATGCGCAGGCGGGCCTTATAGACCGAAACGCCATCCATCAATGAATCCGAACGCGCGAGATAGACGTGTTCGAATATGCAGGGAGCATAGTGAGGGTTCTGCGCGCACTGACGAGTGTGCAGCTTGCCGTCAGCGGTGATGTAAACCGCTTCGCCTGGCGCCAGATCGCGGATCAGCGAAAAACCCAGTACGTCCAGCGCGACGCTCTCGGAGGCAATCATGTACTCCACACCCTGGTCTGTGTGGCGCTGACCAAACACGATCGGGCGGATCGCATTAGGATCGCGGAAACCGACGATACCGTACCCGGTCACCATCGCAACTACCGCATAACCACCCACGCAGCGCTCGTGCACTTTCGTTACAGCGGCGAAAACGTCCTCCTCGGTCGGCTGCAGTTTGCCCCGCACAGCCAACTCGTGTGCGAAAACGTTGAGCAGCACTTCCGAATCGGAATTGGTGTTCACATGACGAAGATCGGACTCGTAGATCTCTTTGGTCAGCTGATCGACATTGGTCAGGTTGCCGTTATGCGCCAGCGTGATGCCATAGGGTGAGTTCACATAAAACGGCTGCGCCTCAGCGGAACTGGAACTGCCTGCGGTGGGGTAACGCACGTGGCCAATACCCATGTTACCGACGAGGCGTTGCATGTGCCGTTGCTGGAAAACATCCCGTACCAACCCGTTGTCCTTGCGCAGGAACAGCTTGCCACTGTCGCTGGTCACGATTCCGGCCGCGTCCTGTCCACGGTGTTGCAGTACGGTAAGCGCGTCATACAACGCCTGATTGACGTTCGACTTACCGACAATGCCGACAATGCCACACATGCAAGGAACCTCTCAGTTGTTACAGGCTGATCCGGTGACTGCGCAGACAGTGGTCTGGCATACCCGTTCTAGAGTGTGCTCGCTTCAGCTTGAAGTACCGAGCGAGCCGACTACCCACTGATTTCCGAACCCAAGGATCAGGTTCTTGGACCAGTCGGCAACCAACAGAAAATGCGGAAGCAAAGTGGACTCTCTCCACCAAGGGTCCTGCTGCACCGGGGCCAGGCTGAGCAAGCCCACCAGGACCACGATCAACAGGCCTCCTCGTGCAGCACCGAACACCATGCCGAGAAAGCGATCCGTGCCGGAGAGACCGGTTACCCGAACAAGTTCTCCGATAAGAAAGTTGATCAACGCGCCGACCAGCAACGTCACGACGAATAGAATCACGCATGCAGCAATGACTTGGAAGGAAGGAGTACTGATGAATTCAGCTAGGTGATGGGATAGTGCCCCACCAAACATCCAGGCAACGACACCAGCAACTATCCAGGTGAGCAGGGAAAGCGCTTCTTTGACGAAGCCGCGCCTCAAGCTGATCAGGCTGGAAATGACCACAACGGCGATGAACGCCCAATCGACCCAGGTGAACGTCACAGGGTGTCCTGCAAAGGAGAAAGGCGGCGAATTTTAGCAGAGCGCCCGCCACGGAGTAAGCACTGCGAGCTTACTCCTGCAGGTAAAAACGAAATGATATGAAACGTCCCTGGCAGCCTAGCCCTGCTCAGGCTTGAAGCGGACGACGAATCCATTCAACTTCTGCTGCCGCTGGAGCGTATCACGCAGTCGATTGGCTTCGGCGCGCTCTACTAGCGGTCCAACGAATACACGATTCATCCCGTCTGCAGTGCGAATGTAAGCGTTATAGCCCTGAGAGCGCAGGGTTTGCTGAAGTTTCTCAGCATTGTCACGACTGGAAAGACTCGCTAATTGAACTGACCAGCTGACAGGAAGATTCGATGCATCCAACCGCGGCTCAGAAGTTGGCGGGGTCGCAGCCGGGGGCACCTGCTCAGGCGTTGGTTCGGCCTGAGGGACAGGCTCGACTACTGCCGGGGCCGGATCAATTGGCGCAGCGGGTATTTCGGGGTCTGTGCCCGTTCCTTCCTCGACAATCTCAAACTCTTCCGGGAAGGGTTCCGCCTCTGGCTCGGGCACTGCTACCGGCTCGGTCTCGATAACCGGCGCAGCGGGGGTTGCCGGCATAGCGGGCGCGTCGACGGCAATCTGCTCCCCTGCATCCTCACGGTTGAAAAGCATCGGGACGAATATCACCGCCAGCGCCACAAGCACCAGCGCGCCGACGATACGCTGCAGCAAACCTTTATCTACCAAGACCATGCCCTCCTCTCGCTGCGTGCCGATCCAACCAGGCCATTGCTTCAGCCACACAAAAGAAAGATCCGAACACCAATATCTCATCCATCTCAGTGGCCCGATTGCACTGTTCCTCCAGTGCCTGAGATATGTTCGGGTAGATAGTGACCGCCGCATGCCGCTCTATCAATGCCGAACTCAATTCGATTGCACTGCGTGAACGGGCAGTTGGCAGGGGCGCAACTGCCCAGCTATCGATAACGGGCACCAGCTCATCGACCACGCCGGGCAGATCCTTGTCAGCCAGCAGGCCAAAGACGGCTAGTCGGCAGCCAAGCCTGGACCGTGTGCCAAGATGGCGGGCCAGGAAAGCAGCAGCATGTGGGTTGTGCCCGACGTCGAGTATTACGGAGAGATTTCGGCCCTGCCAAGGAACGTCATACCTATCCAGACGACCTGTCACCCGTGTGCTCGTCAGGGCCTGCTTGATCAGTTCCGGATGCCAGAATGGCTCGAGCAAGGTGAAGGCCTGCAGTGCCAAGGCCGCGTTCTCCAGGGGTAAGGAGAGCATTGGAATATCTTGCAGCTCGATTGAACGACCCGCGCTGTCCCGGCCTGTCCAATGCCAGCACTTCATTTCCCTGACCAGATCGAAGTCACGTCCTCGAACCAGCAACGGCACCGTCAATTGCGCCGCCATTTCCCCTATCGTTTCGGGCGGATCGGAATCTCCGCAAACAGCGGGCTTACCGGTGCGGAAAATGCCAGCCTTCTCAAAGGCGACACTTTCTCGGGTTGTCCCTAGCCACTCAGCATGGTCCAGGCCGATGTTGGTGACGACCGCAACGTCCGCATCCACAAGATTGACCGCATCGAGCCGACCGCCAAGACCGACCTCCAACACCACGGCGTCGAGCCTTTCTCGCTCGAACAGCCAGAACGCAGCAAGTGTGCCCATCTCGAAATAGGTCAGAGATACCGAACCACGTGCCGATTCCACGGCCTCGAAGGCCTCACACAGCGCCTCGTCAGTCGCATCGACTCCTTTCAGACGAACGCGCTCGTTATAACGCAACAAGTGAGGTGAGCTATACACGCCTACACTTTTACCCTGCGTCACCAGCATCTGAGCAATGAACGCGCAGGTTGAACCCTTACCATTTGTCCCGGTGACCGTCACAACCTGAAGAGCCGGACGCGTGAGCCCAAGCCTAGTCGCAACCTCACGGCAACGATCAAGGCCCATATCGATTGTGACGGGATGCAGATGCTCGAGGTAATCAAGCCAATCCTGCAGGGTCCGCTGGGTCATGCGTCGGCCGTCACCAATGCAGGCTCTGCCGGGGTGGGCAGCTGCTGCAGCTGAGCCAGCAGGCGGGACAGACGAGCCCGCAATTCGGAGCGTGGAACGATCAGATCGATCGCGCCGTGATCAAGGAGAAATTCGCTGCGCTGAAAACCTTCCGGCAGCTTCTCCCGCACGGTCTGCTCGATCACCCGCGGGCCCGCAAAGCCGATCAGCGCCTTGGGCTCGGCAACGATGACATCACCCAGCATCGCAAGACTCGCCGACACGCCGCCGTAGACGGGGTCAGTAAGTACGGAAATGAACGGAAGCCCCTCTTCTCGCATGCGCGCCAACACAGCGGAGGTCTTCGCCATTTGCATCAGAGAAATCAGTGCTTCCTGCATCCGTGCACCGCCGGACGCGGCGAAACAGACCAAAGGACACCGCTGCTCCAGCGCAGCATTGGCAGCGCGAACGAAGCGCTCGCCAACGATCGCGCCCATGGATCCACCCATGAATGAGAACTCGAATGCACATGCTACAACTGGCATATGCATCAGGGTGCCGCGCATGGCGATCAATGCATCCTTCTCGCCAGTCTGCTTTTGCGCTGCTGACAGACGATCCTTGTACTTCTTGCTATCACGAAACTTCAGCCGATCGACAGGCTCAAGTTCCGCGCCAATTTCTTCGCGGCCATCCTTGTCGAGAAAGATATCCAGGCGAGTGCGTGCGTCGATACGCATGTGATGCTGACATTTCGGACAGACATCCAGCGTTTTCTCAAGCTCCGGGCGGTAGAGCACCGCCTCGCACGAAGGACATTTATGCCACAAGCCTTCTGGCACCGAGCTTTTCTGCGTTTCCGAACGCATGATCGAAGGGATCAGCTTGTCTACCAGCCAGTTGCTCATGCTTTTATTCTCCACAGCTTGTCAGTTCCGCGCGTTGCGACTGCACGCACCGGCAAAGTTCATCGTTGCGACCAGCTTCTCGTTGAGCTCGCTGCGTCGCGTATGCGATAGCCCAATTGGGGCGCTGTCGCTGAAATCTGATCGGTTGCTATACAACAACAGATCAATGGCGGACCCACTCATCCAGCGAATGGTAACTGGACGGCGATGCCCTTGGGTTCGTCACATCGAGGCTCGTACCAAGCGGACGAATTCCCTGACACTCTCGGCGTCCTTGATCCCCTTGCTCAACTCCACGCCCCCGCTTACATCAACAGCAAATGGCCGCACTTGGGCCAACGCTTGTTGAATGTTCTGACAGGTGAGCCCACCGGCGAGAATCAATGGTTTCGACAAATCAGCAGGAATCAGCGACCAGTCGAAAACCTCGCCAGTGCCCCCAGGCGTTCCGGCGACGAAAGTATCGAGCAAAACCGCGCTGGCACCAGTGTAGCGGTCAACCTGCAGCCTGAGGTCATCGCCTGGCTTGACCCTGAGCGCCTTGTACCAAGGCCGATGGAAGCCTTCGCAATCCGCCGGTGTTTCGTCACCGTGGAACTGCAACATGTCCAGAGGAACCGCATCGAGCGTCTCGTTGAGTTCACAACGTGATGCGTTGACGAACAATCCGACAGTCGCAATGAAGGGTGGCAGCGCCGCAATGATCGCGCGCGCCTGAGCAATGCTCACTGCCCGAGGGCTTTTGGTGTAGAACACCAGACCGATAGCATCTGCGCCAGCTTCTGCCGCTACAAGCGCATCCTCTACGCGGGTGATTCCACATATCTTGCTACGGACGATAGGCAACGGGCTGGTACCTGAGACAGACGATTCCGGATGGTAACAAAAGCATCGCAAGCTGCAACCCGGATCATTGTTTAGCCAACCCTGGATCAGGCCAGGATCAGGTTGAGTATTTGCGTACGTCTGGCAGTCCGGAAAGAAAGTGCGGCCCGAGATAGCGATCCGGAAGATCGAACTTCTCAGGGTAATCCACTTGCACGAGATACAGTCCATAAGGGTGCGCAGTGACCCCGCCCGTTCGCCTCACCCGGGATTCCAATACCTCACGCGCCCACTCCACAGGCCGCTCTCCGGCGCCGATGGTCATGAGCACACCCGCGAAGTTTCTCACCATATGATGAAGGAAGGCGTTGGCCCGCACGTCAATGACGATGAGCCGTCCGTGCTCCAGAAGCTCGAGATGATGGATGGTTTTGATCGGTGACTTCGCCTGGCACTGACGCGCCCGAAACGCACTGAAGTCATGAGTACCCACGAAAGCCTTCGCGGCTTCTCGCATAAGCGCCACATCCAGCGGACGGTGATTCCAGGTCACCTCTTCAGCTAGATGGGCAGGACGAATTTGATCGTTGTAAATCACATAGCGGTAGCGACGAGCCATTGCACTGAAGCGTGCATCGAAGCTCGATGGCATCTGCTTGGCCCAGGTCACGCTGATATCGCCAGGCAAATTCATGTTGGCGCCCATGACCCAGGCGTGCATGGAGCGGTTTACAGGGGTGTCGAAATGCACAACCTGAGCGCATGCATGAACGAGCGCATCGGTGCGGCCTGCGCAACTCAGCACAACCGGGTGGCCGCCGGCGACTTTACTCAACGCATTCTCGAGAGAAAGCTGTATAGACGGCACTCCGTCACGTTGGCGCTGAAAGCCCCTGTAACGAGAGCCTTTGTACTCGACCCCGAGTGCGATTCTGAAAACGTCAGCGGCAGCCGTGGTGGCTGCCGCTTCGGGTACTGCCTCAATCATGGTCAGGCTAGTTTAGCGAGCATCTCTCGCGCCTCTTGCTGCTGGGTATCGCTGCCTTCACTCATGACTTCATCGAGGATATCGCGAGCGCCCTCGGCATCACCCATATCGATGTAAGCACGTGCGAGATCCAGCTTCGTCGTGGTTTCATCAGTATCGGCAAAGAAGTCGAAATCGTCGTCAATCGCCTCAGATGACGGCTCGACTGGCTCGATTGCGGGCGTAGCTGAAACTACCGGCTGCTCGATCGGCTCCGCCATGTCGCGTGAAAGGTCTTCTAGATCGGCTTCCACCTCTTCCAGCTCAGAACGGAATGTTTCCGGTGCTGCGAGCGGCGCTGGCTCCTCGTCCAACGACAGATCAAACTCATCCGGCATACCCGCCTGTTCAGTCGGTTCGGATAGCTCGAAACCAAAGTCATCAGCAGGCTCAATAGCCGCAGGCTTGGATGAATCTTCATCCAGCGAGAACGACTGCTCTTCTCTCCGATTGGATGTGGGTTGCTCATCCAGGTCGAGCGAGAACGCGGCCAATTCGTCTTCGAATGAAGCATCATCAGGCTTGGATGGCTCGTCGAGCTCGAAGCTGAAATCGTCAGTTGATTGTTCCTGAGCGGCTGCATCGAGGCTCAGCTCATCGAACTTAAACTCATCAAGTTCGGCCTCGGTTTCGCTGGGAGACGTCATCGGTTCGTTCGTCAGATCATCGTCCAGCTCCAGATCATCCAAACTCAGATCGAAGCCGTCATCAGCGGGAGATTGCGGGGTATCGGGCCGAGCCTGTTGCACTTCGAGATCATCAAGGTTGAAGCTGTCGAAATCGGCTTCATTTTCGCTCAATGAGGCGGCAGTAGCCGCAGCGCCAAAGCCGGCAGCTGCAGCCATCGCTGGATAGCGCGCCTTGGTTTGCTCGATAGCCGCTGTAGAACCGCCGATATCACGAAGTTCAGCTTCCTGGCGTGCGAACCCGTCCCGATCGCCGAGTTCTGCATAGACTTCCATGAGCTTCAGGCGCAGGTCACTGCGCTGCGGTTCATCATTCAATGCATTTTGGAGCAATTCTGCGGCTTGATTGAAGCGACCGTAAGCGATGTAAATGTCGGCTTCAGCCAGTGGGTCCGCACTAGCGCCAGCAAGTGAATCAGCTGTCGGCTTTTCGGCCTCCTGAAAGCCATGCTCGCTCACGCCGGTATCAGAAGAGTCAAGGTTTTGCTGGACGGCGTAGAAGGTATCCTGTTCGCTATCGGCGAGAAGACTTTCCTGCAGCTCTGCCTCTTTCATCGCGTTGCGGCGGGAAAGCGCCATCAGGCCAACCAGCAACAGCAATAACGCACTACCGCCCAGCACGCCTAGCAAAACAGGATTGGCCAGCAATTCATCAACGTAACTGTCGCTCTCGATTTCGTCAGAAGTGGCGATCGGCTCTGCTGCCACTGGAGCGGGAGCTGGCTCCTCGGCTGCGGGGGCCGGACTGATTGCAGGCTCTTGCGTGGCTGATACCGCAGGGCTTGGAGCTGTATCAGATGTAGGCTCAACCTCGGCGTTCATTTGAGGAGAGGTATTTTCAGACGCGTCCGGGGCAACGCCACTGCCTTGCTCGGCCCCCTCAACCAACGAGCCTTCCGGTGGGGCAATTGCGCCCGCCGATTCAGCGTCGGTAGCTAATTGAGCCTGGAGCTTCGCGAGTTGATCATCCTTGAGCTGCATGAGGCGTTGCAGCTTATCCAACTGGCCTTGCAGATCACCGAGTCGATCCTTCAGATCAACATTCTCACGGCGACTTGATTCGAGGCCTTCCTCAGTCACTGCCAACTTGTCTCGCAAGGCGGCTGCGTCATCATTTCCACCAGCGTCACTACCAGTGGTGGCTTTGCCAGTTTCAGGTGCTACCAGACGTAGATTATCGCCCTGTTCGCTCTGCGAAGGCGCTGTTCCGGCTGAGCCGCGCTGAGTAGCATCGATTTGCCGCGCGCCTGAGGCTACCGAGCTAGCAGCCTGACGCCAGCTGGCGTTTTGTTGAGCGACCTGCTGAATGGCTTCGGCCTGGGAGCGACTAGCAATCTGCTCAGCATTGGGCAATCGAAGTACCTGGCCGTTTTTCATACGGTTGATATTGCCACCGATGAAAGCCTCAGGATTCAAATCCTGAATAGCCAGCATTGCCTGATGCACCGTTCCGCCTTGACGGGCGCGGTCAGCCACTTCCCACAGCGTGTCGTTGGGAGTGACCTTGTACTGATCGCCCTGCAGCGCAGAGCTTGATGACGAAGATGAAGACGGAGCCGCAGGCCGAGGCGCTTGTGTTGGCGCCGCAGCGAGACGGGAGATAGGGGCTGCAACTGGCAGCTGAGGCGCAACGGATGCGGCAATCTCCGGCGAATAAAGCGGAGGATCAAGCAGCAGAGTGTATTCACGAAGCAGACGGCCGCTGGGCCATAGCACTTCAATGAGGAAATTGAGGTAAGGCTCGCGGACTGGCTTGGTCGACGAGACTCGAATGACGCTCTTCCCATCCGGGCGCAGAACTGGCGTAAAGGTTAGATCAGTCAGGAAATACTGACGATCTACACCTGCGCGATTGAAGTCCGCGGCAGATGCCAGAACGGGTACTACTTCACCAGGCGCTAACGTCTTCGCATCCAGCAGTTCGATTTCTGCCACCAGCGGTTGATTCAATGCGGACTTCAGCGTGACCTCGCCCAATCCGAGCGCATAGGCCATTTCGGAAGTCAGCGCGGTCGCAGCCGCGATTGCCAGTACCAGATTGCGAACCCGAACCATTGTGTAAATCCTTGTTTTTTAACTTTTCTCGGATCTTCGAGAGGGTCTTATATTCACTGCCTGCGCCCGCCAGGTGGCGGTCCCCCGTCAGCGATAAGCCTAAACAGTGTGTTGGCTAGAATTATTCTTCAAATTTCCAGCAAGTATCTTTTACAGATAGTGTTTTATCAACAACCCACCAGACCGGGTGGCATTGCCGGCCGCCCCTTTTCGCACGTTATCAGACACAATCCACAAATTGGCTCTACGACGGCCCGCCGCTGGCGGCGTTACTGAGGCCCAGGGGCGCCCAGTAGATTCAGGTTAGATAATTACGGCAGAGCGAGAGCGCGCGCACAGGCGTTCACTGTGCAAGTATTCCGATCGTTAATCAGAAGTCTCAACTGAGAACGCGCCTTAACTCCGTTAACGATGGAGTTTAGGCTGCTGCCTGCCAAATACACGTATCAACACCTTTCCGGATAACTGGACGGAGCCGGCCACACTGTAGCCGAAAGCCGTTCAAGCGCAGAGCGAATACGGCTTAACCCGACGAAATAACGCTGGTCATAGCGACGTTCTTAGCAGCACTTCACTATCTGGTCGCCTTCACAGGCGAAAAAAAAGCGCCGCGGCAATGCCAGGGCGCTTTTTTTACATCTTTGATTACGAATCTAGCGCTCTAGAATGATGCGCAGCATACGACGCAACGGCTCCGCAGCACCCCAGAGCAGCTGATCCCCTACAGTGAACGCACCCAGGTAATGTGAGCCCATGTTCAGCTTACGAAGCCGCCCAACCGGAACTGACAAGGTTCCGGTAACCGATGTGGGACTGAGCTCCTGCATGCTGGCCTCACGGTGGTTCGGCACCAGTTTCACCCAGGGGTTGTGCTGACTGATCATTCCTTCGATATCGGAAATCGGTACATCCTTGTTCAGCTTGATGGTCAGCGCCTGGCTGTGGCAACGCATGGCGCCGACACGCACACAGATACCGTCTACCGGGATCGGACTCTTGAAGCGGCCGAGAATCTTGTTAGTCTCAGCCTGGGCCTTCCACTCTTCACGGCTCTGCCCGTTAGGCAGCTCCTTGTCGATGTAAGGGATCAAGCTTCCGGCCAATGGGACGCCGAAGTTGTCCACTGGAAAGGCTTCTGAACGCTGACATTCTGCAACCTTGCGATCAATTTCCAGAATTGCACTGGCAGGATTGGCAAGTTCATCCGAAACCGAGGCATTGATAGCGCCCATCTGCTTGATGAGCTCGCGCATATTCTGGGCGCCTGCTCCCGATGCAGCCTGATAGGTCATGGCACTCATCCAGTCGACCAGGCCGTTTTCGAACAGCCCGCCAAGGCCCATCAGCATCAGGCTGACAGTGCAGTTACCGCCGATGTAATTGAGCGTGCCGGCATCCAACTGATGGTCGATCACCTTGCGGTTAACCGGGTCGAGCACGATGACCGCGTCGTCCTGCATGCGCAGCGTCGAGGCCGCATCGATCCAGTAGCCCTTCCATCCCGCTTCGCGCAGCTTGGGGAATACTTCAGTGGTGTAGTCGCCGCCCTGGCAGGTGAGAATCACATCCAGGGTCTTCAGTTCATCGATACTGTAAGCATCCTTCAGAGGCGCTGTATCTTTGCCAATGGTGGGCCCCTGACCGCCTACGTTGGAGGTGGTAAAGAACACTGGCTCGATCAGGTCGAAATCCCGCTCTTCCAGCATCCGCTGCATGAGCACGGAGCCAACCATGCCGCGCCAACCGATCAGACCTACACGTTTCATCGCAACTACACCTATATATATGCGGCCCGCATGGCGAGCCGTCGACAACAAGAAAGCGCTTTCGGATTCGAAAGCGAGGGCGTTGCTCGATCAGCAACACCTCGCCATATCGCGGCATTACGCCAAGCCGTAGCTCGTCTTTTCTATCAACGGCCGGTCAATGGGGCCTGAGAGATTACAACTTCGCGAGCGCGGCGACTACTGCATCGCCCATCGCCTGAGTATTCGCCTTCTGGCAGCCCTCGGACCAGATATCACCGGTCCGAAGCCCCTGGTCGAGCACGTTGCTGACTGCCATTTCGATCGCATCCGCCGCGGCGATCTGGTTGAAGCTGTAACGCAGCATCATGGAAACCGAGAGAATCGTGGCCAGCGGATTGGCAATGCCCTGACCCGCAATATCGGGCGCCGAACCATGACATGGCTCGTACATGCCCTTGTTGCTGGAGTCGAGGGATGCGGAAGGCAGCATGCCGATCGAACCGGTGAGCATGGAAGCTTCATCCGACAGGATGTCGCCGAACATGTTGTCAGTGACGATTACGTCGAACTGCTTGGGCGCCCGCACCAGCTGCATCGCAGCGTTATCGACATACATGTGGCTAAGCGCGACGTCCGGATAGTCCTTGGCCACCTCCTCCACCACGGCTCGCCATAGCTGGCTGGAAGCGAGTACGTTGGCCTTGTCGACCGAGCAGAGCTTCTTGCCGCGCACGCGCGCCATATCGAAACCGACCTTTGCAATTCGGCGGATTTCGCTTTCGCTGTAGGGCAACGTGTCAAAAGCCATACGCTCGCCGTTTTCCAGCACCTTGCTTTCGCGCGGCTGACCGAAATAGATGCCGCCGGTGAGCTCGCGAACGATGAGAATATCCAGCCCGGCAACGATCTCTGGCTTCAGACTGGAAGCTGCTGCCAGTTGCGGATACAGCAACGCAGGGCGCAGATTTCCGAACAAGCCAAGCTGCGAACGAATTTTTAGCAAGCCACGCTCTGGCCGGATAGCCGGATCGATGGTGTCCCACTTCGGCCCGCCAACGGCGCCAAGCAGGATGGCATCCGCAGCACGGGCACGCTCCAGAGTCTCGTCTGCCAGCGGCACGCCATACTTGTCGACCGCAGCGCCGCCGAGCTCGTCATAGCTCAGCTGGAAATCGAGCTGATACTTGTCGTTGGCCAGTTCCAGCACTTTGACCGCTTCGGCCATGATTTCCGGGCCGATACCGTCGCCAGGAAGAATCAGAATCTGTTTGCTCATTGCATCCTCGTTTTCGTGGGGTGGATGAGGTTTTCTTCATCCGCCGAAATCATGCAAGGTGGATGGATGATGCTCATCCACCCTCCCCTCATCTCATTTGATCGCGCCGAACAGCCACGGCTGGCTCTGCTGATGCGTGACTTCGAAGGTCTTGATGGCCTCCGCGTCTTGCAGTGTCAGGCCAATATCGTCCAGACCGTTCAACAGACAATGCTTGCGGAATGCGTCGACTTCGAATCCGTACGCCTTACCGTCCGGCCGGGTGACAGTCTGCGCAGCCAGGTCCACGGTGAGCTGATAGCCCTCACTCACTTCTGCCTGCTCGAACAGCTCATCGACCTCACTTTCCGTCAACACGATCGGCAGCAGGCCATTCTTGAAGCTGTTGTTATAGAAGATGTCGGCAAAGCTCGGCGCAATGATCGTGCGAAAACCGTATTCCTCCAGCGCCCAGGGCGCGTGTTCGCGGGAAGAGCCGCAGCCGAAGTTTTCGCGGGCGAGCAGAACGCTGGCGCCCTCATACCGCGGGAAGTTCAGTACGAACTCATGATTCACGGGCCGGTTTGAGCAATCCTGATTGGGCTGCCCCACATCCAGATAGCGCCACTCATCAAACAGATTCTGGCCAAAGCCAGTGCGCTTGATCGATTTGAGGAACTGCTTGGGGATGATCTGATCGGTGTCTACGTTGGCGCGATCAAGCGGCGCGACAAGGCCGGTGTGCTGGGTAAATGCTTTCATGTCGCTCTCCTCAGGCCTGCATCAATTCACGAACGTCAACGAAACGACCAGTCACTGCTGCTGCTGCAGCCATAGCCGGACTCACCAGATGAGTTCTGCCACCGGCACCCTGGCGGCCTTCGAAGTTGCGATTGGAAGTGGAAGCGCAATGCTCGCCACTACCCAGCTTGTCCGGATTCATCGCAAGACACATCGAGCAACCTGGCTCGCGCCATTCGAAGCCGGCCTCGAGGAAAATCTTGTCCAGGCCTTCCGCTTCTGCCTGCTGCTTGACCAGACCGGAACCCGGCACAACCATCGCCTGCTTGACGGTTGCGGCCACCTTGCGACCTTTCGCCACTTCTGCCGCGGCGCGAAGATCTTCGATACGCGAGTTGGTGCAGGAGCCTATGAATACCCGGTCGAGCTGAATATCCGTGATGGGCTGATTGGCCTGAAGGCCCATGTATTTAAGGGCGCGTACGATGGAATCGCGCTTGACCGGATCGGCCTCAACCGCCGGGTCTGGCACGCGCTGATCGACTGCCAGTACCATCTCAGGCGAAGTGCCCCAGCTCACCTGAGGCATGATGTCTTCGGCCTTTAACTCAACGACCGTATCGAACACAGCGTCATCGTCCGAAACCAGACCTTTCCACAGCTCTACCGCCTTGTCCCAATCAGCGCCTTTTGGCGCAAAAGGACGACCCTCGACGTAGGCGATGGTCTTTTCATCCGCGGCCACCATGCCAACGCGTGCGCCAGCCTCGATGGACATGTTGCAGATGGTCATGCGGCCCTCCATCGACAGGTCTCGAATGGCGCTACCGGCAAATTCCAGTGCATGGCCGTTGCCGCCCGCTGTGCCGATCTTGCCGATCACCGCCAGCACGATGTCTTTCGCAGTCACGCCGAACGGCAATTCGCCTTCGACTCGAACCTGCATGTTCTTCATCTTTTTCGCCACCAGGCACTGGGTTGCGAGCACGTGCTCCACTTCCGAAGTGCCAATGCCGTGTGCCAGTGCACCGAACGCGCCGTGTGTAGAGGTATGGGAATCGCCGCAAACCACGGTCATGCCTGGCAACGTTGCGCCCTGCTCCGGGCCGATCACATGCACGATGCCCTGACGCACGTCGTTCATCTTGAACTCGAGAATGCCGAAGTCATCGCAGTTCTCGTCCAGCGTCTGCACCTGGATCCGCGAAACCTCATCGGCGATCGATTCAAGTCCGCCCTGGCGCTCGCCCTTGGTCGTCGGTACGTTGTGGTCGGGGGTCGCGATATTGGCGTCGATGCGCCAGGGCTTGCGTCCCGCCAAGCGCAGGCCCTCGAACGCTTGTGGCGAAGTCACCTCATGAAGGATGTGGCGGTCGATATAGATCAGCGACGAGCCGTCGTCGCGGCGCTTGACCTCATGCATTTCCCAGAGCTTGTCGTAAAGCGTCTTACCAGCCATCGGACCTTTCCTCATCAGTGCGTCGGGCTATAGCCCTTTTGCTTATGGGGTGATCCTAAGGACTTGCATTCGATTACTCAAATTCATATTTTTCATCCAATGCATTCCTTACCGGAATAGCATCAGACAAACGCATCGACACTGATTCCTTGTCACTGAACGGACCCAATATGGACCTCGCCAGCCTTCACGCTTTCATCGCCATTGCCGAGACCGGGAGCTTTTCCCTTGCCGGCGAACGGCTTCACCTGACTCAGCCAGCCGTGAGCAAGCGCCTGGCTTCGCTGGAGTCACAGCTGGATGTGCGGCTGTTCGATCGACTGGGCCGTGAGATCAGCCTGACCGAAGCCGGTCGAGCACTTCTGCCGCGTGCCTATCAGATATTGAACGTGCTGGACGACACCCGCCGCGCACTGACCAACCTCAACGGCGATATCAGTGGCCGGTTGTCCCTCGCGACCAGCCACCATATCGGCCTGCATCGCCTGCCACCCTTATTGAGGGCTTTTACCCGCGCCTATCCAGGCGTGAATCTGGACATCCGCTTTCTCGACTCTGAAGTCGCCTACGACGAAGTGCTGCATGGCCGCGCTGAGCTTGCCGTGATCACGCTCGCGCCACATACGGCCGAGCCGATCCGCGCCAGCAAAGTGTGGGACGATCCGCTGGATTTCGTCGTGGCCCCAGAGCATCCCCTGGCCCAGAAGCCCGCTATCAGTCTGGCCGACATTGCGGGTTTCCCCGCTGTGTTCCCAGGCGGAAACACTTTCACCCATCACATCGCGCAACGGCTATTCGAGCGAGAAGGACTCACGCCCAATATTGCGATGAGCACCAATTATATGGAGACGATAAAGATGATGGTCTCCATCGGCATCGCCTGGAGCGTGCTGCCACGCACGATGCTTGACGACCAGGTAGTGCGGCTCCCGCTACCGGGCATCCAGCTATCGAGACAGCTGGGCTACATCACGCACACAGAGCGAACCTTATCCAACGCAGCCAGGGCATTCATGGCGCTGTTGGATGCCGACTAACTGCGCTTGCACTTTGCCATCAGCTACGGATAAGTTCTCGCGACAATTACAAGATCAACCGAATCATGAGCATCGCCTGTTACCGCCCCATCAGCCCCTGCCCGCCCAAACTGTTCGAGGCCGCTCATGTCACCGCCTGACGTCACCCACGACGATGAAGCCTCAGCCCCTCACTGGCACGACGCTGCCCGGTTGCTCTCCGTACTGGACGGCGCAGGCTTCGGCCTTTGGTCATGGGACGTGCGGAGCGCCACCATGCAATGGTCCCAAGGTTCTGGCAGGTTATTCGGCCTGACTGAAACGCTGGTTAATATCTCCCAGAGCGACTACCTCGCCCTGGTCGCATCAGAAGACCGGGCTCAGATAGAAACAGCCATGCGCGCGCTGGCCGAGGGTAGTGCATCGCGCCTGGATATTCGCCACCGGGTCCGCTGGCCAGACGCCAGTGAGCATTGGCTAGAGCTGAAGGGGCAGCTGCAGGACGATCGGGGATCCAGCGTGCTCGTGGGTACAGTCCGCGACATTACCGATCAGCACGCTCAGTCGCAGGCGCTCGAAGACAGCCAGGAGCGGCTGGAGCTTGCACTGGCGTCGGCAGACCTCGGCAACTGGGAATGGCACATCCCAAGCGACCGACTTTACGCCTCAGCCAGAGCTTCTGAACTGCAAGGCCTGGCAGGCCCCTTCAACGGCTCCTTTCGCGAATTTTTCCGTACCGTTGCGTCATCCGATCGGCAGGACATGCGTGCGGCCTACAGTGATCTTCTTGCAGGGAACAGGCAGGCCTATCAGGCGACCTATCAAGCCAGGCAATCGGACGGTACGACTCGCCACCTCGAAAGCACGGCCAAGCTCTACCTCGATGAACAGGGCGCGCCGCTGCGCATGGCGGGCATCATCATCGATGCGACCGATCGCGTCCTTCGCGAGCAGCATCTGGCGGCATCGGAGGCGAAATTCTCCGCCTTGTATCAAGGCAGCCCAGACCCGATTGCGCTTTCGCGCCTGCGCGACGGCGTGTTCATTGAAATCAATCCTGGTTTCAGCGTCGTGTTTGGCTGGGAAGCCAGCGAAATTATCGGGCGCTCCGCCCTCGAGATAGGCATCTGGCGTGACGAGCGCCAAAGGCAGGCATTGTTCGAGCAGCTGATGCAGGATCAGCGACTGGATAATGCCGAAGCGCAATTTCGTACCAGAACGGATGAAATCCTTACCTGCGCGGTCTCCAGCCGCATCATCCGGATCGATCAGCGCCTGTGTATCGTCACGACCTTCCGCGACATCACGAAACGGCAGCAGGCCGAAGCAGCGCTCAAAGTCAGCGAGGCCAAATTCGCCAGAGCGTTTCATTCAAGCCCGGACGCCATCATCATCAGCGAGCGCAGCACAGGGCGTTTCATCGAGGTCAATGAAGGCTTCTATCGGCTTTCGGGCTACCGCCAGGAAGAAGCGATTGGCCGGACCTCAACCGAGCTGGGCATATGGCCCGGAAGTCAGCGCGAGGAGATTCTTGAGCTACTTGAACGTGACGGCCGCGTGTCGAACTGGGAAGTGGTGGGCCAGGATCGTCACGGCCGACCTAAGCAGATGGAGGTCTCGGTAGAGCCGATCGAACTCAATGGCATCGACTGCCTGTTGTTATCGGCACGGGACATCAGTCAGCTGAAGGCTGCCCATGCGCAAATCCACCACCTGGCCTATCACGACCCGCTGACCAATCTTCCAAACCGTACCTTGCTGACCGATCGACTGAATCAGCAGGCCGCACTACACAAACGACACAACCTGCGCGGCGCCCTGCTCTTCCTCGATCTCGATCACTTCAAGCTGATCAATGATTCGCTAGGGCATCCGGTCGGTGACGCAGTGTTGAAGATGATCACCGCCCGCCTTGAGGCCAGCATCCGCCAAGAGGATACCGTCGCTCGCCTGGGGGGCGACGAGTTCGTGGTGCTGCTGACCGGCTTGACCGGCAAGCGCTCCGAGGTCACGCGCCATGTCCGACAGGTAGCGGAAAAGCTTCGCACCCTGCTGGCCGAACCGATGGTGTTCGAAGGCAACCGCCTCCAGGTGACCCCCAGCATTGGTATCGCGCTGATGCCGGATCATGGTGAAACGCCGGCGGACCTGCTGAAGCGCGCCGACATCGCCCTGTACCGCGCCAAAGCTGCTGGGCGAAACGCAATCCAGATGTTCCGCACGACCATGCAACATGCAGCAAGCGCCCGCTTGCAACTCGAAAGTGAGCTGCGGCTGGCGCTGCAACGTCACGAGTTCGAGTTGCATCTCCAGCCGCAGGTGGATGCACGCAGCGGTGGCGTGATCGGTGCGGAAGTATTGCTGCGCTGGCAGCATCCCGAGCAGGGTGCCCGCTCGCCAGTACAGTTCATCGAAGTGCTCGAAGAAAGCGGTCTGATCGTCGAAGTCGGGAACTGGGTGATTCGCGAAGCATGTCGAATTGCAGCTTTACTGCTCGCCAAGGGACTGATTGATGCCGACACCTTCAGCCTCTGCGTCAACATCAGCCCGAGGCAGTTCCGGCAGAGCGATTTCGTCGAGCGCACCCTGGACACGCTGAAGGCCGCTGGCGTTCCGCACAAGATGATCAAGCTGGAGATTACCGAAGGCATCGTGATCCAGAATCTGGAAGACACCATTGCCAAGATGCGCCGCCTTTGCCGGCACGGCGTGAGCTTTGCGATGGACGACTTCGGTACCGGCTATTCGTCGCTCACCTATCTCAAACGTCTGCCGGTAAACCTGCTGAAGATCGATCAATCCTTCGTTCGCGACGCGCTGATCGACTCCAACGATGCTGAGATCATTCGGGCAATCGTCGCAATGGCACGCAGCCTCGGGCTGGAAGTGATCGCAGAAGGCGTCGAACAGCAAGCGCAGCTGGACCTGCTTCAACTTCAGGGTTGCCACCTGTACCAGGGCTATCTGTTCAGCCGGCCGCTACCGGCGGCCGAGTTCGGTGAGCTCTTGCTGGCGCAGGCGTCATAAATGGCAACCCCGCTAGACAGCGGGGTTCCCAACCTAAGGGCAGCTGAGCCGCCCTGCTACAGCCGATCAGGCATCCAGCGCCAGTCGCTCCCCGTTGATAGGGATGCGCTTCGGCTTGGCCTCTTCCGGTACGACACGTACGAGCTCTATGTTCAACAGCCCGTTGTTGAGCGCCGCACCTTTCACCTCTATATGATCCGCAAGGCGGAACGACAGCTTGAAAGCACGCTGGGCGATGCCTTGGTGCAGGTAGGTAACGTTCTCGCCACCGTTGTCGCGCTTGCCGCCGCTGACGGTCAAAACACCGCGCTCGACTTGCAAGTCCAGATCCGATTCCTGGAATCCCGCGGCTGCTACGATGATTCGATATTGGTCGTCACCGTGCTTTTCCACGTTATAAGGTGGAAACGAGCCATTCGCATCGTTGCGCAGCGCTGATTCGAACAGGTCGTTGAAACGATCGAATCCTACGGATTGGCGGAACAGTGGAGCCATGGAAAAACTAGTCATTCTGCTATCTCCTGATATTCAGCGAGTGATGTGTACAGGACCCGAATTCGGCATCCTGTGATGGCCTAAATAGGAATCGCCCGCTGCTTTTCAAGACCGTTCGTCGGGGTTTTTCATGTCGAGAGTCATGCTCATCACCGGTGCCAGCCGTGGCATCGGCGCCGCGACCGCCAGACTTGCCGCCGCCAAGGGGTATGCGTTGTGCCTGAACTTTCGTCGGCGCCAGGACGCCGCCCGAGAGTTGCTCGATGAACTGCAGGCCTCAGGCACCCGGGCCATCGCTGTCGAGGCAGATGTAGCAGACGAGGCACAGGTTGCCCGGCTGTTCGCAGCACTCGATGCCGAGTTCGGCAGGCTCGATGTGCTGGTAAACAATGCAGGAATTCTGGAACAACAGATGCGCCTGGACGAGATGGACCGCGCACGCCTGGAGCGAGTCTTCGCTGTGAACGTGTTCGGCAGTTTCATGTGCGCTCGTGAGGCAGTCAGGCGAATGTCGACTCGTCATGGGGGACGAGGCGGCACCATCGTCAATGTGTCATCCATGGCTGCAAAGCTCGGCGCGCCCAACGAATACATCGATTACGCAGCCGCCAAGGGCGCGATAGACAGCATGACATTGGGGCTAGCCAAAGAAGTTGCCGCCGAGGGCATTCGCGTCAATGCGGTACGGCCCGGGGTGATCCGCACCGACATTCACGCCAGTGGCGGCGAGCCGGGCCGCGTAGCCCGCGTCAGCGCGAGCGTGCCCATGGGACGCGGAGGTGAAGCCGAAGAAGTTGCCGAAGCGATTCTATGGCTGGCCTGCGACAAGGCCAGCTATACAAACGGAGCGCTGCTGGACGTAAGCGGTGGGCGCTAGACCGCGGCCTTGAAACCGGGCGTCCGAGTATCGAGTCCAAACAATGCATCGATCCGGTCGCAATCATTCTCACGCCGGAGTTCGGCGAACAACGTCACGGCCTGCGGGTAGCTACGGGTCAACAGCGAGATCCACTGCTTGAGTCGCCCTGGCGCATAGCGGAGTGGCATCTTCCAGCGCACCTGCTTCCAGAATTCCGTCAGAACCGGCTGAAGGTCGCCCCAGCTCATTGGCTCGATCACGCCACCTGATTTTGCAGCATCAATCTGACGCGCCAGATCGGGCCGACAGACCAGTCCCCGCCCGAGCATGATGTCCTCGACTCCGCTGATTTCACGACAGCGCCTCCAATCCTCGAGCGACCAGATATCGCCATTGGCGAATACCGGTACGCTCACGACGTCCTGAACCTTGGCGACCCATTCCCAATGCGCGGGCGGCTTGTAGCCCTCTACCTTGGTTCGAGCATGCACAACCAGCTGCGCCGCGCCGCCATCAACCAGCGCTCTTGCGCAATCGAGTGCGCCGTCCTTGCTGTCAAAGCCCAGGCGCATCTTGGCAGTGACCGGGATATGTGCCGGCACCGCCTTGCGTACTTCGCAAAGGATTGAATAAAGCAGATCGGGTTCTTTGAGCAAAACCGCCCCGCCGCGCGACTTGTTGACTGTCTTCGCAGGACACCCGAAGTTCAGGTCGATGACAGGAGCACCCAGGCTGCAAGCCAGGGCTGCATTGTCAGCCAAGCAAAGCGGATCTGAACCGAGAAGCTGGACGCGTAGCGGCGTCCCTGCGCGGGTCACAGCACCTTTTTCAAGTTCAGGCGCCAGCTTGTGAAAGCTCGATGACGGGAGCAGTCGATCCGATACCCGAATGAATTCGGTGACACACCAGTCGATGCCACCGGCCGCTGTCAGCACATCACGAAGAATTTCGTCGACCAGCCCCTCCATGGGCGCCAAGGCAATTTGCATCAGAATCGGACCACCCGAAAAGGGCGGCATTGTACGGAGGCCGCCCTCGGTTAGAAACGTCTGCTGCCTACCCTTGGGCTATTGATCGCTCTGTTCGTCGTCTTCTTCAATCGTGTCCGTACCGGTTGTAGCGCCCACTCCACCTGTCGTGCCCGTGGCGCCAGTTCCCATCGTCCCCAGACCGGGTTCGCTACCCGTGTCCCCGGCGCGATCATTCATACCATCCTGATCGGACGAGGCCGAGTTGCCGATCTCGGCGGACGGCTTTTCCATCGCTTCGGTGCCTGTCGTCGACGGGGCAGTCGGGGTGAACTGCTTGTTATCCGGATTAGCCAACGCGACACCCGAGATCAATACCAGTCCAGCACTCACTAGCAGAATTTTGTTCAGCATGGTGGCCTCCAGTTCTATAAGTGATCAGTCGTCGTCTCGATCGCCCAGCGTGCGCCGTGGCCGATGCTCCATATCGGGATCCGTATCGCCGTGGCCGGATTGGTCGTAAGCCCCGTCCTCCTGCTCATCGCGTGAGTCCCGTTTTTCATCAAGTCGCTCGGGCAGCCGATCTACACCGTCGCCAATGCCCATCGAACCGTTGCCACCGCCGCGGTCGGCGGCGCCACTGTTCTGCGTTAACTGAAGCTCGCTCGGCCCGATCGAGCCGGCAGAAGCTGGCGTCGACGCGATGGCCAGGATGGTGGCGCCTAACGCTAAAGTCAGATAGCTCCGCATGTTCCCACCTCAACAGAGTTGCCTTCCTCATTGGGCATCTCCGCTCACTGACCGTGCGCCGTGGCGCTGGGTTACCGACAAGTGGCAAGCGGAACCGTTGCCCCCGTGACAGGTCCGTATGTGGGAGAGCTGAAGCAAGTTAGAAAGGAATCCGACAATGATCACCCCCGCACTGGTAATACTTCTTATCGTGATTGGCTGGAGCACAGCCGCATTCGCCATGCTCTGGGGCATGTTGCGAATCGCTCGCCATCATCACAAGCCGCCACCTGAGACCCGGCAAGAGCAACAGCGCTCCCGCGCAGTCTCTGCATCCCATCCAACGCCCGTGTCGCTCACTATATGAACGTAAGTCTGCATTGCTGTAATAAAGCCGTGACAGAACAGATGAAAGCTGTAGAATGCCGGCCACAGACGCGGGATGGAGCAGTCTGGTAGCTCGTCGGGCTCATAACCCGAAGGTCGTCGGTTCAAATCCGGCTCCCGCAACCAAATACGAAAGGTCACTCGAATGAGTGGCCTTTTTTATTGGCTTGAGGAAAGCTCAGGCAGTCCTGAGCGGTTGCTGCCGACGCTAAATAACTGAAAAGAAATACTTTTATCCGTTCTAGAGGTTGACAGTCCATTCATGGCCTGTAGAATGCCGCCCCACAGACGCGGGATGGAGCAGTCTGGTAGCTCGTCGGGCTCATAACCCGAAGGTCGTCGGTTCAAATCCGGCTCCCGCAACCAAATAGAAAAAGCCACTCTTCGGAGTGGCTTTTTTTTCGCCTGCATTTCCCCCCTCACCCTCGACCACCACGGTTCAGCTTCCCGCCCTCAGCCCTGGGTTCGCTATAGCTTTACTCCTCATACCGCGGTCCTTGATATGGAGCGTTGGCCTGTTCAGGGTGGCGATCGCGTAATGCCTCTAGAGCTAATTCCGTCCGCGACAAGATTGACAAGCCTCCCCAGCAGGACCCCTAGCCCGACGCTTGCAGTCCGATAGAGGACAATCTGGGCTCTGGCGCGATCAGTTCAAGCTGAGACTCACTGCTCGCATGCCAACCAATAATCAATCGAACGATTCAGGCGGCAGATTAAGACTTTCCATGATACTGGCGCCAAGAGGCTTCGTTGCTTCATGGCAATCGGCGGCGGCCGATAAGCGACCCGGCAATCGGAATACGATCAGCCTGGCCGCAACCAGGAGCGCGCCTAACCTCATTTCAATGCGAGGCTTCAAGGATGAACACAGCTACCGCAACACATTGTCTTCAGACAATTTCGGCATTAAGCATCGCTCTGCTAATCAGCGGGACGACGAATGCCAGCCATAAATCGGACTCATCCAGCGCACCGTCTCATTCACATGGATACGAGGATATCGATGTTGCGCGCGGCATCCCGAGCTGCAAGCGCAGTGATGGCGGCGTCGTTCTTACACTGGGAACGCGTCAGATCTTATCGTCATGCGGCGAATCGGCCAGCACTGACAAAGCCGCATCGCCAATACGCTTGGCCAGACCGCTTTCGGGGAGCTCATATCTACGCTCCAGCGAGAGCATCCGCTACTCGTTCTAACCCGCTGTTTCGGAGGCAACATGGACAGTTCAGACCAAGCCACACAAACCCTGGTGTACGCCGACGGCTATTCCTATACCGAGATATTTCAAACGCCGACCTTAACAGGCCTGCCGGGCGGCAAGCAGCTGATCAGCAGCTACCATGCAATGTTCAATTCAGAGGCAGATGACGAGGCAGCCAGCATCATTGCCAAGGATCGCGAGGCACGCGCTTAAGGCGCAACAGTCGGGCAGAACAGTCTAATCCAGCGCTGCTCTCCGGGCCTTAGCTACGACGTAGCTGTGTGGTCGATATTCGCCCTGGAGTCGGACGCTAGTCGCGCCCCTGTAACATCTTGCGAATGGTATTGACCAGCACCGCTAGCCCGGTTCCCTTGGGCAGGAACTCATCGACCAGCTCCCTGCCCTGAACCTGCTGGGGCAGCGCGGCGCTCATCATCAGGATTGGAACGTCGTCGAATTCCGGATTTCTGCGAATCGCACGAACCATCTCGTACCCATTGAGCTCGGGCATCATGTAGTCGGTGATGATCAGTGCAGGCTTCACTTCCTCAAGCTTCGCCAGACCCTGTGAACCGTTTGCAGCTTCGACGACCTGGTAACCCTCGTCCTCCAGGATCATCACCATCAGTTTACTGAGGCCGAGTTCGTCCTCTACCAGCAATACGAGCGGCTCGTGTCCTTCCGAACGCTCATCACGCATCCCGCCTCCCCACTGGAAGTTGACGGTGAGGCTGACCCGTCACCACCCCTTCCGTGCGCTGCATGCGCTCACCCAGCCTGAAACCCTCGGCGCCCAGATGAAACTCGTAGACATAGGGATCGAAGCCGCTTTCGCGCATCTTCAGGATCGCCAACGTGCGGTAGAGCCTGGACTCAAGCTCGGCATATCTAAGCAGGACAATATTTTCCGCAATCGCCGAGACAGCGGCGAACTGCAGACCGGTATCACCGCCGACGATTTCAGCCAGTTCAGCGGTGAATATCGTGGTGACACCTTCGCAGCGCAGGATGGCCGTCAAGGTGCTGATGAAACGACCGAGGCGCTGCTCGTTGACTGCGGCCTGCTTGAACGCGTCGATACCATCGATGAACAGGCGCTTGACGCCACGACGCCGTATCGCTTCGAGGATTTCTTCTGCCAATTGATCCTGTAACAGCTCTGTCGGGGTGTGATGCAGCACCTCAACCACACCGCTATCGATCAATTCCCCTAGTTCCAACCCCAGCGCCTGGGCACGTCGACGCAGACGATGAGCATCTTCATAGAATCCGAATACCAGTCCCGGCTCCGCTTCGCTGCTATCGCAGATGAAGCTCAACCCAAGGGTGGTTTTGCCGACGCCGGTCGGGCCGACCAGCAGCGTCGTTGAGGAATAAGGGATGCCACCCTCGATGATCTCGTCAAGCCTCTCCACGCCAGTGCTCAGTCGCTTGTCGCGCATGGGCGCCGAAGCCAGCTCACCGGTCACGGCCTCAAGCCGGGGGAACACGCGGAAGCCATCACTGGAAATGGAACTCATATGCCGCCCGGAGATGAAATCGCTACCCCTGAACTTGCGCACCTGCAGATAACGATAAGTGCGGAACTTGTCTTCATCGCTGCCAAGGTGCACCCAGCCGTCCACCATCGTGAACTCAGGGCTTCCGGAGTCTCGCTTGCTGTTGGTCAGCAGCAGGATGGTGCAGCCAACGACATCGGCATAAATGGAGAGATCGTTGATGAACTCGCGAAATGCCCGCTCTGACGCGGCGTTTTCCTCGAGCGCAAAGAGGCCGTCGATCACGATCAGCGAGGCGCTCTGGCGCTTTCCATTACGGGTCAGGTATCGAAGGATGCCTTCGAGCCCTTCGGTTCTCAGCGTATCGAAGGCACTCTCATAAACCACGGACGTGCCGGCGAACTGGTTGTCCATGAACGACATGTTTTGCAGATGCCGCAGCAATCTGTGATGCGTCTCGGCCAGCAGCGTCACGTACAGCGAACGCTCGCCACGGGCAGCCCATGCATAGCAGATCTGGTTGGCGAGGATGGTCTTCCCCTCCCCCGGGCCACCTTGAATGATGTAGACCGCTCTTGGCAGCAGGCCGCCTTTGAGCACGGCATCCAGGCCCGGCACACCGGTCGGGATGTGGTCTGGCGCAGTCGGCGAGAAGGTAGAAGAATCAGTCACAGCGGCTTTCCGTTCGGATCAATGCGCGCGCATGGTAGCAAATGGGTGAGGCGCTTCCGTTGTCCCAATGAGTGTTGGTCACTTGGCACGCGCCGATGTTCAGGTCATTTATCACCATGCGCCCGTTACATTCGGTCGCAGTAGCGATGACTGGAGTATCCGCGAGGTGAATCGCCACGCCCAATGTTCTCAAGCGAGTCACGCGCCCGGCTGATCATTAAATGATCGAACGGGGTGGAGCCTTGCACTCAAACCACCTACCATGCGCCGCGAACCGAAGCCCGATAACAACTAGACCTATGCAACCTGCTCGCCTGCCTCGCCTGGACCTGCGCCGACTGATCATCCTGTTGGCGACGCTCAGTGGCGTGATTACCCTCGGCATTGGCTTCTATGCCAGTTATAAGGTGCAGCGTGACTCGCTGATCCAGAGCACCCTGGCAGCCAATAGTGCTTATGCCGCAAAACTGGCGGACGGCACCGAAGTGTTCTTTCGATCCGCACAGCAGCAACTCGCCATCAGCGCCGAGGTTCTAGCCACTCAATTCGATGACGCTGCGACCTTGGACAAGGAAGCCAGGCGGCTGCGCCGGCAGACCGATAGTTTCAATGCGGTCATCATCACCAGCGCTCGAGGCAGGGTACGCGCAACCGCCCCAAACACTGGAATCCTCGTTGGGCAGAAGCTTGAGTCACCAGGGGCTCTCCAGGCGCTGGGAGAGCGCAAGCCGCTGATAAGCAGGCCGTACACATCCGCACTTGGTACCCCGGTCGTGCTGATATCGCATCCCATCGTCAGCGCTGACGGTGCCTATCTGGGGTATGTGGGTGGCGTGATCTACCTGAAAGAACTGAACATGCTGCACAGCATGCTGGGCGAACACTTCTATCAGGATGGTTCCTATCTCTATGCCGTCGATCAGACCCGGCGTCTTCTCTATCACCCGCAACCTGAGCGCCTGGGCACTGTTGTGGCGAAGAACGAGGTGATAGACAAAGTGCTACGGGGCGAATCCGGCAGTCTGCGCGTGATTAACAGCCAGGGCGTGGACATGCTGGCCGGCTACGCCGCGTCGCCTGCATCCGGCTGGGGCATCGTGGCCCAGCGGCCCACGGCAGACACGCTACGTCCTCTCGATGACCTGATGCTCAAGGTGATCGGTGAAACCGCGCCCCTCGCGCTTTTGACGCTTCTTTGCATCTGGATTCTGGCGAGGCTGATCACACGCCCGCTCTCACAGTTGGCCGAGAGTGCCAGCGAAATGGATGCGCCCGACAGTGCTGACCGCATCCAACGCATTCGCTCATGGTATTTCGAGGCGGCGCAACTCAAACGCGCCATGCAGGTAGGGATCACCTTGCTGCATCAGCGCATCGGCAAGTTGAAGCTGGACGCCCAGACCGATCCATTGACTGGTCTACATAATCGTCGCGGGCTTGCCCTCGCGCTGGATGTGCTAACTGCGGCAGGCCGGCCGGTTGGCGTGATCGCACTGGACATCGATCACTTCAAGCGGATCAACGACACCTATGGTCACGATGCGGGCGACGAGGTGATTAGGCACATGGCACAACTGATGAAGGCCTGCTCCCGCGACGCCGACATTCTCTGTCGCAGTGGTGGCGAAGAATTTCTGATGCTGTTGCCCGATGCTGATATCGAATCCGCCACACGGGTGGCCGAGCGATTACGCGGCAGTGTCGAGCAGGAACGAATCCCCGTGGTCGATCACATCACCATCTCACTGGGAATCGCTGTTTGGCCTGAACACGCCGATAGCATCGAGCGCGCCCTCAAGCTCGCCGACGCCGCGCTTTACCTGGCCAAGCAGCGAGGCCGGAATCGAGCCGAACTTGCCGAGCCGGCCCCTGCAACTCCCTGAAATTGCACAGCAGCGAACGAGCATGTGGGCAGCCGTATCGTCAACGGCCCTGAGACAGGCCGCGCGCAGCCAATGCCCCCAGTTCGCCCGGTTCGATAATCTCGAGTTCCTTGCCGTGAATGGCGATGTACCCCTTGCTGCGAAAGATCGATAACACGCGCGATACCGTTTCCACGGCCAGGCCAAGATGATTGGCCAGCTCCCGCCTGGACATCGGGAGGCACACGCGGGTTGCCGAAAGGCCGCGTTCACTTAGCCGCGCGCGGTAATGGTTGATGAACATCGCCACTCGCACTTCGGCCTTGGGCAGGGACAGCAGCAACCGCGCCTTCTGGTTGTGCTGCAGTTCGCGACTGAGTAGACGCAGCAGATGACGCCGCATTGCAGGCACTTTCATGCTGACTGCTTCAAGCTCGGCGAACGGCAACTCGCAGATCGCTGTGGTTTGCATGGCTTCGGCAGTTACTTCATAACGGTCGTCATGCAATGCGGGCAGTCCAACGAATTCTCCAGCCAGATGAAAGCCAAGTATCTGCTCGTCACCGGAATGTTGGCGCGCATAGGTACGCAGCGCACCCGATCGGATGACGAAAATCGACCGAGGCGTCTCGCCTGCCTGGAAGAGCGTACCGCCTTTACCCAGCGTCGGGCCTCGCACAACAATCCTATCGAGCGCTTCCAGGTCATGGTCACTTACCGCAGCCGGAAAGCACTGACTGGAAAGTGCGCAGCGCTGGCATCGGACCCGCTGGGCGCTCAACACCCCGATCGAGCCCACCGGACACCCTCATCTTGGCCGTTTTGCACCCACGCGAATGGTGCCGTGAAGCGCCGAAAGCCTTCCAGGCAGCCCATCATTTGAGCTCCGGAGCCTTGGCCGCGTAGTCGGCACTGTTGACTTCATGGGTACTGAGCACAGCTTCCAGTTCCTGGCGGATCTGCGGATGCGTGACCTGCTCTAGCAGACTTTCTAGCTTGCGAATCACCCATTTCTGGCCACGGTCCACCAGCGCTAACCGCTCCGCCAGATCAGTGATCGCCATGCACTTTTCATAAAATGCGCCACGCTCATGGCTTGGTTCTGCATCCAGCAGCAACAGGCACTCGCGCAGCCGTCTCACGCTGTCAGCCTCACCGCGATGGACCTGGGTCAGCACACTGCGCTGCAGGTCAGCCGTGGCTTCAGCAAGGCTGACACTGGCAACCTGGGCCCCCGCTCTCTCGGCGCTGAGCAGCTCGTTCAACGCCTCGATCAACGACTCTCGTGGCATTCCTAACGATTCAGCAGTCATGTCTGTTCCTTGTTCGGATTGAGGGCAGCCTTAGCCGGAAAGCGAGGGACGTACGCATGGAGGCCTCGCTGCGCAGGTTCGCTCCATGCTAGTAGCGAGGCCTGCGCGCAGCACAATGAAAGTTATTGGTGCGTCAAAGCAGCAGGAGTGCACCGTCGCACGGCTGCCCTACGAGGACGACCTGCAAGTCGTTTGGTGAGCTGCGAAGCGCATCGAATCCCGCTATTCATATGTTCGGACCACGCACATCTCGGGCTCAGACCGGGCGCTTGGCTGTGGATAATCAGCTGAACCACCCCTGCCGGACCCTGCCCGGAAGAGAAACGAACTCCCGACGCTCGGCGGGGATCGGAAAGGCGCAGATGCCTGTATACTCGCGCGCTATTTTTCCAAGCCGTATGTGCCGAGGCGGCCTGCTATGTCTATGAAAACGCCAACTGTTGGATTTGTAAGCTTGGGCTGCCCGAAAGCCACAGTGGACTCCGAACGCATCCTCACCCAGCTGCGCATGGAGGGTTACCAGATCGTGCCGTCCTATGAGGATGCCGATGTGGTGGTGGTCAACACCTGCGGTTTCATTGACAGCGCAAAGGCCGAATCGCTGGACGCCATCGGTGAAGCCATCGCCGAGAACGGCAAGGTGATCGTCACCGGCTGCATGGGCGTGGCTGAAGACAACATCCGCAGTGTGCACCCCAGCGTACTGGCCGTGACCGGGCCGCAGCAGTACGAGCAGGTGGTCAACGCCGTTCACCAAGTCGTGCCGCCGAACATCAACCATGATCCCTTCGTCGATCTGGTCCCGCCGCAGGGCATCAAGCTCACCCCGCGCCACTACGCCTATCTGAAGATCTCTGAAGGCTGCAACCATACCTGCAGCTTCTGCATCATCCCGTCCATGCGCGGCAAGCTGGTCAGCCGGCCAGTGGGCGACGTGCTCAGCGAAGCCGAGCGCCTGGTCAAGGCCGGCGTCAAAGAAATTCTGGTCATCTCGCAGGACACCAGCGCCTATGGCGTCGACGTCAAGTACAAGACCGATTTCTGGAATGGCCAGCCGGTCAAGACCCGCATGCTGGAGCTGTGCAAAGCGTTGTCGAGCATGGGCGTGTGGGTCCGGCTCCATTATGTGTACCCCTACCCGAACGTCGATGACGTGATCCCGCTCATGGCCGAAGGCAAGCTTCTGCCCTACCTGGACATCCCGTTCCAGCATGCCAGCCCAAAAGTATTGAAGGCGATGAAGCGTCCGGCTTTCGAAGACAGGACGCTGGCGCGCATCCAGAAGTGGCGCGAGATCTGCCCGCAACTGACCATCCGCTCCACCTTCATCGTCGGCTTCCCAGGCGAGACCGAAGAAGATTTCCAGTACCTGCTCGACTGGCTGACCGAAGCCCAGCTGGACCGCGTCGGCTGCTTCCAGTACTCGCCGGTCGATGGTGCTCCGGCAGAAGCCATGGATCTGGAGCCAGTGCCTGATGACGTCAAGCAGGATCGCTGGGATCGCTTCATGGCACACCAGCAGGCCATCAGCGCCGCACGACTGGAGCGCAAGATCGGTCAGGAAATCGAAGTGTTGATCGATGAGGTCGACGAGGATGGCGCAATCGGTCGCTCCTATTCCGATGCGCCGGAAATCGACGGCATGGTCTACGTCGACAGCGCGCAGCCGCTGCAACCGGGTGACAAGGTCTGGGTCCGGGTCACCAATTCCGACGAGTACGACCTCTGGGCCGAAGTGATCTGATCACGGCGGTTCAAAATCGAAGCCCCGCTACTGCGGGGCTTTTTTTGTGCGCGCCCGGTGAGTGTCGATGCGAGATGCCGACGATCAGCGGTTTGCAGCCACTCGCAGGCGGACCTGAATCCACCATGGCCATCTGCTTGCATCAAGATGAAGCACTGACGGTACGGTCAGGTTTCTTTCGCTGCAAAGCTGGGCACGCCTGACACAGGCAATACATCCTGCAGGCCCGAGCAAGTGCTAACACACTGAAATTCAAGACTAATAAACACTTATAAAGGCCCGAATAAGGAATGGCTCAGGTTTTGCTTAATCACCAGCATCTGACCGTTCGGCCAAGAAATAAAGAACACAACGCACACAGGAGCTACCCATGAAATCAATGCTGACCACTGCTGCACTCGCGAGCGGCCTGATGCTCGCTGGCCAGGCAAGCGCCGCGCCGATGCTCTGGCAGAACAACAGCCTGACCTATCTCTACGGGAAGAACTTTTCCGTAGACAGCGCCGGCGGTAAGGAAGGTGATATTCAGCAAACCATCACCTTCGAGCACGCCAGTGGATGGACCTGGGGCGACATGTTCCTGTTCGTCGACAACAAGTGGTACAACGGCATTTCCGGCAGTGACGGTCACACCTATTACGGTGAGTTCAGTCCTCGACTCTCGCTAGGGAAAGTCACCGGCAACGATCTGTCATTCGGCCCGATTAAAGACGTTCTGATCTCGGCGACATACGAACGGGGCGAAGGGCGCAACCGCAACTACCTGCTCGGCCCGGCCGTTGACCTGGAAGTGCCGGGTTTCGATCGTCTTGCCATCAATACCTACTACCGCAAACCCGACGGCATCACCAACAAGCCGAGCGGTCAGTGGCAGATCACACCGACCTGGGCCATCACCATTCCCGTCGGCAAGTCAGACATCCTGTTCGATGGCTATATCGATTGGGTGGTCAACGACAAGAAGAACGGCAACACGGAATTGAAGAAGAACTTCCATTTCAACCCGCAAGTGAAATACGACCTTGGCAAGGCGATGGATTACACGCCGGGCATGCTCTATGTCGGTATCGAATATGACTATTGGTCGAACAAATACGGTATCGAGGACAGCGACGCCTTCAACACCGATAACAATGTGACCAACTTTATCGTCAAGGCCCATTTCTGATTGCAAGGTTCCGCCCACTGAGCTGGGCGGAACCTGATCAGCTACCGATTGAACTTGCGAAAGCCACAAAGACGTTGATACGAGCAGTATCAACATCCGTTATTCAGCGAAAGATCTACCGAGTTGGCAGGAGAGCCGCTTAGGGCTGCCTTCATCTCGACCTATGCTACCGTTTGAAGCGCATCGAGCCTGATGCGGCAGCCACAGGGAACGGACCTATGACCACTTTCGATGCCGCGCTTGCCCAGGCTTCTCCCGCCGGCAAACGCACCGGGCGCATCCGCCAGAAGAACGAGGAGCTGATCCTTTCGGCCGCTGCTGAAGAGTTCGCCCACCACGGCTATAAAGGCACCAGCATGAACACCATTGCCCTGCGCGCAGGGCTGCCAAAAGCCAACCTTCACTACTACTTCACCAACAAGCTCGGGCTCTATGTCGAGGTCATGCGGCATATCCTCGAACTTTGGGACAATGCGTTCGACAACCTCACCGCGGACGATGACCCAGCCACCGCATTGGCTGATTACATCCGCACCAAGATGGCGTTTTCCCGCAAGCAACCGCAGGCGTCGAAGATCTTCGCCATGGAAGTGATCAGCGGCTGCGAGTGCCTTTCAGCGCATTTCAACGAAGACTATCGCGAGTGGTTCCGTAGCCGCTCGGCTGTATTCCAGGCCTGGAGCGACGCGGGGAAGATGGACCCCATCGACCCCATGCATCTGATCTTCCTGATCTGGAGCAGCACTCAGCACTATGCCGACTTCTCCGATCAGATTCGCCGCATCACCGGCCAACGCCGGGTCAGGAAGGAAGACTACGAGCGCGGAACCGAAACCCTGATACGCGTCATCCTCAAGGGTTGCGGCCTGACCCCGCCACGCTGACCCCAGCACCATCCCGCAGCCCGAGCCGTCAACCTGCCATGTCACGCCGCCTTCGCATCCACTCCCCGGCCATCCATTACTTCGACATGGTGCGCCGCTGCCAGTCGATCCGCGAAGCCGCTCGCCGGCTGAATGTCGCCTCGTCAGCGGTCAATCGGCAGATTCTGAAACTTGAAGCCGAGATCGAGGCGCCCCTGTTCGAGCGCCTGCCGGCCGGCCTGCGTCTGACCGCGGCCGGAGAAGTATTTGCGCGCCACGTAATCGTGGTATTGCAGGACGCCGCACGCGCGAGTTCCGAGCTCGACGCGTTGCAAGGAATGCGCACCGGACATGTTGAGATCGCCACCGTTTCGGGCGTCACCGTGGACCTTTTGCCAACCGTGCTTGAAAGCATGACGGTGCGCTATCCCCACATCACGGTTGGCGTCACCAGTCTGGGTTCGCAAGCCATCCCGGAAGCCGTGACCAGCGGCCAGGCCGACATAGGCATCGCCTTTGCCCTGCGCCGAACGGCAGATTTGCAGCAGCTCGGCGTCGGGCATTTTCGCCTCGGCGCCATCGTCCCGGGCGGCCATCCGTTGGCAGGGCGACGTGAGGTGAGTTTCTCGACCTGCGCGGAAGACCGGCTGATCCTGGCCAAAAGCGATCTGTCGATCCACCACCTACTGGCTCCGGTGATCGCCAGAACCCGGTCGCCGCACAAGGCGGCCTTGCAGACCAGCTCGGTGGAGCTTGCCGCGCAAATGGCCAAACGCGGCGCCGGCATCGCATTCCAGACACGGATCGGCATCGAGGCAGAGCTGGCTTCAGGCGCACTGGTGCACGTGCCGCTGAATGACAACGGCCAGGTACTCAGCGACCTGGGCGTCTACGTACGCAGCTCCCGCTATCTGCCCGTGGCGGTGGATGCGTTCGTCCGCGCACTCTGCGAGGAAATCGCCTCGCGCGAACAAGCCGAGCGTTTGCACATCGTTTCGGACTGAACATCCTCGGGCATATCACTCGCATCTTGCTCGGCAATTACCCTGTTTCGACTTCCATTTCCGCGAGCGTTACCGGCGCAGTACTCCGTCGATCGCGAAAAATCGTTAAAGGCTCGGCATCTTGATCGGCCGCTCCATGCTGGTGCGTGAATGCCGGCCAAATGTCGATCAGGATGCCTCGAGCCAATCGTTCTGCACTTGGCCCAGGCCCCATTCCAGAGCATCCGACGCCCGTTTAAAAGGCATGCTCTAGTGATGCCGAAACGGCATCGGCATGCTCGATATTCTCTGCTTTTGCGTACAGCGAGTGGGCTGGATACTCCGCAGCAACGGGCTTAGAGCCTTTGTTCTTGCAGGTCTTCACCATGTCCTTCTTGCGCGACGCTGACCGCTCTCCTGCGCAGACCCTGCCCCTGATTGATCTGGCCGGGCTACTCCAAGGCGACCCACAAGCACGCGTTGCCGTTGCGCAGAACATCGGGCGCGCCTGCCGAGATACAGGCTTCTTCTACATCCATAACCATGGCATCGATGCCTCGTTGCAACGCGCTGTGTTCGACCAGACGAAGCAGTTGTTCGACCTGCCTGACGAGGCCAAGCGGGCACTGGACAAGGCCACCTCGCCGGCCAATCGCGGTTACGAAGCGCTGCGCGGCCAACGTTTGGAGCCAGGCGCGCCGGCGGACCTCAAGGAAGGCTTCTACCTTGGCCGCGAGCTTGCCCAAGATGACCCGCGCGTGCTGGCGGGTCGCTTCAATCACGGCGCGAACCAATGGCCGATGTTACCTGCGTTCCGCCCGGCCATGGAGCGCTACCAGGCTGCCATGACCGCTCTCGCCGAGCGCCTGATGGCCGCGTTGGCGCTATCTCTGGCGCTGCCCGAGGATTACTTCGCAGGGTTTTGTAACGAGGCCATGGCGACCCTGCGACTGCTGCACTACCCGCCGCCTGCCACCGCTGCGCCTGGCGAGAAGGGGTGCGGCGCCCACACTGACTTCGGTGGGCTGACGCTGTTGCTGCAGGACGATAATCCGGGCCTGCAGGTGTGGGACCACAGCGCCGAAATCTGGGTCGACGCACCGCCTCTGCCCGGCACTTACGTGGTCAATCTCGGCGACATGATTGCCCGCTGGACCAACGACCGTTACCGCTCGACCTTGCATCGCGTGGTGAATCTCTCCGGCCATGAGCGCTACAGCGTGCCCTTCTTCTACGGCGGCAATCCTGACCACCTGGTGAGCTGCATTCCGACCTGCCTCGAACCTGGCGAAGCGCCGCGCTATCCCAGCGTCACCGTTGAAGCGCATTACCGCGAAATGTACCGGAGGACCTATGCCTGATCGTCACGTAGTGCTGATTCACGGCGCCTGGGCCGGCAGCTGGGTCTGGGACGGCATACTCGAAGGTCTGCGTGCCGCTGGTTACACGCCACATCCCGTGGACCTGCCCGGCAATGGCAACGACGATATTTCGCCAGCAGCAGTGACCCTCGACCTGTATGCGGCGCACGTTGCCAGTCTGATCGACAGCCTCGACGGACCCGTGCAACTGGTCGCCCATTCAGGCGGCGGATTGACGGCTACCGCCGTGGCCGAGCAGCGTGCCGAACGTATTTCCGGCGTCGCCTATGTCGCCGGCATGATGCTGCCCAGCGGCCTGCCGTTCGCCGAAGCCTGTGCGGAACTGGTAAGCACGGCGCCGGAAGTCTCCGGTGTCGGCCCTTTCCTGCAGCGCAGCGCCGACGGCTTGGGCACACGCGTCCCGGCCGAGATCGCCTGCGCTCTGTTCTTTCATGATGTACCCCTGCCGCAAGCACTGGCCGCTGCCCAGCGCCTGGGCGCGCAACCCGATGGCGGACGCTCCGTGGCCGCTCGCTGGACGCCCGAACGCTTCGGCCGTCTGCCGCGCCTGTATATCGAATGCAGCGCCGATCGCTCGGTGGTGCCTGCGGTGCAGAGCTGGATGCAGGAGCTGGTGCCGGGCGCCGAGCGCGTCACGCTCGATTGCGGCCATGCACCCCAACTTTCCAAGCCCGACGCATTGCTCGCTTGCCTGCTGCCCTTCTTTTCGCGCCATGCCGAAACCGTTTTCTGATCCTGACCTTTTGCGATGCACACCAAGGAGAGACTCCCCATGTTCAAGAAATCCCTGATCGCCAGTTCGCTGCTGATGCTGTTCTCCCAGGCCGCACTTGCGGCCGATACCGTGCGCTGGCTGAATGACTGGCTGCCCGCGGGTGACAAGGCGGTGATCTATCTCGGCGTCGACAAGGGTTTATTCGCCGAGCAAGACATCGAAGTTGAAATCGCCAGCGCTCGCGGCGGCAGCGATGTGGTAACCAAGCTGGCGACCGCCAGCGCAGACTTCGGCAGTGCGGGCCTTGCATCCGTGCTGCAGGCCAGGGCCCAGGGCGCGGTGCCGGTAGTCGCCGTGGCGCCGATCTACAACAAGCAGCCTGATGCATTCTTCACCGCCGAAGGATCGGGCATCGAAAGCTTCAAGGACATTTCCGGCAAAACCGTCGCCACTCCGACCTTCTCCGCCTCGAATGTGGTGTTTCCGCTGGTGCTCGAAGCCAACGGCATCGCCCGTGACGGGGTAAAACTGCTCAAGCTCGACCCCGGCGCCCTGGCGCCCATGCTGGCGACCGGCAAGGTCGACGCGACCATCAACTGGGTGACCGTGGCACCGGGTTTCGCCCGTTCGATGCAGGAAGCCGGCAAGCAACTCAAGGTCATTGCCTGGTCGGATTCAGGCTTCGATGGCTACGGCCTGTCGCTGATCGCCTCAGAGCGCTTCCTGAAGGATCAGCCAGAGGTTGCGAAGAAATTCATAAAGGCCTACCGCCAAGCACAGGAGATGGCCATCGCCGACCCGGCTGCAGCGGCCGCCGCGCTGAAGAAAATGGTCCCGGAAATTGATGAGCAGCAGGCCGTTGAGCAGTTCGAGGCGTCGGTTCCGCTGATGCAGAACGAAATCAGTGAAGCCGAAGGCACTACCGGGTTTGATACCAAGCGCCTGGAAACCACCTGGCAGTGGGTCGCACGTGCGCAGAACCTGGAGACCGACAGTCTGGACCCGAGCCAGATCGTCGCCAACGGCTTCGTCGAGTAAGCCCATGAACCAGACCGAAACCCGCTCGGCCGTGCGGCCGAGCATCGTCTTCGAGCAGGTCCGACAGGTATTCACCTCCTCGGACGGCAGCGAGGTGGTGGCCCTCGACGACACTAGCTTCTCGATCGATCGTAACGAGTTCATCGCCGTCATAGGCCCCTCGGGCTGCGGCAAGTCCACCTTGTTGCGGATTCTGGCGGGGCTTATCCGGCCCACCAGCGGCCAGGTGAACATCTACGGCAAGAAGCTGGACGGCCCGCGCGACGAGATCGGCATCGTCTTCCAGAAGCCGACGCTGCTGCCCTGGCTGACTATCCGCGACAACCTCACCTTCCCGATGAAGCACAAATACGGCCGGGTCACGCAGCAAGAACGTGAGCGCGGCGAGGAACTGCTTGATCTGGTTGGTCTGAAGGAATTCGGCGGGACGCGTCCGGACGAGCTTTCCGGCGGTATGCAGCAACGCGCCGGAATTGCTCGTGCGCTGTTGCACGACCCGGAAATCCTGCTGATGGACGAACCCTTCTCGGCACTCGACGCATTGACCCGCGACGAGCTGAGCCTGGAGCTGCTGAATATCTGGACGCAGCGTCCGAAGACGGTGTTGTTCATCACTCACTCGATTCCGGAAGCCTTGCTGCTGGCTGACCGAATCCTCGTGATGTCCGCCCGCCCGGGGCGGATAACCGAGATCATCGACGTCGACCTGCCGCGGCCAAGGTCCCTGGATACCCTCACCGAGCCGCGCTTCAATGAGCTCGCCAACCATATCCGTCGGAAGGTGTTCAGCCGTCATGGCCTTTGATCGCGCATTGGGCGAGCGCTTCGCCCCCGGGCTGGCGCTGCTCGGACTGTTACTGCTGTGGGAAGCCGCTTGCTGGGCGTTCCGCCTGCCAGCGTTCGTCCTGCCCTCCCCGAGCGCCATCCTCACCGCCACTTGGAAACTCGACCCGACGATCTGGGCCGAGCACATTTTCGCGACCTTGCGCGTGACCTTGCTTGGCTACGGGCTCTCGATTCTGATCGGCATTCCGCTGGCCATCGCGCTGGCGTCCTCGAGACTGTTGTCGCGCACGCTCTATCCGCTGCTGGTGATCGTGCAGTCGACGCCAATCGTCGCGGTCGCGCCAATTATCGTGGTGGTGATGGGCGCCGGGGACATGCCGCGGGTGTTCATCACCTTTCTGATCGCGTTTTTCCCGATCGTCGTGTCCACCGTAACCGGGCTGCTTGCGACCCCAACGGAGCTCATCGAGCTGTCCCGCTCCCTGGGTGCCTCGCGGACGCGGGAGTTTCGCAACATCCGCTTGCCCTTCGCCATTCCGCACCTGTTCTCGGCGCTACGGATCTCCATCACCCTGGCCGTGATCGGTGCGGTGGTGGCTGAGTTCGTCGCGGCGGACAAGGGGCTGGGTTATTTCATCAACTTCTCGACCTCTATGTTCCAGGTCCCGCAGGCGTTCGCCGCCTTAATGATGCTGGTGATCATCAGCCTGGGCCTGTTCCAGCTGGTCGGCCTGGTGCAGCGCCTGTGCTTCGCCTGGAGCCTGCCGAAGAACGAACACTGACACTTCCAAACAGGCAGGTGCAGCGTACTACCCTGCTGCGCCCGCCTTCACGAACCCATCTATCTGGGACATGGATATGCCTCTAGACGACGCCGCTTTACTCCGCAAAAGCTTTGACGTGGCGCGCCGCGCCTTGGCCGAAGGGACACACCCTTTCGGCGCCATCCTGGTCGGGCCCGATGGTGAAACCTTGCTGGAACAGGGCAATGCCTACATGCCGGATCACGACATGACCGGCCATGCCGAGCGGGTACTGATGACCCGTGCCTCGACCCGCTACACGCCGGAATTCCTTTCCCGCTGCACCATGTACACCTCTGCCGAGCCCTGCGCCATGTGTGCCGGCGCGGCGTATTGGGTGGGACTTGGTCGGGTGGTATATGGTCTTTCCGAGCGCAGCTTGAAAACCATCACCGGCAATCATCCGGAAAACCCGACGCTGGATCTGCCCTGCCGTGTGGTGTTCGAAGCCGGACAGCGCAAGGTCGAGGTGATCGGCCCGTTGCTCGAAGACGAAGCGGCCGCCCTGCACGAGGGCATATGGTGATTCGCACCCTGCCAGAATCAGGCAAGCCCGCGGCAGGATCGACATAACGCCACGCAGCAACCTCTGCCTAGCATTCATTCCACGGCGCATGAGCGCCGAATGATGGCTAAGCGGAGAACCTGAACATGTCGAACGTCAACGGGAAAATTGTACTCATCACCGGCGCCAGCAGCGGTATCGGCGAAGCGACGGCACGCCTGCTGGCCGCCAGAGGCGCCACGGTCGTACTGGGCGCACGGCGCGTCGAACGGCTGGAAGCGCTTGTCGCCAGCATCACCGAAACAGGCGGTATCGCGGCCTGTCGTGCATTGGATGTGACCAGCCGCGAGGATACCCAGGCCTTCGTCGATTTTGCCGAGCAGCGCTTTGGCCGCGTCGATGTGATCATCAACAATGCCGGCGTGATGCCGCTGTCGCGACTCGACGCCCTGAAGATCGAAGAGTGGGACCGGATGATCGACGTGAACATCCGTGGCGTGCTGCACGGCATCGCGGCCGGGCTGCCACTGATGCAGCGCCAGCGCTCCGGCCAGTTCATCAACATCGCTTCCATCGGCGCTTATGCAGTCAGCCCCACCGCTGCTGTTTACTGCGCCACCAAATACGCGGTGCGCGCCATTTCAGAAGGGCTGCGCCAGGAGGTCGGCGGCGATATCCGCGTCACCCTGGTATCTCCCGGTGTCACCGAGTCGGAACTGGCCGAGAGCATTTCCGATGAGGGCGCGCGGGCTGCCATGAATGACTTTCGCCGTATCGCCATCCCCGCCGAAGCCATCGCCCGAGCGATCGCCTACGCCGTCGAGCAACCGGCTGATGTCGATGTCAGCGAGCTGGTGGTTCGTCCGACCGCCAGCCCCTACTGAGGACGCCGCGATGAATCTACTCACTGGTAACGCTTTGAGCGCGGTTTGCCTGGGATTGCTCGGCTCGCTGACATTCGCCTCCCTGGAAGCGGTCGGCAACGAGCGCCACGCCCGCGGCGTCGAGGTCATGGATCATCTGTCTGGCGGTGCTGGTCAGCCCGTCCTCGATGCGCTGCGGGAGGACTATCCGTTTCTGGCGGACGGCATCACCCGTTATGCGCTGGGCGATGTCTGGGGGCGCAGCGGCCTGGATGATCGAACCCGCCAGCTGGCGGTAGTCGCCGCTTTCGCCGCGCAGGGCAACTTGCCCTACATGAAGGTCCACGCCGGTTACGCGCTGCGCCTTGGCGTTACCCGCGACGAGTTGAAGGAGGTGGTGTATCTGACCACTGTCACTGCCGGCTTTCCTCGCGCCATCGACGCGGCGCAGGCGCTGCGTGAGGTCGCTGACCCGGCCGCAGAGTGATTGTCCGAAGGGTTCGCTGATCATCGCGGTCGATCAGCGAACCTGTGCCATTCGCCTACTCCGCTCCGTCGCCCCAGTCCGGTGCAAGAGAACGAAACAGCTCCACCACTGGCACCAATTAGAGGCACGACCGAGGCTCGCTGCCGTCATTTCCCGGCGGCAAAGCTCCTGCCCAGGGTTCCCGCTAGAATCCTGACTGCCTGGCCAGCTTTTTGCTATCCACACGGACATGAACCTCCAGCGGACGCACTCATGCCCGACGCATCCTTACCACGCCTGCAGCTGACCGGTATCACCAAGCAATACCCGGGCTGCCTGGCCAACGACCATATCGACCTCAGTATCCACGCTGGGGAGATCCACGCCCTGCTTGGTGAGAACGGTGCTGGCAAGAGCACCCTGATGAAAATCATCTACGGGGTGACCCAGCCGGACGCCGGAGAGATGTGCTGGGAAGGCGAGCCGGTCGTCATGCGCGATCCGGCGCAAGCGCGCGAGCGGGGTATCGGCATGGTCTTCCAGCACTTCTCGCTGTTCGAAACTCTGAGCGTGGCGGAAAACGTGGCGCTGGCGCTTGGTGCCGCCGCCGGTACGCCCAAACAGCTTGAAGCGAAGATCCGTGACGTCTCCCAACGGTACGGCATGCCCCTGGAGCCGCATCGTCTGGTCCATAGCCTCTCCATCGGCGAGCGCCAGCGGGTGGAAATCGTCCGCTGCCTGATGCAGGACATCAAGCTGCTGATTCTCGACGAGCCCACATCCGTCCTCACACCGCAGGAAGCCGATGATCTCTTCGTGGTGCTGCGCCGGCTTGCGGCCGAAGGTTGCAGCGTGCTGTTCATCAGCCACAAGCTGAACGAAGTGCGAGCGCTATGCGAGAACGCAACGGTGCTGCGCGGCGGGCGCGTCTCGGGGGACTGTGTGCCGGCCGAATGCACGGATATGGATCTGGCGCGGCTGATGGTGGGCGATGCCGAAGGGCTGGAGGCCGAATACCCGAAAGCCAGCGGCGGTGCGCCCTTCCTGCGGGTCGAGGCGCTCTCCTGGCGCAACGCCGATCCGTTCGGCGTATCGCTCGAAGAGGTGATGCTGGAAGTGCGCGCTGGCGAGATTGTCGGCATTGCCGGTGTTGCCGGCAACGGACAAGACGAGCTGCTCGCGCTGCTCTGCGGAGAACAGCGCCTGCCTCGAGAACAGGGTGCACGCATTCGCTTTCTGGAATCGCCCGTAGCGCATCTACGGCCAGATGCCCGCCGCCGTCACGGCATGACCTTTGTCCCCGCAGAGCGACTGGGGCACGGCGCAGTCCCGGAAATGAGCCTGGCCGATAATGCCCTGCTGACCGGCTTCCAGCAGGAGGGAATGGTTAGGGGCGGGTTGATTCGCCACGGCCGGGTCGAGGCGTTCGCCCGGCGCATCATCGACACCTTTGCGGTTAAGGCGCCGGGCACTCATACCGCGGCACGCAGCCTTTCCGGCGGCAATCTGCAGAAATTCATCCTCGGCCGCGAGATCCTCCAGCGACCGAAACTGCTGATCGCAGCGCACCCGACCTGGGGCGTGGATGTCGGCGCAGCGGCGGCGATCCACCGCGCACTGATCGAGCTGCGCGACGCCGGCACCGCGATTCTGGTGATATCCGAAGACCTCGAAGAGCTGTTTCAGATCAGCGACCGAATCGCTGCGCTGAGCCACGGCCGCCTGTCTTCGCTAAAAGCGACCGCGCAGACCACCACCACGGATGTCGGCCGCTGGATGGCGGGACAGTTCGATCACACCACGCCCACCGCCGCCTGAGATTCCCATCATGTTGTTATCCCTCGAACCCCGCGGCTATGAATCACGCCCGATGCTCTGGTTTTCGCCAGTGCTTGCTGCGCTGCTGACCCTGATCAGTGGCGCGCTGCTGTTCGCCGCACTGGGCCATCCACCACTGGAAACGCTACGGGTGCTGCTGATCGATCCGATCAGCGACCTCTATGGCGTATCCGAGCTGCTGGTCAAAGCGCTGCCGATCCTGCTTTGCGCCCTTGGTCTGGCAGTCGTCTACAGGGCTCGGATCTGGAACATCGGCGCGGAGGGCCAGCTGCTCATCGGCGCGCTGGCAGGCAGCGCCGTAGCGGTAAACGTCATCGAGTGGGATTCGCGCTGGGCGCTGGTACTCAGCCTGCTCATCGGTACGCTCGGCGGCGCCGCCTGGGCGGGTCTCTGTGCCTGGCTGCGCACGCAGTTCAACGCCAACGAAATTCTTACCAGCATCATGCTCAACTACATTGCGCTGAATCTGCTGCTGTTCGCCGTGCACGGGCCGCTTAAGGACCCGGAAGGCTTCAACTTTCCCGAATCGGCCATGTTCGGCGACGCCACGCGGCTGCCGCAGCTGTTCGGGGATCTGCGCGTGCACGGCGGCTTCTACTTCGCGCTGCTGGCGCTGGTCGTGGTGTGGGTGTTGTTGCAGAAGAGCTTTCTCGGTTTTCAGATCAAAGTGCTGGGACTCGACAAGCGTGCGGCGGGCTTTGTCGGCTTTCGTGAGAAGCGGCTGATCTGGATCGCGCTGCTGATCAGCGGAGGCCTGGCGGGGCTCGCTGGCGTTGCGGAGGTCGTCGGTCCGATCGGCCAGCTGGTGCCCCAGGTGTCGCCCGGCTATGGGTATGCCGCGATCACGGTAGCCTTTCTCGGCCGCCTCAACCCCATCGGGATTGTCTTTGCCAGCCTGCTGATGGCGCTGCTTTATCTGGGCGGCGAGAACGCCCAGATGGCCGCCAACCTGCCCCAATCGATCACCCAGCTGTTCCAGGGCATGGTGCTGTTCTTTCTGCTGGCGTGCGACGTGTTGATTCTCTATCGGCCGCGGCTGAAGGGCTGGAGCCGCAAGCCGCAGCCGGCAGCGCTCGCACCGGAGCCCGCCGCATGATCTTCCTGCCCCACTCTTCTGATGGTTTGCCGCTTGCGCCTCGAGGCTTGATTTGATGGATATCGACCTACTCACGAACATTTTCTACGCCATGATCCGGACCGGCACGCCGCTGCTGCTGGTAGCCCTTGGCGAACTGGTCTGCGAAAAGTCCGGCGTTCTCAATCTCGGCCAGGAAGGCATGATGCTGTTCGGTGCAGTGGCAGGTTTCATCGCCGCCTTCGCTACCGGCAGCCTCTGGCTCGGCGTCGTTTTCGCCTGCCTGGGCGGCATGCTGCTGTCGCAGCTGTTCGCGCTGGTGGCACTGGGTTTCAACGCCAATCAGGTTGCCACTGGCCTGGCACTGACCATTTTTGGCGTAGGCCTGTCTTCCTTCATCGGTGCGGGCTGGGTCGGCAAGCCGCTCGCCGGTTTCGAGCCGGTCGCCATTCCTTTCCTCAGCGATATCCCCATGATTGGCCGCATGCTCTTCGCCCAGGATCTGCTGGTCTACCTGTCCTTTGCGCTTTTCGCCCTGGTCGCCTGGGTGCTGTTGAAGAGTCGTATCGGCCTGATCATCCAGGCGGTCGGCGAGAACCCCAACGCTGCCAGCGCCATGGGCCTGCCGGTATTGCGAGTTCGCGCGCTGGCCGTGCTATTCGGCGGCGCAATGGCCGGTCTGGCGGGCGGCTACCTGTCGCTCGCCTATACCCCGATGTGGGCGGAGAACATGACTGCCGGTCGCGGCTGGATCGCCCTGGCGCTGGTGGTCTTCGCCAGCTGGCGCGTAGGTCGGGTGCTGCTGGGCGCCTACCTGTTCGGCCTTGCCAGCATCGTGCATCTGGTGGCGCAGGGCATTGGTCTGTCGATTCCCAGCAACCTGCTGGCGATGCTGCCGTACGTAGCGACCATCATCGTGCTGGTCCTGCTGTCACGCGACGCGATCCGCACCCGCCTGTACGCACCGGTTTCCCTGGGGCAACCCTGGAAGGCCGGCCATTGACCGAGTCGGAAAGCGGCGGCTGCCAGGCTCCGCTTTCCATTCACCATCGTGCTCATGACGTTCGATTTCGCTACCGTCAGGCCGGGCCGAGGCCCAGCCGCCGCAACAGGGCTTTTTCGATCTCCAGAATGACCAGCACGGCTACCCCGGCCAGTACTACGAAAACACCAGTGGTCAGCGATAAGGCCTCGGACGCGAACAGTGACTGCATGAACGGCGCGTAGGTGAACAGCAGTTGCAGGACAAACACGCCGAATACCGCCATCAGCACCCGCGGGGTGCCTTTCACGCCTTCCAGGGTGAACGAAGGGGCCTTCAGGTAGCGCACGCTGAACAGATAGAACACTTCCATGCAGACCAGCGTGTTGACCGCCACGGTACGCGCCGCCTCCACTGTCGCGCCCTGGTAAAGCATCCACTGGTACATGCCGAAGATGCCAGCCAGAAACAGCGCGGAGACAAAGAAGATCCGCCAGATGACGAAGCGAGATAGCATCGGTTCGTCCGGCCGACGTGGCGGGCGCTGCATGACATCCGCCTCGGTCGGCTCGAATGCCAGGACCATCGCCAGCGCCACCGAGCTGACCATGTTTACCCACAACACCTGCACCGGCGTGATCGGCAGGGCGATGCCGAGCAGCACAGCCAGCAACAATGAAAGCGACTCGCCGCCATTGATCGGCAGCAGAAAGGTCACCGTCTTGCGCAGGTTGTCGTAGACGGTTCGGCCTTCTTCCACGGCGTGCGCAATCGATGCGAAGTTGTCGTCCGCCAGAACTATTGAACCCGCCTGCTTGGCCGCCTCGGTCCCCTTCATGCCCATGGCCACGCCCACATCGGCCTGCTTCAGTGCTGGTGCGTCGTTGACGCCATCGCCAGTCATGGCGACCACTTCACCGTTGGCCTGCAGTGCACGGACCAGGCGCAGCTTGTGTTCCGGGCTGGCACGCGCGAACACGCGGGCTTCGGCAACCGCCTGGCGCATGGCCGCTTCGTCCATCTGTTCCAGCTCGGGGCCGGTGATCGCCTTGATGTCATCACCCATGCCGAGCTGTCTGGCAATGGCACTGGCCGTCACACCGTGGTCGCCGGTAATCATCACAACCCGGATGCCGGCAGCGCTGCACTGCGCAACCGCGCGTATCGCCTCTTCGCGTGGCGGATCGATGATGGCGACCAGCCCAAGCAGGGTGAGCCCATTGGCGACGTCGGCGTGCTCGAGCATGTCCTTGCCCTCAGGCAGGCGGCGCCGAGCCAGCGCCAGAACACGGCGCCCGGCTTGCGCCTGCGCCTCGACCTGGACATGCCACTGATCCAGCTCAAGTGCCCGCTCCTGCCCATCGGCCATGAGATGGTACGAGCACATCGCAAGAATGCGTTCCGGCGCGCCCTTGACCAGCACCTCGCTGCCGCCATCAATGGCGTGCAATGTCGCCATGAAGCGGTGCTCGGACTCGAAGGGGATTACATCCAGCCGCGGACGATCGACATGGAGATTGGTCGGCGAAAGCTCCGCTTTCATGGCCAGGGTCAGCAGCGCACCCTCAGTCGGATCGCCAGCCAACGCCCAGACCTGATCCTTCTCGTGCAGGCTGGCGTCGTTGCACAAGGCTGCCGCTTCCATCAGTGAGCTGAACGCGGGAGATCGCGCCAGCAACGCGGCCGGCTCGATGGGAACAGCATCGAATAGGAGTGCGCCATGCGGCGCGTAACCGGCACCTTCGACCGCCAACGATTGGCCGGCGCAGATCACCTCCTGCACGGTCATTTCGTTGCGTGTGAGGGTGCCGGTCTTGTCGGAGCAGATCACCGTGACCGAGCCCAGGGTCTCCACTGCTGGCAGTCGCCGGATCACCGCGTTGCGGGTCGCCATCCGCTGCACGCCAATGGCCAGTGTGATGGTCATGATCGCCGGCAGCCCTTCCGGAATTGCCGCTACTGCAAGCCCTACCGCGGCAATGAACATCTCGCCAGCGCCCATGCCGCGTACCAGCGTGCCGAACAGGAACAGCACGGCGCTGGTGGCCAAAATCACCATCGTCAGAATGCGGCCAAAGTCTTCCATCTTGCGCAGCAGCGGCGTGGTGCCCTGCTCCACAGATTCCAACATGCGACCGATTCGTCCGATCTCGGTTGACGCCCCCGTGGCTACAACCACTGCGCGCGCCTGCCCCTGTGTCACCAGCGTGCCGGCGTAGCCCATGCAGAGACGATCACCGATTGACGCATCATCGGCCACGGCGTCGACCTGCTTGTCCACCGGGACGGATTCACCGGTGAGCGCCGATTCATCGATTCGCAGGTTGCGCGCCTGCAGCAGCCGCACGTCAGCCGGCAGGCTGTCACCGGAGGCCAGCAGCACAACATCGCCGGGGACCAGCTCGGCGGCGTCGATGTCCTGCTGACGACCATCACGCAACACCACCGCATGGGGCGCAAGGAGATGTCGGATCGCCTGAAGTGCCTTTTCCGCCTTGCCTTCCTGCACGAATCCGATGGCCACGTTGAGCACCACCACCACCAGGATCACGAAGGTATCGACCCAGTGCCCCATTAATCCGGTCACCACCGCGGCGGCGATCAATACATACAGCAGCACGTTATTGAGGTGGCGCATCAGTCGCTGCAGGACGCCCACGGGTTTAGCTTCGTCGAGACGATTCGGCCCGTATTTGGAAAGCCGTTCCTGGACGTGCTCGTGCGTCAAACCGGCGTTCGAAGACTCAAGCTCGCGCAACGCCTCGTCAACCTTGTGAGCATGCCAAAGGTTCGCTCGGGTTTGATGTTCGGGCATTGGATCCCCCTCGCCGTGTTTCGCTGATGCCGGATGCAACAACGCAGCTTCATAAGAGCCGAATAAGGATCACCATAGCTATCGTGTGGACATGCATTGCAACACAGAGGCAGCGGTCTAATGTCGCAGCAGCTCCGCATGAGCCGACGTTGCCGCGTCAAGCTATGCTTGAAAACCCGCCCACACCCAAGGATCACTCATGCAAAAAACCGTACTTATCGTTGGCGCTTCTCGCGGTCTGGGCCTCGGCCTGGCCAAACAGTTTTCCAGCGAAGGCTGGCAGGTGATCGCCACGGTGCGTAATCCGCAACAGGCCGACGTCCTCAACGAGATTCCACAGGTGCGTGTCGAAACCCTCGACATGACCGATGCAGCAAGCGTTGAGACGCTGGCTAAGCGGCTCGAGGGCACGCAGCTGGATGTGCTGTTCGTCAATGCCGGCGTTGCCGGACCGCAGGACAAGCCCGCCACCCAAGTGATCGAGGCGGAAGTCGGCCAACTGTTCTTCACCAATGCCGTCGCTCCGCTGCGCCTGGCCGAACGGTTGCGGCCGGCGGTCAATCCCGAGCGAGGCGTAATCGTGTTCATGAGCTCCGTTCTAGGCAGCGTCGAGACCGGCCCCGGAATGGGCATGTCGCTTTATGGCGCAAGCAAGGCAGCTCTCAATCACATGACCCGCACCTTCGTAGCAGAACTGGGCGAGACCGGGCTGACCGTGTTGTCCATGCACCCCGGCTGGGTGAAGACCGACATGGGCGGTGACCAGGCTCCGCTGGACGTTGAAACCAGTACGCGCGGAATGGTCGAGCAGGTCACCAAGGCATTGGGCCGTAGCGGCCATCATTATCTCGACTACAAAGGCGATCACTTGCCCTGGTGAGTTGTCATTCAGAAGCGCTGCGGTTCGCTTCCCGAAGCCCGGCTTTCGTAGCGCTCGCGGGCTTCTGAGGGCACTTCGGTTTGGGCTGTACGATGATCCGTTCGTGCCCAGCCGGCGCCTGCCCTATCAGCGCCCTTGCTGAACTGTTGATTCCTTGCCCTTTGTCTCGCCTCTCCCTATGGCGCAGCATCATGACGGCATACGCAAAACCGTATCGCTGGAGCGTGCTAAACGCCTCTCTGAACAGCTGCTTGCAGACAAGCTGACACGGCTCGCTGCACTGGCCTAGTGCGCTGTCGTTGCAGGACGCACCAGTTGTGCTCCGGTGACGCTCGCTCGCCGGGTCTTTTTTGCCGTGCGCAGCTCGCGCTACGGCGATCTGTCCATCTGGTCAGCTTTTTGCAATCTGCAAGGCAGCCGCTACGGCCTCTCGCGTATGACACACAGGAGCGTCATCTACATGCAGAAGAAACCACGGAGCACCTTGCTGCGCAGCCTTGTCGGCGCCATCGGCTTCACCACCGCATTGTCCACCGGCGCTGCCATCGCGGCAGACCCGCTCAAGGTCGGCTTCGTCTACGTCGGCCCGATTGGTGATCACGGCTGGACCTATCAGCATGAGATGGGCCGCCAGTATCTGGAAAAAGAACTCGGGGACCAGGTCAAAACGACCTTCGTGGAGAACGTCGCCGAGGGTGCGGATGCCGAGCGAGTGATCCGCAACATGGCCAAAGGCGGCTATGACCTCATCTTCACGACCTCCTTCGGTTACATGAACCCGACGCTCAAGGTTGCCAAGCAGTTTCCCAAGGTGACCTTCGAACACGCCACGGGTTACAAGCAGGACAAGAACCTCGGCACCTATCTGTCCCGCTCCTATGAGGGTCGCTATGTTGGCGGCTTCCTCGCGGCGAAGATGACTAAGAGCAAGAAGATCGGCTACATCGCCTCCTTCCCGATTCCGGAAGTCATCCGCGACATCAACGCCATTCAACTCGCGCTGGACAAGTACAACCCGGGCACCGAGATCAAGGTGGTGTGGGTGAACTCCTGGTTCGATCCGGGCAAGGAAGCCGACGCGGCCAACGCGCTAATCGACCAAGGTGTGGACGTGGTATTCCAGCACACCGACAGCCCTGCGCCGATCCAGGCGGCTGAGCGTCGCGGCGTCTATTCGGTCGGTTACGCATCGGACATGGCTCACTTCGGGCCCAAGGCCGTGCTGACCTCCATCGTCAACGATTGGGGCCCACATTACGCCCAGGCCACAAAAGCCGTGAAAGATGGCAGCTGGAAACCGCAGGACTTCTGGGGCGGTCTAGCAGAAGAGACCATCAGCCTGCCAATCAGCGATCTGGTGCCGGCTGAAGTGAAAACCGAGGCGGAAGCGATCATCGCCAGCATACGCAGCGGCGAGTTCCATCCGTTCACCGGCCCGATCAAGGATCAGTCAGGCACCGTGCGAATTGCCGAAGGCGCCACCGCCAGCAACGGCGACCTCGCGTCGATGGACTACTACGTAAACGGCATCACCGCAGAACTGCCGAAGTAAAGCGATCGGCCGATGTGTCAGCCGCGCCAGCCCTGGCGCGGCGTCTGAAATATGCCAAGCCGTCCCTCATCCGAGAACCGCTGGCGAGGGCAAGGCCCCTAATGGCTGACGGTACGAGATGACCGCAGCGATCATTTCTCGGAGTCACCATGAACACGCTCCCCATCATCAACATCGCGCCGCTATACGCCTCGGATGAGGACGGCTGGCACGATGTCGCCCGACAGATCGACACGGCATGCCGTGACTGGGGCTTCTTCTATATCCGCAACCATCCGATCAGCGCCGAACGTATCGCCCAGCTGAAGGATGCCGCCGAACGCTTCTTCGGCTTGCCGGTCGAGCAGAAACTGCAGATCGACATCACTAAGAGCGCCCACCACCGCGGTTACGGCGCCATCGCAACCGAGCAGCTCGACCCAGCAAGGCCAAGCGATCTAAAGGAAACCTTCGACATGGGTTTTCACATGCCGCACGACCACCCGGACGTGCTGGCCGGCAAGCCGCTGCGCGGGCCCAATCGCCACCCAGACATCGAAGGGTGGCAAACCCTCTTCGAGCAGCATTATCAGGACATGCACGCCCTCGCCTGCACGCTGCTACGCGCCGTGGCCAACGCCCTCGGTGTCGAATCGGGCTTTTTCGACAAGCGCTTCGTCGAGCCGATCAGCGTGTTCCGCATGATTCACTATCCGCCGCGCCAGACCGCCACCTCGCCCGAGCAGCAAGGTGCCGGCGCACATACCGACTATGGATGCATCACCCTGCTCTACCAGGACCAGGCCGGCGGATTGCAGGTGCAGAGCGTGCGCGGGGAATGGATCGACGCGCCGCCAATCGAGGGAACCTTCGTGGTCAACATCGGCGACATGATGGCGCGCTGGAGCAACGACCGGTACAAGTCCACGCCACATCGGGTGATCAGCCCGCTGGGCGTCGATCGCTATTCGATGCCCTTCTTTGCCGAGCCGAATCCGGACACGCTGATCAGTTGCCTGCCCGGCTGTCAGGGCGAAAGCAATCCGCCCAAGTACCCGGACACACCTGCAGCGCCTATATGCTTTCGCGTTTCGCTGAAACCTACGCCTATCGCCGGGAGACGTCAGCCGCAGCGAGCTAAGGGTCAACGGTTGTTAGGGATAGGGACTCGCATCGAGCATCCCGCTGCGCATGGCTGCACGAGCAGTAGCGACCGAAGCTGGCGGGCGAATTGCTCGACCGTCAGCTCGTGTCGCTGCAGCCGGGTATATCAACCTCGCTGCGGCGCCTTGCGCACCGGCGTGCCATTGGCGACGTAGTAGGCGGCCGTGCTACGCGGCAGCGGCTGCCGACCACGAATCCGATCGGCGATTTTCTCGGCGATCATGATGGTGGTGGCGTTGAGGTTGCCGGTAATGATCTGCGGCATGATCGACGCATCCACTACTCGCAAGCCTTCTACGCCGTGCACGCGGCCCTGCCCGTCCACTACCGCCATGTCGTCCGTACCCATCTTGCAGGAGCACGATGGGTGATAGGCCGTCTCCGCGTGCTCACGGACGAAGGCGTCGAGGTCCGCATCGCTTTGTGCCTCCACCCCCGGGCTCAGCTCCTTGCCACGAAATGGATCCAGCGCCGGCTGATTGATGATTTCCCGCGTCAGGCGGATGCCGTCACGAAACTCCTGCCAGTCCTGCTCGTGTGCCATGTAGTTGAAGAGGATGCTTGGGTCCACTTTCGGGTCGGTCGAGCGAATCTGGATCCGCCCGCGGCTGGGCGAACGCATCGAGCCCACATGCGCCTGGAAGCTGTGGCCATCATGAGCATTGCTGCCGTTGTAGCTGACCGCCACCGGCAGGAAGTGGAACTGGATATTCGGCCAATCGAACGCTTCGCGACTGCGAATAAAGCCGCCCGCCTCGAACTGGTTGCTCGCGCCTATGCCTTTGCCGGCGAACAGCCACTCGGCGCCGATGGCCGGCTGATTCCACCATTTGAGTGCTGGGTAGAGCGAGACCGGCTGCTTGCACTCGTACTGCAGGTACATTTCGAGATGGTCCTGCAGGTTCTGCCCAACTCCGGGCAAGTCATGGACGACTTCGATGCCCAACCCTTTTAGCAAGGGCGCCGGACCTACCCCGGAACGCTGCAGCACCTGGGGCGAGGCGATGGCGCCGCCACATAACAGCACCTCGCGGCGCGCACGTGCGGTGGTCGCCTGCTCGCGGCCGCGCAGATACGTAACGCCGACGGCGCGCTTGTTCTCGAACAGCACACGATCGGTCACGGCATGGGTGACGATAGTCAGGTTCGGACGACCCTTAGCCTGATCGAGGTAACCGCGCGCAGTACTGGCACGGCGACCGTTTGGCGTGACGGTACGGTCCATTGGGCCGAAACCTTCCTGCTGGTAGCCGTTGAGGTCATCAGTCTTGGGATAACCGGCTTGCACCCCGGCCTCGACCATCGCCTGGAACAACACGTTGTTACCGGGCTTGGGCGTAGTGACGCTGACCGGCCCGTCGCCGCCGTGATAATCGTTGGGGCCGATGTCGCGGGTTTCCGCCTTGCGGAAGTAAGGCAGGCAGTCCAGGTAGGACCAGTCTTCCAGTCCGGGCATCGTCGCCCAGTTGTCGTAGTCCATGGCATTGCCACGGATGTAGCACATGCCGTTGATCAGCGACGAGCCGCCAAGCCCCTTGCCGCGCCCGCAATCCATGCGGCGATTGTTCATGTGGGGTTCGGGGTCGGTCTTGTAGGCCCAGTTGTAGCGCGTGCCCTGCAGCGGAAACGCCAGCGCCGCGGGCATCTGGGTACGGAAGTCCAGGCGGTAATCGGGACCACCCGCTTCCAGCAGCAGGACGCTGACTTCGGCGTCCTCGGTCAGGCGTGCGGCGAGGGTGTTCCCTGCCGACCCGGCACCAATGATGATGTAGTCGTATTCCATGAATCCTCCTGTCGCCCGGGCGTGCAGTCATGCTGCGCGCCTGGACCTGCTCGATCGCTCTAGAAAACCGAAGCGAACTCGCCCAGTTCCACTTGCACGGATTTCACCCGCGAGTAGTGCGCCAGCGACGAGATACCGTTCTCGCGGCCGATCCCGGATTGCTTGTAGCCGCCGACCGGCATTTGCGCCGCCGATTCGCCCCAGGTGTTGATCCAGCAGATCCCGGCCTCCATCTGATGGATGATGCGGTGCGCGCGGGCCAGATCACGTGTCACGACACCGGCGGCGAGCCCGTAGTCGCTGTCATTGGCGCGGCGCACTGCCTCGTCTTCATCGTCGTAGGCGAGCAAGCTGAGCACCGGACCGAAAATCTCTTCGCGCGCGATGATCATCTCGTCGGTGCAATCGCTGAAGATGGTCGGCGCGATGTAGGCGCCCCGGCCAAACTCGCCACTGGTTACGCGCTCGCCACCACACAGCAGTCGCGCGCCCTGCGCCTTGCCTTTGGCGATATAGCCGAGCACGTTCTGCATGTGCGCGAAGCTGACCATGGGCCCGAAGGTGGTCTGCTCGTCCTGCGGGTCGCCCATACGAATGCGTTCGACCCGCTCGAGCAGTCTGCCTTCGAACTCGCCCATCAAAGTGCGCGGAACAAATACGCGGGTCCCGTTGGTGCAGACCTGGCCGGAACTGAAGAAGTTGGCCATGACGGCGATGTCTGCCGCTCGATCCAGATCGGCATCGTCGCAGACGATCAGCGGCGACTTGCCGCCCAACTCCATGGTTACGTCCTTGAGGGACGAGCTCGCGGCGCTGGCCATGACCTTCTTGCCAGTCGCAACCCCACCGGTGAAGGACACCTTGGCGATGCGCGGATGTTCGGTGAGCAAAGCGCCGATCTCCGCACCGGTGCCGGTCAGAACGTTGAACACACCGTCAGGAAGCCCGGCCTCGGTAAAAATCTCGGCCAGTTTCAGCGCACTCAGAGATGTGACTTCGCTGGGCTTGAAGATCATCGCGTTGCCCGCCGCCAGCGCCGGTGCGGCCTTCCACAGCGCAATCTGGATCGGATAGTTCCAGGCGCCAATTCCCGCCACCACGCCCAGCGGCTCACGGCGCGTATAGATGAAACTGGTGTCGCGCAGCGGTATCTGCTCGCCTTCAATGGCCGGCGCAAGGCCAGCGTAGTACTCGAGCACATCGGCGCCGGTAACGATATCGACGCTGCGTGTTTCCATCAGCGGCTTGCCCGTGTCGAGGGTTTCCAGCAGGGCCAGCTCGTCGTTGCGTTCGCGCAGCAGGTCGACGGCCTTGCGCAACACCCGGGACCGCTCCATGCCGGTGGACGCGGCCCAGATCTTCTGTCCCTTCTCTGCGCTGGTGACGGCGCGCTCAAGATCTGCCGCCGAGGCCTGGGCAACCTCGGCGAGCACTTCGCCGTTGGCCGGGTTGATGCTCTCGAAGAACTTCCCGCCGCTCGCATCGACGTAGGTGCCATCTATATAGAGTTGTTGCCGCGGATAACGGGCCATGTCGTACCTCTTGCAATGTCCAGGCAGCGAAGACCTCGTGGGCCTTCGCCGATGAATGGAAAGGTCATGGACGGGCCTGTAGGCCCTCCATGATCAAAAATCAGCTGGCGCCCGCGGTGCCTGGTTCGGATGCGTCGTCAGCCAAGGTGCCTTTCTCGCGCTGCAGGTGCAGGAACTGCATGTGGTGCTCGTAGTGATCGAGGATGTCCTCGATAAGTTGGCGCCGCGAGTAGCCCATCAGGTCATACCCCAGGCTGCCCTGACGCAGATGCACTTCCAACCGGTAGTAGTGCGCGCTGCTGCTTTGCGTACGCACCGCGAAGGACGGCATTGAGCTACGCACTGGCCAGATCTGATAGGTGAAATCCATCTCGCTGCCCAGGTTGACGTTGAGAATCAGGTGTTCGTTGCCAGCCTCGCCTTCGATGATCTCCACCGGCACGCCTTTCTCCCCCAGCGCCTTCTGGATCTCTTCCATGGCAGGTTTGCACACCTCTTTGAGGTAGCGGCGGATCTGCGACAGGCTCGGGAAGCTCATGGCGCGCGAAAGCCGCTGGCTCCAGTTCATGTGCGCGTGCTCCAGCGTCGCGCGTCCTGACAGCTGGCCGGACAAGCTCTTCTGGTAACTGTCCGCCATCACGCCTTCCACATGCAGGGCCTTGAACAGCCCGACCATCATGAACAGGAGCACGATGGAGAACGGCAGTCCCATGATCACTACCGTGCCCTGCAGGGCGGTTAGCCCGCCTGCGATCAGCAGTGCCAGTGTCAGTACGCCAATAATGGCCGCCCAGAGTATGCGCATCCAGACCGGCGCATCGCTGTTGGCATCCTTGAGAATGGAGGTGAAGTTGGACAGGACCAACGAACCCGAGTCGCCAGATGTCACGAAGAATACGATGGCCAGGACCGTCGCAACCGCCGTCGTCAGCCCAGCCCAGGGCAGGCTCTGCAGGAACAGGTAGATCGAGGATCCGGGGTTGGCTACGGCCTCGGCACCAAACTCCACAGCGCCGTTCATGACCATATCGATTGCGCTGTTACCCATGATCGACATCCAGGCCATCATGAACGCCAGCGGCAGCAGCAACGTACCCACGACGAATTCACGGATGGTCCGACCGCGCGAAATACGCGCCAGGAACAGGCCAACGAACGGCCCCCATGCAATCCACCAAGCCCAGAAGAACACTGTCCAGGCGTTCAACCAATCAGTGGGTTGATCGTAGGCGTAGGTGTCGAACGACAGGCTGATGAAATTGGAGAAGTAATCACCGATGTTCATCACCAGTGCATTCAGCAGGAAAGTCGTCTGACCGGCGAAGAGCACGAACAACAACAACCCCACAGCCAGCAACATGTTGAATTCTGAAAGCCGGCGAATCCCACGCTCGACTCCGGTCGCTGCCGAGATCGCGGAAAACACCACGATCAGCACGACCAGGACGGCTTGGGTCAAGGTGCCCTCTGGCACGCCGAATATGTAGTTGAGGCCGAAGTTCAGCTGGATGATGCCGATGCCCAGACTGGTGGCGATGCCGAATACCGTACCGAGCACCGCTGCGGTGTCGACGGTGTGGCCGATAGGACCGTAAATGCGCTTGCCGAAGATCGGATACAGCGATGACCGTATCGATAGGGGCAACCCCTGGCGGTAGCTGAAATATGCCAGCGACATCCCGACCAGCGTATACACGCCCCATCCCGACAAGCCCCAGTGCAGGAAGGTGAGTTCCATGGCGTGCCGAGCGGCCTGAACAGTGCCGCCCTCGCCCACTGGTGGCTCGAGATACTGGGTGATGGGTTCTGCGATGCAGAAGAACAACAGGTCGATCCCGATGCCCGCGGAGAACAACATAGCCGCCCAGGTCACGACGTTGAACTCAGGTTTCGAGTGATCGGGGCCAAGCCTGATCTTGCCGTAACGACTAGTGGCAATGACGATCACAAAGAGCAGATAGATCAGCACGGCCAGAAAATAGAACCAGCCGAAGGTGTTGGATATCCAGCCAAGCACCGCGTTAATCACGACCAGCGACGAGTCTGTAAAGAACATCGTCCAAATCGCGAACACCACGATGGCGATGGCGGAACTGTAAAAAACCACCGGGTTGATGCGATCCGGCGATGTATCGGTGCCATTGGGTGAGAGCTCAGCCTCGTTCATCCGTTCTTCTCCTGAACTGTTCTGGCTTATTAGGTCATCGCAAGGCGATGAAAAGCGGCATTTGCTGTGCGCTGCCGAAGTGGCAGCGAGGTGGCTGCCAAAAAGGTGGTCATACCGAGGTGATATGCCGATCATCGCCGGTTGCGGGGCAAGCGCGGCGAAGGAACTCGGCTACCAAAATGTAGCCGTAAATCAAAAGTAGCTCATGTTCCAAAAAAGGGCGGCTATCCTACTCGAATACGCTCAACTTTGCACGGCCAAGCTATTGTCTGACTGTCGCGCCAGTAAATCGTTTCCAGATACATACGCTCAGCCATACGCACCATCCCGCTCAATCTGCCCGGTTTGGTTAATATGCGGCTTTATGCATTCAAGCACCCTGTCATGACTCATACCGTTTCGCCGATCGGCTACATGCGCTCCTGCTTCAAGGAGAAATTCGCCATACCGAGACAACCTCTTCTGGCACCGGCAGCGCGCGGCGTCCTCGAGCTGATCGCCCCGTTCGACCTGCCCCATGCACTGGACGGGCTCGAACAGGTCAGTCATGTCTGGCTGCTGTTTCTTTTTCACCAGGCGCTCGAATCCGAGCCGCGCCTTCGGGTGCGCCCGCCGCGGCTGGGCGGCAATCGGATGGTGGGGGTTTTCGCGACACGCTCGACCCATCGCCCAAATGGCATCGGGCAATCAGTGGTCAGACTCGAACGGTCCGAGCCTGGCCGTCTGTACCTGTCGGGCATCGACCTGCTCGACGGCACCCCCGTTCTCGACATCAAGCCGTACGTGCCCTACGCCGATAGCATCACAGATGCCCGGAACGGCTTGGCCAACGATGCGCCTGACCTGATTGAAGTGCGGTGGACCGAAGCGAGCCTGCAGCAAGCCCGCAGCGAGGCGGCGCGGCTGGGTGAACCATTGCAGGCGCTCATCGAGCAGTGCCTGGCACAGGATCCGAGACCTGCCTATCAGACTCCCTCTCCGGAACGTCGCTACGGCACTCGGTTATGGGATGTCGAAGTGCGCTGGCATTACCCGGACCCGACGTCCATCACTGTTCTGGAAGTGACCCGGAGCGACGGCTGACGTGCTGTGCAGCTGAACACCCGCGAGACTTGCCCAAGCTATACCGCGAAGCATTTCGCTGACATGGAACTGCCGCCCCGTGTGCCCCGACCAGCGGGGGAAGCGCAAGCAATATCCGATTGAGATCACCTAAAGCGCTCAACAGCGCCGGTATTTCCCTACAGCCGGCGCTGATCTGCTTCTGCCAAATGGCGAGGCCACGTCATAGAAGATGTACAGGAGCCGCAGCACCGCAATGCCGACAGCGGCCGGCCCCATGGCTACTTCGTCGCGGGGGTGAGCAACAGGCGTTGAGTGCCGTAGGTCTTGTCCAGGTTTTCGGACTTGAACGGAAAACTCATGTAACCGCCCTTCAACCAGGCTTCAATGCCATCAGCATAATGCGGGCTGGCCGGGTTACCGGACTGTCCCGAGCTGTTGAGCCCGATCATGGGCTCGTCACGCCCGAAGTCGACGATGATGCGCATGGCTGGTATTAGCCATGCGTCGAAATCGTCGCCCCAACGGTAGGCAGAAGCGTTCAGCGTACTGTGATCGCCACCGGCGGCAATCGGGCCGCGGTCCAGGTAACCGCTGATGGCATTTATGCCGGCGCGCTGGCTGGCCGACATGTAGGGCGCCAGCTGAGTCGTACCGGTTTTCCAGGCGTAAGTGTGCAGCCGCCCCCAACTCCAGCCCTTACGATCAACACCCTGTGCCGCTTCCATGCGGGCGACTGCAGCCGCAAGGGAGCGCGCCAGGATGGCAGGCTTGTCTTCCTGCTGAGGCGTGCGCTGATCATTCCAGAAGGGACTGTCATCGCGGCCGAGCAGATGGTCAGCCTGGGCCGAGTAGGATGCATTGGCCGTTTCTACCAGCGCTTTCCAGGCCTCGCTGGATTCCGGCCCCAACTCGTCCAGAAATGTCTGGCGTGCCGACTCCATCAGGAAGGCCTCGTACAGCGCGGCATCTGCAGAATCTGCTGCGAGCTTGCCATCAAAGCTCATGAGACGCGAAAGCGCTTCGCGCGCCTTGCTCCGCTCAGGCTCGGCAAGCGCATCAATAGCGTTTTTCAGTGGCCCAGCCATCCCGGGGACCTGAAACATTGTCTGCAACTTGGCTGCAAAAGTCGTCGTCTGGTCGTATTGCATCGCGATGACGCTGCGGGTGTCCTGCTTGCCCTGGCCAAGCAACTGGGCGATGCGCTCGGCCCGCTCCGGGTAGTACCAGGAGTTGGAAAGCTGCATACCGTAGCCTTTGTCCACCGTGCGTTCGTTAGCCGTCGCCAGCCACCCCTTGGACGGATCCTGATCGTAGGGATGCAACATGGGATCAGCGAAACCATCCCAGTCGTAACGGCTTTCCCAGCCAGGCGACGGCATCAGCCCCAAACCTTCACGTCGATTCGGGTAACGTCCGGTTACCTGCCAGCCAGTTCCGTGCTGGTCAGCGAACACCACGTTGAGTGCTACAGCACGAATCTCACGAGTCGACTCGAATGCCTGGTCAACCGACTGTGCACGCGTGAGGTCGAAGAAAGCATCCAGCGTCCGGTCGCCATCCAGAGAGGCAGTTTTCAGGGCCAGGCCGTAACCGCTGCTCAGCTGCAACGGCTGCAGCGGGTGCTTGCGCTCACCGAGTGCGCTGTTGAGCAAGGGACCATTACGCGTCTCGTAAACGGTTTCACGGACAGGTCGCTCGCCCTTGATGATGAACGTCTCGTGACGCTCCCGAGCCGGTAGCCACTTACCTTCAGCCAGATACTGCAAACGCCCGCCTTGACGGCGCACCTGCTCGAGGAACAGGTCCTGTGTATCGCCCATGACCATAGTCATGCCCCAGCCCAGCTTGCCGTTGAAGCCAGCAACCACGGCGGGTAAACCTGCGATCGTAACGCCAGCGGCCTGAAACTTCGGCGAGCGGATCTGCACGAAATTCCAATACGAAGGCATCGATAGAGGCAGGTGCGTGTCGTTGGCCATAAGTGGCTTGCCGCTTCGAGTATGGCTGCCGGAGATCGCCCAGTTGTTGGAGGCGGCAACCCCCAGCATGTTCAGCGAAGCCACCTGAGAGGCAACCGCATCCAGTGCAGCAAGACCCGGAATGTCTCCATCCAGCTTCAAGCCCTTCAGCTTGTCCGCTTCCGTGAAAGGCAGCTGTTCATCCGGATAAGTCGGCAGCAGCCACGCGAGCTTGTCGCTGCCAACTTTCTGCGCGAGGACCAGCGCGGCTATCTCTTCCTGAAGATTGACCGAAAGCCCAAAGTTCAGCAGGCAGAACACCAGGACCGAGTCTTCCGCCTTCCAGTATTCGGGGGTGTACCCAGCGGCGGCCAAGTCCATCGGCAGCTTGCCACGATGGCGGAACATATAAGCATTGACGCCGCGCGCGTAGACCTCGAAGAACCGTTTCATCCGGGGCGAGCTATCCCGGTACAGCACGGCTGCGCTTTGCCGAAGGTTTGCGGCGCGCATGAAGCGATCGACCTCCAGAACACCAGGCCCGGCCATCTCGGCCAAACGCCCTTCTGCCATTAGCCGCATGCTTACCATCTGGCTCAGGCGGTCTGTCGCATGCACATAACCCAAACCGAACAGCGCGTCGTGAAAGGTCGCCGTCTCGATCAATGGCATGCCCAGCGAGTTGCGGCGGATGCTGACGCTTTTGTCTAGACCAGTGATCGCCTGGACGCCCTGCGCGGGCGGCAGGCTATCGCTGTAGCGGTTATCAAGGTAGGCCTGGCAGCCGATGAGACCACTGGCGGCCAAGGCGGCGCCCAGCGTCAGACGAAGCAGAACAAACGGCAGACGCAGAGGCATCAACGGCTCCTTTCAGGCAGGGCAGTACGAACAGAGAATAGATGGTGCGACGCGTAACGCTGCCGTGCTCAGGCGGCTTCGCGGGTCTTCGGCAGTACTTCGTCAAGCAGCCAACGCGCAGAACGACGCGCTTCGGCCTTGTGCTGCAGCTCCAGCGCACTGAAGTTGGCTTCGTGGCGGCGGCGCTCGTTTTTATCGAGCGCCTTCCACGCAGAGTGCGTCGGCACCTGTTCCGTTGCCTCGAAGAGCAGCTGAAACACCTGGCAGCGTGGATCCTGACCAAGGCTCGAATCGTAGTTGTCGAGCAGCACCTTGATCCGGATCGCACCTTCGATCAGTGGCACCTGCTCTTGCAGCAGGCTGCCGGCGAGAACCCTCAGATCGGCCGCCAGCGCCGCATGCTGCTGTGCCTGCTGGTCCGCCAGCTGACGCTCGCGGCCCCAAACCCGACGCCACAGATACAACGCGTAGCCGGCCAACGCCGCAACAAGCAGCAGGCCGACGATGAGCAATGTGATGGCGAGGGGCGTCATGAGCGAATCAGGCTCCGTGGCACTTCTTGAACTTCTTGAGGCTGCCGCACGGGCAGGGATCGTTGCGGCCGACATCCTTGAGCGGATTGCGAACCGGGTCATGGCTGTGGTTGCAATTCGGGCCGTGAACGTGGCCGTGATGCGCATGGTCCTGGTCGTGATCGTGGTTGCAATCGGGACCGTGCACGTGAGCTTCCTGATTCATCGGTACTGCTACTCCGGGATAAAGTTGCCGGGGATTATCTCGCCATTGGTGGAGATGTGCACGCGTCGACCAAGCATTAGACCCGTTTTCAGCTCACCGTCCAGACGATAGGCAATGGGGCGGTCAGGTTTTTCCAACAAGCGCACGATGTACTTCATGTGCTTCCAGAGGTTGGTCTGGATCGGTACTTCGTAATATTCGAAGCTGTTACCCGGCACCGTGGTCCAGCCACTGGACTCACCGCTTGCCAACTCGATGTCATTGAGGTGGACGGTATACAGAAGACCGCGCACTGGCAGGCTATGGTCATTGGGATTGTCGATGCGAAAGCGCAGCATGAACTGCTGCTCGAGAAGTCTGGCCTTTATTATCTCAACGTCTTTGAGCTGAACCCGTGGGTCCTGGAAATCACTGCTGAACCAGGTCGAACAGCCCACAAGCCCTGTCAGCAGGCTCAATAAAACCACAGCTCTCGATATTCTTCTTATAGGTGCGTGGCAAAGCATTCCGGTACTCCATAGGACGCCCAAGTGTAGCAAGCGGCGGATCGCCTGCAACGGGTGTTTGGCGAAATTAGCAGCAAGCTGCTACGTCTTTGCTACCGCATACCCTCCATTGTTGCGAACCGGCGCCCAATTCGATCACTGCCGCCATTCACCTCCGCAGCGGCTCAACGACAAGGTCATCCCGCGAGTGCCCAGGCCAGGACCGCCCGTGTCTTAACGATACCCTCGGCCAGTGCTGCTTCGATTTCAGCCATGGTGATGATGCCGCTGGTCTTGCCTGCTGCAGGGTTCACGACCAGAGCCAGGCACGCATAGGGCAACTCCAGCTCTCGCGCGAGAACCGCTTCAGGCATGCCCGTCATTCCGACGAGGTCACACCCATCCCGCTCCATCCTGGCGATTTCGGCAACGGTTTCCAATCTCGGCCCCTGGGTGCATCCGTAAACGCCGTGACTGCTGAACATATAGCCCTCGGCCGCAAGACCGGCTATCAGCCGCTGGCGCAAGGCTTCGTCGTAGGGGTGGCTGAAATCGATATGGGTGACGTGCTCGATATCGCCTTCGAAGAAGGTGTGCTCGCGACCGTAGGTGTAGTCGATTACCTGGTGGGGTACGCATAAGTGCCCCGAGCCCATGGCGGAATGGATTCCGCCTACCGCATTCACTGCAATGACCGCCTCGGCTCCGGCGCTTTTCAGCGCCCACAGGTTAGCCCGATAGTTCACCTGATGCGGCGGGATACGATGGGGATGGCCGTGACGGGCCAGGAACAATACATCTCGGCCCGCATACCGCCCACGCATGATATCCGCCGAGGGTGTACCAAAGGGCGTTTCCATCGGTACCGCTTCGTCGAGGGTCAAACCCGGAAGCTCAGTCAGGCCGGTGCCGCCGATAATGGCGTAGACAGTCATCTTCTTTCCTTAATCAAGCAATCAGTTCTGCGGCCTTGAGTGCCGAGAGCGCGGTGCGCCAGCGCGGATTCTGCTTGTATTCCAATGAACACACCGCACGGGCGCGCATCTTCGCTAACGCGGGAGATGGCTGTACACCTAGACGCTGAAGCGCCGCCAACGCCAGCTCTGCGGCGCCACGGTCGTTGCAGACCAATCCCATGTCGCAGCCTGCCGTGAGTGCCGCTTCGATGCGGCTTGCGGCATCGCCCGCTACATGCGCTCCCGCCATCGACAGATCATCGCTGAAGATCACGCCGCGAAAGCCCAGCTCGGACCGCAGAATGTCCTGCAGCCACCGACGAGAAAATCCGGCCGGTTTGTCATCGACCTGCGGGTAAATCACATGGGCAGGCATGACCGCATCAAGCTCGCTCGACAATCGCTGAAAGGGAATCATGTCGCAGGCTCGCAGCTCGTCCAGCCCACGCTCATCTATGGGTATAGCAACATGGGAATCGGCCTCGGCCCAGCCATGACCTGGGAAATGCTTACCCGTCGCAGCCATTCCAGCGCTGTGCATGCCCTTGATAAAGGCCCCAGCCAACTCGGTGGCACGCTGAGGGTTACCCTCGAATGCTCGAGAGCCAACCACCGCGCTGCGCTGGTAATCCAGATCCAGTACCGGCGCGAAGCTGATATCCAGCCCCACTGCCAGCACCTCAGTGGCCATCACCCACCCACATGCTTCAGCCAGCTCCAGGGCATGCACATGTGAAGCGAAATCGCGCATTGCAGGAAGCCGAACGAATTCGTGCCTAAGCCGCTGGACCCTACCCCCTTCCTGGTCTACGGCCAGCACGAGGTCCGGACGAATCGCCCGAATGGCACTGCAAAGCATCTGTACCTGGCGCGGGGTTTCGATATTGCGGGCAAACAGGATTAGCCCACCTACCTCTGGCTGGCGCAGAATTTGACGATCCTCAGCGGTAAGCCAAGTGCCAGCGATGTCCAGCATCAACGAGCCATGCATGATAGAGCGTGAGTCCTTAATTCAGTGTTGCGTTCGACCAATCCGGGCATGCAGCCTCACCGATATGAACGGCGCAGCCCGCAGGCACCAGATCGAACAGCTGGAGCAGGTCCGCGTTACGCAGCCTGACGCAGCCATGAGAGAGCGGAACACCCATGGGCTCCGAGTCAGGTGTGCCATGTAGATATATGTAGCGACGGAAGGTATCGACCTCCCCCAAGCGGTTGTGCCCAGGTTCAGTGCCGCTGAGCCAGAGGATTCGGGTCAAGATCCAGTCCCGTCCAGGATGTTCCGCATGCAGCGCCGGAGTCCAGACCTCGCCTGTCCAGCGTCGCCCCCGCAAAACCGCGCCGCACGGCAACCCTTCACCAATACGCGCGCGCACCCGATGAGCGCCACGCGGCGTGCAACCAGAGCCGTTACGCTCACCCACACCATTGCGCGCAGTGGAGACCGGCAGACGGACCCGCAACTGAGAGCCCGAAAATCCGTAGAGGGTCTGGTCTGCAATTGAGATATGAAGGAAATCGAGTGTGGTCATGGGCGGCAAGCTTAGCCGATCGATCCCTGACCTTGCATCTAGCCCTTGGCCGGCATTGCGAGCGCGTTACGTCGCGCGATGGGATGAGCTTGGGCCAGACCTGGATCAGCTACGCCTGAATCAGCACGCATGCCGGCTGCCAGAAAAGGGACCATCATGCGCATGACCTGCTCGATCGAGGTCCTTGCGCCGAAGTCATTTTCCGCAATTGCGCGAAGTGCCTTGATACCAGACATGCTGAACGCCGCGGCGCCGAGCATGAAGTGCACACGCCAGAACAATTCGATGGGAGGAATGGAGGGCGCGGCTTCATGTACACGCTGCATGTAGCGGCGGAAAACCTTGCCGTACATGTCTTCGAGATAACGACGCAAGTGGCCCTGGCTCTGACTGAAAGACAAGCCAAGCAGACGCATGAAGATCGAAAGATCATTGCCGCTGCGAGGCGTAACCGCTAACGCCTGCTCGACAAGAATCTCCAGCAGTTCTTCGAGATTCTCTTTTCTGTCGGATTGGGCTTCTCGCCTGTCCAACTCACGCTCCAGGCTTATGCAGAATGGGCCAAGAAAACGGGAAAAGACCGCCTGTATCAATGCTTTTTTCGAGCCGAAGTGATAATTCACCGCAGCCAGATTGACGCCGGCCTTGCTGGTAATCAGGCGAAGCGAAGTCTCGGCGAAGCCTTTCTCAGCGAACAACTGTTCCGCTGCATCAAGAATACGCTCCACTGTTTCCGACTGCGCCATGCCCCCTCCCCCGACGAACGACTGTTTGAAACTTACGTTTCAAGCCCTGCCAAGTCAATAACGAAAGCGTGGTTACGCCATTCTGCTTCCGAAAGCTTGCACGAACACCAAACAACGCTCAACCAAACAACGATTGCCAAGCACAAGGCACTGTATATAATCCCAGTCACTGTATAAAAGAACAGAGACCGCTCATGATCAAGCTGACCCCTCGCCAGTCAGAAATTCTTGCCTTCATCAAACGAAGCCTTGAAGACAATGGTTATCCGCCTACGCGGGCGGAGATCGCTCAGGAGCTGGGATTCAAATCGCCCAACGCCGCCGAGGAACACCTCAAGGCACTGTCCCGCAAAGGCGCTATCGAGATGACGCCAGGCGCTTCCCGCGGCATCCGCATTCCGGGCTTCGAACCGACGGCAGAAGATGCTGGACTGCCCGTCATCGGGCGCGTCGCGGCTGGGGCACCGATTCTAGCGCAACAGCATGTTGAAACTTCCTGCCAGATTGATCCTTCATTTTTTCAGCCCAAGGCCGATTACCTGTTGCGTGTGCAAGGTATGAGCATGAAAGAGATCGGGATATTCGATGGCGATCTGTTGGCAGTTCACACCACCCGTGAAGCGCGCAACGGGCAGATCGTTGTAGCTCGAATCGACGATGAGGTTACGGTGAAGCGCTTCAAGCGCGACGGCAGCAAGGTTTGGCTGCTGGCGGAGAATTCCGAATTCGCGCCCATCGAAGTCGATCTCGAGCAACAGGAACTGGTTATCGAAGGTTTGAGTGTCGGCGTCATTCGTCGATAAGGAGAGGTCCATGCAGTACCAACCCCAACCCACCGCCGGCAAGCCGCCGCAGCTCTCGCTGTTCGAAGGGCTGATCGCACATCGCCGAACGCCGTTCGGGGACGTCGTACCTGCGCCCCAGCCTGCCGACGATTGCCTGAGTGAAATGACCTTGAGCGGTAGCGGTGATCATTGCCGCCTGCTTCTTGCCCCTATTCTCCGAGATCTCAGCGAGGCAGCAGATACTCGTTGGCTGACGCTGATCGCCCCGCCTGCAGCACTTTCACAGAGCTGGCTACGGGAAACCGGATTCAATCGTGACCGCATACTCCTGCTGCAAGCTCGCGAAACCCAGGGAGCCCTTGAGCTGGCGTGTAAAGCGCTGGTCTCAGGCTGCAGCCATACCGTAATTACTTGGTTTCCGCGTCTCGATAAAGCCAGTCGCTTGAAGCTGCGTGTCGCAGCAGCTCAAGGCAATGCGCAAAGCCTGAACATACGACTGGGCTGACCGCCGATTTCAACGGCATATGGATGTGCCGAAAGCCTTTCCCGAAGCACGCTCAGTGCAACGTTTGCGGACCTTCTTCGTCCTGCTCGAACTCCCCTTCTGATACACGACCGGCCATCTGCACGCCTATGTTGAACATTGCCTTGGCAATTTCGACATGCTGACCTTGCAGGAACACTTTGGCGTCATCGGAAAAACCCAGCGTCACCAATACGCCTTCGTCTTCAGCGCGACGCAGCACTATTGTGCCGTCGGGTAGCTCGACGATTTCCAGAAAAGACGTTGGCATGAATCTGCTCCCCGTGAAACGGCGCATTGTACCAGTCAGATTACGTGGCGACAGCCCTGGAAGACCGAGCAGGTACCGCCTCTTTTGTTCACCTCTCTGAAAGTGAATGTCCACTAGCTCACCGGCAAAGTAGGATGGCTCCGCCGCAGCCACTCAAGCCACCCCGAATGACCATAAAAACTCTGCTGCTGACAATGCTTGCCATGCTCGCCTTTGCCGGCAATTCGTTGCTCTGCCGCGCGGCGCTGCGTGATAGCCAGATTGATCCAACCAGCTTTACCGCGCTGCGTCTTTTTGGCGGGGCCTTCGTGCTATGGCTGCTATTAGCCTTGCGCCGGCGTAAAACCATCGGAACTGGAAGCTGGCCCGGTGCTCTTTCACTCTTCGTTTATGCGGCCGCATTTTCCTACGCGTATGTAGACCTCGATGCCGGCGCTGGCGCCTTGCTGCTCTTTGGCGCCGTGCAGCTAAGCATGGTTTCCTGGGGACTTACGCAGGGAGAACGGCTGAATCGGTGGCAGATCGTCGGCATGATCATGGCTGGAATCGGACTGAGTGCACTCCTGCTGCCAGGCACGAGTACGCCATCGATGACAGCCTCACTCTTGATGGTACTGGCCGGTGGCGCCTGGGGCGCTTATTCGCTTATGGGGAAAAGAGAGCCTGATCCATTGGCAGCAACTGCGGGCAATTTCATACGAACCCTGCCGATGGTCGCAGTGATGTGCCTGCTGTTTTGGACACAGCTTGAATGGGACCGCACCGGTGCCGTCTATGCGCTGTTGTCCGGCGGGCTGACCTCCGGCATCGGTTATGCCGTCTGGTATGCCGCGATGCCGGGACTTGCTGCGGTTCAAGCAGCGAGCGTGCAACTGAGCGTTCCGCTTATCACCGCGTTGGCCGGAAGCCTGCTATTGGGCGAATCCTTGACGGGCAGATTACTGGTAGCAGGGATGGCGATACTGGGCGGCATCACATTAGTGCTGCGGTTCAAGTACCGAGGGTGAACGCGTTGCCCGCAGCGCAATCGCCTGGGAAATCGATCACCACTCGCTAAGTGATTCGCGGAAGCGCAACGCCAGCTCTTTGAGACTGCTCCGCCAGGACTCGACCTCAGCCCGTGCCAGCGGTGGAATCTCTTCCCCCACGCTCACGGCTTCAATCAAAGGCATGGTTGGATCAGTCTTCGCCTTGGCCGGCGCTCGCGGCGGCTCGAACATCCCCGCATGGGCCTTCAGCAACTGCGCCAGCCAAGTCTCAGAGTGCTCTGCCAACTCGACCAATTCGGCAAGCTCGGGGCTCGGCGATGAGCCTTGCGAAGAGCGCGCCAGCAGCACCTCTGCACGCGGGGCCGTGGCATCGGGCAGACGATAGTAGCCAGCGATTTCATGGCAGAGCCCCAGTAACGCACCATACAAGTGAAAAAGGCTTGCCTCACGCTCGGCCTGAATGAGGCCCGGCGCATTAACCGAGCCTTTCTCCTCAGCCCGGCGCCAATTATCGAGCGCGAGCCCGGCGAAGTAGATTTTCTGGTTAGTGCGGGTGTACAGCTCATGAGCCATGGCGGACATCTCCCAGGAAATGGAACGCTGCAGGTTGAGCTAAACACTCGCTCAACCTGCAGCTGACACTTACTTACCGGTGCTCTTGTCTTCGACCTTCCACTTGCCACCATCAAAGAACGCTTTCCAGCCGGTTGGCTTGCCATTGACCTCTGTCTGCACGTACTGCTCCTTGGTCTTGCGACTGAAGCGGATCACTGCGGGGCGGCCTTCTTTGTCCTTCTGCGGGGCGCTCAAGAGGAAATGGTATTTCGCGTCAATTTCATCCTTATGGGGGATCAGCTCCATAACCAGAGGCGCACGAGTTTCGCGATTCTTGGGGAACTGACTGGCCGCCAGGAACAGCCCTGACGCCCCGTCCCGCAGGACGTAAGTATCGTCCACTTTTTCGCACTTGAGCTCGGGCATCTTGACGGCGTCCATCTTTGGCGGAGCCGCTTCGCCACTGCGTAGCAATTTCCGGGTGTTCTTGCAGTCGGCATTGGTGCAGCCGAAGAACTTACCGAAGCGCCCTGTCTTGAGCTGCATTTCGCTGCCGCACTTGTCGCACTCAAGGCTCGGCCCTTCGTAGCCCTTGATGCGGTACTGACCTTCTTCGATCTCGTAGCCCGTGCAATCAGGATTGTTGCCACAGATGTGCAGCTTGTGGGTCTCGTCGAGCAGATAGGCGTCCATTGCCGTACTGCAGATCGAGCAACGATGCTTGCCCAACAGTACCCGGGATTCGGACTCACCCTCATCGTCCGCAGCGATCTCGTCACCTGGAATCAGATTGACTGTCGACTTGCAACGCTCCTTGGGCGGCAGGCTGTAACCGGAGCAACCGAGGAATACGCCGGTCGAGGCCGTACGGATCATCATTGGCCGACCGCAGACCTTGCACGGGATGTCCGTCGGGGTCGGCTGGTTGGCGCGCATGCCGTTCTCGCTGGCCTCTGCAACCTCCAATTTCTTCTTGAAGTCACCGTAGAACTCGTCGAGTACGTGTTTCCACTCGCGCTCACCCTGAGCAACGTCGTCGAGGTTCTCCTCCATGCCGGCCGTGAAACCGTAATCCATGAGGTTGTTGAAGCTTTCCGAGAGGCGTTCGGTAACGATATCGCCCATCTTCTCGGAGTAGAACCGGCGGTTATGCAGCGAGACATATCCGCGGTCCTGAATCGTGGAGATGATCGCCGCGTATGTGGATGGACGACCAATGCCACGCTTCTCCATTTCCTTGACCAGGCTCGCTTCGGAGAAGCGCGCAGGTGGCTTGGTGAAATGCTGGCTCGGGTCGAGCTTGATCAGCTTCATCCCGTCGCCCTTGTTCATGTCCGGCAATACGTCGTCTTCGCCACTTTTGCTTTGCTGCGGCATGACCTTGGTGTAGCCGTCGAACTTGAGAATCCGGCCCTTGGCGCGAAGCTCGAAATTCCCGGCGGTAACCGTCACGCTGGTTGAAAGGTACTGAGCAGGGGGCATCTGGCAAGCGACAAACTGGCGCCAGATGAGGTCGTAGAGACGTTCTGCATCGCGCTCCATTCCGGACAGCTGCGCAGGCCGCAGATTCACGTCCGATGGGCGAATCGCCTCGTGCGCTTCCTGAGCGCCCTCTTTGCTGGAATAGAAAATCGGCTTTTCCGGCAGGTACTTGTTGCCGAATTCATCCTCGATGAAGCCACGAACCATGCTCAAGGCATCAGCCGATAGATTGGTCGAGTCGGTACGCATGTAGGTGATGTAGCCAGCCTCGTAGAGACGCTGCGCCATCATCATGGTCTTCTTCACGCCGAAGCCAAGACGGTTGCTTGCGGCCTGCTGCAGCGTTGAGGTAATAAACGGTGCCGACGGCTTGCTGCTGGTCGGCTTGTCCTCACGCTTGCTGACGCTGTAGCTCGAGTCCTTGAGCTGCTCGAGCGCAGCCATTGCATGGGCTTCGTTGAGCGGCTTGAATGCTTCCCCATTCTCGCGAGCGACCTCGAAGCGAACCTTGGCCTTGTCCATTGTGGAGAGGTCGGCATGCACTTCCCAGTATTCTTCAGGCACGAATGCACGGATTTCGCGCTCTCGCTCGACCACCAGCTTCACGGCAACCGATTGCACGCGCCCGGCAGACAAGCCGCGAGCGATCTTTGCCCAAAGCAGCGGCGAGACCATATAGCCCACTACACGATCAAGGAACCGCCGGGCCTGCTGAGCGTTGACCCGATTGATATCCAGATCGCCAGGTTTGGAGAAGGCTTCCTGGATTGCTTTCTTGGTGATCTCGTTGAACACCACGCGCTTGTAGCGGCTGTCGTCGCCACCAATGGACTCACGCAGATGCCAGGCGATGGCCTCCCCCTCTCTATCCAAGTCGGTCGCGAGATAGATGGTATCGGCTTCCTTGGCCAGGCGACGAAGCTCATCGATGACCTTCTCCTTGCCGGGGAGGATTTCGTACTTCGCCTTCCAGCCGTGCTCCGGATCGATGCCCATGCGCGTGAATAGCTGACGCTTGGCTTTCTCCTTCGGCGAGAGCGCAGGGCCTTCGGCCGCTGCGGCCTTGCCGCGCTTGACCGGCTCCTTGTTGGCAGAGCCGCTGGTGGGAAGGTCGCGGATGTGGCCGATACTCGACTTCACCACGTATTGGTTGCCCAAATACTTGTTGATTGTCTTGGCCTTGGCCGGTGATTCCACGATGACCAGCGATTTACCCATGGAGAGGAGAGTTCCTGAATCGAGAGGTGAACTGAAAAAATGAGATGGTAGCTGCTGGGTCGAGAACGACATCAGGCTGCCATATTAAGAAGCAATGCAGCATTTCCAGCACTGCAGAGGACGCACGTTCACGCCATGTCTTCTTCAAACCCACTGCTAAATCCGATGACCGCAAGGCAGCCCGGTGGGTTTTGAAATATCCGAAACCGAGCGATGTCGCCTGTACTCTGTCCGAAAAGCACCGCTATATATAGTGGCGACAGAGCCAAGGTCAAGCGCAAGGGTTAAGCCAACATGCGCCAAGCAGACTTAAAAACGACTTGGTTCAGCTTCTATCAGAGCAAAACGAGGAAGCGTTTCACCGTCGACCTCCACCGTTTCGGTGAACATCGACAAGGGCCGAACCCAAAGCCCAAAATCCCCGTATAGCGCCTGATAGAACACTACTGGCTCTTCGGTTTCGGAATGCATCGCGACGGCATACACCCGATATTCCGGACCTTTGTAATGACGATAGCGGCCTGGCGAAACCTGCATCTGAAATATCTCCGAGAAACCTGAAGTCGCTGAAAATGAAAACCGGGGCACGTGGCCCCGGTTTCCGTGTTACGAACAGCTTAGACGCGTTCGAACACCGTGGTGATACCTTGACCCAGGCCGATACACATCGTAGCCACGCCAAGCGTACCGCCGTTCTGCTTCATCACGTTCAACAGGGTGCCCGAAATACGAGCGCCCGAGCAACCGAACGGGTGCCCCAGTGCGATGGCGCCGCCATGCAGGTTGACCTTCTGCTCCATCTTGTCGAGCAGCTTAAGATCCTTCAGCACAGGCAACGCCTGAGCCGCGAAGGCTTCGTTGAGCTCAACGTAATCGATGTCATCCATAGTCAAACCGGCACGCTTGAGCGCCTTCTGAGTGGCTGGCACTGGACCGTAGCCCATGATTGCCGGATCCACACCCGCTAGGGCCATGGAGCGAATCACAGCCATCGGCTGAATGCCCAGATCCTGTGCGCGCTGCGCCGACATGACGATCATGCAGGACGCGCCGTCGGTGATCTGCGAAGACGTGCCAGCAGTCACCGTACCGCCCTTCGGATTGAAAGCAGGCTTGAGTGCGGCGAGGCTCTCAAGGGTGGTTTCCGGGCGAATGGTTTCATCGTAATCGAAGACCTTGAGGAAACCGTTCTCGTCGTAGCCCTCCATCGGGATGATTTCATCCTTGAACATTCCGTCGACAGTCGCTTTGTGCGCCAGACGATGCGAACGTTCGCCGAAGGCATCCTGCTGCTCCCGGGTGATGCCATGCATCTTGCCCAGCATTTCAGCAGTTAGACCCATCATGCCGGAGGCTTTGGCAGCGTACAGCGACAGCTGCGGGTTCGGATCGACACCATGCATCATGCCGACGTGGCCCATGTGCTCGACACCACCTACGACGAAGACATCACCGTTACCGGTCATGATCGCCTGAGCGGCGGTATGCAGCGCGCTCATGGAGGAGCCACACAGGCGGCTGACGGTCTGTGCAGCGCTGGTGTGCGGGATGCGGGTCAGCAGCGAGGCCATGCGGGCCACGTTCCATCCCTGTTCCAGGGTCTGGTTGACACAGCCCCAAATCACGTCTTCGACTTCAGCTGGATCGACCTTGGAGTTGCGTGCCAGCAAGCCATCGATCAGGTGCGCGGACATGGTCTCGGCGCGGGTATTACGGTGCATGCCGCCCTTGGAACGACCCATCGGGGTACGGCCGAAGTCGACAATGACGACGTCTCTCGGATTAAGGCTCATATCTCTTTATTCCTCAATTAACCGTAGAAGCTCTGGCCGTTGGCAGCCATTTCACGCAGCTTCGCAGTCGGCTGATACAGCGGACCCAGGTCGGCGTACTTGTCGGCCATGGCCACGAACTCGGCGACACCGATCGAATCGATGTAGCGCAGTGCACCACCACGGAAGGGAGGGAAACCGATGCCGTAGATCAAACCCATATCAGCTTCGGCAGCGGTTTCGACGATGTTGTCTTCCAGGCAGCGGACGGTTTCCAGGCAGAGCGGGATCATCATGTAATTGATGATGTCCTCGTCGGAAAGCTCGCGGGTCTCGCTGACAACCGGCTTCAGCAGCTCGTAGGACTGCGGGTCGACCACCTTCTTCGGCTTGCCCTTCTTGTCCAGCTCGTAGACGTAGAAGCCCTTGCCGTTCTTCTGGCCTAGGCGGTTGGCGTCGTACATGACGTCGACGGCCGTACGGGTATCGTCCTTCATGCGATCCGGGAAGCCATCGGCCATCACGTCGCGGCCGTGGTGGCCGGTGTCCATGCCGACGACGTCCATCAGATAGGCCGGGCCCATGGGCCAGCCGAACTTTTCCATCACCTTGTCAGCGCGGACGAAGTCCACACCATGGGCGATGGCGCGGGCGAAGCCGCCGAAGTACGGGAACAGCACGCGGTTAACCAGGAAGCCCGGGCAATCGTTGACCACGACCGGGCTCTTGCCCATCTTCTTGGCGTAGGCAACGGTGGTGGCAATGGCCACTTCGCTGGTCTTCTCGCCTCGGATCACTTCCACCAACGGCATCATGTGTACCGGGTTGAAGAAGTGCATGCCGCAGAAGTTTTCCGGACGCTTAAGCGCCTGGGCCAGCAGGCTGATGGAAATGGTCGAGGTGTTCGAGGCGATGATCGCATCGTCACGCACCAAACCTTCCACTTCGGCCAGTACCGACTGCTTGATCTTCGGGTTTTCGACAACGGCTTCGACAACGATGTCGACGTGACCGAAGTCGCCGTAGGACATGGTCGGACGGATGGCATTGAGGGCTTCTGCCATCTTCTCCGGAGTCAGGCGACCCTTCTCGACGCGCTTACCGAGGAGCTTGGAGGCCTCGTTCAGGCCCATCTGGATGCCTTCTTCGCGGATATCCTTCATCAGGATCGGCGTGCCTTTGACAGCCGACTGATAGGCGATACCGCCACCCATGATGCCAGCGCCGAGCACGGCAGCCAGTTTCACGTCACGGGCTTGCTTGTCGTAGCCCTTGGCCTTCTTCTTCAGTTCCTGATCGCTCAGGAACAGGCCGACCAGGCTTTGCGCAACAGAGGTCTTGGCCAGTTTTACGAAGCCAGCAGCCTCGACTTCGATGGCCTTGTCGCGGCCGAAGTTGGCGGCTTTCTGAATGGTCTTGATGGCTTCGACTGGAGCCGGATAGTTCGGGCCAGCCTGACCGGCCACGAAACCCTTGGAGGTCTCGAAAGCCATCATCTGCTCGATGGCGTTTAGCTTGAGCTTGTCCAGCTTCGGCTGACGCTTGGCCTTGTAGTCCAGCTCGCCGGAAATGGCGCGCTTGACCAGATCCAGCGCAGCGGCCTGCAGCTGCTCGGGGGCGACTACGGCATCTACGGCGCGAACCTTGAGCGCGTCTTCAGCGCGGTTTTCCTTACCGGATGCAATCCACTCGACAGCGTTATCGACGCCGATCAGGCGCGGCAAACGAACGGTGCCGCCGAAGCCTGGGTAGATGCCCAGCTTCACTTCCGGCAGACCGACTTTCGCCACTGTAGACATGACGCGGTAGTCAGCAGCCATGCACATTTCGAAGCCACCGCCCAGTGCGATGCCGTTAATGGCAGCGACCGTCGGGACACCGAGGTCTTCGAAGTCGCTGAAGATCTTGTTCGCTTCGAGGTTGCCGGCGACCAGCTCCTCATCGGACAGCTTGAAGTTGTCGACGAATTCGGTGATGTCCGCACCGACGATGAATACATCCTTGCCGCTGGTTACGATGACGCCCTTTACCGAAGCGTCGGCCTTGATGGCGTCGACTGCCTGGCGCAGATCGTTGAGGGTGAGGCGATTGAACTTGTTGACGGACTCACCCTTGAGGTCGAAATTCAATTCGACGATGCCGCTCTCAAGAGCCTTAACCGTGATGGCTTTACCTTCGTAAATCATCAACTGATCTCCACGGTATGGAAGCTGAACGTTACGTGTCGCACGTCATCGGCCCGAAGACCGTCACCGTCACCGGTGAAACGACACCCACCGACACGATAAACCGGGCTGACGGCATTTGCGTGGCAAACGCTCGATTCATACGCCCGTTTGATTTGGGTGAGCACACCTTCATGGAAAAGCGATCCATTGTCAATCGGCTGGCCGATTACGCCAGGGGGCGCACATTCAATCAGACCGGTAAGCCTAGCCAACCATAATGATGCCGCAGTCATTCCGCCTGCTTTTTTCAAATCGGCATGCATTCACATTGCTGATGGGCAAACCGAGTTCGATGAACCCCGACCGCTTACGATCGTCACAAACCGGCATGGCATCAGTACACTCGCCCACTGTCTTTTCATTTCGTACCGCTGCGCCAGTTCGCGGCCGCGCCCAGGAGTTATGAATGTCTGCCCCGATTGCTCGCGTGGATGCCGGTGTTGATCCTTACAAGTGGCTGGAGAATCGTGATGCGCCAGAGGTGCTCGATTACCTGAAGGCCGAGAACGCCTATCTGGATGTTCAGCTCGCCGACCAGGCGGACCTGCGTGAAGCCCTGTTTCAGGAGATCAAGGGACGCATCCGTGAAACCGATCTTTCATTGCCGTCGCCCTGGGGTCCTTGGCTGTACTACCAACGCACTACCGCCGGCGATGAGTACCCGCGCCACTACCGTTGTCAGCGGCCAGCTGACGGCTCATTCAAGGTCGACGAAGGCACCGAACAGCTGTTACTCGACCCCAATGAGCTTGCCGCAGGAGGCTTCCTGTCGCTGGGTGCTTTCAGCATTAGCCAGGACCACAGCAAACTGGCATACAGCCTCGACACTCAAGGCGACGAAATCTACCAGCTGTTCGTCAAGGATCTGCACAGGGGAGAAGTGACCGCCCTACCGTTCGAAGATTGCGACGGCAGCATGACCTGGGCAAACGACAATCAGACCCTGTTCTTCGGTGAACTCGACGATACGCATCGGCCGCACAAGATCTACCGGCATCGGCTGGGCGACAATGAGCGAACCGAGGTGTATCACGACCCGGACGGGCGTTATTTCGTGCACTGCTACCGTGCCAGTTCCGAACGGCAACTGGTGATCCTTTCCAACAGCAAAACCACCAGCGAAGCCTGGGTGCTCTCGGCGGATGAGCCCAAGGGCGACTGGGTGTGTCTCGCTCCACGTCAGGAAGACCATGAGTACTACCCCGACCATGGCGTGCTCGACGGCGAATGGAACTGGCTAATCCGCAGCAACCAAACGGGCATCAACTTCGCGCTGTACCAGGCGCCGGAATGCACACCGCAGCGTGATCACTGGCGGGAACTGATCGAGCATCGCGATTCCGTAATGCTCGAGGATGTCAGCCTGAATTCAGGCGCGATCACCTTGAGCCTGCGCGAAGCGGGGCTACCGATCATCGAGGTTCGCCCCGCGGCAGGGTTTCATTACCGCGTACAGTTGCCGGATGCGGCCTACAGCCTGCACGTACACAACTCGCTTGAGTTCGACAGCCCGGTGATCCGGCTGCGTTACGAAGCGCTGAACCGCCCTGCGCAAATTCGCCAGTTGGACCTGGCCAACGGCGAACAGCAAGTACTCAAGGAAACTCCGGTCGAAGGGCCCTTCGATGCCGATGCCTATGAGAGCAGGCGCATATGGGCAACCGCGGCCGACGGCACGCAGGTCCCGATCAGCCTGGTCGGCCGCCGTGAAGTCCTTGGCAAACCCGCCCCACTTTATCTTTATGGTTATGGCGCCTACGGCCATAGCCTCGACCCCTGGTTTTCACACGCACGCCTTTCGCTGCTCGACCGTGGATTCGTCTTTGCCATCGCCCATGTGCGTGGCGGGGGCGACCTTGGCGAGGCCTGGTACCGCGCTGGCAAGCTGGAGCACAAGCCAAACACGTTCAGCGACTTCATCGTCTGTGCAGAAAAGTTGGTTGCCGACGGATACACCCATCCAGCGCGGCTCGCCATCAGCGGCGGTAGCGCCGGCGGGTTGCTGATTGGCGCTGTGCTGAACATGCGTCCCGAGCTGTTCGGTGCAGCTATTGCAGAAGTGCCTTTCGTCGATGTGCTGAACACCATGCTCAACGCTGACCTGCCGCTGACGGTGACCGAGTACGACGAATGGGGAGATCCGAACCAGCCCGAGGTTCATGCGCGCATCAAGGCATACGCTCCTTACGAAAATGTCCGCCCACTGCCCTACCCACCGATTCTTGCGGTGGCTGGCTATAACGACAGCCGGGTGCAGTACTGGGAGGCCGCCAAATGGGTGGCCAGACTGCGTGCTACAAGGACCGACGACAATCTGCTTCTGCTCAAGACAGAACTCGGTGCTGGGCACGGCGGCATGAGCGGCCGGTATCAAGCACTCAAGGATGTAGCTCTGGAGTACGCCTTTATCCTCAAGGTATTCCAGATGGCGACACTCTAAACCTGTCAGCAGGAATGGGTAGTTGCCCTTGCGTGCGGTAGTTTGCCGACTTGCGGTTGGAACAGGTCCGGTGCGCCGGGGTCATCTATCACACCATCGTTTCGGAGTGATTACCCATGAACAGGACATCGGACCAGGCTTCACAAAACGTGCACGGCTGGGAGCGTGCAGCCTCGATCGCCGGCGGGCTGTACTTCCTAGGTAAGGGACTCAGCCGTGGCGGCCTGGGTGGGCTGATACAGCTGGCAATGGGCGGTATGGCGCTGTCGCGAGGCGTGACCGGTCACTGCGAAGCCAAACGTGTACTTTGCGATGTGAATGAGCAGACCAAGATGGCCGAAGGCACCTCGCGAAGCATGCCGCTAGAGCGTAGCGAAGCCGATAATGTGCGCCTCAGGGCCAATGCCCAGGCAGCGACCGGCACAGCAACCGTTACCGGTAACGACTCCCTCGTAAACCCGCCAGCTGGCGTCTGACTTGCCGAGGCGCGCTTAGGCTGTGCGCGTCTCGTAATATCTCCTGGCAGCGATCAGTAGTACCTCTCACCGCGTGGCAATCCACATCAGTCACGAGGCACCACTATCAATCCGGCACGCTCACCAACCGCGACGTCAGCCATCGGGAACAGGATTCGCGCGTCCTGCTCCTCCACCACCCAACGCGTGCCGTCCTTGTCCTCAGCCAACAACAACCCCGGCGCGATCGGCGTGAAATTCTCGATGTCCTCGGGCAGACGGAGCGCGAATCTTTCGCTGTGCTTGATGATTTCCCGCGCCAGTCGAAACCTCAATAACGGTCGAAGCGTGCCCGCGGGCACAGGCTCGATGGCTTCGATCCACCCTTGTGCAGCCTGAAGAAAATCGTCTAGGCAGCTCGGCCATATATCTCCAGACACTTCCGCCATCTCCAGCGTGAAGGCCTCGGCGCCATGATGGGTTGCCGTATGTGCACTGAAGGTTCCAGAGGGCTTTTCCTGTATCAGCAGAGCGTCCACACCAGCATGCTGTAGACGCGCCAGGCTCTCGGAGGAGATTTCACGCTTGGGCACCCAAGGGGAAATTGCGAATTGCGGCAGCTTCGAGGCTCGCATGGCCGAATGCAGATCGTAGTGCCAGCGGCGGCGGCCCGGCATATGAAAGAACGCCGCAACTGCCGCTTCCAGCTGAGACGCACGAAGCGCCTCTTCGCTCGACTCCCCCGCATGTCTGCCGCAAAACAGCCTGTTCAGATCTTGCCCGACCCGCCGCACCTTCTGGCGCATGGCGGGTGGGTTGCAGAACAAGAACAGCAATCTGGCTCGAGGGTGGATATCACCGCGCCCAATGGCTTGTATCAGCCGATCTAGCAGTATGATCGGGACGACTTCACAGCCATGCACGCCGGCAGACAGCACCAGGTCCAACTCCGCGTCTGGCCCATCCGGCGGCGACACCTGAAGGATGCCTTCGCCCAGCCATTCCAGCCGAGTCCTGTCAGCGGTGTGCTGAACCCTCTCATCCGGCTCGCGCCCGCTGAGCGTCAGCGCCAGGAGGTTTCCAAGCGCCAGCATGTCGAGGCTCTCAGTGGTCGTGATTGCAGTCCGGTCCATGTACATGATCATCTTCGGCTGCTTCGACTGGCTCCATCTCCAGCTCGAGACTGACCAGGTTGGTTGCCAGAGGGCGCAGCAGCAGGTTGGCATACTCGGTATCGCCGTCTTCCACATCGACGCCGATCATCAGCTGATTGTTGCCGACCTGCTGAATCCACACTTCCCGCCCCTGCCACATCACGGCAAAACGGGTGCAGGACGTTTCCAGTTGAGTGCCGTCTACGTCTTCAAGGATCAGTTGCAGGCTGTCGCTCATGGTCACAATTCTCGATGGTAGTTGGGGCAGGAGCAGCGCGTCCTGCCAGGCAGACCTTGACCTCAGGCCTGAGTCAGTTTCGCGGCAGCACGGTCGAAGCGGGCCAGGCCTTCTGCAATATCGGCTTCGTCGATGATCAGGCTAGGGGCAAGGCGAATCACGTCAGGGCCAGCCTGAAGAATCATCAGTGCTTCCCGTTCAGCAGCATCGAAGATCTCACGGGCGCGCCCCTTCCAGGCATCGTTAAGCACGCAGCCAATCAACATACCCATTCCACGGACCTGGCTGAACAGGCCGTAGCGCTGACCTATTTCCAACAGGCCACGCTTGAAGCGCTCATGCCGCTGCTTGACGCCGCTCAGTACCTCCGGCGTATTGACGATGTCGACCACCGCCTCGGCTACCGCGCACGCCAGCGGATTGCCGCCGTAGGTAGTGCCGTGGGTGCCAACGCTGAAATGTGCGGCGATGTCATCGGTGGTCAGCATCATACCGATCGGGAAGCCACCGCCGAGACTCTTGGCATTGGTCAGGATGTCCGGCGTCACGCCGTAATTCATGTAGGCGAATAGCTCACCAGTACGCCCCATCCCCGTCTGAACCTCATCGAAGATCAGCAACGCATTGTGCAGATCGCACAGCTTGCGCGCACCTTCAAGATAAGACTGGTCAGCCGGCAGAACGCCGCTTTCACCCTGGATTGGCTCGAGCACCACCGCGCAAGTCTTGTCAGAAATGGCGGCTGCAAGCGCATCGAGATCGTTGTAGGCGACATGGCTGATGCCTTGAATCTTTGGCCCGAACCCGTCGGAGTACTTGGGTTGGCCGCCTACGGTTACAGTGAATAACGTACGGCCATGGAAGCTGTTGACTGCGGAAATGATCTCGCATTTCTCCGGGCCATAATTGTCATGGCCGTAGCGACGCGCCAGCTTGAAAGCGGCCTCGTTGGCTTCCGCCCCCGAATTGCAGAAGAACGCCCGGTCGGCAAAGGTAGCGGCCGTGATCTTCTTGGCCAGGCGCAACGCCGGCTCATTGGTGAAAATGTTGGAGATGTGCCAGAGCTTGCCCGCCTGCTCGGTGAGCGCGCTCACCAGTGCCGGATGCGCATGACCGAGCACGTTGACTGCGATCCCGCCAGTGAAGTCGATCAGTTCTCGCCCGCTCTGATCCCATACTCGCGAGCCCAGACCACGCACAGGAATGAAGGCAGCGGGAGCAAAGGTGGGAACAATGACCTGGTCGAAATCAGCGCGTTCTACCGGGGTGTGCGGGGCGGACATCGGGACTCTCCTGCGATGCAACACGAATAGGAAATAAAACGCCCCACCGTGGCGGGGCGTTGCAAGCGCAGTTTAAACGCAGGTCCGGCAGGATTGGGCTACCGCGCGAAAATTCTCTTCAGGACAGGACAGAGTGCTGCTGGTCCAGCAGGATCGCCTGATCCAGCGTCTCGAGCAGCGTCTTGCGGGCCTTGAGCTTGGTGTTCTTGTGGGCAGTCATGTTGATTTTCTTCAACTGCTGCGCGGTAGCTTTGGCGACCTCCAGCAGTTCATCGGCCGGGACAACCTTGTCGAGAAATCCCGCATCGAGCGCGTCTCGCGGATTGAAGATTTCGCCATTGATCACCGAGCGATGGAAGGCCGGCTTAGTCAAACGGTCTCTGGCGACCTCGATACCGGAATGGTGCATCGTCATACCGATGAGCACTTCATTCAGACCAATATTGAACGCCCCTTCGACGCCTATCCGGTAGTCGGCAGACAGCAGCAGAAACGCGCCTTTCGCGATGGCGTGACCTGGGCATGCCACGATGATCGGGAACGGGTGGGCGAGCATGCGTCGGGTAAAGGTCGAACCCGTGGTCACCAGCGCAATGGCGTTCTCAGGGCTGGAAGTCATCACCTTGAGGTCGTAACCGCCAGATAGAATGCCAGGCTGGCCGGTGAGAATAATGACGGCGCGATCCTTTTCGGCCTTATCAAACGCGTCATTGAGCGCGTCGAACATAGCCGGCGACAGGGCGTTGACCTTGCCGTTGTTGAGAGTCAGCGTGGCGATGCCGTCTTCGATTTCGTAGGAAACCAGATCACTCATGACGATTATTCCTTGTTAGAAGTCCGCAGACGTTACTCAGCAAGACCCGCAAGGTAAAGCGCCGTGACTGACTGCCAAGTCATCCTTGAGGGCGCCCGCCAGGTATGGAAAGCGGCATGGAGGATGACGCGAGATCAGCTTTCGACCGGCTCCGGCTCGAGTTCAAGAACCGCGAGCAACTCGGGATGCATGATGGTTTGTAGCTGTGGATCGGCGATGAACAGGCCATAAGCGCCGTCCGGGATGCCGCTACTGATTCGGTACGGCGTTCCGTCTGCGTCGACCGTAAGCTGCGACAGGTCCAGGTAACGTGCTTCGCACGGCTTCTTGTCCGCATCCCGCAGAACGACCACTTTGGGCCTTAAGTGCAGTTGCTGATGTTTCTCCAGCACCAGGCCAATCTCACCGGTATGCAACTCCACCAGCGTGCCAACCGGGAACACCCCCAGCCAACGGATGAATTCCTGCACCAGCGCTTCGTCGAACTGCTGGCCAGCACTGCTCCGAAGCACATCGTAGGCCGCCTGGATCGGCCGGGCATTGTCATATGAGCGGTGACTGGTAATCGCGTCGAATGCATCGACGATGGTAATTACCCGGGTGGTAAAGGGTATCTGGTAATCGTCCAGACCCAGCGGGTAGCCCTTGCCGTCCAGCCGCTCATGGTGACCATGCGCCGCCTGGATTGCTGCTGCAGGGATATCGTCCTGGCCGCAAAGCGCCTGATATCCGAAGGTTGGATGCAGCTTGATATGGCGAAACTCTTCCTCCGTCAGCTTGCCGGGCTTGTTCAATACAACCGGGTCGATTTTCATCTTGCCTACGTCATGCAGCAGACCGGCGATGCCGAGCGTCTCAATCTTGTCGTCGGGCAATCCGAGATGAGTACCGAAGCCCATTGCAAGGATGGATACGGAGAGGCAATGAAGGCTTGTATAGAGGTCCTGAGATTTAAGGCGCGTCAGCCAGAGCATGGCGCTTTCATTGCGCAACATGCTTTCCAGATTTCGCTTGACCAGCGCCTGGCAGGCCTTGGTATCGATGGCGCGCCCCTGCTGAACGTCCAGCAAAACCTGGTCCAGCACCAGCGTGCTGCTGCGATAGGCTTCGCGAGCTTCCTGCACTTCAAGCGAGAGCGGGATGCGGGTCATCTTTCGGGTAACACGCAACGGAGTCGCAGACGGCACAATCATCTGGCCTTGGTCGACCAGCACTCGGCGGGTGTCGTCCACGAAGACATAGTCGCAGCGCTCACGTACCGCCTGGATATGCTCAATCTTGAGCAGCGGAAATCCCTGGAAAAGGAAGTCGGTCTGCCGCCACGGCCGATCCAGCTCGCAGATGTACATCCCGAGTTGAAGATGGCTGACGTGCAGACGCCGCTTGGTCGCAACCTCGACGACGTCAGGCCGCTTGCGCTTGCTTTTGAATAACTTCATAAAAGCCTTTCCTGGCTCTTCATATTCACTATGCTCGACTGCGGGACCGCAGGAATCGACGTCAATAGCCCTATGAACCTTAGAGCAACATAAGGTTCACCACCACGGTCATCTTTCCAGTACCCCGACCGCCGCTTAACCGCATGAAAAAACTAAAAAACTTTTTGCCATCCCGGAGCTGTTCGGCTACATTAGCGCGCCTCGACGGACATCAAACCCGTCGAGACCCGGTGAGGTGTCCGAGCGGTTGAAGGAGCACGCCTGGAAAGTGTGTATACGAGAAATCGTATCGTGGGTTCGAATCCCACCCTCACCGCCAGATCGAACACAAGGCCCCGTTTATCGGGGCCTTGTCGTTTCTGGCTCAGACGTCACGCTGAGCGTAACTTGCCTGTCGACGCAAGCGCTCACTACCCAGCTGATATCAGTGTCAACGCATCTGACGGTATCAGTATCCGCCCCACCCGACCCGTCACCTCAGTTGTTTCGATTCGACCCGCAGCGCCCGATTCGAGGGCACGACGTTTCTAATCGAGCCAACGTAAGCTACCGGGGTTATCTGTTTTTCAACCTTCCTCCAGCTCGGCACTCCTGCACGAACTGCTTGCTGACCAATGGTTGCCGGCAGTTTCCATCGGGTGTCAGCCTCGCCTTCATCTGAAAAAAACCAGTGCTGCCAACTCCTAAGCGGTGATGGCTTGTAGTGGCCCGGCCGACTAAAAAGCACGCAGTCAACGACGCGCTGGTCATCACGATGACTTTGACTCTCGAACATTCTCTCGGCTGGTCTGCATATTGCTTTATTTCAATCAAGCAATACTGAACGCCGCTTTTCACCGCCAGCGATTAACGCAGCGCAATTGAACGGCGATAACAATCAACAAGGCCGCCATTATGTTCAAACAAAAAAAGATCAGACAGGCCACGATGATTCTTCTGGCTACCACGATAATACTAGTGCTTCCGAACCTGACCCGACTCATCAGTTAAGTTCACCATGAGCAAACGACGTTCAGACATCTATCGCTTCACTCCATTATTGCTGGCAATAGCGGTGACAGCGAATGCCGGAGACATCGACCAGCCGGCCGCATTTTCTGCTCTGCAGGAGTCAGACAGCGTTCTGATCGATGTGCGTACAGAGCAGGAATTCGCCGAAGGCGCCCTCAGCGGTGCTACTCGGATCGAAACCGGCGAACTTGCTGAGCGAATTGACGACATTGCGCCCGACAAGCACGCGCCAATCGTTCTGTACTGTCGCAGCGGTCGTCGATCATCCGCCGCGCAGGATCTGCTCCATGAGTTGGGTTATCAGCGCGTAATCAATGCCGGCGCTTATGAGGATCTGAAGACCGTCGTGCAGCGGCCCTGATCAGCCAATCAATCCCGTTTCATCATCATTCGGTTCCGCCTTCCCTTCGCTTATCGCGGGAACTAATGCGCGGCAGTGGCTACTGAAAAAAGGACCCACTGCTTCAGCGCCTGGTCGCGCATGCCCGGAGGAAACGAATTGATGAATTGGGAAGTGATGTTGAACGAGGGACTTTGGATCAACATCGCCATAATCACCGGCGTCACCATCGCCAGCTATCTCGTGTTGCAGACCGTCGTGCGCATCGTCACAAACCGCTTGCGCAAATTGGCTAAGGGATCCAGAAGCGGCTTCGTCGGCATCGCGGCTGAAATGCTCAGCCGTACCAGTCACATACTCTTGATTGCGCTGTCGTTGCTGGTCGCCCTGAAGGTCGTGCAGCTGCCGGAACGCTGGGAATCAGCCATGTCCCACGGCTGGTTCATCGCGCTGGCGTTCCAGATCGCGCTCTGGCTCGATACAGGCGTCCGGCTGTGGATGGAAAGCCTGACCCATGACGGCAAGACCCGTAATCCGGTAACTACCACCATCATCGGCATCATGGTGCGCATCGTGGTCTGGACCATGATGCTGCTGTCGGTCCTTGCCAACCTCGGCGTCGATATCACCGCCATGGTCGCCAGCCTTGGCGTCGGTGGTATCGCTATTGCCCTGGCGGTACAGACATTGCTCAGCGATGTGTTCGCCTCGCTGTCCATCGGCGTGGACAAGCCGTTCGAAATCGGCGACTTCGTCGTTTTCGGTGAGGTCGCGGGGAACATCGAGCACATCGGCCTGAAGACCACACGCATCCGGGCGCTTAGCGGCGAGCAAATCGTCTGCGCAAACGCCGACCTGCTCAAGCAGACCCTGCATAACTACAAACGCATGAACACGCGGCGCATCGTCTTCAAGTTCGGCATTACCTACAACACGCCATCAGACAAGGTTCGCGAGGTTGCGGCCTTGGTGAAACAGATCATCGACGGTGTGGAGAATGCCAAATTCGACCGCGCACACTTCCTCGCATTCGATGACAGCCAGCTGACCTTCGAGGTCGTCTATATCATGCAAGTGTCGGACTACAACAAGTACATGGACGCCCAGCAGGAGATCAATCTACAGCTGCTGGATGGCATCCGGGACATGGGATTGCAGTTCGCTTTCCCCACTCGCAGTGTCGAGTTCATAGGCGGCAGTTTCCCCGAGCTGACCGTTGCCGGTGTCCCTCAGGAAAAGCCCGCCGCAAATCAGGAGGCTGAAAGCGCCGCGCCCACTGCCTGAGCACTGACGTGGCGGCCTGGCAGCACCGTCACGTCATCACCCCGCAGGCCGCATCTGCTTGTGCGTATCGATCAATTGCGGCACGACACCAGGGTCTGCCAGGGTGGAGATGTCTCCAAGCGCATCGAACTCATCGGTCGCGATCTTTCGCAGGATGCGTCGCATGATCTTTCCCGAACGCGTCTTCGGCAGACCCGGCGCCCACTGAATCACGTCCGGTACAGCGATGGGGCCGATCTCCTTGCGCACCCACTGCTGGAGCTCCTGGCGCAATTGATCGGACGGCTCCTCGCCAGCAACCAGCGTGACGTACACATAGATGCCCTGCCCCTTGAGTGGATGCGGAACCCCAACCACCGCCGCCTCGGCCACCTTGCGGTGCGCGACCATGGCGCTCTCAATCTCCGCGGTGCCCATGCGGTGGCCGGAAACATTGAGCACATCGTCCACCCGGCCGGTAATCCAGTAATAACCGTCCTCGTCCCGACGCGCGCCGTCACCGGTGAAATACATGCCGCGAAAGGTCTTGAAGTAGGTGTCGACGAAGCGGTCGTGGTCGCGGTAGATACTGCGCATCTGGCCGGGCCAGGAGTCCAGGATCACCAGATTACCTTCGGTAGTACCTTCGAGCAGGTTGCCTAGGTTATCTACCAGACCCGGCACCACGCCGAAAAACGGCCGCGTTGCTGAGCCCGGTTTCAGTGCCGTCGCACCCGGTAATGGGCTGATCAGGATGCCGCCTGTCTCGGTCTGCCACCAGGTGTCGACGATTGGGCAATGCGACTTACCCACCGTTTCGTAATACCAGTGCCAGGCTTCGGGATTTATCGGCTCGCCGACCGTGCCAAGCAGCCGCAGGCTCGAGCCATCAGCGCCCTCCATTGCCGCCGCGCCTTCGGCCATCATCGCGCGGATCGCTGTCGGCGCGGTGTAGAGAATATTCACCTTGTGCTTGTCGACGATCCTGGCGATACGGGTGACATCTGGGTGATTGGGCACGCCTTCGTACATCAGCGTGGTGGCACCGTTAGCCAGCGGCCCATAAACAAGGTAGCTGTGCCCGGTGATCCAGCCGACGTCGGCGGTGCACCAATAAACCTCTCCGGCGCGATAGTCGAACACCCGTTCGTGGGTGAGCGCGGCGTATAGCAGATAGCCGCCGGATGTGTGCATCACGCCTTTGGGCTTGCCGGTAGAGCCGGACGTATAAAGAATGAACAGGGGCTCTTCGGCGCCCATTTCCTTTGGAGCACAAACATCGCCGGCGACGCGCATCAGATCGTCGAACCAGATATCACGATGCTGATTCCACTTGATGTCACCGCCCGTGCGCCGCACCACGATGATTTTCTGCACGCACCCCGTCTGTGGGTTCGTCAGCGCCTCGTCAACGTTAGCCTTCAGCGGGACCGTCTTGCCCCCGCGTAGACCTTCATCGGCCGTGATCACCACCTTGGAGCTGCCATCGATGATCCGACCAGCCAGCGCTTCGGGCGAAAAGCCCCCAAACACCACCGAATGAATTGCACCGATACGCGCACAGGCAAGCATCGCCACTGCCGCTTCGGGAATCATCGGCATGTAAATGGTCACCACATCGCCGCGGTGCAGGTCCTGGCCGCGCAGAGCATTGGCGAACTTGCTGACCTGATGATGCAATTCGCGATAGGTGATCAGGCGTTGCTCGGAGGGATCATCGCCTTCCCAGATGATCGCCACCTCGTCGCCGCGCTTTTCCAGATGGCGGTCCAGGCAATTGGCGGAAACGTTGAGCGTGCCATCGGCAAACCACTTGATATCGACATGGTGATCATCAAAGGAGGTTTGCTTGACCCGGGTAAACGGCTTGATCCAGTCGATGCGCGCGGCCTGCTCGCGCCAGAAGCCGTCAGGGTTGACGACCGACTGCTGATACATGGCTTTGTAAGCGGCCTCGTCGGTCAGCGACCGGGCCGCCAATTCCGGATTCACGGGATACAGGGACTCAGCGCTCATGGCAGTACCTCACTCGTTGGTCTCGTTATTTTTCCAATAACCCCTGTCCTACAGGCGAACCATACGAATCCAAACCAAGCGCCTGGCAGACTTCATTCTTCGAGCTACGCGGGGCCGCAGTGTTCCGGCGGATGGGCCATCCGGCACTTCAACAGCATAGACCGTACAGCGAATCTGTACTCGCGCCCGGCAGGGGGCAGAGCGATCGGGCGAACGCCAGCCGCGACGGACAGAACGAAAAGCGCCTGTGCCATTGCAGCGCAAGCGCAACGAACATTGAAAGGACAGTCAGCCGCAGCGCCGCGCCTGCGTCGTGAATGGATGAGCATTGCTTGGCGCCCTCCCCCTCGGTCATCCTGCGCACATCAATCGACTCGGCACAGGTGTTGCGATGAGCGAACAGAGTGGAAGCAGCTTGCCGCTTCATGGTCTCAAGGTCATCGAAATGGGGCAGCTGATCGCTGGTCCCTTCGCCAGCAAGATGCTAGGCGAGTTCGGTGCCGAGGTGATCAAGATCGAGCCCCCTGGAGTAGGCGACCCGCTGCGGAAATGGCGCAAGTTAAAGGACGGCACCTCGCTCTGGTGGCACGTGCAGTCGCGCAACAAACAGTCCGTCACGATTGATTTGAAAGCTGCCGAAGGCCAGCAGATCGTTCGTCAGCTAGTGGCCGAAGCCGATGTTCTGGTAGAAAACTTTCGCCCCGGCACGCTCGAAAGCTGGAGTTTGGGGTGGGACGAACTTTCACAACTCAATCCGCGCCTGATCATGCTGCGCTTCTCAGGCTATGGCCAGACAGGCCCCTACCGCGACCTGCCGGGGTTCGGTGTGATCGGCGAGGCCATGGGCGGGTTGCGACACCTGTCCGGTTATCCGGGCCAGCCACCGGTACGGGTTGGCGTGAGCATTGGTGACTCGCTGTCGTCGCTGTATGGAGTAATCGGGGTGCTGCTTGCTCTGCAGGAGCGCAATCGCAGCGGCAAAGGGCAGGAAATCGATGTCGCGTTGTACGAGTCGGTGTTCGCCATGATGGAAAGTCTGGTGCCTGAATACGATGCCTTCGGTTACGTCCGTGAGCCTGCCGGTAGCGCACTGCCCGGTATCACGCCCTCCAACTCATACCTGTGCAGTGATGGCGCCTACGTGCTGATCGCCGGCAACGGCGACAGCATCTACAAGCGCCTGATGACGCTGATGGCGCGCCAAGACCTCGCCGACGATCCACGTTTCGCCCATAACGATGGCCGCGCCCAGCATGCCGAATTGATCGACGCCGCCATTGGCGAGTGGACACGGAAACACAGTCGAGACGAGGTTATCGAAGCACTCAAAGCAGCGCGCGTCCCGGCCGGCTATCCCTACACCGCTGCCGACATCGTCAAGGACCCGCACTATCTGGCGCGAGAGATGATCGAGCAGGTACAGACCTTCGCCGGTCCACTGAAGGTGCCAGGTGTGCTGCCAAAGCTCAGCCGCACCCCCGGCCGCATCGGCACCGGCGGCCCGCAACTGGGCGAACACACCGACGATCTGCTGGCAGGACTTGGGCTAAGTGAAAAACAAGTTCAGGGGCTGCGCAAGCGGGGAATCATTTAACACGCCGCCCCCGTAGGGTGGATGACGCTTTTTTCATCCAACGTGACAGCCTTAAGATTGGCCTGGCCAACGCGCCAACCACCGGCCCTGTTCACGGTGGGTGGGTGGCGCGTCATCCACCCTACAGGCGTCCAGCAGACGTAGGGTGGGCTTCAGCCCACCGCCCTATGTCCGTCACTCCGCAACCTAAGTGGAAGACCCTCTCTTTAGGCCCTGTCGGCAATGACGTTGTAGCATAGGCCCACTCAAACTTGGGACCCCACAAATGGACAACCCTGACGTGCGCTGGCAGCAACGCCTAGCCAATTTCCGCAAGGCTCTGCGACAGCTTGATGAAGCTGTTGAGTTAATGGAGCAACGCGAACTATCGAAACTGGAAAAACAAGGCGTCATCCAAGGCTTCGAATATTGCTATGAGCTTGGCTGGAACACGCTGAAAGATTTTCTCGTCTGGCAGGGCATCGACGGCATCGTTGGTTCGCGCGACACCATTCGGGAAGCGTTCAGCAAGGGCTTGATCAGTGACGGCCATGCCTGGATGCAAATGCTCACGGACCGCAACCGTACCTCTCATACATACAACGAGGAAACGGCGGAGGCGATTCTGATAAATATCCGGTTACAGCACCATCTGCTGCTAAAGGCGCTGGAGCAAATGATGACCAGCCGGGAAGGCCAAACGCTATGAGGCTGGAGCACTCGGGCCTATCCGAAGAGGATGTTCAATCGATCCGAAGTACGCTTCGCCGTTTTCCCAAAATTAGCGAAGCAATCCTCTACGGTTCCCGCGCTAAAGGAATTTACCGCCCCGGTTCGGATATCGATCTGACCCTGAAGGGCAACGAACTCTCTCACCGAGACCTACTCGATATCGAGTTGGCACTGGATGACCTGCTCCTGCCATACAAAATTGATTTGTCATTGCATCACCAGCTCGACAACCCGCAGCTCATCGACCACATCAACCGAGTCGGGAAATCGTTGTACAAGGCAACGAACTAGCGCATTAACTTGGCCTTCTGTTCCAATAGTGGCTGCGGAATGCAGAAGCTGTTTGTTGGCGGCACGCCCTCGGGCGAGCTTTGGGACTCCACAGTCCATCGCCCCCATTCGAAGCGGGGCGGGCCTCCTACAGACGCAACTCAGACCCTAGCACTTTTTTGTAGGAGGCCCGCCCCGGGGCAAAGCTTTCAGATCTTAAAAAACCATCACCATGCCCAGCTCCCACCAGCCGAAACTGTCGCTACTCAGTCGGCCCAGCCCTGCGCTGCTGATAAATCAAATCGACGATTTCCCCTTCCGGCACATACCCACTCACCACTTCCCGCAGCAATACCCGAACCTGGGGATAATCATCCTGCTCGACGGCCTTGAGCAATTTAGCCAGCACACTCCGCAGCACGTCCCAAGTGAAATATTCCTCATCAGCCCGCATGATCATCGGGTGCTCGGTAGGGCTCACGTTGTCACCGATCAACAACTCTTCATAGAGCTTCTCACCCGGGCGCAACCCCGTGAACTCGATAGCGATATCGCCATGCGGAGACTTCTCCGAGCGCACGCTCAGGCCAGACAGGTGAATCAACTTTTCGGCCAGCTCGGCAATACGCACTGGCTGCCCCATATCCAGCACGAACACATCACCGCCCTGTCCCATGGAGCCAGCCTGAATCACCAGCTGGGCCGCCTCAGGAATGGTCATGAAATAGCGCGTGATTTTCGGGTGGGTCACCGTCACCGGCCCACCGCTGCGGATCTGCTGATAGAACCGAGGGATCACCGACCCCGACGAGCCCAGCACATTGCCGAAGCGAACCATGGTGAAGCGCGTCTTGTTGACCTGATGCACCGCGCCGTCTGCAGCGAACAGCACGGGTGCCGTCTCACGACTCAACGCCTGCAGGATCATCTCAGCAACGCGCTTGGTACTGCCCATCACATTGGTGGGCCGAACCGCCTTGTCCGTGGAGATCAGCACGAAGTTCGCAACACCGGCCTGTACGGCAGCCTGTGCCGTGTTCATGGTGCCCAGCACATTGTTCAGCACGCCTTCGGCGACGTTGTGCTCAACCATCGGTACATGTTTATAGGCAGCCGCGTGATAGATCGTCTCCACCTTCCAGGTCCGCATCACATCCAGCAGGCGATCAGAATTGCGAATGGAACCCAGGATTGGCACCAACTTAGCGGACAGTGAGGCCCGCTCGATTGCACGCTCAAGTTCGATATGAATGCTGTAGAGGTTGAACTCGCTGTGCTCGAACAATAGCAACCCCTTAGGCTTGTTCGAGAGTATCTGCCGGCACAGCTCCGAGCCGATTGAGCCGCCCGCGCCGGTCACCATCACCACCTTGCCACGGATGCACTTTTCAAACAGCGCCTGCTGCGGCGGTACGGCGTCACGCCCGAGCAAATCCGCGATGTCAACTTCCTGAATGTCCTCGACCTTAACCCGCCCACTGGCCAGGTCCATAAAGCCTGGCACGCTACGTACGTGCAGCGGGTATTGTTCCAGCGTCTCCAATACCTCACGGCGCCGTGCCCGCGAGGCCGACGGAATGGCGAGCAAAATCTCATCGGCCCCCGTCTCGTCAATCATTTGCTGGATATGCTTGGGCGAGTACACTCGCAGCCCGGCGATAATCCGGTTGTATAAATTATGATCATCATCAATGAATGCGACCGGTCGCACACCCCGCCCAAGGCGCAACGCGGCGACAAGCTGGTTCCCAGCAGCACCGGCCCCATAGATAGCCACCTTAGGTAGGCCGGCATCACGACCCTTGAACTTGGTAGCAGAGTCCGGCGAAAACCAATCACCCATAAAGTAATGGCGCATCACCAGACGCAAGCCGCCAATCAATACTAGGCTCAGCCACCAATAGTTGAAGACCATCGACCGTGGTATGACTTTGGGCGCTTCGGTGTGCCAGTAAATAGCCAGGGACAGCAGCAACGCCGACAACGTTACGGCTTTGGCGATTGCCATTAACGCGTCATTGCCAAAATAGCGCATCACGGCACGGTACATGCCAAAGCGGACAAAGAACGGAATGGCAATCAGCGGTGCAACTCCGAATAGCCAGGCATGGCCGCCAAACGGATCGACAAAGTTAGCCTCACCAAGGCGAACGAAAAACGCCAGCCAAAGCGCGGCCCAGACCAGCACGACGTCTGTCGATACCTGAACCAATCGCTTATTGCGCCTGGGCAAACGCACCAAGCGAGCACGAAGTTTTTCAGCCAATCTCAACACAAAGTTACCCTTCCCGGAGTCGGATGCCTGCGTCGGCTACGCGGTCCATTTAATCATTCACACCCAACGCTAGACCACACAAGTTAGAAAACAGCTGAGATCAGCGCTTCACGACCCGGTCACCTGCACCCTTACCCGCCACCGTCATAAATATGTACTTGAAGTAGTCGGCCAGCGTCAGGCTGTCGATCATCTTCTGATCAGTTTCGGCCAGCAGAGCTGGCGTGGACATATCGATCGCGCTCACCTGCGCTAGGCCCGTAATTCCGGGGCGTACGTCGAACACGCCACGCTTGGCACGCTCCTCAGTCAGTTCCTCCTGATTGAACAGCCCTGGTCGCGGCCCTACCAGGCTCATATCACCCTTCAGCACATTCCATAACTGAGGCAGCTCATCCAGCTTGGTCTTGCGCAGGAAATGGCCGAAGCGAGTGATGGACGCGCTATTGGCCAGATGTGTTGCAACCGATACTGTATCCACCCGCATCGTGCGGAATTTGACCAGCGTAAACGGCTTCTGATGGCGGCCCACACGCACTTGGCGAAAAATCGGCGAGCCCGTATCGAACGAGCCAATGATTGTCAGCACAAACAACACCGGCAACCCAACCACCAAGCCCACCAGCGAGAATACAAAGTCAAAAAGTCGAATCACGGCTCACCCGGTAATAGATCAATTGGAACGCTCGAAACAACGCCTGAGCCCTTCTTGCACCGTATAGGGCGGCTTCCAGTCCAGCAGTTCGCAGGTTTTGCTGATATCCACCTGCAACGAACCCAGCAGGCGTTGGGCCATCGCTTTTTTACCCAGCAACGTCGCGCCAAACTGAAGCATGCCAGCCGGTACTGGGATCAGCCGTGCGGGCTTGCCCATCGCCTCGCCCACGTCACGCAACAACTCAGTGGTGGAAAGATCCTGACCATCGCCGGCAAGGAATACCTGATTGGCTGCGGCGGGATGATCGATACAGCGGATAATCAGATCGACCAGGTTATCAACACCGACCAGAGAACGTTTGTTGTGGATGGCACCAAGAGGAAGAGGAATACCTTTTTCGACCAGCTTGATCATGCTGGCAAAATTACCCTTTACACTTGGCCCGTAAACAAGCGGAGGGCGGATAACCACAACTTCCATGCCGGTTTCCGCAGCCAAATGCAGTAACCCCTGCTCGGCCTCTAGTTTTGACACGCCATAAGCGTCCTCGGGAGCTGCTTCGTCATTTGCGGAGAAAGCCCTCGACTTTACGGTTGCCTCACCATTTACCTTGATTGAGCTGATAAAAATAAAACGTTTCACTCCTGCAGCCGCAGCCTGGCGAGCCAGATTCAACGTGCCTTCAACATTGACGCGACGATACTCAGCCAATGGGTCAGCCACTTCGTCCTTCATGACATGGGCACGGGCGGCGGCGTGGATAACGACTTGCTGTTGTGCCACCGCTGCTGACCAGTCTGTATCGACGGAGAGCCTTCCCACAACATAGGTTGTTGGTGAAAACGCAGGCCCCGGCGAGCGAACCAATAGCGTTAGAGAGATACCTACTCGCTCTCTCAGCTCTCTTTCGATTACACACCCAATAAATCCAGACGCACCAGTCAGAAAGATGTTCATGGGAACTCAGCCTTTGCGCCAAACAGTGCGGTTGATGTAGTCCGTGTAGCTCAATACAACACGTACGACCTGCAGGGAAACCGGGCCGCCTTCGTAATCAGGCACTAACGGAATCGTCCGTTCGCCGGCCCTATGCTGACTAGTGATGACCTTGACCGCAGCCAGTACCGGGTCTTTCTTCAGGCCACTCATGATCAGCGTACCCTCGTCCATTCCCTCGGGCCGTTCGTGGGCGTTGCGCAACGTTACCGCCGCCAAGTTGAGCAGCGAGGCTTCCTCGGTGATGGTGCCGCTGTCGGAGAGAACACAGAAAGCCGACATCTGCAGCTTGATGTAATCAAGTAGGCCGAAGGGCTTAACGAAGCGTAACAACGGGTGCTCCAGCGATTCACCCAGGGCTTCCAGGCGCTTGCGGGTACGCGGATGGGTCGAGATGATCACTGGATAGTGGTACTCATCCGCCAGCGCACGCAGGGTTGCCAGCAGATCACGCAGATTTTCTGGAGTATCAACATTTTCTTCGCGATGGGCGCTGACAACAAAAAACTTGCCGGTCTCCAGGCCTTCACGGCTCAGCACCTCGGACTGCTCGATCTTCGGCATGTAGTACTCAAGCACTTCATGCATGTGCGAGCCGGTTTTGATGATGGTTTCCGGCCGGATGCCCTCAGCGATCAAGTAGCGGCGGGCATGCTCGGTTAGCACCATATTGATGTCAGACAAATGATCGAGCACCTTGCGGTTCAGCTCTTCCGGCACGCGCTGATCGAAGCAGCGGTTACCCGCTTCCATGTGGAACACCGGGATCTTGCGGCGCTTGGCGGCGATCACAGCTAGGCAGGTGTTGGTATCGCCGTAGAGCAACAGCGCATCGGGTTTTTCCAGCTCAAATACTGCATCAGCCTTGGCGATCACTTCAGCGATAGTCTGCGCGGCAGTCTCACCGGCAGCCCCGAGAAAATGATCTGGCTTACGGATCTCCAGCTCATCGAAAAAAACCTGATTCAGCTCGAAGTCGTAGTTTTGACCTGAATGCACTAGAACGTGGTTCACCTGACGGTCGAGTTCGGCAATCACCCGGCTCATCTTGATCAGTTCTGGGCGGGTGCCGAGCAGGGTCATGACCTTAAGCATCAAGTTGCTCCTTGATATAGTCGAGCTTGAGCAGCAACTGTTTGATGCCTTCTATATCCAGACGCTCTGTATTGTGCGAGGTGTAGTCGTCGAATTCGGCAATCTTTTCTTCGCCCTCGACAAAGTACTTCTTGTAGTTCAAGTCGCGGTTGTCCGCAGGGATGCGGTAGTAGCGGCCCATGTCTTCGGCCTTGGCCATTTCCTCGCGGGAAATCAAGGATTCATAAAGCTTTTCACCGTGACGGGTACCAATTACCTTTACCGCATTGGCTCGAGCGAACAGTTCCTTGAGTGCTTGGGCCAGATCTCCCACGGTAGAAGCCGGAGCCTTTTGTACAAAAATGTCACCTTGCTCGGCATTTTCGAAAGCATGGAGGACTAGATCGACCGAATCCTCCAAAGACATCAGGAATCGCGTCATGTTTGGATCAGTTACAGTGATCGGCTCCTCTCCCTTAAGTTGATCGATAAACAAAGGAATTACGGATCCACGCGAAGCCATTACGTTGCCATAACGAGTAGCGCAAATAACTGGTCCATCTTTTGGAATAAGACGTGACTTAGCGACCATCAACTTTTCCGACATCGCCTTGGAAATCCCCATAGCATTAATCGGATAAACAGCCTTGTCGGTAGATAGCACAACAACACGCTTCACTCCGGAACTTATAGCAGCGTTAAGTACGTTTTCAGTTCCAATGACATTAGTCTTAACTGCCTCCATTGGATAAAACTCGCAGGACGGAACCTGCTTCAGAGCAGCAGCATGGAAGATATAATCAACGCCCACCATGGAATTCACTAAGCTATCGTAATCACGAACATCGCCAATGAAAAACTTGACTTTATCGTTAGCCAGTGAAATACGCATATCTTCTTGCTTCTTTTCATCGCGGCTAAATACCCGAATTTCCTTGACATTGGTATCAAGGAAGCGCTTCAGTACAGTATTGCCGAACGATCCGGTTCCCCCCGTGATCATCAAAACTTTGTCATCGAACATATTCAAATACCATGCATAAAAAATTAGATTACTCAGCGCTTGTCGCGCATTTTTTCAACAAGTTCACGCCATGTCGGCGGTGTGTAGCCAGTGGCGCTCCGAAAAAGAGTAGAATCCAGCGAACGGTCGATCTGAACACTATCATCCGGCACAATCTCGATATCCTTTCCGTAAATTTCAGCCACTAGCTTGAGCAAGCTGTACTTATCAATAGGATCAACCGAGACATGATAAAGGCCACGAAGCTGGCGAGTGGGTAACACGTAGTCACAGATCACACGTGCCAACTCAACAGTGGGTAGCCCAGAAAAAATCGCTTTGCGATATCCCCTGACTGAGCCTTCTTGAGATAAAAACCAGTTGACCAGCGAGTGATTACTGCTGAGTTCATGGCCAATTATCGAGGTCCGGAGAGTGATTGTGTTGGCCTGATCGTGCAGCTCGCCGATGTACTTCGACTTTCCGTAGAGATCCTCCGCATCGGACGCATCCGATTCGACATAAAGCCCCTTACTTCCAGAGAAGACGCAATCGGTGCTTATTTGGATCAGCCGCGCCCCGGCCAAAGCACATAATCTCGCCAAACGATGCGGAAGCAGAGCGTTGATTGGAAGTGCGACCAGCGGATCGTTGACATCGGCAAGTTGCTTGATCAGACCTACACAATTGATCACTACATCAGGACGTATGCGTGACAACACCGCAGTGAGTGCGTCTTGGTCAAGCACATCAACACCCGACAGCATGCGTTCCTGCTGCTTCTCGCTGAAATGGGAGAGACCAGCGGAACTGCGCAGCGTACCCCAAACATCCAGCTCAGGTGACGCGCTCAAAACCTTGTATACGTCATGCCCAAGCATGCCGGTAACCCCTAGGACCAATACCCGCATCGTCTTATACCCCGGTTATATCTCGGCTCTCGACGCTAGAATTTCCACCAAGCGCTCAGCCTGATGGTCCATGTCGAAATGATCATTAAAATAGCGCTGACCGGCGCTTCCCATCTTTTGACGTTCGGCAGGGGACAGCGACATGAGTTCGAGAATAGTCGCTACCAGCAAATTGGCATTTTCAGGCATGCATGTTTTTCCTGCACCGGCCTCCTCAATGACACGTGCACCTTCGCCGCGTAACGATGCGATGATAGGTTTACCGGCGGCAAAATATGCCTGCACTTTGCTAGGAATAGTGTAGGAAAAGATTTCCTCGTCCCTTAGAGAAACCAAAAGTGCAGAGGAAAATTCAAAAATTTGCGGCATGGTTTCCATAGGGAAGCGACCCGCAATAATCAGGTTATCAAGCCCAAGAGACGTCTTGCGCTCTTTTACCCACTCAAGCCGGCTACCACTTCCAACCAGAACAAACTTTAATGTCGGGTGCTGAAGTGAAAGCTCCGCTGCCTCAACAATCGTCTCAATCGATTGGGCAATTCCGATATTCCCGGCGAAAACAACACAGAAGTTTTCTCTTAGGACTTCAATAAGCTGCGCTGGGATTTTAGCAACCACAGTCTTTGCGGACGGTAAAGCAACAGAGTTTGGATAGTAGACGAGTTTGCTAGGACTGGCATAAGAGGCAACGGGATCAAAAAAAGCGCGTGACTGCAGCAACAACGTGTCACACAACGCGTAGATGCCGCGCACCGCCCAACCAACCATACGGAGCGCCCATGGCTTACGCACAAATCCTGTCGCAGCGAGACTTTCAGGCCATAGGTCCTGTATCCAAGCAGCAAGATGTGCGCGCTTGAGCCACTTGAGAGGAATAGCGGGTATCACCTGGGTAATTGGCGACATCGCAAAAACCACGATGCTATCGAACTTCCGACCACGAAGAAGCCAAGGGAACAGGAGAAGGCCTGTAAAAACGAAAGACAGGTAATTCAATGTTAGATTTTTTGCGCCCCCGCGGCCACGCGGCCACAGAGGAACCCGTATTACATCGACGCCCTCAAAACGCTCAACCTGAACCCCCCACGCCTTATATCCATCAAACACTTTACCTCCAGGATAATTAGGCTTAGCAGTTGCCACGGTCACATGATGTCCTTGCTCGGTGAGCTTCCGAACCAGATCATTGATTATGAAGGTTTCAGGCCAAAAATATTGAGACAGAACTAATATGCGCATTTAAGCTCACCACAACCCGCAACATAATGCAGCGCACAAAAAAACCGCTTTAGAGAACAAGCAGACACCACACAAAGAAATTTTAACGCAGAACCATAAAAATACAATTAGATGCGACCTTTAGCGCGTTTAAAGCTTTCCACCGCGAAATTAAATAAATCATAATTATCAGAAACATCCTTCTCATCATTTATTATTGAAATAGCATTTAGCGAAACCTTTTTTCGCCATTCCACTCGAGAACATTTATGCATCACAGCAATCGTTTCGATCTTTTCCGCGAATACATCCAAGTCAAGCGGCAAATCCCAACCTAAGTCATTCTGCGCCAGATCCTGCCAGGGCGTTTGATCGCTCAACAATACGGGTGTACCAGCCGATAATGATTCAGCTATCACATGACCATAGTTTTCGCCACGTGTTGGAAACAAAAACAAATCATGACCAGCAAAAACATCAGCCACCTGATCAGGCGTGACGGAGCCGCAATAATTAACGCTTATATTCGCAGGCAGCTTTTCAATCAAATTCAAGCAGGACTTCCAATAACCCTCATCTTCAATTGGGCCGTAAATATTAAAAACCAAAGACGCCTTCACCTTTGCAAGAACCTGCAAGGCGAAATCAAGATTTTTCATTGGAGAGATACGGGATAAAAAAATCAACCGGCAAGTATCAGTAGCGCTTATATTTTTTCCTGGAATGCCTATTGAAGATCTAGGGGGCAAATCTTTTGCGAGACATATGGAAGATAGCCTTACACCAAGCGCTCTAACAATATCCTGCTCTTCAAGCTCGCTGGAAGCCTGCCAAACAACCCCACGATGCAACCCAAGCAATTTAGAAATCTTTATGAACAATTTCTTTCTTAATGGCTTGAGTGCCAAAGCCCCTGTGGAAAACTCGCCACGCGGTGCCAACACTACTGGACATTGGCGAATCAAACCCAGCCTTCTGGCCAGCAAGGGTTTAATCGAGAATGCACTGTCAAAAAAACTATTCAGATAAAGAACTTCAAATTCGGAAGCATTTATCAGCGAAGCCATTTTCTGAAGCGAAAGATTCTCAGGGCTCAGATAAATTACAGACGCTTTTTCAAGAGCTTCCCAAGAGTTTATCTTTAAGCTTGAAAATGGTCTTTCATCTCCTAAGTCCCGATCTCGGGTGACAACTGAAAATCGACAACCACCAAGCTGCTCTATCATATTTTGAACAGTCTTAATTGGCCCCCCAGCCTTATAGGAGGGGAGGTAGTAAGAAGTCAGGGCTAGCACCGAAATCTTACTGTTCACTGACATGGTTAGCCTCGTCTTTCTTATTCTTTAAAAAAAATAGATAAACAAAAAATAACATTATAAATGGAAATACCAGTCCATTAAATATAAAAACCTTTATGAAAGTGATAAAACCCTCCCTAAAAAAATGAAACATCAATAGTGGTAGCAAAGAAAAATACACCGCTCTGAAAAACGGAGACCAATAAGATTTAACCTTAAGAAACCCATAAAAATAACCAATGAAAAAAATATAGACCGGATACAGTATACCGAAATTAGAGTAAAGATTAGCAATTAAGGCACTCGCCCCAAAAGGCGATTCTTTATTTCCATCATAAGTGAACTCAGTTATGAGGGCCATTTTCTCTGGATAAATAAAGCTTGGTATAAAATTTATAAATGCGGCAGCGATATCTACAGGAAAATTCAGTACATACCTCCCACCCAAATTAGCCAAATAAAGCGCACCGCTCGTTGCGGTAAATAACGGCTCAACTAAGAAAATTGAAACTAAGATAGCACTATCATCGAAGCTGTATCCTGAGCGCCAAACCCCTACTCCCAGGACCAATAAAAACACCCCACTCAAAAAGACATAGAAATAAACACTCCTAAACAAATAAGTATTGTTCGACAAAGAGCCTAATACCATAGCAATAACACTTAGAATAAAAAACATTCTAGAGCCGAAACCCAACAAACCAAGAGATGCAAAGAAAAATAAACAAAAGAATAAAAATTTGATTTCTTTACGGCCAAAGAAATTATAACAAATGGTGCTGGTGAAAACTAAAGTAGCTAGAGGCCCAAGCACTTCTATATTATAGCTTTCATAGCCAGTAAACATGCGCCCCCCCGCAGCCCTTACTTTCAAGAGAACTAAAACATAAAACAAGAATAGCATCAAAAAAACGATACTTGGAGCAAGTCTAAAATTAGACACTCTATCGACAAAAATACCTTTCCCCTGTACAACGATCTTGGCTAGCCCGTATCCTATTATGAAAAAGATAAGAACCAATGAAACATCAAGCCAGTAGAAAACATCGAAGTAGTCAAGTCCAATATAAGGTTCAGCAGCCTTCACTAGTGGTAAGTCGCTAAAAAGCAATAACGAAAAATATGGCGTTACCAAATAATATATTAATCCAAACAATAAGAAAGGAACTGCACTTGGGATCCAAAGCTTCTGTTTTTCAGTTATTACTAAGCCATTTTTCATCTAGTGCAAGTCTGCATCAAGTAGGACAATGACTCGTTCCTCGCAACAACAAGCCGGAGCAATGCAGGACTCATATCGACATCAACCAATATATCTGCTAACTCCTGATGGTTTTTGACTAACCTATCTTCCAAGCCAAGAAGCTGAAGCAAGCTTTCAATACGATTTGAATGCTTGCCTGACGAAACTGATACAAAAGATTTTTTAAAATTTAGAGCAAAGCAGGTCCCATGAAACGAATCAGTTACTACAAAACTTGCATTAGCGAACAACTCTATAAATTCTTTTGGCCCTGCGTCTCGAATTTGCTCGTCCACGCGAGCACCTGCCGTCAAACTTTGTTCAAGCGATATAACCCTTAAGCCAAGTTTTTCAGCAAAAAAATCTACAGCTTCCCGTATCAAAGGTATTTTAGGCACAGTGTAGAGTAAAATATAATCAGCCTTGCCTATATTATTAGAAGCATCTACAGCATCCAGCCACTCTTCGCTATTCAATAATAAAGTTGGGTCCAGCACATGGTGAACTGGCCTTGTTAACAAATTTTCCAAATAGGTTTGAGTGTCTTTTTCCCTTACAGCTAGCTGCTCAAAACCCGCCAGCAACTGCTTGACCTGGCCTGCTTCAGCTTCAGAGTATCTGTGTCCACCGATACTTGATGCGAAAGAAATTTTCTTAGCTTCTGATGGAGCAAAATCTAAAAAATAGGCCGAGTCAATTACCCCCCTTCCGTTCACACACATGGGGTTCCAAATTTGATCGCTCCCAGCGACGTAAACATCATATTTGGGGGTCTTTCCGTTCAGCAGATCAGCATGAGTCATGCTTTGAGTAAGGTGAAATTTAGCCGCGATAAATTGCTTAAATTTCTTTATGGCACGATATCGAGGAAAAAGCCTGAAAATATCTTTTCCTGTTCCTAAGAGACCATGAAAACTTGGCTTGACACGTACCAGATCAAAGCTACGTGAGATATGACGATTTTCATAGTTTACAATCTCAACCTCGCCGTATCTCTTTAATACTTCTTGCATGGCAAACGCTTGCAAAACTGCGCCATAATTATTTGCATTTTGGATAGTTAGGAGTGCTATTTTCACGAGTTACTGCGCTCTTGCTTCAAGCTTGGTATATATTTCACCCAATGGGCGCCTAGAAGAAATACAGACGTTATTCTCAACATTAGGGTAGCCAAAAGCTAACATCATAATTACCGTATGATTCGGTCTAATATTAAAGGCAGACCGAAACCTCAAATCATTACCTGGCGACTGACTCCAGTTTAAACAGCAAGACGCAATGCCAAGCGAATGAAAAGCATAAATCAAAGACATTGAAAAAAGGCCACCATCTATCCAATGTTGATAATGTTCCTGTCCTGGCATGAAAGATTTTAGATCCGTAGTAACTATCATAAGATTTGGTACTTGCTCACCAAATCCTCGGTTACCCAATTGATGCGCTAATGCTTTACGAATGACTAGTTGATTATCTGTATGGTAAACATGCCAAGCCTGTCTGTTGCATACTGACGGTGTCTTCATTGCTAATGATAATGCACGCTCCACAAGCGGAGCCCCTACTGGAGCCTGTCGATATTCACGCAAAGAATATCTTGAAAAAAAGAATGCTTCGGGATCTTCTAACATACCTTTGGAGAAATCATTTTCCTCATAGTTTTTTGCACCATGATCGTCATCTGATTCCCAATTAATATTTTGAATTTTTTCTTTTATTATACGAGCATTATCGTTACTTGAATTATCAGGATGATTAACGAAGCGCTTTAGAACTGACAATCCCGCCTTGTCGTGGTATCCGTAATTATTTGCCCTATCGGCAATCATAACCAACTCTAGAACGGTCTGCGCGGTGGACCAACCTGAGTCTTTGTTTCGCACCGTAAAACTGAGGCTTTTCTCTAAGGAATGGTAGACCTTAACCATGTGGTACTCTCTTACCTCTTTGTCATGCATATCCGCTTTCCATGCGGAATAGAAAGCGAACCTTTTAAGATCATAAAAAAAACCACTTGCCGCATTAACCACTCTTCCGTACTTTCTAATTCTGTTCCACATAATCAATACCTTTTCTTCAGGCTTGCCTACAAGCCCCAAATACATAGGCTCTCGCGCCTACGTAGTACAATACCAAAAGCAATAGATTACTAGTAACCGTTGTTACAGCAGCACCCAGCGCACCATGAAATGGGATGACTATTACATTCAAGACAATATTTACAATCGCTACCGCGCCCATCATTTTTACTTTAATCTTCATATATTCTTGTGTTGACAAGGTTGCGCCGATGCTATTCGCAACAAATATTATTGGCGCGGACACGGCTAAAATCATTAGTAACTCCACTGCCTTCTTATATTCCTCGCCAAATAAAAAAGGAATCGCAAGTGGCGATATTAGCCAAACCGAAAACATTGCGAGCCCTCCAAAAAACAACATCACAACATTACCCTGCCGATAAACTTTATAAAAAAGAACTCTGTCATGATTCGCCCAACGGTGAATTTTTGGCAATAAGAATTTTTGGTAGAGTATGCCCGGAAGTAGAAGTACCGCGACCATTACAGTGAAGGCTACATTGTAATAGCCAGCGGCTTCGTCGCCGGTAATATATTTCACTAGGATAATGTCGCTTTGAAAATAAATAAGTTGAAATATGCTCGCCAAACCAAATGGCCAAGCGTGTTTCAGAATTTCTTTTATCTCTGGTTGTTCCACACATTCTTCTTGCGCTTGCTGCGGTCCATGGCCTCTGAGTGAAAGTTTGCCTTTAGACATATTGATTAAAGGTTTATAGCTTGTTGCAATAACCAATAAAGATACTAACGCGAACAAATAGGACGCTGACTCTACATTGAATCGATCGCCGAAAAGCTTGATTGCGATTGCCAAGAATAGCAGTCGCGCCAAGTGCGGCATAAATTGCCAGACTGCCAAGGTTCCATAATTCTCCTCTAACTGCAGCCTGCCGGAGATCAATTCAACTGACACTTGTCCTGATATGAAAACGGACATAATAATCAAAGCAGTCCGCATTGCTTGATCATGCGGCCCCAAAACCCCCCACGTCATCACAATCGCTATTATAAAAGCCATGCTAAGCAACACAAACTTTAGCGATGGCTTGATAAAGCGCATGGCGCCCCAACCTCTCTTGCCAAACTCTTTTAACCAATATTGTGCAATACCAAAACCTACAAGCGGCACCAACAAGCCCATTAAAGACAGAACAGATGCGAAAACCCCAAATCCTTGCGGGCCAAGCGTTCTCGCCAAAATTACTTGTGTTAAGAAAGCACAGCCAGCCCCAGCTAATGAGCCCACCCATAAAAATGAAACATACTTTAACGCTTGAATTTTGCTCATTATTCAGCTATTTCTTTGAAAGAAGTTAAACCATTACATTAATCTTACTTTTCGGCCTTGATAGTTTGCTCCTTTCTCCGCGTCTGCTTTGACGTGGTATTGAGAGTAGAACTGTTTTGATAAATTCACGTCTCGATTGGTATCAAACGCATTTATGGCAGAGCCCTGGATCATAAAACCAGCCCTGAGAAGAGGTTTATGAGCCATGAGTGCCGCCCTGCGCGCTCATCTCTTCTTTTCCATCCGTTATGATCTGCACGTCTGGCAGATTCTGCAGCCGATAAAACGCATGCAACCGCGCGCCTAACACCCGCTTCGTCTCATTCTCCCCATGCACCACCCTTATCTCTGTCGGCCATTCCCGCATACCGGTCACAAACTCCACCAATCCTTTCTGGTCCGCATGGGCGGAATAGCCTCCAATGCTGGCAATGCCGGCCCGAATATCGATGCGCTCTCCATCCAGGTCCACATAACCGCCTTTCGGTCCGTAGGTCTGAATGGAGTGCCCCGGGGTGCCTTGGGCTTGGTAGCCAACGAACAGAACGTTGTGCCTCTTATCCCCAAGCATAGCCTTAAGGTAATTGACAATGCGACCGCCGCTGCACATGCCGCCACCGGCAATAACGATGGCTGGGCGTGCAGTCTGGGCCAGATGTTTGACGATGCGCTGATGATCACCGTGGCTATCTATTGTAATGAGCTGCTTAAAGGCCAACGGGCGGCGCCCGAATTCGACACGCTCACGGGCCTCCTGGTTCCAGAAGGGTTTGAGGCTCCGATAGGCTTCGGTGAAACGGCTGGCGAGAGGCGAGTCTAGGATAATTGGGAGTTCGGGCCAGTTGGGTTCTGTGCTTGGCTTGGTGGTGTTATCGAGAGTAGCAGTCTGTCCCGCCATTGCTCCCCTCACCCCAGCCCTCTCCCCGGAGGGGAGAGGGGGTTGGTCGGAGTTAGCCGTGGGCTTTGCCGATTCGCTTCTCACTCTAGCCCTCTCCTCCAAGGGAAGAGCGGACTGGGGTGCGGCGGCTTTTTGCTTGTTCTGAATGATCTCTTCGAGTTCGTAGAGCAGTTCCTGGGTGCGGCCGATGCTGAATGCGGGGATCAGTACGGTGCCGTTGTCCTGCAACGCATGCTCAATGACGGCTTCGAGGCGCTGACGACGATGCTCGCGATTTTCGTGGAGGCGGTCGCCGTAGGTGCTTTCCAAGACCAGGATATCGGCGCGCTCGGGCGGCTGCGGTGGCATCAGAAATGGCGCATGGGGCGCACCCAGGTCGCCGGAGAAGACCACGCGTTTATTCTGGTTCTGCTGCGGGTAGGTCAGGTCCAGCTCGACATAGGCAGAGCCTAGGATGTGCCCGGCGCGCTGCAAGCGGACCCGCGCGACCAGCTCATCACTGTCGAACAGCGTGAACCAATGCTGGTACGGCAGCGGCACCAGGCGCTTCTCGATGCGCTCGATGTAGCGCTCGATCTGGGCCTGATCACGGCTGACACTGAGCTTGAAAGCATCTTCGAGGACAATGGGCAGCAGTTTTGCCGAAGGCTCGCTGCACAGAATGGGCCCATCAAAGCCAGCCGCGAGCAGATATGGAATCCGCCCTACATGGTCAATGTGCACGTGGGTGACGATGAGCGCCCTGACTGTATCCAGCGGGAACTCGATGGCCAGCCGATCGGTTTCTGCCGCACCGGGAAGCGAGGCATCGTTGCCCTGGAACAAGCCGCAATCGATCAACACGCTGGTTGCGGCATTCATATGCAGTTGGTGGCATGAGCCGGTAACACCGTCCCCGGCGCCATGGTAGTCAATCAGCGGATAGCGCATGGTTATTCCCTTAACAATTGCTTGAACACTCATAACCTTCTAGCCATGAGTCCACACCGAAAGACGCGGAGTTTATCCGAGTTGACGCGCTGCTGACCGCACGCGGTCAGGCGGCGGACAGGCGGTCAGCTTGGTGACGAGGGCGACGCAGATTAAGTACCAAGGCGATGAACAACCCGAGCATGCCGCCGAGGACTAGGGCAAGCGCGACGATTAGCGTTTTCTTCGGTTTGACGGGCCGGGTGGGCGCAATTGCGCGCTGGTCAATTGAGACCAGCTTGAGCGCTGCGGCGTCGAAATCCATCGCGCGCAGTCGCGCAGCCTCCTCACGCCAGCCAGCAAGCCCTTTCAGGAAAAGGTCTTCGTTTTCACGACTGTTCAGGGTCTCGATCTGACGGTTGTGCTCCAGCAACTTGAGCTCACGCGCAATCTGGGCGATGCGCGGCTCGGTGAAGTCATCAGAACGGCGAGCTCGAAGCGCCGTGCGCTCGGCCTCCAGGGCTTCGCTACCCATGAAATACAGCGGAATCTGCTGATTGTTGACTTCGGTCCGTATCACGCTGCCTTGCGTGGTTACTTCAGTAGCCCCTAGCGATGAAGGCGTCGTTGGTTTGGTGATACCCAGCGACTTGGCGATGCGTATTGCCTCATTGAGCTGGTTGATGCGATTGTCACGGCGTGTCTTCAACTGCTGACGCAAGGCCGAGAGCTCATCGCTCAATTGAACACGCTTGAGTGCGTCCGCTTCGGTCAACTTGGCAATCTTGACCTCTTTACTGGCCTCGTAGTTGGCGCGCGCAGCGGCCATGCTCTTTTCCAATTGGCTAAGCCGATTGCTGATGAGAATCTCCAGATCCGCGGCGATTTGTTGTCGCACACTATTCAGCGAATGCTGGATAAAACCGTTAACCACCTCAACGCCATTTATGCTTTCTGGGTAGGTCAGTCGTAAACCAACGAAAGGAGTTGTCTCGCCAGTTTTCTTGGCGTCGGGCTGCAGCAATGTGAAGGCTTCATCATTGAAGTCTTCAAAGGTCTGCTCAAGGGAACGGCCGGGCTGGGCCAGCTCAGCGAACAAGGGCTGGTTGTTGCGGAAGAAACTTAAGCGGTTGTCGTAGGAATCCAGCGAGGCGGCCACTTCGGCCAAGGCCTTCTTTGGTGACAGTTTGTAGATACCGAGATGATTAAGCTCGTCCACGTCTTTGATGGCCGCGGGGCGCAATACACTTTGAACGCTGTAATAACGGGGCGCCAGCACCGCGTAGGCCAGGCCGATGAGGCCTGCCAAAACGGTGACCGTGATGATCAGCGCTTTTTGCTTCCATAACGCACTGATTAGGTCAACCAGATCGATCTCGCTGGCAGTGACCGGGCTAAGATTCTGCGGAGCGGTTAATGCATTCACGTCGAATTCCGTCTCGTCTGTGTTTCACGCCACTGAGTGTGGCGCATGACAGCAAAATCAACGAAATGTTCCGTTGCATTTTGCGGGCAGCCATTCTGCCACTTGGTTCGCAAAAAACAAGCGGACCGTCGAAAGAGGCGTCCTGCCTAAATGCCGCACTAGAGGGGTTTCGACCATCCTTTGATCGATGCGCCGCGATAGGTTCGTCCGGTAGAGCCTGGCACTCCGTCTAATTAGGGGGGCGGTTTAATCTCGTATAAGAAGGCAAGCTGGATATGTGGACCGCAGGTCGTGATGCGCCGCGAAAAAAAACGGCAGGTCGCGCCATAGCACAGACCTGCCGTAATCGGGACGGATATTAAGTTGGAGGCTTAGCGATAAATAGAATGCTCAGGCTCAGGCCTACGCCCAGCCAAACTCCGTATAAGCGCAATAAACACACCGAGCATGCCGCCGAGCACGATTCCCAGCGCAAGGATCATCATCTTTTTCGGCTTGATCGGCCGCGAAGATTGCAAGGCCGGCTGATCCAGCCGAACCAGCCTGAGCCGCTCGGTATCGAGTTTGATACCTTTGAGGCGGGCTGCCTCTTCGCGCAGTTCGGCTAGGTTTTTCAGGTACAGGTCTTCGCCCTCTCGGCCCAGGAGAATCTCGACCTCGCGGTTGTTCTCCAGGATAGCCAGCTCGGATTGGATCGCAGAAATCCGAGGCTCTATGAAATCATCGGATTTACGACTATTAAGCGCATCGCGCTCGGCAGTCAGCGCCTCGGTGCCCATGAAATACAAGGGGTTCTGTTGATTGTTCACCTCTGTACGAATGACTTGCGCGTCTCCCCTAGCCGTTTCCGACATGGCAGAAGGACTGGTCGGGGTGCGGATGCCTAGCGACTCGGCAATCGAAATCGCCTCGTTTAGCTGTTGAATGCGATTGGTTCGGCGCGTTTTCAATTCCTCACGCAACGCGGCAAGCTCATCCTTCAATTGCGCCCGCTTGAGCGCACTCTGCTCCAGGAGCGAGGCAATTTTTGCCTCCTTGGTAGCTTCGTAACTTGCCCGCTCGGCCTCCATCCTCGCCTCAAGACCAGCAAGACGGTTACCGATGAGGCTTTCGATGTCTTCGGCTATTTCGCGCCGCTCCAGCTCCATCACATACGCGACGAACCCATTCACCACCGAAGCGCCATCCATACCTTTCGGGTAGGTAAGTCGAAGTCCGACAAATGCGCTGCGGTTATCGGTGCGCTTGGGGTCGGGATATAGCATCTCGAATGCGTCTTCGTTGAAATCTGCGAAAGTTTGCTCCGGCGATTCGCTCTGGTTAGGAATGCTCTGGAAAAGCTCCGGGCGGCTTTGAAAAAACTCCAACCGGTTGTCATAAGACGATAAGCCACTGGCCACTCGGTTGATCGCTTCCTCGGGCGTGAGCTTGTAGATACCGGTTTCGTTCAGCTGATCCAGACTGCTGTTCGGTACGGGTCGCAGGTAGGTCCGGGTTGAATAGTAGGGTGTTGCGAGGAAGGCGTATGTCGCCGCGATAAGGGTTACGACCAGCGTAACAGCGATGATGAGCAATTTCTGTCGCCATAGGGCGCTAAACAGCTCGACCAGAGCTATTTCTTCGGAGTTGGGGGGGGTGATCTGCTGCACGGTCTTCCTCATTCCTTGTAATGGATGCGCTTCACTGCAAAGAAAGCGAACCGGAGTTAGTCCATGCCAGGCATCGCAAGTTCAGCTTGATCGATGATTTATAACGACTTTTGACCATGGGCGTTCTACCGCGCGGGGCATACCACGCTCGCTGGCTATTCGTCTTCATTCACCCGGTCCCGCAGCTCCTTCCCCGGCTTGAAATGCGGGACGAACTTGCCGTCGAGCGGAACGGACTGGCCAGTCTTCGGGTTACGGCCGACGCGAGGGGCGCGGTAGTGGAGGGAAAAGCTGCCGAAACCGCGGATCTCGATGCGGTCTCCAGTGGCCAATGCCTGAGCCATTTGCTCAAGCATGGTCTTGATTGCCAACTCAACATCCTTTGACGAAAGCAGGCCTTGCTGGGTGACGATACGCTCGATCAACTCCGACTTGGTCATGGTTTTCCCTTCGTTTTCAAGCGGCTAGATCATTTGGGTTTCGCTCGTTTGTAGCATGTTGTTCAGAGTTTGAACAGCCTGGAGGTTTGGGTCAGGTTTTTCAGGATCGGAGCTTTGGCGAGCTTATGCGAAGGGGGACGCGGCCTCGGGAGGTGTAACAGTCGCCGACAGGTGACTGCGGGTAATCCGGCGTGATGTGTATGGAGAACAGGCTTATATCAAATATTAGCGCTGGACTTTTTCAAAATCGGATTCACTGCCCAACGTGCCCGCCAGCAAAGCTGGTATCGCAGGAATAAAAAAGGGTGGGCTAAAAAGCCCACCCTTATGGTCAATCAGGAATTGATCAATCTTCGCGATAGCGACGCAGCTTCAATTGCTTACCGCCGACACGAGTGTCCTTGAGTTTGCCCAACAAACGCTCCAGCCCCTCTTCCGGCAACTCGACCAGGCTGAAGCTGTCGCGGACCTGGATGCGACCGATGTCTTCACGCGCCAGGCCACCTTCGTTGAGGATGGCACCGAGCAGGTTGCGGGCGGCAATTCCGTCGCGGGCACCGAGCGCAGTGCGGCAGCGTGCGCGGCCTTCTGCTAGCGGAACGGGTGCGCGACGTTCGCGATCACCGCTGCGCTCTGGACGATCGGAGCGTTCACGCGGAGCGCTGGTCGGAACCAACGGCTGCTCTTTTTCCACTTCAGCCAGGGTCAGCGCCTGACCGTTAGTGGCTTTACGCAACAAGGCGGCGGCCAGTGCACGCAGGCTGCAGCCGGTGTCGGAAACTAGCTTATCGAGCAGCTCGCCGTGACTGGCTTCAGCGTCGGCCACGAGCGGAGCCAGGCTGTTGGTCAGCTTCTTGATGCGCGCTTCGAGCACCTGCTCGCCGTTTGGCAGCCGAGCTTCAGCAACCTTCTGGTTGGTGACGCGCTCGATAACCTGCAGCATGCGGCGCTCGCGCGGGGTGACCAGCAGCAATGCGCGGCCTTCGCGACCGGCGCGACCTGTACGGCCGATCCGGTGTACGTAGGATTCCGGATCGTATGGCATGTCGACGTTAAACACGTGAGTGATACGAGACACGTCGAGGCCGCGTGCGGCGACGTCTGTGGCGACCACGATGTCCAGGCGACCATCCTTGAGCGATTCGATGACGCGCTCACGCTGGTTCTGGGCGATGTCGCCGTTCAGTGCGGCAGCTTTGTAGCCCTTGGCTTCCAGCGCGGCGGCGAGATCGAGAGTGGCCTGCTTGGTACGCACGAACGCGATCAGTGCGTCGAAGTCTTCAACTTCGAGCAGGCGCAGCACGGCAGCAATCTTCTGATCAGCATGGACCATCAGGTGTGCCTGCTCGATGGCGGTCACTGTCTGGGTCTTGGTAGCGACCTTGATGTGCTGCGGCTCGCGCAAGTGCTTCTCGGCGATTGCGCGAATCGAGTGCGGCAGGGTCGCGGAGAACAGCACGGTCTGACGGCTTTCCGGCATGGCTTCGAAGATGACTTCGAGGTCGTCCATAAAGCCCAGCTTGAGCATTTCGTCAGCTTCGTCGAGTACGAGGTACTGGATGGTGCCCAGCAGCGCGCCGTTGCGGCTCAGGTGGTCGACCAGACGGCCAGGTGTAGCGACGATGACCTGCGCGCCCTGGCGGATGGCCTTGAGCTGCGGACCCATCGGAGCGCCGCCGTAGACGGCGACCACGGTCAGGCCAGGCATCTGCTTGGCATAGGTTTCGAACGCGGTGGCAACCTGCAGCGCCAGCTCGCGGGTTGGCGCGAGAATAAGCGCCTGTACTTCCTTACGAGCGGGATCGATCTTCGACAGAATGGGCAGCGCGAAGGCTGCGGTCTTGCCGGTACCGGTCTGGGCCTGACCGATCATGTCGTGGCCGCCGAGAATTACCGGGATAGCCTGGCTCTGGATGGCCGAAGGCTCTTCGTAACCAACTGCGGTAACAGCTGCGAGTACGGAGGGATGAATACCGAGTGCAGCAAAGCTGCCGATTTCCTGGGTCATGGGTCTTTTCCTGATGCTCCGCAAAGACCCATGTTCCGAAGCTGCGCATGCCATGCAAAACCCGAAGGTCACCCTGGCAGCCTGGTCGGCGGGGTTTGCGAAAACGTAATGAATGATGAATCGTCAAGGACAGCCGCGAGAAGCGGACAGCAGCCGAAGCAGCGCTTCGTGTGTTGCAGTACCTAACGCAAGCTGAGTTTCAGCCGGCGCGTACTATACCGGAATTATGTGAAGCTGTGCGTGTAATTTGTCTTTGAAGTTAGGTTCCAGCACCTCACGCAAAGCGGTCCGTGTATCCGGGGCCGTTGCATGGAAAGGTCTCGGCTTGCGCCGGGTGCGGCGACTCAAAGCTCGAATCGAACCACGAAGCGTGCCGTTGCTCGAATCCTGCGTCGCCGCCGCCCACATAAACAAGCTTGCGACGTCTATGTCGTAGCTCGCACAAGCGGCGCGTCAGGTGAGATCAGAGCGAGACACCACATTGCAGCCATTTTTTGCAGCCTTGCAGCCCTCCTGAATGAACTCAGGGATGCAGACATGCGCTCCGCTCGGCTATGGCGCGAATAGAACCGCTTCCTATCGAGATTAAGCTCATAAGAGCGATTCTGGTGAGCTGTACAATGATCGCTCAGCTGGCCGGACGTAACGCGTTGATCAGCGAGTCCAGTGAATAGCGCAGGCGCGGAGCAAGCGCTGCGGCGCGTTCTCGCAGGGCCGTTTCGTCCAGTGTTTGCTCAAGGTCGGCGGGCACGAACAGGATGACGTTCCCCTCCTTCACCGGGCACTCCCAATAATGGCGGTGAAACAGGCCGCGCAGTAATGCCGCACCGAGAGGCTTGTCTTCATCGGTTCCCCACTGATTGATGATCAACCAGCCGTCCGGGTTCAGCTTCTGCTGGCAGCGTTCGAGGAAGCGCCACGCCAGGTGAGCTGCCGACGGGCCGACGTCGGTATAAAGATCGACGAAAATCAGATCGGCCGTTTCGGCCGAGTCGAGCAGCTCAACCGCATCACCTACACGAATGTAGAGCCGTGAATCATTTTGCAGACCCAGATAACGCATCGCCAGCTCGGGAACGTCAGGGCGCAGCTCGATGGCCTCGACATCCTCCAGCGGCAGAAACTCAAGGCACGCCTGAGTGAGGGTTCCTGCACCCAGGCCCAGGAACAGCGCGGTCTCAGGCGCCGCGTGCATCAAGCCACCCATGAGCATAGCGCGTGTGTAATCGTATTCCAGCCAACTGGGATCGCGCGTAAACACACAGCTTTGCTCGACTGCCGCGCCAAACTCGAGAAACCGATAATCCCCCACCTCGAGCACGCGGATCAGGCCGAACGCATCATTAACCTCGGCCAGCAACACTTCCTGCTTGTCCACTACGCTTACTCCTAACCGATTCGCGCATCTTAACAGTCCGATTGGCAACGGTTATCAACGGCAAATGACCGCATCAGGTAAAATCTGCGCACTTTTCACCAACGGAACAAGCATCGATGAGCCACGCCTGGAGTCCCACGAGCTGGAGAGACAAGCCTATTCAGCAGCAGCCGGAATACCCTGACGCTGAACATCTCACGCGTATCGAGGGCACACTGGCAAGCCTGCCTCCCTTGGTGTTTGCCGGAGAAGCGCGTGAGCTGCGCCGGCAATTCGCGGAGGTGACACAGGGCCGCGCCTTTCTGCTGCAGGGCGGCGATTGCGCTGAAAGCTTCGCGGAGTTCTCCGCACCGAAGATTCGCGACACCTTCAAGGTGCTGCTGCAGATGGCAGTGGTGATGACGTTCGCTGCGGGCTGCCCGGTGATCAAGGTTGGCCGTATGGCTGGGCAATTCGCCAAACCACGCTCTTCCGGCAACGAAACGATCGATGGCGTCACCCTGCCCGCTTATCGCGGCGATATCGTCAACGGCATCGGCTTCGACGAGAAAAGCCGAATCCCCGATCCGGATCGCCTGCTGCAGGCTTACCACCAGTCGACGTCGAGCCTGAACCTGTTGCGCGCTTTCGCCCAGGGTGGTTTTGCCGACCTGCACCAGGTGCATCAGTGGAATCTGGACTTCATCGCCAACTCGCAGATGGCCGAGAAGTACCACCAATTAGGCGAACGGATCGACCAGGCGCTGCGATTCATGCGCGCCTGCGGGATGGACAATGCGCCACAGGTGCGTGAAACCAACTTCTTCACTGCTCACGAGGCGCTGCTGCTTAACTATGAACAGGCATTCGTGCGCCAGGACAGCCTCAGCGGCGGATGGTACGACTGCTCAGCGCACATGCTCTGGATTGGCGACCGCACCCGCCAGCTGGACGGTGCTCACGTCGAATTCCTGCGTGGCGTTGGCAACCCGATCGGGGTGAAAGTCGGGCCAAGCATGGACAGCGAGGAGCTGATCCGGCTGATCGACATCCTCAACCCGGAAAACGACCCGGGTCGCCTGAATCTCATCGTGCGGATGGGTGCGGACAAGGTTCAGGAAGGCCTGCCCCGCCTGATCCGAACGGTGCAAGCCGAAGGGTGCCATGTCTTGTGGAGCTCCGACCCGATGCACGGCAACACCATGAAGGCCTCAAGCGGGTACAAGACCCGCGATTTCGCCCGAGTGCTCGCCGAGGTACGGCAGTTCTTCGACGTGCACCGCGCCGAAGGCAGCTATCCCGGCGGGATCCATATCGAAATGACGGGACAGAATGTCACCGAGTGCATCGGCGGCTCGCGCCCGATAACCGAGGATGGCCTCTCAGACCGTTATCACACCCATTGCGACCCGCGACTCAACGCTGATCAGTCACTTGAAATGGCTTTCATGATTGCCGAGACGCTCAAGCAGGTTCGGCCTTCGTAGCAGCGCGCTGACCGCTCCGCCTGCGCAGCTGGAGGGAATCAGCAGCGCATTTTACGGATTGCTCGCAGATGGAGATGTAGCCCGCCTGTTTGGGGGCCTGAGCCGTTCAGATGAGTAGCCTTTGCATAGCCAGCATGCGCGCGCAGTCACAAGCGATCAACGCATCCCCTTGGACGCCTGAGCGTAGAGCGAACCCGGGTGATGGTGGCTTTAGACGCCATTACAAAGTCACCACTAAAAGCTTACAACCCGACCTCTGCGGCCACTGCTTTCACCCAAAAACAAAACCCCGCCATAAGCGGGGTTTGTATCGAGCCACCAAGCTAGAACTTGGCGCCAGCCTGTTACGACAGCAAGCGATCAGCCCTTGACGCGGGACTTGTATTCGCCAGTGCGGGTGTCGATCTCGATCGAGTCGCCAATTTCGCAGAAGGCAGAAACCTGCAGCTCGGCACCGTTCTTCAGACGTGCAGTCTTCATGACTTTGCCGGAAGTGTCGCCGCGAACGGAAGGCTCGGTGTAGACGATTTCACGAACGATGGTGTTCGGCAGCTCAACTGAGATCACCTTATCGTTGTAGAAAGTAGCTTCGCAGACGTCGGTCATACCGTCTTCGATGAAGGTCATCACACCTTCCAGGTCATCTTTTTCGATTTCGTACTGGTTGAACTCTTCGTCCATGAAGACATAAAGCGGGTCAGCGAAATAGGAATAGGTCACTTCCTTGCGCTCGAGAATCACCGGCTCCAGCTTGTCATCAGCTTTGTACACGGTTTCGGTCGCAGAACCATTAAGCAGGTTCTTCAGCTTCATCTTGACCACGGCACTGTTACGACCGGACTTGTTGAACTCGGCTTTCTGGATGATCCAGGGTGCGCCGTTGATAACGGCCACTTGGCCGGCACGGAACTCTTGTGCGGTTTTCATACGAATATCCGAATGGAATTAGAGACAAAAAACAGGCCGCGTATCATAGCCAATCTGTGTAAAAAAACACCAGCTTTCCAGCCAGATCGCCATTTGCGACCTGCTTGTGCGTCCACCGCTCGGCATGTGCAAGCAGCTCGGCTTCGTGCCGCTGCATCTCTGCCCACGCGGCGCCACTGGCGATGCCATCATTCCATGCGCGCCAGAAGCCTCGCAGCGCCGCCGTGGCCTGAGGCGAAAGGTCGCGAACATAGAGTTCCAGAAAAGCGTTCAGCTTGTCCCAGTGCGCGCCTCCCTCCTGCGGATAGATATGCCACACCAACGGGCGGCCCGCCCATTGCGCACGGATGAACGACTCTTCGCCGCGCACAGCGTTGAAATCACAACACCACAGCAGCATGTCGTACTGGTTCTGGGTCATGAATGGCAGGACGGCCACCTGGAGCGCGCCGCGGGTGTGCTGATCGCCTGCTTGCAGCTGTTCCAGCCCAAGCCAACTGGCCACGTCACCTAGCACCCTACCCTCGGGGACGAGTAGCTGAGTTGGGCGTTCGCCGCCGGCCAGGGTGTCGAGCCACGCGGCTACAGCTGAATTCTCGTATGCAAAGAGAGAGATCAGCAGCACATCTTGCTGCACCTCGAGGCCAAACAACTGTAAAAAGCCGGCGCGCATTGCCGGATCTTTCTGAAAGGCTTCGCGCCGCGCCAGCAGATCGCCCTCGCGGATCAATCCGCCGGTACCCTGCTCGAAACCCGGAAAGAAAAAATATTTCTGCAAGCCATCGGGCTGCATCGATGGCAAGGCATGACAGCCCACCACCCAGTCTTCGGCGCTGAGATATTCAAGATTCAGCCAGAGAATGCGCCGCTTGCAGCCTGCCATCGCTTCGATGTAAGCGGCAGGCAGTTGGCATGCGAAGGCTTCGATGACCACCTCTGCGGGTTCTGCACCAGGCCAGTCAGGGAGCCAGCGCCGCACCTCGACGCCCTCATGCCATTGCTGGTCGACCGTGGCACTCGTTCCCGGACAGAGCTGCGCGAAGGTGTCCAGGTCATCGACCCAGAGACGCACGTGCTGACCGTGCTCCGCCACAAGCTGTCGCGCCAGGCGCCAGGTGACGCCAATGTCACCGAAGTTGTCGACCACCACACAAAAGATGTCCCAGCTCGCTTTAGCCGACAAACTAAGCACTCCTTCAATGACGTTGCGATTTCGCGCCCGATGCTAATGAGACACCAGGAAGGTAAAGAGCGCGGGCAGTCTTCGCTTGGCAAGAAAAGCTCGCCAATGACCTCAGCACGACGCACGCCCATATCGATCAGACAGGAGCAGTCGCCCGAAACCCGAGAGGATTCAGTGCAAACGAAACGAAGTACAAGGAGGGAGAACGCTTTCGTTATGGAGGTGAACCCTACCAGCCACACCCCGGCACACAATGTCACCGCTGCGGCTGCTCCCTTCCAGGCCTGACCGGGTTCACGGCTGATCGTTGCGGGGGGACCGGCAGGGCCCACCATAACAAACCCGCCTGGCGGCGAGCGGCGCCATTGTACCGGCTTATCAGCAACTTACAACAAGTCCCTGCGATCCTGGCGAAACGACGTTACACAGAGGGTGCACACCTAGCCAACCATCGAGAAACCGAGAAGCCGTTCGCCGCATTGCGTCGAAACCCTCTAGCCAAAGACAGTCGTCTGTCCGAGGATGGAGAGGCTCAAGCGCTATTGAACACTTGTCATGAAATCATGCTGCGCAGCGAAACGGCTGCGTGGCTGATGGCAAACAGCACACGAGGTAATCATGAGCCAGGCTCCAATCGCGATCATCGGTACCGGAATCGCAGGACTATCTGCAGCCCGCGCGCTTCACGATGCCGGGCAGTCCGTCCAGCTATTCGACAAGAGCCGCGGCAGTGGCGGTCGCATGGCCAGCAAACGCAGCGATGCGGGCTCTCTTGATCTTGGCGCGCAGTACTTCACAGCGCGCGATCGCCGCTTTGCAGAAACAGTCCGCCAATGGCAGGCAGAAGGCTGGGCCGATCAGTGGTCTCCGACGCTCTTTCAGTCTCGAGACGGACAACTGAAACCCTCCGCCGACGAGCAAATCCGCTGGGTTGGTACGCCGACCATGAGCGCCATCACCCGTGGATTGCTGGACGATCTCTCCGTCACCTTCAGCTGTCGCATCACTGAGGTATTTCGTGGGGAACATCAATGGACGCTGGTGGACGCCACCGGAACCAGCCACGGACCTTTCAGCCACGTCATCGTCGCAGTTCCCGCGCCTCAAGCCGCCGCACTGCTATCCAGCGCCCCTAAACTCGCCTCTGTGGCTGCAAGCGTGGCAATGGATCCGACATGGGCGGTTGCGCTGGGCTTTGCGACGCCGCTGAGCACGACGCTGGAGGGATGTTTCGTCCAGGATGATGCGCTGGACTGGGTCGCTCGCAACCGAAGCAAGCCGGGCCGCAACGGTGAACTGGATACCTGGGTGCTGCACGGCACCAGCGATTGGAGCCGTCAGCATCTGGACTTGCCCAAGGAAGCCGTTATCGAGCGCCTGCACGGTGCTTTCGCAGAACTGATCGACTGTGTCGTTCCTGCACCGGAGTTCACGCTGGCACATCGCTGGCTGTACGCACGCCCGGCACAGGCACATGAGTGGACCGCCCTGACCGACGCGGGATTAGGTATCTACGCCTGTGGTGACTGGTGCCTGTCCGGCCGAGTCGAAGGCGCTTGGCTGAGCGGCCAGGAGGCGGCACGCAGGCTTCTGGAAAACCTATGAGGCAATTGATACAACGGCTGGTCCAGCTATGGCTGGATCAGCCGCTTGAGTGATGGCCTCGGACCTTTCGTTGTTGAGCAGAAACAGACACGCCGTGACTGATGGCAACAGGCCCGGACGCACCACCCGATTCATAGCAGCCTCTATCGGTAAGGATCGGACCTGCGCGATTGCCGATCCGGTACCGATTATCCCAATGCCGTATCCAGAAACATCATCACGGCAAAACCCACCATCAGCCCGAGCGTTGCTGGCGTCTGATGACCATTGCGATGGGTTTCTGGGATCACCTCATGGGAAACCACGAAAATCATCGCTCCTGCTGCCAAGCCAAGACTAACTGGGTAGGCAATGGCGAAGCCGCTGGACATGCCGATGCCCACCAATGCGCCGAGAGGCTCCATAAGCCCAGATGCTGCCGCCACCAGCACGGACCGCCAGGCAGACAAACCAATCGTACGTAGCGCCAACGCGACAGCCAACCCTTCGGGAATATCCTGAATCGAGATCGCGGTCGTCAGAGGCAGGCCGACGCTGAGATCGCCTGTAGCAAAGCTCACGCCGATCGCCATGCCTTCAGGGAGATTGTGAATGGCTATGGCTAGCACAAACAGCCACACCCGGTTCAACCGCGCGAACTCGGGACCACGAGGGCCGGTGCTTTCGTGCTCATGTGGCGTGAAGTGATCCAGACCGAGCATCAGCAATACGCCCAGCCCAAGACCAACAACGACGGTCAACGCAGCCGCCGGCTCGCTGCCAAAGAGCTCACGGCCTGCCTCCAGCCCGGGCAGGATCAAGGAGAACGCACTGGCGGCCAACATCATGCCGGCGGCAAAACCGAGCATGCAGTCCTGCATGCGCGTGGATATATCGCGAAGCCCAATCGCCAGGACTGCACCAGCGGCGGTGGCAATGAATCCTGCGGTGCCGCCCAACAAGGCATACCGCACGTTGTTCGCCTCGCTGCTTTGGAACGCGGAAACGCAGCCGGCGATAATCAGCGCCACCAACGCAACACCCGTCGCGGCGAGACTGAAGGTTATCCACGGATTGGCCTGGGCCTGCGCCAGCCAAACGGAACGTAACGTGGCAGCTGTGCTTTGAGCGGAGGAGCTTTGAACGGTTGACGCCATGATCACCTAGATCCTGAAAGCGAGAAGCCATTGTAAGCAGCGCCTATCGGATTAGAGTTCCGATCAGCGTCTATGGCCGCGATAGTCGGTACAGAGATGTGGATTACCAACATTCGAGTACAACTAGTGGCCGATGATTCAACCCTGCGAACACGCAGCTGTATGCCGCATGCATTAGCTGTCGACAACCGTTATCGACACCGCCCTGAATGGACGGGCCCCGGGCGCGTGCCCGTTACAGACCGGCCTTTGACCGGGACCTGCAGACTTTCAAGGAGGGGTTGCCATCGGCAGCATAAGGCGTGCCCGGCCAGCACAGAGATTGCGAGAGTGCTGCGCAGCAATCACGAGCGGGTTTACAAGCTGAGGATTCTCACCGTACGCGCTGCAAGGAGCGACACTAATGAGTGAATTGGCGTTGCGGCTATCTAGAAGAGCATTTCTGGTTGTGACTAACGCTTCATTCATCCGCGCCGAGAACCGAGACTGCCGCCGCCGAACAGATATTTTCAGCGGAAACGAAAAAAGCGACCCTTAAGGTCGCTTTTTTGATCTTCAGTGCTTCTTTCAAAGCAAGAAGAAAATTTGGAGCGGGAAACGAGACTCGAACTCGCGACCCCGACCTTGGCAAGGTCGTGCTCTACCAACTGAGCTATTCCCGCGCATCTACAACAAAAATGGCGTCCCCTAGGGGACTCGAACCCCTGTTACCGCCGTGAAAGGGCGGTGTCCTAGGCCACTAGACGAAGGGGACGCTGCCCGGAAACTACATCTTTTCTCCCGGCTTGCAGTGTTCGCGATGTGCTTCACGCTGCAAGTGGCGCGCATTCTATGGAGGCAACAAAGAGCCGTCAAGCGCCATGTGAAATTATTTTTAACGTCGGATTGGCGGGCGGTGTTGAGCTATCAGCTTGCCATCTAACGCTCTACACTCGACATAAAATCGCCCGGTTAGAGAGGTGCGTCCCGTGTCCCCAGTTCTTATCACTGGATTAGTTGTTGCCGGCTTGTGCGTATTGATTGCCATCGGCGTCATCAACCAGATCGTCGAAAAAAACAATCTTGAAAAGGCCCGCCAGCGGGCTGAACTCAATGACCGGATGCGGCGCTGCGCCATCCTCTCTGACAGCTTCCCAGGCCAAATGATGACGCCGGCACTCAAGCTGCTGCTGTCGCGGCTTGAGCTGTTTCTAGGTGAACGCCTGCTCCCGCTGGACAAAAAGAATGCCGCTCTCGAATCACGGGTCGCCGCGTTAAAGAGCGCAATCGCAAAAGGCGAAGACATCCCGGTCGAAAACGCACCAGTGAAGGTCCTGACTGAAGCACAGGCCAAGGAAATTCGCCTGCTCATGGAAGACCTGCACACCTTGATCATCTGGGCCAACAAGCAGAACCAGCTGGATGCGCCGAGCGCTAAGCGATGGGTACATCAGATCCAGCGAATGATGGTGATGCTGCATATCGAATATTTCACCAATGTAGGCCAACTGGCCCTGCAGCAAGGCAGCGCACACAAGGCACGCCTTGCCTTCGAGCGCGGTATCCAACATGTCCGAAAGCAGCCTAACCCGGCGGATTATCAAACCCAACTGGCCAAGCTAGAAGCCAGTTACGCCCATGCCAACAAGCTCGAGCAGACACAGCAAAAACCGAGCCTTGACGAACCCAGTGAGCTGGCCGAGGGTTTGAAAAGCCTCGAAACCGACGATGACTGGAAGAAAAACAACATTTACTAGGCACGATTGGGCGTGCGTCACTGCGCTTCTAGCTACCAGTCTCTCGCCCTGAATAAATTCCGTCTGCCGCCACCGACTTACGTGGAGAACTCGCATGACCATAACGCTCTACGGCGCCCCGCTTTCGCCTTTCGTTCGCAAAGCACGTCTATGTCTGCTGGAAAAGGGCCTGGACTACGTGCTCGAAGTGGTCATGCCGTTTACTCCTCCGGAGTGGTATTTGCAGTTGAACCCTCTGGGTCGCATCCCTGCCTTGAAGGACACTGAGTTGACGCTCGCTGACTCAAGCGTGATTTGCCAGTATCTCGAAGAGGCTTATCCGGATACGGCCCGCCTGTACGGAGACACTGCGGCCGAGCGGGCACGCATACGCTGGCTGGAAAAGTACGCCGACTATGAGCTTTCTCCACACACGACCTTCGGCATATTTCGCAACCGTGTGTTGAAGCCAAGCTCAGGCCATCCCTGCAACGAGGAAAGCGTACAGGCTGCGCTAGACCAGAAACTACCGCCACACTTCGACTATCTGGAAGATCAGCTGGAACAGAAGGCGTACTTCATGGGCGATCAGCTTTCCATGGCCGACCTCGCCGTCGCCTGTCAATTGATCAATATGGAACACGGCGGAGAGGTGGTGGATGCGAATCGCTGGCCGGCGCTGGCATCGCATTACGCGCGCATCAAAACACTCGCGTCAGTGGAGAGTATTCTTCCGAGCGAACAACGGACCACCGCGAAACTCCTGGAAATGGGCAAGAAGAGCGCACCAATCAGCTGATAGGGGCGACGCGCCGCAGAGGTTCGACTGCCTCTATTTGAAAGGCCCAAACCTCTTCGTTCGCATAACTGTATGACTGGGAAAGCGTCAGCACAGCGGCGGGCGCTCCTAGCCTCAGCAGCGCAACAGTCAGCCCATCCCTGCAACCACTCGGCAGTCAAAGCAAGTGAATGCCCACCCATTGCCGGGCGAACTGATAGGCGCAGCGGCCATTGCGGTTGCCCCGAGCAGTTGCCCAGCGAATGGCATCCTTTTCCAGGGCTTCATCCCAGCTCCAATTCAGCGCTGCTTTGTCAGCCAACGATCCGATCCAGTGCTGGACGACATCAAGATAATGCTCCTGACTGAACGGATAGAACGAAAGCCAGAGGCCGAAGCGATCCGATAAGGCGATCTTGTCCTCTACCGCCTCGTTGGGATGCAGCTCGCCATCGATCATCTGCCAATTTTCGTTATCGCTCTGACGCTCTGGAACCAGGTGACGGCGATTGGACGTGGCGTATAGCAGAACATTTTCCGGCGCTCGTTCCAGCGAGCCGTCCAGGACACTTTTCAGCACGCGGTAATCACCCTCGCCCGCCTCGAACGAGAGATCGTCGCAAAACACCACGAAACACTGTGGCTGACCGACGAGCTGTTCGACTAGCTTCGGCAGATCCGCCAGATGGTCTCGTTCGATCTCGATCAGACGCAGACCTGCCGAAGCATGCTCGGCCAGCAGCGCACGGATCAGTGAGGACTTACCGGTGCCTCGAGCCCCCCACAATAGGACATGATTCGCCGGCAATCCCGAGACGAACTGGCGAGTGTTTTTCGATAGCAGTTCGCGTTGCCGGTCGATTCCAATCAGATCATCCAGACTCAGATCGAGCGATACGCTCAAGGCTTGCAGGTATCCGCCCTGCCCTTCGCGATGCCACCGCGCCGCCAGACTCGCCGCCCAGTCCACCCGCGCACGAGGCGCAGGCAACAGCGGTTCCAGGCGCCTCATGAGTTCATCTGCGCGCTGCAGAAAGGCTTTTAGTTCGGCATCCATTGGGCGACTCCAGAAAAATCGTGCGGGCAGCACGCCGCAGCGCTGCCCAAACAGGTATCAGAGGTGAGCTTCTATGTGAGTTGCCAAGGCATCTGGCGACGTACGCGAGGAGAAGCGCTCGACGAAACGCCCATTATCAGCGATCAGAAACTTGGTGAAGTTCCATTTGATCGCCTTGCTACCGAGCAAACCAGGGGCGCGCTTTTTCAGGTTTACGAACAGGGGATGTGCATCACCGCCGTTCACCATAACCTTGGCAAAAAGCGGAAAGCTGACACCAAAATTACGCTCACAGAACGCCGCGATATGGGCTTCGTCGCCAGGCTCCTGGTGGCCGAACTGGTCACACGGAAAACCTAGTACGACCAGCCCCTGGTCACGGTATCGCTGCCATAGCGCCTCGAGCCCTTTGTATTGCGGCGTGAACCCGCACTTGCTGGCAGTGTTCACTACAAGCAGGACCTTGCCATCAAATTCGGCCAAGGCTTTTTGCTGCCCATCGATGGTGACGCAGGGAATATCCAACAACGGATCGCGCATGGCATTGCCTCGTGAATGCGTCGCGAAACGCCTCAGGCGGCGTCGTGCGGCTTGTGGTTGAGAGAGGCGGAGTTGATGCAGTAACGCAGGCCGGTCGGTGCCGGACCGTCGGGAAATACATGCCCCAGATGCGCGTCGCAGCGAGCGCACTTGACCTCGATGCGGTGCATGCCATGGCTGAAATCATCGATGCTGGTGATGGCCGTTTCGCTCACTGGTTGAAAGTAGCTTGGCCAGCCGCAGCCGGAATCGAACTTGGCATCCGAGTCGAACAGTGGGGTATCGCAGCAGGAGCAGTGGTAGATGCCCGGAGCCTTGGTGTCATTGTATTTGCCGGTAAACGGCCTCTCGGTCGCGCCTAGTCGGCAGACCTGGAATTGCTCATCAGAGAGCTCTTCGCGCCAGGTTTCGAGCGGTTTTTCAAGCTTGTCCATCGGTACACCTCGTGATCTCAAAAAAGGCGGATCTGTACCTTTTCCGGTGGTCAGGCCGCACGTATGATGCGTTGCTCTTAGACGCCTAGTCTGGCAGCGAGGTTTCACACTGCCAAGGCGCCCGGGTTCATGCCAGAACGTCGCCAGCCATCATAGAGTCGGGCGCGTCTTCACTTCGGGACACTCAGGATCATGCAGGTCAGCAAATCGAACAAGCTCGCCAATGTCTGCTACGACATACGCGGGCCGGTGCTCAAGCACGCCAAACGCCTGGAAGAGGAAGGCCATCGCATCCTCAAGCTGAACATTGGCAATCCGGCACCGTTCGGTTTCGAAGCCCCGGAGGAGATCCTCCAGGATGTGATCCGCAATCTGCCCACGGCGCAAGGCTACAGCGATTCCAAAGGCCTGTTCAGCGCGCGCAAGGCCATCATGCAGTACTACCAGCAGAAGCAGGTAGAAGGCATCACCATTGAAGACATATACCTTGGCAATGGTGTGTCCGAGTTGATCGTGATGTCGATGCAGGCACTGCTGAACAACGGAGACGAGGTGCTGATCCCAGCGCCCGACTACCCTCTGTGGACGGCTGCGGTGAGCCTGGCTGGCGGCAAGCCGGTGCATTACCTCTGTGACGAGCAAGCTAACTGGTGGCCGGACCTGGCTGATATCAAGGCCAAGATCACGCCCAATACCAAAGCGTTGGTGCTGATCAATCCGAACAATCCGACTGGCGCGGTTTATCCCCGTGAAATCCTGGAAGGCATGGTCGAACTGGCGCGTCAGCACAAGCTGGTTCTGTTCTCTGACGAAATCTACGACAAGATTCTGTATGACGATGCCGTGCACATTTGCACCGCATCGCTGGCTCCGGACGTACTGTGCCTGACGTTCAATGGGCTATCGAAATCCTATCGGGTGGCCGGCTTCCGCTCAGGCTGGGTGGCTATTTCCGGCCCCAAGCACAAGGCCCAGAGCTACATCGAAGGGATCGACATTCTGGCCAACATGCGGCTGTGCGCTAACGTGCCGTCCCAACACGCCATCCAGACCGCCCTGGGCGGGTATCAGAGCATCAACGATCTGGTGCTGCCGGCTGGCAGGCTGCTTGAGCAGCGCAACCGCACCTGGGAGCTGCTCAACGACATCCCCGGGGTCAGTTGCGTTAAGCCGATGGGGGCCCTGTATGCCTTTCCGCGGATCGACCCCAAGATCTGCCCCATCCACAATGACGAAAAGTTTGTGCTCGATCTGCTCCTTTCCGAAAAGCTGCTGATCGTCCAGGGCACCGCGTTCAACTGGCCATGGCCCGACCATTTCCGCGTCGTTACCCTACCGCGGGTAGATGACCTGGAGCAGGCAATCGGGCGCATCGGCAACTTCCTCAAGACGTACAGCCAGTAACCCAGATGGATCTGCAGATCGACGACTTCTACCGTGACGCTGCGGCGGGCCTGCTGATGCTCTATCAGGCCTTCCCGCGAAAGATCACGCTCTACGTCGAAGATCTGATCGGTCATGAGGAACCTGATGAATTCGGCCTGCCCAGCAAGCGGCACCAGAGCTGCCTCGGCGCGCTGCTCTGGTTGGCCGAGGAAGGCTACCTTCGCTATGAAAGCACCATCCAACAGTTAGCCCTCGACCAGGTTGTCCTGACCGAGAAGGCATTTCTGCGCATGACCTGCACGCGGCCTGAGGCCGAGACCAAAAATAGTGAATTGCCAGCGAGCGTTCGCCGCGTGCATTCCAGCATGGCTCACCAGATCCGCCAGTCGTTACGCGACGGGCACAGCGAGCAACTCGCGCGACTGACTCGCGAGCTCTTCAGCAGTCGCACCAACTGATCCCGAGCGCAGCGGCGCGGGAAGCGACATAGCTTGAAATAGTCGCTTGGTTGAATAGCACTGGCGCGCACCTTATATAGCCTATCGTTCTTTACTGTTCCCCTTGGAGTCCGCCGCAACATGATGCGCATTTTCTTGTTCCTGGCCACCAACCTGGCTGTATTGGTCGTTGCCAGTGTCACCCTGAAACTCCTGGGCGTGGATCGCTACACGGGCCAGAATTACGGCAGCCTCCTGGCTTTCTGCGCCGTATTCGGTTTTGCGGGCGCATTGATCTCGCTGTTCATCTCCAAGTGGATGGCGAAGATGAGCACCCGTACCGAGATCATCAGCCAACCCCGTACGCGCCACGAGCAGTGGCTCCTGCAGACGGTGGAGCAGCTGTCCCGCGATGCCGGTATCAAAATGCCTGAGGTGGGTATCTTCCCCGCTTACGAGGCGAATGCATTCGCAACAGGCTGGAACAAGAACGACGCGCTGGTTGCGGTGAGTCAGGGTCTTCTGGAGCGTTTCTCGCCAGATGAGGTCAAGGCCGTACTGGCCCACGAGATTGGCCACGTCTCCAACGGTGACATGGTGACCTTGGCGTTGATTCAGGGCGTTGTGAACACCTTCGTCATGTTCTTCGCGCGTATATTCGGCAGCTTCGTCGATCGTGCGATCCTGAAAAATGAAGACGGCCACGGCATCGGCTATTTCGTTGCGACGATATTCGCTGAGCTGGTACTGGGCATTCTCGCCAGCATTATCGTGATGTGGTTCTCTCGTAAACGAGAGTATCGCGCCGACGAAGCGGGCGCCCAACTGGCCGGTACTAGCGCAATGATCGGCGCGCTTCAGCGACTGCGCGCAGAACAAGGCGTACCGGTCGACATGCCGGACAGCCTCAAGGCATTCAGCATTAACGGCTCCCTGCGCAATGGCCTGGCCGGATTGCTGATGACTCACCCATCACTTGAAGACCGTATCGAAGCTCTGCGCCAGCGCGGATAAGCCAGCCAATCCTAAAAGGGCAGCATCAGCTGCCCTTTTTTTCGCCTTGGATTTGCACATAGTGGCTGTGTGCCTGTCGAAGCAAGCGCATTCATCGCACAAGGGATTCACCATGCGCCACGTCCTGCTATTCACACTTGCCCTGCTCACCCTGACTGGTTGTCAAAGCGCCTACTATTCCGCAATGGAAAAGGTCGGGCTGCATAAGCGCGATATTCTCGTGGATCGGGTCGAGGACGCCCGCGATTCGCAGCAGCAAGCCAAGGAGCAATTCAAGGATGCACTGGAGCGCTACCGCAGCGTCGTGGAAGTCAAAGGTGGCAAGCTGGAAGAGCGCTATGAAGCCTTGAACAGCGAATTCGAAGCCAGCGAGAAAAGCGCTGCTGATGTGCGTAACAGGATCGCCGCTGTCGAAGATGTGGCGAACGCTTTGTTCAAGGAGTGGAAAAAGGAGCTCGGAGAGTACAGCAACGCCAGCCTGAAAGCCGCCAGCGCCAAGGATCTTGAGCGAACGCAAAAGGACTATCGCGTGTTGCTACAACGCATGAAGGCAGCTGAAAAGCGTATCGATCCTGTGCTGAACGTGTTGCGCGATCAGGTGCTGTTCCTCAAGCACAACCTCAACGCTCGCGCGATTGGCGCACTGCAGGGCGAGTACCGCACGCTCGAAGGTAATGTCGATCAGCTACTGGCCGATATGCAGCAAGCGATAGACGAAGCAGATGTCTTTATCCGACAGCTACAGCGCAGCCAGTAACAGAAGGAAGCGAACTCCATCGTAATAGGCGGTGAGCTGAAACGCCGGGGCTCTGGGGTCAAGCGAGCCGCGGCGATCTGTTTTTCATAAGCCATACAGCACTGGCGGCAAAGGCCGCTGTTACTCGCGACTGTCGAGTCTGTAGCAGCACTCATCCAAACGGGTCAGGCCGCGCTGGAGAAACTTCCAGTTGCTTTCATCGAGTACGTTCGCTCGCTCCAATAACTCGATATTCCAGCGCGAGCTCAACCACCGATAGACTTCATCCTCACCCACAGCGAACGGCGGACCGGCCATTTGTTCCTGCGGGTAGTCCAGCGTGATCAGGAGACCCACGCTGCTTGGCGGGAGGATGCTCAGCAGATGTTCGACGTAACGCTGACGCATGCCGTCTGGCATCGCGATCAACGCGGCCCGGTCATATATCGCCTGGCAATCGGCAACATCGGCCCGGTTGAGTGCGAAGAAGTCGCCGCAGAAGATTTCCATCGAACCGGAACGAAAGACTTTGAATTTATCGTGGACGCTCACATCTGCGACCAACCCACGTTCAGCGAAGAAATCTTCAACCGCGCGCTCGCTCAGCTCCACTCCCAGCACGCTGTGCCCCTGGTCGGCCAGCCAGGCCATGTCGAGGCTTTTCCCGCATAGCGGGACCAGCACGCGGCTACCGTGGGCCAAGCCCAGGGACTGCCAGTGTCGGCGCAAGTAGGGATTAATCTCATTGAGGTGGAAACCAATTTCGTTGCGTGTCCAACGGCGCTGCCAAAACGCTTCATCCACATCCGAATCCTCATGAGCGACGTTGGGCGAGCTTATCAGAGCCGGTGGGCTTGCTTGATAACGTCTTGGAGCATCCGTGGGCCTACAGATCCATTCCGGCGTCACGCATCTGAGCAAGCTTGTAGCGTAGCGTGCGCGCGCTGATTCCAAGACGGTCCGCCGTCTCTTTACGGCGCCCCCGCTCGGCGCGCAGGGTCTCGAGAATGAGCTCGAACTCGCGCCGGCGCAGGTCTTCACCCAGGTCGCCAGGTGCGTCAGGCGGCACCGCCACGGCCAAAGGCAACATCTGCGTGTCATCGCTAACCGCATTTGACGAAAGCGAGGCGAAACCCCCAGTAGCAGTGAGACAGAGATCGTCCGGGCGAATCAGTCCACCCTGCTGGAGGATCAGCGCTCGCTGGATAGCATTGTCCAGCTCTCGCACGTTCCCGGGCCACGCATAGCCGATCAGGCATTGACGGGCATCGGCAGTGAGCCTTGCGCTCGGCTGACGCATTTTCATCGCGTGATTGGTGAGCAGCCGCTCGGCGAGCGGCACGATATCGGCTGGACGTTCGCGCAACGCGGGCCAGGCCAGCGGGAATACCGACAGGCGATAGAACAGATCTTCGCGGAAACGACCGCCTCGAACCTCGCCACCAAGATCGCGGTTGGTGGTGGCAAGAATGCGAATGTCCAGCGGTATCGGCTTTCGGCCGCCGACGCGCTCAACTTCACGCTCCTGGAGTACGCGCAGCAGCTTGGCTTGCAAAGCCAAGGGCATCTCGGATATTTCGTCTAGCAGCAGCGTACCGCCGTCTGCCAGCTCGAACTTGCCTGGTTGGGTGGCGATGGCACCGGTAAATGCGCCCTTCTCGTGGCCAAACAGCGTGGCCTCGAGCATGTTGTCTGGGATCGCCGCACAGTTGATGGCGATGAATGGTTTTTCAGCCCGCGGCGATTGCTGATGGATAAAGCGCGCCAGCACCTCTTTTCCGGTCCCGGATTCGCCGGAGATCAGTACCGTCGAATCGCTTTGCGCGACCCGTGTCGCCAGTGCCAATAGCTGGCGGCTCGCAGGCTCGACCGCGACCGGCCCCTGCATATCCGCCGCGTTCAGCTGCCCGCACGCGTGTCGAGCGACCAGCCCAAGCAGCACTTTGGGTTCGAAGGGCTTGACTAGATAATCGACTGCGCCCTGCCGCATGGCCTCGACGGCACGGTCTACCGCGCCAAAAGCGGTCATGAGTAGAACAGGTACCTGCGGGTACCGTTGGCGAACCAGCACCTGCAATGCATGGCCGTCCATACCGGGCATGTTCACGTCACTGACCAACAGCCCGAAAGGCTCTTCATCCAGAGCGCGCAAGGCAGCCTCGGCACAGTCGACGGCACGGTATGGGTAGCCGCCGAGCTCGAGGGTGTCGCCCAGCGCCTCGCGCAGTGCGTGATCATCCTCAACCAGAAGGACCTTCGCCGTCATGACCTACTCCGACTCTGCAGGCGAAAACGGAAGCAACGGCAACATCACCGTGGCGCAAGTGCCTCGCCCGGGGCGAGAGCGTAGTTCGAACGAGCCAGAGTGGGCGCGTGCGACCGATTTGACGACAGCCAATCCAAGGCCCGTTCCGGTGGCCTTGGTGGTGAAAAACGGCTCCCCGAGGCGCTCCAGGGTCATGTCATCGATTCCCGCCCCGTTATCGCTGATGCAGATACGCAGCGACGTCGCGCGCGCATATACATGCACCTTCAATTTGGGATCGACACCAATGGCCTGCAACGCATTTTCGATCAGGTTGAGCAGCGCACCGACCAGGGTGTCCCGATTGCACAACAGCAAACCGTTGCGCGCATCGCACTGCCACCGCACGGGCACCCGCCCCAGATGTGCTTCCGCGGCGGTACGCAAAGCCCTCATCAAATCCACAGGCATCAGCCGGTGCTCGAGTGGCAGGTCACCTCGGGCGAACACCAGCATGTCGCGCACCTGATGCTCCAGTTCGTTGAGCCGGTCCTTCAAACGGCCGGCAAATCGCTGCTGATGTTCGGTGGACAACCCGCCCTGCTCCAGATGGCTTGCGTACAGCAGTGCAGTGGAAAGCGGAGTACGGATCTGATGCGCCAGCGAAGCGACCATACGCCCGAGAGCAGACAGGCGCTCGTGCCTTGCCAGTTGGTCCTGCAGCCGTCGCGTCTCGGTAAGGTCGGTCAAAAGAACAAGCTGGCCAGGCTCGCCGTTCAGCGATCGTGTGGCGATGGATACACGCCGTCCATCCTTGAGGGAAATTTCGTGGCCATCGTCTCTGCGCGGGGCGAAGCTGCGAGCGATGACATCCCGCCATAGCGAACCTTCAAGCGGCGCGCCCAGCAGCTCGTGAGCCACCGGATTCGCCTCACGGACCAGGCCCTGGCCATCGATGACGATCACGCCGCCAGGCAACAGGTCGAGCAGACTCTGCAGCCTGCTCGCCAGGCGCTCTTTCTCATCGAACTCCTGAAGCCGCTGTGCAGCAGCCTCTGCCAACTGCCCCTCAAGCTCAGCCACGCGGGAATGCAGTAGCTGCTGGGATTCGCCGAGTCGCCCGGAAATCTCGTTGAACAGCGCAAGCGACTGTTCAAGCTCGCGGCCGGTCGCAGCCCTAACGGGAAGAAGGATTGGATCTGTTGAGCAGGTCGCTGAAGTCACAAGCACGCGTATCCGTCAAAAAGATGGTCGGTGATATGTGAGTCAGCAAGGATCATGCCCGGCAAGGGCAACGAAAGGAAAGGCCACGCCGCAGATGAGAGCGGCGCAACCTAGAAGTTACTCGTCGAGGTCGTCGTCCTCTCGACGATTCATTCCATACTTGCGCATTTTTTCCACCAGCGTTGTTCGCCGCACCCGCAGCCGCTCGGCAGCGCGGGCCACAACACCGCCCGCATCATCGAGCGCTTGCTTGATAAGGCCCTGCTCAAGATTACCCAGGTAATCCTTCAGATCGAGGCCTTCAGCGGGAAGCATGGTGTGTGCATCGGAAGCGATGATGGGCGCGTTTATTGCTGCGCGCTCCTCCATTTCGTCGTGAACACCGATAGCGTACTGCTCGTCATCGTCATCTACATGGCGGAACTTCTTGGGCAGTTCCATCACACCGATCACGCCGTATGGATGCATGATGGCCATGCGCTCAACGAGATTGGCCAGCTCCCTGACGTTACCCGGCCAGTCGTGACGGCAGAGCGACATGATCGCGGCCGAGTTGAAACGAATTGACCCCCGCTTTTCATGCTCCATGCGCGAGATGAGTTCGTTCATCAGCAACGGAATGTCCTCGATGCGCTCGCGCAGAGGAGCCATTTCAATCGGGAATACATTGAGGCGGTAGTACAGATCCTCACGGAAACTGCCGTCCACGATCATTTTTTCGAGATCTTTGTGTGTCGCAGCGATGATGCGTACATCGGCATTCTGCGTTCGGTTACTGCCGACTCGTTCGAATGTGCGCTCTTGCAGCACTCGCAGCAGCTTCACCTGCATCGGCAGCGGCATATCACCAATTTCGTCTAGGAAGAGCGTTCCGCCATCAGCCAGTTCGAAACGGCCAGCACGGGACGTGATCGCGCCCGTAAATGCGCCCTTCTCGTGCCCGAAGAGCTCGCTTTCGAGCAGCTCAGCAGGTATCGCTCCGCAGTTGACCGGGACGAAAGGCCCGGCACGGCGCTTTGAGTGGTAATGCAGGTTACGCGCAACGACTTCCTTACCGGTTCCCGACTCCCCAAGGATCAGTACGCTCGCCTCGGTATCAGCAACCTGCTGCATCATCTGTCGCACATGCTGGACGGCACGACTGGTACCCACCAGGCTGCGGAAAAGATTCGGCTCGCGTTGCCGTCCACGCGCCTTCGCCTGGTCGTTCATTTCCCGGTAGATCTGGGCGCGGTGAAGCGAATCGAGCAGTTTGTTATAGCTCGGCGGCATTTCCAGGCTGGTCAGGACCCGTCGGCGAATTTCGTCCGGCCATTCCGCGGGAACCGGCTCACCGATCAGCATCAGTGGCAGATTCTCGTCCCACTTGCTGATTTGTTTCAGCAGTTCGACCGCGCCGCCTTTAGCTGCCACCTCGCCCAGCAGGACCCCAAGTACGCTGCGACTTGATTCCAATGACTCGACTGCACCCTGCCATTCGCTGCTGGCACAGGAGAGATGATCCTCGCTGAGAAAATTGAGAATCACCGTCAGGTCCCGACGACGATCATGATCGTCATCGATCAACAAAATCTTGGTTTCACGCCACATCTTGTTTTTTGCTCTGAAGGCTGGAAAGAAAGCCTGCGCACGCGTCGTACACGGTTGCGTCTTTTGGCAGATGACCGTAGTTAATAAAAAAAATTGGCTTGAGTCAAATTTATGACGTGATTCAACGACAGAACGACTAGTAATGCGTCCTGTTGTTGACGTGGAGCAAGATGGTGAAGGAAGCGGAGCGAGGTAGGTGCGGCGCCGTTACGACGCCCGCAAGTCGCGAGCGGCTCTCGCGAACGGTGTGTCTCAGCCGAACAGCTTGTAAATATTGGCGCCTTGCTGAGACTGGTTCAATTGGATCAGCTCATCAGCCACTCGGCGCTTTTCAGCTTGGCATGCCGCCACGAGTTCTTGATAAAGCGCTACGAGATCCTGGAGTCGCTGACGGATTGTCGAGTCATCATCGCGAGGTTCGACCATCGCAGCTTCGACGACCTGACGGCACTGCAGATCCAGAACGCTAATGGCCGTCCAATCCTGCTGCGCCATCGCATCGCGCAAGGCTGTACCGGTTTCCTCAAGACGTTTGACTGCTGCACTCATGAATCCGCTCCGGATGAACTGGTTACGACCGAACACGTGTAACGACGACACATTATGGCCTGTGCCAAGGTCTTATCGGCACCCTTTGCCATGGCTTTAGCTTTCCAGCAGGAAAGTTTGATCTCAATGCATGTTACGTAGGCCAGTCGGAACGCTGGGTGGTGCGACGGGCTCCCAGGGGCCATCCGGCCGGCCGGCACAGTACCAGTCACCGTCCCAGCGATAATAAAGACGCTCGCGATAGAACATGTCCTTGCCTTCCACTACGTAGACGCCCAGACGATTGTCCCAATGCGCAGCGGCATGCGGGGGCGGCGCGTAACGGGGGTGGCTCTTCTGCGTTGCCGGTGGGCGTGGCGCTGGCGGTGTACGTACAGGTGGAGGACTGGCAACAGGCTCACGCGGCTCGGATATCGGCGGAGGCGGCTGTCGCGTGGGTTCCGATGTTTCATACGGGTTACCGGCGCAGGCGCTCAGCAACAACGCCAGCGTGACGAGACCGCCGGCTTTGGACAAACGATTGACAGCGTTAGAGACCAGCTCCGACATCAGTGCCTCCGCCCTAATTATTTGGGCGTTACGGGTTGATCGATGGTCAGTTTGATCGTGTCTTTGCCATCCGGGGCAACCGGCTCACTGTTACCTTGCCATTCACCCTGAGTAGCGTCCCCATCTCTGGAAATGCGAGCGAACAATCTGACCTGCTCGAAGTTTGACAAGCGAAGCTGCGGAGTCATTGCATCGGCATCGCTCAAATTTACCCTGGCGGGCAGATCGGCAACTGTCAGTCGCTTGACCGCCAGAGGCATCGGCGGACCTGATACAGCACGAGCGAATACGAACACTGCATCAGTTGGCTGCACTTCCCCAGCCAGTGACGCACCCAGCTGGACATCGACCGTCATACCCGTATCGGCAGCAGCAATAGGAGCCTTGCTGCCAGCTTGGTCACCGGCCTTGAGTGAAGGCTCACCCATCTGCTCGCGAGCCCTGGCGATGCCGCCCTGAATTGCTTCACGCGATGGGTCCTCAGCCGGCAGTGTCGCCACAAGCCGCTCCCAGAATCCGATGGCCTCTTCGAAACGCTCGTCTTCGTAGGCAGCAATACCCAGCAAGCCGAGACTGGTGACTTCGTGCAGATCTCCCTTCAAAGCTTCATCGGTTAGCGCCTGCATCTGTGCGGACCATTGGCGGTCTTCGGCGAAGTAAAGCGCCTGGGCCCATTGACCCAGAACGTCGGGCTCGCGCCCCGCCAGCTTGACGACCTGCTCATACGCGCCCGCAGCATCCGCCGGCCGTTCCTGATTCATGTAGGTTCTGGCCAGGAAATACCATGCCTCAGTGGACTCGGGTTGAGCTTTTACCGCCCGCTCCAAGCGCTCGATCATCTCCGCCATCGATCCAGGCTGCTCGGTGAACTCACGCGCCAGCTGTAACTTGTCGCTGGCGCCCCAGTGCATATAGAGCCCATAACCCAACAGCGGGACCAGGACAGCGGCGATCAACGGAATCGCCCGACCCAGATTGCTGATGCGATGAGTCTCTCCGCCCTCGGTGTCATCCAGCAGCTCCCGTGCGGCATCGGCACGTCCGGCCTCGAACTGTTCGGGCGTCAAGGTCCCCGCTGAGCGTTGCGTGGCCAGCTCGCCCAGCCGCTCTTCGTAGAGCGCAACGTTAAGCGCTGTCCGATCCTCTTCGGCTTGGGCGCGATGCCCTCGAAGCAATGGGAGTAACAGGAACGCCAGGGCAGCCAGTAAAAGCAGGCTCGCACCTATCCAGAAATCGATCATGGGTCTTTTTTATCCAGCAGCGTAGCCAGGCGCGCGCGCTCGGCTTCGGAGAGAGAATTGGATGCCTGCGCTTCGGATCCACGACGACGCCGTCGAAGGATCACCGCCAGCACCACGAAACCAAGCACCAGCAATGCGATCGGGCCGTACCAGAGCAGCAGCGTCTTGGCATTGACTGGCGGCTTGTACCGCACGAAGTCGCCATAGCGGTCTACCAGGTAATCGACGATCTGCTCGTTGCTCTTGTCTTCTTCCAGCATGCGGAAAATTTCGCGACGCAGGTCCATGGCAATCGGCGCATTGGAATCGGCGATGTTCTGGTTCTGGCACTTGGGGCAACGCAGCTCTTCGACCAGCGTGCGATATCGTTGCCGTTCTGCCTCATCCCTGAACTCGTAAGCGTCGATCGCAGCATGTGCGGCGCCCACCAGGCAAAACGCCAGCAGGATGCCCTGAATCAGCTGTTTCATTCGTCCACCAGTTCCTGATACAGCGCCGCCAGTTTCTCGCGCCAGACGCGCTCATCGATTACGCCGACATACTTGTGGCGGATGATGCCCTGCTTGTCGACGATGAAGGTTTCCGGCGCGCCGTATACACCGAGATCCAGGCCCAGCGTTCCTTGCTCATCGCGGATGTTCAGCTGATAGGGATCGTGGAAATCCTTGAGCCATTTCTGTGCAGCGACATTGTCATCTTTGTAATTGACGCCGTGGATGACCACGCCTTGTGAAGCAAGCTTGTTGAGCACAGGGTGCTCCACCTTGCAGGCCACACACCAGGTCGCCCACACGTTGACCAGCGCTGGCTTGCCTTTGATTTGCTCCGCGCTGATCAGCTGCTGCTGATCCTCTACAGAAGGCAGAGAAAACGCAGGAAGCGGCTTGCCGATCAGCGCAGAGGGCAACTCGGTCGGATCCAGGAACAGACCGCGATAGAGAAAAACTGCGACGACCAGAAAGACCGCCAGTGGCAACAGCATCAGTAGTCTTTTCATGAGTCAGGCTCCTTGCTGCGCCAGACCGAGTGTCTCGCGCACGCGATTTCTGACTTTCACCCGGTAGCGCTTGTCACTGACGGAAAGTACGCCGCCCAGTGACATCATCAGCGCGCCCAGCCAGATCCAGCGAACGAACGGTTTGATATGCACCCGTACGGCCCACGCGCCGTCTTCCAGCGGTTCGCCCAAAGCCACATACAAATCACGGGTGAAGCCTGCATCGATCCCTGCCTCGGTCATCGGCATCTGCTGCACGGTGTAAAGGCGTTTCTCCGGGTGCAAGGTGGCGACCTGCTTGTCACCTTCGAAAACGCGGATGGTGCCTTTATCAGAGGTGAAGTTGGGACCATCGAAATGCGTGGCGCCGTCGAAGACGAAGCTGTAGCCGCCCAGCTCGAGTGACTCACCCGGCGACAGGCGCAGGTCGCGCTCGTCGCTCTGTTGGCTCGTGAGCACCACACCCAACGCGCAGACTACCAACCCAAGGTGTGCCAGTTGCATGCCCCAATAGCTCGGCGCGAGGCTCCGTACACCTTTGATCAACCCCTTGTGACGTGTCTTGTCGAGCAGGTCACGCACGCTGGCGGAGACCACCCAGGCAGCCAGCAGGCATACCGCCAAAACCGCCCAATGGAAGTCACCGAACAGCATCGAGCCAAGCCCACCCAAAACGGCACTGCTGATCAATACCGGCGTGAGCATGCCAAACAGCCATTTCGCCGGCGTGTCTTTCCAGCGGACCAGGACTCCTACACCCACAGCCAGCATCAGGGCGCCCACGAGCGGCAGGAACATCGCATTGAAGTAAGGAGGACCAACGGAGAGTTTGGTATCCGATAGCGCATCGAGCAGCAACGGATACAACGTACCCAGCAGGATCATGGACGTGGCGACGACCAACAGCAGGTTGTTGACCAGCAGTAGGGTTTCGCGTGACCACAGGCCGAAACTGATCTGGCTTTTAACCACTGGCGCGCGCAGTGCGAACAGGGTCAGCGACCCCCCCACTACCAGCAGCAGGAAGGCCAGTATGAAGACGCCGCGTTCCGGATCGGTAGCGAAGGCGTGCACCGAGGTGAGCACCCCGGAGCGCACCAGAAAGGTACCCAGCAGGCTGAGCGAGAATGCGGCAATGGCGAGCAGAACCGTCCAGCTCTTGAACACGCCGCGCTTTTCGGTCACGGCCAGCGAGTGAATCAAGGCAGTACCAACCAGCCACGGCATGAAAGATGCGTTTTCAACCGGGTCCCAGAACCACCAGCCGCCCCAGCCCAACTCGTAATAGGCCCACCAGGAGCCGAGGGCGATACCTGTTCCTAGAAAGGCCCAGGCGATCAGCGTCCAGGGGCGCGACCAACGTGCCCAGGCCGCATCCAGACGACCGCCAAGCAGTGCAGCGATCGCAAAGGCGAAGGCGACCGAGAAGCCGACATAGCCCATGTAGAGCATCGGCGGATGCACCACCAGGCCGAAATCCTGGAGCAGAGGATTGAGATCGCGCCCGTCCATCGGCGCCTGCGGCAGTAACCGCGCGAACGGGTTGGAAGTGACGATCAGAAACAGCAGGAAGCCAATACTGATCAAGCCCATTACACCTAGAACGCGAGCCAGCATGTCCTCGGGCAGCTGGCGCGAGAAAATCGCGACCGCGAATGTCCAGGCAGAAAGGATGAAGGCCCACAGCAACAGCGAACCCTCGTGAGCACCCCACACTGCGCTGAACTTGTAATACCAGGGCAGTGCGCTGTTGGAGTTCTGCGCGACATAGGCCACGGAGAAGTCATCCACCATGAACGCATAGGTGAGGCACGCGAACGAGAATGCAAGGAAGGAGAACTGCCCCCAGGCCGCCGGCTGCGCCAAGCCCATCCACTGGCTGTCGCCCCGCCAAGCACCGATTAGAGGAAGCGTGCCCTGCACGATCGCCAGACATAGCGCCAGGATCATGGCCAGATGGCCGAGCTCAGGGATCATTTCGCATACTCCTGCTTTCCGCCTTCGTAATGCTTCATCATCCCGCTCTTCTCCAGCGCCTGAGTGACTTCCGGGGGCATGTAGTTTTCGTCGTGCTTGGCCAGAACCTCGTCGGCAACCAATACACCGTCTGCGTTGACGCGCCCCAAGGCAACGATGCCCTGCCCTTCGCGGAACAGGTCGGGAAGAATGCCCTGATACTGGATGGTGACCGTCTCGTTGTTATCCGTGACACGGAAGGCCACGGTCAGCGAATCCTTGCTGCGCGATACCGACCCATTTTCTACCAGCCCACCGGCGCGGATTCGCGTGCCTTCCGGCGCTTCGCCAGCGGCGATCTGAGTCGGCGTATAGAAAAGGTTGATGTTCTCTTGCAGAGCAGACAACGCCAGCGTCACCGCAACACCCACACCGGCCAGAATGGCCAGAATGATGAACAGACGCTTCTTGCGCACAGGATTCACTTCATATCCTCCCGGCGCATGCGGCGCGCCTCGTCTTGCAGATAACGCCGACGCGCCATTAGGGGTAGCGCCACGTTCAGAATCAGGACCGCCAGGCTGATGCCGTAGGACGTCCAGACGTACAGACCATGGTTGCCCATGGCGATGAATTCGGAAAACGACGAGAAATTCATGACTTCTTACCTACCAAGGCCTTCACCTCGGCCTTGACCCAGCTGCTACGAGACTCGCGACGCAACACTTCGAGTCGCATGCGCATCAGCAGCACCAGGGTGAAAAAGCAGTAAAAGCCGAGCACCATGACCAGCAGCGGCAACCACATCTCCGCCGGCATGGCAGGCTTTTCGGTCACGGTAAAGGTGGCTGGCTGATGCAAGGTGTTCCACCACTCCACCGAATATTTGATGATCGGGATATTCACTACACCTACGATGGAAAGCACGGCACAGGCCTTGGCAGCGCTGTCACGGTTTGAAATGGCCTGCCCCAGCGCGATGATGCCGAAGTACAGAAAGAGCAGAATCAGCATCGACGTCAGTCGCGCATCCCATACCCACCATGCACCCCACGTGGGCTTGCCCCACACCGCCCCTGTAAGCAGCGCGATGAACGTCATCCAGGCACCAATGGGCGCCGCCTGCTGCAAAGCGACGTCGGCCAACTTCATCTTCCAGACCAGCCCGACGACACCCGCCACCGCAAGCATTACGTAGATAGACTGCGCCAGAAAAGCAGCCGGCACATGTATATAGATGATCCGAAAGCTGTTGCCCTGCTGATAATCCTGCGGCGCGAATGCCAAGCCCCAGACCACCCCTACGCTGACAAGCAGTAACGCCGCCCAGCCCAGCCAGGGCATCCAGCGGCTGCTGATCTCGTAAAACCATTTGGGCGAACCCAGCTTGTGGAACCATGTCCAGTTCATAGAACCCGCCTCACATTCAGCACGCACGCCGATACTGCCTCGAAACCGGACCCATGACGCTTGTTCGGGATCAGTAAACTCGTCGTTGTTGAAGCCGCTCGTCCATCATCGGCGAGGCGCGCTCCGCTATCGGGTAAATCCATCGTGCAATCCGTCATTCGCCGACGCTTATTTTCAAGCCGGCCGCTATCGCGAAGGGTGTCAGGGTAACGGCTAAAGCGGTCAGGCTGGAAAGCCATAACAGATAACCGAGTGCGGGCAGCCCCTGCAGCGCGGCCTGCAATGCACCGCTGCCCAAAATGAGTACCGGGATGTAGAGCGGGAGAATAAGCAGAGCCAACAGCAGGCCACCGCGCTTGAGTCCAACAGTCAGTGCCGCGCCAACCGCACCGAGCAAACTCAGAACCGGCGTACCCAATAGCAGCGACATCAGCAGAACCGGCAGTGCGCTGACCGGCATTCCCAGCATGAGCCCCAGCAATGGCGCCAGCAAAACCAGCGCCAACCCAGAGAAGGCCCAGTGTGCCAGTACCTTGGCGAGGACCAGAAGCGCCAAGGGGTGCGGCGAAACGACCCACTGCTCGAGCGAGCCGTCCTCGAAATCACTGCGGAACAGCCCGTCTAGCGAGAGCAATACAGCTAATAGTGCCGCTACCCAGATCAGCCCGGGCGAAATGGTCTGTAGCAATTGCGATTCGGGCCCGACGGCAAGCGGAAACAAGGCAATGACAATGGCAAAGAACACCAGAGGGTTTGCCAGTTCAGCCGGCCGGCGAAACAGCAGGCGCGATTCACGTGCCAGCAGCAAGGTGAAGACATTACTCATGCGGCACGCTGCCCGAGGTCGATCTCGCGGAAACCTGCCGGTTTCTCATTTAGAGAATGATGAGTGGTAAGCACCACCATGCCACCCTCCTCACAATGCACCGCCAGATGCCGCTCAAGCTGCGCGACCCCGCTTTTGTCGAGAGCGGTGAAAGGCTCATCCAGAATCCAGAGGGGTGGTGGTGAAAGATACAGCCGGGCGAGACCCACGCGTCGTTGCTGGCCTGCTGAAAGCGTATGACAGGGAACGTCTTCGAAGCCGCGCAACCCAACGGAATCCAGGGCTTGCCAGATTGCGTCGCGTGTCGCAGGTTGATGCAGTGCGCACAGCCAGCTGAGGTTTTCTTCAGAGGTGAGCAGGCCTTTGATGCCGGCCGCATGACCGATCCACAAGAGGCTGCGGGCCAGTTCACCGCGCTGGCTCTCGAGATCGCTACCGTTGAGCAACACCTTCCCAGCGGTGGGTTGCATGAGACCAGAAAGCAATCTCAGCAGGCTGGTCTTGCCACTGCCGTTGGGGCCGGCGATCTGCAACATTTCCCCTTTAGCGATCTGCAGGTCTAACCTCTCGAACAGAAGGCGCCAGTCTCGCTCGCATGTAAGCGCCACTGCTTCTAGGAAGGGACTGGACACGCTAGGGCCACCTCAAGATGAAAGGAGCCCGGCCGTTACACCGTGGTACGCCGGGCGGCCGGAATTATACATGCCGAACCCTGGCGCCAAAGGCCGCAATGTCGAAAGGTTGTAAGAGCATTTAAGTAAGATGACCGAGATCAAAAGCACTCCGGCAATCCCCGCCTCCGGACCGTCTCGCCCGGCAGCGGCGGCGGCTGATCTGGCGTTGAAACTGCTGCAACCGATGCAGGGGCTGTTGCTGGCCGGAGAAAGCGCCGAGGCTGAAGTTGTCAGCATCAAAGAGGCACTGCAGAGCTTTCAGCTGACGCTGCGCCTGACTCTTGCCAACGGCAGGCAGGCGACCGTCGAAACCAGCAGTCCCCGCGCCGCTGCACCAGGTGCGGCCATGCTGATCACGGCCGTATCCGACACCCGTCTGCTGGCCGCACTGCAAGCCGGCAGTAGACAGCCGCAGAGCAGCATCGACCTGTCTCAGTTGCCAGTAGGCAGTGTGGTGCAAGGCAAGGTTACCGCCAGTCAGCAGGTCCAGCAGGATGGAAAGATCCTGTTCAAGGTCGTAATCAGCCTGCTCAACTCGCCGCTGGCCGGACAGAAGCTCAACGTCGAATCGGCCATGCCTCTTGCGCCGGGCAGCCTGATAACAGCGCGCGTTCAGGGTGATCAATCGTTAGCGTTCATGCCGCTCAGTGGTCGGCTCGATCAGCTCCTGCTGGGCCAGCAGCTGACCGCACAGCACAGCCGACAGGGATCGATGGAGGGTTTGCTTGGCGCGCTTGGTTCTGGCAATGCCGTGCCTGAACAACTGCGCGGTGCAGCTGAACGACTGCTTGGCCTGATCCCGGACATGCAGAAACTCGGCGACGCCAAGGTCCTCGCACAAGCATTGGCCAGGAGCGGTGTGTTCCTCGAGAGCGGTCTGCTCAGCGGCGAAGCGGACAACCTGCCCGCCGATATGAAAGCCTCCCTGCTTCGCCTGATTGCTCAACTGCCGGGCCTTCCGGGCGGCGGGCAAATGGCTGCCGCTCAAGCAGGCGCTGCGCTGGGTCAGGCCTTACCTGCTTTCGCCCGCAACGCGCTTGGCGCGCTGGGGCAGCCGAACATTCGGCAACAGGCTCAGAGCTTTCCACTGCCGGGACGGTTGCTTTCCGGTGCCGATGAGGAAGCTGATCTGGAGTTGATACTGAAGCTCGCTGCGGCCGCGGTATCGCGCCTGCAAACTCACCAGCTATCGAGCCTTGCCCAGACCCAAACCAACCCGGACGGTACGCAGGTGACGACCTGGCAGATAGAGGTGCCAATGCGCGACCAGCGAGACATCGTCCCGCTACAGGTAAAATTCCAGCGCGAAGAAGAGGCCCAGCAAAATCGCAAGGAGAAAACCGAAACACTCTGGAAGGTCGAACTCGCCTTCGATGTCGCGCCTCTCGGCCCACTTCAGGTACAAGCGCAGCTGCTACAGGGCAGCCTGTCGAGCCAGATTTGGGCTGAGAACAGCCGCACCGCTGCGCTGATCGCGGCAGAACTCGATCACCTGCGCCAGCGACTGGTCACAGCCGGGTTGAACGTGGGCGAACTGGCTTGCCGACAAGGCACGCCTCCCCAGGGGCCCAGGACTTCCCTAGACCAACGATTCGTGGATGAAACCGCATGAGCGCCAACCCACCACGCCAGGCCATCGCACTGACCTATGACGGGGTGACCACGCCCACCCTGTCTGCCAAGGGCGACGACGAGCTGGCCGAAGCTATTTTGGCCATCGCCCGCGAGCACGATGTACCCATCTATGAAAACGCCGAGCTCGTCAAGCTATTGGCACGCCTGGAATTGGGTGATGCGATCCCCGAGGCGCTTTACCGCACCATCGCCGAGATCATCGCCTTCGCCTGGTACTTGAAAGGCAAATGCCCACCCGGCTTTACCGATCGCCAAACGACACCGGACATGCCCGACATCCCGCGGCTCAATGCACCCAGGCATTAAGCGTAGCGACATCTTTTAGCTGAGCTTTCTGCTGCGGCAAGTCCGCCAGCATCCACGCGAAATAGCCTTGGCGGAAATAGAACACCTGCTGGTATCCCCACTGGACCGCGAGCCGAACCGCCTCGGCGCTGGCCGGACAGACTTCACTGTCGCAATACACCACGAGCGGGACGCTTCTTGGCCACTCCGAACGGGAAAGGCCAAAGAACTCGTGCGCCAGATCCATGTTCACCGCACCCTCTACATGTCCCCATGCCCATTCGCGTCGGGGACGAACGTCGACGAACACCGCGCCAAGCTCATGGAGTTGCTTGGCTTGGGAGACGCTGATGGTCATCGCACCATCAATCTCAACGGGTGCTTCAGCCGCATTAAGCCAAGCGGGACTTGCCAACAGACACAGCATCAGAATGCGCAGCATCACATCCTCCTTGCTCACAGGCACAGGCGAGCACCGGACATGGCGAAGCCTTGTCCAGATTGGAGGGATTAATGATTGTAATGTTCCCTGCACTGACCAGCGGGCAGCGCCGAGATGCCGAAAGGATATGAGGCGGAGGCTAGTCCGGCTTGCGGCGCCCCTGATGCAGTTTGCGCATCAGTTCAGCTTCCGACTGGGACAGGCCACAAGATTGCGTCAGATCATCAACGCTGGCACCCATACCGACCAGTTTGGCAGCCTGGGAGAACACGAAATTGTTCGGATCGCGTTGCTCCAGCTTGCTGAATTTGTCCGGCAGCGGCGATACGACGCGAGACAGCTCGTGCAGCTCCTTGCCCATGCGCACACTGCCTTTGAGGTAGGTGTCCAGCCGAGCGGCCAGCACCTTGATTCGCTCGTCGCGAGCGGCGTTTTCACGCGCTTGCAGCTCGGCTTGCTGTCGCTGGCGCCTAAACAGCCAGATGCAGCAGCCGAGCAGTCCCAGGCAGCACAGCGCAAGCACGACGACCGCAGCCACCAGCGACGCAATCATGACTCAGATGCTCTCAAGTTCCGCCCATTCTTCTTCGCTCATCATCTTGTCCAGTTCGACAAGAATCAGCAGCTCGTTGTTCTTGTTGCATACGCCCTGGATGAACTTGGCCGACTCGTCGTTACCGACGTTAGGGGCTGTCTCGATCTCTGACTGGCGGAGATAAACAACCTCGGCCACGCTATCGACCAGAATGCCGACGACCTGGCGATCCGCTTCGATAATCACGATACGGGTATTGTCCGACACAGGCGCGGTTTCCAGTCCGAACCGTTGACGCGTGTCGATCACGGTGACCACGTTGCCACGCAGGTTGATGATGCCAAGCACATAGCTGGGCGCACCCGGCACCGGTGCGATTTCGGTATAGCGCAACACTTCCTGAACCTGCATCACATTGATGCCATAGGTCTCGTTGTCCAGACGGAAGGTTACCCACTGCAGGACCGGATCATCGGAACCCTGTGCGGAAGTCATCTTCATAGCCCCACCTCTTCATGTACCGCGATGGCGGTCGATTCTATCGATTGCTCGGGGCGCTTGCGTGCCCCTGTGATTGTTCAATTCGTTACGACGGCACGCCCTTGAGATGACGCGTTGCGCCGCTGGCTATGAGCTCAGCAAGCGCAGCCACGTCTACCAGCGCGCACATATGGTCGATCACCGTGCCGGCCAGCCATGGCCGCTGCGAGCGCTGCGAGCGCCATTTCACTTCCTTGGGGTCCAATCGAATCGAGCGACTGACTTGATGTACCGCCAGCCCCCATTCATACCCCTGTACCGATATCACGTATTGAAGACCATCTCGGAAATCATCGCGATACCGTTCAGCCATGACCCACCGCGCGGTATCCAGCACCTTCAGGTTGCCAGCCTGACTCGGCAGTATGCCGAGGAACCAGGAAGGCTGGCCAAACAGCGGCGTCAGATCATGTCCGGCAAGCGGATAGATCGAACCGAGGCTTACCAGCGGCACGGCCAAGGTGAGGCCGGCCACGTCGAACAGCAAGCACTCGAACGGCTCCTCGCCCCATTCGGGCTGGCTGTTCATTCGGGCAGGCGGTCCACCAGGCGTCTGGTCCTGGGATACGAAGTCAGCAATCGGCTCGACCGGCACGGGTGGCGCTTGTGGCGGCAGCTCCGGCGGCAGCTCAAGCAATACCTCCGGCTCGACCACTATTGGCGCGATCATCGGCTCGGGTGCAGGCTCGGGCTCAGGCATGACGACCTGAAGCATCGGAACCACGCGCTGAACGTCGCGCTGCTGCTCCTCGAGCACAGCTGCCTGGAACTCGTCGTGACTGACCGACTCGGTCAGCCCAATGACAGCATCCTGCAAAAGCGCGTCGAGATACGACTGCAACGTCTGTTGTGAACGGCTTTCTTTAAGAACGGTACGGCTCATGAAACCAACTCGTGCGAACCCACTGGATAGGCTATCGGCCGCAACAACGCCGAACTTGAACCACGGAGATGCCCGTACGTCGTCATTCAGGCCACCTGCGGCGAGGCTTGTGCAGCCAGAAGGGTCTTGAGCAGCGCGCGATATGCCAGCACACCGCGGCTGTTCGGATCATGCTGGGACGGCGTGACACCTGCGCGACTTGCATCACGCAAGCGAGTGTCGATCGGTATGAATGCCTGCCAGAGATGCTCCTGGTAGCCGTTGCGCAACACCTTGAGCGTGTTCATCGATGCCTGCGTACGCCGGTCGAACATGGTCGGCACTATGGTGTAAGGCAACGCCTGGCGACGGGACCGGTTGATCATTTTCAGCGTGCTGACCATCCGCTCCAATCCCTTCATCGCCAGAAATTCGGTTTGCACAGGGATGACCAACTGCTGGCTGGCCGCCAACGCGTTGACCATCAACACGCCAAGCAATGGGGGGCTGTCGATAATCGCGTAATCGAAATCCTGCCAGAGTTGCGACAGGCTTTTGGCGATGACCAGGCCCAGCCCGTTCTGCCCGGGCGATTGGCGCTCCAGCGTCGCCAGGATGGTGCTCGACGGCAGCAACGAAAGACGCTCATGACTGGTCGGCAACAGCAATTGCCTGGGCAGGCCTTCAGGCACCACGCCCTGATGCTGAAACAGGTCGAAGACGCTGTGCTCGAGGTTATCGGGATCATGTCCGAAATAGCTCGTCATCGAGCCATGGGGGTCGAGATCGAGCGCGACGACCCGTTTGCCGGCATCAGCCAGCAAGCCCGCAAGCGCAATGGAGGTCGTGGTCTTACCCACCCCGCCTTTTTGATTGGCAACAGCCCAGACTCTCATAACTCTCTTTCCATCCGGATTGAACCAGACCGGGAACGGCCGTGCCGGCAGCGCCGACGACGGAGAATTGACGACACCGCGTTCGGTGCCTAACGAGGAGAAGGAACAGCACGTTGTGTGCCAGATTGAACCGTCCCGTCCACCGCTCGCGCATTTCCGCTACCAACCCCGCTGACACTGCGGCGTACATCCAGGTTGCGGGATATGACGAGAATCACCCGCCGGTTACGCGCCCTTCCCTCTGCAGTAGCGTTATCGGCAATGGGCTGAAATTCTCCATAGCCCACTGCGGCCAAGCGGGACGGATCGACACCATCGGCCGCCAGCATGCGCACCACACTGCCTGCGCGGGCCGCAGAGAGCTCCCAGTTGGTTGGAAACTTGTCGGTATTAATGGGCAGGTTGTCGGTAAAGCCTTCCACGTGTATCGGGTTATCGAACGGTGCCAGAATCCCGGCGACTTTTTCCAGCAGATCGAACGCATGATTGTTCGGCAGCGCATCCCCGCTGGGGAAGAGCAGGCTCGAATTCAGCTCGATCTCGACCCAGAGTTCGTTACCACGCACCGTGATCTGTTTCGAGTCGATGAGGTCGGCAAAGGCCTGCTGCATGCTTTGCATGATGCTTTGCAGCGGATCGATGGGGTCCTGCGATGACAGTGGCTCGTCAACCTGCGAGATATCGGGCTGAGTGGTTCGAGGTCGTTCTTCTCCAATCGGTATCGGCTTGACCGCACGGTCGACCTGGCTGAACACGCCTACCAGCGAATCCGACAGGATCTTGTACTTGCCTTCATTGAGCGAAGAGATCGAATACATCACCACGAAGAAGGCAAACAGCAACGTGATGAAGTCCGCGTAGGAAACCAGCCAGCGCTCGTGGTTTTCCGGCTCCTCATGAGTGCGACGGCGGCCCATTCAGAAGCCTCCGGGGTTTTGCGCGCAGCTCAAGCAGCACGGCGTGACAGACCCTGGGCGGACGGCAGTTGTGACTTGAGCCTTTACCATGTTCGTTCCCAGGACCGCAGCGGCGATGGCGCCGTTGGCATTCCGTCAGTTAATCGATGAAGCCCTGGAGCTTCATTTCGATCGAGCGAGGGTTCTCACCCTCGGCAATCGATAGAACGCCTTCGAGCAGCATTTCACGATAGGCCGTCTGCTTCTGCACCACGCTTTTGAGCTTGTTGCCCATCGGCAGCACCAGCAGGTTCGCGAAAGCCACACCGTAGATAGTGGCTACGAACGCAACGGCAATACCACTTCCGAGTTGACTAGGGTCAGCAAGATTGCCCATTACGTGAATCAGGCCCATCACGGCGCCGATGATGCCTACGGTCGGCGAATAGCCGCCCATGCTTTCGAACACCTTTGCCGCACGCAGATCACGGGTTTCCTGGGTATACAGGTCCACCTCGAGAATACTGCGGATCACCTCTGGCTCGGCACCATCGACCAGCAACTGCAGGCCCTTGCGGGCGTAGGGATCAGGTTCGGTCTCGGCAATAGGCTCGAGCCCCAGCAACCCTTCCTTGCGCGCCGTGGCGCTCCAGCCCGTAACCAGGCTGATGCCACGGGTCATGTCGATCGGCGGCGGGAACAGTATCCAGCTCACGACCGACATGGCACGCATGAAAACAGCCATGGGGGTCTGCAGCAGGACTGCCCCGAGCGTACCGCCGAGCACGATTAATGCCGCTGGCCCATTCAATAGCGCGGAAACATGGCCGCCCTCGAGAAAGTTACCTCCGACGATCGCAACGAACGCGAGAACCAGCCCGATAAGGCTGAGCACATCCATCAGAGGCACGCCTCACTCAAATGCCGGCCGATGTCGTCGAGCCCGTAAACCGCGTCGCTGAGATTGGCTTTCACAACCGCCATCGGCATGCCGTAGATCACGCAGCTGGCTTCATCCTGCGCCCATACCTGGCTTCCGCTCTGCTTGAGCATGCGCGCCCCTTCACGACCATCGGCACCCATTCCGGTCAGCACGACCGCAAGCACCTTGTCGCCGAACGCCTTGGCAGCAGAGCCAAAGGTGACGTCTACACAGGGTCGATAATTGAGTCGCTCATCCCCCGGCAGGATCCGCACTGCGCCACGTCCATCGACCATCATCTGCTTACCGCCCGGGGCCAGCAGCGCGAGGCCGGGACGCAACAGGTCACCGTCTTCGGCTTCCTTGACGCTGATCTTGCACAGTTTGTCCAGGCGCTCAGCGAAAGCTTTGGTGAAGGCAGCCGGCATATGTTGAATGAGCACGATGGGCGCCGGGAAATTGCCAGGCAGTTGCGTCAGTACGCGTTGAAGCGCTACTGGGCCGCCGGTCGAAGTACCAATGGCCACCAACTTATATGACTTGCGCCGGGGCGCTGGCACGGGCGCGGAATGTGCCGGTGCAGTGGACCGAGCAGCGGGTGTAGCAGCCGGAGCACTACTGGCCGGACGTGCCCCATATGCCGGAGCTGCCGGCGCCGTGGCAGGTGAACTGGCTGTGCTGCTGAAGCGCCGATTGCTGCGCGAGATAGTATGAATTTTCTCGCAGAGCAGTTGCTTGACCTTGTTCGGGTTGCGCGAGATGTCCTCGAAATTCTTCGGCAGAAAGTCGACTGCGCCGGCGTCAAGCGCATCGAGCGTAACCCGCGCGCCTTCGTGAGTAAGCGAAGAGAACATCAGCACCGGTGTCGGACACCGCTGCATGATCTGCCGGACCGCCGTGATGCCATCCATCATCGGCATCTCATAGTCCATGGTGATGACGTCCGGTTTCAGCGCCAGCGCCTGGTCGATTGCCTCACGCCCGTTGGTAGCGGTGCCAATCACCTGAATATTGGGATCTGAGGAAAGAATCTCCGAAACACGGCGGCGGAAGAAGCCGGAATCGTCCACCACCAGGACCTTGACTGCCATAAAACACTCCTAGCGACAGCGGTCCGTTTAAAACCGCTTGCTACTGATCAGATCCGGCGTGCGTACCGCTTGAGCATGCTCGGGACGTCCAGGATCAGGGCTATACGCCCATCGCCGGTAATGGTCGCGCCGGACATGCCCGGGGTGCCCTGCAGCATCTTGCCCAACGGCTTGATCACGACCTCTTCCTGCCCAACCAGCTGATCGACGACGAAGCCGATGCTCTGATTGCCGACGTTCAGGATCACCACATGGCCTTCGCCTTGCTCCTCATGTTCGGCGCCCTGCACCAGCCAGCGCTTGAGATAGAACAACGGCAGCGCCTTGTCGCGGACGATGACCACTTCCTGACCGTCCACCACATTGGTACGCGACAGGTCGAGGTGAAAGATCTCGTTGACGCTGACCAGCGGGAAGGCAAAAGCCTGATTGCCCAGCATCACCATCAGGGTCGGCATGATTGCCAACGTGAGCGGCACCTTGATGACGACGCGCGAACCCTGACCCTTGTTAGAGAACACGTTGACCGTGCCGTTGAGCTGCGAAATCTTGGTCTTGACGACGTCCATGCCAACGCCGCGGCCGGATACGTCGGAAATCTCGGTTTTGGTCGAAAAACCCGGCGCAAAGATCAGGTTGTAGGAATCCAGGTCGCTCAGACGATCGGCAGCATCTTTGTCCAGCAAGCCCTTTTCGACCGCCTTGGCGCGCAGGACGTCTGCGTCCATGCCTTTGCCGTCATCGGTGATCAGCAACAGGATGTGGTCGCCTTCCTGCTCGGCTGACAATACGACTCGCCCCGTACGCGGCTTACCCGCCGCTTCGCGCTCTTCCGGCGTTTCGATACCGTGGTCGACCGCGTTGCGCACCAAGTGCACCAGCGGATCAGCCAAGGCTTCGACGAGGTTCTTGTCCAGGTCGGTTTCTTCGCCGACCAATTCCAGATTGATTTCTTTCTTGAGGCTGCGGGCCAAATCGCGAACCAGGCGCGGGAAGCGGCCGAACACCTTCTTGATCGGTTGCATGCGCGTCTTCATGACGGCGCTCTGCAAGTCGGCTGTCACTACATCGAGGTTCGACACCGCTTTGGCCATGGCTTCATCGGCGCTGTTGGAACCCAGACGCACCAGGCGATTACGCACGAGCACCAGTTCGCCAACCATGTTCATGATTTCATCGAGGCGCGCGGTGTCGACTCGGACAGTTGTCTCGGCTTCGCTCGCCGGCTTCTCAGGCGGCGGAGCGGCCTTGGACGATGCATCCGCTTTTGCGGGCGCGGCAACCGCCTTGCTCGGCACAGGCGCTGCGGCAGGTTTGGCTACAGCGGCCTTTTTCGCAGGAGGAGCCTGCACAGGCTTTGGAGCGGGCTCCGATGCAGCGGCTACAGGAGCGGCCACCTCAGGCTCGAACTTGCCTTTGCCATGCAGCTGATCAAGCAGTGCTTCGAATTCGTCATCGCTGATTTCATCGCCACCTGCACCAGCAGGCCTCTCAGCGGCTGCAGTGGGAGCTGGCGCAGCGGCAGCCGGTTCAACGAACTGACCCTTGCCATGGAGCTGATCGAGCAATGCCTCGAACTCGTCGTCGGTAATCTCGTCGCCGGCTGACTTGTCGGCCACTACCGCGTTGCTTGCAGCAGGTGCTGGAGCCGCGTCGGCAGCGAACTGCCCCTTACCGTGGAGCTGATCAAGCAGCGACTCGAACTCGTCGTCAGTGATCTCGTCAGCAGTACCAGCAGCCGAGGTCTCGGCGGACTGGTCCAGCGCGCCAAGAAACTGTTCGAATTCATTGTCAGCCGACGCCACTTCAGGCTCAGGCTCGGCAATGGTTTCAACGACAGAGTCTGCCCCTGCCGGTTCGGCCAGACGAGCCAGCGCAGCCAGCAATTCCGGAGTAGCCGGTGTCACCGCTGTACGCTCACGCACCTGGGTGAACATTTCGTTGACGGAATCCAGTGCCTGCAGCACGACATCCATCAACTCCGAGTCGACGCGACGCTCACCCTTGCGCAGGATGTCGAAGACGTTTTCGGCAATGTGGCAGCATTCGACCAGCTCATGCAGCTGGAGAAAACCGGCACCGCCTTTGACCGTGTGGAAACCGCGAAAAATCGCATTGAGCAACGCTGTGTCGTCGGGGCTGCTTTCCAGCTCCACCAGTTGCTCTGACAATAGTTCGAGAATCTCGCCGGCCTCTACCAGGAAGTCCTGGAGGATTTCTTCATCGGCGTCGAAGCTCATATTCACCTTCCCCTAAAAGCCCAGGCTCGAAAGCAGATCATCGACATCGTCTTGCCCGGATACGACATCCTCACGTATATCGGCATGCATCTGCGGACCTTCACCGTTGGAAGGTTCTTTTTCTTGTTTTTTCTTTTCCTGCTCGGCGCGCATTGCGTCGCGGTCGTGCTGGATACCCGCTACGCGGTCTACCTGGCCGGCCATAAGCACAAGATTGAGCAGATTGCTTTCGAGTTCGGTGATCAGACGGGTTACCCGCTTGATCACCTGCCCGGTCAGATCCTGAAAGTCCTGAGCCAGCATGATTTCGCTGAGATTCTGCGATAGCTGGGTGCCATCGTTCATGGTGCGCTGCAGAAACTGATCGATGCGTTTGACCAAATCACGGAACTGCTCCGCGTTCATGTCACGACGCATGAAACGCTGCCAATCGGCAGTGAGGCTCTGCGCCTCGTAACTCACGTAATTGACCAGGGGCGCCGATTCTTCAACCAGGTCCATGGTGCGGTTGGCCGCTTTCTCGGTCATCTCCACCACGTACGACAGCCGATCAGTCGCATCGGTGATCGGTGACGGATCACCCCCGGTGGCACAGGTATCCATCTCGAGCTTCACGATGGCGTTGTGCAGCTCACGGGTGAGCTTGCCAACTTCCAGGTAAATCCCGTGATTGCGCGCTTGATTGAGCTCATTGAACATCTGCGTCGCTTCGTCGAAACGACCCTGTTGCAGACTTTCAATCAATTGGGGTGCGTGAGCCTTCAGAGTTGCTTCGAACTCTGCCAGGCTTTGGTCTGGTTGCGTCATAGTGCCCTCGCGGCGGTACTGCTTCAGCCGTTGACGCGCTCGAAGATCTTTTCGATCTTCTCTTTGAGCACTTGAGCCGTGAATGGCTTGACCACGTATCCGTTAACGCCAGCCTGCGCCGCTTCGATGATCTGATCGCGCTTGGCTTCAGCGGTAACCATCAGCACCGGAAGATGCTTCAGGCGTTCATCGGCACGTACTGCGCGCAGCAGGTCGATGCCGCTCATGCCGGGCATGTTCCAGTCGGTGACGAGGAAATCGAAACTGCCGCTCTTGAGCATTGGCAGCGCGGTGGTGCCGTCATCTGCTTCGGCAGTGTTGGTAAATCCCAGATCGCGCAAGAGGTTCTTGATGATCCGTCTCATGGTCGAAAAGTCGTCGACGATGAGGATTTTCATGTTCTTGTCCAAGTACACCTCCGTAAATCACGAATCTCAGAACCTGCTCACGGTCTGTTGCGGGCCTCATGGATGAAGCTCGTAAGCGGCCTCTAATGCTTTTTGCAAAACCTGCCGTTATCGGGCCCGCCACTCACCAAGCCGAGCCCGCAGACGTGCTGCGCACTGACTGTGCAACTGACTGACCCGTGACTCGCTGACACCGAGTACCTGGCCGATTTCCTTCAAATTCAACTCTTCGTCGTAATACAGCGAAAGCACCAGTTTTTCACGTTCAGGCAGGTTGCTGATGGCCTCGGCCAGCGCCTGCTGAAAGCGCTCGTCCTCAAGATCGCGGGACGGTTCCGGATGGGTGCTGGCAGCATCCTCGTCGAATTCACCGTGCTCACCTTCCTGCAGCAAATCATCGAAGCTGAACAGGCGGCTACCCAGGGTGTCGCCCAGAATGCCGTAGTACTCATCGAGACTCAATTTAAGTTCGGCCGCAACTTCCTGATCTTTAGCGTCTCGACCGGTTTTAGCTTCGATTGCTCGAATTGCCTCGCTGACCATGCGTGAATTGCGATGCACGGAGCGCGGTGCCCAGTCACCCTTGCGGACCTCGTCGAGCATCGCGCCGCGAATACGGATACCTGCATAGGTCTCGAAACTCGCCCCTTTGCCTGCGTCGTATTTCTTTGACGCCTCCAGCAAGCCGATCATGCCGGCCTGCATCAGATCGTCGACCTGCACGCTCGCCGGCAAACGCGCCAGGAGGTGATAGGCGATTCGCTTGACCAAGGGTGCGTACTGGTCGATGAGCTGGTACTGCGAGTCTTTAGCCTGAGCTTTGCTGTTATACATACCGATTCCAGCCCGCTTATTGGTTAGGCTCTGCGGCGGGCCTGACCAGGCGCTCCACAAAGAACTCCAAATGACCGCGTGGCGATGCCGGCAGCGGCCAGGTGTCAACTTTCTGTGCGATGGCCTTGAATGCCAGCGAGCACTTGGCGCGCGGATAGGCCTCATACACGGCGCGCTGTTTCTGCACCGCCTTGCGCACCGCCTCGTCGTACGGAATGGCGCCGACGTATTGCAACGCAACGTCGAGGAAGCGTTCTGTCACCTTAGTCAATTTCGCGAACAAGTTGCGGCCTTCCTGCGGCGCATGCGCCATGTTCGCCAGTACGCGGAAGCGGCTGATGCCGTAATCGCGATTGAGCAACTTGATCAGCGCGTATGCATCGGTGATCGAGGTTGGCTCATCGGTAACCACGAGCAGCACTTCCTGAGCAGCACGCACGAAGCTCACGACACCGTCACCAATGCCCGCCGCGGTATCGATGATCAGCACGTCGATGTCGTTGCCGATATCACTGAATGCCTGGATCAACCCTGAGTGTTGCAGGGTGGATAGCTGCACCATGCTTTGGGTGCCGGAAGCTGCCGGCACGACGCGAATGCCGCCGGGCCCTGGAATAAGAACGTCACGCAGATCGCACTCGCCAGCGATAACGTCAGCCAAGGTGCGCTTGGTCGTCAGACCCAGCAGCACGTCGACGTTGGCCAGACCGAGGTCGGCATCCAGCAGCACGACCCGGCGTCCGAGTTCGGCCAGGGCCAGGGACAGATTGACCGACACGTTCGTCTTGCCAACACCGCCCTTGCCGCCAGTCACTGCAATAACCTGTACGGGATGAATACCCATTTTCTACACGCCTATCTCTTGCTTGAGCCCTAGGGCTATCGATGCGTTCAGCCAGAACGCGTCTTCTTTGTACCTGTCACGGAGCAAAGCGTTCATCCGGCTTTCCGAGAGGAACCGTTGTACAGACCGGCAAACATGTCGGCCATGGTTTCCTCGCTGGGATTCTCCTCGGTTTGCAAGCTCACTGCACGGCTGACCAGTTGGTGACTGCGCGGCAAATGCAGATCGTCCGGGATTCGCGGACCGTCGGCGAGGTAAGCGATGGGCAAATGCTGACTGATGGTCAGGCCAAGCACATCACCGAGGCTTCCAGCCTCATCCAGTTTAGTCAGAATGCAGCCCGCCAACCCGCACGGACGATAGTGATGCCAAGTCGCCTTGAGCACCTGGCTCTGGCTGGTAGCCGGCAGCACCAGATAGTTCTTCGCCCGGATGCCCCGCTCTGCCAGTGCTTCGAGCTGTATGCGCATCATCGGGTCGCTTGCTGGCAAGCCGGCAGTATCGACAAGAATCAGGCGCTTGCGGGCTACCGATTCCAGCGACTTGCTCAGCGGCTGGGTTGGATCGATCTGAATCACCGGCACGTCAAGAATACGACCCAGGGTCTTGAGCTGCTCCTGAGCACCAATGCGGTAGTTGTCCATGCTGGCCAGCGCAATGCTCTGCGGGCCGTGCTTGAGCACGTAGCGAGCAGCCAGCTTGGCTAGCGTGGTGGTCTTGCCAGCACCAGCCGGGCCGACCAGGGCAATCACACCGCCCTCGTCCAGCGGCTCAACCTTGGTGACCTTGATCGACTGCGCAAGGTATGCGAGCACCATGCGCCAGGCCTGACGGGGCTCGGATACGGTGGAAACCTTTTCCAGCAATGCGCGGGACAGTTCGGCCGGCAGACCGATGCGCTGCAAGCGACGCCAGAGGCCGGCTTGCTGAGGACGACGGCTCTGCTCATGGCCCCAGGCAATCGAGCCAAGCTGGACTTCGATCAGCTCACGCAAACCCTGCAATTCCGACTGCATCGCTTCGACGGCACGCGAGGAGTCGAACGATGAATTCTGCGTCGGAGCTGGCGCTGCGGCAGGCTTCTCAGGGCTCAGCTGGCGATCCTGACCAGCCGCACTGCGCGCCGGCGCACTCACTTCAGCGTGGGCACTGGCGATACGGGCCTGGGTCTTGCGCAGTTCGGCTTCAAGCTCCGCATTCGGCTGCTTGGCCGCTACCGGCTCCATCGGGTAATCAAGCACAGCGGTCAGCTCTACGCCGCCGGCAACACGACGGTTACCCGTAATCACGGCATCGGCGCCCAGCTCGTCACGAATCATCTTCATGGCGATACGCATGTCGGCTGCGAAGAAACGTTTGACCTGCATGGCCTGTTACCCTCAGTTAATTCTGACCCACCGTCGAAACGATGGTGACCTGCTTGTTATCCGGTATTTCCTGATAGGCCAGGACATGAATGTTGGGGACTGCCAGTCTGGCGAATCGCGACAACATCGCGCGGACCGGACCTGCCACCAGCAGAATCGCTGGCTTACCCATCATTTCTTGACGCTGTGCCGCATCTACCAGAGAACGTTGCAATTTCTCGGCCATTCCCGGCTCGAGAAGAATGCCATCTTCCGAACCTTGTCCTGCCTTCTGAAGACTGTTGAGCAATATCTGTTCCAACCTTGGCTCAAGGGTGATCACAGGCAGCTGCGGCTCAAGCCCCACAACGTTTTGCACGATTGCGCGGCACAGTGCCACGCGTACCGCAGCCACCATCGCGGCGGGATCTTGACTCTTGGCAGCTACGTTGGCGATGGCCTCGGCGATGGTGCGGATGTCACGTACCGGCACCTGCTCCTGAAGCAATGCCTGCAGCACCTTCAGCAGCGTCGACAGCGAAATCATCCCGGGCACCAGCTCTTCGGCCAGCTTTGGCGAGCTTTTGGCTAGCAGCTGCATCAGCTGCTGGACTTCTTCATGACCAAGCAGCTCGTGCGCATGCTTGTGGAGGACCTGGTTCAGGTGCGTCGCGACCACGGTGCTAGCATCGACCACCGTATAGCCGAGCGACTGTGCCTGATCTCGCTGGCTGGCCTCGATCCACACGGCTTCCAGACCGAATGCCGGGTCCTTGGCGGCGATTCCGTTGAGCGGGCCGAAAACCTGACCCGGGTTGATCGCCAGCTCGCGATCCGGATAGACCTCGGCCTCGGCGAGGCTCACCCCCATCAGCGTCAAGCGATAGGCGTTGGGCAGAAGATCGAGGTTGTCGCGAATGTGAACCGACGGCATCAGGAAGCCGAGATCCTGCGACAGCTTCTTGCGTACACCCTTGATCCGCGCCAGCAGCTGGCCACCCTGATTGCGGTCTACCAGCGGGATCAGCCGATAACCGACCTCCAGACCGACCATATCCACGGGCGTGACGTCATCCCAGCCCAGCTCTTTGGTTTCAGCGGTGCGCTGTGCAGGGAGTAGCTCCTGCTGCTTCTGCACCTCCTGCTCGGCTTGCTGCTTGACCTGCTTCTGACGGTGCCATATCCAGTATGCAGCGCCAGCGGCGGCACCACCGAGACCAAGAAAGGACATGTGGGGCATGCCAGGTACCAGGCCCATGGCGATCATGATGCCTGCCGAAACCGCCAGTGCTTTCGGCGATGCGAACATCTGACGGTTGATTTGCTGGCCCATGTCTTCGGAGCTGGTGACGCGGGTCACCATGATGGCTGCAGCGGTCGACAGCAACAGCGACGGGATCTGAGCGACGAGGCCGTCACCGATGGTCAGCAGTGCATATACCTGGCCGGCTTCACTGAAGCTCATCCCATGCTGAACCATACCAATGCCGACGCCACCAATCAGGTTGATGAACAGGATCAGCAGGCCGGCAATGGCATCGCCGCGCACGAACTTGCTGGCACCGTCCATGGAGCCGTAGAAGTCCGCTTCGGAGGCAACTTCGACACGGCGCAGCTTGGCTTCGGATTGATCGATCAATCCGGCGTTGAGGTCGGCGTCGATCGCCATCTGCTTGCCGGGCATCGCGTCAAGCGTGAATCGTGCACTGACTTCCGAAATACGCCCAGCGCCCTTGGTCACCACCACGAAGTTGATGATCATCAGGATCGCGAACACCACGATACCGACGACGTAGTTGCCGCCGATTACCACGTTACCGAAGGCTTCGATCACATGGCCGGCAGCCGAGCCGCCCTCGTGACCGTTGATCAATACAACCCGCGTCGACGCCACGTTCAGCGCCAGACGCATCAGGGTTGCCACCAGCAGGATCGTCGGGAACACGGCAAAGTCCAGCGGGCGCAGCGCGTATACGCTGACCAGCAGAACGACGATCGACAGAGCGATGTTGAAGGTAAACAGCAGATCCAGAAGGAACGGCGGCACCGACAACATCATCATGCCCATCATCACGAGCAACAGCAGTGGCACGCCGAGGTTGCCGCGCCCTGCGCCCGTCAGGCCATTGCGCATATTGATGAGTTGCGTGCGATCCACGTAGACCCCGACAGACAGAACCAAAGAATTGACGCAAGAAAGCGTCCTGCCAGGGCTATAGCAAGAAGGGGTCCAACTTTGAAACAGTGCTGCGCAGACGCGTCGGACGAGTGCCGACCACGTCGATTACGAACCGACGGCACCCCGGGTAGTCTCACGAGAGGCGTCGTCGTGGCGGCTCGATCGCCCGACAACTCATCTGGTGGCGCGACCGCCATGAACAGTCACAGGAGCTACCCATGAAACAGTGGATCATCGCGGCAATTGCCGGCTGCACGGTACTCGGCGTACAGGCCGAAACGCTGAACGTGAAGGTCAATTCGGTAAACGCCCAAGGCGTTGGCGAATCCGTTGGCACGGTCAAGATCGAAACCAACGAATACGGGCTGGTCTTCCGCCCCGAGCTGTCAGGCCTCGAACCCGGCACCCACGGCTTCCACATCCATGCCAAGGGCAGCTGTGGCCCCGAGGACAAGGACGGCAAGCCAGTTCCCGCGGGGGCAGCAGGTGGCCATTGGGATCCAAAGAACACCGGCAAGCACGACGAGCCGTGGGGCGACGGCCACATGGGTGATCTCCCGGCACTGATGGTTGGCAGCGACGGCAAAGCCGCTCAACCTGTTCTGGCGCCACGCCTGAAAAGCCTTGGCGACATCAAGGGCCTGGCATTGATGGTCCACAAGGGCGGTGATAACCACTCCGACCACCCTGAGCCGCTCGGTGGCGGGGGCGCTCGGGTTGCCTGTGGTCTGATCGAGTAAATCGGGCGTACCGATGAAAACGTGGGCGGTTAACGGGCGGGGTAGCGTGCGACTGATTCGCACGCAGTGGGTTTAGCCCTGCCCTGCCGTTTATGCGGAGCGGACTGTCCCGCCCCGCTCTACCACTTCCTGACCGCAGCGACGATTTATTCATCCGCCGTTATGACGACTGCATAACGCTCTAGCGCCTTTCACTCATCCCTGCGAAGGTCTGGCGGAATCGGCAGATTGTTCAGAGGGTCGGGGCGCTTGCCTTTACCGGTTCGATACTGGCGCAGCTGATAGACATAGGCCAGCACCTGCGCCACTGCGAGATACAGCCCCGCCGGGATTTCCCGATCCAGTTCAGTCGAGTAGTACACCGCCCGCGCCAGAGCCGGCGATTCGAGCACGGTAACCTGATGCTCATTGGCGATTTCGCGGATCTTCAACGCAACGAAGTCGCCACCCTTGGCCACCAACATTGGCGCTCCGCCCTTGCTGCCGTCGTATTTCAGCGCCACGGCGAAGTGGGTCGGGTTGGTGATGACCACATCGGCCTCCGGCACGGCCTGCATCATCCGGCGCTGAGCCGCGTCGCGTTGCAGCTGCCGGATCCGCGACTTGACCTCGGGCTTGCCCTCGCTGTCCTTGTATTCGTCGCGTACTTCCTGCTTGGTCATCATCAGCTTCTGCTTGTTACTCCAGAGCTGGAAGGGCACGTCGGCGACGGCGATGAGAATCAGCCCGCAGGCCATCCACAAAGCGCACCAGCCCACCACCTCGGCGCTGTGCATGATGGCCAGATCTAGAGGCTGCTTGGCGATAGAGAGAAGGTCATCCTGATAGGCACTGAGTACTGCCAGCGCCACCGCGAGGACTACCAGAAACTTGCCTAATGCCTTGAGCAGCTCCACCAGTGCATGAGTTGAGAACATCCGCTTCAAGCCAGGACCAGGGTTCATGCGGCTGAACTTGGGCGCCATTGACTTGGCCGAGAACAGCCAGCCGCCGAGGGATATCGGCCCGATGATGGACACGATCAGGAGCACGATGAGCAGCGGCATGATGGCTTCAAGCGCGATCATGCCGCTGCTCATCAACAGCCGTACCATGGCCGATTCGTCGAGCACGGTTTCGCGGCTCAGCTCGAAACCACCCTGCATCATCGCCATCAGACTGCCCGCCAGGCTGCCGCCCGAAGCGAGCAACCCGCCGATACCACCAAGCGTCACCGCCACCGTATTCAGCTCTTTGGAGCGAGCCAGCTGGCCCTTCTCCCGCGATTCGCGAATACGTTTCTCGGTGGGTTCCTCGCTTTTGTCGGCGCCACTTTCGCTCTCAGCCATGGTTGGCCTCCGGCAGCAGTAAGGAAGGTATAGGCATCAGCGTAGACCGATCAGCTCGCGCAGCATCGCCAGCGCTTCGCTGACGAAAATCTGGTACTGGGCAAGGATGTCGGCCATCCCGATCCATACGATGATCAGGCCAAGCACCAGTGTGAGCGGAAAGCCGATCGAGAAAATATTCAACTGCGGTGCCGCGCGCGTCATCAGGCCAAAGGCCACGTTGACCACAAGCAACGCAGTGATCGCCGGCAACACCAACAACAACCCGGCGCCCAGCACCCAGCCAAGTTTGCCAGCGACTTCCCAGAAGTGATTGGTGCCGACCAGCCAGCCGCCAATCGGCAGCGTGGTGAAGCTTTCAGTGAGAATCTCCAGCACGACGAGATGCCCGTTGATGGCGAAAAACAGCAGGATCACCAGCATGTTGAAGAATTGGCCAATCACTGGCACCGAGACGCCGTTAGCCGGATCGATCATCGATGCAAAGCCCAACCCCATCTGCATGGCAAGTAGCTGCCCCGAGACGATGAACACCTGAAAGAACAGCTGAAGCACGAACCCCAGCATCACCCCGACCAGGATCTGCTCGGCAATCAGCACCAGCGCCTGCGCGCTCAGCGCGTCCACCACTGGTACAGGCGGCAACCCCGGGACCAACACTACGGCGATCGCGACCGCCAGGTACAAGCGAACCCGCATCGGCACCAGTTGAGTCCCGATGATCGGCATGCTCATCAGCAATGCCGCGATGCGAAACAGGGGCAACAGAAACTGCGCAACCCAGCCGCCAATCTGCGCATCGCTGAGATCAAGCACTGGCGCGTGCCCTGCGCAAGAAAAGGGTCATGATCGTTACCCGATGATCATCGGGATGTTCTGAATCAGGCCTTCGGTGTACTCCATCAGCTCGCGGACCAGCCAGGGTCCGGCCCAGATCAGCGTCATCAGCATCACCAGCAGGCGCGGCAGAAAGCTCAGTGTCTGCTCGTTGATCTGGGTAGCCGCCTGAAACATCGCCACGACCAGACCGACCAGCAGGCTCGGCACCACCAGCACACCGACGATCATGGCCGTCATCCAGAGGCTTTCACGAAACAGATCAACCGCGACTTCGGGTGTCATGCGTGTCTCCCTTGCTCCGCTAAAGCGTGCCGAAACTGCTGGCGAGCGTACCGATGATCAGGCCCCAGCCATCGACCAGCACGAACAGCATGATCTTGAACGGCAGCGAAATGATCAGCGGCGAAAGCATCATCATGCCCATCGCCATCAGTACGCTGGCAACGACCATGTCGATGATCAGGAACGGAATGAAGATCATGAAGCCGATCTGGAACGCCGTTTTCAGCTCGGAGGTGACGAATGCGGGAACCAGAATGGTCAGCGGCGCGGCATCCGGCGTAAGGATATCGGTCCGGCGAGACAGGCGTACGAACAGCTCCAGGTCGCTTTCGCGGGTCTGCGCCAGCATGAAGTTCTTCAGTGGGACCTCCGCCCGAGCAATCGCATCCGGCGCGGATAACTGCTCGTTCAGATAGGGCTGGACGGCCTCATTGTTAATCCGCTCGAACACCGGGGCCATGATGAACAGCGTCAGAAAAATGGTCAGCCCGACGAGAATCTGGTTAGACGGAGTTTGCTGCAGGCCCAGCGCCTGCCGCAGGATGGAAAACACGATGATGATCCGCGTGAAGCTGGTCATCAGCATGACGAACGCCGGGATAAAGCTAAGCGCGGTCATGATCAGCAAAATCTGAAGGCTGACCGAATATTCCTGCTGCCCTTCGGCGTCGGTGCTCAGAGTGATCGCCGGTATCGACAGCGGATTGTCACCCTGCATGATCAGCCCACCGGCGTCCTGACCCACGGCAAACGGAGCGGCCAGCACCAGCAGGACCGCCAGCAACAATCGAAGCATCAGGGCTTGTCCTTCTGGTCCCGGCCAAGCAGCTCCATCAGGCGCTGGGCAAACTCCGGATTGGCAGGCTCGGCGTCCGGCAGATGCACCGGCTCCTTGAGTACATGCAGCGGTGTAATGCGACCAGCACTCAACCCAAGCAGCACCTGCTCACTTCCGACCTGCACCAGCACCAGTCGATCGCGAGGGCCCAGCGCGTGGCTGGAGATCAGTTTGATCGCCTGATTGCTGCGCGGGTTGATCTGCTGCATTCGCCGCAGCAGCCAGGCCAGCACGAAGATCAGACCGATCACCAGCAACAGGCCGAACAGCAGCTTGGTCATCTGCGTGCCCATCCCGGTACTGCTCATGTTTGCCGCGGGCTCGGCAGCCACTGCCGGCAGGGCCAGCAGCAGCGGGAGGAAAGCCAGAATTCGCATATCAGCGCAACTTCTTGATGCGTTCGCTAGGACTGATTACGTCCGTCAAACGAATGCCGAACTTCTCGTTCACCACCACCACTTCACCGTGGGCGATCAGGGTGCCGTTGACCAGTACATCGAGCGGCTCGCCCGCAAGACGGTCGAGTTCGACTACGGAGCCCTGGTTGAGCTGCAAGAGATTACGGATGCTGATCTCGGTGCTTCCGACCTCCATCGAGATCGAAACCGGGATGTCCAGAATCACGTCCAGATTCGGCCCTTCGAGTCCGGCCTGAATCGGCGCGCCCTTGGGGCTACTGCCAAACTCTTCCAGCGGCGCGCGGGGCGGCGATGGTGCCGAAGCCGGGCCTTGATTCAACAGGGCGTCGATATCGTCCTGATCGGCATCACCCGCCTCGGCCAGTGCCGAAGCCCATTCATCGGCCAGCGCCTGCTCTTCAGGGGATGTGTTTTCGTAATCGTCTGCCATCGCTAATCCTCGACCGGCTGGTAATTGAATATGGGCTGAATCAACGAGGCCGCATGACCGACTCGACCACCTGCAGGGCCAGGTTGCCCTTGTGTGCCCCGAGCTTGACCTTGAAGGTCGGCATGCCGTTGGCGCGCATGATCATGTCGTCTGGCATTTCCACCGGAATAACATCGCCCGGCTGCATGTTCAGGATGTCGCGCAGCTTGAGCTGACGCCGCACGACCGTCGAACTGAGCGGCACTTTTACGTCCAGCACGTCCTCACGCAGCGCGTTGACCCAGCGCTCGTCCTGATCGCTGACGTCCGACTGGAAACCGGCGTCGAGCATTTCGCGGATCGGCTCGATCATCGAGTACGGCATGGTCACGTGGAAATCCCCGCCACCGCTTTCCAACTCGATGTGGAAGGTGGACACCACCACCACTTCGCTGGGGCTGACGATGTTGGCAAGGGCCGGGTTCACTTCCGAATGCACGTACTCGAAGTTGACGTCCAGTACTGCGTGCCAGGCTTCCTTCAGATCGACAAAGGCCTGATCCAGCACCATCCGCACCACGCGCAGCTCGGTGGGCGTGAACTCTCGCCCTTCGATCTTGGCGTGGCGCCCGTCGCCACCAAAGAAGTTGTCCACCAGTTTGAACACCAGTTTGGCGTCTAGGATGAACAACGAAGTGCCGCGCAGCGGCTTGATCTTGACCAGATTTAGGCTGGTCGGCACATACAGCGAGTGGACGTACTCGCCAAATTTCATCACCTGAACGCCGCCGACCGAGACATCAGCAGAGCGACGCAGCAGGTTGAACATGCTGATACGGGTGTAACGGGCAAAACGCTCGTTGACCATCTCCAGCGTAGGCATACGCCCGCGGACGATACGGTCCTGGCTGGTCAGGTCGTAACTCTTGATGCTGCCCGGTTCGGCGTCGCTGTCGGTATCGACCAGACCGTCGTCGACTCCATGCAGGAGCGCATCGATCTCGTCTTGCGAGAGCAGGTCTTGAACAGCCATCTACAACGACCCCTATTGCAATACGAAGTTGGTGAACAGTACTTGCTCGATCGCGAGCTTGCCGATTTCCTTTTGTGCCAGTTCCTGAACACTAGCCGTTGCCTCCTGGCGAAGCATCTCCTGACCGACCGGCGTTGTAAGGCTGGCAAAATCCTGGCTGGAAAACAGCATGACCAGTTGATTGCGTAACAGAGGCATGTGTTCCTTCAGTCCGTCCAGCGCAGCCTGATCGCGTGACATCAACGCGACGCTTACCTGCATGTAGCGCTGGCGACCGCCGGTGTTGGGGAAGTTGACTATGAAGGCCGGCGCCAGCACTTCGTAAATCGCCGCCTGTCGCTGAGGTGCAGCTTGCGCATCGGCAGCTTCATCGGCCGGTGGTTTCTCGCCGCCTCGGGACATGAAGTAGAAAGTCCCGCCGACAGACAGCCCGACCGCCAACAGCAAGCCAATAACGATGAAGATGATCAGTTTAAGCTTGCCCTTCCCACCGGCCTCAGCCCCAGGACTCGGTACGTCTGGAGGTCCCTGTTTCTTCGCCATGCCAAATATCCGTCATATCGAGGGTTTTCACTCGCATCAAAACGTTACGAGCAACTGCTGTGCCAAAGTATCGGTCAGGGAGGGAGCGGCGTAAACGATTGCCATACGCCGTGTTTGATAAGCGGACGAACAGTCCCCGCGCTGCGCGGTGCCGCCAACAAAAAACCGGGCGCGAAGCCCGGTTTCGATAAGCCGCCCGGCATCAGGCGTAATAGTCCACCAGACCGCGGTCGCCTCCCATGCGTCCGGTGTTTATCTCCATCGTTCCTTGAACGATTTCCTCATCCCCAGCATCCGACCCGCCGGCAACACCGCGACCGCGCCGCTCACTGCCTTCGTTGCTCCAGCCCCGGGACTGGTCCGATACGTTCACGTCCATGCTCATGCCCTGTTGAGCGAAGCTGTCGCGCAGTCGCTGCATCTGGCCTTCCAGCGCATCACGCACGTTCGCATGCGGGCTCATGAAGGTGACCTGAGTCTGATCCTTGTTCATGTCGATCCGAACCTCCATACGACCAAGCTCCGCGGGATCGAGCTGGATCTCGGCTGACTTGAGGTTCTGGCTGGATAACCACATCACGCGATCGACCACCGCTTCGGTCCAGCCGGATTGCTGCATCTGGACCGGCTGCCCGGGCACCACCGGCGGCTTCTGAATCTGCTGCGCCTGATTCTGCTGGGCGATGGCCTGAGTCAAAGGATTGAGTCGGTTGATCGCAGCATCAGCGGCGCTCGTACGGTTTTCCTTGGGCGCGTCCAGCTTCTCAAGCAGCTCGCCGAAGCCCTCTTCGAGGGTGCTTTCGTCTGACTCTTCGCTGAGCTCCTCGCCGAGCAGGCTGGCCGAGAGCGTCTCCTGGGTTTCCAGAGACGCCTCGTCTGGCGGCAGCAAGCTTGCAAATGGGCTCTTCTGAGTGGCCGATTGCATGTCCAGCTTCTGCTGTCCGGTTAGCGGTGTCTCGCCTTCGGCTTCCATGTCGCCTTCAATCGCTACCTGCGGAAGAGCCAGACCAGCCAGAAACTCGTCGCCTGTCGGCGGCAGATCGGATGGCAGCTCCTTGCTGGCCTCACCCAGTCCACCCATGCCAAACAGCAGCAGTGGATCAAGCTCGACTTCGGGGTTCGCGATCTCGTTGTCCAGCGCCTCTGCCTCGACGGGCAAGTCTTTGCCGGGCTCGCTGGCAACCGGCTTGTCGGTGCCGATTGCCTTGTCGGTTTCCTGACTCGGCTTCTCGCCGACTGGCTTGTCCCGGCTCGGCTTGGTCGACGCGCTTTGAGCCTCGGCAGGCTTACCCTGGCGCTCTTTGGCGTAGACGTTGGCAAAGCTGGACGCCCCGTCTTTACTGGGCTGAGAGGCTGCTTTAGGGGCGGCGTTCGCCGCCTTGGCGGCTGCAGTCGGGGCCTTGATGTTGAGCAACAGATCGGGGGAAACGGCCATGGATCTTTCCGCTGAGAATGGGATCGTGCAGATCCCTAAGCAAACTCCAGGCCATCGACGCAGCGCTGATGATTAGCGAGCTCTAATGAGGGGCAAAACGCCAGAGCCGAATGCCACGCCTGACCGGCAGCAATCAGCTGGATGCGCTCCAGCGCTGGCGTTCGGCACGATAGAGAATGCGCACGATGGCAAACTCCCTTTCGATGCGCTCGATCAGCTCCGGGGCTTCATCGAGCCGTTCACGCCGGGCCATCTCCTCCATCTCGCGACAAAGTTCTGCCAGCAGCGTCGCGCCCATGTTGCTGCAGCTCCCCTTGAAGCTATGCGCCGCCTGACGCAGCTTTTCCGCTTCGCCGCTCTGACAGGCACTCTGCAGCAGGCGCAGCCGCTCTTCAGAGTCGACGAGAAAAGTGTCCAGCAGCACCGGATACTCCGACTCCATCACGTCCTGAAGCGTCGCCAGCACGTCGCTGTCCAGATGATCGGCCACGGAAAGGCTCCTGGCAGGAAACGGCCGATTATGCATGACCGCCCCAGTGAAACTCCACGCTCAACACCTTGCCATCCGGCGTCCAGTAGAAGCGCTCACTCAGTTGCCGAATCATGCGCAAGCCGCGCCCACCCAGGCCCTCGGCGCAGTACTGCTTGTTCAACACGGTCTGCACGTCGAAGCCCGGGCCGCTGTCGCGCACGGCAATGCGCAGACAGCCGGTGGGACCGTCCGACTTCACACTCAGATCGATGGACACGAAGCCTTCACTGAGTTCGCTCAACCGTCGTTGGCGCTCTTCGTAGTAATTGGCAAATCCCGCCGCATCGCACTTCTGGGCTGAATCAAGCAGCAGCACCCCGTGCTCCAGGGCGTTGGCATACAACTCAGTGAGCACCATATAGATGATCCCGGCACGCGGTCGAAGTGGGGCGATCTGCAGCAGCAACTGCATGGCCATCGGCAGCGGGTTGGCCATGCGCAAACTGCCAGGGCGCAGCTCGAACTGAGTTGTCCAGTCCCGCGCGTTCAGATCCCGAGCGTTCTTCGGATAGCTATCGAGCTGCGGATGGGCAAGTGCGTTGTCATCGGCGATCAGACTCACTTCGACCAGGCTGAGGTCGTCAAGGGTTTGACCGTGGAAGGCATGCAGCGCTTCTTCGATGTCGTCAAACAGGGCTGCCGGATCACGGTTTGCGTCCATCACTGCGAGCAACCGGTGTTCGCCGAATAACTCGTTGTCAGCATTGAAGCTTTCCAGCACGCCGTCGGACATCAGCAACAGCCGATCGCCAATGGAGATCGGCAACGTCTCGAAGCTGTCATCGAATGAAGACACATCACGCACGCCGAGCGGCAGAAACCTGGAGCGCAGCGCCAGCCGCTCGCCATCCGCCTTGAGCAGATAGCCGTCCGGCAGGCCGCCGTTCCAGACGCGAAGGATGCCCTGCTCGAGGTTGATATCCAGCAACGTGGCACAGCAGAACATCTCGACTGGCAGAATGAGCTTTAGCTTGGCGTTGATCTCGCGAATGATTTCGTTGCTGGAGTAGCCCTTGGCGGTCATGCCATAGAAGGTCTCCGCCAGTGGCATGGCGCCGATCGCCGCTGGCAAGCCGTGGCCGGTGAAGTCTCCGAGAAGCACGAACATGCGCCCGGCAGGCGCCTGTGCAGCAAGCAGCAGATCACCGTTGAACAGCGCGCGTGGGGACTGCCGGTAGCGGATATTCGGAGCGTTCAGGCAACCCGCATGGGCAACCTTGTCGAAGATCGCCTTGGCCGCGCGCTGCTCGTCAATCAATTGTTGATTGCGCCTGGCGATCAGATCTCGCTGCTCGAGCACAGTCGCCTGCAGGCGACGCAGGCGGTGCATGGCCTGGATCTTCGCTTCAAGAATGATCGGGTTGTATGGCTTGGCAATGAAGTCGTCGCCACCCGCTTCGAGACAGCGCACCAACGCCTGGTTTTCCGTCAGGGAGGTGAGGAAGATGATGGGTACCAGCTCGTTGCCGGCCAGGCGTTTGATCTCTCTTGCCGCATCGAAGCCGTCCATCACCGGCATCAATGCATCCATCAGCACCAACTGGGGCCGCTCGCTCTCGAAAAGGCGGACAGCCTCGGCACCATTTGCTGCCGTCGACACCCGATGCCCCTGACGGCTGACGATGGCGGCCAGCAGCATGCGGTCGGCCGCACCATCCTCGGCGATGAGTATGGAGAGCCGGCCTGGCATCAGGCTATCGCGAACAATTGTTCGAAATTGGAAACCGAAAGGACCTTGCGTACGTCCGGGTTGCAGTTGATCAGGTGGATGTCGGCTTTGTCGCTGCCGCCGTGATCACGCAACAACAGCAACATGCCAAGCGCCGAACTGTCGAGATAGGTTGCGCCACTGAGGTCGACCACGTAACGGCGGGGAGCGTCACCAGCGCGCTGATAGGCGTCGCGGAATGCCTGATGAGTGTTGAAATCGAAGCGCCCCTGGATGGTAATCGTCAGCTCCTGTCCATCTGCCGATAGCTGTGAACTGATGGTCATTTAATACTCCTGATCCTAAGCGGTAACGGTGGCTGCGATGCTGCTGTCCGGCGGTGGCGCCTCGCCGGGCTGACGCGTAGCCAAGTTGCGCCTGCGTCAGATGAGCAGCGGTATCGCAGCGCGCGAGCTGCATGAAGATTTAGCATTCAAAACCCGCCACAGCAAGCTTCATTCCTGTTTCGGCCTGCTTGCCAGACGCTGCGAAAATTCGTCGAGCAATTTCTGCTCGCGCTTGTCTGCAGCTGTTCTTGCTTCTTGCAGGTAGCGATCGACCAGCTTTCGCAACCCATCGAGCCGCGCGCGTCGCTGCTGCCATTGCTCGCGCAGCTTGTCGAGATTGCTGCGATGCCAGTCCACACTGCGCTGCTGCTGCCCGATGGCCGATTCAAGTTGAGACAGGAAGCGCTGGTAATTGAGCAACCACTGGCCGGACACGCCCAGGCTGCCCTGGGTCATCCACTGCTGCTGATAGTCGCCGAAATACTGCTGCAGCTCGCCCAGCTTGGATTCGGCCTGAGCCAACTGCGTCTGCCCCTGGCCGAACAGCCGGGCGGCGTCGCGCTCGGCACGCTCGGCCATGTCGATCACCGGCGCCAGACGCACCGCACGGCTCGCCGCCATCGGTTAGCCCGCGGCCTTGGGACTGAAGACCTGGCTCAACGAAGCCTCGCTTTGAGCCAGACCCTCGGCTTCGTTCAGGCCCTGCCGGAGATAGCGAACCATCTCAGCCTGCCGGGCGATAGCGAGGTCGGTTTCCGGATCGCCGCCCGGAACATAGGCGCCGACGCTGATCAGGTCGCGGCTCTGTTGAAAGCGCGACCAGAGCTGCTTGAAGCGCTGGGCATTGCGCATATGCTCGGCGCTGACCACCTGCGGCATGACCCGGCTGATCGAGGCCTCGATGTCGATGGCTGGGTAGTGCCCCTCCTCCGCCAGGCGGCGGGACAGCACAAAGTGCCCGTCAAGCACACCACGCGCGGCGTCGGCGATCGGGTCCTGCTGGTCATCGCCTTCTGACAGTACGGTGTAGAACGCAGTAATCGATCCGCCACCCTCCTCCGCATTGCCGGCGCGCTCCACCAGACTCGGCAGCTTGGCGAATACCGATGGCGGATAACCCTTCGTCGCTGGCGGCTCACCAATGGCCAGGGCAATCTCGCGCTGGGCCTGGGCGAAGCGTGTGAGGGAATCCATGAGCAGCAGAACGTTCTTGCCCTTGTCGCGGAAGTATTCGGCGATGCGCGTGCAGTACATGGCCGCGCGCAAGCGCATCAGCGGCGCGTCGTCGGCGGGTGAGGCGACGACGACCGAACGCTTGATGCTTTCTTCGGTAAGGATGTTCTCGATGAACTCCTTAACCTCCCGACCACGCTCGCCAATCAGCCCGACCACGATGATGTCGGCCTCGGTGAAACGCGTCATCATGCCGAGCAGCACTGATTTACCCACACCGGTACCGGCGAACAGACCCAGACGTTGGCCACGGCCGACGGTCAGCAAGCCGTTGATGCTACGGATGCCGACGTCCAGCGGAACGCTGATCGGATGGCGCTTGAGCGGGTTGATCACGGGGCCATCCATCGGCACCCAGTCCTCGGCTTTCATACCGCCCTTGCCGTCCAGCGCACGGCCCGCGCCATCGAGCACGCGCCCCAGCATCGAGGTTCCCATCGGCAGGCGACCGGTGTTCGCCAGTGGCACGACCCGCGCACCCGGCGCAATTCCCGCAAGGCTACCGACCGGCATGAGATACAGCTTGCCGCTGGAAAAGCCCATCACTTCAGCTTCGACCTGAGTCGGATGGTAGCTGTCTTCGTTGATTACCAGGCAGCGGCTGCCGACCGCCGCACGCAACCCTTCGGCCTCCAAAGTGAGGCCAACCATACGCAACAACCGACCCTCGAGGATCGGTTGACTGGGAAGCTTGATTGCGTCGCCGTAGGCTTCGAAGCGTTTGGCGAAACTGGTGCGTTCAAGGCGCATCGGGATGCTCCACGCCAGCGCCCAACTCCAGATGCAGATCGGCTTCGGGCGGGCTGGTGGCGTTCTCGCGCTGCTGCTCGAACAGCTGGCTGATGGCCTGACCAAGGCGGGTCTCGACACTGGCGTCGATCCGACTCTGCTCGGTCTCGATCCGGCAGCCGCCTGGCAGCAGATCGCTGTCTTCGACGATCTTCCAGTTTTCCTCGTGGCGCTCGCGCAGCGCCTTGACCAGCTCGAAGTCCTGCGGGTTTATATGGATGCGAACGTTGCTGGCGCCCATAGGCAGCAACTTCAGCGCTTCGCGCAATACCTGGCGGATCTGGCTGGAGTCGACCAGCAGGTCGCGCTGAATGACCTCACGCGCCAGCTGGCTGACTAATGTGACCATGGCGTGTTCGAGGTTACGGTCCTGATCGGCGATGGGCTCGAGCAGTTGCGTCATCAACTGCTCGAGGCTTGCGAGTTTGGGCGCCAGCGCAGCGTCCGCTTCCTGGCGAGCCTTTAGCTGGCCGGCATGAAAACCATCTTTTTCGCCGGTACTGAAGCCCTCGTTATAAGCCTCCTGCCGGATCGCCTCGAGTTCATCGAGCGTCAGCGGTTTGACTTCCTCGAACGGGACGTCTTCGCTGCGCGACAGCTCTTCCTCGGGCATCGGCTGTGCAACCGGCTCCAACTCGTCCGGCGCTGCGCCGTGCGGATCGAAGCTCGGCAAGGCCCAGCGATCGAAGACATTGACGTCTTTGGCGCGGATGACGTCGCTGGGGTTTTCCTTGGACATTGGTTCTCAGTGCCTTGCTAGACCATTTCTTCGCCGCCCTTGCCACCGAGCACGATTTCTCCGGCTTCGGCCATTCGGCGGGCGATGGTGAGGATTTCCTTCTGGGCGCCTTCGACTTCGCTGATGCGCACCGGCCCTTTCGCTTCCAGGTCGTCGCGCAGCAATTCGCCGGCACGCTTGGACATGTTCTTGAAGATCTTTTCCTTGATCGCCTCGTCCGCGCCCTTGAGCGCCATGACCAGTACATCGGAGGATACTTCGCGCATCAGCACCTGAATGCCCCGGTCGTCGACATCGGCAAGATTGTCGAAAACGAACATCAGGTCCTCGATCTGCGACGAAAGATCCTCGTCCACATCGCGGATGGCATCCATCAGCTGGCCTTCGACCGAGCTGTCGAGGTAGTTCATGATGTCCGCCGCACGCTTGACGCCGCCCAGCGTTGCACGTGTGGTGTTGGAGTTGCCCGAGAACTGCTTTTCCAGGATCAGATTGAGTTCTTTCAACGCCGCTGGTTGCACGGTGTTCAGCGAGGATACGCGAAGCACGATATCGAGCCGCACCTTGTGATCGAAGTGCGAGAGCACCTCACCCGCCTGGTCAGGGTCCAGATAGGCCACTACGATGGCCTGGATCTGCGGGTGTTCGTAGCGGATCACGTCAGCGACGGCACGCGGCTCCATCCATTTCAGACTGTCCAGACCGCTGGTGTTGCCGCCCAGCAGGATGCGATCGATCAGGCCGCCTGCCTTGTCCTCGCCCAGCGCCTGAGTCAGCATCTTGCGGATGTAACCATCCGAACCCACGCCGAGACTGGTCTGATCGCCGACGATTTCGACGAACTCGCCCATCACCTGTTCGATCTGATTCTTCTGCACATTGCGCAGCTGCGCCATGGCCGTGCCGACCTTCTGCACTTCCTTCGGGCCGAGGTGACGCAGGACCTGCGCCGCGTCCGCTTCACCCAGAGACAGCAGCAGAATCGCAGCCTTGTCGACCTTGTTCAGCTTGTTGGCGGGAACTCGAGCATCACTCATCTGCGTTGATCCACTCTCTGACGACCTGAGCCACCCGGCCCGGATCTTCTGCTACCAGATTCTTGATGGCATTCAATTGCGCATCGTATCCCTCGGTCGGACTCGGCAGCATGATGCTCTGCGGCCCGCTCAGGCTTACTCGGTCACTGCTCAACGCACCATCGATGCCTTCCATATCGCCGAGGCTTGCATCATCGCTAACCGCTTGCAGCTCTTTGCTCTTGCCGGCGTTGGTCAGGTTGTTCAGGACCGGACGCAACACTCCAAACACCAGCACCAGGATGAACAGTACACCGAGCACCTGTTTGACGATGTCCCAGAACCATGGCTCCGAGTAGAAAGGTACGTCGGCGAAGGCCTCGTTAAACGTATCAGGCGCGAACGGCGCGTTGATCACGCTGACGCTGTCGCCACGGCTGACGTCGAAACCGACGGCGTCCTGCACCAGGCGCGTGAAGCGCGCCAACTCTTCGGCGGTCCGCGGCACACGAGTGGCCTGTCCTTCTGCAGAGACCGTCATCTGATCGTCGAGTACCACCGCGACCGACAAGCGGCGCAGACGCCCCTGCTGCTGTTTGGTGTAGCTGATCGAGCGATCCAGTTCATAGTTGCGGGTCGCTTGCTCACGCTTGTCAGCCGGATAGGGCGCCAGCATCGGCTGACCGGTGGCAGGATCCATGACCTGTTGACCATTGGCATCGAGCAGCGGTTGTCCCGAAGCGATGGCGCCAGCTGCACCAGCCGCACCAGCAATGGCGTTCTCGGGGGCAGCAGCAGGCCCCGGAGGCTGGTTGCTCAGCGCGCCCGGCACGCCCTGCGGACCGAGGCTGCTCTGACGCTGTTCGCTGACGCTTTGCTCGCTGCGCAGAGCCGGTTGATCCGGGTTGAAGGTTTCGGAGGTTGACTCGACGGCGCTGAAATCCACGTCGGCCGATACTTCTGCCTTGTAGCGGCCGCTGCCCAGTACCGGTTGCAGGATGTTATGCACGCGCTGGGTGTAGAGGCTCTCCATGCGACGGCTGTAGTCGAACTGCTTGCCAGCCATGCTCAGCTCGGTGAGCTCCTGCTGATCGGACAGCAGGTTGCCTTTCTGGTCTACGACAGTGATCTGCGACTTGGTCAGCTCGGGCACGCTGGTGGCAACCAGGTTGATGATCGCCATTACCTGGCTCGGCTCGAGGTTGCGGCCGGGATAAAGCTCAACCAGTACCGATGCGCTTGGCTTGCGCTCGTCACGAACAAACACCGAACTCTTGGGAATGGCCAGGTGCACGCGAGCGGCCTTGACGTTGTTGAGGCTCGATACGGTGCGGCCCAGTTCGCCTTCGAGGCCGCGACGATAGCGGGTGGCTTCCATGAACTGGCTGGTGCCGAGGCCCTGCTCTTTATCGAGGATTTCAAAACCGATATTGCTGTCGGTCGGCGCGATACCGGCACTGGCAAGTTTCAGGCGTGCACGTGCGAGATCGTCGGCCTTGACCAGCAAGGCGCCGGAGTTGGGCTCAACGGTGTAGGAAATGTCGGCCGCCGTCAGGGTTTCCATGACCTGGTTGGCGTCCATTCCGGCGAGGCTGCCGAGCAACGGACGGTAATCCGGCTGCTGGGACCAGAGCACCACGGCAAAACCGATGGCCACGCTCGCAGCCAGCCCGACGAGCAGGCCGATCTGCCGCAGCATCGACATGTCGGACAGGTTTTCAAGGAAAGACAGGCCAAGCAGCGGCTTCTTCGGAGTATCCGAGTCGACCGGTACGGGAACCTTGCTAAGCGCTTCAGCCATTATTCAACCCTGCCTTAAACCGGCATCTGCATGATGTCTTGATAAGCCTGGACCAACTTGTTACGCACCTGGGTCATGGCCTGGAAGGAAACGCTGGCTTTCTGCGACGCAATCATGACTTCGGTCAGATCGATGCCGCCCTGCCCCATTTCAAAGGCAGTGGATAGCTGGTTGGATGCTTGCTGGGTTTCGCTCACTTTGTTGACGGCTTGGCCGAGCATGTCGGAAAAGCTGGGCGCACCCACTTCAGGAGCCGCAGTCACAGGCTTGGAACGTGCCATTGCATCGGTCTGCATGGCCCGCATTTCCAGCATCAAGCGATTGAATTCGATACCCTGACTCATCATTCCTCCAACAGCTGCGGTTTTTTTGACGCCTCGCAGCAGGCATAGAGGTAATAGCAACATCGGTGCCAGTGTTTGCGAGGAAGACGCGGCTGAGGGAATGACAGGAGACGAATGGCATCGGTAATGGCCAGCTACTGTTACGCAAATCAACCCGGCGGCTGTACCGCGACTTAGATCTATCGCTGGCATAGCCTGCATTCACAGCTAGCAGGGAACATGCCGCGGCCGCTGGCGGATCGTTGACCAGCACGCCTCCCGCCCACCTCCATGCACGCCCATCAACCGGATACGAACCAGACGATGACCTCCGCCACTCCGCCGGCTCACCGCCATTTCTTCAGGGACAGCTCCGCGTCCACCGTCGTGGCCGGCTTCATCGCCATGCTCACCGGCTATACCAGTTCGCTTGTACTGATGTTCCAGGCCGGGCAGGCCGCAGGGCTAACGGGTGGGCAAATTTCATCCTGGATCTGGGCGCTATCGATCGGCATGGCGATCTGCAGCATCGGCCTGTCCATGCGCTATAGAACGCCGGTGGTCATCGCCTGGTCGACGCCCGGCGCCGCGCTACTGATCAGCAGCCTGCCGGGCGTGCCCTACGGGGAAGCTATCGGCGCCTTTATCTTTGCCTCTGCATTGATCGCGCTGTGCGGGCTTACCGGTAGCTTCGAGCGATTGATGAGCAAAGTGCCTGCGTCGCTGGCGGCGGCTTTACTGGCGGGTGTTCTGTTCAATATCGGCAGCGAGATATTTCGCGCAGTCGAGGTACAGCCTCTGCTGGTGCTGGGGATGTTCTTCAGCTATCTGATCGCAAAGCGGCTGATGCCCCGTTACGCCGTCCTTTCAGCACTGGTGGTCGGTTGCGTTCTCTCGGCCGCACTGGGCTTGCTGGACTTTCGCGAGCTGAGTATGGAGATTGCCGTACCGGTCTGGACCACGCCAAGCCTGTCGTTCGCCGCGATCTTCAGCATCGGTATTCCGTTGTTCGTGATCGCTATGGCCTCGCAGAACATGCCAGGACTGGCGGTACTGCGCGCAGAGGGCTATCAGGCGCCGGCCTCGCCGCTTATTTCGGTCACCGGCATCGCTTCGGTACTGCTGGCGCCCTTTGGCTCTCACGGCATTCATCTGGCAGCGATCACAATGGCCATATGCAGTGGCCCGGAGGCGCATCCGGCCCCCGCAAGACGCTACACCGCAGCCGTGTGGTGTGGTGTGTTCTATGGCATCGCTGGCATATTCGGCGCCACGCTGGCCGCACTGTTCGCCTCATTTCCTTCGGCGCTGGTACTGTCCATCGCTGCGCTGGCGCTGCTCGGCTCGATCGGCAGCGGGCTGACCCAGGCCATGCAAATGCCCCGGGAGCGCGAAGCGGCGCTCATTACCTTCATGGTGACCGCATCTGGGCTGACGCTCTTCGGCATCGGCTCGGCGCTGTGGGGGCTGGTTGCCGGCGTGCTGACGCTGTTGATTGTCAGCGCGCCAAAGGCTCAGGCCGAACCATCGCGGTGATCAGATCGCGGTAGCTCCGCCGTCCACGGCAAGCGCGTGTCCGGTGGTGAAGGCGGCGCCATCGCTGCAGAGATAAAGCACCGCCGAGGCGATTTCTTCAACCTTGCCGATGCGTCCCACCGGATGCATGGCCGCGGCGAATTCCGCCTTGCGCGGATCCGCCTCGTAGGCTCGCCGAAACATGTCCGTATCGATCACGGCCGGGCAAACCGCATTGATCCGGATCTTTTTCTTCGCATATTCAATGGCCGCTGATTTGGTCAGGCCGATGACCGCGTGTTTGGATGCGCAATAGATGCTCATCTTCGGCGCCGCTCCCAGGCCGGCAACCGAAGCGGTATTGACGATAGCCCCACCGCCCTGGGCCAGCATTACCGGCAGCTGATACTTCATGCACAGCCAGACGCCTTTGACGTTTACGCCCATGATGGCATCGAACTCCGCCTCGCTGCCTTCAGCCAGGCGGCCCTGCTCGATCTCGATACCGGCATTGTTGAACGCGTAATCGATACGCCCGTAAGTCGCCACCGCCTGCTCGACCATCGCCCTGACTTGTGAATCCTTCGTGACATCGCAGCGAACGAAGATGGCTTCACCGCCTGCTTCACGGATCGCTTCTGCGCACGCCTCACCGCCCGCCTCTTCCAGATCCGCGACAACCACTTTCAGGCCCTGCTCGGCGAACGCCAGCGCCGTCGCTCGACCGATACCCGCCGCAGCGCCTGTAACCAACGCAACCTGACCGGAAAAACTCATGCTCATGTAGATACCCTGATCGAATGAATATAAAGGCAGTGAGTCCGAACGTGACCACAAACCTAACGCTGGTCATGGTTATACCGGCAACTTTGCCGGCTATTAAGCAGGAGCTGGCGATATCACTCACGCGGATGCCAATGCATTCCAACATTCCCGTCTTGCTTGCAGTGACGCCTACGGAAGGCTAAACCAACCTTTTGCACAAACAAGAGGCTTCCATGGACAAGACCAACCGCCAATTTCTGCTGGCCAAACGCCCTGTCGGCGCGCCAGACCGCGAAACCTTCGAGCTCGTTGAAAAGCCCCTGCCCGAGCTTGGCCAGAATCAGATCCTGGTCAAGAACGAATATCTGTCGCTCGACCCGGCCATGCGCGGATGGATGAACGATGCCAAATCCTATATTCCCCCGGTGGGCATCGGCGAGGTGATGCGGGCGCTGGGCGTCGGCAAGGTCATCGCGTCCAATCATTCCGGCTATGCGGAAGGTGATTACGTCAACGGCGCGCTTGGTGTGCAGGATTACTTCGTCGGGGAGCCGAAAGGCTTTTACAAGGTCGACCCGAAACAGGCGCCGTTGCCGCGTTACCTGTCAGCACTGGGCATGACCGGCATGACCGCCTACTTCGGGTTGTTATCCGTCGGCGAGCCTAAGTCGGGCGAAACTGTCGTGATTTCCGGTGCAGCAGGCGCAGTGGGTAGCGTCGCAGGGCAGATCGCCAAGATCAAAGGCTGTCGCGTGGTCGGCATTGCCGGTGGCGCCGACAAGTGCCGGTTCCTGACCGAAGAGCTCGGCTTCGACGCCGCCATCGATTACAAGAACGAAGACCTGCACGCTGCACTCAAGCGCGAATGCCCGAAAGGCGTCGATGTCTATTTCGACAACGTGGGCGGAGACATCCTCGACGCGGTTCTGACGCGCATTGCGGTCGGCGCCCGCATCGTCATCTGTGGCGCCATCAGCCAGTACAACAACAAGGAAGCGGTCAAAGGGCCTGCCAACTACCTGTCGCTGCTGGTTAATCGCGGACGCATGCAAGGCATGGTGGTCATGGACTATGTTTCGCGCTATCCCGAAGCCATGAAGGACATGGCGGGTTGGATGCAGAGCGGCGAGCTCAAGAGCAAGGAAGACGTCGTCGAGGGGCTGGAGACCTTCCCCGAGACGCTGATGAAGCTGTTCACCGGAGGCAATTTCGGCAAGCTGGTGCTGAAGGTCAGCTGACCTTCAGCCACCTCAGCTACGCCAGGTTCAGGCAAGCTCGGCAACCACAGCAGCCAGCGCCTGAGCCGGATCGGCCGCCTGAGCAATCGGGCGGCCGATTACCAGATAATCCGATCCCGCCACCATCGCCTCTGTCGGAGTGAGGATCCGACGCTGGTCGTCCGCCTGGCTGCCAGCTGGGCGTATACCCGGTGTCACCAACTGCAGTTGCGCATAGGCGCTCTTCAATGCCCGAGCCTCATGGGCCGAACAGACCAGTCCATCCAGTCCTGCTTGTGCCGCCAGCCCCGCGAGGCGCAACACCTGCTCCTGAGGTGCCATATCCAGGCCGATGTCAGCCAGGTCCGCCTGCTCCATGCTGGTCAACACCGTGACGCCGATCAGCAGTGGCGTATGCCCATTCGCCTTATCAAGCATTTCACGACACGCGACCATCATTCGCAGCCCGCCCGAACAATGCACATTGACCATCCACACACCGAGCTCCGCGGCCGCCTGAACCGCCATCGCCGTGGTGTTGGGAATGTCATGGAATTTCAGATCGAGAAAGACTTCGAAACCTTTGGCCTGCAACGCCTCGACAATCTGCGGACCGCAACGGGTAAACAACTCCTTCCCGACCTTCACGCGGCACAGTGCCGGATCGAGCTGTCCGGCTAACGCCAGCGCGGCATCACGAGTGGGGAAATCGAGCGCAACGATGATCGGAGTCTGGCAGGGCATGAAAAATCCTCGGCAAAATTCGGCGCGCATTGTCGCAGAAATCCAACAGCGATGCGGCTTCAGGCGAAGCGCCTACTGCCAGCTCATCAACCGCGCAATGGCGCTGCCAACTGGCGTGGCGTAAGGTTGAACGCAGTCCAATTCGTTCAGGAGATAAACATGCCTTGGTATATCTGGCTTTTGCTGGCACTGGTAATCGGCACCATTGTCGGCGGCCTGTTGATGCTGCGCGCGGGCGCACGGAAGATTCCGCTTACTGACGAACAGAAACAGCGTATCGCTCAGCGCAATGCCGAAGCAGACGCCGAGGATGCGCGTAACCGATAGGCTTGTCGTCAATACGTATGAGGTTTGCCCGCGGTCAACCGACTAGCCGGGCGGTCTCAATCGGTCGCAGCGTGTTCGATGGACCCAGCACTTGATCTGAGGTCACTGTTAAGTGCGCTGTCCCGTAGCCAGGCGATTGGTTGCACACCCTGGCAGCAGCCCTAGCCCCAGCCAAATCCGGCGCGACCCGGGAGCTCCGGTCAGCGCTTGAGTTCGAAGTTCAGCTGCGCACCATCGATCAGCGCGTCATCTCCATCCAGCGGGGGTAGGAGACTGCCGGTCAACTGCACGGAGCGAGCACGCTCCCCTTCGAAGAGAGGTGGCAACAAGCTCATCGAGGCAGCGCTCTGCTCCGGCTCGGCATCTTCCGCCCAGTCTTCGGGAAGGCTCAAATCCAGCTCCGCCTCGGGTACTTCGACATCTTCTACCGCAACCTTCTTCTTGATCTTCGGAGCAGCTGGCTTAGCCGGAGGTGCGGTGGCGATTCGCTCGGACGGCAGCTCCTTTGGATCGCCCTCAGCAATCGGCTCAAGCTCGACCTGAATTTCAGGAGGCTCGTCACTATCATCCCCTGCCATTTCCTCCAGATCCGACTCCGGTATCACAGAGACAGCCGGTTCCGGCGGGTCGGCAGGCGTTTCCACTCTGGGCGTAGCCGGTGGCTCGGGGCGAGGGGGGAGCTTGTCGTTGTCACATGCGCTGAGCAGAAGCAGCGCCAGCGGCAGACTCAACCATTTCATAAGCTAGCGTCTCCTCATATCCGATCAGTTCGACTGTCGGCAAAGCTCTCCTGCGAGTTCGCCAAGAGTCTTCAATGCCCGTTCTGCTTCAGTTGACCACGGCAAACCGCAATTGAGCCGCACACAATGATTGAACTGCTCGGTGTTACTGAATATAAGCCCCGGCGCAATGCTGATGCCGCGCTCCAGGGCTTGCACATGAAGCTCCTTGGTATTGACCCGGGCCGGCAGGCTGACCCAGAGAATGAAGCCGCCGGTTGGCCGCGTCATCTGAGTGCCCTCCGGAAAGTAACGCTGCACCGCCAACTGCACGGCGCTGAGATTCTTCCGATACTCGTGACGGATGTACCTGAGGTGCCGGTCGTAACCTCCATTTTCCAGATACGAGGACACCGCCATTTGCGTAACGCTGCAGGCCGAATGCGTGCTGAACGTCTGCAACCGCTGAATCTCTTCTCGATAGCGCCCCGGGACGATCCAGCCAATGCGAACGCCCGGCGAGATCGTTTTCGAGAAACTCGAGCAGTAGATCACTCGACCTTCGACATCGTTGGATTTAAGCGCCCGGATCGATCCGACGTCGAACAGCAATTCGCCATAGATATCGTCTTCGACAATCTGGATGTCGAAATTCGCCGCCAATTTAAGCAACTGTTTCTGCCGTGCGTCGGGGATGCTCCCACCGAGTGGGTTGCTCAGACGGGCAGTCAACACCAGTGCTTTGATGGGCCATTGACTGGCCGCGAGCTGCAGCGCTTCGAGGCTGAGCCCGGTGTCAGGATCACAGGGAATCTCGATTACCTTGAGCCCAAGCAGATCAGCGAGCTGGAGCAAACCGTAATAACTGGGCGACTCGGCAGCAATAAGGTCTCCGGGCTTGGTCAACACGCGCAACGACATCTGTAATGCGTCAACGCAGCCGTGCGTAATCACCACCTCCTCCGGTCCGACCACCACCCCGGCGTCGCGCATACGAATCGCAACTTGCCGGCGCAAGGGCTCATAGCCAGGGCTGAACATATAGCTGAATGCGCGCTGGCTCTGGAATCTGGTGACCTTGGCAAGCTGCTGATGCAGCGCACGTGCCGGCAGATAATCTACATGCGGCACCGCAGCACCCAACGGGATCAGCCCGTCACGCCTCGACTCGCTCAGTACCTGATTGATGATGCTGCTGCGAGTAACCAGGGTCGGCCGCTCCACCTGTGCAATATCAGGCGTGGGCGCAGTCAGGGCGGGCGTGTGGTGAACATAGAATCCCGATTGCGGACGCGCGCGGATCATCCCCTGGTCTTCGAGATTGGCGTAAGCCTGCAGCACGGTGGCGTGGCTCACGTTCAGCTGCATGCTCATCTTGCGCACGGAGGGCACACGCTCGCCCGGGCGATAAACGCCTTGCCGAATATCTTCGGCAAGCTGATGCGCAATGCGCTGATAAAGCAACAGATTGGTCATCTGATCCGTCTCCCGCCAACTGAACCATAACAGTAGTACAACACTGTTATGGCCGAGCAATACAGTTAGCGGCTAACTAGCCGACACAGTCGGTTACGTTTGCAGATTGGGCGAGAAATCAGCGCGGATTGCCTAACTGGCCTTTCTCGTCAGAAAAGAGAATCTCGACTCGCCGATTCTGTGCCCGCCCGCGGGCCGAGGCATTTTCGGCTACACGGAACTGTTCGCCGTAACCCACCACCTCGATGCGCGTGTCATCCACCCCAAGACTCTGCAAGAACTCGCCGACTGCGTGCGCACGCGCCGTTGACAAGGCGAGGTTCTCTGCCGCGTCACCACGATTGTCGGTATAGCCTTCAATCCGGATTCTGCGCTTGGGGTTGAGCTGCAGAAAATGAACAACCTTGAGCAGCGTACTGTTTGCAGATGGCCCAAGATCGGCGCTCGCAGCTTTGAACAGTACATCGCCAAGCGTCATGACCAGACCACGATCCGTTTCGGTAGCCGCCAGGCTGATCATCAGATCTTCCAGCCAACGCCCCTGGTCCTGCATATCGAGCAGCTTGGCTTGCTGAACGGCTTGCCGCAGACGCTCATGCTCCATCGCCAACTGGGTCGTCCGACGTTGGTTCTGCATCTGTTCGCTGTGCTGAAGCGCAATCTCGCTATAGCGCTGGCTGAGGTATGCGTAATGAATGACGTCTTCAGCGCTGCCCCAGTAGCTGGCGAAGCGTTTGGCTCGCTCCAGTGACTCGCTCGCGCGAACCACATCTTTGGGGGCGTCAAGTGCCACCTGTTGATCGGCGTTGACGGATTCAAATGTCATCAAAGCCTGATCCAGGTGCTGCTGCGATTGCTGGCTCGAACAGCCCTGCACGGCAGCGACGGTTATCAGGATGACTGAGGCAAGAGCGGCCCGCTTCACTGAATGGCTCCCAGTTGCTCACGCAGGCGCGCGATGCGACGGCCCAATTCAGCCATCTCCAATCGACTTTTTTCGTTCAACACCCGGGCCTCAGCCAGCCGGGCATCCAGTTCAGCCTGCTCAGCCAGCAAACGTGCCTCTCGGTAGTCCGCATCCTTCATCGCTGCGATCGCAGCGGCCAATTTCTCCTCGGCTTGCGTCAGCTCCGCCATTTGCTCCGAGGCGCCAGCCGAGCGCGCCTGAGTCAGGGCCTGCTCGGTGAGGCGCAGCTGCTCGTTGGGTGCGGGATCACTGACGCATCCGACCATCGCAGACAGTACGAGCACCAAGATAAGCGTTTTATTCACATGAAGGTCCTAGCGTTTCGGTTTGCCGGCTGGGTTCGATTGCTGCTTCCAGCGCTCGAGGTTTTCTACCAGCAGCTGCTCTGGCACCCCGGCGGCACGCAATTCTGTCATTTTTATCGCCAGCTGTCCGCGCAGCCACGGCCCGTTGCAAGCCGAGTCATGCGCAACTGCAAAGTGCAAGCCGCGACTCGATACCGCCGGCTCCAGCCGCTGAATGTCGCCGAGCAACCCAAGCTGCCCGGCCTGGGCCACAGTGCTGTACCGCTCATGCAATACATAGTCAGTCTGCCCTGCTATCAGCTTCTGCAAGGCGTCTTCCAGGCTGGGCGCCGAGCGCAGACGCAGGTTTTCCTTGGCAAAGCGCTCGAATGCTCTATCGAAACGGGTTGTAGCGATAGAGGTACCTGAGCGACCCATCAGCTCGTTCCGGCTCGAATAAAGAAAACCTGGATCGTTCCGAACCCAGGCCGACATCTGCATCGAAGCGATGGCCGGGTGAACGAAGTCCAGATAAGCGAGCTCCTCCTGATCAAGCAACGCATCGGCAAGCACGTCGACCCGCCCACTGCGCACCTGCTCGAGCGCTTTGGCGGCGTCGCCGGTGTAGAGCATTTCGAGCTTGAGGTCGAGTGAGTCGGTGATCTGCTTCAGCAAGTCGGCATTGGCGCCAACCAGACGCTTGGGGTTCTGCGGATCACGCCAGAGAAACGGCGGATTGTTCGCTCCACCTGTGGCGATCAGCCGGTCGCACTTTGCAGCTGCCGCGCTCGCCGTGAAGGAGGTTGTGGCGAGCAAAGCAAACAAAGCGGACTTCAGCAGAACGGCACATCGCATGGGTTACCTCATCGTTCGGATCGGGCAAGCGCCCGTAGGTCGTGCGAATGTTACCACCGGCCAGCATCGCCAAGCGCCCCAAAAAAAACCCGCTACGAGAGCGGGTTTTTTCGGCGAGCGGCTTGGTTAAACCAGCTGCTCGAACTCCGGCAGAATCTCGAACAGATCGCCTACCAGGCCGTAATCGGCAACCTGGAAGATCGGCGCCTCTTCGTCCTTGTTGATCGCAACGATCACCTTGGAGTCCTTCATGCCAGCCAAGTGCTGGATGGCGCCAGAGATGCCCACCGCGATGTACAGCTGCGGAGCAACGATTTTGCCAGTCTGACCAACCTGCATGTCGTTCGGAACGAAGCCCGCATCGACCGCAGCACGCGAAGCGCCAACAGCAGCGCCCAGCTTGTCCGCCAGCGAATACAGATGTTTGAAGTTGTCGCCGTTCTGCATCCCACGACCGCCGGATACGACGATCTTTGCAGCGGTCAGCTCAGGACGATCGGACTTGGCGAGTTCCTCACCAACGAATGCGGAAACACCGGCATCACCTGTACCTGAAACCTGCTCCACCGATGCCGAACCGCCTACAGCATTGACCGGATCGAAACCGGTAGCCCGCACGGTGATGACCTTGATCGCCGCGCTGGATTGCACGGTGGCAATGGCGTTACCGGCATAGATAGGACGCTTGAAAGTATCAGCACTTTCAACAGCGATGATCTCGGAGATCTGATCGACATCCAGCTGGGCGGCAACACGCGGCAGGAAGTTCTTGCCGTTGGTAGTTGCAGCAGCCAGTACGTGGGAATAATCCTTCGCCAGACCAGCGATCAGTGGCGCGACGTTTTCAGGAAGCTGATTGGTATAAGCGGCATCATCGGCAACCAGAACCTTGGATACACCTTCGATCTGAGCTGCCGCTTCACCGATGGCCGCGCAACCGGCGCCCGCTACCAGCACATGAATGTCGCCGCCGATCGCCTTGGCCGCAGCCACGGTGTTCAAAGTGGCAGCAGCCAGAACGGCATTGTTGTGTTCAGCGATAACCAGGATAGTCATTTAGAGTACCTTCGCCTCGTTCTTCAGTTTCTCGACCAGTTCCGCTACGGACTTGACCTTGATACCCGCGCTGCGTGCGGCAGGCGCTTCGACTTTCAGGGTCTTGACGGTGGAAGTCGTGGCTACACCCAATGCATCTGGAGTCAGGACTTCGAGCGGCTTTTTCTTGGCCTTCATGATGTTCGGCAGCGACGCGTAGCGCGGTTCGTTCAAGCGCAGGTCGGTGGTCACGATAGCCGGCAGGTTCAACGCAACGGTTTGTGCGCCACCGTCGATTTCGCGCTCGACATTCACTTTATCGCCGGAAACTTCAACCTTCGAAGCGAAGGTGCCCTGGGCGAAGCCGGTCAGTGCGCCGAGCATCTGGCCGGTCTGGTTGTTATCGCTGTCGATGGCTTGCTTGCCCAGGATTACCAGCTGTGGCTGTTCCTTATCGACAACGGCTTTTAGCAGCTTGGCTACTGCCAGGGAATTGAGCTCTTCGGTCGACTCGACCAGCACGGCGCGGTCAGCACCCAGTGCCAGCGCGGTGCGCAGCTGCTCTTGAGCTGCAGTTGGACCAATGGAAACCACGACGATTTCACTTGCTACGCCCTTCTCTTTAAGGCGTACCGCCTCTTCTACAGCGATTTCGCAGAAGGGGTTCATCGACATCTTGACGTTGGCGAGGTCGACGCCGGAGTTGTCCGCCTTGACGCGAACCTTGACGTTGTAATCGACCACTCGTTTGACAGCTACAAGAATCTTCATGGATTCCTCGTTACTCTCCGGTGAATAGAATTTCGCCGAGGCGAACCGAGCCATGCTCCAGGACCGGGCATAATTTCTGCCTTCAGACCTGTTCGGCGAGCACAAAACTGCACGTATCTTGACTGCTGGCATCAACCGGGGTCAACAACGCAAATGACCCGTCATAAGCCGCAGTTTCCGGATTCTAGCAGGCTTGGAAGAAATTCAAACAAACGTTTGTATTGGACCCTTTCAGGCGTCTATATATAATGCGGCAGCTCGGCTTGATCAGGGATCACGATCCAGCCCTCCACTATCTATAAAATAATCAAGCCTTGAGTAGGAGATAGCCAATGGAACGCGAATACATGGAATTCGACGTAGTGATCGTCGGCGCCGGCCCCGCGGGCCTGTCCGCTGCCTGCCGACTGAAGCAACGCGCCGCCGATGCCGGAAAGGAAATTAGCGTCTGCGTCGTTGAAAAGGGTTCCGAAGTAGGCGCCCACATTCTATCTGGTGCCGTGTTCGAGCCTCGCGCGCTGACCGAGCTGTTCCCCAACTGGAAAGAGCTTGAAGCCCCGCTGAACACCCCAGTCAAGCGTGACGATATCTACCTGCTCAAGAGCGCCGAAGCCGCTCGCAAGCTGCCCAACGTATTGGTCCCCAAGACCATGCATAACGAGGGCAACTACATTATCTCCCTGGGTAATTTATGCCGCTGGATGGCCCAGCAGGCGGAAAATCTCGGCGTCGAAATCTATCCTGGCTTCGCAGCTCAGGAAGCGCTCATTGATGAACAGGGGATCGTTCGCGGCATCCTTACCGGTGACCTCGGCGTAGACCGCGAGGGCAATCCGAAAGAAGGCATGTACACACCGGGCATGGAGTTGCGAGCCAAGTACACCCTGTTCGCCGAGGGCTGCCGAGGCCATATCGGCAAGCAGCTGATCAATCGGTTCCAGCTAAACGCCAACGTTGATCCGCAGCATTACGGGATTGGCATCAAGGAGCTCTGGGACATCGATCCTGCCAAGCATGAGCAGGGTCTGGTCGTGCATACAGCGGGCTGGCCGTTGGACGACGAGAACACGGGTGGTTCCTTCCTCTACCATCTCGAGAACAACCAGGTCGTTGTCGGCCTGATCGTCGATCTGTCCTACAGCAACCCGTTCCTCTCGCCTTTCGACGAGTTCCAGCGCTACAAGCATCATCCGGTGGTCAAGCAGTACCTCGAGGGCGGCAAGCGAGTGTCCTACGGTGCGCGCGCGATCTCCAAAGGCGGTATCAACTCGCTGCCGAAGATGGTCTTCAATGGTGGCGCACTGATCGGTTGTGATGCCGGTACGTTGAACTTCGCCAAGATCAAGGGCAGCCATACCGCCATGAAATCCGGCATGCTGGCTGCCGAAGCGGTCGCTGACGCGCTGTTCGCCGGCCGTGAAGGGGGCGATGAGCTGACCGGTTATGAAGAAGGCTTCAAGTCCAGCTGGCTCTATGAGGAACTGCAGGCGAGCCGTAACTTCGGAGCGGCGATCCACAAGTGGGGGACCGTCAAGGGTGGCGCGTTCAACTTCATCGATCAGAACATCTTCGGCGGTAAGATTCCCTTCACACTGCACGATACCAAGCCGGATTACGCATGCCTGAAAACCGCTGCCGAATCGAAGAAGATCGAATATCCAAAGCCTGACGGCAAGCTCAGCTTCGATAAGCTCAGTTCGGTGTTTCTCTCCAACACTAACCATGAAGAAGAGCAGCCCGTTCACCTCAAACTGACCGATCCGAGCATTCCGATCGATAAGAACCTACCCATGTATGACGAGCCCGCCCAGCGCTACTGCCCGGCAGGTGTTTACGAAGTGGTAGCTAACGACGACGGCAGCAAGCGTTTCCAGATCAACGCGCAGAACTGCGTGCACTGCAAGACGTGCGACATCAAGGACCCGGCGCAGAACATTACCTGGGTAGCCCCTGAAGGCACCGGTGGACCTAACTACCCCAACATGTAATAGCGCACTGATGGAGACGTTGAAGAACCCCGCCTGTTGGCGGGGTTCTTCGTTATGGCGCGGCGACGATTTCGATGCTCCGCCTGCGCGGCTTCATTGCTTGAAGGCTCGCGATGCGTCACCGAGCGACTGAACGGATTGGGTGGCATCAATGACTTCTCCCAAAAAAGAAAAGCCCTGGTCATAACCAGGGCTTTTCTTGGGGTTCGGTCATAAGACCTGCAGCTATTCAGCCATAGCTGAAGCTCAGAGCCCTGCCACGTCCTCGGCCTGCAGGCCTTTCTGACCCTGAGTGACCGAGAACTCCACCTGCTGACCTTCGGCCAGAGAGCGGTGGCCATCGCCACGAATTGCTTGGAAATGCACAAACACATCCGCACCATTGCCACGCTGGATGAATCCATAACCCTTGGCATCATTGAACCACTTGACGGTTCCGGTTTCGCGCTCAGCCATCCTACTTCTCCAACTCGATTCTTATTATTCCCCACGCGGGGAGGACGATCAGGCCTGACCTTGTCGAGTCCGCCTGCGCCAATATAGCGAAGCAGGCGTGACAAGCATGTTTCAGCGTGATCAGCGAACGAGTATAGAACAGGGAGAATTGTCGTCTTCCAGTTTTTACAGTTCATGAGGGGGGACGTGATCTGCCCCTATCTACGGCCCTCACAGGCTGGACGCACCTTGCAGACCGCTCAATCAGCCAGCCCTGCGTCTGCGCCATAGCCATGCGAGCAGGACTCCGAGCGTCAGGACCAGCGGAACCAGGGCAATGTTGAAGAACTTCAGTACACGCCCCAACCCGTCGATATCGGCATTTAGCTGGTAACGCACTTCGCGCAGTTCCTTGCGGATACGCAGCTTCTCCTGCATGTAGCCCTGCAGAGCGGACTGCTGTTCGGCGGAAAGTTCGACCGCGCCGTCCGCGTCAGGACCTTGCAGCTCGGAAAGTTGCGCCTCGGTTGCTTCCAGGCGCTGCTGCAGCACCTGCTCCTTCTCCCGGAAACGGTTCTCGGCCTGGCGCTGCAGTTCCTCAACGACCACGAACGGACGAGCGAAGCGACCGCGTGAACGAACACTGATCAGTGCGTCGGACCCCGAGAGATTATCCAGTGCATTGACCACGAAGGTGCCGTTATCAGCCCAGGGCTGCGGCATGCGCTGACCAAAGAAATCCTGCACCTGCACCCACATGCGATCAGCCAGAACATCCGAGTCGGCGACTGCGATCACATTGATGTTTGCAGCCTCTTTCAGTCCATCCTGGCGGCCTTCGATGCCGTCAGGATAAGCGGACTTAGCTGAACCCTGGATTCGCGCCGCAAGCGTGTAACGCTCGCCTGTAGGCTCCAGATCACGCAGCAACTCCTCGGGGTTTTCCAGTGTCGCGAAGCGTTCCGAGTCCATCGGCATGGCAAAACTGGAGCTTTGGATCAGCGGCAAGAACTGCGTGGTGGCGTCTTCCAACGGTTCCAGAAAGCCGGAAGTCGCCATGGTCAGGCTTTCCAGCGAGGCCGTGGTTACATCGTCATTATCCATGGTGCCTTGTGGCAGGCTCAGCCAGCCCGGGTGCCTGACAGGCCGGCGCTCGGCACCAACACCTACCGACATTGCGTAGGAGGCATCCGCCACCACCTGGCCGGACGGCATCCGCACGCCCCAGGCCTCGAACAACGGATCGAGGTCTGATGCCCTGCCCTCGCCAAACTCACCCGGGCCGATGCCCATACCCGGATCGGCTTCACTCAAAGGGTCGACGAATGCCAGCAACTTGCCGCCGCGCATGACGAACTGGTCGATGGCATACAGCGTCTGTTCCGACAGATCCTTGGGATGGACCAGCATCAGTACCGACACGTTGGCCGGAATCATGTCGATGTCGCGTTTGAGAATCTCGATATGAAACAGCTGGCGAATGTTTTCCAGCACCATCCACGGAGGCGTCGCCTGCTGGGTACGCATGTCGAAACCACCGGTCAGCGGCAGACCGGAAAGAATGCCAACCACAGGCATTTGAGCCGACGCCAGGCTTTGTACAAGCCGGCTCACTTCGTACTCCAGAAATTCCTCCTGATCCAGCGCGAAGAACGGGATGCTCTGCGTTTGACCCTCAGCGTTGGTACCGGCCAGGCCAAAATAGACCTTGTCGCCACCCTGATTCAGCGGCACGGCTTGCAAGCCGAGCTCGGCTGCACGGTCTTCGTCTTCGGAGAAAGGTTCAGGATCGATCACCTTCAGCGTCAGCTTCCCCCCGGCTTCACGGTCGTAGGCACGCAGCAGTTCTTCCACACGCCGCGCATAGTTGCGCAGCACAACCAGATCCTTGGTTGCGTCATCGGAATAAAAGAAATTCAACTCAATAGGTTTCTCGAGGGATTCGAGAATGCTCTCGGTACCGTTCGAGATGGTGTAGAGCTTCTGCTCGGTCAGGTCGAGCCGCGCATCGGTGAACACCAGACTGGAAAAAGCGTTGAAGGCCAGGAAAGCCAATGCGATCAGCAGCAGCCCGGCGCCGGAATACATCACTCGTTTCATGTGGGCTCCCTTATGCCGCTTTCTTCAGATCGACGACCACTGCGGTGGCAGCCAGCCAGGTCATGATTAGCGTGACGAAATACAACAGGTCACGCAGATCGATGACGCCCTTGCTGAGCGAATCGAAACGGATCAGAAAACTCAGCGAAGCCACCGCATCCACCAACCAATTCGGCGCCCAGGCAAAGGCGTCGAGCACCATTGGCAAGCCGCTGACGATGAACAGGAAGCACAGGCTCACCGCCAGAATGAAGGCAATGACCTGATTCTTGGCCAGCGCCGACATGCAGGAACCAATTGCCAGAAAGGCGCCGGCCAGCAACCAGCTACCGAAATAGCCGGCGGCGATGGCACCGTTGTCCGGCTCGCCGAGGTAATTGACGGTGATGACCATGGGAAAGGTCAGCGCCAGAGCGATACCGGCGAATACCCAGGCCGCGAGGAATTTGCCCGTAACCGCCTCGAAACGGGTGATGGGCAGGGTCATCAGCAGTTCGATTGAGCCGGACTTGCGCTCCTCGGCCCATAACCGCATAGCGATGGCGGGAATCAGAAACAGATAAAGCCAGGTGTGGTAGCTGAAGAACGGGACGAGATCCGCCTGACCTCGTTCATAGAATCCGCCCAGATAAAAGGTGAACACACCCGACAGCACCAGGAAGATAAGGATGAATACGTAGGCCAACGGGGTTGCGAAATAGCTGCCCAGCTCGCGCTTGAAAATCACCGGCAACTGGCTCATAGCGCCTCCCCGCGCGTCAATGTACGAAACACCTCATCCAACCGCCCGCGTTCCACATTCAGCTCCTTCACTGGCCAGCCCTGCTGAGTGATCAAGGCATTGATATGGGGAAAGATCACCTCGCCCGGTATCGCCAGTACAGTCACGCTCCGCTCCAGCTCGTTGAACTCGACCCCAGCCACCCCTGGCAAGGCCGCCAGGGCGACGTCATCCAACGGACCGTCGCTGACGAGCGTGACGGCCTGGTGATACCTGGATTGGCTTTCCAGCTCGAATGGCGTGCCGTCGGCCACCAGCCGTCCGCTGGCAATCACCACCGCGCGGGTGCAGACCGCCGTGACCTCTTCGAGAATATGGGTGGAGATGATCACGATCCGATCCTGTGCGAGTCCCCTGATCAGCTCGCGAACCTGATGTTTCTGGTTTGGATCAAGGCCGTCAGTAGGCTCGTCCAGGATCAGCACCCGCGGGTCATGCAGGATGGCCTGGGCCAATCCGACACGACGCTTGAATCCCTTGGAAAGCGTATCGATGCTCTGACCAAGCACGGCGTCGAGCTCGACCTGCCCGGCAGCGGTTTCGACTCGCACGCGCTTGTCCGCACCACGATAGCCGCGCACCTCGGCAATGAATTCAAGGAAGCCGCGCACCGTCATGTCCCCATAACAGGGCGCCCCTTCTGGCAGATAACCGATCTGGCGCTGGGCGTTCAGAGTCTGGCGCTGGATATCGCTGCCAAAGATGCTTGCTGTGCCCGAGGTGGGCACAAGAAAGCCGGTCAGCATTTTCATCGTGGTGGACTTACCGGCGCCATTCGGGCCGAGGAAGCCAAGCACTTCGCCCGGATGCACGCTGAACGACAAGTTATCGACAGCGGTGTGCTGGGCAAATCGTTTCGTCAGTTTGTTCAGTTCGATCATTGGCTCTCACCGTCCTGGCGGGCCCTTCGCCGCTCCCAGATGGTCTCCGAGCGTACCCAGAAATAGAGCACACGGCGAACCAGCGAGAAGAGCAGGCGGCGAACGGGGGAGCGCGTTATGCGGCAAATTCGATTGAGGAAGGATTAATGTCCTTGAAGCGCGCGAGTGTGCCGCATGCGAGCTTTGCGGGCAAAATGTCTGGTAAGAAGCGGACACCGTTTGACTTGCTGGCCCACCGGACACATTGGGCTGGTGCTTTCAACATCACAATTATCGACCGCCAAGATTACGTCATATTTTTCCAGGCATAGACAGCCGAGAACACCACAAGGCTTACTGCTGCTCCGAAATAAAGGGTCTCCAGCTGTGCGCCCACTTCAACGGCATGCTCAAGAAACAAGATGACGATGATAACCACTGAGACCTGTATCAGGGTTTTCTTCAGGTCATGAAATGATCTGATATCCAGCGGACCGAGAGAGGCGCTTTGTTCTTCGGACAATGGCTTGATGAAAAGTCGATACAGGCTGTTGGCAATGAGCTGAAAGGTGATTGCAATCAGCAGGAGGTCTAATAGCTTCAAGAGCTTTACGGCCAGACTTTTGCTGTCGTTCGGGGTACTGGGAAACTGCTGGAACAGTTCTGTCAGCAGATGAACCATGGTGTTCAGGCTTACGCCGTAGAGCAGCACGGCAGACACCGCCGTCGTTGCTACGGCAACCAATACCAGAAATCGGCTGCTGCGAAAGATTTGTTCGATCATGTTTTGAGGTCCGGGTCTCAGTTGCTTCGCTTGAGGCTAGTGCAGGTCGAAGGTTGCGATGCAGATATCGAGCGTCCGACCGGCGCGGTTGCAGAGCGCTCGATATCGCAATGCGCAGGTGCGCCTCTTGCACTAACCTCAAGCGAGCTTGCCGCTGGCAAGCCCTCCCTGCGCCGAAAAATGACCACTCATACAAACCCTGAATCAACCTTCGGAGGACTCCGCATGATCATAGCCATCACCCGATTTCAGCTGCCCGAACCCATCACGTCCGACGAGGCGCGAGACATATTCCTGAGTACCGCACCGACCTATCAAGGAGTGGCTGGGCTGGTTCGTAAGCACTATGTGCTTTCACAGGATGGAAGCACAGCCGGTGGGATCTATGTCTGGAACTCCCAGGCGGATGCAGACGCAATGTACACAGACAGCTGGAAGAAATTCGTGCGGGAGAAGTACGGCACCGAGCCTTCAGTTACTTATTTCGACAGCCCCGTCGTGGTCGATAATTTGTCCCGAGAAATCCTCTCGGATGATGAGCTTGCTTGAGCCTGTAAGTGACGGGTCAGCCTTCATGGTCCACTTGAGCTGATTGCCTGAGCTGTCCCAGCACTGACCACGAGGGCATCGCCATGGCCTGCCGCATCGATCACATCACCATTACCGCCCCATCACTTAGCAAGGGGAGCGATCTCGTATATGAGAGCCTTGGCGTGCGGCCGCAACAGGGCGGTGAGCATCCACGTATGGGCACGCACAACCTGCTGCTGCGTCTCGGTGATTCCATCTTTCTCGAGGTCATTGCCATCAACCATGCGGCTGCCCGGACATTACATGCCCGGTGGTTCCATCTCGATGCCTTGCCCCCTGATGCGCCCCCGAGGCTTGCGTGCTGGGTAGCGCGTACACCGAGCATTCACGAGTCGACGTCCGCAGCCACTGAACCACTTGGCCCCCCGAGCCTATGTCACGAGGAGCTCTGGAATGGCTTATGTCGATCCCCGAAGACGGCCATCTGCTACGTGGTGGAGCGGCACCTATGCTGATTGAATGGCTTGCTGCGGAGCACCCTGCAACCACTATGCAAGACCTGGGATGTTCTCTTGTGGCACTCGAGATCCACCATCCTGAACCGTTGGTGATAAGCGGGTTGCTCGACGCTCTCGATTTTTCCGAGCCCGACGTAGCTGTCACTATCCAAAAGTCAGCCGTGCCGGGCCTCGTGGCTCATATAAACACCGCAGAAGGTCTGCGAACCATAAGAGGGCCTAGCCCTGTCGTTCGTTAGTGGACAGCTTTGGTCGAGCGGTCCTTCGTCAGTTGGACCGGATTGCTGAACGTGAACAACGCCTCGTAACTTCGACCATCGACGCATGATCGTTTCGGCAGAAGTCCCTCCCCTATAAAACGCAGCGTTCTGCGCCATGTGTGCCAGTTCGGATCAAACGATCCCTGAGCCCCATACGGTTGATCGTGACATGCCTTGGCGATCGCACTCACACCCAGCCGCTCAGAATTTTGCCCCTCACAGCTGCTTACGGCACACTTGCCGCCTTCCAGGGCGCTGCCCCAATCATCTGGCCAAATCCATCGTATGACGCGCTCCCCCGTTCGCCGCCTGCTCTTCTCGCTGGTTCGCCGTGTGCTCTATTTCTGGGTGCGCTCGGAGACCATCAATCAGTCCGCATTCACACTCAAGCTCGACCGCAGCAAACCGGTGTTCTACGTGCTGCCGCGGGCATCCTTGAGTGATCTTGCCGTACTTGATCACGAGTGCAGCAAGGCGGGATTACCGCGCCCCGTTGCCGATGTAGCGGTGGGAGATCACGTCGAACCAGCGGCGTTCATTTTCCTCAATCCTGCAGCAAGCTGGTTTGGGACCCGCGCGCGCGCCGTCACGCCTGAGGCGCTGGTACGACTGGTCGGTGCACTGGAGCAGAACGCGGTGGACAACGCGCAGATCATTCCAGTGAGCGTGTTCTGGGGGCGTTCGCCGGACCGCGAAACCAGCGCCTGGAAGCTTCTATTCGCCGACAGCTGGGCCGTTACCGGCCGGCTACGCAAGTTGCTGAGCATCGTCATGCTCGGTCGTAAGACCCGCGTGCAATTTTCCACGCCTATACAACTCAACGAACTGGTGGCACAGAACAAGGGACACGAGCGCACGCTGCGCATGGCACACCGCATGCTGCGGGTGCATTTCCGCCACCAGAAAACCGCGGTAATCGGCCCCGACCTTTCGCACCGGCGCAATCTGGTCAAGGGCCTGGTGCACGGACCGCAGGTACGCCAGGCAATCAAGGACGAAGCCGAACGCGAGGGCATTTCGCTGGAAAAGGCCGAAGCCCGCGCGTTGCGCTACGGCAATGAGATTGCATCCGACTACGCCTATACGGCTGTGCGCTTTCTTGAAGTGGTGCTTTCGTGGTTCTGGAACAAGATCTATGACGGCATCCGTGTCAATCATCTGGAGCCGCTGCAGGACGCGGTGCAAGGTCACGAAGTCATCTATGTACCCTGCCACCGTAGTCATATCGACTACCTGCTGCTCTCCTATCTGCTGTTCCGCAGCGGCCTGACGCCGCCCCACATCGCCGCCGGGATCAACCTCAACATGCCGGTGATCGGCAGCCTGCTGCGTCGCGGCGGGGCGTTCTTCATGCGCCGCACCTTCAAGGGCAATCCGCTCTACACCTCGGTCTTCAACGAATACCTGCACACGCTGTTCAGCCGCGGCTTTCCGGTCGAATACTTCGTAGAGGGCGGCCGGTCGCGCACCGGCCGGATGCTGCAGCCCAAGACCGGCATGCTCGCGATCACCCTGCGCAGTTATCTGCGTTCGTCACGCCTGCCGATTCTTTTCGTGCCTGTGTATATCGGCTATGAGCGCGTACTGGAAGGCCGCACCTACCTCGGCGAGCTGCGCGGAGCGACGAAAAAGAAGGAGTCGATTTTCGACATCTTCAAGGTCATCGGCGCGCTCAAGCAACGCTTCGGCCAAGTGTGGGTGAATTTTGGCGAGCCACTGAAGCTCAATGACTTCCTCGAACAACAGCAGCCGGGCTGGCGACAGCAGAATCTCGCGCCGGATTTCCGCCCGGAGTGGCTGAACGAAACCACCAACCGCCTTTCCGAACGCATCGCGCAGCGCCTCAACGAAGCGGCTGCGGTCAATCCTGTCAATCTGGTAGCGCTGGCTATGCTGTCCACCAGTCGCCAGGCACTGGACAACCGTTCCCTCGCACGCGTGCTCGACCTCTATCAGATCCTGTTGCGCGCAGTGCCCTACTCGCCTCATGTCACCCTGCCTGACGGCGACGGTGCGACCCTGATTCGTTACGTGAAGGATCTGGGCCTGCTCGCTGAGCAGAAGGACGCCTTGGGCAACATCCTTTATCTCGACGAGCAGAATGCCGTCCTGATGACCTATTACCGCAACAACGTCATGCACATCTTTGCGCTCCCGTCACTGCTGGCAAGCTTCTTCCAGAGCAGCTCCAGGATCAGCCGCGAACAGATCCTGCGTTTCACCGAAGCGCTGTATCCCTACCTGCGTGCGGAGCTGTTCATTCGCTGGGAGCCGGAAGCACTCGAAGCGGTGGTCGATCGGTGGTTGGCCGCTTTCGTCGAACAGGGCCTGCTCAAGCTCGACGGCGAAAGCTACGTCCGACCGGCCCCCAGCTCGCGCCAGTTCGTGCTGCTGACGCTGCTTTCGCGGGTAATCATGCAGACGCTGCAACGCTTCTACATGGCGATCTCGCTGCTGCTCAACAGCGGCCAGCACACACTCAATGCGGAAGAGCTGGAGAATCTCTGCACAGTCATGGCCCAGCGGCTATCGATACTGCATGGCCTCAACGCGCCGGAGTTTTTCGACAAAAGCCTGTTCCGTCACTTCATCAAGAGCCTGCAGGACCAGGACGTTCTACGTCAGGACGAGCACGGCAAGCTTGGCTACCACGACAAGCTTGGCGAGCTGGCAGAAGGCGTTGCCAAGCGCGTGTTACCCGCAGAGATTCGTCTGTCGATTAGGCAGGTTGCGTTGGAGCGGGACGAGGACGAAGCGCCGGCAACTTAACAATCAGCGCCTCCGACAGGCGTGAACAAAAATCACGCTAAGACCGATCCGGTGTAATGCCGAATCGGTCAATCACATATAAGGACGCATTCCATACTTATCAGGCTATCCAACAACAATCCTTCGGCGATCGCCGAGAGGGGCCTGTATGAAACGCGTCAGTGCGATCGCTTTGTCGCTCATAGTCGGCCTGGGTGGCTGCGCAACCCCCAGCTTGACCAATCTCACACCTACTTCGGTTGCGCGCTCGCCAGTGCCGCTCTACCCATTACGTGCGCAGGTCGACGACCGAGGCAATCGTATCGCCCATGTCAATGCGGTAATTCACGGTACGCCTTGGTCGATGATGTTGCTCCCGACCGGCCAGCATGCAGTGGGATATTTCACTGAAACGTGCGAAACCAACATCGCCTATCACTACGAAGTCGGCTACCAGCGCCGCAACTGGCTCGGTTCCGGTTATTCAAGCACCGTTCACGAGAAGCGTTTTCCCGAGGCCTCGGGCAACCTTCTGCAAGTGACTGGCGAACCTGTGCCGGACGATTGCGCGGCACCTATCGGCCTGACGTTGCGTGTGGAGCACACGGCCGACGAGGTGGACATCGAGCCTGGCGATGGCGATTGCCGGTCCGTATCCAATCGCTGCACGCTCAGGGCGGCGGTGATGGAAAGCAACGCGCACCAGGGTCATGACGTGATAGAGGTGCCGTCGGGAACATACGTGCTTTCATTGGCCGGCAGCGAAACGGTGGATGTGCCAAACGATGCGATCGGCGACCTGGATATCACCGACGGGGTCACGCTGACAGGGCTCGGACGAGCTCCGAAGAATGACGATCTCCAGGTAATCATCGACGGCGGAGGTATCGATCGGATTTTCGATATCTACCCGGCCGCGCCGCAGGCCGTGACACTCAGCTATCTGCGATTGGAAAACGGTCGGCCGATGAACAGCGGCGGCGGTGCTATCTGGAACCGAGGCAACCTGCGTATGGATCGAATGATGCTCAGCGCGAACCAGATTGACCACACGGTCGAACACTCCTGCGCTGCCTTCCCCAGCAAGCGGCTGTGCAACCGAGGCGGCGGCTTGTTCAATGAGGGCCAGGCGTTGATTGTCCGCTCGACCATAGAACGAAACTCTACCGGCAACGTATCGGGCCACGGCGGAGGTATCTCGAGCATGGGCCGCAACGCGAAGCTTTATCTGCGAAGCAGTCTAGTTGCCACCAATGACGCGCGCTTCTGGGGAGGCCTGGTCAACTATCAGGGTCTGGTCGACATTCAGAATTCGACATTCGCGGATAATCAGAGCACCACCAGCGGAGTCCGCGCGACCGAAATAGGCAATTTGGAAGGCCGGGTTGATATAAGAAATTCGACCTTCAGTAATCGGTCGCAGCTGTTCAGTCACTCCGGTACAGAATCGTTTCGACTGGCCAACAGCCTGGTCGAGATCAAGAACTTTAACGATATGCCGTTCTGTAGTGGTTCATTGACCAGCGGCAGCTTCAATGCCATCGGCGGCTCCACCGACTTGGCCGACTTCTTCAGCGGCTGCGGCTTCGTACCATCCACTGCCGATGAGACCGAGATACGGCTCAGCCTTGGCGCCTTGCAGGATAACGGCGGACCCACCCGAACCATTGGCTTGCGGGAGCCGTACTCAGGCAGCCCTTACTTCAACCCTATCGATATGGGCGGCGTGCTTTGCCCTGACACGGATCAGCGAGGCCGGCCGCGCGACGACGGCAGTTGCGACGCTGGAGCTTTCGAGTTCTGAAGCGTTCGACGTGGAACCGGCCCGATGTTGCAGGCCGCTCGACGAATTCGCCAAGCGCGTCATCGGAACTGTCAGCGATCGTTTGGCACGCTGCGCCTGGGGCTTTAAGCTCTTCGCCTGCCTGCTGCATCACTCAGAGGATTTTCCATGCTGCGCACCACTACGTTCATCGCCGGGCTGCTGCTATCCGCCGGCGCCTACGCTCTCTCACTGTCCGACCTCAGTCAGGGCGACGCCAACAAGGCGCTGAAAGATGCCCTCAGCCAGGGCACCAAGGTGGCAGTCCAGCAGCTTGGTAAGCCAGGGGGTTTCAGCAACGATCCGGACGTGCGAATCGAATTGCCGGGCAATATCGGCAAGGCTTCACGGATGCTGAAAATGATGGGCATGGGCGCTCAGGTCGAAGAGTTGGAAACCGGCATGAACAAGGCCGCTGAAGCAGCAGTACCGCAGGCGCAGGCGCTGCTGCTGGATGCGGTGAAAAAGATGACCGTGGCCGATGCCAAGGCGATCCTGGCCGGTGGCGATGACTCAGCAACCCAGTATCTGAACAAGAGCAGCCGCGAGGAAATCCGCGCCAAGTTCATGCCGATCATCAAACAGGCCACGGACAAGGTTGGGGTTGCCCAGCAGTACAACGCTTTGGCGAGCAAGGCATCAGGACTCGGCGCTGTCGACGCTCGCTACGGTTCAGTCGAAGGCTACGTAACCGAACAGGCGCTAGATGGGCTATTCACCGTTATTGCCGAGCAAGAAGCCAGCATTCGCCAGAACCCGGCCCAGGCGGCGACCAGCATGGCGAAGAAGGTATTTGGCGCACTGATGGGCAATTGATCGGCGATCTGTATCAAGGCTGAACGGATGTATCACGGAGAAAAATTCAACGCCTGGACGCACCTTGCCGGCGGGGTGCTGGCGCTGATCGGAACGGTGTGGCTGCTGATCCTCGCGGCCATGGATGGCGACCTGACCAAGATCGTCAGCGTGGCTATCTATGGCTTCACGCTTGTACTGCTCTACAGCACTTCGACGCTCTATCACAGCGTTCGGGGCCGGGCGAAGAGCATCATGCAGAAGCTCGATCACCTGTCGATCTACCTGCTGATCGCCGGCAGCTATACGCCTTTCTGCCTTGTCACCCTGCGCGGCAGCTGGGGCTGGTGGTTGTTCGGCATCGTCTGGTCCCTGGCCGTCATCGGCATGTTGCAAGAGATCAAGCCGCGCTCGGAGGCCCGCGTACTGTCGATCGTGATCTACGCGGTAATGGGATGGATCGTGCTGGTAGCGGTCAAGCCGTTACTCGCTGCGCTGGGCACTGCCGGCTTTAGCTGGCTGGTCGCCGGCGGTGTGCTCTACACCGTGGGGATCATTTTCTACGCATACGACCAGCGCTTCCGACACTGGCACGGTATCTGGCACCTGTTCGTCATGGCAGGGAGTCTGCTGCATTTCGTAGCCATCCTGCGCCATGTGGTCTAGCGCCGAATCGCCTGCTCATGAGCTCACATTTCGTGCATGCGATTGACCTGATGCGCCAGCAGCATGGTTTCGCGCTCTTCGAGCTGAAGCATCTCACCGAGTAAACCGCTCGCCTTGTGAAGTTCTCGGCGTTTTTCCAGGGAGCGGTACAGATCGATGATGCGGTTATGCAGGGCAAACACATGCTGTGAAATTTCATCGACAGTCATCTGCGCGAAAGTCTCGCCGTCGATATCCAGCCTCAGCATGTCGCCCTGGACCGCATCGTGCAGCGGAGCTTGCAAGGCGCTTGCTTCAGCGTGCTCCTTGACCCGCGCAATGGTGGCCGTCAATTCCCGCTCATGCTGCGCCAGGTAGTCCAGCAACATTTTCGCTAGCGAATCGCTTCTTTCCTTGGCGCCTTCTGCCATGCAGTCGGCTAACAGAGCATGGGCCTTGCGGGTCCAATCGATCAGGTCTTCGCATCGTTCGATGTTCACGGCGCCTCCTCCGCTGCCGTTTTCTGCCGGCGTAATAGCCGGCACGTGATGGGCAAAACGGAAGCCCGATGCAAACACGTCCGGACCGGCTTGACCAGTGCTGGGCATCGGCTGACCGGCATCGGCGTCTGCAACTCAAACTGACGTTTAAGCGCGTATGTGCAGTCGACGCTGACGACGTGCTCAGCTGACGTTTCTGTCAGCAGACTGACAGCAATGCCGCATGGTTGCTGACTTACAGAACCGAACGACCGATAACGAATCCGGTCACCTCTAGTACGGCGCCGCTAAAAATTCTCGTTACCGATTCGCCAGACGGAGGACCGAATGAACAACTACGCCCGATTCGGCGCGATGATCGCCACGTCTACGCTCGTGATGTTTGGCTTGATGTATTTGAACGTCTTTCAACTTGACCACATTTTCTTCAGCGAAACGCGCGCATATATGGCGCTGGTGATGGGGGCCACTATGGCGGTGATCATGCTGGCGTTCATGCTTGGCATGTACAAGAAACGTGGCGTCAACATCGGCATTTTCGTCGGCAGCGTAGTGGTGTTCGCCGTGTCGCTCTGGCTGGTACGCAGCCAGCAGACGGTGGACCAGGTGTCGTGGATGAAGGCGATGATCCCCCATCATTCGATTGCGATCCTTACCAGTGAACGCGCCACCATCACCGATCCGCGCGTACGGGAACTGGCAGATCAGATCATCAAGGCCCAGCGCGAGGAGATTGCCGAGATGGAGCGCTTGATCAGCGAGCTCGAAGACGCGAAGTAATCAGGCGCTGAACCAGATTTCGAACGAGGTCCAGCCATCGTTGCTCGAGCAGCGAATCTCACCGCGGTGCGCCTCGACGATCGAGCGGGTGATTGCCAGGCCGAGCCCAGCGTTGCTCGGGCTACCCTCCCGGCGCGCGGGGTCGACCCGATAAAAGCGGTCGAACAGCCGTGACTGATGCGCGAGCGGGATGGTATCGCCCGGGTTGCCAACCCTCAGCGCAACTCCGTTGGCCGCCGTCACGATGTCGACACGAATGACCTTGCCGTCGGCGGTGTAACGCAACGCATTGGACAGTAGATTGGACAGCGCCCGACGTAGCATGGCGGCGTCCCCCAGAATACGTGCCGCGCCGGACAACTCGAACCGAATGCCCCGGTCATCCGCAGTCATCTGGTAGAACTCCAACAGCTTCTCGCACAGTTCCCGCAATTCGATCGATTGCGCCTCGGGGATGATCAACCCGTTGTCGGCCTTGGCGAGAAACAGCATGTCGTCGATCATCCGCGCCATGCGTCGCAGCTCTTCCAGGTTGGAATAGAGATTTTCCTGGTAGTCCTCGCTGCTGCGGTCCCGGCTCAGCACGACTTCGGTATGGGTCATCAGGTTGCTCAGCGGCGTGCGCAACTCGTGGGCGATGTCCGCGGAAAAGTTGGACAGCCGCACGAAGGCGTCCTCTAGCCGCGCAAGCATGGCGTTGAATGCCACCACCAGTTGTTCCAGTTCGGCCGGGGTCGACTCGGCAGGTATGCGCTCGGTGAGCGACTTGGCGGATACCGAAGCGGCCACCTGGGTGACTTCTCGTAACGGGCGCAGACCGCTGCGCACCAGTAACCAGCCCAGCAGTCCGCTGATCAACGCGCACAACAGCAGAGCGCCCCACAGCCAGCCGGTGAGGGTATGAAAGAACATCTTGTGAGCCGTGACGTCGAGCGACAGCACCACTTTCGCCGGTTGGCCAGCCACGTCGGCCACCGCGCTCATGCTGCGCCAGACCTGCCCGGCATGCCGATGCTCGCCGTCGCCGCTACGCGTCCCGTCCGAGCCCTCATGGGCGACATGCGCACCTTGCGTCGCAAACAGCAGCCGACCCTGGGCGTCGATTATCTGTGCCGAGAGGTCACTGTGCCCGCCCAGCAGCGCGTGAAACTGCGGAATCAGCGCATCGAAATCGCGCAGATCGTCGAGTTGCTGCAACATCTGCCGGCTGGCCTGGATTTTCTCGTCCAGGGTATGCCGGTCCAGTTCGTCGAAATGGTGCTGGCTGAGCAGGCTGAAGAAGACGCCTGCCGCCCCGAGCACACCCGTGACGGCGAGCATGAACATCAGGCTGAGCCTGGCGGTGAGCGATAACCGATTCACGGTGCGTCCGGCTCATCGAGCATGTAGCCCATGCCCCGCGCGGTATGGATCAGCCTGGGTTCGAAGCCGTCATCGATCTTGGCACGCAGGCGTCGAATCGCTACCTCGATAACGTTGGTGTCGCTGTCGAAATTCATGTCCCATACCTGCGAGGCGATGAGCGACTTGGGCAGTACCTCGCCGCGCCGGCGCAGCAAAAGCTCAAGCAGGGCGAACTCCTTGGCGGTCAGATCGATACGCTGGCCGGCACGCACCGCACGCCGTTTCAGCAGGTCGACCTCAAGGTCGGCGATCTTCAGCTGGGTCTGCAGCGCGGCCGCATGGCCTCGACGCAGCAAGGTCCGAACCCGTGCCAGCAGCTCGGAAAAGGCGAAGGGTTTGACCAGGTAATCATCGGCGCCCAGCTCCAGACCCTTGACCCGATCTTCCACCCGGTCGCGCGCAGTCAGGAACAGTACCGGCACATCCTGCCCCGCGGCGCGCACCAGACGCAGCACTTCCCAGCCGTCGAGCCCGGGCATCATGACGTCGAGTATCAACAGGTCATAGGGTGCGCTCAGCACATGCTGCAACGCATCGGTGCCAGTCGTCACCCGGTCCACGGTGAAGCCTGCCTCAGTAAGGCCTTGCTGCAGGTAGATGCCGGTTTTTGGCTCGTCTTCAGCGACCAGAAGTTTCATCGGTTCATCCTTTAGATCTCCGGGTCGAGTGTGACGGGATCGATCTCTACCGGCCACAAGCTGACAGAAAAGTAATGTTCCGCTCAGCTTGTCGAAAGCCGCTTCCAGCTATGGTGATCACCAGATAAACCACAGTCGCGCTGGCTTGACCTTGCCACAAGGGAAAGGTTGAAGATCAAGCCAAGCCGGATTGAGCCGGCCTCTTGAGGACTATTCCAATGAGCACGATCAATCTCCAGGTACAGGGCATGACGTGTAGCGCCTGTGTACGTCACGTGTCCCAAGCGCTCACCGCCGTCACCGGCGTCAAGGCTGTGCAGGTGGACCTCGACAGTGGCCGGGTTCTCGTCGACGGCAGTCCCGACGGTACATCCCTGCTCGCCGCGCTGGACGCCGCGGGCTACGAAGGTCATCTCGCCAGCCAGGCCCCATCTCTTACGACCGCGGCGACAGCCAAGCAAGGTTGTGGAAGCGGCTGCGGTTGTCGCTGAATTCTTTTTCCCTCGGAGTGCTTCACATGCCTTCTATCAAAGCCAGACTCGCTCTTCTCGCAGCCCTTTTTATGGCTGGCAGCGCACATGCCGCCACCGTGATCGATGTGCACCGGGATGCCAATTGCGGCTGCTGCAAAGACTGGATCAGCTATCTCGAGACCAACGGCTTCCAAGTGCGGGATCATGTTGAAAGCAACATGTCCGCGGTCAAGCAAAAGCTCGGCGTCGCCCCGCGCCTCGGCTCGTGCCACACCGGCGTGATCGACGGCAAGTTCATCGAAGGTCATGTGCCGGTGGCAGCCATACATGAATTGAATAAACGGGACGATCTCGCAGGCGTCGCCGTGCCGGGCATGCCCGCCGGCTCACCGGGGATGGATTATGGTCAGGCGCCCCAGCCTTATCAGGTTATTGGGCTGACCACCGAGGGCCGCGATCAGGTATTGGCCGACTACCTCGGTACTCAGCCTGTTCGCTGAGACCGGATCGGATGGCAAATGAACAGCTGTGAGTACCTTGAAGGTCCCAATGAGCTGGATCATCACCAAATTTCTGCTGACCGCCGCCGTCGTGGTGCTGGTGTCGGAAGTTGCCAAACGCAGCGACAGGTTCGGCGGCTTCCTAGCCGCGTTGCCGCTGATTACCCTGCTCACCCTGATCTGGATGTACGTCGAACGTCAGCCCTCGGAGAAGATCGCCAACCATGCCTGGTATACGTTCTGGTACGTGCTGCCGACTTTGCCGATGTTTCTCGTCATCCCCTGGCTACTACCGCGCCTGGGCTTCTGGCCGACGCTTCTGGCCTGCGCGGTATTGACCGTCACCTGCTTCGGTCTGCTGACCTTGCTAGTGCGGCGCTTCGGCATTGAGCTGCTCTAAGCCGTACGCCCTCTACCGCAAGCGTTAGCGAGCTGACAAAACCGTAATCTCCGGATCAGCTTGCTGTCAGATCCGCCGCGTTACAGTGCCCTATCGCGCTGCGCTTCGCCCCGCGATGTATCACGCGCTCTTCTTCACCTCCCTCGACAGGACCCGTATGCCATTCACCCGCTCTCGGCGCACCTTCGTCAAAAGCCTGGCCGCTGGAGGCACCATTGCCGGCCTCGGGCTGTGGCGCCAACCCGTCTGGGCGCTGACCAGCCCAGGCCAGCCCACGGTACTCAGCGGCGATCGATTCGACCTGACCATCGACTCGCTGTCGGTCGATTTCACCGGCAAACGCCGCACCGCAATGGCGATCAACGGAAGCATCCCGGGCCCTCTGCTGCGCTGGCGGGAGGGTGACACCGTAACCCTGCGGGTGCATAACCGACTGCCCCAGGACACCTCTATCCACTGGCACGGCATTCTGCTGCCGGCCAACATGGACGGCGTGCCCGGTTTCAGCTTTGCCGGCATCGCGCCGGACGGCATGTACGAATACCGATTCCCCGTGAAGCAGAGCGGCACCTACTGGTATCACAGCCATTCGGGCTTCCAGGAGCAGCTGGGTGTGTACGGGCCGCTGGTGATCGATCCGCTCGAACCCGAGCCGTTCGCCTACGAACGCGACTACGTGGTGATGCTTACCGACTGGACTGATGAAAGTCCGATGCGCGTCCTCGACAAGCTGAAGAAACAGTCCGACTACTACAACCGCGGGCGCCGCACGCTCGGCGACTTCATCAACGATGTCGCAGATCAGGGCTGGCGCGAGACGGTGGGCAATCGCTGGGCCTGGGCAAAAATGAACATGACGCCCACTGATCTCGCCGACGTCAGCGGCGAAACCTATACCTTCCTGCTCAACGGCCAGGCACCGAACGGAAACTGGACAGGCCTGTTCGAACCGGGCGAGCGGGTGCGCCTGCGGTTGATCAACGGCTCGGCCATGACCTACTTCGACTTCCGCATTCCGGGGCTGAAGCTCACCGTGGTCGCGGTGGACGGCCAGAACGTCGAGCCGGTCGAGGTGGACGAAATGCGCCTGGCAGTGGCGGAAACAATCGATGTCATCGTCGCGCCGGACGGCAGCCGGGACGCTTACACCCTTTTCGCACAATCCATGGATCGCAGCGGTTATGCGCGCGGGACGCTGGCGTTACGCAATGGCCTGAGCGCGCCGGTGCCCAATCCCGATCCACGGCCAGAGCTGAGCATGGACGACATGGGCCACGGCGATCATGGCGCGCATAGTGGCCACGATGAGCAACCGCAGCCGGCAGGACACAGCGGTGATCACGGCGCAACAACCCATGGACAGATGGGTCATGGGAGCAGCGACGCTGGGCACGGCGATCATGGCCAGATGAATCATCAAGACATGGCGCATTCGCCCACGAAGAAAGATCCAGCGCCTACTGCGATGCAGTCCCACCCCGAAAGCGAAGACGGCAATCCGCTGGTGGACATGCAGACGATGATGCCGGCGCCCAAGCTGGACGACCCGGGTATCGGCCTGCGCGACAACGGCCGTCGTGTGCTGACCTACGCTGATCTGCGCAGCACCTTTCCCGACCCGGACGGCCGCGAGCCGACACGCACCATCGAGCTGCACCTGACGGGCCACATGGAACGCTTCGCCTGGTCCTTCGACGGCATTCCGTTCAAGGATGCCGATCCGATCCGGCTCAAATACGGCGAGCGGGTGCGCTTCGTGCTCGTCAACGACACCATGATGCATCACCCGATCCACCTGCACGGGCTGTGGAGCGATCTGGAGGACGAACAGGGCAACTTCATGGTGCGCAAACACACCATCGACATGCCGCCAGGCTCCCGACGCAGCTACCGCGTCACGGCCGACGCTCTTGGCCGTTGGGCCTACCACTGCCACATGCTGATGCACATGGACCTCGGGATGTTCCGCGAAGTCCGCGTCGAGCAATGACGGAGAAAATTATGAGCATTTCCAATCGCAACGCCCTGCTCGCTCTCGGCCTGATTGCCGCCCTGCCCTTTGGCGGCGCTCAAGCGCAAGGCGAGCACGGCAATCACCATTCGCACAGCTCCGCCGCGACAAAGCAGGCGCCTGAGACCGACGCTCCAGTGGCGCAACCCGGAGCAACGATGAAACGCGACGGCATGAATCATGAGGGCATGAATCACGACAAGATGATGCAGATGCACGAGCAGCACATGGGCTCAGGACAGATGGGCCACGGCGACATGGGGCAAGGGCAGCATCAGCCTGATGGAACCAGCAGCAAGAGCCCAAAGCATGACCATTAAGCTGCCGCTGATCAGCGCGCTCTGTCTGGCTGCTGCCACCAGCCACGCGCAAGAAGCCGAGGATCACTCGGGTCATGGTGGTCATTCGCCAAATGCCCCGGCGCATACATCGCCGAGCCACGGTACCGCCCAGCCCCACCACGGCCAGATGGATCACGGCGCGATGGACCATTCGGAACATTCAATGCCGCATCCGCCAAAAACGGGAATCCCACCAAGCCAGCAAACGCGCAGCCCGATCCCGACGCTCAACCCAGCAGACATAGCGGCAGCCTTTCCGGATATTCCCGATCATGGCATGCACCAAGGGGGTACCCATTTCATGTTTGTCGCCGACGAGCTGGAATGGCAGGACGCCGATGACGGCAGCACGCTGGCCTGGGATCTGAGCGGTTGGGCGGGCGGTGATATCGACCGTCTAGCCTTTCGCTCAGAAGGCGAGCGAACGAACGGTCATACCGAAGAAGCCGAATTGCAGCTGCTCTGGAGCCATGCCATCGGCCCATGGTGGGAAACGGTTGCCGGTGTGCGCCAGGACTTCAAACCCGGCTCGCCACAAACCTGGGCCGCTTTCGGCGTGCAGGGTATGCCGCTATACGGACTGGAAACCGAAGCGACGGCTTTCGTTGGCGAGGGTGGCCAGACTGCGTTGCGCATCGAGGCTGAGTACGATCTGTTGCTGACGCAGCGCTGGGTGTTGCAGCCCACCGCCGAAGTTAACCTGCATGGGCGCAACGACGAGCGGCGAGGCATCGGTTCGGGTTTGAGCGACGCAGGCGTTGGTCTGCGCCTACGCTACGAGATCAGCCGTCAGTTCGCGCCCTATGTGGGCGTGAGCTGGCACCGCGCCTATGGCAACACCGCTGATATGCGGCGCGCCGAGGCCGAAGACACCAGTGAAGCTCGCCTGGTGGCGGGTATCCGATTCTGGTTCTGAGGCTGAACAACCATGTTCAAAACGTTAACGACACTGCTGCTGGCTGCACTTGTGCTGATGCTGATTGGTGCCGGCGTGGTGTATTTCGGGATCGTCAATGTGGCTGCCGATACGCCTCATAGCGCGCCGATCCGGGCGCTACTGGAAACGGCACGCGAACGCTCAATCGCCGTTCGCGCCAAGGGTATCGAAGTGCCGGACCTGAGCGATCCGGAACTGATCAGATCAGGCGCGGGCAACTACGATGCGATGTGCGCGATTTGCCACCTAGCGCCGGGCGTCGAGTCAACTGAGCTAAGCAAAAGCCTTAACCCTGCCCCGCCGGACCTCACGGCCGAACACCGCAAGCGCGACGCCGCGCATGATTTCTGGATTGTTAAACACGGCATCAAAGCCACCGGCATGCCCGCGTGGGGCCAAAGCATGGAAGATCACTACATATGGGGACTGATCGCCCTGCTGGAGCAGCTGCCAGCGCTGACGGCCATGGACTATCAAGCCTTGGTCGCGACGAGCGGCGGCCACCAGCACGGCGGTGGCGAGACTCACATGGCTACTGAGAACCCAGTGCGTACAGACGCTCAGCACCACGAAGGCGGGCGCCCGGCTGAGGAGCATCATCCGGCCCAGCCCGCGCCGACCAATTTGCACCGTCATGCTGACGGCACCAATCACCCTCATTGACGATCGCCACTGCGGCTTCTTTACAGACGCAGCGGTGGCTGTCGGTCAGCTTTGCGGGGTTTGCGCTGTCTCGGCTGAAACGTCCCCGACAAGTGCCGGCTTGCGATAAGCGTCGCGCCAGTTCTGATACTGCTGGTCCTGCCAGACCCGCAGATGCAACCGCGCCATTCCATCCGGATCGTTCAACAATCGCCAGCGCGCCGCTTCTGCAGCGCCGTCCGGACCTGCATCGAGGATCTGCTGCATGCGTTGCTCGCGCAACACCTCGGCGCCGTGAACGACCTTGGCGTGACGTGCCCGCGCCATGCCGCACACCAGCGCGTTGTAGATCGGATCCACGGTCGCCGCGATGAAGCCATCGTGCAAGGCGTTGGCCTGATTCTCGCGCGTGTAACGATCGGTCGAAGACAGCTCCTGGGGCGGGTTGAATTCTTCCGGAATCAGGAACAGCTTGCGCCGGAACGCGGCGAGGCCGAGTCCCGTACGGCTGGTGATCACCGATACGGGTGCGGCCAGCATCAGCGAGACCACGATTGGTGCCAGCCACCAGAGAAACGACGGATCGAGCCAGGCCACCAGACCCGTCCAGAGAGCACCGAGCAACATTTGCGGACCGTGACGACGCAGGGCCTCGCCCCAAGGCGTCGCATTGTCGGCGCGCTGAGGCGAATTCCACTGCACAGACCAGCCGAGAAACGCAGCCGTAACGAAGACTGTGTGAAACAGCATGCGCACCGGCGCTGCCAGCATCGAGAACAGTGTCTCCAGCAGCATCGAGAGCACCAGCCTCAGGCGCCCCCCGTACTCATGGGCACCCTGGATGCAGATCAGCAGCACGCTGAGCAGCTTGGGCAGGAACAGCAGCGTCAAGGTCGCCGAGAACAGCGCAATGGCTTCTTGCGGATGCCACTGCGGCCATAGCGGATACAGCTGATTGGGCTGCAGGAAGTATTCCGGCACCATCAGCGTATGAATGGCCAGCAGCCCGGTGGACAATGCAAGGAACGTGAACCACAACGGTGCCGACAGATAGGACATCACGCCGGTCAGGAATACGAAGCGGTGCACGGTGTGCATGCCCTTGACCAGAAACAGCCGGAAGTTCATCAGGTTGCCGTGGCACCAGCGGCGGTCCCGCTTGAGTTCGTCGAGCAGGTTCGGCGGTAATTCTTCGTAGCTGCCCGGCAGGTCATAGGCGATCCACACACCCCAGCCTGCACGGCGCATCAGTGCGGCTTCTACGAAGTCGTGAGAAAGGATGTCACCGGCGAAGGAGCCTTTACCTGGCAAGGGTGCCAAGGCGCAGTGCACGATGAAAGGTTGGACCCGGATGATCGCGTTGTGGCCCCAGTAATGGGATTCGCCCAGCTGCCAGAAGTTGAGTCCGGCGGTGAAGAGCGGACCATAGACGCGTGTCGCGAACTGCTGCATGCGTGCATACAGGGTGTCCATTCCGGACGCCTTGGGCGCCGTCTGGATGATGCCCGCACCGGGGTTGGCTTCCATCAGCCGCACCAGACTGGTCAGGCATTCGCCACTCATCACGCTGTCTGCGTCGAGCACCACCATGTAGCGGTAGCTGCTGCCCCAGCGACGGCAGAAGTCGTCGATGTTGCCGCTCTTGCGCTTAACGCGACGACGGCGGCGACGGTAGAAGATATGGCCGAAGCCGTCGACTTCCCTGCACACCTCCAGCCAGGCTTTTTGCTCCGCGACACAGGTATCAGGATCATTGCTGTCGCTGAGCACGAAGATGTCGAAGTGCTCCATCTGCCCGGTTGCCTTGAGCGACTCGAAAGTCGCACGCAGACCGGCAAATACGCGAGGAACGTCTTCGTTGGCGATGGGCATCACCAGCGCCGTCCGCGCCTCGCGTGGGATAGGCCCGTCATCCAGGGTGCTGGCGGAAATGTTGTAGTGATCGTGACCCTTGAGCAGCTGGAAGAACCCCATGAGCGCGGTCCAGAAACCCACGGAAACCCAGCAGAACAGCAGCGCAAACAACATAAGAATGCTGGTTTGTACTACGTAGGGAAGAATCTGGCGCGCCGACTCCATCAGCGGCTGCTGGAGCACCTCCTGCAGATCGATGAGCGCCCACCCCTGATAGGGCAATACAGATTTCATGTGCCAAGTGGCAATGACCGTCTGCACCAGCATCAGCACCAGCAAGGTCGTCCGGCGGAAGGCTGCCACCTGGCGCCAGCCGGATCGATCCACAACCGGCGGCGGCAGCTCGACGGTGCGGTTTTTTTTGCGCAGAAAGCGCCACCAGCTCAACCGCAGCACGTTGGTGTGCCAGGGCTCCGGCACCATGCGGGTACGCACGATTGGCGGAGTCGAGTTGATGCAGACACGGTCCTGATGATCACGAACGAGTGCCTTCGCCCGCTCCAGGGTTTCACCCCAGCCAAGCTGTAGACGCGCGGCAACTGAACCCAGCAGATCACCTCCGCTCGGTTCGGCATCGCTGCTACCCGACACGCTGCGGCCTAACGCCCGATGCACATCTTCAAGCCCACCGTCGCCCTGTGCCACTCGCTGACTCAGGGCTTGGCGCTGCTCGTCATCGAGCGGCAGCTGGCTGATGTAGCGACCAGTAATCGAAGGTTCCACAGAATTACTCATTGGTTGGAATCTGATAGCTCCAGGTTTCGGAAAGCGTCTTCTCGCCCTCCACCAACGCTGCCCGCAGTTCCACCGCGCGCTTCGCATCGCGCACTTTTAAACGCAAGGTCAGACGCCAACCCTTGGTCACCGGGTTGTACCGCAAGTTGTTCTCAACCAGCTCGGCGTTGTCGTCGATGCTCACGCGCGTGCTCACTGGCGCATCGGCCGGCAGCTCGGCCAAGTTAGGCCCAACGAAATCGACGATCAGCGCCGTGCTGCCATCAGGCTGGCGAATCAAATTGGATTGCTTGACGTCACCGGTAGAGAGTCGGGTCTGGGTGACCCACGCGAGCTTGGGATCATGCAGCGCCGGCTCGTCCATGGTGAAGTGCAGCCGATACTCGAAGTCCAGCGGCTCGCCTGGCTCCGGACGCTCGTCAGGCACCCAGAAGGCAACGATGTTGTCGTTGGTTTCGTCGGGTGTGGGTATCTCGATCAGCTCCACCCTGCCCTTTCCCCAGTCGCCCTTGGGCTCGACCCAACCACTGGGGCGTAGCTCGTAGCGGTCGTCCAGGTCCTCGTAGCGGTCGAAATCGCGGGTGCGCTGGAGCAGACCGAAGCCGCGCGGATTCTCGACGCTGTAACTGCTGATCGCCAGTCGCTTGGGATTGTTCAGCGGCCGCCAGATCCACTCGTCCGTGCCGGTGTGAATCGCCAGCCCCTCGGAATCGTGCAACTGCGGACGGTAATTGAGCACATTGCTGGGCTGGTTGGCCCCGAACAGGTACATGCTGGTTAGCGCGCCAAGGCCGAGCTTCTCGATCGGCTCGCGCAGATAGACACGTGCTTTCACATCGACGGTGCTGTCCTTACCCGGAGTGACGACCATCCGGTACGCGCCGGTGGCGCGTGGCGAGTCGAGCAATGCATAGATCACCAGATTGCGACGATCCGCCTGCGGACGTTCGACCCAGAATTCGCGGAAACGCGGAAACTCTTCGCCGCTCGGCAGCGCCGTATCGATCGCCAGACCGCGTGCGGACAGGCCGTACACCTGATCCTTGCCGATGACCCGGAAGTAGCTGGCGCCCAGCAGCGTCATCAGCTCGTCCGCCTTGTCCGCCTTGTTTAGCGGATAGAGCACCTTGAAACCGGCAAAACCGAGGTCTTCCAGTGCGGCAGGCTCGATGTCCACGTTGCCGAAATCGAACATCTCCGGCTCGTAGCGAATCTTCTCCACGCCGCTGGCGGTGATCTCGTTGATCCTCACCGGCACGTTGAAGTGCATACCCTGATGGTAGAACTGCAGCTCGAACGGCGTCGGCTGGTCTTTCCACAGGGCCTTATCGCCGCGGAAGCGCAGCTGCTGATAATCGGCGAATGCCATGTTGCGAAAAACCGGCGGCAGATTGCTCTGCGGAGCCGCGTAGCTTTCCCCCGCCAGTTTCTCGGCCTTGGCCGCCACATCATCGAGGCTGAATGCCCAGCCTTGGCTGGCAAACATCCCCAAGCACAGACTCAACGTCATTCCCAGTGCCCGACTTTTGCGAGCGCCTGTTTCGAAATGAAAGGTACGTGACACATCGCCTCCTGAGCTATCACGATTACCGCCGACCGCTCTGCGGCCCGGTTTGCCCTCGTTGGTCTATCCCAGGGGCAAATGATTCCCTGGGCAGACGAGCGAAGCGGCAAATCATCCCATGCGGCACTACGGCCGGATAGCGGGTGGGAGAAGTCTTTTTATGGACGAGGACTATCGATGCTGCGTTTCTTAAAGGCGGAGGCTTGCGGCTACCCTGCGGTAGCCGCACTGCATCACAACAATGTGAATTGCGCGGGTTTGATCCGTTGCGAATCCAGCCCGATCTGCACTTCGAACGCGCCCGGCTCGGCAACGCGCTGAAGCTGCGCGTTGACGAACTCCAGATCGTCTTCATCGATCTGGAACGTAACCTCCCGAGCCTCGCCAGGCTTGAGAGAGACCTTGCGGAAGTCCTTGAGCTCCTTGACGGGGCGGATAACTGACGCCACTTCGTCGCGAATGTACAACTGCACTACCGTTGCGCCTTCCAACTGCCCGACATTTTTCAAGGTTACGCTTGCCTTGATCCCACCGTCGCGCGCCATTGTCGAACTGGACAGGCGCACATCTGAGATTTCGAAGTCGGTGTAGCTCAAGCCATAACCGAAGGGATACAGCGGACCATTGGGCTCTTCGAAGTAATGGGACGTGTAGTTGCCCGGCTTGCCCTCAATGTAGGGACGGCCAACCCGAAGATGGTTGTAATACGTCGGGATCTGCCCTACCGAACGCGGAAAGGAAATCGGCAGCTTGCCGGAGGGGTTGTAATCACCAAACAGCACATCAGCGATGGCGTGGCCGCCTTCGGTGCCCGTGAACCAGGTCTCCAGTACGGCCTCGGCATTGTTTTTCGCCCAGTTCAAGTCCAGCGGACGACCGTTCATGACGACCAGGACCAGCGGCTTTCCGGTCTTCTTCAAGGCCATCAGAAGCGCCTTCTGGCTGGCGGGGATCTGCAGCGAGGTGCGACTGGACGCCTCGTGGGACATACCACGGGACTCACCCACCGCCGCCACGACCACATCGGCCTTCTCGGCAATGGCAACGGCTTCGGCAATCATTTCCTCTGGCGAGCGCGGGTCCTGCACCACCTCGGGGTTGTCCCAGTTGAGGAAGTTCAGGTACTCGAACATGTGCTTGTCGTCAGTAATGTTGGCGCCGGTGGCGTGCAGCAGCTTTGCCCTATCACCCAACGCCTCGAGCATGCCCTGGCGCAAGGTCACGGCCTGCTTGGCAACACCCGAGGCCGACCAGCTCCCCATCATGTCAATGGGCGAATCGGCCAGCGGTCCGACGAGCGCGATGGTGCCGCCTTTTTTCAGCGGCAGCGCCTGATCGCGATTTTCAAGCAGCACGATCGACTGCCGGGCTACTTCTCGCGCTTCCTTTCGATGGAGGCGACTTTCCGCGTTGCGGTCAACAGGATCATCCTTGGCCTGGCCGATACGACGGAATGGATCGTGGAACAGGCCCATGTCGTACTTGGCGCCCAGCACCTCGCGCACCGCCGTGTCGATTTCGCCGATCTCGACATCCCCAGATGCCACCAGCCCCGGCAGCTCCTGGCGATACAGCGTATCGGCCATGCTCATGTCGACTCCAGCCTTGATCGCGAGCAGCGCAGCCTCGCGTTCGTCACGCGCTACGCCATGACGTATCAGTTCGCTGATCGCGCCATGGTCGCTGAGGGTGACGCCGTCGAAACCCCAGTCTCGCCGCAATAGATCCTTCAGCAGCCAGCGATTGGCGCTGGCTGGCACGCCGTTGATCGAGTTCAACGCCACCATCACACCGCCCGCCCCGGCATCGGTGGCAGCACGATAAGGCGGGAGGTAATCCTGGTGCATGCGCAGCGGGCTCATGTCCACCACGTTGTAGTCGCGCCCACCTTCCACAGCTCCATACAGCGCGAAGTGCTTGACGCTGGCCGTTACGCTATCGGCGGCCGCCGGCGATTTGCCCTGATAGGCCTGGACCATGGTGCGGGCGATCTCCGACACCAGGTACGGGTCCTCGCCGAAGCCCTCGGAGGTGCGACCCCAACGCGGGTCACGAGAGATATCGACCATGGGCGCAAATGTCATGTCCAGGCCGTCAGCACTGGCCTCGATAGCCGACACCCGTCCGCTGGTTGCAATGGCAGCAAGGTCCCAGGTGGAGGCCAGTCCGAGACTGATGGGAAAGATGGTGCGGTGGCCGTGTACCACGTCGTAGGCGAAGAACACCGGAATCTTCAGACGGCTGCGCAGCGCAGCTTCCTGCATCGGGCGGTTATCGGGGCGGGTCACGGTATTGAAGGTGCCGCCGATATGGCCTGCCTGCAGCTCGTCGAGCATGCGCTCACGCGGCATGTCGCCACCGATGCTGATCAACCGCAACTGGCCGATCTTCTCTTCCAGCGTCATCTGTTCGATTAGGCTGGCTATGAAAGCCGGCTTGTCATCCAGTAACGGCGACGGGGCTTCGGCGGCGATTGAGTGCAAGGACACACCGGCCATGAGACCGAGCAAATACAGCCTTTTCATCGTTGGATATTCCTTGGCTTACGAGGCGACAGAAGCAGACCGCACGGACGCCGGAGTGACCGGCTGGGGAAGCTGGCGAGTATGTATATTTCGGTGCCTAACAACCAGCTGCGCAGCGTCTGAATTCGCACGTCAGGCACCAGTCGTCAGAACCGCTGACGGGTCAGATGCGTGGCCGGCTAAGAAAGCAGCGGGACTGTCATGCGCTGGATCGGTTTCGCCCCCTGAGCTGGGGTACTTATGTCCGTATCGGCGCGGCCTATTTAGCGGGGCAGAACACGATGAGCCCCGACTATCTGGTCGCGGCAAACCCTTTGACGGCGCTGAGCCACTCATCGTGCAAGCGGCTCTGCTCCATCTCCAGCCCACGCGCTTGCATCAACTCGCGGTGACGGTCGATATCGGCTGTTACTTCGCTGAGCGAGGCGGTGTTGCCGTCGAGCATGTGCATCTGCGTGAGCCCGAGATGGTAGAAACGCAGCAGCTTGATCGCATCAGGATCGCCAGCCTCGACGCCAGCGATCACGTGATGCATGACGTTGGTGACACGCATCAGGCTGCGTTTGAGGCGCCAGCCGTACACCGCAGCAGTCATCCAGCCTTGTTTCCAGTACACGAAGCGCACCAGTCCAACAGTCAGCAGCAGCCCTGAGACGACACCGGCGATGTTCAGTCGCAGGTTATCGCCGCCGGCTTCGCCGAATAACGCAACCGCCAGACTTGCAAGCCCCATTGCCAGCACCGCAAACGTGGCAACCACCACCAGGGTGCTACGACGGGTCTGCTGTCGATAGGCTTCCGGGCTGAGCGACTGGATTTCGAACACCACCATGTACGGGTTCCTTGCGTTGGCTGAAAGACGGATCTTCTGGCGCCGCATTATCACTCACCCCGCCCGCTCGCCGCTGACTCCGGACAGCTTTTGTCTCTGTACCCGAAAGGTTCGTCAGGCGATGCGATAGTGCTGCGCTGCCAACAGCGTCGCAGCACCAGCTGAGCATCTGTCATGCCGACTTTCATGGACCTGGCTCAGCCTCTATGATCAGCGCATCCACCTGCCCACAAGAAGGACGTCCATTCATGAGCCGCTATGAGATCGCGTACTCCGGTGAACTCGCACCGGGCGCCAAGCTGGAGCAGGTCGAAGCCAATCTGACCCGGCTGTTCCAGGCCGATGCCCAGCGCATTGCCGCATTGTTCTCGGGCCGTCGCATCGTCATCAAGCAGGACCTCGACTACGCCAGCGTCGAGAAATACCGTCAGGCCATGGCTCGTGCCGGCGCAATCGCCGAAGTGCGGCCGATGCCGGTGGAGGTCGAGGAAATCGAGCTGGCACCACCGCCCGCCGAGGAGCCTGCCACTGCCCCGCCGGCGTCTGCCGCGCCAGCGCAGAGTTCGTCTACCGGCCCCGCCCCTCGACCACTGAAAGTAACACCGAGAGACGAGTACATGGCCGCCTTCGTCGACGTCGAGGCGCCGGACTTCGGCATCGCACCCGCGGGCGTCGATCTCCAGGATGCGCGTCCTGCACCCAAGGCGCCGGACGTCGATCTGTCGCAGTTCAGCCTGGCGCCCGTGGGCAGCGACATGGGCGAAAGGCGCCGCGCCAGCGATGCACCCGTTCCCGATACCTCGCACCTGAAATTGCTGGATTGATTCACCTTCGGGCGCCGTGCGCCCGAACTCAACACCAACCGAGGCGCTCCAACCTTACAAGCCCTTAAAGTGCCTGTATCAATGGACCTCGTCGTTGCCCGCCCCGAAGGCCTCTACTGCCCGCCCGGTGATTTCTACATTGACCCCTGGCGGACAGTCGAACGCGCTGTCATCACCCACGCCCATGGCGACCACGCCCGCTGGGGCATGGGCCATTACCTGGCTTCTAGCGACAGCGAAGGCATCCTCCGCTCGCGGATCGCCGCCGATATGCCGCTGCAAACGCTGGCCTACGGCGAATCCATCGAGCATCACGGCGTCAAGCTCAGCTTCCACCCGGCTGGCCATGTGCTCGGCTCGGCTCAGGTGCGACTGGAATACAAGGGCGAGGTCTGGGTGGCCTCGGGCGACTACAAGGTCGAGCCGGACGGCACCTGCGCGCCGTTCGAGCCGGTTCGCTGCCACACCTTCATTACCGAATCCACCTTCGGCCTGCCGATCTACAAATGGCCGTCCCAGGCCGAGGTATTCCGCGACATCAATGACTGGTGGCGCGCCAACGCCGCGGCCGGGCGCGCCTCGGTGCTGTTCTGCTACGCCTTCGGCAAGGCGCAGCGCATCCTGCATGGGCTGGACGAAAGCATCGGCACCATCGTCGTCCATGGTGCGGTGGAGCCGCTGAACAAGGTCTATCGCGAAGGCGGCGTCTATCTTCCACCAACCGTTTATGCCGGCGACCTGAAAAAGGGCGACCCGCGGCTGAAGCAGGCCATCATCCTTGCGCCGCCGTCAGCGGGTGGCAGCACCTGGATGCGCCGATTCGGCGACTACGCCGATGCCTTCGCCAGCGGATGGATGATGCTGCGCGGCACCCGCCGTCGGCGCGGGGTCGACCGCGGCTTCGTGCTTTCCGATCACGCCGACTGGCCGGGCCTGCTCTGGGCCATCGAACAGACCGGCGCCGAGCGGGTGATGGTGACTCACGGCTCCGTGCCGATCCTGGTGCGCTACCTGCGTGAGATGCGCGGGCTCGATGCCCAGGCCTTCGAGACCGAATACGGCGAAGAAGACGATGCCGCCCAGGAGGCCGGATGATCCGCAGTCATGCTCCGGGCTTCGTACCGAAGAACATCCGCGCAGAAATCCGACGCCGCCCGTGTAGGAGCGAGCTTGCACGCGATCCTCAACCATTGCGTTGCCATGGATCGCCAGCAAGCTGGCTCCTACCAAAGCGCAACAACACAGAGCTTCGTTATTACCCCTGTAGGATCGGACGTACTCGCGACTCCGAACCATCGCGTTGCCACGGATCGCCAGCAAGCTGGCTCCTACCGAAGCGAATCAACACAGAGCTTCGTTATTACCCCAGTGGGATCGGACGTTCTCGCGATTCCGAACCGTTGCGTTGCCATAGATCGCCAGCAAGCTGGCTCCTACCAAAGCGCAACAACACAGAGCTTTGCTACCACCCTCGTAGAGGTGAGATTGATCGCGAACCCGCAGCTCGGCGCAGTTGCAAAATCCCAGCCCGGCGCTGGGGTTTCGAAAGCTCTTCCGGGTACCCACTCGAAACAAATCACCTCACCGCTTCTGTAGGAGCCAGCTTGCTGGCGATCCGGAACCTCTGCGTCATCACGGATAGCCAGCAAGGAACTGGGCGTCCCGCCGGCTCCTACGAAGGTAAAACAACAGCAATCTTCGCCGGCCTGACAGCTGCAACGTTGCTCGCGAACCGGCAGCAACTCTGTGCATATCAAAAACTCCGGCCTGGCGTTGATGATCGGGCCGTGACGAAATGCGACAGTGGTGAAGTATGAAAGCCTTCGCCACGCTCTACAGCCGCCTCGATGCCACCACCTCGAGCAACGCCAAGCTGGCGGCAATGCGCGACTATTTCCGCGAGGCCGATCCTGCGGACGCCGCTTGGGCGGTCTACTTTCTTTCCGGCGGTCGACCTCGCCAACTTGTGCCGACCAAGGTATTGCGCGAAACCGCCATGAAGGTTTCCGCGCTGCCGGAATGGCTGTTCGAGGAAAGCTATCAGGCGGTCGGTGATATGGCCGAGACCATTTCGCTGCTGATGCCCGAGGCCGAGCACAGCTCCGACGATGGCCTCGCCGTATGGATGCAAGACATGCTACTGCCCCTGCGCGGGATGCCACCAGAGGTGCTGGCCGAGCGCTTGCCGGCACTATGGGCGCAGCTGGACCGGCTCAGCCTGATGGTCTGCATCAAACTGATCACCGGCGCCTTTCGTGTGGGCGTCTCGAAATTGCTGGTCACCCGTGCGCTGGCCTCGCTGGTCGATCTCGATCCGAAACGGGTCGCGCAGCGGCTGGTTGGCTATACCGACCTGTCGCACCGTCCCAGCGCCGAAGGCTACCTCGCGCTAATTGCCGACGAGTCCGAACACGAACATGCGCAGCGCGGCGGCCAGCCCTACCCCTTCTTTCTTGCGCACCCCTTGCAAGCACCGGTCGAAGAATTCGATACCTTGCTGGGCGCGCCGGAGAACTGGTTCGTCGAATGGAAGTGGGACGGCATCCGAGCCCAGCTGGTCAAGCGCGACGGGCAGATCTGGGTCTGGTCGCGTGGCGAAGAGCTGGTCAGCGAGCGCTTCCCGGAACTCTCCGAGCTGGCCAGCGAACTGCCGGACGGTACTGTGATCGACGGCGAGATCCTGGTCTGGAAGCACGCCCCCGGCGAGCCTACGACCAATCTTTTCGAACATTCCGATAGCGATGATTCTGAGACAGCCGAACGCTTCGGCGTGCAATCCTTCTCGCTGCTGCAGCAGCGTATCGGCCGCAAGAATCTCACGGCGAAAGTGCTGGCTGACGCCCCCGTCGCGGTGCTCGCGTACGACCTGCTGGAATGGCAAGGCGACGACTGGCGCCAGCGCGCCCACCGCGATCGGCGGCAACAGCTCGAAACTGTGGTCGCCCGATGCGCCAATCCCAGGCTCATGCTTTCGCCGCTGGTGAGCGGAAATGACTGGCACGATCTTGCGCGCCAGCGCGAAGCGTCCCGTGCTCGCGGCGTCGAAGGGATGATGATCAAGGCCCGCGCGGCGCAGTACGGCGTCGGCCGGACCAAGGACGTCGGCGTCTGGTGGAAATGGAAGATCGACCCATATTCGATCGACGCCGTGCTGATCTACGCCCAGCGCGGCCATGGCCGACGCGCCAGCCTCTACACCGACTACACGTTTGCCGTATGGGACGGCGAGCCCGGCGACCCGGAGCGCAAGCTGGTGCCCTTTGCCAAGGCTTATTCCGGACTTACCGACGAGGAAATGCGCAAAGTCGACGCCATCGTGCGCAAGACAACCGTGGAGAAGTTCGGCCCCGTTCGCAGCGTGACGCCGACGCTGGTTTTCGAGCTGGCTTTCGAAGGCATCGCCGCCAGCAGCCGACACAAGAGCGGCATCGCTGTGCGCTTTCCACGCATGCTGCGCTGGCGCCTCGACAAGTCGGTGGCTGAGGCCGATACGCTGGAGACATTGAAGGAACTGCTCGGATGATGTGGCCTAGAGAAGTCAGGCAGAAGCACGAGTCCCACGTAGGAGCCAGCTTGCTGGCGATCACCAACCCTGCGGAGCCCCAAGATCGCAAGCAAGCTCGCTCCTACGAAAAGCAGAAGCACGACTCCCGTGTAGGAGCCAGCTTGCTGGCGATCAGCAACCCTGCGGAGCCCCAAGATCGCGAGCAAGCTCGCTCCTACGAAGAGCAGAAGCACGACTCCCGTGTAGGAGCTAGCTTGCTGGCGATCGTCGCCCACACAGAACCCCAGGATCGCGAGGGAGCGCGCGCCTACGAAGAGCAGAAGCACGCCCTTCGCTTGGATTCGGTGGTTTTAGAGGTATGAGTACGCCACCCGCCTCTCTAGCGGTAGGTTGGTTCACCAACCGCACCTGGCAGCCGTTCCCCTTCCAACGCGAGGTCTGGGAGGCGGTAAAGAACGGTCAATCCGGCCTGCTTCACGCCACGACGGGATCGGGCAAAACCTACGCCGTTTGGCTGGGCGCTTTGAATCGGTTTGCCCAGGCCGCAAGGCACACCGCTGACGAACCGCAGCCAAAGGCGGCAGACAAACCCGCTCCCCTCACCGTCCTCTGGATCACCCCGATGCGCGCATTGGCGGCCGATACCGCGCGGGCTCTGCAAGCACCGCTGGATGATCTGGGCATCAACTGGAGCATCGGCCTGCGTACCGGCGACACCAGCAGTTCAGAACGAGCGCGCCAGGGCCGAAGGCTGCCCACCGCGCTGGTGACCACACCGGAAAGCCTGACCCTGCTGCTGACCCGTGCCGATGCGCGCCAGGCCTTTGCGGGCCTGCGCATGCTGGTGGTGGACGAGTGGCATGAGCTGCTGGGCAATAAGCGTGGCGTGCAGCTGCAACTGGCGCTGGCGCGGCTTCGTCAGTGGATGCCGGGGCTCATCGTGTGGGGGCTGTCGGCGACCCTCGGCAACCAGCCCCATGCGCTGGAGGTGTTGTTGCATCCGGGGCGCGGCAAGCTGGTGCAAGGTCGGGTCGACAAGGATCTGCGGGTCGATACTTTGCTGCCGCCGAGCATCGAACGCTTCCCTTGGGCCGGCCATCTCGGGCTGCGCATGCTGCCGCAAGTGGTCGAGCAGATCGACTCGGCGGCCACAACGCTGGTCTTTACCAATACCCGCTCGCAGTCGGAGATCTGGTACCAAGCGATCCTCGGCGCGCGACCGGACTGGGCCGGGCTGATCGCCCTGCACCACGGCTCGCTGGCGCGAGAGGTTCGCGATTGGGTGGAGCTGGGCCTCAAACAAGGTGCGCTGAAAGCGGTAGTCTGCACCTCGAGCCTGGATCTCGGGGTCGATTTTTTACCCGTCGAGCGGGTCCTGCAGATCGGTTCGCCCAAAGGCGTGGCGCGGCTGATGCAGCGGGCCGGTCGCTCCGGGCATGCGCCGGGCCAGACCTCCCGCGTCACGCTGGTGCCTACACACAGCGTCGAAGTCGTGGAAGCCGCTGCCGCCCAGATCGCGATCGCCGAACGCCGCATCGAAGCCCGCAGCGCGCCCCATCGACCACTGGACGTACTGGTGCAGCACCTAGTGAGCATGGCGCTGGGCGGTGGGTTTCGTCCGGAAGAATTGTTCGATGAGGTTAGGCAGGCCTGGTCGTACCGCGATCTCACTGACGATCACTGGCAATGGGCGCTGGCCTTCGTACGGCACGGCGGACATTCCCTGACCGCCTACCCGGATTACCAGCGTGTCGAGCCGGACGACACCGGGCTGTGGAAAGTACCGAGCCGCCGTGTGGCGCTGCGCCATCGCATGAGCATCGGCACCATCGTCAGCGATGCCAGCCTGACGGTGAAGTTCTGGGCCAAGGGCGGCAGCGGCCGCTCGCTGGGCACTATCGAGGAAGGCTTCATCGCGCGCCTGAGACCGGGCGACAACTTTCTCTTCGGCGGCCGTTTGCTGGAGCTGGTGCGGGTCGAAAACATGACCGCCTACGTCAGCCGCGCCACGGGTAAGAAGGCCGCCGTGCCCCGCTGGAACGGCGGCCGTATGCCGCTATCGAGCGAACTGGCCGATGCGGTTGTGGAACAACTCGGCGCCGCCTCGCGTGGCCGTTTCGAAAGTGACGAGATGCGCCTGGTCGAGCCCCTGCTCCGCGTACAGATGGACTGGTCTGCGCTGCCCACCGAAACCACGTTACTGGCCGAGGTGATGAAGTCCCGCGAGGGCTGGCACCTGTTCCTCTACCCTTTCGCCGGCCGCCATGTACATCTGGGCCTCGCAAGCCTGCTGGCCTGGCGCATGGGCCAGCAGCAGCCGCTGACCTTTTCGATTGCGGTCAACGACTACGGTTTCGAACTGCTTTCTGCGACCGAGGTGGACTGGCTGAAATGGCTGACGCCCGCACTGTTCAGCCAGAACAATCTGCTGCAGGACGTGCTCGCCAGTCTCAACGCTGGCGAACTGGCGCGCCGGCGCTTCCGGGAGATCGCGCGCATCGCGGGGCTGGTTTTCTCCGGCTACCCCGGCGCGCAGAAAAGCGCGCGCCAGCTCCAGGCCTCCAGCGGCCTGTTCTTCGACGTGTTTCGCCAGTACGACCCGGCCAACCTTTTACTGACCCAGGCCGAGGAAGAAGTGCTGCGCCAGGAACTGGAGGTCGAGCGGCTGGAGCAGACCATGAGCCGGCTGCAAGGGCGCCAACTGGACATCCATCAGGTCAAACGCACCACGCCGCTTGCGTTTCCGTTGATGGTCGAACGCTTTCGCGAAAGCATGAGTTCGGAAAAACTGGCCGACCGCATCCGCCGCATGGTCGCCGAGCTGGACAAGGCGGCTGGTCCCGGCGGCTATCAGCCAGAGGCGGACGCCAATATCGCTGTCGAGCGCGAGACCAGCCCCAAGCGCAAACCTCGGGCGACAAAGGACGGTACCCCGCGCTTGAAGAAGCCGAAAACCTAACGACCACGGAGGTGGCACGCGCCCCGATCCGAGGTAAGCTGCCTGCAGGAGCGTGGTTTTTTGCTCACCCGACAGCAAAAAGCTTCGCCCCGGATTGGGCCTCCCAAAAAGAACAGCAAGTACACCCCGATCAACGGGAGGCGCGACCGCGGCGAATACGTGTTTTCCGTCCGCTCAAGCCAAAACTTCGCCCCGCGGTGAGGCCTCCCACAAGAACAGCATGTACAGGCCGGTCAGTGGGAGGGCGCGCACCGCGGCAAGTAAGTGTTTCCGACCGCTCAAAAGCCAAAGCTTCGCCCCGGGGTGTGGCCTCCCACAAAGAACAGCAAGTAAACCCCAATCTGTGGGAGCAACGCCCCGCGGCAAGTAAGTGTTTCCGCCCGCTCAAAAGCCAAAGCTTCCCCCCCGGGGTGTGGCCTCCCACAAAAAACAGCAAGTAAACCCCAATCTGGGGAGCAATGCCCCGCGGCGATGCGAACTCAGGACTTCCGGAACTGGAAATCTCTGCAAAGCACGGCAACGATAGCCAGACAAGATCGTGCTTCAGCGTCACAACTCAATTCGTGGACGGGTCATCCGCACCGCGCCCCAACAGACCACGGCCCAAAGGCACAACCCGAGCCCGTCAGCCGCGATCTGCCAGTCGGCGCGCGCAGAGCCTGAGATAAACTGCGGCAATGAACCCTTACCTGTCGATTCAACTTGAAAATTCCGAGCTCTGGCTGCTCGCCGACAAAGCCATTTATTGGCCGGAACAACAGGCACTGCTGATCGCCGACATCCATTTCGGCAAGGCCGCCGCCTACCGACGTCTGGGCCAGCCGGTGCCGCAGGGCACCACACAGGCGAATCTGCAACGGCTCGACGTCCTGCTCGGTCGGTACCGCTGCGAGCAGCTGATCTTTCTCGGGGATTTTCTTCACGCCCCGGAATCGCAGACGCCAGCGATTCTCGCGCAGTTGCACGAATGGAGAGCCAGGCACCCAGGCCTTGCGATCACGTTGATCCGCGGCAACCACGACCGGCGCGCCGGGGATCCGCCGACAAGCCTGGGGATGAACGTTGTGCCCGAGCCGCTATTGCTCGGCCCGTTCGCTCTGCAGCACGAACCCGACCCGCATCCCACGCATCACGTCCTGGCCGGCCATCTTCACCCGGCGTTTCGCCTTACCGGACGAGGGCGGCAAAGCCTGCGCCTGCCCTGCTTCTGCGTCGGCGAGCGGCTCAGCCTGCTGCCAGCATTCGGCAGCTTTACAGGAATGATGGAAATAGACGCCGACCCGGGCCGGCGTCTGTTCGTGGTAGGGGATGGTGCGGTCTGGCGCGTGGGCTGACCGGGGATCAGGCCTGCGAGATTCCGGTCACGGTGATGCCGAACCGCTCGGCCAGGCGCGTGGCCGGGGTTTCTTCGACATCCGGGTCGTGCTCGTAGGCGTCCTCCTCTCCTGCATAGTCCTGTTCGGCTTTCTGGGTTACCAGCGCCACCGCCTCGTCTATATCCGGCTGACGATCGGACTCGGTCCTGAGAATGGAAGTGTTGCCGTCTTTGCTGTACGCGATGATCCAAGTCGTCATGCATGCCCCCTTATTTCTATCGCCGTCGGTAAACCGCTCACCGATCTGGGCGTTGCTTTGTTTAGAGACTAGTCCGTCGCTTTCAGTTCTGCCGCTTGCGCTTGATCGGATGACCTGCCGAACGGTCTGAACAGGGCCATTGCGGCATCGGTCTTTCGCTAGAGAGCAAGCTGGGGACGAGGTCATGAACCAATCACGCCCACAACTTTCGGAGCCGACCGAAGACGATCTGGTCGAGATGCTCCGCCGCCATGCGGCCCCGCTGCCATCGATCGAAGATCCTGCGTTCGGCGAACTGTTCGGCGCGTTCGCCGATGCCCGTGTGGTGTTGATCGGCGAAGCCAGCCACGGTACGTCGGAGTTTTATAGCACCAGAGCGGCCATTACCCGACGGCTGGTCGAGCGGCACGGCTTCAACATTATCGCCGTGGAAGCGGACTGGCCAGACGCAGCCAAGATCGATCGCTACACGCGGCATCTGCAACAGCCGAATTGGGTCGAGGAAGGGTTCAAGCGTTTCCCGAGCTGGATGTGGCGGAACCAGGACGTCTCGGGTTTCGCCGGCTGGCTGCGCAACCATAACGAAGCACTGGCACCGGAGCAGCGGGTCGAATTCCGTGGGCTGGACGTCTACAGCCTCGGTACGTCAATTCGGGAGGTGCTCGACTACCTCGACCGAATCGACCCGCAAGCGGCCAGCGCCGCGCGCCGTCGCTACGGCTGTCTCAGCCCATGGCACGAAGAGCCCGCAACCTACGGGCGCAAGGTGATGCTGGGCGAGCCGTCCTGCGAGGATGAGGTGGTCGAGCAACTCCGCGCGCTGCTGGACCAGCAACTCGAATACCTGCAGCGGGACGGCGGCAGCTTTTTCAATGCCGAACGCAACGCCCGCGTCGTGCTTGCCGCCGAACAGTATTACCGCGCCATGTACCGGGGCTCGACGGAATCATGGAACCTGCGTGACAGGCACATGTTCGACACCCTGCACGCCCTGCTGGACCACCGCGGCGGCGACGCCAAGGCCGTGGTGTGGGCGCATAACTCGCATATCGGCAACGCCGCATCGACGTCCATGGGTTGGGGCGGCGAGTTCAATATCGGCGAGTTGTGCCGTACCGCGTTTGGCCGTGACGCGGTGCTGATAGGCATGGCGACCGACCGCGGTGAAGTCGCAGCGGCGGACGATTGGGACGAGCCGATGCAGATCAAACAGGTTCGCCCGTCTCGTCCGGACAGCTGGGAGCAGCTGTTCCTGCGTACCGGCATTCCTGCATCGCTGACCAGCTGGCGCGACAACCCTCAGTTACGAGCGGCGTTGGCACGACCACGCCTGGAGCGCGCTATCGGCGTGATCTATCGGCCGGCCACCGAGCGGCAAAGCCATTATTTCCAGGCCATACTTTCAGAGCAGTTCGATGCGTTGATCTGGCTCGAACAGACCTCAGCGGTGGCGCCTATTGGGCCACAGGAGATCGATGATCAGATCGTTCCGGATACCTACCCGTTCGGAGAGTGAACCATGCGCGCCTTCATGCCCGAAGCTCATCTGTTTCGCGACCGCTGCCATGCGGGCCAGGAGTTGGCCGAGGCCCTGCACCACCTGGCGGACCGACACCCGCTGGTACTCGCCTTGCCACGAGGCGGCGTGCCGGTGGCGTTCGAGGTCGCGCGTGTACTCGGCGCCCCGCTCGATCTCGTATTGGTGCGCAAGATCGGCGCGCCCGGCAACGAAGAGCTTGCGCTGGGAGCAGTAATTGACGGCGCCGAGCCCAAGTGGGTGATCAATCAGGAGCTGCTCAGCCAGATCGCACCGCCACCGAACTGGTTCGAGGAAGAAATGCAGCGTCAATTGAGCGAGCTGGAGCGCAGGCGTCAGCGCTATTGCGGTAATCGGCCTGCGCCACATATCGGCGACCGCTGCGTCATTCTGATCGACGACGGCGTGGCGACCGGAGCAACCGTGAGGGCTGCGCTCAAGGGCCTGAGGCAATCGAAGCCGAGCAGGATCGTGCTCGCAGTACCGGTCGGTCCGCGTGCAGAAATGGAAATGCTGAGATCAGATGTGGACGAATTGGTCTGCCTGGCGATGCCGGAGCCTTTCATCGGGGTGGGCTGTCACTACGGCAACTTCGATCAAACCAGCGACGAGCAGGTGATCGACCTGCTCGCACGGGTTTCGGAGAGATCGCCTGCTTGACGCGAATCAGGCCACAGGCGCTGGCGGTGGCTGATCCGGAAGGGTCGGCTCACCGGGCTCGCTCGGCAGATCCGGCACGCCGGGCTCTTCCGGATCACCGGGTACGCCCTGGGCGTGCCAGGTGAGCTTGTCGTCCGAGTAAGGGGTGGTTTCCATATCGCGTCCTCCTGCTGTAACCGATTAGCCCGGATGGGCTATAGCAGTAGAGGCTGTCTGGCCGGCATAAATCCGTCCTTCTGTCGGGCGCTGGACGCACCAATGGCTATTTCTTTCCTTGTAAGAGCCAGCTTGCTGGCGATCCTGCAGCCACGCGGTCGTTTCTGATCGCGAGCATGCTCCCTCCTACGTGGGCGACGGTTCAGCCAAGGGGAGTTACAGCATCAAATCATCATCACGCTGATAAGCCTGCTGCCTCCGTTTTGTAGGAGCCAGCTTGCTGGCGATCCCGCACCCATGCGGCTATCTGATCGCGAGCAAGCTCGCTCCTACACGAGCGCCGGTTCAGGCAGGAGAAGTTACAGCATCAAATCATCATCACCCTGATATGCCTGCTGCCTCCGTTTTGTAGGAGCCAGCTTGCTGGCGATCCCGCACCCATGCGGCTATCTGATCGCGAGCAAGCTCGCTCCTACACGAGCGCCGGGTCAGGCAGGAGGAATTACCACACCAATTCATCATCACGCTGATAAGCCGGCTGCATCCTTCTTGTAGGAGCCAGCTTGCTGGCGATCCCGCACCCACGCGGTCGTTACTGATCGCGAGCATGCTAGCTCTACACATCGACGTTATATGCATCGACCTCGGGCAGGTCCGTTACCACATCAGATCATCAGGGATTTGATAAGCGGCGTATGGGTCGTCCGCATCCGGCGCTTCGGTCTGGGTATTGAGTTGCACGATGCGGCGCGGGTCGCGTTCCTGAATCTTCAAGGCCGCCTCCCGCGGAATAACCTCATAGCCTCCCCCATGCCGGACGATGGCCAGCGAGCCGCTGGAAAGCTTGTCCCGCATCAGTTTGTTCACCGACAGCCGCTTGACCTTCTTGTCGTCGACGAAGTTGTAGTAGTCCTCGGTGGTCAACTTGGGCAAGCGGCTGCCTTCGATCAATTGCTTGACCTGCGCGGTGCGCGCTTTCTGCTCGGCCTTTTCCTGCTGCTGACGGTTGAGCTCCTGATCGCGAGCGAGCTTTTCAGCCTGTGCTTTCAGTGCTGCTTCGCGCTGCGAGTCGTCTTTTTCGATCTGGCCTTTCTTCACCAGACGCTGCTGTTTCTGCTGCTGCTTGCCGGCCTGTTTGGCCTGTTTCTCATTGACCAGCCCGGCTTTGAGCAGCTGATCGCGAAGGGAAAGACTCATGTGTCGGCTCGTCTCGTCGTGAATTCAAATTAGACGTAGGGCAGATCGCGCGTATCGATCCGCCGGCAGCATTGTGGTGGATACGAGATACGACATCCACCCTACTCGATCACCATCGTCTCAACCGCAGGACGACGATCGCTCGGCTTTCTTGGCCTCGCCCCACAGCGCATCCAACTCTTCGAGGCCGCAATTCGCGATGGGTCGGCCACTTTCCCGCAAGGCTTGCTCGATGAAGCGGAAACGCCGTTCGAACTTGCGGTTTGCTGCGCGCAGCGCATTCTCTGGGTCGACCTTCAAATGCCGCGCCAGATTCACCGCGACGAACAGCAGATCGCCGATCTCCTCGGCTATGGCTTCGGGGTCGTTCTCGCTCATGGCTTCGAGCACTTCATCCAGTTCTTCGCGGACCTTGTCGACCACCGGAAGAGCATCCGGCCAGTCGAAGCCAACCTGCGCGGTACGCTTCTGCAACTTGGCAGCCCGGCTCAGAGCCGGCAGTGCATTCGGTACGTCGTCGAGTAAGGAAAGCTGTTCGGGCGCCGTAGATTTCTCCGCACGCTCCTCGGCCTTGATCGCTTCCCAGCGCTGCTTGATCGCCGCCTCGTCCAGGCGCGGCAACTCGGGAGAGCCGTAAAGATCGCCGTCGGGGAACACATGAGGATGTCGGCGCAACAGCTTGCGGGTAATGCCGTCGACCACCGCATCGAACTCGAACCGCCCTTCTTCCTTGGCCAGCTGGCTGTAATAAACGACCTGAAACAGCAGATCGCCCAACTCCCCCGGCAGGTGATCGAAATCGCCGCTTTCGATGGCATCCGCCACCTCATACGCTTCTTCCAGCGTATGCGGGACAATGCTGGCGTAGTCCTGCTGCAGATCCCACGGGCAGCCATGCTTTGGATCACGCAGCCGGGCCATCAGGTGCAGCAGGTCGTTGAGTTGGTACATGGAATTCCTCGATCAAAGCCGGAGATTGAAGCTGAGGCCATTGTTGGACGGATGACGCCTCTTCCATCCACCGAGCATCGCCCATAGCGATATTAGTCCGGCCTTACATCCTTATGGTGGATGTGAAAAGAGACATCCACCCTACGGTGCGCAATAGGTGTCTCGATAAACGCTTTCAAATCGACACTGGAGCAGACGTAGGATGGGTTGAGCCTGCGATACCCATCGGTGAGGCTCCAGATTGATGGGTATCGCTTCGCTCAACGCTATCCTACGGTGGGATCGGTGTGGGACGTCGCGCCAGGAGGGATGGATGACCTTCACCCATCCACCGAGCACCGCCCATAACGATTTTAGCCCGGCCTTACATCCTTATGGTGGATGTGAAAAGCGACATCCACCCTACGGTGCTGGAGCAGACGTAGGATGGGTGGAGCTTGCGATACCCATCGGTGATGGCTCCAGATTGATGGGTATCGCTTCGGTCAACGCCATCCTACGGTGGGATCGGTGTGGGACGTCGCGCCACGCAGGGTGGATGACGCCTAACCCATTCATCATGAATTTACGAGCGCCTGGCCACGAGCGTCGCGAGCGAAGAGCTGGCTAGGCGAGGGCCTACCGAAAAAGCGGAGTGGCTGTTGCCAATGAGCATTTTTCGGTAGGCACTCAACAACGCCAGATCGAGCGCAGCAGCTCGGACCATCGCAAGCCTGACCGTCGCGAGCGAAGACCAGACAAGGCGCAAGCTTGCTGAAAAAGCGGAGTTGGCTTCTGCCAATGAGCATTTTTCAGCAGCTTGCAACGGCGTATGGCCGAGCGGAGCAGGTCAGGTGGTTCTCTGGCGCTTGGCCTCGATAATATTGGGCAGCTGCGAGATCCGACTGAGCAATCGACCCAACGCATCCAGCCCCGGGATCTCGATGGTCAGCGTCATCTGGGCCGTGCTGTCTTCCTTGTTCGAGCGGGTATTCACGGCCAGTACGTTGATCCGCTCGTTGAGCAGGATTTGCGAGACGTCTCGCAGCAGACCGGAACGGTCGTAAGCGCGGATGACAATGTCGGCCGGGTAGGTCTTCTCCGGGATCGGGCCCCAGCTGACCTGAATGATCCGCTCCGGCTCGCGTCCGGACAGCTGCAGCACCGAGGCGCAATCCTGTCGGTGGATACTGACGCCGCGGCCCAGGGTGATGTAGCCGACGATGGGATCGCCCGGCAGCGGCTGGCAGCAGCCAGCCATCTGGGTCAGCAGATTGCCGACACCCTGGATCTGCACATCACCGCGTTTGCCCGGCTTGGTGCTCGTCGGCCGGCGAGGGATCAGCTCCAGCTGATCGGCAGAATGGCTGTCCGGCTCTACGAGCTGCTGGGCGTGGTTGACCAGTTGCGAAAGGCGCAGGTCACCGGCGCCCAGTGCGGCGAACATGTCCTCGGCGGTTTTCAGGTTGGCTTTTTCTGCCAGCTTGTCGAAATCCACCGGCGGCAGATCGAGGCGCCCCAGTTCACGCTCAAGCAATGCCTTGCCCGCCGCCACGTTCTGATCACGGGCCTGCAGCTTGAACCAGTGCACGATCTTGGCCCGGGAGCGTGAAGTGGTGATGTAGCCGAGGTTGGGGTTCAGCCAGTCGCGGCTTGGCGAGCCGTGCTTGCTGGTGATGATCTCGACCTGCTCGCCGGTCTGCAGGCTGTAGTTGAGCGGCACGATGCGCCCGTTGATCTTGGCGCCCCGGCAGTTGTGGCCGATCTCGGTGTGCACACGATATGCGAAGTCCAGCGGCGTCGCGCCTTTGGGCAGGTCGATGGCGTGCCCGTCCGGCGTGAAGACATAGACACGATCAGGCTCGATATCGACGCGCAGCTGATCGGCCAGACCGCCGATGTCGCCCAGTTCTTCGTGCCACTCGAGCACCTGACGCAGCCAGGCGATCTTCTCTTCGTAGTGGTTGGAGCCGGAATTGACGTCCGTGCCCTTGTAGCGCCAGTGCGCGCAGACGCCGAGCTCGGCCTCTTCGTGCATGGCCTGGGTACGGATCTGCACCTCCAGCACTTTGCCCTCAGGGCCGAGCACTGCCGTATGCAGCGAGCGATAACCGTTTTCCTTGGGGTTGGCGATGTAATCGTCGAACTCTTTGGGAATGTGCCGCCACAAAGTATGCACGATGCCGAGCGCGGTGTAGCAATCGCGCACCTCCGGCACCAGCACGCGAACTGCGCGAACATCGTAAATCTGGCTGAACTGCAGCCCCTTCTTCTGCATCTTCCGCCAGATGGAATAGATGTGCTTGGCGCGGCCGTCGATATCCGGGTGAATGCCGGTGGCGGTCAGTTCGTCCTTGAGCTGCTGGACGACGTTCTGGATGTAGTGCTCACGATCCAGCCGGCGCTCGTGCAGCAACTGGGCGATCTGCTTGTACTGTTCGGGTTCGAGGTAGCGGAAGGAAAGGTCCTCCAGCTCCCATTTGATATGGCCGATGCCCAAGCGATGAGCCAGCGGCGCATAGATGTCGAAGACTTCGCGGGCGACGCGGTGGCGCTTGTCATCGTCGGCGTTCTTCACTGCGCGGATGGCGCAGGTTCGTTCGGCCAGTTTGATCAGCGCGACACGCACGTCATCAACCATGGCGACGAGCATCTTGCGCAGGTTTTCCACCTGGGTCTGGGTCCCGAGCACCAGCGACTCGCGGGAGTTGAGGCTGGCGCTGATGGCCGCCATGCGCAGCACGCCTTCGATCAGCTTGGCCACCACTGGGCCAAATTGCTGCTGCACGTCCGCCAGCTGAATCTTGCCTTCGCGGACGCCACGGTAGATCACTGCGGCGACCAGGCTGTCCTGATCGAGCTTGAGGTCCGCCAGGATTTCAGCGATCTCCAGCCCGGTTTGGTAACTGGAGGTGCCTTCACTCCAGAGGTTCTGTGCTGCATTGGCTTGCTGCTCCGCCGCTCGGGCGAATTCACAGGCTTGCTTGAGTGCGTCGCGGTCGAGTGCCGGGTCCATCCCCAGCACATGATCGAGCCAGCCATCGAGGTTGATGCTGCCGTCGGTGTTGATCGGCTGAAGCGCTCTGACCTGGACCATCTATCCTTCCCTCTGCGCATCATCTGCGCCAAATACGCCGGCTTTCTAAGAGCCGGTCGACTGAACTGCAGGCCGTTCGCCTGCCAAAAATTCTGCTTATGCAGGCCGCTCGAAGAGTGCCATGGCCTCGACGTGCGCCGTCTGTGGAAACATGTCCAACACCCCGGCTCGCTTGAGCTGATAGCCCTGAGCGATGAGCTCGGCGGCATCACGTGCCAGGGTTGCAGGATTGCACGAAACATAGACCACACGCCGTGCTCCTAAAGTCGCCATCTGCCGGACTATTTCCAACGCGCCATCGCGTGGCGGATCGAGCAGCACCGCCTGAAAACCCCCGCCTGCCCACTGCGCCTCGATAAGCGGCTTCGACAGATCCGCCTTATAAAAGTGCGCAGTATCCAGACCGTTGCGCTCCGCATTGGTGCGGGCCCGCTCGACCATCTCGCCCACGCCTTCGATCGCGACCACCTGCGCACCCTTTCGAGCCAACGGCATGGAGAAGTTACCCAGCCCGCAGAACAGATCCAGAACCCGCTCGCCCGCTTGCGGTGCAAGCCAGTCGAGCGCCTGCGCCACCATCGCTTCGTTCACGGGCGCATTGACCTGAACGAAATCCCCGGGCCGCCAGGCCAGTTCCAGATCCCACGCGGGTAGTCGGTAACCCAGCCGATACGCAGGGTCCAGCGGTTGCGGCGCGCCCTCGCCTTGCAGCCAGAGCTGCACATCCTGCTCTTGAGAGAAGGCGGTCAGACGCTGCAAGTCCGTCGCTGCCAGCGCAGCGGTATGGCGCACCAACACCGCGACAGCCGTACCGCTGAACAACTCCAGATGCCCAATGGCCTGTGGCTTCTCCAACGCGTGCAACACACCCAGTAATGCAGGCAGCATCGTCTGCAAGGGCTGTACCAGCACCGGACATTCCTGAATGGCGACGATGTCCTGGCTGGCACTGGCGCGAAAGCCTACATCCAGCCGACGTGTCTTGTGATCCCAGCGGATCGCCAGCCGGGCCCGGCGCCGATAGCCGAATTCCGGGCCGCTGAGCGGCGCGGCCCATTGCTGTGGTTCGATGGCCGCCACTCGCGACAATTGCTCGGCCAGGCTGCGCTGCTTCAACTCAAGTTGATCGTGCGCACTCAGGTGCTGCAGGTTGCAGCCGCCGCAGACACGCGCATGCTGGCAGGGCTCGGGGCGGCGCAGCTTGCTGGCTCCAAGAACCCGCTCGGTGCGGGCTTCGACGATCTGGCTGCGCGCGTTCAGCACGCGCGCCTCGATCTCTTCGTCGGGCAAAGCCCCTTCGACGAACCAAGTGCGATTGTCGACAAATGCGATTCCGCGACCATCGTTTGCCAGCCGCTGAATACTCAGCCGCTGCTTCTTGCCCGTCGGGATCTGCGGTTTTTTCTCACCGCCGCTGGGCTGGAAGCGCAACCCACTGCTGCGTTTGGCCATCAGCAGCTACCGCCGTTGAGCATCGGATCAGGGCTGGTCATACACGCCCGTCGACAGGTAGCGATCACCACGGTCGCAAATGATCGCAACGATCACCGCGTTCTCGACTTCCCGCGACAGGCGCAGCGCCGCCGCGACGGAACCGCCAGACGACACACCGCAGAAGATGCCTTCTTCGCGGGCCAGACGACGCATCACGTGCTCAGCTTCGGCTTGCGCCATATCGATGATGCGGTCGACTCGGTCTGCCTGGTAGATCTTCGGCAGGTATTCCTGCGGCCAGCGACGGATGCCTGGAATCGAGGCGCCCTCCATGGGCTGCAGGCCGATGATCTCGATCGAGGGGTTCTTCTCTTTGAGATAGCGCGAGACGCCCATGATGGTGCCGGTGGTGCCCATGGAGCTGACGAAATGGGTGATCCTTCCGTTGGTCTGCTGCCAGAGTTCGGGCCCGGTACTGCTGTAGTGCGCCTCGGGATTGTCGCCGTTGGCGAACTGGTCGAGCACCTTGCCACGCCCTTCGGCTGCCAACCTCACGGCCAGGTCGCGGGCACCTTCCATGCCCTCTTCCTTGCTCACCAGAATCAGCTCGGCACCATAGGCGGTCATGGCCGCCTTGCGCTCGGCGCTGGAGTTATCCGGCATGATCAGGATGAACTTGTAGCCTTTGATGGCCGCCGCCATGGCCAGGGCGATGCCGGTATTGCCGGAGGTGGCTTCGATCAGGGTATCGCCAGGCTTGATGTCACCACGCGCTTCGGCGCGCGCGATCATTGACAACGCCGGCCGGTCCTTGACCGAACCGGCCGGATTGTTGCCTTCGAGCTTGACCAGAATGGTATTGCTGGTTTCGCCGGGCAGACGCTGCAGGCGAACCAGAGGGGTGTTGCCGACGCAATCGGCAATGGTGGGGTACTGAATTGTCATGGCGTCGATAAACCGCACGGCCTCGGAAAGGCGCACATGATACCGGCAACGACCCGACACGGGCAGACCGCTCGGCCTCGGCCTATTGGCAATCCACTCATGGGCGCATGCTGCAACCGAGCGCAATGACTGACGCGCCGAAACAGACGCAGCGATCAAGCTTGGCAGATAGTTGTCAGTGGTCTAGGCCTATAAACAGTCCCCTCCGATCCTTGCCACAAGGAAACACCCGATGCCCGTCAGACCTCATGTTCTGGTCGTTCCCTTTCTGCTCGCCGGACTTGCCGCCTGCACCCACCCCGAGGGGCCACCGAGCCAGACGCCGCCCGCGCCGGAGGCGTCCAGCGGTTACACGGCCAAGCCGGGCTGGGCTACCGAGCGCTTTGCCGTGGCCGCGGCCAACCCGCTGGCTACCGAGGCGGGTTACCAGATACTCAAGGCCGGCGGCAGCGCGATGGATGCGGCTGTTGCCGTGCAGATGGTGCTGACGCTGGTTGAGCCGCAATCCAGTGGCCTCGGTGGCGGCGCCTTCCTGCTGCATTGGGACGGCAAAACCGTTTCCGCTCTGGACGGACGCGAAACCGCCCCGGCAGCCGCTGACGAAAATCTTTTCATCAAGGCTGACGGCAAGCCCATGGATTTCCAGGAAGCGGTGGTCGGGGGGCGATCGGTCGGCGTTCCGGGCACCGTGAAGATGCTCGAACAGGCGCACCGGCAATACGGCAAGCTGCCCTGGCGGGAGCTGCTGCAGCCCGCGATCCGGCTTGCCGAGGACGGGTTTGAGATCAGCCCCCGTCTGCAGGGCTTGCTGGCAAGCGACCCGTCACTTCGGAGCAATCCGTCAGCCGCGGCCTTCTACTACCAGCCGGACGGCACGCCCTGGCCAGTCGGCCACCGCTTGCAAAACCCGGCGCTCGCCGCGTTGCTCAAGAATATTGCCGACAACGGCAGCGAGGCCTTCTACCGTGGCGCCAACGCCCAGTCCCTGGTCCGCCAAGTCACGGAGCACCAAAACGCCGGCGCCATGACCTTGAGCGATCTGGAGGTGTATAAGCCGCGCCAGCGCGATGCCTTGTGCAACCTCTGGCAGCAGCGCTACCAGGTCTGCGGCTTCCCGCCGCCCTCCTCTGGGCACATCACGCAGATGCAGATTCTCGGCATCCTCGAACAGCTGCCACCGCTGCCGGCGCTTGATCAGGGCGTACCAGGCTCCGAATTCCTGCATCGCTATACCGAAGCGGCTCGGCTGGCCTACGCAGATCGCGCCATGTACCTCGCCGACCCTGATTTCGTACCGGTGCCCGGACGCACGTGGAACAGCATGCTCGCCCCGGACTATCTTAAGCAGCGTGCCGCGCTGATCGGGCCGCGCAGCATGGGGACTGCCAAACCGGGCGAACCCGGCGAGATGCCTGTCGCTTTTGCGCCACAGCCGACGCAGCCGGAGTACGGCACCAGCCACATCAGCATCGTCGATGCGGAAGGCAATGCGCTGGCCATGACCACCACCATCGAGCAGGCCTTCGGCTCGCGGCTGCTCAACGATGGCGGCACCGGTCTGCCCGGTGGCTATCTGCTGAACAACGAGCTCACCGACTTTGCCTTCGAGCCGCGTGACGATCAGGGGCGGCCGGTAGCCAATCGGGTCGAACCCAACAAGCGTCCGCGTTCGAGCATGAGTCCGACGCTGGTCTTCGACGCTTCCGGCGAGCAGCTGCTGGCGAGCGTTGGCTCACCCGGCGGCGCGGCGATCATCCACTTCACCGCGAAAACTCTGCTGGGCATGTATGGCTGGGGGTTGGATGCGCAGCGCGCGATCGATCTGCCGAACTTCGGCAGCTTCAACGGCCCGACCGTGCTCGAAGCCGGCCGCTTCCCGGCCGCAACGGTGGAAGCATTGAAAGCGCGCGGCCATGAGGTCAACGAGATGGAAATGACCAGCGGCCTGCAAGCGATCCAGCGCACCGACACTGGCTGGTTCGGCGGTGCCGATCCTCGCCGCGAAGGTGTTGTGATGGGTGAGTGAGGCGCTGCGTAGCTAGCCTTTTGGGCAGTCCTGCGGCTTGCAATCGTCGCGGGACGCGCCTCCTACAGATCGAGGGTGCATCTGCTGCTCTTGTATGAGGCCTGACCTCGGGGCGAAGCTTTTCAGTCCCTGATAGGCCATAGGCCCGTATCCCCCGCGAGGGCGCGCCTCCTACAGATCAAGAGTTCATCTGCTGCTCTTGAGGGAGGGCCGACCTCGGGCGAATGCGCCCAAGTGGACGACATTCGCACTAAACGACGCGAGCCACGTTCTCCAGGCTTTCGATGGCTTCGTCGAGATCATCCAGCGCCTGGGCCGAGCTTGGATGGTTCTGTTTCAGCAAGGTCTCACTGCGCTCACAGGCCGCGCGCAACTGCGGCACACCGCAATAGCGGGTAGCCCCGTGGAGGCGATGGATACGGTCGATCATCGCCTGCCGGTCATTGGTCTGCCGCGCCGCACGTATCACTTGGCGGTCATCCTCCAGCGACGCCAGCAGCATGCTCAGCATGTCCGCAGCGAGATCCGCCTTGCCCGCTGCCAGACGCAACCCCTCTTCCGAGTCCAGCACCTTGAGGGTGTTTTCCGGTAGCAGCACCTCAGCGGGCGCTGCGAGAAAACTGCGCGCCAGGGGCAGCCCGGTCCACTTCAATATCACCTGGGCCAACTGCCGCTCGCTGATCGGCTTGGTCAGGTAATCATCCAGCCCACCCTGCAACAGGGAGCGCTTTTCGTTGGACAGGGCGTGGGCAGTGAGCGCGACGATTGGCATCGGTGACTGACCACTGTCATTCTCCCAGTGACGGATCGCCTCGGTGGTCTGGCGGCCGTCCATGCCGGGCATCTGCACGTCCATGAACACCAGATCGAAGGACTTGCGTTTGACCGCTTCGAGCGCTTCCTGACCGCTGCTGACGGCGACCACCTCGCCCCCCATGTCCGTCAACAGCGTCTCCAGGAGCAGCAGGTTGGCCGGGTTGTCATCAACGCAAAGCACGCGGGGCGGACGGGTTTCCGGTATCGCCACGCTCTCGACCAGCGCTTGCGGCGGACGCAGCAGGTCCAGCAATACGCGCTGCAACTTGCGTGTGCAGGCCGGCTTGCTTTGCAGCTGGGCATGGGTGTGCGACTCGGGCAGCGCGTCGTGGTATTGCGCCTGCTCGCTGGTCGGGCACAGCACGATGCACTTGCAGCCCAGGCCTTCGAATTCCCACAGTCGCTGGCTCAGTTGCTGCGGCGCGATCTCCCGATGAGTGACGCCAAGCACCGCGATCTCGATGGGCCGGTCGCTGATCTGCGCCCCGGCGACCGCGCCCTGCAGCAGGTCGAGGCTGTCGAAGGGCAAAACTTCCATGCCACAGCTTTCCAGCTGATGCTGAAGCGCCTGACGTGCCAGCGGATGCTGTTCGAGCAGGCCGACCTTACGCCCCAGCAGGCCCGCCCGCGGAAGATCCTCGATATCGTCACGCGCCTTGGGCAGGCTCAGGCTGATCCAGAATTCGGAGCCCTCCTCCGGAATGCTGTCGACGCCGATTTCCCCACCCATCTGCTCGATCAGGCGCTTGGAAATCACCAACCCCAGTCCTGTACCACCCGGCTGGCGGGACAGGGAGTTGTCGGCCTGACTGAAGGCCTGGAACAAGGCGCGCAGGTCCTGATCGGTCAGGCCTATGCCGGTGTCCTGCACACTGATACGCAGCTGGGCGCGATCGGAACGCTCGTCCTCGACCATCGCACGCACGACTACCGTGCCCTCGTTGGTGAACTTGATGGCGTTGCTGACCAGATTGGTCAGCACCTGCTTGAGCCGCAGCGGGTCGCCAACCAGCGACAGCGGCGTATCGCGGTAAACCAGGCTGACCAGTTCGAGATGTTTGGAATGCGCCGCGGGGCCGAGAATGGTCAGGGTGTCTTCGATCAGGTCGCGCAGATTGAACGGAATGCTATCGAGCACCAGCTTGCCGGCCTCGATTTTAGAGAAGTCGAGTATCTCGTTGATGATGCCCAGTAGGCTGTCCGCGGATTTCTCGATGGTCGACAGGTAGTCCTGCTGCCGTGGCGTCAGGTCGCTTTTCTGCAGCAGATGAGTAAAGCCGAGGATGCCATTGAGCGGCGTGCGGATCTCATGGCTCATGTTGGCCAGGAACTCGGACTTGATGCGGCTGGCCTCCAGGGCTTCCTTGCGCGCCAGGTCCAGCTCGATGTTCTGGATCTCGATGGTTTCCAGATTCTGCTGCACGTCTTCGGTGGCCTGGTCGATGCTCTGCTGCAGTTCCTCGCGCGCACTGAGCAAGGCCTCGGCCATGCGGTTGATGCCCGCTGCTACCTCGTCCATTTCATGGCTGCCGAGCGCGGGCAGGCGGGTTTCCAGATAACCGTCCTTGAGTTGTGCGACCGCCACCTTGACCTTGTGCAACGGCTTGCTGATGGCCGTGCTCATGCGCAGCGCCAGAAGTGCGGTGATGATCAGCCCCGCACCGATCAGCAGCAGGCTGGTGAACAGGCTGCGGTAACCGCGCAACAAGGTGCCCTGATGGGACAGCTCCAGCTCCAGCCAGCCGATCTGACGAAGATCGTTTTCCGGATTGTCGGCGGCAAGATTCAGGTGCTTGCCCAGCACCGGAAGCAGAATGCGCGTGGTATCGACGCTGCTGACCTGAGTCAGCGCTTCCGGGTCGCTGGGTGGCGAGGGCGTGATCATCTTCGGGCCGGCGTGAGCCTGCAGGTTGCGTTCGACATCGAGAATCGACACGGCCCGCACATCGGGCTGATCCAGCACCTGATTGAGGATTCGCTGCAACCGCTTGCCATAGCCTTGCGCCATGGCCGGCGCTGCCAGAGGAGCGAGCTGTTCGGCGATCAGCTCGCCGCGCGCATCGAGCTGATGGCGCATTTCCGACAGCTGCATCCAGGTGAAATAAATGCCAAGCGCCACGGCCAACACCGTACTGGGCAGCAAAATCAGCACCAGCACGCGACTCTTGATTCCTAGGTCTCTAAGCACGGATCCATTCCCCTGGTTGACCGGCCGCTAGTGTAGCGGCTCGTCGAGCGGGAATCTGCATGCCAGAGCCACCGGGTGACGGGGTGCTATCAATCCATCGATGGATGGCCAGCAGACGCAGCCATCAATCAGTCCAGTCCTTGTATGTCGCGCTCCTGAAAGTGAGGGAGCCTCCAGTGAAAGGTCATGGCCAGCACGCGGAACAGGAACCCTGCGCAGATCGTGGCCAAGGAGGCAATTTCGGTACTGACGCCCAGCCACAGCAAACTGACGTAAAGCACACCGGTGAACAATGCCACCGTGGCGTAAAGCTCCCGCTGCAACACCATCGGCACCTGATTGCAGAGGATGTCGCGCAGCAGGCCACCGAACACGCCGGTTATCACACCAGCCAGCACCACGATGGCCGGGTGCGCGCCCATCTCCATGCCTACCCCGCAACCGATCACCGTGAAAGCCACCAGGCCGAGGCCATCAACGAGAAGAAAGACCTGCCGCAGGTGATGCATGTGCCGCGCAACCATCGCCGTGACGATGGCCGCTCCGATGGTGAACGCCAGGTACTCGGGGTTTGCGATCCAGCCTACCGGATAGTGCCCGAGCAGAACGTCGCGCGCCGTACCACCGCCCAGGGCCGTTACCGTGCCTAGCATGCAGATGCCGAACAGATCCATGCCGCGACGCATGCCCATGATGGCGCCGGACATGGCTTCGGCAGTGATCGCAATGAGGTAGATGATGTGCAGCAAGGTCACGGAGCGACTCCATAAGGGGCAAGGCAACTGAAAGTTGCGCCAGTATGGGGCAGACTGCGGAATACTAGTCCTGGCTAAAGAAATTTAGGCTATACAAATATTTACTTAATCAGAGCGAAATCTCTTGAATCTCGACCCCAAGCAGACCGAGGCCTTCCGCGCCGTAATCCGCACCGGCAGTTTCGAGCAGGCCGCGCTACGGCTGCACCTGACGCCACCGGCCATCTCACAGCGGGTACGTGCGCTGGAAAGTGCGCTGGGTAGTGCACTGGTGGTTCGCAGCCGGCCCTGCCGCCCGACCGAAACCGGCCAGCGCCTGATGCAATACCTCAAGCGCGCCACCCTGCTCGAAGCAGACCTGATGGCCGAACTCGCCGAACGCAGTGACGCGCCGCTGGTAGTCGTTGCAGCGCTGAACGCTGACAGCGTCGGCACCTGGTTTTTCCCCGCGCTGGCCGAAGTGCTGCTCAAGGAGCGGGTGCTGCTGGATCTCACCGTCGAGGATCAGGACCACACCTACAGCCTGCTCGAGACAGGCCTGGCCATCGGCTGCATCAGCACCGAACCCAAACCCATGCGAGGCTGTACGGCGAGCGCGCTGGGCAGCATGCGCTACCGACTAGTAGCTTCCAGCGGCTTTCGCCAGCAGTACTTCCCCAACGGGCTCAATCGCAATGCTGCGCGCCACGCGCCGGTGGTCGCCTATACCCGTCGCGACCGCCTCACGTCCTCCTTTCTGCTGCAGCATCTGGGCCTGCCCGACGGTGCCTACCCCTGTCATTACGTCCCCGGCGCCGAGCCGCGTTTCAGTGCGATCCGCTTCGGCCTCGGCTATGGCATGGTGCCGGAGCTGCTGTTACCCGATCCGAAGAGTGATGGCGCCGTGGTCGATCTGGCCCCCGATGCGCCACTGGATATTGCCTTGTACTGGCACACCTGGAAGGTGCAATCGCCGCGCATGGAAAATCTCTCTCGCCAGATCGTCGAGGCTGCGCCAAGAATTCTTGCGCGACCTGAAGGAACGTAATCGCGTGCAAGCCGGTATTGCGCTGGGGTTAGCAAGTAAACGGTGCGGCTATCCCGACCCTTAAAATGAATCCGTAGGAGCCAGCTTGCTGGCGATCAAAGGCAGCGAAAAACACCGGGGCTACGTAGTTGCATTCAAACTATGCGAAGAGCATGCAAGCCGATGCTGCGATGCGGGTGCTGGGGTTGGTGAAGAAACGGCGCGGCCATCCCGGCCCTAGATGAATCCGTAGGAGCCTGCTTGCTGGCGATCAAAGGCAGCGGAAAACACCGGGGCCTCGTAGTTGCATTCAAACTATGCGAAGAGCATGCAAGCCGATGCTGCGATGCGCGTGCTGGGGCTGGTAAAGAAACGGTGGGGCCATCCCAACCCTAAATGAATCCGTAGGAGCCAGCTTGCTGGCGATCAAAGGCAGCGAAAAACACCGGGGCCACATAGCCGTATTCCAACTACGCGAAGAACGAGCGCGCATCGCGAGCTGCGTCGGCCCAAGCAGTGAGGCAAACTTACGCCATGACGCCTATTTCACATCATCCAGCTTGCTGCTCACCTTTGCAGGATCACTGGCCGCTGCCCTTTGCCTTGCCGGGCGTGCAGTTGATCAGCACCCGTTTCGATCCCACCCTGCTCGACCCTGAGGACTTCCCCCGCTGCGGCGTGCCGAGCATGAGCGCCGTGAGCAAACGTCAGACCGAATTCCTCGCCGGTCGAATATGCGCCCGCGAAGCCCTGCGCAAGGCGACCGGCGAGCCCTCCACCCCAGCGGTGAACGAAGATCGTTCGCCCTGCTGGCCGACGGGAGCGGTCGGGTCAATAACTCATGGTGCCGGTTGGGCGGCGGCCGTCGTGGCATGCCGCGAACAGTGGCGCGGTCTCGGGCTAGATGTGGAAAAACGGCTGCCCGCCGCCCGCGCCGACCGCCTCGTTGCCGAAATCCTCACCCCGCGGGAGCTTGAGGGTTACGCCGAGTTGGACGAGGCCCAGCGCGCACTGCTCGTGACCCTGACCTTTTCAATAAAGGAAAGCCTGTTCAAGGCGCTCTACCCACTGGTGAATAAGCGCTTCTATTTCCAGGAAGCCGAACTCATCCACCACGACAACACCGGCCACGCCCGCCTGCGTCTGCTGAGCGACCTGTCGGATGAATGGAAATCAGGCGCTGAGCTGGACGGGCAATTCGTGCAATTCGAGGATTATCTGCTGAGTCTGGTGAGCATTCCGGCGTGAGCTGATGGGTATCGCAAGCTCAACCCGTCCTACGTGGTGCAA
>NZ_JAMOIC010000002.1 GCF_024448895.1 Stutzerimonas stutzeri
CAGAATCCAGGCGAGCCCAATCTGCTCGACGTCATCTCGCCGGATCGTTACACCATCCTGCCGAACACTGCCGGCTGCTACGACGCTGAAGAGGCGGTACGTACTTGCCGTCTCGCTCGCGAGCTGCTCGATGGCCACAAGCTGGTCAAGCTGGAAGTTCTGGCCGATCAGAAGACCTTGTTCCCGAACGTCATAGAAACCCTGAAGGCCGCCGAGGTTCTGGTCAAAGATGGTTTCGACGTCATGGTGTACACCAGCGACGACCCCATCATCGCCCGTCAGCTGGCGGACATGGGTTGCATCGCGGTGATGCCGCTGGCCGGGCTGATCGGTACGGGGCTGGGGATCTGCAATCCCTACAACCTGCGCATCATCCTTGAGGAAGCCAAGGTGCCGGTGCTGGTCGACGCCGGCGTCGGTACCGCCTCCGATGCCACTATTGCGATGGAGCTGGGCTGCGAGGCGGTGCTGATGAACAGCGCTATCGCCCACGCGCAGCACCCGGTCCTGATGGCCGAAGCCATGAAGTACGCAATCGATGCTGGCCGATTGGCCTATCTGGCTGGCCGCATGCCGAAAAAACTTTACGCCAGCGCTTCCTCGCCTCTGGAAGGCCTGATCCGCTAATTCACACTACTTGCCGGCCGCGTGGGCAGCACCCACCTGGCCGGTCTTTTGTCCGCAGGATCGTTCATGACTGACACTCCAAACCCGGCCCCCGTCGAGAAGCGCATGCGCACCATCAAGAGTTTCGTGATGCGTGCCGGTCGTATGACCGAGGGCCAACAGCGCGGCCTTGATCAGGGATGGCCGCGCTTCGGTCTGGATTTGGCCGATGGTTTGCGAGACTTCGATGAGGTGTTCGGTCGCCACGCGCCACGGACATTTGAAATCGGGTTTGGCATGGGTCACTCAACCCTGGAGATGGCTGCTGCAGCACCGGAGCATGACTTCATTGCAGTTGAGGTGCATTCGCCCGGTGTGGGTGCGCTCCTGAGCGGACTTCTGTCACAGAATTTAAATAATGTGCGCATCTACAGTTGCGATGCGCTTGAAGTGCTGCGTGAATGCGTCCCCGACGCCAGCCTGGACAGGGTTCTACTGTTCTTCCCTGATCCCTGGCATAAAAGTCGCCACCATAAGCGGCGCATCGTCCAGCCGGCATTCGCCGAGCTGGTACGGCAGAAACTCAAGGTCGGTGGTGTATTGCATATGGCCACTGACTGGGAGGCCTATGCAGAGCACATGCTCGACGTCATGAGCGTCGCGCCTGGCTATCTGAACCAAGCCCTAAACGGACAGTACGTCGAGCGCCCATCGGAGCGCCCGACGACCAAGTTCGAGCGCCGCGGTGAGCGTCTGGGACATGGAGTCTGGGACTTGAAATTCGAGCGCATCGATTGATCGCAATCGTGTGACACCGCTACATCGACTAGAGCCGTCCAGCGGCCATGGAAACCGGTAAGACCGAACGCCAGGAAGGCACGATCCCCAACATCACTAGAGCTCTGCCCGCCGGCAGAGGCCGTCATCTGCCGCGCATATCTAGCGCAGCAAGGAGCAAGAGATGTACAGAAAATTTGGAATTCTGCTACTGGCGGCCTGTGCCAGCCAGGCCCACGCCCAGGTCGATGATGCACAGGCCGTGCGCCTGGGTCAGGACCTGACCCCACTGGGTGCCGAGCGCGCCGCTAACGCCGCCGGTACGATTCCGGCCTGGACCGGCGGCGTGCAAGCCCCCGCAGGTTACGAGCCGGGCATGCACCATCCCGATCCCTACGCGTCCGATCCTGTGCTGTACAAGGTCGACCAGAGCAACGTTGCCGAATACGCCGCGCTGCTGCCCGAAGGGTTGCGAGCATTGGTTGAGCGGCATTCGGACTTCCACCTGCGAGTATTTCCATCTCGCCGCAGCGCTGCCAATCCGCAGCGTATCTATGATGCGACCCGCCTGAATGCGGTCAATGCCGAGCTGATCGCCAACGGCAACGGAATCAGGGGCGCCTCGGCAGGTATCCCCTTTCCGATTCCGAAAGACGGGATGGAAGTGATCTGGAATCACGTGTTGCATTACAAGGGTGACCAGACGCACTTCGTCAACAACCAGGCCGTAGTCATCAATGGCAACCCGACCTACATCAAACGTGATCGCCACATCTACTACGTCTACAACCGTGAAGGGATGACCCAGGCTGATCTGGACAACACGTCCCTGTACTACAAATACCGAGTGACTGCGCCAGCCAAGCTGTCGGGCACCGCACTGGTGGTCCAGGACCCGCTGGATCAGGTTCTTGCGGTTCGCAAGGCCTGGCGCTACAGCCCGGCCGACCGTCGCGTTCGTCGCCTGCCATCGCTTGCCTATGACTCGCTGCAACCGGATACCAGTGGCCTGGCCACTGCTGACGTGGTGGACTCCTTCAATGGCGCGCCCGACCGTTACGAGTGGCAGCTGGTCGGCAAGCGCGAAATGCTTGTGCCGTACAACAGCTATGCCGTTCACCAGAAGGGCATCCCCTACGAAAAGATCGTCGGCCCGAAAACCTTGAATCCGGAATTGCTGCGCTACGAGTTGCATCGGGTGTGGGTCGTCGACGCAACACTGCGCAAGGGCTTCAATCACCCCTATGACAAGCGTCGTTTCTATATCGACGAGGACAGCTGGTCGATCCTGGCTGTTGACCTGTTTGACGAGAAGGGTGCGTTGATCGGGCTGCAGGAGAGCCATCCGATCAGCTACTACGACGTGCCGATGTTCAACAGCACAGTGGAAACGCTCTACCACCTCAAGGACGGCAACTACTTCGTCGACGGTCTGGACAACAATGAGCAAATGTATGACTTCGACGCCAAGCTGACGCCGCGCGATTTCTCCCCCGCAGCACTGCGCCGCGGCGGAAACTGATCCCCCGATACAAAGAAGCCGCCTTTTCAGGCGGCTTTTTTGTTCCCCCACGCCCGACAAGCAGCTTACTTCCTGATTGTTGAGTCCTCAGGCTAGGTAACGGTTTTTGCCGTGAGGCTGACCCGTGTTCCTGCTCGGCCCTGGACGATCGCCTCGATGTCGCCCAGCGAGCCGATCACCGCTACCTTGCCGGTATGCCGAACAAACTCGCAGGCTGCCTGCACCTTCGGCCCCATCGAACCGGCGGCGAAGCCGAGTTCCTCCAGCTGATCGGGGTGCGCCTCGGCGATCCGACGCTGCTGTGGTGTGCCCCAGTCCAAATACGCCCCATCGACATCCGTCGCGATCACCAGCAGATCGGCCTCAAGTTGCTCGGCCAGGAGGGCTGAACACAGGTCCTTGTCGATCACCGCCTCGACGCCCTCAAGCCGACCATTCTGGTTGTAGACAGTGGGAATCCCGCCTCCGCCTGCACAGATCACCACGCTGCCTTTTTCCAGCAGCCAGCGGATCGGCCGGATCTCGAAAATTCGCTTCGGTCGGGGGCTTGCGACCACTCTGCGAAAGCGATCGCCGTCTGCGGCGATGCTCCAGCCTTTTTCCCGCGCCAGGCGGTCGGCCTCTTCGCGACTGTAGACCGGGCCGATTGGTTTGCTCGGGCTTTTGAACGCAGGGTCGGCAGCGTCTACCTCGACCTGAGTCAGCAAGGTCGCGAAGGGAACCTCGAACGGCAGCAGATTGCCCAGCTCCTGCTCGATGATGTAGCCGATCATGCCTTCGGTTTCGGCGCCGAGCACGTCCAGCGGGAAGGGGTTGCCCGCGTCATAGGCGGCACCTTGAAGCGCCAGCAGGCCGACCTGTGGGCCGTTACCGTGGGCAATCACCAGTTCGTTGCCGGGTGCCACTTTTGCGATTTGCTCGCAGGCGACACGAACGTTGTCGCGTTGGTTTTCTGCGGTCATGGGCTCACCGCGACGCAGGAGGGCGTTGCCGCCCAGCGCAATGACTAATCTCATGGTGTGTTACTCCTCGTGCGGGCTTGGCGGCTGGGAGCCGCCTCGCCCTTGGGCCCTCTTCGTAAGAAGAGGGGAGGTACAGGCTCAGATGTCAGCCAGCGTCGAGACCAGGATTGCCTTGATGGTGTGCATGCGGTTTTCCGCCTGCTCGAAGGCAATGTTGTAGGGCGACTCGAACACGTCCTCGGTGACCTCTATACCGTTGGCCAGGTGCGGGTAATTGGCCGCGATCTCCTTGCCGACCTTGGTCTCGCTGTTATGGAACGCAGGCAGGCAGTGCATGAACTTGCTGCGCGGGTTGCCGGTGGCCTGCATCAGCGCCGTGTTCACCTGATAGGGGAGCAGTTGCTCGATGCGCTCGGCCCAGGCTTCGACCGGCTCACCCATGGACACCCACACATCGGTGTGCACGAAGTCCACACCTTCTACGGCTGCGATCGGGTCCTCGGTAAGCGTCAGCCGCGCGCCACTCTGTGCGGCGAAATCCTGACAGGCCTTGATGTGCGCTTCGCTTGGCCAGAGTGCGCGGGGCGCAGCGATGCGTACGTCCATGCCCAGCTTGGCACCGATCAACAGCAGGGAATTACCCATGTTGTTGCGCGCATCGCCGAGGTAGGCATAGCTGATCTGATGCAGTGCCTTGTCGCTGTGCTCGCGCATGGTCATCACGTCGGCAATCATCTGCGTGGGGTGATATTCATCCGTCAGGCCGTTGTAGACAGGCACACCGGCATAGCGGGCCAGCTCTTCGACGATCTCCTGCTTGAAGCCGCGGTACTCGATCGCGTCATACATGCGCCCCAGCACGCGCGCGGTGTCCTTCATGCTTTCCTTGTGGCCGATCTGCGAGGAGTTGGGGTCGATGTAGGTGACGTTCGCGCCCTGGTCGTAAGCCGCCACTTCAAAAGCGCAACGGGTGCGAGTAGAAGTTTTCTCGAAGATCAGCGCAATGTTCTTGCCTTTCAGGTGCTGGCGCTCGGTACCTGTGTATTTGGCGCGCTTTAGATCACGGGACAGGTCGAGCAGGTGACGCAGCTCGCGTTCGCTGTGGTGCATCAGGCTGAGCAGGCTACGGTTGTGGATATTGAAGGGCATGATGGGTGTTCCTCTGATGTGGGCGTGCCGGGCGAAGCTCGTCCGGCGCTGCAATCAATAGTCGAGTGCGTCGCGGACGATCGGGCAGGTCATGCAGTGGCCACCGCCGCGGCCTCGTCCCAGCTCACTGGCGCTGATGGTGATGACTTCGACGCCAGCTTTGCGCAGCATGGTATTGGTGAAGGTGTTGCGGTCGTAGCCAATGACTACGCCCGGCTCAAGCGCGACAACGTTGTTGCCGTCGTCCCACTGCTCGCGCTCGACTTCATAGCTATCGCCGCCCGTTTCGACTACGCGTAAAGCGGGTAGGCCGAGGGCCTCGGCCACCACCTCAAGGAAGGTCGAACTCTCGCGGCGCACATCGATGCCACCGGTCTTGCTTTCGTCCGGGCGCAGGCTGAAGGCGACGATGCCTTGCACTACGTCGGGGTAGACGGTGACCAGATCCCGGTCGCAGAAGCTGAACACCGTGTCCAGATGCATTGCCGAGCGCGAGCGAGGCAGGCCGGCGACGATCACTCGCTCGGCTGCGCCCTGGCGGAACAGTGACTGGGCCAACTGGCCAATCGCCTGGCGGGAGCTGCGCTCACCCATCCCGATCAGGACCACGCCATTGCCGATGGGCATCACGTCGCCGCCCTCCAGTGTGGCCAGGCCGTGATCGAGCTCGGGGTCGCCGTACCAGATCTTGAAGTCCTGATCGGCAAACTCGGGGTGGAAGTGGTAGATCGACGCGGTGAGCAGTGTTTCCTGACGCCGTGCTGTCCAGTGCATGGGGTTGAGCGATACGCCGCCGTAGATCCAGCAACTGGTGTCGCGGGTGAAAATCGTGTTGGGCAGCGGCGGCAGGATAAAGCTCGAATGGCCAAGGTAGTCGCGGAACATGCTGACGATTTCGCCGCTTTGCGTGCCCGGCAGGTCACTGCCCGAGACGCCGCCGATCAGATACTCAGCGAGGTGGCGGGGCTGTTGCTCCTCGAGCCAGCTGCGCACTTCGTTCTGAAGGCCAATGCCGACCTGATTCGCCGTGATCTTGCGGTCGAGGATCCATTTCAGCGCCTCAGGATTGCTTACCGTCTCGGTCAGCAAGTTATGCATTTCGAGGACTTCAACGCCTCGCTCACGCATCTTTGTGACGAAATCGAAGTGATCGCGCTTGGCCTGGTTTACCCACATCACATCATCGAACAACAGTTCGTCGCAGTTGGTTGGGGTAAGCCGTTGGTGAGCAAGGCCTGGCGAGCAGACCATCACTTTGCGCAGCTTGCCGGCTTCTGAATGGACACCCAATTTCAGGGGTTGCGGGGTCATGGCAGTACTCCTTGCAGGTCTTCGCACCGGTAGGTGCTCAGTGGTTCGCCATCGCTCGTGGCAATGGTCGAGGAGTAGGCGCAGTTGGCGCCTAAAAGGATCAAAGCGAAAGGAAACCGTCGTACAAACCGTAGGCCGCGATGCCAGCGCCTATCACGACCGCGGCGAAGATCAGCTTCTCGACCGTGGTGAATACCGGCTCGCCGCGTTCATGCTTGGCTTTGGCGAACAGCAGCGCGCCGGGTGCATAGAGCAGCGCAGACAGCAGCAGGTATTGCACGCCGCCGGCGTAAACGAGCCAGAGTGCGTACAGCGTGGCAATGGCGGCCACCAGCAGATCCTTGCGTCGCTCACCAGGCGCATTCTCGTAGCCTTCCCCCCGAATGCTGATCAGCAGCGCGTAGGCCGCGGACCAGAAATAGGGCACAAGGATCATCGAAGTGGCGAGGTAGAGCAGGCTCAGGTAGGTCGAAGCGCTGAACAGCGTGATGATCAGAAAGAATTGGATCAGCCCATTGGACAGTCAGAGCGCGTTGACGGGAACGTGATTCGCATTTTCCTTGCGCAGGAAGTTCGGCATGGTGTGGTCCCGCGCGCCGGCAAAGAGAATCTCGGCGCATAGCAGGGTCCAGGAAAGCAGGGCGCCGGCCAGTGAAACCACCAGCCCGGCACTGATCAGCACAGCGCCCCAGCGTCCCACCACGTGCTCCAGTACCCCGGCCATGGAAGGGTTCTTCAAGCCTGCGAGTTCAGCCTGGCTCATGATTCCCATGGACAGGACGTTGACCAGCACGAGTAGCGCGAGCACACCAATGAAGCCGATCACGGTCGCCTTGCCGACATCGCTGCGTCGCTCGGCACGCGCCGAGTAGACGCTGGCGCCCTCGATGCCGATGAAGACCCATACGGTCACCAGCATCATGTTGCGCACCTGCTGCATGACACTGCCCAGCTCCAGATTGCCGCGGCCCCAGAAGTCTGCGGTGAACACTTCCAGGCGAAAGGCGATGGCGGCAAGGACAATAAACATGATTAGCGGCACGATCTTGGCGATGGTGCTGACCAGATTGATGAACGCGGCCTGCTGAATGCCACGCAGGACTAGCAGATGTACACCCCAAAGCACCAGTGATGCGCCGATCACAGCCGGCAAGGTGTTGCCCTCCCCAAAGATCGGGAAGAAATAGCCCAAGGTGCTGAACAGCAGGACGAAATAACTGACGTTGCCGATCCAGGCACTTATCCAGTAGCCCCAGGCAGACGAGAAACCCATATAGTCGCCGAAGCCCGCCTTGGCGTAGGCATAGACACCTGCATCGAGGTCCGGTTTGCGGTTGGCTAGAGTCTGGAAGACGAAGGCAAGGGTGAGCATGCCGATGGCTGTGATGCCCCAGCCGATGAGGATCGCGCCGGCACTGGCGCTCGCGGCCATGTTCTGCGGCAGAGAAAATATCCCGCCGCCAATCATCGAGCCCACCACCAATGCGATCAGCGCACTGAGTTTCAATTGTTTCGAGGCCGTGACCATACCTGTCTCCTTCAAGGAACGTGCTTAGTCGAGGCCATTGAATGCCTATCTGCACGACGTGGTCATGACAGGGATCAACAAAGCGCCGGGGTAGTGGTGCAAGGATGAGCTTGACGGTCAAGGCGTGCCTGACGCCCTGGAAGATACCGAGCTAGAGCGGTTGCGCATTCAGAAATGCACGAAGGGGGATGTCGTGTTTAGACCAGGTCATGTGGAGGTCAGCCGATTGCCATCGGGAGACTTTCCGGGGTTTCACCTGCTACTCGAATACCATGTCGAAGGGCCGGCTCAGAAGCCGGAATGGGCCTCTTTCCACCTGCACGGGAAGATCGACCAGACGCCGATCGACGAACGATTCGCGATGCATCGCGACGTTGCGTTCAATTTCCTGCAGCGCATCCGTCAATGCCTGCGTAAGCGCGGCTTGCACCTGCACACGGATGTGCTGTTCGCATTTCACGCGGATTACGATCCGATGTTCGAAGACTTGCGCCACCAGCTGCACGGGATGCCCGGCGAGCCTGTGGACCTCGAACGCTTCTTGCGAGAAGACGAGTTCACGTCAATTTCGGTCAGCGACCACCCCAATGATGAACAGCATCAGTAACAGCACCGGCGCCAGGGTGTAGTTGTTGAATTGCGACAGTCCCTTTGCCAGCCAGGGGCTGAGATAGATGATGCCGAGGCCGTACACCAGCGCGCAGAACAGGACAAAGGCTAGCGTCCGCAATACGAAATTCCATCCTCCGATATTCCGCTGTACCCAGGCATTCAATGCGGGCCCGAACAGGACGAACAGTGTGGCCATTATCGCCAGTGAAATGTCGGACAGGTGATGGCGGCTCCACCGTGACAGCGTGGCAATAAGGTCGAGTACGAGATCCATGCGGGGTCCTTAGGGCAGGAAGAGTTGCAGCAGGTCATTGAGGAACAGTTGGCCTTTGGCGGTGGCGACTAGCCGTAGCGGGTCGCGCTCCAGGAGTCCGCGCGCTTCGGCTTCGCGACGACCGTCGGCGAGCAGTGCCGGTGCGAGGCCAGTGCGTTGAGTGAACAACACTGCGGGCACGCCGTCGTTGAGGCGCAGCACGTTCATCAGGAACTCGAAGGGCAATTCATCCTCTGTCAGCTGCTTTTCACCCGAGCGAAAGCGTTTGGTCGGGTCTAGATAGTCCTTTGGCAGACGGGTCTTCCAATGGCGGCGGATCTTCCCGTCGGGGCCGCTCGACTTTCCATGGGCGCCGGCGCCCAGGCCGAGGAAGTCACCAAAGGTCCAGTAATTGAGGTTGTGTCGCGCCTGACGACCCGGCTGCGCATAAGCAGAGGTCTCGTACTGGCCGTAGCCGTGCTCGGCAAGCAGCACCTGGCCGGCCTCTTGAATGTCCCACAGGGTTTCGTCTTCCGGCAGTTCTGGTGGTTTGCTCCAGAACTCGGTGTTCGGCTCGACCGTGAGCTGGTACCAGGACAGGTGAGTCGGCTGCTGCGCAATGGCGATTCGCAGGTCGCTCAATGCATCATCCAGGCTCTGGTCCGGTAAGCCGTGCATGAGGTCGAGGTTGAAGTTATCGAAGCCGGCTGCACGTGCCATATCGGCGGCGCGCACTGCTTCGTCACCATCGTGAATGCGACCCAGCGCGGCTAGTTTTGCCGGTTGGAAACTCTGCACGCCGATGGACAGACGATTGATGCCAAGGCTGCGGTAGTCGCGAAATTTTTCCTGTTCGAACGTGCCCGGATTGGCTTCCAGGGTAATTTCGATGTCGTCGGTGAAGCCGATCCGCTGCTCCAGCCCATGCAGAATCCTGCCTAGCGCGCCGGCCGAAAACAGACTTGGCGTACCGCCGCCAAAGAAGATCGAGCTGAGTTTGCGGCCCTGAGCCTGATCCAGATCGCATTCGAGGTCGGCAAGCAGCGCCGTGACATAAGCGTCTTCGGGGAGCGACGGGCCTGCAGCGTGCGAATTGAAGTCGCAGTACGGGCATTTGCGCACGCACCAGGGAATATGGACATAGGCCGCCAGGGGCGGAAGCTGAAAGACTGATCCCGACGACACCGCCGCCAGGCCGCCGATTTGAGGAATCGGCCCTGGCGTCCCGGTTCCGCTCATGCGATGCCCAGGCGCTGCTTGAGCAGGGCCATAGCCCGTGCGCGATGGCTGAGCTGGTTCTTGTCGATCGGTGTCATTTCAGCGCTGGAACAGTTGCGTTCCGGCACCCAGAACAGCGGGTCATAACCGAAGCCGTGCTCACCCTGAGTCGCATGCAGGATACGACCGTGCCAGAGGCCTTCGCAGATGATCGGGAGCGGATCCTCTGAGTGCCGAACGAGGGCAAGGGCGCAAACGAACTGCGCACCGCGCTCGCTCTCAGGTACGTCTCTCAAGACGTTTAGCAGCTTGGCATTGTTTGCCGCATCGCCCTTGCCATCGGCATAGCGCGCCGAATAAATGCCAGGGGCGCCGCCGAGATGATCCACCGCCAGGCCCGAATCATCGGCCAGGGCTGGAAGTCCGGAGATCCTGGCCGCATTGCGGGCCTTGAGGATGGCGTTCTCGACGAACGACAGCCCGGTTTCCTCGGGCTCGATGTCGCTGAACTCACCAATCGAGCGTACGCGTACCGCGTCGCCCAGCATGGCTTGAAGTTCCTTGAGCTTGCCGGTGTTGTGGCTGGCCAGCACCAGTTCATTGAAGGGCATCATTCGTCCGGAAAGAATTCTTGAGAGAAATCGAAATGGATCGGGGCGGCGCCAGTGGGCTGAACGTTCAGGCTGAAACGCAGCGTTTCACGGGAGTCGAAGGGAAACTGGGCAAGGTAGTAGATTGCCTCGTCGCCCTCCTTGAGCTGCTTGAACGTCAGCGGGTAATCCTGACCCAGGAGATTCTTCACTACTCCGCTGACCTGTGCCGCGACCGGCTTGCCGGCTTTCAAAACGGAGATGTTGACTACGCCCTGGGTCTTGCTGCGCACAAGCCCGGCGGCTGCAGCGATATCGGGTTGCAGGAAGCCGGAATTGAAGGCTATGTAATGCACGTCGTATTCACCGACGCTGTGCTTGCGCTCTGCCCAGGCGGGCATCGCGAGCAGCAGGGTCAGCAGGCATATCAGGCTAGATCTCATGGTTTATCTCCAGCGATGGGAAAGTCAGCGGCCCGGGCCGGTGACGCGGTAGATGCCGATTTCGCCAATCAGGTTGGGCCACAGTCGACTCGCGATACCGTGCTTGTGGTGACGATCCACGGCCAGCCGCTCGAGCACGCGCGCGCCCCGTTCGCGGCACAGTCGCTCGAAATCCTCGAACGTGCAGAAGTGGATGTTCGGCGTGTTGTACCACGTGTAGGGCAGAAACTCCGAGACCGGCATGCGGCCCTTGCTGGCCAGATACCAACGGCAGCGCCAATGACCGAAGTTGGGAAAGGTGATGATGCATTCACGACCAACCCGGAGCATTTCCTTGAGCAGTTCGTCAGGGTAGTGGACCGCCTGCAGCGCCTGAGTCATGACGACCATATCGAAGCTGTCGCTGGCAAAGTTGCCCAGGCCTTTGTCGAGGTCCTGCTCGATGACGTTGACGCCTTTCTCGACACAGGCCGCGATATTGTCCGGATCGATCTCCAGCCCGTAACCACTGACCTGCTTGTTGTCGCGCAGCCAGGCCAGCAGCTCGCCGTTGCCGCAGCCGAGGTCGAGCACGCGGCTCCCAGCCGGTATCCAGTCTTGGATGATGTCCAGATCGGCGCGCATGTGGGTTCCTTATACGACAATGCGGTTCATGTAACCGCTGAAGGCCTGCAAATAGCGGGGGATGGGGATCAGAAACGCATCGTGGCCCTGGGGGGCATCAACTTCCAGATAACAGACGTTCTTGCGCGCTGCCATGAGTGCATTGACGATCTCGTGCGAGCGCTCCGGTGAGAACCGCCAGTCCGTAGTGAATGAGATCACGCAGAAGTCCGCCTTGGCGCTCGACAGGGCGCGTGCAAGGTCGTCGTCATGAGCGGCGGCCGGATCGAAATAGTCCAGCGCCTTGGTCATCAACAGGTAGGTGTTGGCGTCGAAACGGCTGGAGAACTCCTCGCCCTGATAGCGCAGATAGCTCTCGACCTGAAACTCGACGCTGTTGAAATCGTAGTTGAGCTTTTCACTCTTGAGTCCGCGGCCGAACTTGGTGCCCATGGCATCGTCGGAAAGGTAGGTGATATGGCCGACCATCCGGGCCAGCATCAATCCACGCTTGGGGATCACGCCCTGTTCCAGGAAGTGCCCGCCGTGAAATTCCGGGTCGGAGAGGATGGCCTGGCGAGCCACCTCGTTGAACGCAATGTTCTGCGCGGACAGCTTGGGCGCCGAGGCAATCGCCACGCAATGGCGAACCCGCTCGGGGTAGCTGATCGTCCACTGCAGCGCCTGCATGCCGCCCAGGCTGCCACCCACTACCGCTGCCCACTGCGCGATTCCCAGTACATCGGCCAGACGCGCCTGACTGTTGACCCAATCCTCGACGGTGACCACCGGGAAATCTGCGCCGTAGGGCTTGCCGGTCTGCGGGTTGACGCTGCTGGGGCCGGTAGATCCATTGCAGCCACCGAGGTTGTTCAGGCTCACCACGAAGAAGCGATTGGTGTCGATTGCCTTGCCCGGGCCGATACAGCTGTCCCACCAGCCAGGTTTGCGGTCTTCGGAATCGTGAAAGCCTGCGGCATGATGATGCCCTGACAACGCGTGACAGATCAGCACGGCGTTGCTGCGCGCGGCGTTCAGTTCGCCATAGGTTTCGTAGATCAGCTGGTAGGTATTGAGCGTGCGGCCGCAGGCAAGTGCCAGCGGCTCGGCAAAGTGCTCGACCTTCGGACTCACCAGACCAACGGAATCGGCTGGAATAGCAGTGGGCATCGACCCTGGCTCGTACTGGAAGAAGGCGGCAAAGTCTAAAGGTTAGCGCGCCTCAATTCATCCTCAATCGAAACGCAGGGTTTACACCAGACTTGTACCGGTGAGACTGACCACCTTTCCCTGGCGCCGGATCGGGGCCGGGCGGCGCAGCAGTCTGAGCATTTCACCGGCCTGGGCCAGCTGCTGTTCCAGTTCGAGGCTGTAACGCGCCAGCAAGCGCCCGCGCTGGCTGCTTTGCTGGCTGTCCTGCGCCAGATGCTTGAGCCTCAGCATGTGGGCTTCGAGCTGCTGCTTATGCTCCAGTGAATGCTGCATCAGCGGCATCAGTGCTTCGTTGGCCCACTGCTCGGCGTCCTGGCGCAGGCGTTGATGCATGCCGATGACCTCCTGCACCAGCGTGGCGAAGAATCGCCGGGTCAGCGCGCGCTGCTCGGTGAGCATCGTCTTGAGTTGCAGGCGGAACTGGTCTGCCTTGTTCTGCAGACGCTTGAGCTCCCTTTGATAGGGCGCCAGACGGAACAGCGGAGCGTCAACGCCGTGCAGGGGGTTTTCATCGTTGTGACGGCGGTAGATGGCCGAGACCATCTTGTTTGCCAGTGCAGCCTCGTGCTCGAGCGCGGCCAGATCCTGCTCCACCGAGCGGAAGAAGTGCAGGATGCTCAGGTTGATACCCAAGGTGGTAAGGCTGCCTGTCAGGCTGCGGCGCAGACGTGCAAGGTGCTCGTCCAGACGCTCGGCGCGCACCGTGCCGCGCAGCAGTTCACCCTGACGCTGCAGCAGGCGTTGATTGGTCTTCAATTGCAGCAGGCGTTTATGGTGCTGGTTGTGGTCATGGCGGGTGCGAGCCGTGAGCTCCATCAGCAGCTGCCCGCTGTCCTGGCGTTGGCTGTCGAGCGACTCACACTGCTCGCGCACCTTGCCCAGGCGCTGGGTCAGTATTTGCTGACTGTTCTGCAACAGCGCTAGCACCTGACGCACTACCTGCTGCTCCAGCAGGCGTTCCTTCTGCGCGAGGATGCGCTCGCAAAGCAACTGCTCCAGCGTTTCCAGCCGGCTGCGTTCCAGCAGCTGCTGGTCACCGCGAATTCTGGCAAGCAGGGCTTGTTTGGCCGAGAGCGGGAGCACGTCCTCAACCGCGATCCCAAGCTGCTGTGCAGTAGCAGCCTGCATGCGTTGAATCGCGTCATTGACGAAGGCATCACCGGACACGTCATCCCACAGGACGTCGATCTTGTTCAGTACGGCGAACAGGCGGTGCCGGTCGCCATCATCGAGCTGGCGGATGTGCTGCTGCCAGATGTCCATGTCGCTTGCGGTGACGCCGGCATCGGCAGACAGCAGGAAGATCACCGCCTGGGCGTTCGGCAGCATGGACAGGGTGAGCTCCGGCTCGCTGCCCAAGGCATTCAGGCCCGGCGTATCGAGAATTCTCAGGCCCTGGCGCAACAAGGGGTGGTCGAAGTTTACCATCGCGTGCCGCCAGGCCGGCACTACCACTTCGCCAGCGGTTTCAGACTGCTCCAGCGCGTCAGGGTGGAAGCCCAGCTGAATGGCCTGCTCGACCGGCATCGACTTGGAGGAGGCGACCTGCGTGAAGGCTTCAACCATAGCGTCAGGGTTTTCAGGGTCGAGCGCGACATTCGTCCAGAGGCGCGGGCTGCGCTTGAGCTGGGCGATGCTGGTGTCCTCGAGGCGTGATTCGATGGGCAGCAGCCGGATATACGAACGCTCGGCGCGAGGGTCGTAGAACAATTCGGTGGGGCACATGGTGGTGCGGCCGGCGCGTGAGGGAAGAATGCGTTGGCCGTAGCCGGAAAAGAACAGGCTGTTGATCAGCTCTGTCTTGCCTCGGGAGAACTCGCCCACAAAGGCCAGTGTGATGTGATCGGTGCGTAGCAGCTTAAGCGCACGGTCGAGCCTGGCATCGACCGCATCCGAGTTGAGCCGGTTGTGCGCCAGCCAGCTGCGGTAACGGGTGATTTCGCGGACCAGGTCGCGCTTCCAGGTGACGTAGGCGTCCACCTGCCGGTCGAGTCGTTCCATGATCCTGTTGCTTCCTGAAAGGCGAATCGGGCGATTATCCCAGTCGCCCGATGCCGGTCAATCCAGCCTTTGTGAACTACCGCCCAAACGCCGCAACGGCACATGGGCGGTACGGCTCAAATCAGCGAACGGAGGATGTTCGGCATGTGGGTCATCATTGCCAGATTGTTGATGACCAGCATGTCCAGCAGCTTGAGTGCGAGGAACGCGAAGATTGGCGAGATATCCAGTCCGCCCAGGTTGGGCAGCAGCCGACGGAAGGGCGCGAGCGCCGGTTCACAGATCTGACTGACCAGCTGAGCGCCCGGGTTCTGGCTGCCGGGGGCAACCCAGGACAGGATCACGCTGATGATCAGCGCATAGAAAAAGATGTTCAGGAACAGTCCGGTCACGCCAATGATGGCCCAGACCAGAAGCTGCAGCGGGTTGCCGATGGTGCCAAAGGCGATCATCAGAATGGCTGCCATCAACAGCACTTGAAGGATGATAGCCAGGACCAATGAGGACAGGTCGATGCCACCAATGCTGGGGATCACCCGGCGTAGCGGCCGCAGCAGCGGGTGGGTAGCGCGGACGATGAACTGGCTCAGCGGGTTATAGAAATCGGCCCGAACCAACTGCAGGATGAAGCGCAGAAGAACGATCAGCAGGTAAAGGCTGCCGAGCGTTTGTACGATCAGGATCAGGGCTTGCGAGAGTTGCGACATGAAGGCTCCTTAGTTGCCCAGTTGTTCGGCGAGTTCGGCCGAGCGTTGTGCTGCTGCGTTCATCGCCTGTGTAACCAGGGTTTCGAAGCCGCCCGCCTGAAAGGCTTTGATTGCCGCTTCGGTCGTTCCGTTCGGCGAGGTGACCCGACGGCGTAATTCTGCTGCCTCCACATCGCTTTCACAGGCCATACGCGCGGCGCCCAAAGCGGTCTGCATTGTCAGCTGGGCTGCTGTGTTCCGCGGCAAGCCGAGCCTCTCGCCGGCAGCGGTCATGGCTTCGATCATCAGAAAAAAATAGGCCGGGCCGCTGCCGGATACGGCCGTCACGGCGTCAATCAACGCCTCCTGGTCCAGCCAAAGCGCCACCCCTACAGCCGATAGCAGCTGCTCGGCCTGTTGCTTCTGCCTGTCCGACACCTCGCCGTTGGCGAACAACCCGCTGACGCCCTGGCGCAAAAGGGAGGGGGTATTGGGCATACAGCGCACTATCGCGCGTGGGGTTTGCTCGCCCAGCCACGACTGCAGGCTGGCGCAGCTGATGCCTGCTGCGATCGACACAATCAGTTGATCCGTTTGCAGATGTGCGGCCAGGTCGCGACACACCGTCTGCATGACCTGCGGTTTGACCGCCAGCACGATCACTTCTGCGCTTGCGATGGCTTGGGTGTTCTCTGCGAAGGTATCGATGCCGTAAGTGCTTTCCAGTTCTTTACGCCTTTCTGCGCCGGGGTCACTTGCGCAGATGGCTGAGGCCGGAATGCCTTGAGCGCGCAGGCCGCCAATCAAGCTGGCGGCCATGTTGCCGCCGCCAATGAAGGCGATACGGGGAGAGCTCATGCGGAGGTTCCTTTATTCATGCGAAGGGCCGGCCGAGGCCGTCTGCGGTGGATAGGCGCGGGCGCCAAACAGCGCAGTGCCGATACGGACCCAAGTAGCGCCTTCGGCGATGGCGGCTTCAAGGTCCTGGCTCATGCCCATGGAAAGAGTGTCGAGATCAAGGTTGAGTTCGCTTTGCAGCTGGCGCAGACGGGCGAATGCGGCGCGTTGCTCCGCTGGGTCGTCGGTCGGTTCAGGGATCGCCATCAGCCCGCGCAGGCGCAGACGGGGCAGGGCGATAATCGCCTGTGCCAACTCGGGTACGTCCAACAGTTCGCAGCCTGACTTGCTGGCTTCGCCACTGACGTTGACCTGCAGGCAGACATTCAATGGGGCTAGCTCGGGCGGGCGTTGATCCGAGAGGCGCTGGGCAATCTTCAGGCGGTCCACCGAGTGAACCCAGTCGAAATGCTCGGCGATCAATTTGGTCTTGTTCGACTGAATGGGACCAATGAAATGCCAGGTCAGTGAGAGATCACGGAGGTCGGCCTGTTTCTCCAACGCTTCCTGCAGATAGTTCTCACCAAAATCACGCTGGCCGGCGTCGCTGGCCTCGCGGATAGCGCCCGCCGGCTGGGTCTTGCTCACCGCCAGCAGCCGCACCTCATCGGGATCGCGCGCCACAGCTTGCGCCGCCTCACGGATGCGCGTTCCGACCTTTGCAATATTCGTCGCTATCGTGGACATTACCTGCGCCTGCCACCTTAGGGTCTGCGCGGCATTCTACCTGCTTGCTTGTAATTGGGGAGTCCCATGGATATCACAGAGCTGCTGGCGTTCAGTGCCAAGCAGGGTGCGTCGGATTTGCACCTTTCGTCCGGCCTGCCGCCGATGATCCGCGTTGACGGCGATGTACGCCGCATCAACCTTCCGGCGATGGATCACAAGCAAGTGCACGCGCTGATCTACGACATCATGAACGACAAACAGCGCAAGGATTTCGAAGAGTTCCTCGAGACCGATTTCTCGTTCGAAGTACCGGGCGTGGCGCGTTTCCGGGTCAACGCCTTCAACCAGAACCGCGGCGCTGGTGCAGTATTCCGGACTATTCCGTCCAAGGTGCTGACAATGGAAGACCTTGGAATGGGTGAGGTCTTCCGCAAGATCACCGACGTACCTCGCGGGCTGGTGCTGGTGACCGGGCCGACCGGTTCGGGCAAGTCGACCACCCTGGCGGCGATGCTGGACTACCTGAACAGCACCAAGTACCACCACATTCTCACCATCGAAGACCCCATCGAATTCGTTCACGAGTCGAAGAAGTGCCTGGTCAACCAGCGTGAGGTGCATCGCGATACGCTCGGCTTCTCCGAAGCACTGCGCTCGGCGCTGCGTGAAGACCCGGACATCATTCTGGTCGGTGAAATGCGCGATCTGGAGACTATCCGTCTGGCGCTGACTGCCGCGGAAACCGGTCACCTGGTGTTCGGTACCTTGCACACCACCTCTGCCGCCAAGACCATCGATCGGGTCGTTGACGTTTTCCCTGCGGAAGAAAAGTCGATGGTCCGCTCGATGCTGTCGGAGTCACTGCAGGCGGTAATCTCGCAGACACTGTTGAAGAAGGTTGGCGGCGGCCGCGTTGCGGCGCATGAAATCATGATCGGCACTCCGGCGATCCGAAACCTGATCCGCGAAGACAAGGTGGCGCAAATGTATTCGTCCATCCAGACCGGTGGATCGTTGGGCATGCAAACGCTGGATTCTTGCCTGAAAGGACTGTTGGCCAAGGGGATCATTTCGCGCGACAACGCCAAGGAAAAGGCCAAGCAGCCGGAAAATTTCTGATTCTTTACAAGGCCTTGGTGATACTGCTGGGCCTTCCGCTTCGCTACAAATCGGCTACGCCGGACTACGAGAACGACGATGGAATTCGAGAAACTGTTGCGCCTGATGGTGGAAAAGGGCGGTTCCGACCTGTTCATTACGGCCGGCGTGCCGCCGTCGATGAAGGTCAACGGCAAGATCCTGCCGGTGAACAAGACACCGATGTCGCCGGAAATGACCCGCGAAACGGTGCACGCAGTGATGAACGAGCAGCAGCGTCGCGAGTTCACCGAAAATCACGAATGCAACTTCGCCATCAGTGCGCGCGGAATCGGGCGGTTCCGAGTCAGCGCCTTCTATCAGCGCAACCTTGCCGGCATGGTCTTGCGCCGCATCGAGACCAACATTCCGACGCTCGAAGACCTGAAACTGCCGGAAGTGCTCAAGAAGCTGGCGATGACCAAGCGGGGTCTGGTGCTGTTCGTCGGTGCGACCGGTACCGGCAAGTCCACCTCGCTCGCTGCGATGATCGGCTACCGCAACAAGAACTCGAGCGGCCATATCATCTCGATTGAAGATCCGATCGAGTTCATCCATCAGCACCAAAGCTGCATCGTCACCCAGCGTGAGGTCGGGATTGATACCGACTCCTTCGACGTGGCCCTCAAGAACACCCTACGGCAGGCGCCCGACGTGATCCTGATCGGTGAGGTGCGGACCCGCGAAACCATGGATTATGCGGTGGCGTTCGCTGAGACCGGCCACCTCTGTCTGGCAACTCTGCACGCCAACAACGCCAACCAGGCGCTGGACCGTATCATCAACTTCTTCCCTGCCGACCGGCATCAGCAGGTCTGGATGGACCTTTCACTGAACCTGAAGGCAATCGTTGCACAGCAGCTGATACCGACTCCCGATGGCAAGGGACGCCGTGCAGTCATCGAGGTGCTTATCAATACGCCGTTGGCGTCTGACTTGATTCGCAAGGGTGAAGTGCACGAACTAAAGTCGCTGATGAAGCGCTCGACCGATCTGGGCATGCAGACCTTCGACCAGGCGCTGTACAACTTGTACGTCCAAGGCGAAATCACCTACGAGGACGCCCTGGCGCATGCCGACTCTTCCAACGACCTGCGATTGATGATCAAGCTTGGCTCCGAAACCGATGGCGAGCACCTGAGTAGCGTATCCCAGGGCTTGACGCTCGAAGTCAGCGACGATGACAAGGGCCGCAGCTTCCGCTAGCTGAACTGCTCTGGCGGTCGTCCGATGCGCTTGCCGGTTTTTTCGGCGACGCGTTCGGACTGACCGTCACGCTGCGCACCGGCTCGTGCGCGACTCATCAGCTGAGGAATCAGCACTCCTTCGGGTAGATTTTTCCAGAATCGCACCGGTAAGTTGCTTTCCATGACGCTGCGGTTCAGCCGGGACGGGTTGAACGTGCTCTCGTAATACGCCTTCCATAGCTCTCCTCCTGGATCCTTTGCCTCCAGAGCCAGCTGTCGCCATTCGGCTGGGCAGGGCCGGGCGTAGTACATCTGTTGCCCATCCCAGCAAACCCCGTCGTCCGGCGTTGCGATCAGCCAGCTGTTCTCACCCATGCGCTCAGCAAAATGCTCTGCTGCCCAGGGCAGGACGTTGTGGGCTGGTTCGAACCAGGCGACATGCCTGGGCCCCATGCTTTGCTGAACAGGGCTGAAGCGAACAAAAGCGTGCAGATGGTGGGCTTCACGGCGCACCGCTTTGATGCGGGCGTGCAGTTCGCTGCCATCGATATCGCCAACCAGCCGTGCCGTCGAGTCGCCCTGGGAAACTCTCCAAAGCACGCGATAGAGCAGACTCCAGCGATTTTCGACGCGATAGCGAGCCGCCATCTCCAGCTCGTCCAGCAGCGGCTTGGGGATTCTTACCTGTCGTGTGGACTCAATGGGTCGGTCAGGCAGTGGGTCATCGAAAAGCCCAGCGGATTCGTCGCCACTCGCCCAGTTCACCTCATGCGGTGCAACGTGGCTGAGCAGCAGCGCACGTGCGTGGCTTCGCCAGCCTTCAAAGCTTCCATCGAAGCGCGCCGTTCTCATCACCACAGCGCCATCTGCGCGGGCGTATCACGCATGTAGTGACGTAAGACGGCTGATTCGTCTCCAGCGCGGGCCGGACGGTAATCCTGAGTGATGACGAAAGGTTTGGCTTTCTCCAGGGCGCAACGCAGGCGGGTCAGGTCTTCAAAGCGGATCCGCTTTTGTCGACGCAGATCGACCAGGCGCTTGGCGCTGAGCATACCTATGCCAGGAATTCGGGCGATCATAGTGGTGTCAGCTCGATTGAGGTCAACCGGGAACTGTTCCCGATGAGCCAGCGCCCAGGCCAGTTTTGGATCGATGTCCAGCGCGAGGTTGCCAGGTCCGCTGAGCAATTCACCCGCCTGAAAGCCATATCCCCGCATGAGGAAATCCGCCTGATAGAGCCGATGCTCACGCATAAGGGGCGGCGCTTCGAATGGGACAGTGGCGGGGCTGTGCGGGATCGGGCTGAAGGCTGAGTAGTAGACTCGCCTCAACCGGTAGCTCCCATAAAGGGACTGCGCGGTGTGCAGAATGGTGCTGTCATCCGTGCTGTCGGCTCCGACTATCATCTGCGTGCTCTGCCCCGCCGGCGCGAATCGCGGCGCTCGCTTCTCGGCGCTGGCTTCGGTTTCGCCCTGGTGGATACTGTGCATGGCCTGCTTGATCGTCAGCACCTGCTTTTCCGGGGCGAGGCGAATCAGACTGGCTTCGGTCGGCAACTCGATGTTGACGCTGAGCCGATCGGCATAGCGGCCAGCCTCTGCAATCAAGAGTGGATCGGCATCCGGAATGGTCTTGAGATGTATGTATCCGCGAAATTCGTGGTCTTCGCGCAGGAGCTTGGCCACGCGGATCAACTGCTCCATGGTGTAGTCCGCTGAGCGGATGATGCCGGAACTGAGGAACAGCCCACTGATGCAGTTTCTCCGATAGAAATCCAGGGTCAGAGTCACTACTTCTTCTGGCGTGAAGCGTGCACGCGGCACGTCACTGGAGCGGCGATTCACACAATACTGGCAGTCGTACAGACAGAAATTGGTCAGCAAAACTTTCAGCAGCGACACACAGCGACCGTCAGGCGTGAAGCTGTGGCATATGCCCATGCCGTCGGTTGCCCCGAGCCCCCTTCGGCCCTTGGAGCTGCGTTTGGATGCCCCACTGCTTGCGCACGAAACGTCATACTTGGCTGCGTCGGCAAGGACGCTGAGCTTCTCGATCAGTTGCATATCGGCCACGTGATACTGTTTGCATGTACAGTATCACGCCTTGATCCCGGGATAACCTCCGCTCGGCGGACGGTAAGCCGGGCGGCAATGGGATAAGCTCGAAGCGCGTCACCTTAACCTGTCAGCGAGGCTCAGATGCAGCAGAACACCCATAGCATTCTCATCGGTTACCTTCTGTGGATATTCGGATTTCTCGGCGCTCACCGCTTTTACTATGGCAAGCCCGTCACCGGGACGATCTGGTTCTTCACGCTTGGCCTGTTCTTCGTCGGCTGGATCATTGACCTGTTCCTGATCCCGGCCATGGACCGACAAGCAGACATGCGCTTCCAGCCAGGCCCGATCGACTATACGGTTGCCTGGATTCTTCTGACGTTCCTGGGGGTGTTTGGTGTGCACCGGATGTATCAGGGCAAGTGGATTACCGGCCTGATCTACCTGTGCACGGGCGGCCTGTTCTTTGTTGGAGTGCTTTATGACTTCTGGACGCTCAACAATCAGGTGTCGATGCGCAACATGGAAAAGACCTACTGAGGGGACCCCCGTAACCGCTCGCCAGTGTAATGGCGAGCGGTTTGGGTGCTACTCAGGCCTGGAAGGCGATTCGTCCGTCTACTAGCGTGTAGCGCACCGCTCCGGGCAGGCAGTGGCCCATGAACGGGCAGTTTCGCCCCTTCGAATGCCAGGCTTCCCCGGCGAGGGTCGAGCTATGGGGATCGAAAAGCACCAGATCTGCCGCGTCTCCCACCGCGAGGCGGCCCGCCGGTAACTTAAGTGCAGCAGCAGGGCCACTGGTCAGCCGAGCGAGCAGGGTTGGCAGGTCGAGCAGGCCATCTTCTACCAGTGTCATCGCCAGCGGCAGCAGGACTTCAGCGCTGCTGATGCCCGGCTCTGTTTCGCCGAAGGGGGCTAGTTTTGCATCGGCCTCGTGTGGCTGGTGATGGCTGGAAATCACCGAGATGACCCCCGAGCGAACAGCCTCTCGCAACCCATCGCGATCGAAGGAGCTGCGCAGCGGTGGTTGCACGTGATAAAGGCTGGAAAAACCGTGCAAGGCCGCGTCGGTAAGAATCAACTGATACATCGCCACATCAGCGGTAACCGGTAAGCCGCGCGCCTGGGCGTCGGCAATCATCTGCGCGCCACGTGCCGTGGTGATCTGGCTGAAGTGAGCGCGGACTCCGCTCTGTTCGACGAGCAGCAGGTTACGGGCCAGAGCGACGGTTTCGGCTGTTTCGGGAATGCCTGCCAGGCCGAGGAACGCAGCCGCAGGCCCCTCGTGGGCGAGGCCACCGGCGGCCAGATCGGCGTCCTGGGAGTGAATGACCACAGTGAGGTCAAAGGTTGCAGCGTATTCCAGCGCACGCCCCAGGTTTCGATTGCTGGCGAAATTGGTCAGCCCATTGCCGAAGGCTACGCAGCCAGCATCGCGCAAGGCTATCAGCTCGGCCAGCTGCTCACCTTTGAGCCCTCGGCTCAGCGCTCCAATAGGGAATACCTTGGCATGGCCTGACTCTCGTGCGCGGTCGAGGATCAGCTCAGCCACAGCAGCAGTGTCCAGGAATGGCTTGGTGTCAGGCGGGCAGCATAGGCTGGTGATGCCGCCGGCAGTGGCTGCGAGTGTCTCGCTGGCGATGTTGCCTTTGCGGCTGTAACCAGGTTCGCGTAGGGCGACCGAAAGATCGACCAGCCCTGGAGCCGCCACAAGCCCTTCAGCATTGATGGTGTTTGCCGCGCTGAAGCCTACTGGAGCCGCTCCGATCGCAATGATCTTGGTGTCCTGGCAGTAGATATCGATAACTTCGTCACGGCCGCTGCAAGGGTCGATCAGCCGGGCGCCGAGGATTTGTGTAGGCATCAGTTCTGCTCCTCGGCAGCGTATTCCTGTTCGAGTTGCCGCTGAGCGGTCTGTCCGCTCATGGCCATGGAAAGCACCGCCATGCGAATCGCGATGCCGTAAGTCACCTGATTGAGGATTACCGATTGAGCGCCATCGGCCACGGCAGACTCAATTTCCACGCCGCGGTTGATCGGACCCGGGTGCATCACGATAGCGTCGGGCTTGGCCAGCGCCATGCGTTGGGTGGTCAGCCCGTAGAGTCGGTAGAACTCGCTCTCACTCGGCAGCAGGCCACCCTGCATGCGCTCGCGCTGCAGGCGCAGCATGATCACGACATCTACGCCTCGCAGGCCCTCGTCCATGTCGTTGTAAACGCTCACCCCATATTGCTCCAGACCAACGGGCAGAAGGGTTTTCGGGCCGATGACACGGATGTCCGGGCAGCCTAGGGTCTTCAGCGCCAGCATGTTGGAGCGGGCCACTCGCGAATGCAGGATGTCGCCTACGATGGCCACTGAGAGCTTCTCGAAATCACCCTTGTGACGGCGAATGGTGAGCATGTCGAGCATGCCCTGGGTTGGATGGGCGTGGCGTCCGTCGCCACCGTTGATGACCGCCACGTCGGGACAGACATGCTCGGCAATGAAATGTGCCGCGCCGGATTCAGCATGGCGAACGACAAACATGTCTGCAGCCATCGCTTCGAGATTGCGCAGGGTGTCAGTCAGGGTTTCGCCCTTGCTGGTCGAAGATGTCGACACATTCAGCGTGATCACGTCGGCCGAGAGCCGCTTGGCCGCCAGTTCAAAGGTGGTCCGGGTCCGGGTGGAGTTCTCAAAAAATACGTTGCAAACCGTCTTGCCGCGCAGCAGCGGGACTTTCTTGACTGCCCTGGCTCCGACCTCGAGAAAAGAGTCGGCGGTGTCCAGGATTTCGGTGAGAAGCGCGCGTGGCAGCCCGTCCAGTGACAGGAAATGGCGCAGTTGGCCGTTATCGTTGAGTTGCAGCGGGCGCTTGGCGTCGGTGGGCGTCATCGCAGGATTCTCAGTTAGCGGAGGCGAAGGACTGGAGTTCAAGCGCCAGCGGTGCCGGGCCTAGTAGCTTTACCCGTTGATCGGGCGCCAGGGAGAGGGTCGCGCCGACAACATCTGGCCGGATCGGCAATTCGCGAGCGTTCAGGTCCAGCAGGCATACCAGGCTGACGCTAGCCGGGCGGCCATAGTCGAACAATTCATTGAGCGCGGCGCGAATGGTGCGGCCGCTCATCAGTACATCGTCGATCAGCACCAAGTGCTGGCCCTCGATCTCAAAGGGCAGCGCCGAGGGGCGGACCTGCGGATGCAGGCCGTTCTGAGTGAAGTCGTCGCGATAAAACGAGACGTCCAGCATGCCGAGAGCCTCTTGCTTGCCGCGCAGATCCAGGAGCGTGCGGGCGACCCAGACACCGCCCGTATGGATGCCGATGAAACGCGGATCGGAGATGTCGTGACTGCTCAGGTGCTGGTCCAGTGCGGCGGCCATTTCTGGGAGCAGCTGTTCGGGGTTCGGCAGGGTCATCATGTCTCCTTGATGTGACTTCAGGCGGTCTGTTGTGCTGTCAACCAGCCTTCGAGTAGCAGGGCTGCAGCGAGGGCATCGACAGGGCGTTCCCTATAGCCTCCATGCTGGCCCCCGCGCATGCGCTCGCCCTTGGCTTCGTAGGTAGTCAGGCGTTCGTCGTGGGTATGAACCGGCAGATTGAATCTGCCGTTCAGGCGGCGGGCAAATTTCTCCGCTCGGGCGCTCATGTCGCTAGCGCTGCCATCCATGTTCAGAGGCAGGCCGACGACCAGTGCGTCCGGTTGCCATTCGCTCAGCAGCTTTTCGATCTGCGACCAGTCAGGCACTCCGTTCTGAGCTTTCAATACGCACAGCTCCCGCGCCTGGCCGGTGATCGCCTGGCCAACTGCAACGCCAATCTGCTTGGTCCCGTAATCGAAGCCGAGGAGCAGGCGGACGCCGCTCATGCGTGGCCGACCTGGCTGCTGAGTAGTCTTAAGTCGACACCCAGCGATGCGGCGGCTGCAGCTAGACGTTTATCAGCAGGCATGTCGAAGAGGATGTGCGGCTGTGCCGGGCAGCTCAACCATGCATTCTCGATCAGTTCGGTTTCAAGCTGGCCGGACTCCCATCCGGCATAGCCAAGTGCAATGAAGTGATTGAGCGGGCCGTACCCATCGGCGATGGCAAAAAGAATGTCCTGGGAGGTTGTCACTCCGAGCTGGCCAAGATCAACCGTTGCCTGGAATCGGACATCCGAGGCGTGCAAGACGAACCCCCGGTCGGTCTGAACAGGCCCGCCGGAGAAGATTGGCAGGTGCTGCCTGTCCGGCGCTACCGGCTCGTCCGGGCGCAGCTGCTCAAGTACGTCGGCGAGGTTCAGCCCACTCGGACGGTTGACGATGAGCCCCATTGCACCGTCCCGGTTGTGCTCAACCAGATAGATCAGCGTCTGCGCAAAATTAGGGTCCGCCATGTGCGGCATGGCAATCAGGAAATGATGCTTGAGGTAGCTTGACGAGGGTGCGTTCATGGCTGCTAGCTTAAGCGTTGCAGGGCGGGCCGTGAAGCCGCCCGGATCGGCTTGCCATCCGGTTGAGACGGCTGGGCGTGCCTGGATCAGCGACTGGAGAGGCGATCGCCGCGCTCGAACCGCCAGGTTCGGATGATCTCCACCTGGTCAAAGTTCTGTGCCAGTTCTCCGGAGAATGGCGCAAACGGAGCTGCGAGCCGAACGATGCGCATTGCAGCTTCATCCAGCACCGTATGCCCCGAAGACTCCAGTACCCGAAGCTCCTGGACAGTGCCGTTTCGGTCGATGACCACTAGCATCCGCAGGCTACCGTAGATGCGCTGTCTGCGGGCTTCATCCGGATAGTTGAGGTTGCCGATGCGCTCGACCTTCTTGCGCCATTCGTCACGGTACCAGGCGCTAATGTCGCGCATGGTCGCTGCGCTGTTCTGGCGGCTGACGCGAGGTCGCTTCGCATACTGCTCGACTTGCTGCGCGAGTTCCGCCTCGAGGCTGGCAATCTCCTCACTGAGCTGCGAACTGTCATACACGGGGGCCGGCTGCGCTTGCGGCTGAGGCTTATCTTTCTGGGATTTCACCGGAGTCTTTTCGGGCTGCGGCGCGCGCGTTGAAACAGCCGTTTTCGGCGCTTCTCTGGTGCTGCTTGGCGGCGGGGAGGACGCTGGAGTGACCTTGCGTACCTGGGTGTCCTGGAACGGTGCCTGTTCAGTCGTCTTCGGTGATGCCTTGTGCTCCAGAGTGCCGCTGCCCTGTTGATTGTCCTGTGCCAGGAAGTCGGCGTCTTTGGGCTTTTCTTCGCTTTTGAAGGTGGATAGCGTTATCTCTAGCGACTTGCTGGTTTGTTTCGGTTCCGAGAGGGTGAAACCGAGACCAAGAATAAGGGCGCCATGAAGCGCGGCCGCGAGAAATATCGTAAAGCCGAGACGGTCCGCCGGGCGGACGCCGGTAGGGGCAGGAATGGGTTGGCGTGTAGCGGCGTTCATCGCATTTCAGTCGGCTCGAAGTGCGCGCAGTCTGCCCAGCGCGACTGTAAAAGTCTATGAACCAGGCGACAGCTTTGGTGCTTCGCTGTGTCGATGCATCTAATGCTTGAGCAGCTGGTAACGCCGTGGCGCGAAACTGACGAAGCGGCTGGCTCGGGAGCCAGCCGGCTCTACATCAGGTGTCAGGCCGGTTCGTCAGTTTCCCCGCAATGACATCCATCAGGCGTTCGCCGATGCGCGTGTCGAATGCATTGTCGATCTCGCGAATACAGGTCGGGCTGGTGATGTTTATTTCAGTGAGGTAATCGCCGATTACATCCAGTCCGACGAAGAGCAGGCCGCGCTTGCGCAGTTCTGGCCCGACCGCTGCAGCGATCTCTTTGTCGTGTTCTGACAGTGGCTGAGCGACCCCACGGCCTCCTGCTGCGAGATTGCCACGTGTTTCGCCGGCCGCTGGTATGCGGGCCAGGCAATAAGGTACCGGCTCGCCGTCGATCATCAGGATTCGTTTGTCTCCCTCGGTGATGGCAGGGACATATCGCTGCGCCATGATCTGGCGACTGCCGTGCTCGGTGAGCACTTCGAGAATGACCGACAGATTAGGGTCACCTTCACGGTGGCGGAAAATCGATGCACCACCCATTTCATCCAGCGGTTTGAGAATGATGTCACGCTGCTCGCGAGCGAACTCCCGCAGAATGTCGGACCGCCGACTCACCAGCGTTGGCGGCGTAAATTGAGGAAAACGGGTGGCAAAGAATTTTTCGTTGCAGTCGCGAAGGCTCTGCGGGCGATTTACGACCAGCGTACCGGCTTGTTCGGCAAGCTCGAGCAGGTAGGTGGCATAGACGTACTCGCTGTTGAACGGCGGATCCTTGCGCATCAGGATCACATCGAGATCGGACAGGGCATTATCAGTTTCTTCGCCTGTTTCGTACCAGCGCTGCGCGTCGTTGAATACCGAGAGCGCGCGCATGCGCGCACGCGCTTCGCCGCCCAGCTGATAAAGGTCTCGCTGTTCCATGTAATGAAGCGTCCAGCCACGGGCCTGGGCCGCTAGAAGCATGGCCAGGGAGCTGTCCTTCTTGAAGGCGATCTGCGCGATTGGATCCATGATGATCCCGACGCGAACAGTCATGTTGTGTTCTCCAGCGATGGGGCAGAACAAGGCTGCCGAGGGCGTGAAATGTCGACGCAGATTGGCGGCGGTTGTGCGCTGGGTCAAGGAAAATTCCCCTGCTCTGGCGGTAGATAGCTTGCACTTGAGTAGTGTGCTAAAAAGGTCCGGCGATTGGGTGCAGCCCATCGATGGCAGGGCCTCTAGGCGCACTGACATAACGATAAACTACGACTCACCGAGGCGATGGTAGGGCGAAATGGAACAGCACTCCGAGGGCTTGAAGGTCATGGTGATCGACGATTCGAAAACGATTCGTCGCACTGCTGAAACGCTGCTGAAAAAAGTAGGTTGTGATGTGATCACGGCAGTGGATGGCTTCGATGCGCTGGCCAAGATCGCGGATAGTCACCCGCGCATCATTTTCGTCGATATCATGATGCCTAGGCTTGATGGCTATCAGACCTGCGCATTGATAAAGAACAACAGTTCTTTCAAGTCCACCCCGGTGATCATGCTGTCCTCCAAAGACGGTCTGTTCGACAAGGCCAAGGGGCGGATCGTGGGGTCTGATCAATACCTGACCAAGCCTTTCAGCAAAGAAGAGTTGCTCGGTGCTATCAAGGCGCATGTGCCTGATTTCACTCCAATAGAGCAAGTATCCTGAAGTTCGGCCCTGAGTGCCGCTGAAGCCTTTCCCACGGAGTAACCATGGCTCGCGTTCTGATTGTTGATGACTCGCCCACCGAGATGTACAAGCTGACGGCCATGCTAGAAAAGCATGGTCATGTCGTTCTTAAGGCCGAGAACGGAGCCGACGGCGTTGCGCTCGCCCGCCAGGAAAAACCCGATGTGGTTTTGATGGATATCGTGATGCCGGGCCTGAATGGTTTCCAGGCAACGCGCCAGCTGACCAAAGATGCTGAAACCAGTCACATTCCGGTGATCATTGTGACCACCAAGGACCAGGAAACCGATAAGGTCTGGGGCAAGCGTCAGGGTGCTAAAGACTACCTGACCAAGCCGGTGGATGAAGCGACATTGCTGAAGACCCTGGGCGCCGTACTTGCCGGTTGAACGGCGATTTCGATATTCGGACTAGGGAAGTTGCCAGCATGTCGGATGTGCCTACGCCATTTCAGCGACTTTTGGACATTCAAGCTCGCTGCCGAGTGCTGGCAGCCGGGCTGCCTTCTCAGCAGGAGGCCATCCAGACCTGGGCTGGAATTGGTTTTCGGATGGGGGGGCGGTTATTTGTTGCCCCTATGGGGGAGGTTGGCGAAATACTGCACGAGCCGCGCTACACGCTATTGCCTGGGGTGAAGTCCTGGGTCAAAGGCGTCGCCAACGTTCGGGGCAGATTACTGCCGGTGATGGATTTGTGCGGGTATCTCGGATTGGAGCTTTCGCCGTTGCGCAAGCAGAGGCGGGTATTGGTGGTGGATCATCAGGAAGTGTTTGCAGGGCTGACGGTCGACGAGGTTTTCGGCATGCAGCATTTTCCGGTAGATGCGTTCTCCGAGCAGCTTCCTCCGGTCGAGGCTTCGATCCAGCCTTTTATTTATGGTGTGTTTCAGCGTGAGCAGCCTTGGCTGGTTTTTAGCCCGCACGCGCTTGCCGCCCACCAGACATTTCTGGATGTGGCGTACTGATTTAGGTGGGGTCGGCTGATGTCGGCCTTTTGGTTCTTGGAAGGAAACGTACGGGTGGTCCAGGCGGGGGCCGGGAAAAATGAAAAAACTTAACGCGAATGCACTGCTGGCAGGGGTACGTAGCAATACGTTGATCGCCGGGCTATTTATCCTTCTGATCGTGTCAATGGTGCTGCTGTTCGTGAACTTTGCGTACATCAATACCCAGGCCGACTATGACAACGAATACGTTGGACACGCCGGTGAGCTGCGAGTTCTATCGCAGCGCATCGCAAAGAACGCTGTAGAGGCGGCCGCAGGTACGGCAGAGGCATTCGATTCGCTGAAAGATGCTCGTAACGACTTCAGTGAGCGTTGGGGTTACCTCTCGGGTGGAGACGAGCGCATCGGCCTTCCAGCGGTGCCAGAATCACTTCAGGTAGAAGTAGCAGCGGTACAGCAGGATTGGGACACGCTGCGGCAGAACACCGACGCCATTCTCGCAAGCGAGCAGACCGTACTGTCTTTACACCAGGTTGCTGCCACCCTTGCCGAAACCATTCCGCAGCTCCAGGTGGAATACGAGGAAGTTGTAGACATTCTTCTGGAAAGTGGTGCTCCGGCCGCCCAGGTTTCTGTTGCTCAGCGCCAATCGCTGCTAGCTGAGCGTATTTTGGGTTCGGTGAACAAGGTGTTGTCTGGTGACCAGGATTCCGTACAGGCTGCCGACATGTTTGGTCGCGATGCCAGTCTGTTTGGTCGCGTACTCAGCGCGATGCTTGAAGGCAACGAAGCCATGGGCATCAGTCGTGTAAGCGATGTCGAAGCGCTCGATCGTTTGGCTGCAATTTCCGAACTGTTCCAGTTCGTTTCCGGCTCGGTGGACGAGATCCTGGAAACCTCGCCGGAACTGTTCCAAGTGCGCGAATCATCGAACAGCATCTTCGAGGTTTCGCAAACGTTGCTCGATGAGACTTCAGCGCTGACGCAGGGCCTCCAGAGCCGAGCCGATGCGCGTTACATCAATGCGCTGGCTGGCTATGTGCTGGGTGCGCTGGCGCTGGCTTCGATTCTTCTGATCGGCCTGGTAATGGTTCAGGAAACACGCCGTCGCTTGAGTGAAACAGCCGAGAAAAACGAGCGTAACCAGACTGCGATTTTGCGTCTGCTCGACGAGATTGGCGACCTGGCTGACGGTGACCTCACGGTGGCCGCTACCGTAACCGAAGACTTCACGGGTGCCATTGCGGACTCGATCAACTACTCCATCGACCAGCTGCGTGATCTGGTTGAAACGATCAACCAGACCGCTGTGCAGGTATCCGGCGCCGCTCAGGAGACGCAGGCGACTGCTATGCATCTCGCCGAGGCGTCCGAGCATCAGGCTCAGGAAATTGCCGGAGCTTCTGCTGCGATCAACGAGATGGCTGTGTCGATTGACCAGGTATCTGCGAACGCCGCCGAGTCTTCCGCGGTAGCTGAACGTTCGGTTGCGATTGCGAACAAGGGCAACGAGGTGGTGCATAACACCATCACCGGCATGGATAACATCCGTGAGCAGATCCAGGACACTTCCAAGCGGATCAAGCGTCTGGGTGAGTCGTCGCAGGAGATTGGTGACATCGTCAGTCTGATCAACGACATCGCCGACCAGACCAACATTCTTGCTCTGAACGCGGCCATTCAGGCTTCGATGGCTGGTGACGCAGGCCGAGGCTTCGCGGTGGTAGCTGACGAAGTTCAACGTCTGGCAGAGCGCTCCTCTGCAGCCACCAAGCAGATCGAAGCACTCGTCAAAACGATTCAGACCGATACCAACGAGGCGGTTATCTCGATGGAGCAGACCACCTCTGAGGTGGTACGCGGTGCGCGTTTGGCGCAGGACGCAGGTGTCGCGCTGGAGGAGATCGAGAAGGTATCGAAAAGCCTTGCGGCACTCATCCAAAACATCTCGAATGCTGCACGTCAGCAGGCATCCTCGGCGGGCCATATCTCCAACACCATGAACGTCATTCAGGAAATTACCTCGCAGACGTCCTCGGGTACCACCGCCACCGCAAAGAGCATTGGTAATCTCGCGAAGATGGCCAATGAGATGCGTCACTCGGTGTCCGGCTTTACCTTGCCGGAAACACAGGATCAGGCCTGATTGAGCGCGGCGGCCGGTAACGGCTGCCGTGGAAGTTCATGAGCAAGGGGCAGGACATGCAGCCAGGCGTTGAGTGGGCACTGAGACCCTTGGCTGAAATGTCGGCGGCGGAGTTCCGGGACTGGCAAGCATTGCTCGAAGAGCGCTCTGGCATGGTTGTTACCGAGCAACGGAGAACATTCCTGCAAGCCAATTTGAGTAGCCGGATGCGCGAAGTCGGGGCTACTGATTATTCCAGCTATTACCGTCAGGTCACGGACGGTGCTCGTGGTGCTGTGGAATGGTCGACCCTGATGGATCGGCTGACCGTTCAGGAAACCCGTTTCTTCCGTCATCCACCTTCGTTCGCGCTGCTTTCCAGCTACATGCAGGAGCGTTGCGAGTCTCGTGATATTTCCAGGCCTTGGTCGCTCTGGAGCGTCGGATGCGCAAGTGGTGAGGAAACCTACTCGCTGGCGATCACAGCTGCTGAGGTTCTTCAGCATGCTAATGGTGATTCGCAACAGTTCGGGGTGATCGGCACTGACATCAGCCTCAGTGCGTTGAGTCGCTCCCGCGATGGACATTACAGCCCTCGACGGCTTGAGCAGCTGGATCCTGATTTACGCAAGCAATACTTCCAAGCGGGGCCGGATGACCGTCTCCAAGTGATACCTAGCCTGGCTGCACGGGTGTGCTTTGCCAGGCTTAACGTGCTGGAGCTGGACGGTGCACCAATGTCCAATATGGACGTCATTTTTTGCCAGAACCTGTTGATCTACTTCCGTCGCTGGCGCCGCCGCGAAATCCTCAATCGTCTGGCCGAGCGGCTGGCACCGGGGGGCTTGCTGGTGATCGGTGCAGGTGAAGTAGTCGGCTGGCAGCATCCGGATCTGACCCCGGTGGCTGACAGTCAGGTTCAGGCCTTTACCCGGAAATGTTTATGAGCGGAGTCGCTATGGGTGATCGGCACGATTATGTCGCCCTGGAGTGGGTGAAAGGCGAGATTGCCGAAACGCTGAAGCAGGCGCGGCAGGCCTTGGAAGCGTTCGTCGAAAGCCCGCAAGACTCGACGCGGATGCGCTTCTGCATGACTTACGTGCATCAGGTGCACGGCACGCTGCAGATGGTCGAATTCTATGGCGCCGCGTTGCTCGCAGAAGAGATGGAGCAGCTTGCGCGGGCTTTACTGGATGAGCGTGTTGCCAGCCAGGCGGAAGCGCTTGAGGTCCTCATGCAGGCCATCCTGCAGATGCCGGTCTACTTGGACCGCATTCAGAGCGCTCGTCGCGACCTCCCAATGGTTGTCCTGCCACTGCTCAACGATCTTCGTGCGGCGCGCGGGGAGAAGCTGCTGTCGGAAACCAGTCTTTTTTCGCCGAACATGTCTTCACGGACCCCCGCGCTTTCGGGTGAGTTCCTGGCGCAGCGGCAGACCGAGGATCTCCCAGGGCTGCTTCGCAAGCTGCGGCAGATGCTTCAGGTCGCGCTGGTTGGGGTTATTCGCAATCAAGATCTGGCAACTAACCTGGGTTATATGGCTCGGGTTTTTGCGCGTCTGGAAATGCTTTGCAAAGACGCCCCGCTTGGCGCGCTATGGCAAATCGCTTCGGGTCTAGTCGAAGGGCTCGCCAGTGGTGCGGTGGCTAATGGCACAACGGTGAAAAACCTGCTGCGCCAAGTCGATAAAGAACTCAAGCGTCTCGTCGCTCAGGGGGCGGAGGGTATCAACCAGGCAGCCCCTGACGAGCTGACCAAGAATCTGCTTTTCTATGTAGCGAAGGCGCCTACGCAGACGCCGCGCATCCAGGCGTTGAAGGCCGAGTACAGCCTGGATGAAGCGCTCCCCGATAGCACAGTAGTCGATGAAGAGCGCGCTCAGCTTGCAGGCCCTGATCGTGGTGCCATGCGTTCAGTTGTAGCTGCGTTGTGTGAAGAGCTGGTCCGGGTTAAAGACAGTCTTGACCTGTTCGTACGCAGCGATCGCATGGGCTTTGCGGAGCTTGCATCGCTACAGCCTCCGCTCAAGCAGATTGCAGACACGCTTGCTGTCCTGGGCTTTGGCCAGCCGCGGCGAATCATTCTCGACCAGATCACTGTAGTCGAGACTCTTGCGAACGGGCAGCAGCAGCCAGACGATGCCGCGCTGATGGATGTCGCGGGAGCATTGTTATATGTCGAGGCGACCCTCGCTGGTATGGTCGGCGGTACGAGCGAGGACCGCGGCGAGGAGAGTCACCTGCCGACTACCGATGTCGCGCAGATTCATCGCCTGGTCATCCGAGAGGCGCGTACCGGCCTCGAGCAGGCCAAGGACGCGATCATCGAGTTCATTGCCTCACAATGGAATCACCAGCATCTTGCCCGAGTTCCCGAACTCTTGACCCAGTCACGGGGCGGCCTTGCAATGGTGCCGCTGGCGCGCGCTGCTGGCTTGCTAGATGCCTGTAATCGATACATCCAGGAGCAGCTGCTCGCCAAACAGGCCATTCCGGACTGGCAGAGTCTGGATACCCTGGCGGACGCAATAACCAGCGTCGAATACTATCTCGAGCGCCTTAGTGAAGACTGCGGGTCGCAGGGCGACCTCATCCTCGATGTCGCAGAGGAAAGCCTTCAGGCTTTGGGATACCCGCTGAACGCCCAGTCAGAAAGCGCCCAGCCGGAAACCGGTGCTGACACTTCTTTGGCCGATGCGGATTTCCTATCCGATCCGCTGGACGAGATTGAAGTTTTACTCCCTGAACCTGAACCTGAACTTGAACCGGGATCGGGCCCTTCAGCCGCGCCCGAACAGAATTCCGAACAGCATGAAGCTGCTCTGGGATATCACACCGACACACTTGCCGCTGAACAGGTATCGGCATGGGAATCCGAACAGCAAGCCGAATCTGCGGAGCGGCAAACAGAGTTCGAATCCGCAGCCGAATGGCCTGCTGAAGTCATTGAGCTATCGGAAGCGGAGCCAACTCAGTTGTCTGGTGGCGAAGCGGAAGATTCGTCGGTGTTCTCCTCCGAAGAGCTTCCTGCCGATGAGCCGCTGACTTACGCGGTGGAGTGGAGTGAGGCTGAAATGGCCGAGCTCGACATGCCCGAGGTTTCGCTGCCTGAGCCGATGGAGCAGCCGGTCGCTAGCCAACCGGCGATGACTCTTCAAGACGTCATGGCCGCACCAGTCGTCTCCATCAATCCGCCCGCGCGGGATGTTCCGCCTAGCATCCTGCCTCCGCCCGATGACGAGGAGCCGGTCGACGATGACCTGCTGGAAGTCTTCATCGAGGAGGCCGCCGAGGTTCTCGAAACCATTGGTGAATATTTGCCAAAGTGGTGCGAGGACACCTCGGACAAGGCCACGCTTGGCGAGATTCGCCGAGCCTTTCATACTCTCAAGGGCAGCGGTCGCATGGTGCGGGCACTGGTTATCGGTGAACTCGCATGGTCCGTGGAAAATCTGCTCAATCGCGTGCTCGACCGCAGTATCGAACCGGGAGTTTCGGTCAAGAAGTTGGTGAATGATGTCGTTGCACTGATGCCGGCTCTGGTCGAAGAGTTTGCAGCCAAGGCGCAGCGTCAGCGTGATGATGTCGATCGCTTGGCAGCCAATGCCCATGCGTTGGCCAAGGGGCTGCCGACAGATCCTGATCCCCAGGGCGGCGGTGTCGAGCTCGAGAAGCCGACGCAGCAAGAGCCGATGCAGGAGATGATGGACCCCCAGCTGCTGGAGATTTTCCGTAACGAGGCTGAGTCGCATCTCTCTGCACTAGTCGACTTTCTTGCCGACTGTGCGCAGCGGCTCCCGCAGCCAGTTACTGACTCTCTCCAACGTGCCTTGCATACCCTCAAGGGTAGTGCGCACATGGCCGGAATCCTGCCGATGGCTGAAATTGCCACGCCGCTGGAAAAGATGGTCAAGGAGTTCAAGGCCAATCTGATTCAGATGGATCTGGCTGAGGCAGAACTTCTGCATGTTGCCGAACAGCTGTTGCGTAAAGGGCTGGAAAATCTTGAGCGGGAACCCTTGGCCACAATAGAGGGTGCTGAGGAGCTCATTGCGCAGGTCCATGCGTTGCACAGTGCCCGTCTGGCTGATGCTGGCGAGCGTGGCGAAAGTGAATTGGGCGAGCCGCGCGACCCAGGCATGATTTCGTTGTTTCTGTCAGAAGGCATGAGCATCCTCCTGGATGCGGAAGATCTGTTGCACAGCTGGCGGGAACATCCTGCTGAGCGTCAGGAACTCAGTGCGCTGCTGGAAGAGCTGACAACACTAGGCCTCGGCGCCCAAATGGCTGATCTGCCGCAGATCGACGCCCTGTGCCAGGTGCTGCTGAAGCTCTATGCAGTCGTGCAGGAAGGGCGCCTCGCTGTCAGCGGGCGCTTCTTCGACGACGTCGAGCAAGGCCATGAAGCATTGGTCGGCATGATGGATCAGGTTGCGGCCGGGCTTCAGGTAACAGGTCAACCGGAGCTGGTGGAGCGCCTCGAAGAACTCCTGGCCGAAGCGCTCGATCCACAATCCTTCGAGTTGCCAGTTGATGTTGATCAACCGGAGATGACAAGCATTGCTCCGGTTGAAGTCGTCGAAACTATTGCCGAAGCCGAAGCCGAAGCCGAAGCCTGGGCTCCAGAGCCCGCTTTGGAGCAGGCCCAGCTCGATGATCTAGACGAAGAGATGGTCGAGATTTTTCTGGACGAGGCCGTCGATCTTCTCGAAAGCGCGGGTGCTGCTTTGGATCGCTGGCTCAGCGATCCGGCCAACCAGCTGGCGCTGTCAGCCCTGCTGCGCGACCTGCACACCCTCAAGGGTGGCGCCCGGATGGCTGAGATACGCCCGATCGGCGACTTGTCCCATGAGTTGGAGACCCTTTATGAAGGGCTTTCGGACGGCCGCTATACCCATAGTGATGAACTCGCGACGCTTCTGTTGCGCAGCCATGATCAACTTGCGGTTCAGCTTGAGCAGCTCCAGGCTCACCGGCCAATGGACGCTGCGACGAAGCTCATCGCGCTCATCAAGGGCTATCGTCAAGGTGTCACCCCGTCATTCGAAAGCAACGCTGACGAACTTGATGAAGCGACGCAGAATCATGATGACGTCCCTTCAGCGCTTTCCGTCAGTGATGCCGGTGCGTCGATGGACTCAGAGCAGCTGACCGATGAGTTATCTGCCTCGCTCGAAACAGAGCGAGTGTCCGCGACCGACTCTGAGACGTTAATTGAAACGGACGATCATCCGCTTGATGAGGTCGAGCCGAGCGAAGCTTCACCCGTCACCCTGGATATATCGGATCAGGATGCGGAGCAGGCGGGAGATGATGCCGCCAACCTCGACCAAACCAATCAGTCCTACCCAGACGAGCCCTCGGCGATGGCTGACCCTGCACAAGGCGAAGCCGGTGGCTGGGACAATCGCGATCCCGAACTGGTAGAGATCTTTCTCGAGGAAGGATTCGACATCATGGAGCGAGCCAGTGCTTCGCTTCAGCGCTGGGTCGATGACGTCAATAACAGCTTTGAGATAGAAGCGCTCCAGCGTGATCTGCATACGCTCAAGGGCGGAGCGCGAATGGCCGATATTCGCGAGATTGGGGATCTTGCCCACGAGCTAGAGTATCTCTACGAAGGTCTGTGCGCCGGTAGCTATCGGGCCAGCCCGATGTTGTTCACGTTGCTGCAGACTTGCCATGACCGGCTCGCAGCGATGCTCGATGCGGTTCGGGCCTACCGCGAACTCCCCGACGGGGAGGATCTGATCGCAACGATTCGGCACTTTCGGGCAAATCCGGACGAACAGCTGAGCATGCCCAATAGCGTCGCCTTGAAGGCGGCGCAGGACGCGGCACAGGATTCGGCCGAAGCCGAAATCCTGGACATATTCGTCGAAGAAGCGGATGACCTGCTCGAGGATATGGAAGCTGCATTGGGGCGCTGGGAGGCCACGCGTGATGGTGCTGGGCCTCTGGTAGACATGATGCGTGTGTTGCATACCTTGAAAGGTGGCGCACGACTCGCAGCGCAGGTCCGCCTTGGCGACATGGCCCACGACCTTGAGCAGCGTCTTGGCGAGGCGCAATTGCAGGACGTCGGTTGGACCGACAGTTTGTTCCTCGATGTGCAGGGCGGTTACGACGCCTTGCTGAAAGAAGTCGAGTTGATGCGGTCGCGCCTGGCTAGCGAGCCAGAATCTGCGCCCTCCGAACAGGCGCAAAGCGAGCCTGCCCAAGAGAAACGTGGCGAGCCTTCCGTAATCCAGCTCGAGACGCCAATCGTGGCTGCGAGCGTCCAGTCCCCAACGGCCAACACTCCAGCGAAGGTTCTACCTTTCATACGTCGTGCCGAGGAGGCCGCGTTGGATGCCGCCTCTCGACGGGCACCGCAGGAGCTGGTCAAAGTGCCAGCCGATTTGCTGGAGGGGCTGGTCAACCTTGCGGGCGAGACGTCAATTTTCCGCGGGCGTGTTGAGCAGCAGGTCAGCGACGTAGGCTTTACGCTGGGGGAGATGGAGGCCACGATCGAGCGGGTACGTGATCAGTTGCGGCGTCTGGATACCGAGACGCAGGCGCAGATTCTGAGCCGCTATCAAGCTGAGGCAGAGCGCGCGGGTTATGACGATTTCGATCCGCTGGAAATGGACCGCCACTCGCAACTTCAGCAGCTGTCTCGCGCTCTCTTCGAGTCCGCTTCTGACCTTCTAGATTTGAAGGAAACGCTCGCGGCGCGAAACCGTGACGCCGAGACCCTGCTGCTACAGCAGGCGCGGGTCAACACGGAGCTTCAAGAAGGTCTCATGCGCACGCGCATGGTGCCTTTCGATCGACTTGTGCCACGTCTGCGCCGAATCGTACGTCAGGTGGCCGGCGAGCTCGGCAAGCAGGTTGAATTCCATGTGGGTAACGCTACTGGAGAGATGGACCGCAGCGTGCTCGAACGCATCGTCGCGCCGCTGGAACACATGCTGCGAAACGCTGTGGATCACGGCATCGAATCGATGGCTGCGCGAGTGGCGGCGGGCAAGCCTGAACAAGGCAACATTCGCCTTGAATTGAGCCGTGAAGGCGGGGACATCGTTCTGGCGTTGAGCGATGACGGGGCGGGAATCAACCTGGAAGCTGTTCGCCGCAAAGCGGTCGAGCGCGGTCTGATGCTGCCTGGCAGTGATCTGTCAGATCATGAGGTGCTGCAGTTCATCCTCGAGGCCGGGTTCTCCACAGCGGAAAAGGTTACACAGATATCCGGCCGCGGTGTCGGCATGGATGTCGTACATTCTGAAGTCAAGCAGCTCGGTGGCTCGATGAGCATTGAGTCGACGCTTGGCAGTGGCACGCGCTTCCTCATCCGTCTGCCGTTCACCGTATCGGTCAACCGCGCACTGATGGTGTATTCGGGCGAGGATCTCTATGCGATTCCATTGAATACCATCGAAGGTATCGTGCGGGTTTCCCCGTACGAGCTCGAAGCGTATTACCAGCCCGGCGCGTCTCGCTTCGAATATGCGGGGCAGACCTATGAGCTGCGTTATCTCGGAGAGCTTCTAAACAATGGGCAGCGGCCCAAGTTGGTCGGGCAGAGCTTGCCACTTCCGGTGATTCTGGTGCGTTCCAACGAGCATAGCGTGGCGGTGCAGGTCGACAGCCTGGCTGGTTCTCGTGAGATCGTGGTGAAGAGTCTCGGCCCGCAGTTCGCCACCGTGCCGGGGATTTCCGGTGCCACCATCCTTGGTGACGGTCGCGTGGTGGTCATTCTCGACCTGCTGGCGACCATCCGTGTTCTGCACGCACATCTGCTCACCCAGCAGCAGCCGCTGCGCCTGCTTGGTCAGGAAGAGCCTGTCGAGGTGGAGGTCGATCGGCCAACACTGGTCATGGTCGTGGATGACTCGGTAACTGTACGCAAGGTGACCAGCCGGCTACTCGAGCGTAACGGCATGAATGTGCTGACGGCGAAAGATGGCGTCGACGCGATTACTCAGCTGCAGGAGCGCAAGCCCGATGTCATGCTTCTGGACATCGAAATGCCCCGCATGGATGGCTTCGAAGTAGCGACCCTTGTGCGCCATGACGAGCATCTGAAAGATCTGCCGATCATCATGATCACTTCGCGGACCGGTGAGAAGCACCGGGATCGGGCCATGGCCATCGGTGTGAACGAATACCTCGGGAAGCCCTACCAGGAGTCGCTGCTGCTGGAGACGATTCAAAAACTGGTCAAGCATCATGAGTGAGGTCGTAGCGGCTCGCATTGGGGTGATCGCCGACACCTCATTGCAACGGCATGTGCTGCAGCAGGCGCTGACCGCCAATGGTTACACGGTTGTGCTCAACAGCGATCCCGCCCGGCTAGAGGAGGCGGACCTCGCGGCAGTAGAAGCTGACCTCTGGTTGGTGGACCTGGCTCAAACGGAGGATTCGCCACTGGTCAACGCACTGCTTGAGCGTGATACCTGTCCGGTCTTATTTGGCGAGGGGCACGCGCCAGAACGTCACTCGGAAAATTACCCACGCTGGGAACGCCGCATGTTCGGCAAGCTCAAGCGATTGGTTGGCGACCCATCCAGAGTGGTAGGCCCTCGCCTCGAAGTGCTGCGCGCCGAACCCGAGCGTTCGACTCGCCTGGAACTACCGGGCGCCTTCACGAGCGCAGTTTCGGTTGAGGGAGATGGGCCTGCGCGTGAAGTCTGGCTATTGGCGGCCTCGCTGGGTGGTCCTGAAGCGGTAAAAGCCTTTCTTGATTCGCTGCCAGTCGGGTTGCCAGTAGGTTTCATCTACGCGCAGCACATTGAAGCGAGCTTCGAGTCGGCGCTGTCGCAGGCAGTCGGAAGGCATAGTCAGTGGAGCGTCAACCTTGCGCGGCCGAATGATTCCATACGGTGCGGTGAAGTCGTGATTGCCCCCATTACCCAGGAAATGGGTTTCGATAAGGACGGCGCCATGCTGCTCAATGGTCGTAGCTGGCCGGAGCCTTACAGCCCCTCCATCGACCAGATGATGCTCAATCTGGCCCAGCATTTCGGCAACCGTTGTGGCGTCATTGCATTCAGTGGCATGGGCAGCGATGGCAACGCCGCTGCCGCGTACGTGCTGCGACAGGGTGGGAAAGTATGGACTCAACGTGCCGACTCCTGCGTTTGTTCGAGCATGCCTGACAGCCTCCGCGAAGGCGGCTACAGCTCGGTCAGCGGCGATCCGCGCGAGCTGGCACAAGCCTTGGTCAATCATTTCTTGCAGCAGGCCAGCGCGCCTGTTGCGGCCTTGCAACTGGATAATCCATGAGCCAATCCGCTGTTCCCCAGGATACTTCCACCAGTCTCACCGGTCTCTTGGTGCCGCTAGCCGATCGTACGCTGCTGCTGCCTAACGTTGCGGTCGCCGAGCTGATCCCCTATCGCGCGCCACAGTCAGCGCAGGGCACGCCTTCATGGTTTCTCGGACAGGTGCCCTGGCGAGACTTGACGTTGCCGCTCTTGTCATTCGAAGCAGCATCCGATGGCCAGCCAGAGACAGGTTCGAGAGCACGGGTAGCGGTGCTCAACGCTCTCGGTGGGCGTGATCATGTGAAGTTCATCGCTCTGCTGGTGCAGGGCATTCCTCGCTCGGTCAAGATTGATGCCAGTCTGGCGCGCTCGGATGTGACCTTGGCTCCTCTGGAGCTGGACGCCGTGAACCTTGGTGATGTGCAGGCGCGTATCCCGGACCTGGTCGCCCTTGAGCAGAAGCTGGCGGATGCTGGGCTGATCTGATCAGCTGTTCAGCAACAGTTCATTTCCTACTCGCGCCTCAGAGGTCGGGCTGAAAATCGCCCCATAGCTGCTGCGCGACGCTTAGCGCAACTACCGGTGCAGTTTCGGTGCGTAGCACACGCGGGCCGAGACGCGCAGGTTGAAACCCGGCACTGCGTGCCTGATCGATCTCTCCATCACTCAGGCCGCCTTCCGGGCCGATCAGAAATGCCAGGCTGGCTGGCCGTGCGTAAGCTGAAAGCGGCGCTGCGACAGGATGGAGGACCAGCTTCAGATCGGCTTCCAGCTTCAGCCAGTCTTGCAGCGGGATCGGTGGGTGTATGGTCGGAACGACTGAGCGACCACATTGCTCGCACGCGCTTATGGCGATCTGACGCCAGTGGGCCAAACGCTTGTCGGCACGTTCATCCTTGAGGCGAACTTCGCAGCGTTCACTGACGATAGGGGTGATTTCAGCAGCGCCGAGCTCCGTTGCTTTCTGAATCGCCCAATCCATTCGCTCGCCGCGCGAAAGTCCTTGCCCCAGGTGAATCCTCAGGCTGGACTCGGGCAGCCCCGAAAACTGCTCCCGCAGCTCGACCGTGACGTGCTTTTTCCCTACTTCAACGAGTAAGCCTGAGTACTCCTGGCCGCTGCCATCAAACAGCTGCACGGCCGTATCAGCGCTCAACCTCAATACGCGGCCGATGTAGTGGGCTGAGGCCTCTGGCAGGTTGCAGCTGCCAAGGGTCAAAGGGGCGTCGATGAAAAACCTGGATAGTCGCATCGCTATAGCTACGGTCGTAAGGTGGGCCGGCAGTTTATAGCGTTAGCCAGCGAGCATGAAGGCGGGATGCACTAGCCAGGGTCGCGGAATTCGTCCGGTGCTCCTGGAGCTACGGCCACGCTTACAGCGCTGCGCGTCGCGATATCGATCCCTTCGGTGGCGACCTCGGCGAGGAAGTCGATCTGTTCTTCGGTAATGGTGTAGGGCGGCAGAAAATACACCACGCTGCCCAACGGCCGCAGCAGCGCACCTCGCTGTAGAGCATGCTGATAGACCTTCAGCCCGCGGCGTTCTTGCCAGGCGTAGGGCGTCTTGCTTGCTTTGTCCTGCACCATTTCGATCGCAACCGCCATGCCGGTCTGCCGAACTTCAGCGACGTGTGGATGATCGCGAAGATGGGCTGTAGCGGAGGCCATTCTGGTAGCCAATGCCTTGTTGGCTTCGATGACCCCGTCTTGTTCGAAGATATCGAGGGTGGCCAGGGCTGCTGCGCATGCCAGCGGGTTCCCGGTGTAGGTATGCGAATGAAGGAAGGCCCGCAAGGTTGTGTAATCGTCGTAGAACGCCTGGTACAGCTTGTCAGTGGTCAGCACTGCCGCCATTGGTAGGTAGCCGCCTGTAAGCGCCTTTGACAGGCACAGGAAGTCCGGCGTGATGCCCGCTTGCTCACAGGCAAACATGGTTCCGGTACGGCCGAAACCCACAGCGATTTCATCATGGATCAAGTGCACGTCGTAGCGGTCACAGGCGTCACGCAGCAGTTTCAGGTAAACCGGGTGATACATGCGCATCCCTCCGGCGCCCTGGATCAGGGGTTCGACAATGACCGCTGCGATCTCCTGGTGATGGCGGGCCAGCGTCTGCACCATATGCAGGAACATGTTGCGCGAGTGATCTTCCCAGCTCATTCCGTCGGGCCGTAGATAGCAGTCCGGGCTTGGCACTTTGAAGGTATCCAATAACAGAGGCTTGTAAGTGTCGGTGAACAGCGCGACATCGCCCACCGACATAGCGGCAACGGTTTCGCCGTGATAGCTGTTGGTCAGCGTCACGAAGCGCTGCTTGTTCGGCTGCCCGACGTTGCGCCAGTAGTGAAAGCTCATCTTCAAGGCAACTTCAATGCCGGTGGAGCCATTGTCGGTGTAGAACACCCGCTCGAGCCCGTCGGGGGTGATCTGTACCAGTCGCTCCGACAGCTCCACCACAGGCTGGTGACTGAAGCCTGCAAGCATCACGTGTTCGAGCTGATCAAGCTGGTCCTTGATGCGCTGATTGATTCGCGGATTGGCATGCCCGAATACGTTGACCCACCAGGAGCTGACTGCGTCGAGGTATTGCTTGCCGTCGAAATCCTCCAGCCAGACGCCCTCGCCGCGCCGTATGGGAATCAGCGGAAGCTGCTCGTGATCTTTCATCTGGGTGCAGGGATGCCAGAGTACGGAAAGGTCGCGCTGCATCCAGCTGTCATTCAGGCTCATTGTTGCTCCTTGGCTTTGGCGTCGGCGCAGCCTAGCAGAAACCGAACAGCAGGCCGGACCGTGGAGATCTATCTGCCTGGCCGATATTTTGAAACGAAAAAATGCGATTCATTTCGATCTATTAGCCGTTAGGCTAACCCCATTCTACTTTCTCGAGACGCGACCCCATGCAATGGCGAAATTCCTCCAGCAATTACGGCCTGGTCAGCATCGTGATGCACTGGCTGGTGGCGCTTGTCGTAGTTGGGTTGTTCGCACTGGGTTACTGGATGGTCGGGCTTACCTATTACAGCAGCTGGTATCGCACCGCCCCTGACATACACAAGAGCATCGGCCTGTTGTTGCTGGCCCTGATGGTGTTGCGAGTCAGCTGGCGTTTTCTGAGCAGTGGCCCGGCGCCGCTTGCCAGTCATGGCGAGCTGACCCGCCTGGCCACCAAGGTTGGCCACGGCGTTCTCTACCTTGGTCTGTTTGGAGTAATGATTTCCGGCTATCTGATCTCCACGGCTGATGGCCGCTCCATCAGCGTGTTCGATTGGTTTGAAGTGCCGGCACTGGTCACCTCTATTCCAAATCAGGAAGACATTGCCGGCCTTATTCACGAGTTCATGGCGTGGGGCCTGGTGATCTTCTCCGGTCTGCACGCCCTGGCCGCGCTCAAGCACCATTTCATCGATCGCGATCCGACGCTAAAGCGGATGTTCGGCCGCGCCGATGCCTGATAAACCCTCAAAGGAGTCATCCATGCTGAAGAAAACCCTTGCTGCACTTGCCTTGGGCTCGATGATCGTCGCTGGTCCCGTAGCTGCCGCCGATTACGCGATCGACACCAAAGGCCAACACGCTTTCGTCAATTTCAAGATCAGCCACCTTGGCTACAGCTGGCTGTGGGGAACCTTCAAGGAATTCGACGGCAGCTTCAGCTTCGACGCCGATCAGCCGGAAGCAAGCAAGGTCAACGTCAAACTGCAGACTGCCAGCGTCGATTCAAATCACGCCGAGCGGGACAAGCACCTACGCAGCGATGACTTCCTCAACGTATCCAAGCATCCGACTGCCACTTTTGAGTCCACGTCGGTCAAGTCGACCGGTGACGGCACCGCTGACATCACTGGCAACCTGACCCTGAACGGCGTTACCAAGCCCGTTGTGATCGCGGCCAAGTTTCTCGGCGAGGGCAAGGATCCGTGGGGTGGCTACCGTGCCGGCTTTGAAGGCATGACGACCCTCAAGCTGAAAGACTTCGATATCAAGATGGATCTGGGCCCGGCTTCGCAAACCGTGGACCTGATCATTTCGGTGGAAGGCATCCGCCAGTAAACCGAACGCTGTTCATGTGACGCCGGCGAAAGCCGGCGTTCTTGTTTCTGCTGCGTTGATATGAAAAGCCGCTACCACGGCGTGCCAATTAATCATTTAAATCGGCGTAATAGAGCATTGGTGGCGTGATCGTCTGTTTACAGACATTGGTGAATGTAAGTATATTCGCCGCATTCTGCCATTCGAGTCTGCCCAAGCTGTTCTGCTTGGGACTATCTGTTCAATGAGGTCGCTTTCGATGTCAATCAAGTCAGCCAGTGCTGCTCTGATAACCCTTTTTGCCGCCGCGGCTGTGCTGAGCGGCTGTCAGGATGAGCAGGCAACGGCCCCTGCTGCTGCAGACCAGGCGCCGCAGGTGGGCATCGTGACGCTCGGTGCTGAGCCGTTTGAGCTGACGACGGAGCTACCGGGTCGAACCACTGCCTTCCGCATTGCCGAGGTCCGGCCGCAGGTCAGCGGAATCATTCAGAAGCGTCTGTTCACTGAAGGCAGTGAAGTGAACAAGGGGCAGCAGCTCTATCAGATCGATCCAGCCGTATACGAGGCCACTCTGAAAAGTGCGCAGGCGCGGATGGCCTCGGCCAAGTCGCTGTCGGATCGCTATGGGCTGCTGGTCAAGGAGCAAGCGGTGAGCCAGCAGGCCCATGAGGAGGCTCGAGCTGCGACGTTGCAGGCTCAGGCCGAGCTTGAGCGGGCAAAAATCGATCTCCGTTACACCAAGGTGCTCGCGCCCATATCGGGGCGAATCGGCCGTTCTGCAGTAAGCGAGGGTGCGTTGGTGAGCAACGGCCAGGCGCAGGAGCTGGCAACTATCCAGCAGCTTGATCCGATCTATGTCGATGTGACCCAGCCGGTGCAGGATCTGATTGCCCTACGGCGCGATCTGGAAAGTGGCCGGCTGCAGCAGGCCGGCGACAGTGCAGCCAAGGCTCGGTTGATCCTGCCGGACGGCTCCGAGTATCCGCATGACGGCACACTGGAAGTTGCGGAAGTGGCCGTGGACGAAGGCACAGGCTCGGTCACCATTCGCGCCAAGTTCCCGAACCCGGAAAAAGACCTTCTGCCAGGCATGTTCGTGCATGCGCGGTTGCCGGCTGGTGTTCGAGAGCAGGCCTTGCTGGTGCCTCAGCAGGGCGTGACTCGTGACGCTCGTGGCGAGCCGACAGCGATGGTGGTGGGTGCGGACAACAGGGTCGAGCTGCGTCAGATCAAGACAGAGCGTGCGGTCGGTAATCGTTGGCTGGTGAGTGAAGGCCTGCAGGCAGGTGATCGAGTGATCACCGAGGGGCTGCAGTTCATTCGCCCTGGTGTGGAGGTCAATCCGCAGCCGGCGGGTAACGTCAAGCAGGCCGGGCAGAGCGAAGACCAGGCTGGCGCAGCCGCTGCTGGCCAAGGGGAATAACCAGACATGTCCAACTTTTTCATCGACCGGCCAATCTTCGCCTGGGTGATCGCCTTGGTGTTGATGCTTGCCGGCGCGCTGGCGGTCCTTAATCTGCCGGTCAACCAATACCCGAGCATTGCACCGCCGAACGTGTCGATCTCAGTTAATTATCCGGGCGCTTCGGCGCGGACTGTTCAGGACACGGTCGTCCAGGTCATCGAGCAACAGCTCAATGGGCTCGACGGATTGCGCTATATCTCATCGGAAAGCAACTCCGATGGCAGCATGACCATCAACGTGACTTTCGAGCAAGGCACAGACCCTGACATCGCCCAGGTGCAGGTACAGAACAAGCTGCAGCTCGCCACGCCTCTGCTGCCCCAGGCGGTTCAACAGCAGGGCATACGCGTGTCGAAATCGGCCCGTAACTTCCTGATGGTAGTGGCGCTGGTGTCCCAGGACGGGCGGCAGACTAACTTCGACCTGGCCAACTACATCGTGGCCAACGTGCAGGATCCGATCTCGCGTACCCCGGGAGTCGGTGACTTCCAGGTGTTTGGCGCCCAGTACGCGATGCGTATCTGGCTCGATCCGGCCAAGTTGCAGCAGTACCAGCTTACGGCGGTGGACGTCCGGTCTGCGATACAGGAACAGAACGTTCAGGTTTCGTCCGGTCAGCTTGGCGGCCTGCCTGCGGTGGAAACCCAGCAGCTCAACGCCACCATCATTGGCAAGACGCGGTTGGAGACGCCAGAGCAGTTCGAAAAGATCCTGCTGAAGGTCAATGCCGACGGAGCACAGGTTCGACTGCGCGACGTTGCCAGGGTCGAACTCGGCGCCGAAAGCTACGCGATTCGCGCCGAGTACAACGGCCGGCCTGCAGCGGGTCTGGGCATACGCCTCGCTGCGGGTGGCAACGCGCTTGATACCGCAACAGCGGTTCGCCAAACCATCGCCGAGCTGGAGCCATTTTTCCCGCCGGGGGTCGAGGTCGTTTATCCCTACGACACCACGCCGGTGATCTCAGCCTCTATCGAAGGTGTCGTGCATACGCTGCTGGAAGCCTTCGTGCTGGTCTTCCTGGTTATGTTCCTGTTCCTGCAGAACCTGCGGGCGACGCTGATTCCGACGCTGGCCGTGCCGGTGGTGATCCTGGGCACCTTCGCGGTGCTGCTAACGTTCGGATACAGCATCAACACGCTCACCATGTTCGCCATGATTCTGGCCATTGGTCTGCTCGTGGACGATGCAATCGTGGTGGTGGAGAACGTCGAACGGGTGATGCGAGAGGAGGGGCTCTCTGCGCGGGAGGCGACTCGCAAATCGATGGGCCAGATCCAGGGCGCGCTGGTGGGTATCGGCGTGGTGCTTTCCGCCGTGCTATTGCCCATGGCGTTCTTCGGCGGCTCCACCGGGGTCATTTACCGTCAGTTCTCCATCACCATCGTTTCGGCCATGGTGCTTTCGGTATTGGTCGCGCTGATTTTCACGCCCGCTCTATGCGCCTCCATTCTCAAGCCGCACAGCGGCGACCATGAGGGCAAGCGTGGTTTCTTCGGCTGGTTCAACCGGACCTTCGAGCGCGGCACCCTACGCTACGAGCGTGGAGTGGTTGCTGTGCTGCGGCGCAAATTGCCTTACCTGCTGATGTACCTGCTCATCGTAGGCATCATGATTTGGATGTTCACGCGCATTCCCACGGCCTTCCTCCCTGAGGAAGATCAGGGTGTGCTGTTCGCACAGGTTCAGACGCCAGCTGGTTCGACCGCTAGCCGGACCCAGGAGGTCGTCGAGCAAATGCGGGAATACCTGCTGACCGAGGAAAGCGAGACGGTCAATTCGGTGTTCACCATTACCGGCTTCAACTTTGCGGGTCGTGGTCAGAGTTCAGGCATGGCCTTCATCATGCTCAAGCCGTGGGAGGAGCGCAAAGAGGCTGGGCAGGGTGTTTTCGATCTCGCTGAGCGCGCTCAGGGCCACTTCTTCAGCCTTCGCGACGCCATGGTGTTCGCTTTCGCACCGCCAGCCGTGATGGAGCTGGGCAATGCCACCGGTTTCGATGTGTTTCTGCAGGACCAGGCCGGGCTCGGCCATGAAGCCCTGACAAAGGCACGTGATCAGTTCATGCAACTCGCCGCCGAGGAGCCAACGCTCACCGGCGTGCGCTTCAATGGAATGCGTGACGAGCCGCAGTATCGGCTGATCATCGACGATGAAAAAGCGCGCGCGCATCAGGTTTCCCTTGCCGCGATCAATGACTCACTTTCGATCGCCTGGGGCTCGAGTTACGTCAACGACTTCATCGATCGAGGTAGGGTCAAGCGCGTGTACATGCAGGGCGAGCCCACCTCACGGATGAATCCGGAGGATCTTGGCAAATGGTATGTGCGCAACTCGGCGGGTGAGATGGTGCCGTTTACCGCGTTCGCTACGGGTGAGTGGACGTACGGCCCGCCCAAGCTGACCCGGTTCAATGGCGTACCGGCGATGGAGATACTGGGGGCGGCTGCACCGGGTTACAGCTCCGGCGAAGCCATGGCGGCAGTCGAGCGGATCGCCAGTCAGTTGCCAGCAGGCATTGGCTACTCATGGACCGGCCAATCCTATGAGGAGCGTTTATCTGGCTCGCAGGCGCCGGCACTCTATGCGCTGTCCCTGCTGGTGGTCTTCCTCGCGCTCGCAGCGTTGTACGAGAGCTGGTCGGTTCCGCTGTCGGTCATGCTGGTCGTGCCGCTGGGCATCGTTGGTGCGCTGGCCTTTACCATGGGGCGCGGACTGTCCAATGACGTTTTCTTCCAGGTCGGACTACTGACCACCGTAGGGTTGTCGGCGCGTAACGCGATTCTCATCGTGGAATTCGCGAAAACCTTGCATGAGCAGGGGATGACGATAGCCGACGCAGCGATCGAAGCCTGCCGCATCCGTTTGCGGCCTATCATCATGACGTCCTTGGCGTTCATGCTTGGTGTACTTCCGTTGGCAATCTCCAGTGGGGCGGGTGCCGGCAGCAAACATGCGATCGGTACCGGCGTGATCGGCGGCATGCTCAGCGCCATGCTGTTGGCTATTTTCTGGGTGCCGCTGTTCTATGTGCTGGTGTCTTCGATTGGCAAGCGTAAAAAAGCCAATGTCGAAGCACCGAAGGGAGATACGCAATGAAGAGGTCTCTATTGAGTGTCGCGCTGCTGGCCGCACTGAGCGGTTGCTCGTTGATACCCGAATACCAGCGCCCCGACACTCCAACGGCCGCCAGCTGGCCCGAGGGCGAAGCCTATGTCGGTTCAGCCAGCGCTGCACAGGGGCAGCAGATGACCCTGGACTGGCAGAGCTTCTTCCGGGACCCCGCTCTGCGGCAGTTGATCAGCGGTGCGCTGGAGAACAACCGTGACCTGCGAATCGCCGCGTTGAATGTCGATGCCTATCGTGCGCTTTATCGCGTGCAGCGGGCCGATTTGCTGCCGGCGGTAAGTGGTGATGGCTCTGGTAGCCGCACCCGCACCCCGGGTGATCTGAACCAAACTGGTGAAGGTGCGATTAGCAGCCAGTACAGCGCGACGCTCGGTGTTTCCTGGGAACTGGACCTGTTCGGGCGTCTGGGCAGCCTTCGTGAAGAGGCCCTGCAGCAGTTTTTCGCCACCGAGGCGGCCCAGCACAGCACGCAGATCAGCCTGATTGCCAGTGTTGCCAACGCCTGGCTGACCTTGCAGGCCGACCAGGCCCTGCTTCAGGTGAGTCGCGACACCTTGAAGGCCTTTGAAGAAAGCCTTTCACTTACCCAGCACAGTTTTGACGTCGGCGTGGCTTCGTCGCTCGAACTGAGCCAGGCCCGAAGTGCGGTCGATACCGCCCGTGTACGCATTGAGCGTTACACCCGTCAGGTCGCGCAGGATCGTAATGCGCTCGGCTTGCTGCTGGGCCAGAGTGTCCCGGTCGAAGTACCTGCCGACGGCAGACTGGAGCGCGATCTGCTAGCCACCGTGCCGGTGGGGCTACCGTCCGATCTGCTCTACAAGCGCCCTGACATTCTTCAGGCCGAATACCAATTGCGAGCGGCGAACGCCAATATCGGCGCGGCGAGAGCAGCATTTTTCCCTCGGATCAGCCTCACAGGCGCGGCGGGGACGGCCAGCAGCGAGCTCTCAGGGCTTTTCGATGGTGGGTCCAGCTACTGGAACTTCGCGCCGAGCATCAGTGTGCCCATCTTCAACGCAGGGCAACTGCGAGCCAACCTCGACTACGCCGAGATCAGTCGCAATATCCAGGTGGCGCAGTATGAGCGCGCGATTCAGACGGCGTTCCGCGAAGTGGCAGATGGACTGGCCGCGCAAGCCACCTATGTTCGCCAGGTTCAGGCTCAGCGTGATTTGCTGGAAACCAGCGAGGACTATTATCGGCTTGCCGAGCGGCGCTACCGCACGGGTGTCGACAGCTACCTGACGCTTCTGGATGCACAGCGGCAACTGTTCGACGTGCAGCAGCAGTTCATCGGTGACCGACTGGCACAAATGACCAGTGAGGTGGAGCTGTTCAAGGCCCTGGGTGGTGGATGGGATGCCCAAGCCGAACCGGTCGCCGACGAGGGCTGAGGTGGTCACCGGCGGGCGAACCTGCCGGTACTTACACCGCATCGCTGAAACAAGAACGCCGCCCAGAGGGCGGCGTTTTTGTATGCTCGACTTAGCGGTTGCGAGTCAGCAAGGCAGGCTTCTCGCCGCGCGGCCGGGTCGGCAGCTGTTCGAGTTGATCAGCACTAGGCAGCCGATCAAGTTTCGACTCCTTGTGAATGATCACCGGCTGCTTTTCCTTAGGCTTGACGGCTGCTTCCTGACGAGCCGGACCTTCATTGTCGATCCGGCGTCCCTCATTCTTGCGCCTAGGCTGGCCACCGCGCGCAGGACCCTGACGCTTGCCCTTGCCGGGAGCAGCAGCGCCGCCCGCGGGTGCGGAACCGCCACGTGGGGCGGCCGCTGCACGCGGTTGAGCGCCAGGCTGAGCTGGAGCGCCGGGGCGGCGCCCGCGACCCTGCTTGTTCTGGTACGGGCTGACGTAATCGACCTTGTTGCCGAAGTTGTCCAGTTCGTCATCGAGAAACACTTCTGGGTCTCGATCATTAGGCAGGCGAGGCGGGCGGCTCACTGGTGCAGCTGCGGCTCCCTGTGCGGGTGCTGCCTGGCTTGCGCTGGCACCGCGCGGCTTGCTACGCCCGCGGCGGTTGCGATCGCGCTCTTTCGACTCGCCAGCGGCTTCGGTGGTTTTGGCAGCGCGCTCGGGGCGTGGCTTGCGCTCGCCGTTGCGGGGCGGGCGCGGCTGGCGTGGTTCGCGCACTTCAGGCTTTTCCGCCTCGATGGTGCTGGAGTCGAAGCCCATCAGATCGCCGTCAGGGATCTTCTGCTTGGTCATCCGCTCGATGCCTTTGAGCAGCTTTTCCTCGTCGGGCGCGACCAGCGAAATCGCTTCGCCGCTACGGCCTGCTCGGCCAGTACGACCGATGCGGTGAACGTAATCTTCCTCGACGTTCGGCAGTTCGAAGTTGACCACGTGTGGCAGCTGGTCAATATCCAGGCCGCGGGCGGCGATATCTGTGGCGACCAGAATGCGCACCTGGTTGGCCTTGAAGTCAGCCAGCGCCTTGGTGCGTGCGTTCTGGCTCTTGTTGCCGTGAATCGCGACTGCCGGCAGCCCGTGCTTGTCGAGATACTCGGCAAGGCGATTGGCGCCATGCTTGGTGCGAGTGAACACCAGGACCTGTTCCCAGGCACCTTTGGTGATCAGGTGCGCCAGCAGTGCACGCTTGTGCGAGGCAGGCAGGCGGAAAACACGCTGTTCAATGCGTTCTACCGTGGTGTTCGGCGGCGTGACCTGGATTTTTTCCGGCTCGTGCAGCAGTTTGCTGGCGAGGTCGGTAATGTCCTGAGAGAACGTGGCCGAGAACAGCAGGTTCTGACGTTTGGTCGGCAGCTTCGCCAGGACCTTCTTAACGTCATGGATGAAGCCCATGTCGAGCATGCGGTCGGCTTCATCGAGGACCAGAATCTCTACATGGGAGAGGTCAACCGCCTTCTGGTTGGCCAGATCGAGCAGACGGCCAGGGCAGGCGACGAGCACGTCGAGGCCTTTTGCAATGGCCTGGACCTGAGGATTCATGCCGACGCCACCAAAGATGACAGCGCTTTTCAGCGGCAGGTCGCGGGCGTATAGCTTGAAGCTGTCATGAACCTGGGCAGCAAGTTCGCGCGTCGGCGTCAGTACCAGTACGCGGGGTTGGCGCGGCCCGTGACGGTGTTCGCGGTCCGGGTGACCGCCTGGGAACAGAATTTCCAGTACGGGAAGTGCGAATCCACCGGTCTTACCGGTGCCCGTCTGTGCAGCGACCATCAGGTCGCGTCCTTGCAACACGGCGGGAATAGCCCGCTGTTGCACTGGTGTAGGCTGGGTGTAACCGGCGGCCTCGACGGCACCGGCCAAAGCCTCGGAGAGACCGAGGGAAGCAAAGGACATGAGTAATCCTGTCTTGTGTAGGGCGCGGCCCTGGGATGGTCATGCCTGGCTCGAATCGCGACTGGCGTGCGATCCCGTCCGGTCCTGCCGCATTTGAAGATGCTGGCATCCGGGCGTAAGCCTGGCGGAAGCGCGGAGTATAACAGAGCCTGTTAACGCCGCATTGCTAGGACAGTGTGTCAGTTCGCAGGTTCATTGACCAGCTCCCTGTTTCTGCAGGGAGCGGTTGATGATCAGCGGACCAGCTTGAGGTTGTCCCAGATGGCCAAGCTAGGCTCAGCCTGGTTCAGGGTGTAGAAATGCAGACCGGGCGCACCGCCAGCGAGCAGCTTCTCGCACATTTCGGTAATGACCTGGTTGCCAAAGGCCTGGATGCTCTCCATGTCGTCCCCGTAGGACTCCAGCTGCTTGCGAACCCAGCGCGGGATCTCGGCGCCGCATGCGTCGGAGAAGCGTGCCAGTTTGCTGTAGTTGGTGATCGGCATGATGCCCGGAACGATCGGCGTCTCGACGCCTTGTTTGCGTACCCGCTCTACGAAGTAGAAATAGCAGTCGGCGTTGAAGAAGTATTGGGTGATGGCGCTGTCGGCACCCGCCTTGGCCTTGCGCACGAAGTTGGCAAGATCGTCTTCGAAATTGCGTGCCTGAGGGTGCATCTCGGGATAGGCCGCAATCTCGATATGGAAGTGATCGCCCGTTTCGCTGCGAATGAACTCAACCAGTTCGTTGGCATAGCGCAGTTCGCCGCTGGCCATGCCCATGCCTGACGGCAGGTCGCCACGTAACGCGACGATGCGCTTGATGCCGGCGTCCTTGTAAAGGTTGAGCAGTTCGCGCAACTCCTGCTTGCTGTCGCCAACGCAGGACAGGTGCGGCGCAGTTGGCACCTTCACCTCGCCGTCGAGCTGCAGCACGGTATTCAGGGTTCGATCACGAGTCGAACCGCCGGCACCGTAGGTGCAGGAAAAGAAGTCCGGGTTGTACTCGGCCAGGCGGCTGGCCGTTGCCATCAGTTTTTCGTGCCCGGCGTCGGTCTTGGTGGGGAAGAACTCGAAGCTGAAGCTGTGGCTACGTGGGTGTGACATGACAATTCCTTTCATCGACCAGCCACACCGGGTCCTGGATGAGCAGACTCACCCTGGAGACCGGTGCGGCTGTGGCCTTGATTAGTAGCGGTAGCTGTCCGGCTTGAACGGACCTTCGACTTCCACTCCGATGTAGTCGGCCTGGCCTTGGGTCAGGCGGGTGATGACGCCGCCGAAACCTTTGACCATTTCGGCTGCGACTTCTTCGTCGAGCTTCTTCGGCAACACCATGACCGTGACATTCTTGGTCTTTTCGGTAACCGGCAGGTCCGCGAACTTCTCGTTGAACAGGTGGATCTGCGCCAGCACCTGGTTGGCAAACGAGCCGTCCATGATCCGGCTAGGGTGACCGGTAGCATTGCCCAGGTTCACCAGACGGCCTTCAGCCAACAGAATCAGGTAGTCGTCGTTATGCGCATCGAAGCTGCCCGGGCCGGTGCGGTGGATCTTGTGTACCTGCGGCTTGACCTCTTCCCACGCCCAGTTCTTGCGCATGAAGGCGGTGTCGATCTCATTGTCGAAGTGACCGATGTTGCACACCAGTGCGCGCTTCTTCAGGCCCTTGAGCATACCGGCGTCACAGACGTTGGCATTGCCGGTGGTGGTGACGATCAGGTCGATCTTGCCCAGCAGTGCGGTGTCGATGCAGGCGTCGGTGCCGTCATTTAGACCGTCCTTGTAAGGGGAAACCAGCTCATAACCGTCCATGCACGCCTGCATGGCGCAGATCGGGTCGACTTCCGACACCTTGACGATCATGCCTTCCTGGCGCAGCGACTGTGCTGAGCCTTTGCCCACGTCACCGTAGCCGATGACCAATGCCTGCTTGCCAGACAGCAAGTGGTCAGTGGCGCGCTTGATCGCGTCGTTGAGGCTGTGACGGCAGCCGTACTTGTTGTCGTTCTTGCTCTTGGTGACCGAGTCGTTGACGTTGATCGCCGGGATTTTCAGGGTGCCTTTTTTCAGCATGTCCTGCAGGCGATGCACACCGGTGGTGGTTTCCTCGGTGACGCCATGTACGCGCTCGAGCACTTGCGGGTACTTGTCATGCAGGATCTGGGTCAGATCGCCGCCGTCGTCGAGGATCATGTTGGCATCCCACGGCTGGCTATCCTTGAGGATGGTCTGCTCGATACACCACTCGTACTCTTCTTCGGTTTCGCCTTTCCAAGCAAACACAGGGATGCCAGCGGCGGCGATTGCGGCGGCGGCCTGATCCTGGGTCGAGAAGATATTGCAGCTGGACCAGCGCACTTCAGCGCCGAGGGCGGTCAGCGTCTCAATGAGTACGGCGGTCTGGATGGTCATGTGGATGCAGCCGAGAATCTTCGCGCCCTGGAGCGGGAGTTCACCGGCGTACTTGTGGCGCAGGCCCATCAGGGCGGGCATTTCTGATTCGGCGATGATGATCTCGCGACGACCCCAGTCAGCCAGGGAAATGTCGGCGACCTTGAAATCGTTGAAACCTGCAGGCGTCATGACAGCGCTCATTGAAGAGTTCTCCATTCGTTTTGTGCGAATGGGCGCCGTTGATGCGTATGGTTAACGCCCCATCCGAGCCTGACAGGTAGAGCCTGATTTGGATCTGCTGCGGCGCGACAGATAAGCCGCGTGGCTTGCGAGATCAAAAACAGGCTTTCGCCCTGCTGCAGCGCCCCTCGGACAGGTGGCGGGCACGGCCGAACAGCGTCGGCGGTGTGAAGCTCGGCGATTATAGCCGCGACCGCGAGCAATCCCAAGCCCGACGCAGCGCTCTTCGTCAGTGACTAGTGGCTTTGTCACGGGTGCAGATCTGGCGCACCAACCGGCCGATGCTCAACCCCTGGACCAGAATCGAGAACAGCACGACCAGGTAGGTGATGTTGAGCAGCAGATTGCGTTCTTCGCTGGCCGGCAGTGCCAGTACAAGCGCCACGGAAATTCCACCTCGCAGCCCGCCCCAGGTCAGGATACGCACCGTGCCGTTGGGCAGCGCGCGGCCCATCTTGCGCAGCAACAACGCAGGTGGGCCGACCGCGGCCAGGCGAGTGGCGAGGATCAGCAGCGTGACGCACAGGGCGATGAGCAGGTATTGCGCACTGAAGGGCAGTAGTACCAGCTCCATTCCGATCAGAACGAACAGCACCGCATTGAGTATCTCGTCGAGCAGCTCCCAGAAGTTGTCGAGGTTCTCGCGGGTATGCGCCGACATTGCATGCTTGCGCCCCTGGTTGCCGATGATCAGGCCCGCCACCACCATGGCAATCGGCCCGGATACGTGCAGGTGCGTTGCCAGGGTGTAGCCTCCGAGCACCAGGGCAAGGGTCAGCAGCACTTCGACCTGATACTGGTCGATGCTTTTCAGCAGGGCGAAGGTCAGGGCGCCGAGCAGCGCGCCAAGCAGCATGCCGCCGCCAGCTTCCTCGACGAACAGCCAGACAGCTTCCCCGGCGCCCGGCGCTTCGCCGCGTGCCAGTACGCCCAGCAGCACAGTGAAGACGACGACCGCGACTCCGTCGTTGAACAACGACTCGCCGACAATGGTGGTCTCCAGCGCCTTCGGCGCTCCGGCAGATCGCATGATGCCGAGCACTGCGATGGGGTCGGTCGGGGAAATAAGTGCGCCGAACAGCAGGCAATAGATCAGCGGCGGCTGCATCCCGAAAAGGTCGAGAATCCACCAACTGCCGAAACCGATTACCGCGGTGGAGAACAGTACGCCTGCGGTAGCCAGTAGGCCGATGGCCCACCGCCGCGCGCGCAGGTCCGCGAGATTGATGTGCAGCGCGCCGGCGAACAGCAGAAAAGACAGCATGCCGTCCATCAACAGGTGATTGAAGTCAATCCGGCCGATCAGGGACTCGATCAGCCGCTCGAGCTGCGGGAATCCAAGCATCGCCAGCGCATGCAGCAGCAGTGAAAACACCAGCGCCGTCGCCATCACCCCAATGGTGGGTGGCAGTTTGATGAACCGATAATTCACATAAGCGAGTAGTGCGGTGAGGGTGATGAACAGTGCCGATATTTCCAGCATGCAGGCCCCAGCTAGACGGTTGTATAGGGTGATTGGTGAGTTGACCCGCTCCAGCGACGATTGGTGCCGACCATCGCTACGGACGGCAACGCCCGAAGACGACGAACTCAGCAGGTGGCGGGTGGGTCGAACATGAAGGTTCGGTGAACCTCGTCGGGCCATTGACCCTCTGGAGCTGACAACATGAACCTCTCCTTACGTTCTGTGCTGCTTGCGGTGTGTGCCGCGGTGTCCCTGCCGGCGGCGGCTAATTCCTGCTACGTCACTGCGGAAACGTCCGGCGCCGTGCCGCCACCGGTCGTGACGGAAAAATGCTTTGAGTTTCAGGGCGCAGAAGATGATTCCATCGACTGGGTCTGCCAGGACAACGAAGCCATCAAGAATTCCCAGCGTGAAATCCGCGACAGCTGCCCGTCCGGTCATTTCGGCGTCTGCACGGCAGCATTGACCCCGGAGACACTGGCCAACGAACGCGCCACCGGTAGTCAGGCAAACGACACGCCTGCGCCGACCACCGTGCCTGAAACCGCTCGTATCGTGACGTACAACTACGAGTCTACCGACCGCGCTCAGGCAAAGATCGATTGTGAAAGTGCGGGTGGTGAATGGTCGCAGTGACCTGTCGGGGTTTGGTGAATTGAACGGCGGCAGGGATAATCGCCGCCCGTTGTGTTCATGAGTGGTTGAAATGAAGCTGTTGTCCTTGTGTGTCTCGCTGATTGCCGTCCTCGCTGTGGCAGGCTGTGATCGAATCGATCCGAATTCGCCACTGGGCAAGCGTAAGGCGATCTACCAGCAGATGCTCGACGTTAAGGAAGACCTCGGTGGGATGCTGCGCGGGCGCCTGGAGTTCAATCCCCAGGAATTCGCCAGCGGCGCGACCAAGCTCGATGAACTGTCGCGCCAGCCTTGGCAGCATTACCCGGAGGTCAAGGAAGCGCAGAGCGATGCGCGTGACGACGTCTGGCAACAGCAAGCGCGTTTCAACGAGCTGGCGCGAGAGCTCGAAGCGCGCACGGCGGCATTGGTCTCCACTACCACGGGTGGTCCGATTACGGCGCAGATCGTTTCACCGGCGTTTCAGCGGGTCGAGGATGCGTGCGAGGCCTGCCACAAGGAGTTTCGCGCTTATTGAGGGCTAGCGCTTGGCGGCGTCCAGCTGCTGCCGAGCATGATCCAGCCGCCTCTTGCTCAACTCGATTCGCTCCGGATCGCCACTGCCCAAGGCTTCGCGCAGCTGCGCTTCGCGTTCATCGGCCGTACGTGTCGCTCTCTCGATTGCCAGGTGATTGGGTTGCACAGGGACCACGCCACGACAGGTCTTGTTCAGCTGTTGCAATTGCTCTTCCAGGCTGGTGCGCCTCGCCTTGTCGCCCTGTAGCCGCGCTTCCTTTATCTGCTCGCCGATACGCTCGCGCGAGTCGGCGCAGACATCCTTCGGGTCCTGTTCCGCACCCACCGACTGCATGATGCAGCAGGCCAGTATCAGCGGGGCAAAGGTGTATCGCTTGAGAGTCATGCACGCTCCGTTTTTATTGTTCTTGCCCTGAGACTGGATAGAGTCCGCTAAGTGCCATCAGAAGCCTGCAACCTTCTCAGCATTGAGCTTTTGCTGTAATGAACGAACGTTCGGATCAGCAAAGAAATCTCGCAACTGCTGCGCCCGCCCTGGACCAATTCCCGGCTCGGTGAGCCATTGATCGTTACTGCGGCTCGCCAGTACGTGCCAGTCCTGGCCAAGTGTCACCGAGCGGCTGGGAGGCAGGCCGATAGCGCGAAGCCAGGCGTCGAAGGAGCGCTCGCGGGCCAGCTGAAAGCTGGCAACCAGACCTTCCGCTTTGCGCAGACCGATTCCAGGAACGCGCTGAAGGCGCTGCGCGTCGAGCTCCAGCCAACCGAGTAGGTCATTCAGCTCGCCTGCCTCGACCAGGCGTTTCCAGGTTCCGGCGCCGAGGTTTGGTAAATCGAGCCCCTGTTTGCCGCTCAGCCAGGTTAGTCGTGCCAGAAATTGCTGATCGCATCCCGGCCCGGGCTGCCAGCAACTTTGAGGATGATAGTCGCCGGGGTCGGGGGCTTCGACTTTAGCTCGCTGCTGCGCGCGCCAGGCGACGCGTTCGAATCGGGGAATGGTGAGGCCGGCGAGGGCTATGGTGATCTGGTCGCCGGGGCGTACGTCCTCAGCTTCCCAGCGTTGCAGCGAGCCCAGGCTGACGCGAGCGATGCGCCGGTCATCCAGCTGCACCGGCTCCAGTTGCAACACTGGCGTTATTCGACCGCTGCGACCAATGCTGAACTCTACGCTGCGCACCGTCGCCAGTGCTGTTCGCAGCGGATATTTCCAGGCCGCTGCCCAGCTTGGTGGTTCAGCTTGCCAGCGCCCGGCGTCCGGGCGCTGCCCCTGGCGCAGCACCACCCCATCGCTGGCAAAGGGCAGCGGTTGGTTGAACCAGCGGTGACGCCAGTGCACGGCTTGCTCGAAGGTGTTGATGGGCAATGTCAGTGCTGCGCTCTGCTGAAAACCCATAGCGACCAATCCGTCCAGGCGCGCCTGCATGTCTGCCGGGCCGTTGGGCCAGTCCCAGACGAACAGGCCGATATGCCCAGCGGTATCCGCGTCCAGCGCCTGCCGTGCCATAGCACCGGCAACATCGCTACGCGCGCCTGCACTCCCTGCGGCGGCCTGAACATGCTCGGGTAATCGCCAATACAGTTCACCTTGCAGGACGATGTCCGCAGTGGTCGGCAATTGGGACGGAACACTGGGGATCGTCCGGGCCTTCGCGGTCCAATCCATGCCGCGCCGGCCATTGCCGCGGCTGATGGCCTGCACCAGTTTGCCGTCGCGGTAGAGCAGTGTCACCGCGACGCCATCGACCTTCGGTTGAATCCACAGGTCGCTGCGAGGCGCAATCCAGGCAGCAACGGCGGCCTTGTCGGCCAGTTTGGATAAGCCCGTCTGGGCGATGGGGTGGGCTGACTCGCCGCCGGCGGTAATCAGCGGATCCGTACGCGTGCGGTGCGGTTCGAAACAGTCCTGCCATACCTGCAAACGCAGGCGCGCCTGATCGTATATCTCATCATCAACCAGGGACACCCCGCGGCGGTGGTAGGCGTCGTCCCACTCAGCTAGCTGTCGCTGCAGACGATGGGTTTCAGCAATGCCGCGGTCGTTCGGCCAGTTGGGGCATTCGGCCAGGCCCAGGATTGGGGTGAAGCACAGCCATAACGCAATCAGGCGTTGCATGTGAGCATCCTTGCTCAGTGGGTTCGTGGCCATTCTGCCCCCACGTGTCGATTCGCTCCGTGCGCTAGCGCATGTTGAACAGTTCCTGATGGAAATCGCCGGGAGGTAAACCGCGGCTCGTCAGGTCGCGCCGCAGCTCATCTCCAAAATCGGCGGGCCCGCAGAACCAGATATCCCGGTCCTGCCAATCAGCAACCAGATGGCGAAGGCGTTCGGGCGTCAGTCTGCCGTGCTCGCTTGCGACCAGCACGTGCAAGCGTATGCGGGCGCGCTCGGCCTGCTGCTGTATGCGCTCGACGAAGGTTTGGTCCGGTGCGCTGGTGCAATAGAACAGATCGATATTTTTGACATCGTCGCTATTCGCCAAAGCCTGCAGTCTTGCAAGGAAGGGGGCGATACCGATACCGCCGGCAACCCATATCTGGCCTGGCTTGTGCCCATCAAAATCAAAACAGCCGTACGGGCCTTCTACCGTGACGGCTTCGCCGATGTGCAGGGTATGCGGCAGGGTGCGGGTGTAGTCGCCAAGGCCCTTTATCGAAAAGCACAGTCGACCGTCGTTCTGCCAGGCGCTGGACAGGCTGAAAGGGTGCGGTCCTTCTTTCTCGTCGAAGGTGACAAAGGCGAATTGTCCTGTCTTGTGCCCCGACCATGGGCCGTCCAGGACGATATCTACCCGCAGTACGCGGTTGGCAGCGTGGTGTGTGAGCTGCTCTATATGGCCGATCACCTGGTGTCTGCGACCCACCTGACGCAGCAATGAAACGCAGGCGGCGAAAGTGCCGGCGAGAAGCAGCAAGGCCACCGCCGCTCCAAGCACGGACGACCAATAGGCGGGCGGCATCAGGATCAGGCTGTGCATCACCAGGGCCAGATAAACCAAGGCTAGCCAGCGATGCGTCTTGAAAAACCAGCGGTAGGGCAGGCGTTTGATCAGAGCGAGGATGATCAGCAGCGCGGCCAGATAAAACGCCCACTCACCAATATCTTCAGCAAAACCGCGTTGCTCGTGTAACCAGCCGAACAGTCCTTGCTGTGCCTGGCCTGTCCCGCGACGTGCAGGGCGTTCGAGCCAGCCAAATCCAACCAGCCATTTGGGGATCTGCGCCCAGCCCCAGTGCACGACCGAAGCCGCCAGTGCGGCAATGCCCAGCCACTTGTGCAGCCGGTAGCTTTTGTCCAGGCCATCGAACAGGCGCTCTAACCAAATGGGGCGGATGGCGAGGTAGATCGCTACGCTCATCGCAGTGATCGAGAGGACGCCGCTGAAGTGAACCATGTCGGCACGCAGCGGCCAGAAACGTGAGTAGTCGGTTGTGATGGCGCCTGCTGTGATGAGCCAGAGGAGGGTCACGGTCATGAAGACCGTGACGAAAGCCAGTCTGATCCGTTGCATGGCATGCCCCTCTGCTGTGGTGAAGGCATGTGAGCATGCGCCTGCAATGCAGCAGTGGGCATGATCGTTATCAACGACGTTGATTAGTGAGCTAATCAACTGGGCCGTACAATCGTCAGCCAAATGTTTTGCGGAGTGATTCATCAGTGCAACCCGTGATCACCATCGAACACCTCACCAAGACTTACGCCTCGGGGCATCCAGCGCTCAAACAGATCGATCTAGAAATCCACAAAGGCGAAATCTTTGCCCTGCTCGGGCCGAATGGCGCCGGCAAGACCACCCTGATCAGCATCATCTGCGGCATCGTCAATCCAGGCGGTGGGCGGGTGCTGGTGGACGGGTACGACATCGTCAACGACTACCGGGAAGCCCGTTCGAAGATCGGGCTGGTGCCGCAGGAATTGTTCAATGAAGGCTTCGAGAGCGTCTGGGCAACGGTGCGTTTCTCACGCGGGCTGTTCGGCAAAGCGCCGAACGATGCCTATCTGGAAAAGCTGCTGCGTGATCTCTCGCTGTGGGACAAAAAGAGCGCGCGCATCATCGAACTGTCTGGCGGCATGAAGCGGCGGGTGATGATCGCCAAGGCGTTGTCGCACGAACCGAGCATCCTGTTTCTCGATGAGCCCACCGCAGGGGTCGACGTCGAGTTGCGCCGTGATATGTGGGAAATGGTGCGTCGGCTGCGCGAGCGCGGCGTGACCATCATTCTCACCACCCACTACATCGAAGAGGCCGAGGAGATGGCCGACCGCATCGGGGTGATCAGCAAGGGCGAGATCATCCTGGTCGAGGACAAGAAGGCATTGATGCAGAAACTCGGCAAGAAGCAGCTGACCCTGCATTTGCAGCGACCGTTGGCAGAAATTCCTGCGGATCTGGCCGGCTATCCGCTCGAGCTGGTCGATTCGGGCAATCAGCTGGTGTTCACCTTCGATGCTCAGCATGAAGACACCGGTATTGCCGAGCTGCTCAGGCGGCTGGCGGCCCACGGCATCGATTTCAAGGATCTGCAATCGAGCCAGAGTTCGCTGGAAGAAATCTTCGTCAGCTTGGTAAAAGGCAGCCGCACATGAATTTCCACGCAATTCGCGCCATCTACCTGTTTGAACTGGCGCGCACCTGGCGCACGTTGCTGCAGAGTATCGCAACGCCAGTCATATCCACGTCGCTGTACTTCGTGGTGTTCGGTTCAGCCATCGGTTCGCGGATGGAGGCGATGCACGGCATTCCGTACGGCGCCTTCATCATCCCCGGCCTGATCATGATGGCGTTGCTCACCGAGAGCATTTCCAATGCGTCGTTCGGCATCTACATGCCACGCTATTCAGGGACCATCTACGAGGTGCTGTCGGCACCGGTGTCATATCTTGAGATTGTCATCGGCTATGTCGGCGCAGCGGCGACCAAATCGATCATTCTCGGGCTGGTGATCCTGCTGACGGCGCGATTGTTCGTCGACTACGAGATTGCCCATCCGTGGGTGATGGCGCTGTTCCTGGTGCTCACCGCGGTCACCTTCTGCCTGTTCGGTTTCATCATCGGCATCTGGGCGGATGGCTGGGAAAAGCTGCAGATCGTTCCATCGCTGATCGTCATGCCGCTGGCCTTTCTTGGCGGCAGCTTCTACTCCATCGAAATGCTTCCGCCGGTCTGGCAGAAGGTCACGCTGTTCAATCCGGTGGTGTACCTGATCAGTGGATTTCGCTGGAGTTTCTACGGGGTCTCCGACGTAAACGTGGGGATCAGCCTGGCGATGACGCTCGGCTTCCTGGCGCTTTGTCTCGGGCTGATCTGGTGGATCTTCAAGACGGGGTATCGGCTGAAGAACTGAGACAAGTAGAGACCTGATGCCTAGCGGCCAAACTGCTTTTCGCACGGAATGCCGTCGCCATCTCCGTCCATCTTTGTATTGGGGCAGTTGCGAATGAAGAACCTGGCTTCTTCATAAGAGCGCATCTGGCTGCAGTGCTGGCGGCCATCACAATTGAATGTCTGGGCTGGCGCAGATCTATTAGCGGTGAGCTGGCTGTTTTGGTTTTGAGTACTGATAACCGGGCTGGAGCTGGAGCCCCAAGGCAGGCTCCAGGTGCCAGTGAAATAGCCATAACCGAGATAAACCAGAGCCGCGATAACCAAGAACTTGCGCATGCCTAAATCCTTTTAATGCGTACGATGTTTACGGGCGATGTGCCGGCGCGGAAGCGTAACGGCATCAGTTGTTTAGCGAAAGGGCCTCAGAAACGTTTCACCGAGGCAATAAAAAGCCCCGCGCAGCTCTCGCTGGCGGGGCTTTTTTCTGGCTGCGGTCTGGGTTACAGGCCAGCAGCTGCGCGCAGGTCGTCGGCCTTGTCGGTCTTTTCCCAAGTGAAGGCGGTAAAGGTGTCATTACCTACCGTCATTTCAACTGGAGTACGGCCGAAGTGGCCATAGGCCGCTGTGGCTTTGTACATCGGGTGCAGGAGGTCGAGCATGGTGGTGATCGCGTAGGGACGCAGATCGAAATGCTCGCGCACCAGGGCAACGATCTTCTCGTCGCTGAGCTTGCCTGTGCCGAAGGTGTTGATCGAGATCGAGGTCGGCTGCGCCACGCCAATGGCGTAAGAAACCTGGATTTCGCAGCGTTCGGCCAGGCCGGCAGCAACGATGTTCTTCGCCACATATCGGCCAGCGTAGGCAGCCGAACGGTCGACCTTGGATGGGTCCTTGCCGGAGAAGGCGCCGCCACCGTGACGGGCCATGCCGCCGTAGGTGTCGACGATGATCTTGCGCCCGGTCAGGCCGCAGTCGCCCACCGGCCCGCCGATGATGAACTGGCCGGTCGGGTTGATGTGGAACTGGGTGTCCTTGTGCAGCAGTTCGGCCGGGATCACGTGCTTGACGATCAACTCCATCACCGCTTCCTTGAGGTCGGAATGCTTGACCTCCGGGTTGTGCTGGGTGGAGAGCACGATAGCGTCGATGCCGACGACCTTGCCGCCTTCGTAGCGACAGGTGACCTGGCTCTTGGCATCCGGACGCAGCCACGGCAGCAAGCCGTTCTTGCGCGCTTCAGCCTGGCGCTCGACCAGCGCGTGGGAGAAGCGGATCGGAGCCGGCATCAGCACGTCGGTTTCGTTGCTGGCGTAGCCGAACATCAGGCCCTGGTCGCCGGCGCCCTGGTCTTCCGGCTTGCTGCGGTCCACGCCTTGGGCGATGTCTACGGACTGCTTGCCGATGATGTTGATGATGCCGCAGGTAGCGCCATCGAAGCCGACTTCCGAGCTGTTGTAGCCGATGTCGATGATAACGTCGCGCACCAGCTGCTCGAGGTCGACCCAGGCAGTGGTAGATACTTCGCCGGCAACGATTGCGACGCCGGTCTTGACCAGGGTTTCACAGGCCACGCGGGCGTGTTTGTCCTCGGCGATGATGGCGTCCAGCACCGCATCGGAGATCTGGTCGGCGATCTTGTCCGGGTGCCCTTCGGACACGGACTCGGAGGTGAAAATCGAATATTCGCTCATCTATCGGTTCCTAATTACCGGTGGGTGAGTCGGCTGTCAGGAGCGGGCCGGGAAAAGTACCGGGCCTGGATCTGAAAACCGTTCTTCAAGCCAATGTAGAGGCTCTCGCCGGGCGTGAGCCCCGCGGCATCGGCCCAACGGGCCAGATCGTCCTGTTCAAAGCCCAACCACAGATCGCCGCAGGCCTCCCTGGCCCAACTCTGGTTGTGGCTGCACAGTTCGGTGACCAGCAGGCTTCCGCCTACGTTCACCAGCCGTGCCAGTTGCTTGAGTGCTTCACCCGGCGCGGCCAGATGATGCAAAACCATGTTCAGCACAACGCAGTCGGCTGACGGACATTCGTCCTGCAATGCGTCAGCAAGTTTCAGTTCGACATTGCCAAGTGCGTCGCGCTCGCAGCGCGACCGAGCCAGTTCGAGCATTGCCGGACTGTTGTCCACCGCGACCACTCGAGCGAATCGGTGTGCGAGTTCAGGCAGAAAGCTGCCATCTCCGGGGCCGACTTCAAGTGCGGTGGATTCTGCAGAAAAATTCAGTGCATCGAGCAGCGCGACAACGCTATCGCGGTACTGCGGGAAGCCGGCGATCATGTCCTGCCGTGCCTGAAAGCTGCCGGCCATCCGTGCGAAAAAGTCTTCGCTGGCTGCGCTGCGCTGGGCATGCACCGCCCCGATGCGCGCCTGCACGTCGAGTGGCAGGCTCAGCTGGTCCACTTCGTCCAGCAGCGCGGCATGCAGCTTGCCGCCGAGGCTGTCGGGTTGGGGCAGGGCGCGGCGGTAGAAGATCGCGTTGCCTTCCCGACGGGTCGCCAGCAGGCCGGCTTGAGTCAGCACCTTGAGGTGATGGCTGATGCCGGATTGCCCCGTGGCGAAGATCTGCGCCAGTTCGAGCACGCCGAACGAGTCGTTGGCCAGCGCGCGCAGAACGTTCAGGCGCAGCGAATCGCCGCCGGCCTTGCACAGGGCGGCGAGCTGGTCACTGTCGTCTAAGGAGATCTGGGGAATGCGCAGGCTCATAGGCCGCGCAGTCTAGTCGGTCGTTTTTCGTCCAGCAATGGCAATATCAAAAAGTTTTGATATTGCCGGCCGGTAGGTCATTTGATCAGGCTGTTAATGCCCATCCCGCAGGAGACCAGTCCAAGCCCGAGCAGGAAGAAACTCGGCAGTAGCGCCAGTACCCGCTGCAGCCCATCGTGGCTGGCCAACCGTCGGAATACCAGGCTGTAAGTCACCAGTACGGATATGTCGACCAGCGCCCAAATGGCGATCAGGGTCATGGCCTGGGGCGCGAAGGGTTGTGCCGGCAGGATGAAACCTGGCAGGAAGGCGAGAAAGAACAGGATGTCCTTTGGATTGGAGAGCCCCACCGCCATCGCCCGCCAGAAGTAGTGCGATTGTGGCCGCGGGATCTCTGCTTCGTCCTCGCCGCCACCGCAGAGGCCATCGGCCCCGAGCCAGATGAGGTAAAGCCCGCCGATGACCTGGCCCCATTCCAGGATCACTGGTTGCAGGTCCAGTGCGAGATAGATCAGCACCAGCGCGGCAATCATCAGCAGTTGAGCGGAAAGCACGCCGCCAAGGATGGTCCAGGCCGGCCAGCTGCGCCTGGCATCGGCGATGACCAGCGCCACCACGGGGCCGGGGGAGGCGATCAGCAGGGCGACGGCGGCGGCGAACGCGAGATAGGTGGCGTTCATAGCTCGGTTACCAGCTCGAAGATGCGCGACTGCTTGCCCAGCCGCTCGGTGTAGAAACGCAGGTTGCAACTGGCGAAGGTTCGCTGCATCCAGCGGTCGCAGCCGTCGAAGTTGGCGGTGAAGGGGCTGCGGGCATGGGCGGTGCGGCGGTTATCGATGACCAGCAGGTCGCCCTTTCGCAGCCGCACCGGCTCGACCACGTCCCAGGCGATGCCGCGAAGCCGTTCCAGCGCATGCTGCGCGCGGTCGCTATAGGCCACCATGAACTGCGGATCGAAGCGTATGAATGGACAATCCGGGTCGCCGTACAGCACCGTCTGGTGCTTATTGATGTCGATGCGCTGGTTCTTCTCGTTGGCGCCGTAGTCTGAGAGAAAGTTGTAAGGCTCGTTGAGGAAGAACAATTGGTCTGCGTACGTCAGGCGCTCGATGATGCGCTGGGCCGAGGCGATGTATGTGACGGCTTCGGCGGCGGGATCCTGCCGCAGGCAGAGCAGCAGCAGGTAGTCCGGTTGCACAGCGTGGAAAGCGTTTTCGGTGTGCAGGTCCAGTTCAGTGTCGAAGCTGTCAGAGGTCGCCGCCCGGGACTGCATCTGCTGCGGGAAGAAGTTGTTGACGATGCAGCCTCCCGATTCCTGCACGTAGCCGATGGGTTCGCCAAGCAGTGCCGTGGCCTGAAGCAGCAGGCGCTCACTGGTATCGTCAGGCTTGGAAAGTTCTGCGCGAGAAGCGGGCGTCGCTGGGATGTCGCCGATCGCCAGCTCTTCCAGCAGGAGGAATCCCTTGGGGTTGCCGAACAGTTTGAAGTCGAGAAGCTGCGCCATTTGCGCCTGATCGAGCCCCCCATGACGAATGCTGGCAGATAAAAGTTGGTCAAATTCGCGATTGGGCATGTCATCCTTCCCTAGCCTTATACAAGGCATAAGCCTCTTTTTCTTGAGTCGATGCCATCGCAGTACTGGCCCGAATGCGGGCGAGTATTGGTGGGGGTTGGAGGGTTGCAAAATGGAAAAAACGGCCTGCTCCGATGAGTTTTACTCATGCCAGAGTCGCCCCGCATGACGTTGCGAATGCCGCCGCTTTATGCGCTGCGCGCGTTCGAGGTGGCGGCCCGCTTTGGGTCCTTTACCCAGGCCGCGGAAAGTCTGTGCATCACCCAGAGTGCAATCAGCCGGCATGTGAAGACGCTGGAGGAAAACCTGGGCTGTCAGCTGTTCGAGCGTCGCGGCTCGCGTTTGGCACTGACCGATACCGGGCGGCTGCTGGCGCAGGAGCTCAAGGTTGGCTTTCGCACCATCGAGAATGCCTGCATCGCCGTGAACCGCCAGCGAGACGCGCTGCGGCTGAAGGCGCCTTCAACCCTGACCATGCGCTGGCTGCTGGGCGCACTCGACGACTTCCATCTCGGTCACCCGCAAGACCGGGTCCAGCTCACCAGCGCCTGGATGGATCTGGATGCGGTGGATTTCCACAACGAGCCCTTCGACTGCGCCATCCTTCTTGGGCATGGCGGGTTTCCAGCGGACTGGAACCGGATCAAGCTGTTCGATGAGTGGCTGGTGCCAGTCTGTTCACCGGATTTTCAGGGTGGCTCACCCTGGACGGCCGAGCGGCTTGCCAATGCAGAGCTTATTCACCCATCACGTGATTGCCGTGACTGGCGCCGCTGGCTGCAGCGCGTTGGTCTGGTGGATGCCGTGGCGTGGCAGCAAGGCAAGCTGTTCGACACTCTGGAGCTCGGGATATCAGCGGCGGCGCAGGGGCACGGGATTTCCATTGGCGATCTGGCACTTGTGGATGCGGAGCTGCAGAAGGGCTCGCTGATGCTGCCGTTCGGCCAGGCAGTCCGTTCCGGTGACAGCTACTATCTGGTCTGGCCTGCTGCTGGGGAGACATCAATGACACTGACGCGCATGAAGGATTATCTCCTGCAGCATCTGCCCGACGTTGGCAGTCGTGGTGTCACGCTGCTCGACTGAGGCTCCGTGCAGCGAAGCGGCCTTTTATTCAATCATTGCCCCGTCCGCCCCGGTAGGGGAAAATGGCCGCCTTTTTCCGCCCCCTTCGTTTCAGAAGCTACCCCGCAGGAGATTCAGCGATGCCCAGCCGTCGTGAGCGAGCCAATGCCATCCGCGCCCTCAGCATGGATGCCGTGCAGAAAGCCAACAGCGGCCACCCGGGTGCCCCCATGGGCATGGCGGACATCGCCGAGGTTCTCTGGCGCGATCACCTGAAGCACAGCCCCACCAACCCGCTATGGGCGGACCGCGACCGCTTCGTGCTGTCCAACGGCCACGGCTCGATGCTGATTTATTCGTTGCTGCACCTGACCGGTTACGACCTGTCCATCGACGACCTCAAACAGTTTCGTCAACTGCACAGCAAGACCCCTGGCCACCCGGAACTCGGCTATACGCCGGGAGTCGAGACCACTACCGGCCCGCTGGGTCAGGGCCTGGCTAACGCTGTCGGTTTCGCCCTGGCAGAAAAGGTGATGGCCGCGCAGTTCAACCGCGACGGGCACAAGATCGTCGATCACCACACCTATGTATTCATGGGTGACGGTTGCCTGATGGAGGGCATTTCCCATGAAGTCTGCTCGCTGGCAGGCACTCTGGGCCTGAACAAGCTGATCGGCTTCTATGACGACAATGGCATTTCCATCGATGGCGAAGTCCATGGCTGGTTCACTGACGACACACCGCGCCGTTTCGAATCCTACGGCTGGCAGGTGATCCGCAACGTCAACGGCCACGATGCCGAGGAGATCCAGATTGCGCTCGAGACTGCGCGCAAGAGCGATCGTCCGACACTGATCTGTTGCAAGACCGTGATCGGCTTCGGTTCGCCGAACAAGCAGGGCAAGGAAGAATCCCACGGTGCCGCTCTGGGCGACGCCGAGATTGCCCTGACCCGCGAAGCGCTGGGTTGGACTCACGGCCCATTCGAGATTCCCGCCGAGATCTACGCCGAGTGGGACGCCAAGCAGAAGGGCGCCGACGCCGAAAACGAGTGGAACAAGCGATTCGCCGCCTATGAGACCGAATTCCCGGCGCTGGCGTCCGAGTTCAAGCGCCGCATGGCGGGCGAGCTGCCGGCTGACTTCGCCGAAAAGGCCAGCGAATTCATTCGTGAAGTCGCCACCAAGGGCGAAACCATCGCCAGCCGCAAAGCCAGCCAGAACTGCCTCAATGCATTCGGCCCGCTGCTGCCAGAACTGCTAGGCGGTTCGGCGGACCTCGCCGGTTCCAACCTGACCCTGTGGAAGGGCTGCAAGCCGGTGGTTGCCGAGGATGCCTCCGGCAACTACATGTACTACGGCGTGCGCGAGTTCGGCATGGCCGCGATCATGAACGGCGTCGCCCTGCACGGCGGCCTGATCCCTTACGGCGCGACCTTCCTGATGTTCATGGAATACGCCCGTAACGCGGTGCGCATGTCGGCGCTGATGAAGTTGCGCGTGCTCTACGTGTTCACTCATGACTCCATCGGCCTGGGCGAAGACGGCCCAACGCACCAGCCGGTCGAGCAGCTGACCAGCCTGCGCACCACGCCGAACCTGGACACCTGGCGCCCGGCCGACACCGTTGAATCCGCAGTCGCCTGGAAGCATGCGGTCGAGCGCAAGGATGGCCCGAGTGCGCTGATCTTCTCGCGTCAGAACCTGCCGTATCACATCCGCGACAACGAAACCGAGTCGTCCATTTCCAAGGGTGGTTACATCCTCAAGAATTGCGTCGGCGAGCCGGAGCTGATCCTCATCTCCACCGGTTCGGAAGTCGGTTTGGCCGTTCAGGCTTACGACAAGCTGACCGAGCAGGGCCGCAACGTACGTGTCGTGTCGATGCCGTGCACCAGCGTTTTCGACGCCCAGGATGCCTCCTGGAAGCAGCACGTGCTGCCGGTCGAAGTCGGCGCGCGTATCGCCATCGAGGCGGCGCATGCGGACTACTGGTACAAGTACGTCGGGCTCGACGGTCGCATCATCGGCATGACCACCTACGGCGAGTCGGCCCCGGCCGGTCAGCTGTTCGAGGAATTCGGCTTTACCGTCGAGAACATCCTCGCGGTCGCCGAAGAGCTGCTGGAAGACTAACGAGTAGCTGCAAGCCACAAGCTACAAGCTGCAAGCCGGGTCATCCGCGTTTCTCTTGCAGCTTGAGGCTTGAAGCCTGGAGCTCCGCTTATGCTCAACCGACCCTACCGCATCGCGCTCAACGGCTATGGCCGTATTGGCCGTTGCGTGTTGCGTGCTTTCTACGAGCGCGACGCCGCGTTCGATTTCGAAGTTGTCGCCCTCAACGACCTCGCCGATATGGCGAGTCTCGAATACCTCACTCGTTTCGACTCCACCCATGGCCGGTTCCCCGGTGACGTGGCGGTGGAGGGCGACTGCCTGCACATCAACGGCCATTGCGTGAAGGTACTGCGTCATTCGACGCCGGAGGCGGTCGACTGGCGTGCGCTGGGTGTAGACCTGGTGCTGGAATGTTCTGGCGCCTACAACACGCGTGCCGGAGGGCAACGCTTTATCGATGCCGGCGTTCCACGGGTATTGTTTTCCCAGCCCATGAGCGGCGCCGCGGATGTGGATGCGACGGTGGTGATGGGTATCAACCATGAGCAGCTGACCGGCACCGAGCGGCTGGTGTCCAACGCATCCTGTACCACGAACTGTGGTGTGCCGCTGCTCAAGCTGCTCAATGATGCGATCGGCCTCGACTACGTTTCGATCACCACTATCCATTCGGCAATGAACGATCAGCCGGTCATTGACGCTTATCACCATGACGATCTGCGCCGCACCCGCTCTGCGTTTCAATCAGTGATCCCAGTGTCCACCGGGCTTGCGAAAGGCATTGAGCGACTGTTGCCGGAACTCTCGGGGCGGATTCAGGCCAAAGCGGTGCGGGTGCCCACGGTGAACGTGTCTTGTCTGGATATCACCTTGCAGATGTCCCGCGATACCGATGCTCAGACGATCAACCGGATCCTGCGCGAAGCCGCGGAGTCCGGGCCGTTACATGGCCTGCTTGCTTACACCGAGCTGCCCCATGCCAGTTGTGATTTCAACCACGACCCGCATTCGGCAATCGTCGATGGCAGCCTTACACGGGCGTCAGGGCCTCGATTGGTGAACCTGTTGGCCTGGTTCGACAATGAATGGGGTTTCGCCAACCGTATGCTCGATGTGGCCGATCACTATTTGCGCGTGGCCCATCGCGCTTAGCCGACAGGCTTGGAGCCGCAGCTCGACAACATCGCCGTTCTTGAACTTAAGGAAGATCACATGACCGTTTTGAAGATGACCGACCTCGACCTCCAGGGTAAGCGCGTGCTGATCCGCGAGGACCTCAACGTGCCGGTCAAGGATGGCGCAGTGAAAAGCGACGCGCGCATTCTGGCCTCGTTGCCCACCATCAAACTGGCGCTGGAGAAGGGTGCCGCGGTGCTGGTCAGTTCGCATCTGGGGCGCCCGGAAGAGGGCGTGTACAGCGAGGAAGACAGCTTGAAGCCGGTTGCCGATTACCTGAGCAAAGCGCTTAACCGTGAAGTCCCGCTGATCAAGGATTACCTCGACGGCGTTCAGGTGCAGGCCGGTGAGCTGGTGCTGCTGGAGAACGTGCGCTTCAACAAGGGTGAAAAAAAGAACACTGACGAGTTGGCGCAGAAATACGCCGCGCTGTGCGACGTTTTCGTCATGGACGCCTTCGGCACTGCCCACCGTGCTCAGGGCTCGACCCACGGGGTCGCGAAGTTCGCCAAGGTCGCCTGTGCCGGCCCGCTGCTCGCCGAAGAGCTGGATGCGCTGGGCAAAGCGCTGAAAAGCCCAGCTCAGCCAATGGCTGCCATCGTCGCCGGTTCCAAGGTGTCGACCAAACTGGATGTGCTCAACAGCCTGAGCCAGGTCTGCAACCAGCTGATCGTTGGCGGCGGTATCGCCAATACCTTCCTCGCCGCTGCTGGTTTCCCAGTCGGCAAGTCGCTGTATGAAGCGGACCTGGTGGATACCGCTAAGGCCATCGCGGCCAAGGTCAGCGTGCCGCTGCCGGTGGATGTCGTGGTAGCGAAGGCCTTCGCAGAAGACGCTGAAGCCACCGTCAAGGCAGTTGCCGATGTTGCAGAGGACGACATGATTCTGGATATCGGCCCGCAGACTGCTGCCAACTTCGCCGAGCTGCTGAAGTCGTCCAAGACCATCCTCTGGAACGGCCCGGTCGGTGTATTCGAGTTCGATCAGTTCGGCAATGGCACCAAGGTGCTGGCCCAGGCGATTGCTGAAAGCCCGGCGTTCTCCATTGCCGGCGGCGGTGACACCCTGGCGGCCATCGACAAGTATGGAGTAGGCGACAAGATCTCCTACATTTCCACTGGCGGCGGCGCCTTCCTTGAGTTCGTCGAGGGCAAAGTGCTGCCTGCCGTCGAGGTTCTGGAGCAACGCGCAGCGCAATAAACCCGGTTTGCCGGACCCGTTAACGCGTGTTCGGTCAAACAAGCGCAACGGCAAAGGCAACCCCTTGGGCTTGGTGCTGTCTCTGTTCTGTCCAGACAAGGAATGGAGACTCACCATGCGATATGCGGCTATAGCGGTTTGCTGTCTCGGCCTGGCCGGTTGTGCCGGGGGTGTGCCAGATTCGGCCTGTGAAGTATTCGATCCGCCACCGGTTGAGAGTCCCACCGCGCAGAACGACCAGCGCGTGCAGATGCAAAGCACCGGCGATCCCACTGCTGGTACCGCAGCGGATGTTCAAGATTGCCCCTGATTCGACGCACACCTAAAGCAAGGAGAAGCGATGAAAGGCCTGTTCATTCCATTAGCCGCACTGCTGCTCGGCGGCTGCGGTCACTGGCAATCCGGCCCTGATGCGCCCTTCGTGCGCTGGAAATGCCAAAGTCAGCAGAACATCGCGTGGCGCTATGCCGATGAAAGCCACCAGACGGTGGACCTGACAGTCGGTAATAGCGAGCAGGTGTATACCCTGCGCAAGGAACCAGCCACGCGAGGTGCTTTCTATAGCGATGGCGTTGTGGGGTTCCACAACAAAGGCAACGAGGCGCTGGTCTATCGGATCGCCGATGACAAGCTGCTGGCGCATGGTTGCAGCGCTTCTCTGATCACTATTTGAAGTGTTGCGCCTGCGAGATTTAGGCGTTTTCGCCACAGTTGATGGCTTTTACGGTGGCCACCACTACAATGCCGCGCCATACCGCGTGGTGCTTGAACAGCGCCGGCCCCTGCGGCAGGCTTTACACGATTAATCGACCCTAACCGGGAGAAAGGAAAACATGGCACTCATCAGCATGCGCCAGATGCTCGACCACGCCGCCGAATTCGGCTACGGCGTGCCGGCTTTCAACGTGAACAACCTCGAGCAGATGCGAGCCATCATGGAAGCGGCCGACAAGACCGACTCCCCGGTGATCGTCCAGGCTTCGGCCGGTGCTCGCAAATACGCAGGTGCCCCGTTTCTTCGTCACCTGATCCTCGCGGCAGTTGAAGAATTCCCGCACATCCCCGTGGTCATGCACCAGGATCACGGCACCAGCCCGGATATCTGCCAGCGCTCGATCCAGCTGGGCTTCAGCTCGGTCATGATGGATGGCTCGCTGCGTGAAGACGGCAAGACCCCGTCCGATTACGAATACAACGTTCGCGTCACTCAGCAGACCGTCGCCTTCGCCCACGCCTGTGGTGTGTCTGTAGAGGGTGAGCTGGGTTGCCTGGGCTCATTGGAAACCGGTATGGCCGGTGAAGAAGATGGCGTCGGTGCAGAAGGCATGCTGGATCACAGCCAGCTGCTGACCGATCCGGAAGAGGCTGCCGATTTCGTCGCCAAGACCAAGGTTGACGCCCTGGCCATCGCCATCGGCACCAGCCACGGCGCCTACAAGTTCACCAAGCCGCCAACCGGTGACACCTTGTCGATCCAGCGCATCAAGGAAATCCACAAGCGCATTCCTGACACTCACCTGGTGATGCACGGCTCCTCCTCCGTACCGCAGGACTGGTTGAAAATCATCAATGAGTATGGTGGTGACATCAAGGAAACCTACGGCGTGCCCGTCGAGGAAATCGTCGAAGGCATCAAGTACGGTGTACGCAAGGTCAACATCGACACTGACCTGCGGTTGGCTTCCACTGGTGCGATCCGCGAATTCATGGCGAAGAACCCTGCCGAATTCGACCCGCGCAAGTACCTGGCCAAGACCGTAACGGCCATGCGCGACATCTGCATCGCGCGCTACGAAGCCTTCGGCACCGCCGGCAACGCCTCGAAGATCAAGCCGATCTCCCTGGACGCGATGTTCGAGCGCTACGCGCGTGGCGAGCTGGACCCTAAGGTCAACTGAGTCATCGCTACTGAAAACGAGCCCGCCTAGTGCGGGCTCGTTGCGTTATATGAGCGGAAGAATAAGCGACGTGGCTCAAGCCAGCAGCTGCTGGATCTGGCTGCGCAGGGTGTCGAGCGAGAAGGGCTTGGCGAGAATCGGGGCGGAGCGGGCGATGGGGCTACCGGATTCCTGGATCTCGATCGGGTAGCCGCTAATGAAAATGACTTTTAGCTCCGGCCGCAGCTTGAGCGCCGGCTCGGCGATCATCACGCCGGATACGCCGCCGGGCAACCTGTAATCGGTGACCAGTAAATCCAGCTGCGGCTTGGTCGCCATGATTTCGAAGGCGCGGGCCGAGTCAGCTGCCTCCAGCACCTTGTAACCCTCTCCTGCCAGATAATCGGATAACAGGCTCAGAATGTGCGGTTCGTCCTCAACGAGCAGAACTACTTTGGTTGGTGCTTGGCTCATCGGAGCGATTCTCGAAGTTTCGATAGCGTAGGGTGGGGCTGATACTTAAGCCGGTTCGAAGGTAGCAGTTTGGAGCGTGCGGGCAGGCTGCAAGTTCATGAAAGTCTGGCCTTTCGTCAAGCATTATTCATTCTTTCAGGTCTACAGAGGCTAGGCGATGCTGCCCTGCGTCGTTAGGCTCCAGAGCATGTACTTTTCGGAGCGAGTCATGACTGACGAAAACGCCCGCAACATCGCGGCCCTTACCTTGGACGATTACCGCGCCAATGCGCAGGAATTCCGTGAGGGTACCCGTGACCATGATGTCAGTCAGAACATCGAGGCGCTGCTGCGGCACATTCAAGGCGAACCGCCGTATCGCATACTTGACCTGGGCTGCGGCCCCGGGCGAGACCTGAAGGTATTCACTGCGCTGGGGCACATTGCCGTCGGGCTCGATGGAGCAGAGCCGTTCGTTGAGATGGCGCGGGCAGCAACGGGCTGCGAGGTGGTGCATCAGGATTTTTTGCAACTGGACCTGCCAAACCAGGCCTTCGATGGCATTTTCGCCAATGCAGTTCTCTTCCATCTGCCCAGCCGAGAAATCACTGCGGTGTTGTCCAAGCTGCATGCAACCTTGCGTACTGATGGCGTGCTGTTCTGCTCCAATCCACGCGGTGACAACAGCGAAGGCTGGAGTGGCGCACGCTACGGCACCTGGTACAACTGGCCGACCTGGCGTGGCCTGCTTGAGTCCGTTGGCTTCGTCGAACTCGAGCACTATTACCGCCCGGCCGGGCTGCCCCGCGAGCAGCAACCCTGGCTCGCAAGCGTCTGGCACAAGGGCTGAAGCAATGACATCGCAAGTTCCGCATTGTTCATCAGGCAACGCAGAATGCATGCCGTAAACGTAACGTTCATGCGTTTTGCATGCCCTCAAAACGCTATTATGTGACGCAAGTCACTGAAATACGGCGATTTCTCTGTTGGCAATGATTGGCACGAACGCTGCTCCTGTTATTTGAGCTGGACCATAACTGGAGTAAACAACAATGATCGCCGCTGACAAAATTCTTACTGCCGCATTCCCCGAGTTCGAAGTCACCACAGCTCCACGTCCGGATGGCGGGCTCCTCCTGACCCTGCGTAACGATGGTCGAGACATCATCAAGCGTGCGCTTTCCAAAGGTCAGACGCAGACCAACATTCAGCTGGAATGGGTGGTCAGCTCGATTCGTCGTGACCTCGCGCTGGAGGCCGGAATGTCGCCTGCTATCGCCAGGTTGCAGAGCCAGAGCCGAACCGCATTGCCGACCTATGAATATGCCTGAGCAGAGCAGCCGGCCAGCTTTCTCGCTGGTCGGCTGACTGTACTTACTGCGCAATCCTGCGCAGGCGAACAGATCGGGCCAGAGAGCCTGGGTGTTTCGCAAGCCTGATGAATGAGGAAACCTGATGAACGCTATCGACCTGTTGATCGAAGATCACGAGAAAGTGAAGGATATCCTGACGCGCATGACCGAGAGCACTGAGCGCGCGGTCAAGACCCGTACCGAACTGCTGCAAAAGCTGGAGATGGAAGTCACGATCCATACTCAACTCGAAGAACAGATTCTCTACCCTGCCTACAAGGAAGCGGGAGGCAAAGAAGAACTCGAGATGTACCACGAGGCCAAGGAAGAGCACCGCACGGTGGACTCGCTCGTCCTGCCTGATCTGAAGGCTACCGATCCCGGAAGCGTTGAATTCGCCGGGCGCGCCAAGGTATGCAAGGAGCTGCTGGAACACCATATTGAAGAAGAAGAGTCGGAAATGTTTCCGAAGGCCCGTGAATTGTTCGACAAGGCGCGCCTTGAAGAAATGGGCCAGCAGATGACTGAGCTGAGAAATCGGCTAAAGAAGGAATTGATGGCCAGCCAAGCGGCCTGATTCATCCGAGCCGGGGCGCAATGCCCCGACGCTCGACTATCGACGGCCTAACCGTTTTTCAGTCTGCGTTCCATTACCCTCGCCCCGGGCTCGCTGCGAACCATACGTGCCTTCGCTTCCGATTCTCGAAGGTGCCGTTGGTCTTGAAAGAAGGTTGCCTGAACGTGCTAGGCGATTGGTTCAGCTGGCCCATGCCCGCCGGTGACTTCTAGCGACTGTACAGAGACGACGCGCGTTCCGAACGTCTTTGGCGCTTACTGTCTCAACTCGGACCTGGGGATGCAGGTGTTCAACGCGCGCTTCAAGTCTGACTTCTGCGCAGGCACGCATACCGCGGCACTCTCGTTGGAGATGAGGGTCAACTCTTCGATGCCTTTGACAATCAAGGGCTTGCTGGCGAAACGCTGGCTCAACTAAGAAGGAGGTTCTCTATGCGTTTAGCTTATTTGTCAGCCCCATTACTTGGCCTGTTGCTCGTGGGCTGTGGTCCGGATGAAGAACCTGCCCGCGAGGCTCCGCCACCACAGCCAACCACCGAACAGCCAGCCGCACCTGCTACCGGTACACCTGCTGACAGCGGAACCGGCAGCGGTACGTCCGGCACTGGCACGGGCGGTGGTGTCGAGACCACCCCAGGAACTGGAACCGGCAGCGGCACCAGCGGGAGCATGGACACGGCACCGGCCGATAACGGCAGCGGTCTGGGTACCGAGTCTGGTGCGGGCACGGCGCCTAACACCACGGGTACTGGGACGGGTGCTGCCCAGTAGTTTGAATATAGCCAGCAGGCGTGCTTAGACATCGAGCGAGGCACCCTGCCGAGGAGTTCGTATGAAAATGAAATACATCGGCTTGGCGGCCGCGCTGCCTCTTTCACTGCTGCTCGCGGCATGCTCGCCGGACGACGAGCCGTCTTCGATGGACAACGTCAGTGAAAATCAGCAGGAATATCAGAACACCGCGACAGACCCAGCTGGCCCACGCGAAGCCTCGCCGCCGTCCAATCTGTCCAACGAGTGACCGCAGCGCTTCAGCCGTCGCGCGCGGCGCAGGTGCCTACACGAATTGCGCCGCTGCGTAGCCGGATGCCCAGGCCCACTGGAAGTTGAATCCTCCCAGATGGCCGGTGACATCCAGTACCTCGCCAACGAAGTACAACCCCGGCGACTTCAGGGACTCCATGGTCTTTGAGGAAACTTCGCGTGTATCCACTCCCCCCAGCGTGACCTCTGCGGTGCGATAACCCTCGGTGCCGGCTGGGACCAGGCGCCAATGGCCGAGCCTTTGCGCCACCTCCTCAAGTTCAGCAGCGCTGTACTGTTTCAGCGGCTTGGAAACGAACCAGTGCTCGGCCAGCAACGTTGCCATCTTGCGGGTGAAGAGCTCGCCAAGCAGCGTTTTCAGTTCAGTATTGGGTCGCTCCTGGCGTTGCTGATCCAGCCATTCGACGAGATCAAGATGGGGCAGCAGATTGATCTCGATGGCCTCGCCAGCATGCCAGTATGAAGACACTTGCAAGATGGCCGGCCCGGAGAGCCCACGGTGGGTGAAAAGAATGTTCTCTCTGAAACTCTGCCCGTTACAGCTGACCACGCAGTCTTCGACCGATGTACCGGAAAGCGCTTCGCACATGCTCTTGAGTAGCGGATCGGTGATGGTGAAGGGCACCAGTCCCGCACGGGTCGGCAAAACGCTGTGGCCGAATTGCCGCGCTATCTGGTAGCCGAAACCGCTGGCGCCGAGCGTGGGGATCGACAGGCCGCCGGTGGCGATCACCAGCGATTGACAAGCCACTTCGCCAACGCTGGTCTGCAGCCTATAGCCCGGCTCGATGCTTTCAATCGATTGCACGCTGGTGTCCAGCCGTAAGTCGACGCCGGCCTGTTCGCATTCATCGAGCAGCATGCCGAGGATGTCACTGGCCTTGTTATCGCAGAACAGCTGACCGAGCTTCTTTTCGTGATAGGGCACGCCGTGACGGCTGACCATCTCGATGAAATCCCATTGCGTATAGCGCGCCAGCGCGGATTTACAGAAATGCGGGTTGCCGGAAAGGAAGTTGGCAGGCTCGGTGTACATGTTGGTGAAATTGCAGCGGCCGCCACCCGACATGAGGATCTTCTTGCCAGCCTTGTTGGCGTGGTCGATGAGCAGAACCTGCCTGCCGCGCGCGGCCGCCGTGAAGGCGCACATCAGCCCGGCAGCGCCTGCGCCGATTACTACCACGTCCGTCTGCACTGCCGCCTACCTCGCCCGGAAAATGCGCGATGGTACTCCTGCTGCCCACTGCCTGCAGCCTACTCTCCGGGCATCCGACGAGCCGGACATCCCAAAAGGCCCTGGTTGTGATTATCTTGTGCTAGTGGCGCTTCGCTATGAGTGGGCGGGAGAGTGCTTTTGACAAAAATAAGAAATCTCTGGATTGGAATGCTGCTGTCGGCCAGTGCCTCGGTTTCGGCCGAAGTGCTGAGGCTGGCCGGTGATGCCTGGCCTCCATACACGGACCAAGCCTTGCCTGGCGATGGGCTGTCGGCCGAGCTGATCCGCACGGCGCTTGGTCGTGCGGGTTATGACGTCACCTTCACCGAAGTGCCTTGGGAGCGGGTGGTGCTGGGGCTGCAGCAGGGCAAGTACGACATCATCAACGACTGGTTCACCACGAGGCATGCGGGCTATGCGAAGTACAGCCGCCCGTTTTTGAGCAATCGGGTGCGCTGGGTACAGCGAAAGGGTGACGACATCCGCTACGAAGGTCGTGAGAGTCTGCTCCCCTACGGCATCGTGCTGACCAATGGCTATGCCTACAGTGACGCGCTGGCTAGCGATGCAGAGCTGAACAAGGGCTACGCCAACAACTTCGTGCAGGCGGCGCGCATGCTCCTGGCCGATCGTGCCGACCTGGCCCTGGAGGACGAACGCACAGCGATGTTCCACTTCAACGGAGCGCTCAGGGATGTAAGTGATGGACTGAGCTTCGTGCCGGGCGAATTCAGTGCCCGCAATCTGTCGCTGGTCGTGCGTAACAGCCATCCGCAACAAGCCGCGATTCTGGCTGCCTTCAATCGAGAGATCGAGGCGATGGTCATGGACGGCACCTACGCAGCCATATTCACCCGCCACGGCCTGCCGGCACCCGAGTCGTTGCCTCAGCCTTGAGGCTCGGGATGCTGGCGCAGCAGGTGTGCGGCCATGCTGCGCAGTGGCGCCAGTTGTCGACAGATGAGACCGAGCTGCGTCTGTAGCAGGCGATGGCTGTCATCCAGTTCTTCGGGTGCCTGCTCCAGTTGTTGCGCCAGTACTTGCTCGGTTTCGTTGTAGACGGCCACCGGCTGATTGTTCTGCAGAGCTGTCGCCAGTTCGTCGAGGCTGCTCGCCAGCTGCTGGGCTGCTCCTTCGAGCATCTCGTCACGGGCATCATCAGGAAGGCTTTCGCGATGGGCGCCGAGCCCTGAGAGGTAGTTGAGCAGGGTGTGCGAGAGGATCAGAAAGCGAAAACCGGTCTCAGCGTCCTTGCGGAAATGGCCAGGCTCCAGAAGCATGTTGGACAGCGTTGTGGAGAGGGCGGCATCAGCGTTGTGTGCGTTGCGCCGTGCCAGCCGGTAAGCCAGGTCGTCGCGCTTGCCACTTTCGTACTGTCGCATGATCTGGCGCAGGTAATCGGCACTGCGGCTGAGGGTATTGGCGACCACCTGATTGAGGCGCCGACCCTGCCAATCGGGAAGAATCAGGAACACCGCAGCCGCAGCGATCAGGCTGCCCAGCAGCGTATCGACCAGGCGCGGCCAGATCAGCCCATAGCCGTCGCCGACCTGATTGAAGCAGAACAGCACCAGAAGCGTGATTGCCGCTGTCGCCAGGGTATAGCGGCTGCTTCGCATGGCGAAGAACACCACGCCGGCCACCACGGCAAATGACGCCTGCACCTGCTGGCTGGGAAATAGTTCGAACAGCGCCCAGCCCACGACCAACCCCAGCACGGTGCCAGTCACGCGCTGCACCAGTTTGATTCTCGTTGCGCCATAGTTCGGTTGACAGACGAACACCGTCGTCAGCAATACCCAATAGCCCTGCTCAGGATGAATCGCGTGGAGCACGGCATAGCCGCAGACCAGCGCCAGGCTCATACGCAAGGCGTGGCGAAACAGCAGGGAGGTAGGGGTCAACTGCAGGCGAATCCGCGAAAGGGCATCACTCAGCGATTGGGGTTCGCGGTCCAGCAGGCTGCTGTCCTGCTCGCCTTCCAGTGCGTCCGGATTGCTGGCGCTGGCGAGCTGGCGCTGCATCGTCGACAGGTTGCCGGACAAGGCTCGCAGTGAGCGCAGCAAGCCCCGCCACGCCGGGTTGCTCTGCATGCGCAGATGCTCGAGCGAAGATTCGAGATCAGCCTGAGCCTGGGCGTTGGCTTCGCTATAGCGAAAGGGCTGGCGCAGCTGAACGGCGCTGGCCAGTTCGCTGCAGGCAACGCCTTGCAGCCGCAGGAGCCGCCCGCAGCGAAAAAGTACGTCGCTGTGGAAGAACGACTCGGACAGCTCCTGATAGGGATAGTGCGACGAGCTGACACGCTCGTGCAGATCCTGTGCGAGAAAGTACAGCTTTAGGTAGTGGCTGATTTTCGCCCCTGGCCGACCATTGCCGAGGCGATGCAGCAGGGTTTCCTTGGTGGCGTTCAGCGCGCTGACCACGCGCCCGTTCTGTTGCGCGAGCTGCAGGCGGCGTTCTTCCACGTCGAGTTGCCGAACCGGCTCGAACAGCGTCGCCTTGAGCTTGAAGTACTGACCCAGCTCTCGATACAGCCGGGCCAGGCTCTGCTGAACGGGCTGATGAGAGAACAGCGCGTTCCACAATACCGAGAGCAATCCGTACCAGGTCGCCCCGGCCAGTAGCAGCAATGGGTCGCTCCAGGGATTGAGCGCGGCGCCTCCACGCTGGTCGGCGGCGATCATGCTGTAGATGGACAGAATCAGTGTGGCCTGGGCAATGGTGGCGTAGCGCTCGCCCAGTGCGCCCAGCATGACCAGCGCAAATGCGGCCGCAGCCATACCGCTGACAAACAGCAGCGGATAGGGAAACAGCAGCTTTACCGAGGCGGCCGCTACGGTGAAACACAGCAACGTGACCAGCAACGCCGATAACCGGCCCAGCCAGCTGTCGTCGGTTTCGGACAGTGCACTGGCGATGATCCCGAGAAACAGGGGGATCGCCATCGAAGGCTGCCCCAGATACCAGCTCAAGCCCATGCTGCTGGACAGCGCGATCAGCACACGCAAGCTGTAGCCGAACTTGTCCAACGCCCAGATTCGGCGCAGGGAGTGGCTGAGCGAAGGTGTGCGCATAAGGAAAAATCCGACTCTTGGTGGGCTGTGGCAGTTGGACGTCGGCGGTGTGCTGACGTCACGGTATGCGTTGCAAAGCTTATACCGTTCATCTTTTCCAACCGGAACGACATCGCACAGTCATCGTACTGCCGCATTCAGCTGGCTTCATTCATGCGCCCCCTCCCCATTCCTATAAATAGAGGACATCGCATGAACCGTGAACATGATGCCAGCCGCCGCAGCCTGCTCAAGGGTGGTGCCATCACCGCCGCCGTCGTCGCCAGCACCCCCTTCCTCGGTACTCTCGAGGCCTTTGCTGCCCGTAATGCCCAAGGACGTGGCGCCGGCCTGGTCCGCAGCAGCTATGGTCCACTGCGTCCAGTCAAGGATCTGAGCACCGGCCTGGAGTTGCTGCAACTGCCCGACGGCTTCCAGTACAAGAGCTTTTCCTGGACCGGTGACCTGATGGAAAACGGCCAGCCAGTTCCAACTTCGCACGACGGTATGGGTGTCATCGATGTGCGTCGCGGCCCGAATGGCCAGGAAATCGTGCTGGTGCGTAACCATGAAGCCAGTACCGGTCCGCTGATCGACGCCACCGGCATCTACGATGACGTGACCCTGTCCAACGGCCAGCGTCCGGCCGGCGGCACGACCAACCTCTACGTTTCCCGCGACATCATGCACCCGGTGCGCACCCTGCCGAGCCTTGGCGGCACCCGTACCAACTGTGCTGGCGGTGTCACGCCCTGGGGCACCTGGCTGTCCTGTGAAGAGAACACCTCTGACTACCGTAGCGTCGGTGGCCGCGCTCACGGCTATGTGTTTGAAGTGACGGCCGACCCGTCCATGACCACTGGCCAGCCGATCGTCCAGATGGGGCGCTTGCGCCACGAAGCGGTCGCAGTGGACCCGCGCAACAGCTACGTCTACCTGACCGAAGACGCCCGCAACCAATCCGGCTACTACCGCTATATCCCTACCGACGCCAGCCAGCAGCCGGGTTCGCTCGCGGTGGGCGGTATTCTGCAGGCAGCCCGTGTACGCGACCGTGCACTGGTTGATCTGCACGCGCCTAAGCAGGGCGATAGCTATCAACTGGAGTGGGTGGAGGTATCGAATCCGGACCTTGAACCTCAGCCCGAAGGCAGCGGACCTTATGCCCAGGCGCGGCAGGCCGGCGGCCTGAGCATGAGCCGCGGTGAAGGCATCTGGTACAGCGAAGGCAAGCTCTACATCGTAGACACCAGCGCAGGTACCGACAGCCAGGGCCGCGCCGGCTACGGTGAGGGCGCAGTGTGGATGCACGACCTGGCCAATGATCGTCTGACCTGTATCTTCGCTTCCACCGATGCTGAGATCGCCAACAACCCCGACAACATCACCGTAAGCCCGCGCGGCGGCGTGCTGCTCTGTGAAGACGGTGGCGGCGTGCAGGATATGTACGGCTTCGGCGAGCGCCTGCTCGGCCTGACTACGGCTGGCGAGGCGTACATATTCGCCAAGAACAACGTGGTGTTCGACGACGTTCAGGCCGCTGCGGCTGGTAAGAACGTGTCCGGGGGCGATTATCGCAACCGCGAATTCTGCGGCGCCTGCTTCGATCCGTCGGGACACTTCCTGTTCGTCAACATCCAGACCCCGGGCATCACCTTTGCCATCTGGGGCCCTTGGGCGCGCGGATCGCTGTAAGTCTGGTCTGATGAGCCCGATCAGACGGAGCTGATCGGGTTTGTTTGATTTGTAGGGTGGACGTCGCTTCTTTCGTCAACCGTGGCCGGTGGATCGGTGAAGCGTGATCCGCCCTACATCCAGCATCCAGCATCCAGCATCCAGCATCCAGCATTCGAGCTTAAAGCTGCCTGACCTTCAATGAACGGCCCTTGATCTTGCCGGCGTTCAGGCGATTCAGCGCCTGTCTGGCAACGTCACGCTCGACCGCAACGAACGCCTGGAAATCGAAGATCGCAATCTTGCCAACCTGGGTTCCGGGGATTCCTGCGTCGCCGGTGAGTGCACCGAGGATGTCGCCAGGTCGCAGCTTGTCCTTGCGGCCTGCGCCAATGCAGAGCGTAACCATTGGCGGCTGCAGCGGCTCGCCAGGCTGAGGCTTCAGGTTACCCAGCGGCTGCCAGTTGAGTGGCGCCTTCTGGCGCTCCTCGATCGCGCGCGCGCGATGGGCTTCGGACGGTGCAACCAGGCTGATGGCAATGCCTTTCTTGCCGGCACGTCCGGTGCGTCCCACGCGGTGGATGTGAATCTCCGAATCGCGCGCCAGTTCGACGTTGATCACCATGTCCAGCGCATCGATATCCAGACCGCGTGCCGCGACATCAGTCGCCACTAGCACGGACAGGCTGCGGTTGGAGAACATCGCCAGCACCTGATCGCGATCACGTTGTTCGAGATCGCCATTGAGCGCCATAGCCGAAATGCCCTTGGCGCTGAGCTGGTCGACCAGCTCCTGACACTGTTGTTTGGTGAAGCAGAACGCCACGCAGGTCTCTGGCCGGAAGCTGGCGAGGATGCGCTCCACTGCATTCATACGGTCATCGGGGTCGATCTCGTAGAAGCGCTGCTCGATCTGGGAGTCGTCGTGCAACGCCTCGGCCTTGACCTGCTGCGGGTCGCGCATGAAGGTCGCGGACAGCTGTTTGATGCTGGTCGGGTAAGTAGCCGAGAACAACAGTGTCTGGCGCTTGCTCGGCGTCTGCCCGATGATCTCGGCGATGGCGTCGTAGAAACCCATGTCGAGCATGCGGTCGGCTTCGTCCAGGACCAATGTGTTCAGGCCGTCGAGCTTGAGCGAACCCTTCTTCAAATGTTCCTGAATGCGCCCCGGAGTGCCGACGATGACGTGCGCGCCGTGCTCCAGCGAGCCGATCTGCGGGCCGATGGAAACCCCGCCGCAGAGGGTGAGAATCTTGATGTTGTCAGCCGAGCGAGCCAGCCGGCGCAGCTCCTTGGCTACCTGATCGGCCAGCTCGCGGGTCGGGCAAAGAACCAGTGACTGGCAACCGAAATAGCGCGGGTTTAGTGGTTCGAGCAGGGCGATGCCAAAGGCGGCCGTCTTGCCGCTGCCGGTCTTGGCCTGGGCAATGAGATCCATGCCCTTGAGCATCACGGGCAGACTCTGGGCCTGGATCGGCGTCATCTCGGTGTAGCCAAGCGCGTCGAGGTTGGCCAGCGTCGCGGCGCTGAGGGGCAGGGTGGCAAAAGCTGAACTGGGCACGGTGAGATCTGCACAAGAGGAAATGGCATGCAGTCTATCAGGCCGGTCGTGGTGCCGTTGGCTGGCCATCGGAGCGAACCCACGAAGATCAAGCCGGTCCCAAGGAGGTCACCTGAAATCACCGGAGGTTTGTTTTGTCCCGTTTGTTGCTGCTGTTGAGCGCGTTAACCCTTCCCGCCGTCGCTGCTGAGCCCGCCCTCTTCGGGCGCTACGAGCAGATCAAGATCGAAGACCTCGGCAAGACACTCAAGGCAAAAATGGACACTGGCGCGATGACCGCTTCCTTGTCCGCTCGGGATATCGAGCGTTTCGAGCGCGAGGGCGAGGATTGGGTGCGTTTCCGTCTTGCGGTAGATGGCGCAGACGACACCCTATATGAACACCGCCTCGCACGTATTGCCGAGATCAAGACCCGCTCTGAAGAGGCCGCTTCGGCTGACCCCGATGACGACACCGATGTCGAGAGGGGCCCTGACTTCGCCGAACGCCCCGTCGTTCAGATGCAGCTGTGCATCGGCGACCAGCTCCGCGAAACAGAGGTCAACCTCACTGATCGCAGCCACTTCCGTTACCCCTTGCTGATCGGTGCTACGGCAATCCGAGATCTCGAAGCGGCTATCGATCCAGCGCAGAAGTACACGGCAGGGCGCCCGACCTGTTAGAAGACGATCAGTCCCCTGGCTTTGCGCAACAGCGTTGCAGGCTGGCCCGAACGGCCAGCCGGCTCGCACCGCTGGGCCTTCTGAGCTCGTTCCGAGATTCAACGCCTATTGATGTTGGCCGCATTCTTTAGCCTTTTCCCATGGCTGGAGTATCAGCAGTGCATTGTTGCTGTGCGCTTGGTCCTGAGCCGCTCGGCGTTCGAATATGCGACTTCAATAGTGAGTAATATCATTGATCGAACGAGCGGTTTGGATATGCATTCGTGCATACATATTCATGCATACATCTCGCCCGCGGAAGAATTCGTGAATGGCTCACTGTTAACTTCTCGAAGTTCGATCCAACTTATATATGTAATATTGATTGGGTACGGATAAGTAGAGTTTCCGAGTTTTAGTGTGGGCAGCTATATATGCAAACCTGGCAAAGCCGGGCTTATAGATAGATGTCGACGAGCACATACGGGCGGGCAGTATTGGTCGAGGTTAGGGACTTTCTGGCGGTTTTTCGATCCCTGCCCTCTGCACGCTGATCGCCTCTAGACAGGACGATACAAAAGCGCCTGTGGGCTCGCCAAACTCACTGATCGCGCCCGCGCAGCATGCCTAGTCAGACTAAAGTCGGGGCTATCTTTCTGTTACACATCCTTGCTAGATTCACGATGTGGTTCCCTTTACCCGTAATAAAAATAAGACGGAGAACGTCATGGCCGACGCCGATAAAACAAATGCTGCTGCGTACTGGAAGGCGAACGTTCGCCTTATCACATGGAGCTTAGTGGTCTGGGCTCTAGTCTCATATGGTTTTGGCATCCTATTGCGTCCGCTGGTATCCGGTATCCCTGTTGGGGGAACGGATCTGGGCTTCTGGTTCGCTCAACAAGGTTCCATCATCACGTTCATTGCGATCATCTTCCACTACGCGTGGCGGCTGAACAAACTGGACAAGGAATTCGGGGTTGAGGAGTAAGCCATGAGTCAATATTGGATCAACATGTCGTTCGTGGGCGCGTCCTTCCTGCTTTATATCGGGATCGCGATCTGGGCCCGCGCGGGTTCGACCAAAGAATTCTATGTCGCTGGTGGGGGTGTTCACCCTGTAACCAACGGTATGGCTACAGCGGCAGACTGGATGTCTGCAGCTTCCTTCATCTCCATGGCAGGCTTGATCGCCTCCGGTGGTTATGCCACTTCCGTCTACCTGATGGGCTGGACCGGCGGCTACGTGCTGCTGGCGATGCTGCTTGCGCCCTACCTGCGCAAGTTCGGGAAGTTCACCGTGCCAGACTTCATCGGTGACCGTTTCTACAGCCGTGGCGCTCGTCTGACTGCAGTCGTCTGCCTCATCCTCATCTCCGTTACTTACGTAATCGGTCAGATGGCCGGTGCTGGCGTTGCGTTCTCCCGCTTCCTGGAAGTGAGCAATTCCGCAGGTATCTGGATTGCTGCTGCCATCGTGTTCGCCTACGCGGTATTCGGCGGCATGAAGGGCATTACCTACACCCAGGTTGCGCAGTACGTAGTGCTGATCATCGCCTACACCATTCCGGCCGTGTTCATTGCAATGCAGCTGACTGGCAACCCGATCCCAATGTTCGGCATGTTCGGCACCCACTTAGAGTCGGGCGTGCCGCTTCTGGACAAGCTGGATCAAGTCGTTACTGATCTTGGTTTCACTGCCTACACTGCTGACGTCGACAACAAGCTGAACATGTTCCTGTTCACCCTGTCGCTGATGATCGGTACTGCTGGTCTGCCGCACGTAATCATTCGCTTCTTCACCGTACCAAAGGTGGCTGATGCCCGCTGGTCCGCTGGCTGGACCCTGGTCTTCATCGCCCTCCTGTACCTCACCGCTCCAGCTGTTGCCTCCATGGCTCGTCTGAACCTGGTTCAGACTATCTATCCGGAAGGCCCACAGGCCGAAGCGATCCGCTACGAAGATCGTCCAGAGTGGATCCAGACCTGGGAAACGACTGGCCTGATCGCTTGGGAAGACAAGAACGCCGACGGTCGTGTGCAGATGTACAACGACACCAACGCCGCCTTCACTCCCACCGCCACAGAGCGTGGCTGGAACGGCAACGAGCTGACCGTGAACAATGACATCATCGTTCTGGCCAACCCGGAAATCGCCAATCTGCCAGGCTGGGTTATTGGTCTGATCGCTGCGGGTGCCATTGCGGCAGCCTTGTCGACAGCTGCGGGTCTGCTGCTGGCAATTTCCTCGGCAATCAGTCACGACCTGATCAAGACACTCATCAATCCGAAAATCAGTGAGAAGAACGAGATGCTGGCCGCCCGTCTAGCCATGACGGCAGCGATCCTGCTGGCAACCTGGCTGGGCTTGAATCCTCCTGGGTTCGCCGCGCAGGTGGTGGCATTGGCGTTCGGTCTTGCCGCAGCGAGCCTGTTCCCGGCGCTGATGATGGGGATCTTCTCCAAGCGCGTGAACAGCAAGGGCGCCGTCGCCGGTATGCTGGTCGGTGTAATTTCCACCGCGGTGTACATCTTCCTGTACCTGGGCTGGTTCTTCATCCCTGGCACTGCGAGCATCCCGAACACGCCTGATCAGTGGTGGATGGGCATCTCCCCACAGGCCTTCGGTGCCGTGGGTGCCATGCTGAACTTCGCTGTTGCCTACGCTGTTTCGATGGCTACCGAGCCGCCGCCGCAGGAGATTCAGGATCTGGTCGAGAGCGTTCGTACCCCTAAGGGTGCTGGCGTTGCGCTTGATCACTAACTGATAATGCAGCCGGACGTCAGACCTGTTCTGACACAAGGTTGAGGTAGAAGTCGGGCTTCCATATGGAAGCCCGATTTTTTTAGGGGAGTTTTATATGTTCTGGCATTTAATCGCGGCAATCGTCGCTGGTGTAGCGGGTGCAGGGATCGGGCTGCTGCTGCGCTCACTGACGCGCAAGCGAGTGCCGAAATGGATCATTCCGGTATGCGCCGGCTTGGGTATGCTGGCTTACACCATTCATTACGAATACACCTGGTTCGAGAGCACCGAAGCACGGCTGCCAGAAGGATCGGTGGTGGTGTCGAGCGAGAAGGGCGAAATGCTCTGGCGGCCCTGGACCATGCAATTTCCGATGCCGTTGGGCTATACCGTTCTGGACGGCGCCAATGCGCAAATCGATGAGACCAGCCAGGGGCGTGTAGCGCGGTTCGTTCTTTACCGATTCAAGAAGGAACACCTGATGTCCACTGTATCCAACGGGCCTCACCAGTTGCTCTGCAGCGAGCGGACGATGTTCAGGCTCAATAACGCTGGTCAGGCAAAGTTCGAAAGCATGACCAAACTTGATGTCGACGCGCCGCTTTATCGAGTTGTGTGCCTGGGTGAGAAGCTGTAGTCCGCTCGTAGAGCGCAGCTGCCCCAAGTTTTGTTAAAAAAAATCGGTGCCTGCTCGGAGTTGGGTGGGCAACGGTTATTGAGTGCTCAGTCGTAGACTGTTCCGCGAGGTCGTTGGCTCTAACCGCACTGCGGATCGGTTGCGATTAAAGAACTTTCCCGGCGAAGCAAAGCCGCTTTCAGCCCCTGTCCTTCCGCTGCTTGTTATGTGCGGCCCACTTGGCATCGCCAAGCAACGAGACCGGCTGCTCTGCTGGCAGTTGAGGCGACCTTTACATGAAGTTAGCTTGCTGCCGCTGTCGCCAGTTTGCCAGCCGTTGTTGCAGGGCCGTCAGGCTGTCCAGCCCCTGGCGCTTGGCTTTGCTCATGAGGATCAACGCCAGCTCGGCTGTCGCAAGGGCATCGGCGCTGGCATGGTGACGTTGCAGGACGTGCAGGCCGAAATGGGTGCACCAGTCATCCAGGCCATTGTGTCGGAGTCGGTTGTCCGGGCAGAGCATGGGCGCGAGCTCCGCAACATCGAAGAACGGATGGCGCAACTTGTAACCCAGCGTCTGCTTCAGCGCACGGGTCAGCATGCGCTGATCGAAACTGGCATGGAATGCGAGGATAGGGCTGTCACCAACGAACTCCATGAAATCGAGCAGCGCTTCGGCCGGGTCTTCGCCGGCCTCGAGTTCGCTGGGCGCGATGCCATGAATCAGCACGCTTTCGCTGACCTTTTGCGCAGGCCGCAGCAGCGTCGATTCGAACTGGTCACCCAGATTGATACCGCCACCTTCGATCACCACAGCGCCAATGGACAGAACGATGTCACGGCGCATGTCCAGCCCGCTGGTCTCAAGGTCCAGAACCACCATGCGCTGATCCTGCAGCGCACATTGGTCCAGCGCCGCAGGAGGGTGCAGCTGATCGCGACGCTGGTGCTGCTCCAGGTCGAGTATGGGGCCACGCAATTTGAACCAGGGCATATTCATAACTGATAGCGCAGGGCCAGACTGCTTTGGAGGCGCTGGGCCTGTCGGAATGATTCACGCAGGATACGCCGGTCCAGGTGGTTGAGGCTGTCGGGATCGAGGCGATTGGAGTAAGGCCTCCCGTCACGCGCCTGCTGTTGATGTTGCTGCATGCGGGTTTGCTGGATGAAGTGGTAGGCCTCTTCGTATGCGGCGCCGTCCTTGTCATCGATGACTTTTCTCTCCACCAGAAGGCGTAACCGCTCCAGCGTATTGCAGGTGGTGATGCCGTGACCCAGTGCGAGCAGGCGGGCGCCATCGACGAAGGGTGTGAGGCCTTGAACTTTCAGATCCAGGGTCGCTTTGCCTTCGCCTTTGCGGGTCACCACGAAATCGCGGAAACGTCCAACTGGCGGCCGGTGGCGCAATGCATTTTCGGCGAGCATGCGTTGGAACAGGCGGTTCTCGCCGATCTCCTCCAGCAGATGTGCGCGCAGTTGCTCATATCCTTCACAGGGCCCCCAGATCGCCCGCAGATCGAAGTAGATGGTGCTGCTGAGCAGGTTCTCCGGCGTTGAATCGCGAATGAAGGAGCTGAAGCGCCGGCGCCACTCCTGCCGTGACAGGCAAAGCTCCGGATTGCCGGCCATGATGTTGCCCTTGCACAGCGTGAAGCCGCAGGTATCCAGATCGCGGTTGATCTTCTCGGCCAAGGGCAGCAGGTGCCCACGGATATGTGCGGCTTCGGCAGCATCAGCGGCTTCGAACAGAATGCCGTTGTCCTGATCGGTATACAGCGTCTGCTCGCGGCGCCCCTCGCTGCCGAAACACAGCCAGGTGAATGGAATACCGGGGTCGCCGAGCGCCTCAATGGCCAGCTCGATGACACGACACACGGTGTGATCGTTGAGCAACGTGATGATGTGAGTGATCTGTGTCGACGATGCGCCGTGAGCCAGCATGTTGTCGACCAGCTGCAGGATGCGGCTGCGGATGATTACCAGTGTTTCGACGCGGTCGGCATGAGAGATCGCCTGCGCCAGATGAACCAGGTCCACGCGCTGCAACGAGAACAGATCACGTTCGGAGATGACGCCTCGCAACAGTCCGTTCTCGACGACGCAGACGTGGGCGATATGGCGCTCGGTCATTGCGATCGCCGCGTCGAAGGCCGTTGCGTCCGGGGGCAGGTAGAACGGGTCCTGGGTCATGAACTGGCTGATGGGCGTGGTCAGCTCCGTCGTGCCGGTTCCGATCACGCGGCGCAAATCGCGCAATGTGAAAATACCCTGCGGGTGCAATTCGTGATCGGTGATCACCACGCTGCCCACATTGTTTTCATGCATCAGCGCCACCGCCTCGGCCAGCGGCATTGTCGGCGGGCAGGACACCGGATGATGCAGCGCCAGTTCGCCCACACTGGTCTCCAGTGAATACTGTTCGCCGAGGCTTTCTACCGCGCGCATCTGTGCCTGTTGGTTGACCAGATCGAGCAGGCTGCTGACGCCGCGCATGGCGAAGTCACGAAATGAGGCGGACTTGGACACCAGCTTGACGAATGCTGGCTTGTTCAGCAGAAAGCAGAAGGTGTCCTCGGCAGCGAAATGTCCGGTGCGCGTGGCGCGCTCGCCCATCAGTGCGGCCATCGGAAAGCACTCGCCCACGATCACCTCGAAGGTGGTTTCCGTGCCGCGTTTGCTGGTATGTGGTCGCTGGCCATGAACGCGGCCCTGCTTGACGATATAGAAGTGCTCGACCACGCCGTCATCAGGCGAAATGATGCAGTCGCCTTCGCTGTAGAAGCGCAGCTGGCAATTCTCCACCAGATAGGCGAGGTGTCCCGGCTCCATCTGATTGAACGGCGGGTACTTGCGCAGAAATTCCATGGTTCCATGGATGTTCTGCAGTACGGCAGTTTTGCCTGCCTCGGCGAAAGCATTGGCTTTGCTCATGGTTCGATTCCATTGTTTGCGCCCAATGGTGGGCGGAGGGGCCATGCCGGCACATTGGACGTAAGTCTAGTCGCCAGCGGCCCGCTTCGGGCTGACAAGGGTCAGCCATTGATCCGGGGGTGTTGCAGGGTTTTGCACGCATAAAAAAACCGCCCGATGCCGAAGCAAGGGGCGGTTATTTCCTGTGGTGCTTGGTTACGGAAGCGTGAACACAACTTTCACCGAATCGTTGACTGCGGCGCTGTCGACATAGCCGATTGCGTCGGCTTCAGCCGCAACCTTGGCGACCATCGCTGCGTCGTCTGCGACGCTTGGCAGTGGCTGGCCTTTACCGGTGAAGATCAGCCCTGACCAGTACGACTTGAGCTGCGACTCGTTCTTGTTGGTGACGCCTGAATAGAACGCCTCTTTGGCAGGCGTCCAGCCGGCTTGGTCGACGCCCTTCATGGACTTGTCCTTGCCCAGGAAGATGTTGGCCACGTCGGACTGCGAGGGTGCTTTGGCGGCGCCCGGGTTGACGATCACGGCGACCCCGGCGTGAGCCATGGACACCATGCCAAGCAGCGCTGCGCTGCCGAGGATGCGAAGGGATGTTTTCATCTGGACGCTCCTCAGAATACGAAATCAACGCCGACGGAAACGATGTCGCCGTCGTAGTTGCGGGCAGGGGCGCCCCGGGTGCCGGAGCTAAGATCGTACACGGCGTTGTTGAACACTTCTTGAGCGTTGCGGGTAAACACGCCGTCATAGCCGTTCTTGGTGTCTACGCGCTTGTACTCGCCTTTGACCACCACAGTAGGTGCGGCTTGGTAGTTCAGACCCATGGTCCACGAACTCTGGCGACCACCGTTGTCGTCCAGCTGTGCGTAGGTCACGTGCGGCAGGAAGTCGCCAAAGCGACGGCCGCCCATCAGGTAGAACGAGTCAATGGACTCCATGCCATCATTCTCGATCATGCGCGAGGTCCACTCGTTGCTGCTGACCCAGGTGCCATTGTCATACTGGTAGCCGATCGAGGTGAACTTGCCTTTCTCTTTATCGAGAGTCAGTAGGCTCAGCGGTGCGGTGATGCCCGGCGCGACATTAACGGTACCGTTGATATCAGTCTTGATATCTGCTTCGACATAACCGATACGCAGCGTGCCGAAATCGTTGGTCGCCAGGCTTACGCTGGCGCCAAACAGATTGCCGTAATCGATATCGAACTGTTCGTCATAAGCGTAGTAGTCGCGATTCTTTGCCTGACCGCCAGCAACCTGGAAGGTCACTGAGCCGTAGGAAAGCGGTACGGTGTAGACCGCATCGACGCCTTCGTAGTTGGTCACCTGGACTTGGCTGTAAACCTCGTCCGGTAGGCGCAGCCATGGGTAGCTGTAGCCAACGTCGAGACTTTCGGAATACATGTAGACCGGGCTGCGCAGGCGGCCGGCACGAAGCATCAGCTGATCGGTTGTCTGCCAGGAGAGGTAAGCCCACTCCAGGTTGGCTTTCCATTCATCCTGCTGCGCCTTGGCAGTGGTCTGAACGGTGACGCCAACGGTATCGGTGATGCCATAGCTCAGCTGCGCGCCGAACTTGGAGAGCTGGTCGCCGCGCCAGGAATCGTTAGTCTGTCCCTGGATACCATAGCTGCGGCCTTCATCTTCGCCACCCAGGTGGGTGAAGCCGACGGTGCCGAAACCGTTGAAGCGGTGCTCACCCTGTTCCAGGGCGAAGGCTTGGGTGGTTGCCAGGCAGACGGCTGCCAGGCCGATAACACGTACTGCGGTCATCAGATGCTCCTTAAAGCTTATTTTTAAACGCGGAATTGGGCCGTGGCTGCACGCAGATGATCGCCCGTGCTAACCAGTTGTTCGCCCAGGCGGGCCGTTGCTTCGGCTCCGTTTGCGGTTGCTTGCGCGTCCTGCTGCAACACTTGGGTTTCTTGCTGAATCGAACTCGAAAGGCCTATCTGCTCCTGAGTGAACTGGGCGATGCCGGCATTGAGTTCGTCAATTTGGTTGACCGTGCGCGCAATGGTCTCGAGTAGCTGAGTCGCTTCGACCGAGCGCTCGATGCTTGCTCGTGACTTTTCGCCATTGCTGTTCATGACGTTGAGCACGGTGTTGGCGCTGCTTTGCAGGCGCTGGATGATCTGCTGGATTTCGGCGGTGGAGGCCGCGGTCTTCTGCGCCAAGTTGCGCACTTCGTCAGCCACTACGGCAAAACCGCGACCCTGTTCGCCGGCACGGGCGGCTTCGATAGCCGCGTTGAGCGCCAGCAGGTTGGTCTGTTCGGCGATGCTACGGATGACGGTCAGGACCGAGCCGACTTCCTGGGTTTCTTCTTCCAGCTGTTCCATGGCCTTGACCGCGCCCATTACGCTGTCGCCAAGATCGCTGATGCCGCTGGAGAGGCTTCCGACGTGCTCGCGTGCGGTAGCGGCCTGGCGTGCAGCCGAGTTGGCTTCATTGGAGGCCTGCTGCGAGCGATGCGCCACTTCCTGAATGCTACCGGTCATGGTGAGGATGTCGCGGGTGATCGAGTCGGTATGGTGCTGTTGCGACTTGGCGTTCTCTTCCGAGCCCTGGGTCAGGTTGTAAAGCTCCTTGGAAACCTGGCCGAGCGGGCTGGCAGCCTCGATGATCTGGCGAATCGTGCGCTGCAGCTTGTCCAGAAAGCCGTTGAACAGCTCGATCATCGCGCCGATTTCGTCGTTCGATTTCACGTTCACACGTTGGGTGAGATCGCCATCGCCACGAGCGATGGATTGCAGTGAAGCGATTACGCCGCGCACGTTGCTCATGACGCTGCGAATCACCAGCCAGGCACCGACGCCCACCACCACGATCAATACCAGGCTCAGGATGATTCCCAGACGAGTGGTGTTCTCGTTTGCCTCACGAGTTTCGGCAAGTGTCTGCTGGAAGTCGGCATAAGCACCGGCGCGAAACTCGGTTGCCAGTTTTTGAGCCTGGGCCAGATCGCTGGCCATGCGGTCCAGGCTCGGTCGCAGGTCATCGAACGATGCGCTGCCATCGATCAGCTTTGCCGAGGCATCCAGGGAGTTGTCCGCGTACGCCTTGACCGCGGCGCGCCAGCTATCCAGGGCCTGCCGTTGCTGAGGCTGGTCGTCCAAAAGGGTCGCCAGCGACTGCTGCTGTCCGTCGACCTCTTTGAGCACGTCACGCGCCTCGTCGAGAACCCCTGACTCACCAGCGGCCACAGCGTTGTTCAGCAGCCCCGGTACGCGTGAAAACTGAAAAATCACGGCGTCTGCTTTTTCCAGCGTCGGATAACTCTGCGTTTCAATGCTGACCAGTCGTGAGTCCGTGGCGGACAGCTGCAACGAGGTGTATCCGACATACAGCACCAGTCCGAACAGGGCCACGGCGGGCACCAGGGACAGCTTGGCGGTCAGCGAAAAATTCTTGAACATGCATCGACTCCACGGCGGGCAGCGGATACTACGAAAAGGTGTGTGATGGCGATACGCCATCAATCCGAAAAGTTGTGACTGAATTTGTTTTCTTGGTCACGTTTATCGGACGATGCGGTTGTAACTTGAGTGTCATCTATCGGATTCAGGCATAAAAAAACCGCCCCGTAGGGCGGCTCTTTTGCTGCTGGCGCGGGGGTTACAGACCGTTCTTGGCCTTGAACTCACGGCGGCGGCGGTGCAGGACCGGCTCGGTATAGCCGTTGGGCTGCTTGGTACCTTCGAGGACCAGTTCCAAAGCGGCCTGGAAGGCGACATTGCTGTCGAAGTCCGGGGCCAGTGGGCGATAGGTCGGATCACCAGCGTTCTGACGATCCACTACAGGTGCCATGCGCTTGAGGCTTTCGACTACCTGCTCCTGGGTCACGACGCCATGGCGCAGCCAGTTGGCCATGTGCTGGCTGGAAATGCGCAGGGTAGCGCGGTCTTCCATCAGGGCGATGTCGTTGATGTCCGGCACTTTCGAGCAACCGACACCCGCGTCGATCCAGCGAACCACATAGCCGAGGATGCCCTGGGCGTTGTTGTCCAGCTCGTTGCGCTTCTCGTCTTCGGTCCAGTTGGTATTGGGTGCCAACGGGATGGTGAGGATGTCGTCGACCGATGCCTTTTCACGCTTGGCCAGTTCAGCCTGACGGGCGAACACGTCTACCTTGTGGTAGTGCATGGCGTGCAGCGTGGCGGCGGTAGGCGAGGGGACCCAGGCGGTGTTGGCACCGGCCATGGGGTGTCCGATCTTCTGCTCGAGCATGCTCGCCATCAGGTCGGGCATCGCCCACATGCCTTTGCCGATCTGCGCCTTGCCCTGCAGGCCGCAGGCCAGACCCACGTCGACGTTGTTGTTCTCGTAAGAGGTGATCCACTTTTCGGCTTTCATGGCCGCCTTGCGGACTACAGGGCCGGCTTCCATGGAGGTATGAATTTCGTCACCGGTGCGGTCGAGGAAGCCGGTGTTGATGAACACTACGCGCTCGCGCGCTTCCTTGATGCACGCCTTGAGGTTGACCGTGGTGCGGCGCTCCTCGTCCATGATGCCGACTTTCAGGGTGTTGCGCGGCAGGCCCAGCACGTCCTCGACGCGACCGAACAGTTCGGTGGCGAACGCCACTTCTTCCGGGCCATGCATCTTCGGTTTGACGATGTACATCGAGCCGGTGCGGCTGTTGGCGCGGGTGGTGCTGCCCTTGAGGTTATGCATCGCGGCCAGGCTGGTGAACAGGCCGTCCATGATGCCTTCCGGTACCTCGTTGCCTTCCTTGTCGAGAATCGCGTCGTTGGTCATCAGGTGACCGACGTTGCGGATGAACAGCAGCGAGCGGCCATGCAGAGTCAGGTCGCCATTGCCGTCGGCCTTGGTATAGACGCGATCCGGATTCATGGCGCGAGTGATGCGCTTGCCGCCCTTGTCCAGCTCCTCGACCAGATCGCCCTTCATCAGGCCGAGCCAGTTGCGGTAGACCAGGGTCTTGTCGTCGGCGTCGACCGCGGCGATGGAGTCTTCGCAATCCATGATGGTGGTCAGCGCCGATTCCATCAGCACGTCCTTCACACCCGCTGCATCGGTCTGGCCGATGGGGCTGGCAGGGTCGATCTGGATTTCGAAATGAATGCCGTTGTGCTTGAGCAGCACGGCAATCGGCGCGTTAGCGTCGCCCTGGAAACCAAGGAGTTGAGCGGCGTTCTTCAGCCCGGTGCTTCCGTCTTTCAGCGTGACGACCAGCTTGCCGGCTTCGATGCGGTAACCGGTGGAATCGGCATGCGAGCCGGTTTCCAGCGGGGCGGCATCGTCGAGGAAGGCGCGCGCATAAGCGATGACCTTGTTGCCGCGGACTTCGTTGTAGCCGGGGCCTTTGCTCGCGCCATCGTCTTCGGAGATGGCATCGGTGCCGTAGAGCGCGTCATACAGCGAGCCCCAGCGCGCGTTGGCGGCGTTCAGGGCGAAACGCGCGTTCATGATCGGCACCACCAGCTGCGGGCCTGCCATGCTGGCGATTTCTTCGTCAACGTTCTGTGTAGTGGCCTGGAAATCTTCGGCTTCCGGCAACAGGTAACCGATCTCCTGCAGGAAGGTTTTGTAGGCTGCCGCATCATGAGCCTGACCCGCGCGCGCCTGATGCCAGGCATCGATTTGTGCCTGCAGGTCGTCGCGCTTGGCCAGCAGCGCGCGGTTCTTCGGCGCCAGGTCGTGGATGACGCTGGAAGCGCCGGCCCAGAAGGCTTCGACCTCAACACCAGTACCAGGAATCGCTTCGTTGTTCACGAAGTCGTACAGGACTTTGGCGACCTGCAGGCCACCGACTTGAACGCGCTCAGTCATCTCTCGCCTCACTTGGTTCTTCTTCAAATCCGTCGGACAGTTTCTTCTTGTAGTCCGGGTCGACGGATACTACATGAAGCCGTTCGGAAAATCAGTCCGCCACGCAGCTGCGCGCCAGAGCCCTTTAAGGGCCTTGCCCGAGGCCGTTGGCGATCCGTGAAATTGCCTCGCTGACCCGGCGTAGGCAGCAGTTTGTTCTATACCTATGGAGCCGGACGCCACGGGCGCGGTCCATTGCTTTCAATGCGCGCCCGGTCAGCGCCGGTCGCCGTAACTTTCTAATGAAGGAGCCAAAGATGGATCATCTCGTCCTAACCGTCATCGCCGAGGATCAGCCCGGGCTGGTCGAGAGGGTAGCCAAGTGCATTGCCGATCATGGCGGCAACTGGCTGGAGAGCCGCATGTCGCGCATGGCCGGTCAGTTCGCCGGGATTCTTCGAGTCGCGGTTCCGGCTCAGGCGCACGCCGACCTGATCGACGCCTTGCAGCAGCTCGAGCAGCAGGGCATCCGCGTGCTCTTCGCTCACAGCGGCAAAGAACCGCAACGGAGCTGGCGCATGATCCAGCTGCAGCTGGTGGGCAATGACCGCGCCGGGATTGTTCGCGACATCACCCAGCTGCTGGCTCGTCATGGTGTGAATCTGGAAAGCCTGGACACTGACGTGCTGCCTGCGCCAATGACCAACGAATTGCTGTTCCGTGCCGACGCTCTGCTGGCGGTGCCGACCGAGTTGCCCCTGGACGAGCTGCAGGAACACCTGGAAACGCTCGCCGATGATCTGATGGTGGAGCTCAAGCTGCAGCCGGCCGAATAAGCAGCCGTCAGCGTACCGCTGCTTTGCGCATCACACGCCAGGCGTCGTAGCTGTACACGGCGAGGCCCGCCCAGATAAAGATGAATGCCAGCTGGCGGTCCGTGGGAAAGGGTTCGTTGAACACCCATACCGCCAGGATCAGCAGTAGCGTCGGCGTGATGTACTGCAGAAACCCCAGCGTGGAATAGGGCAGATGGCGCGCGGCGGCGTTGAAGCACAGCAGCGGCAACAGCGTCACCGGCCCGGCGGCCACCAGCCAGAGCGCCTGGGGATCGCTCCAGAACGACCATTCGGTGCTCGTGCCTGATCCAAAGAAGAACAGCCAACCCAAAGCAATTGGTAGTAACAGCCATGTTTCCACTACCAGCCCTGGCAGCGCGGCGACAGGGGCTTGTTTGCGCAACAAGCCGTAGCTGCCGAAGCTCAGCGCAAGAGCGATCGAAACCCAAGGGAAATCGCCGAGCTTCACCAGTTGCAACAGCACACCCACCGCGGCCATCGCCACGGCCAGCCATTGCAGGGGTCGCAAGCGCTCGCGTAGTACGATCAGCCCCAGCAGCACATTCACCAAGGGGTTGATGTAGTAGCCCAGGCTCGCTTCGACCATGTGACCGTGGTTGACCGCCCAGACGTAGATCAGCCAGTTGCTGGCGATCAGGATGCTGGAGATCATCAGCACGCCAATCCGCCGCGGGTGGGCGAGCAACTCCTGCCACCAGCCCGGATGTTTCCAGAGGCTTAGCACCAGCGTGCCGAACAGGGCCGACCAGATCGCGCGTTGGGTGACGATTTCCAGCGCGCCGTATTGCTCGATGGACTTGAAATAGAGCGGGAACAGGCCCCAGATGGAAAAGGTCGTCAGACCCAGTAGATAACCTTTGCGCAGATCGGCGGTGGCCATGGAAGTCCTGAAACGGGGCAGCGGAGAGCCGGGCATTTTGCGCCTGCAAAAGCGTATTTGTCTGCCCTGAAGGCATCGTTTCGGGCGGCCTTGAAGCATTCAAAAACATGCGGCGTTGAACGCCCCGGTGCCGGCATCCGTCTCACGTTGACGACTCAGGGTCGCCGATGCGGCTCGATAGCCACACGAGGTGCTTCGATGAAATTGCAGAACAAGGTCGCGCTGGTCACAGGCAGCTCCCAGGGCATTGGCCGCGGCATCGCCGTGCGCCTGGCGCGGGAGGGTGCTGACCTGATCATCAACGGGCGAAGCGAGGATGACGGAGCGCGTGAAACCTTGGAACAGGTTCGTGCGCTCGGACGCAAAGCCTTCTTTGTCGCCGCCGATGTAGGCGATCCCGCCAATTGCTACCGGCTGATCGAGCAGGCCATCGAGCAGATGGGGCGGCTGGACATCCTGGTGAATAACGCTGGGGTTCAGAAACATGCAGCCTTTCTGGATGCCAGCGAGGCGGACTACAACCAGGTGCTGAACGTCAATCTGCGCGGACCGTTCTTCCTGTCCCAGGCGTTTGCGCGGCACCTGCGTGACAGCGGACGCGGCGGGCGGATCATCAACAACAGCTCGGTGCATGAGGAGCTGCCGTTCCCCAATTTCAGTGCTTACTGCGCCAGCAAGGGCGGGCTGAAAATGCTCACCCGAAACATGGCAATCGAGCTGGCGCCGCTGGGGATCACGGTCAACAACGTGGCCCCGGGCGCGATCGAGACGCCAATCAATCAGGCGCTGATGAATCAGCCGGAGAAATTAGAAGGCCTGCTGGAGAACATCCCGGCCAAGCGCCTCGGCCAGCCCCATGACGTGGCCGGCGCAGTTGCCTTCCTTGCCTCGGACGATGCTGACTATGTCACCGGTACTACACTGGTGATCGATGGCGGCCTGCTATGGAACTACAGCGAGCAATGACTGATACCGACTTGAGCCCCTTCGACTACGACACTCATGCGGTATCGGCCGCTGACACGCTGAGCCCGGCCGACCGTTACCAGGAACTCTTCGTTGCCGTTCAGACGCAGCGCGTCTTTCCAGACAGCAAGACCTTCGTCGACTGCGCCCCGCGTCAGCATCCGGAGCGAATTCTCGACGCCTATCGGGCTGAGTGCGGCGAGCCCGGGTTCGACCTCAAGGCGTTCGTGATGACGCACTTCGAACCCTACGAAAAGAGGCAGACCGAGTTCGTCGCCAATCCGAACGACTCGCTGGCCGAGCACATCGATCGACTCTGGCCGGTGCTGACGCGCCATCCCAGACAGCACCCCGAGTACTCGTCGCTGCTGCCGCTGCCCCACGATTACGTGGTACCGGGCGGGCGTTTCTCCGAGCTGTACTACTGGGATTCCTACTTCACCATGCTCGGCCTGGATGAAAGTGGGCACTGCGAACTGCTGAAGGCAATGGCGGACAATTTCGCCTATCTAATCGACACCTATGGTCATGTGCCCAATGGCAATCGCTCCTACTACCTGAGCCGCTCGCAGCCGCCGGTTTTCGCGCTGATGACCGACCTGTTCGAGGAATCCGGTGTTCACCCCGCCAGCGATTACCTGCCGCAGCTGCGCAAGGAGCACGCCTTCTGGAATGACGGTGCCGATCAGCTGCGCCCCGGTGAAACGCACCGACGCTGCGTCTGCCTGGCCGACGGCAGCGTGCTCAACCGGTACTGGGACGAGCGCGATACGCCGCGCGAGGAGTCCTACCTCGAAGATATCGAAACCGCGCGCTCCTCGAGTCGGCCGGCCCATGAGGTCTACCGCGACCTGCGCGCTGGAGCCGAATCCGGCTGGGACTTCAGCTCACGATGGCTGGGCGATCCGCAGCGGCTTTCAAGCATTCGAACCACGCAGATCATTCCGGTGGACCTGAACAGCTTTCTCTACAAGCTCGAACGCCAGATCGCGCGTCTCAGCGAGGCCAAGGGCCGCCACGGTTGCGCCGCGGAGTTTCGCCAGCGGGCGGAAGCGAGGCTGGCGGCCATCGATCGATACCTGTGGAGCGAGCAGAGGGGCGCGTACTTCGACTACGACTGGTGCCTCGGGCAGCGGCGAGACAACCTAACTGCCGCGACCTTGACGCCGCTGTTCGTCGAGCTCGCCAGCACGGAGCAGGCGGGGAAGGTGGCTGATGTGGTGAGTAAGCGTCTGCTGGCGCCTGGCGGGCTAGCGACCACCGAGGTCAGCGGCAGCGGTGAGCAATGGGACCGCCCCAACGGCTGGGCGCCCCTGCAGTGGATGGGCATTCGCGGGCTGCAGCATTACGGCCACGATGCGCTGGCACTGCAGATCGAGGAACGCTGGCTAAGCATCGTTTCGCACCTGTTCGAGCGCGAGAGCAAGCTGGTGGAGAAATACGTGCTCAGGCCGTGCACCGAACATGCAAGCGGAGGCGAGTACCCGCTTCAAGACGGCTTCGGCTGGACCAATGGCGTGACCCGCAAACTGATGCAGCAGGACCCAACGCACGAAGCTCACCGCTGCCGGGCTGGCAATTGCCGGGTGGATTGAGCGGCACTGAAGAAAGCTTGCTCGCGATCAGGTGGTAGCTCGGATTCTAGGCGGCGTTGAAGTACGGATCGCCAGCAAGCTGGCTCCTACGGAGCGGCGAGATGAGCGCTGGAGCGGCGAGGTGAGAGCAGAGGTCAGCAATCAGACGTCGCGCTTTTCGTAGGAGCGAGCTTGCTGGCGATCGCCTTTGACTCACTACCCAGCACGCCCCTTCCTCGAAGTGCCGATCCACAAGCCTCGCGAAGCGGCGAATGAGCGCGCTTATCTCGACGATATCTACGGACGTCGGTACGGGCTGGCTAATGCGCCGTTGAGGTCCAGCGTGCCTTTCTCCACAAACCGTTGAGTGCCGAACAGGCCGCCCGCGAGTTTGCCGCGCAGTACGTAGGGCACCTCTTCCATGCCGATGTGTTCGGCCAGGCCCAGCGCCTGCCGTGCGGCGGATAAGGCCGAAATGGTCACCGGTATGCTGAGCACGGTTTCGCCAAATCGAGGCACGCTGCCAAGCGCATCGCTGACGCCGCTGGCCAGGCGTCGGCCGTTGATTTCCAGGTCCAGCGCCACGCCGTTGTAGTCCAGCGCCATGTCATTGGGGTTCTGGATCCGCAGCTTGACCGCCATGCGCAACTCCAGTCCTTCGCCGGGCAGCGGCTGAATGCCGGCGACCTGCACGTTGAGCGGGTCGCGCTTGGAGAAAGCGGCGCAGGCCGCGAGTGTCAGCGTCAACAGAACGACCGACAGCAGGCGAACAACGGGTACGGCTGAGCGCAGGGGCATAAAGGGTCTCTATTCGGATTTCTTGGTGAGGTTGCCCAGGCCCTGGAGCAACTCCATGGGCAGTGGGAAAACGATGGTCGAATTCTTGTCACCAGCGATGTTGCTCAAGGTCTGCATGTAGCGCAGCTGCATCGCTCCTTGCTGACGCCCTAGCATTTCGGCGGCCTGCATCAGTTTCTCAGACGCCTGCAATTCGCCCTCAGCATGAATGACCTTGGCCCGGCGCTCGCGTTCCGCCTCGGCCTGGCGAGCGATGGCGCGAATCATCGACTCATCCAGATCCACATGCTTGATCTCGACATTGGCGACCTTGATGCCCCAGGCATCGGTCTGTGCGTCGAGCACCTGCTGGATGTCATTGTTGAGCTGCTCGCGCTCGGCCAGCATGTCGTCCAGATCATGCTTGCCGAGGACCGCGCGCAAGGTGGTCTGGGCCAGCTGACTGGTGGCCGAATGGTAGTCCTCGACCTGGATGATGGCCTTCTCGGCGTCCAGCACGCGGTAATAGACGACCGCGTTCACCTTGACCGAAACGTTGTCGCGCGAGATGACGTCCTGGGTCGGAACGTCCAGCACCAGAGTGCGCAGGTCCACCTTCACCATCTGCTGGATGCCGGGGATGACCAGAATCAGCCCAGGGCCCTTAACCTTCCAGAAGCGTCCCAGCTGGAACACCACGCCGCGCTCGTATTCGCGCAGGATGCGGAACGTCGATGCAAGCAGCGCGATCACCAGTATCGCTACCGCGATAAAGCTCATTTCCAAACCCATGGTTCACCTCTTTTCGATTGGCGGCACGTCGGCCGCGGTGACATCCAGTTGTAATCCGCGCCTGGCCACGACGCGTACCTGTTGGCCCGGCAGCAGGGGTGCCGGGCTATGGACCTGCCAGTGTTCGCCTTGCAGCTGCACCCAGCCGTTGCTTGGATCGCCCGCATCGACGCCGGTGATCGGAGTCAGTGCACCGATCAGCTCGCTGTCGCCGCTGACCAGAGGGCGGCGCCGCGCTTTCAGTGCCATCCGTACGATCACCACGAGTACCAAGGCGCTCACGACCGCAAGGGTGGCGATAAGCGATAACGGAATACCGAAGCCGGGAACCTCGGTGTCGACCAGGATGACCGCGCCGGTGACAAAGGCTGCAACGCCGCCCAGGCCCAGCACCCCGAAACTCGGCACGAAGGCTTCGGCAATCATGAACGCCAGCCCCAGCAGGATCAGCGCGACACCGGCGTAATTCACCGGCAGCATCTGCAGCGAAAACATCGCCAGCAACAGGCAGATCCCGCCAATCACACCGCCGCCACCAGTGCCCGGAGTGGAAAATTCGAATATCAACCCGTAGATGCCGATCATCATCAGGATCAGCGCCACGCTGGGGTTGGTGACCACCGCCAGAAAACGCACCCGCCAGTCTGGATCATGCCGCACGACCGTGACGCCGGCTGTTTGCAGCGTGCGCGCCCCCGTGTTGGTCTCGACGATCTTGCCGTCCAGTTGAACGAGCAGGTCGTCGAGATCGCTGGCGAGGTAGTCGATCACATCCTGGGCGAGCGCTTCGCGGGCGGACAGGCTGACGGCTTCACGTACCGCGCGTTCGGCCCAATCGGCATTGCGTTCGCGCAGTTGCGCCAGCCCGCGGATGTAGGCCGCCGCGTCATTCATCTGCTTGCGACCCATGGCGTCGCCGTTCGAGCCGTCATCCTTTTCCGCGTCAGGCGAAGGCGCGGAGGGGCTACCCGTTCCGCCGAGCTGTACCGGGGTGGCTGCGCCAAGATTGGTGCCGGGCGTCATGGCGGCGATGTGGCTGGCGTAGAGCATGTAAGTCCCCGCGCTGGCTGCGCGCGAGCCGCTGGGGGTGACATAGGTGGCAACCGGCACCGGGCTGGCGAGGATTTCCTTGATGATGTCGCGCATCGAGGTGTCGAGCCCGCCCGGGGTATCGAGCTCCAGCACCAGCAGCTGGGCCTCGCTTTCTTGCGCCTGCTGGATGCCGCGAATGACGTAATCCGCACTGGCCGGGCCGATGATCCCGTCAACACGTAACACCGCCACCGAACCGGCGGCATGGGTAGCGCTGGCAACAGTCAGCAGCAACATCCAGAGCCAGGCGAATCGGAAAGCCGGGTGAAGGCGCATCGGGTTAGACCTCCAGTGCTGGCGATACATCGGTTATTGATGGCAGGTCCTTTTGAGGATAGCCCACTCCGGCGAACGTCCTTCCTACCGTGCAGGTGGCTCAGGTCATCAGGAAGGATGCCGTCACCTGAACTCTGCTGCGCTCCCGGGCCTCACAGATCATAGGGGCCTGATGTGACCGATCGCGGCGCGTCTCCCGCATCAACAAAAGTAGGCATGAGATCGGCAAGCAGGGCCTGGCGACAGGTTTGCGAGCACACGAACGGTATCAGCTCCAGAGGAGGTTCCATGCGCATTCACCATCTCAACTGTGGCTGTATGTGTCCGATTGGCGGAAAGTTGTTTGATGGTTTCAGCAGCGGGCTTACCGCCAGTCTGGTGTGTCATTGTCTGTTGATCGAGACCACGTCGCATGGCCTGGTGCTGGTCGATACCGGCTTTGGCAGCTGCGATGTGCTGGAGCCGCGCAAGCGTCTCAGCGGTTTCTTCATAGCTTTTAACAACATCAAGTTCGAGCGCCAGCTGACCGCCCTGGAGCAGGTCCGTCAGCTCGGTTTCAGCCCAGAGGACGTGCAGCACATCGTGCTGACGCATCTGGATTTCGACCATGCCGACGGGCTGGAGGACTTCCCCAGCGCGCAGGTGCATGTGTTGCAGCGCGAGATGGATGCGGCGCGCGCGACCCAGAGTTTTCTCGGTCATCGGCGTTATCGCCATCAGCAATGGGACGAGGTGCGTAATTGGCAGTTCTATGAGCCGGGCGGTGACACCTGGTTCGGTTTCCAGGCAGTGCGGGATCTGCGCGGCTTGCCGCCCGAGATCCTGCTCATCCCGCTGACCGGCCACACCCACGGCCATGCCGGTGTTGCGGTACAGACCGGCGATGGCTGGCTGCTGCATGCCGGTGATGCCTACTTCTATCGTGACGAGGTGGGTCAGACCGAGCGGCACTGCACGCCGGGCCTGCGGTTCTATCAGCGAATGATGGAAGTGGATCGGACGGCACGGCTGGCCAATCAGCACCGGCTCTGGACGCTCTCGCTGGAACACAAGAACGAGGTGGCCTTGTTCTGCAGCCACGATGCCAAGGAGCTGGAGCGCATGCAGGCGAGGCCGCACTGATGGCGCGCCAAGAGGATGACCGTGTCGGCGCCACAGTGCGCGTCCTGATGGGATATGTGCGCTGGATCGGCCTACTGGCCTGCTCGTTGGCCGCGCTCGGTTACGCGGCGATCGGCAACTACAACATGACCGGATTAATGGTCGCGTTGGCGGTGCTCTCATGGATCAACATCCGTCGCAAACGCGACAAGCCCCAGCCACGTGAGCGCTCCTGAGACCATTGAATGCGCAGGTTTCGGTCTTCGACTATCCGCCTATGGCAAGGCAGCCGATTGGCTGCGACAGTTGGCCCGCCAGGCGAGTCGTTTGGTGATGCTGGTCGCTCACGAGGCCGCTGGCATCGACGCATCAGCGACCCCATCCACGGTGAGCCGCGTCATCTCTCCTCCCGTACCCCTCTGGGTGCCCTAGGCGACTCAAACGGTCGCTTCCGGATTTTCACAGTCACTGCCTGATTGATGGTGATTGCCCTGGCATCAGCGTTATAGCGATGCCGATAGCAGCACGAGCCGGTGGTTTGGCACAGATAAATGAACCCCTATCCGGCAACCCGGTCGATTCAGGGTAAGGCTGCACGGCCAAATTTGACCAAGGGGAACCACAATGGACCTGATCCGCATCATCATCGCGATTCTGCTACCGCCACTCGGCGTTTTTCTACAAGTCGGCCTGGGTGGCGCCTTCTGGCTGAACATTTTGCTGACATTGCTGGGCTACATCCCCGGCATCATTCATGCGGTATGGATCATCGCTCGCCGCTGATCGACATCTATGCATCCAAAGCCCGGCCGCTCGGCCGGGCTTTTTTGTGCTTGCAAGCGAGGCGGTGTAAAGTCCCCGGTCTACTGCGTGCCTGGCGGCATCTCACGCGAATCACCTAGAACTTGACGGGATCAGAGCGCGCGCTTCGACGCGATGCAACTGCCCGCGCGGCCGTGGGTCTCTGTCTTGGCACAGAGCCTGGGAAGGAACCAGATGGGCGACTCTTTCATCGATCAAACTCAATTCAAGCGCATCCTCAACCGTAACGTGGCGGTGCCGCTCGGCTTCGGTTTTCTCAGTGCGTTCTTTTTCAGCGCCATCGTCTATTTTCTGCTCAACGTCGGTCATTGGGTCGAGCGCTCCGTGGTCGGGGTTGCCCACGCGCACGATATGCTGAAAGTGATGGGCGACATGGAAGCCTCCATGCGCGGCTATCTCATCGCAGGAGAAGATGTATTCCTGGAGCCCTATCGAAACGAACTACCCGTGTTCGACGGCCAAATGAGCAAGCTGAAAGAGTACGCGGAAGATGATCCGGTACAGCTGAATCGTATTGAGCGAGTCGGCCGGCTACATGAGCAGTGGGTCGGCTTTGCCGAAGAAGCGATTACCCGTCGCGCTGCCGAAGAATCCATCGTTGACTACGTCCGCAGCAAGCAAGGCTTGCAGATAAAGGAGGAGCAGCGCCGCCTGCTGAACGATTTCATCGCTCACGAGCGCCAGATTCGAGCCGAACGCACCGACACGTCGGAGATGATCACAACCGTGCTGATTGGCAGTTTTCTGCTGTTCAGCCTGATATTCAGCGGTTTGTTGGTCTATTTTGGCCGGCGCGATCTGTTCACCTTGGCGGAGAGCTACGCCGATTCGCTCGATCGGCAGCAGGCGCATGCAGCTGCGCTGGAGAAGCAGGCCTGGTACCGAAGTGGTCAGACCCAACTCAGTGAATCGATCATAGGCGAGCAGACGCTGCCGACCCTTGGTCAGAACGTGCTGACCTTTCTGTCGCGCTACATCGATGTGTCCGTAGGCGCGCTATACGTCACTCAGGACAGCAAGTTGCGGCGTGTCGCCGAGTTCGGGTGGGACAAGGACCGGTTGAACAGTGACCGCACCCTGGAAATCGGCGAGGGCCTGGTAGGCCAGGCCGCATTGGAGCGCCGCGTGATGCGGCTGGACAACCTGCCTCAGGGGTATCTGAAAGTCAGCTCAGCGCTGGGCAGCGCGGACGCGACATCTGTGCTGATCTTCCCCATAGAAGACAGCGGAATGCTCAACGCTGTGCTGGAAGTGGCCTTCCTGCGGCCGTTGCGTGACGAGGACAGCGAGCTGCTCAGCCGCGTGCGGGAGAACATCGGTTCGGCGATCGAGGCGGCCCGCTACCGCCAGCGGCTGCAACGCATGCTCGCCGAAACCCAGCAGCTCAACGAAGAACTGCAGGTGCAACAGGAAGAGCTTCGCGCCGCCAACGAAGAACTGGAAGAGCAATCCAGCGCCCTGCGTGAATCCCAGGCGCACATGGAAGAACAGCAGGCCGAGCTGGAGCAGACCAACGAGCAGCTTGCGGAACACACCCAGGAACTGGCGCGTCAGCGCGACGCGATGGACCTGAAGAACAATCGCCTGCACGAGGTGCAGCTGATGCTCGAAGAGCGCGCCGATGAGCTCCAGCGAGCCAGCCGTTACAAATCCGAATTCCTCGCCAACATGTCCCATGAGCTGCGCACGCCGCTGAACAGCTCGCTGATTCTCGCCAAACTGCTGGCCGACAACCCGGACGGTAATCTGCATGATGATCAGGTTCAGTTCGCGCGCTCGATCTATTCGGCAGGCAACGACCTGCTGAATCTGATCAACGACATCCTGGATATCTCCAAGGTCGAGGCGGGCAAGCTCGACGTGCGTCCAGAATTGCTGATTCTGACGCGCATGGTCGACGGTCTGAAAAGCCTGTTCCTCGCCCAGGCGCTGGAGAAAACGCTGCAGTTCAACGTGGAACTGGATGAAGGCCTGCCGTCGAGCCTCTACACCGATCGCCAGCGGCTGGAGCAAATCCTCAAGAACCTGCTGTCGAATGCCTTCAAGTTCACCGAGAAAGGCTCGGTAGAGCTGCGTGTGACGCGCCGCGAGGGGGAGCAGATCGCGTTTGCCGTTCGTGACTCGGGCATCGGTATTCCCGCTGATCAGCACGACGTAATTTTCGAAGCGTTCCGCCAGGCCGACGGCACCACCAATCGGCGTTACGGCGGCACTGGTCTGGGCCTGTCGATCTCCCGAGAGCTGGCGCAGTTGCTGGGCGGCACCATCGAGGTCAGCAGCGAGCCGGGCGCCGGCAGCGTGTTTACCCTGGTCGTTCCGGAAAACTACAGCGAGCCACTGGTAGCCGAGTCGGAAACCGTCGCTCCGGCCCCGATCCAGCCGCTGGTGACGGCCATTGCGGCTGCCGAGCCGGTCGTCACTCAGCGCATCGAGCCTGCGCGCGAATATGCGCTGCCCACGGTGAGCGATGATCGAGGTGGCTTCCCCTTCAGTGAACGTTCGGTGCTGGTGATTGAAGACGAGCCGCAGTTCGCCGGCATCCTTCGCGACCTGGCGCACGAACTAAAGTACAGCTGTCTGATCGCACACAACGCCGATCACGGCTTCGATACGGCCGTGCAATACCGCCCTGACGCGATCCTGTTGGACATGCGCCTGCCCGACCATTCCGGGCTAACGGTGCTCGAGCGGCTCAAGGAAAACCCCATCACCCGGCATATCCCGGTGCACATCGTCTCCGTCGAGGATCGCAAGGAAGCCGCGCTGCAGATGGGCGCCATCGGCTACGCGACCAAGCCGACTACCCGTGAGGATCTCAAGGAAGTCTTCAGCCGTCTCGAAGCCAAGCTGGCGCAGAAGGTCAAACGCATCCTGCTGGTTGAGGACGATGCCCGTCAGCGTGAAAGCGTGTCTCGGCTGATCGAGGACGTGGACGTCGAGATCACCGCTGTAGAGTTCGGCGAACAGGCGCTGGAGCTGCTGCGTTCCACCGTTTTCGATTGCATGATCATCGACCTCAAGCTGCCGGACATGGACGGCCACCAGCTACTCGAGCGCATGGCGCGTGAGGACATCTGCTCGTTCCCGCCAGTGATCGTTTACACCGGGCGTAACCTGACCCGAGATGAAGAGGCGGCGCTGATGAAGTATTCGCGCTCGATCATCATCAAGGGCGCCCGATCGCCGGAGCGGCTGCTTGATGAGGTCACGCTGTTCCTGCACAAGGTCGAATCGGACATGCCGCCGGAGCGCCAGAAGATGCTCAAAAGCGTGCGCAGCCGTGAAAAGGCCTTCGAAGGCCGCAAGATACTGGTGGTCGACGATGACGTGCGCAACGTCTTCGCGCTGACCAGCGCGCTGGAACAGAAGGGCGCGCTGATCGAAATCGCCCGCAACGGCCATGAAGCCATCGCCCAGTTGCAGAACGTCAGCGATATCGATCTGGTCCTGATGGACATCATGATGCCGGAGATGGACGGCTTCACCGCCATGCAGGAGATCCGCAAAGACCCGCGCTTCGCCAAGTTGCCGATCATCGCGGTCACTGCCAAGGCCATGAAGGATGATCAGGATCGCTGCCTGCGGTCCGGCGCCAACGATTACCTGGCCAAGCCCATCGATCTGGATCGCCTGTTCTCGCTGATTCGTGTCTGGCTACCGAAGGTGGAGCTGCTCTGACATGCCGGACCGCAACCAGGCCATCGAACTGAAGCTGCTGATCGAAGCGATCTACCTGCGCTACAGCTACGACTTCCGGGACTACTCCAGCGCCTCGCTCAAGCGCCGTGTGCTGCTGGCGCTCAAGCAGATGCAGTGCGAGAACATCTCGGAGCTGCAGCGCAAGATTCTCTACGATTCGAAAGCGTTCATGGACCTGCTGCAGTTCCTCACTATTCCGGTGAGCGAGATGTTTCGCGACCCGAGCTATTACCTGACGCTGCGTGAACAGGTGGTGCCAGTGCTGCGCACTTATCCGTCGCTGAAGATCTGGATTGCCGGTTGCAGCACGGGCGAGGAGGTTTACTCCATGGCCATTCTGCTCAAGGAAGAGGAGCTGCTGGATCGCACGATCCTCTACGCTACGGACATCAACCCGCGCTCGCTGGAACAGGCCCGCCAGGGCATTTTCAAGATCGACAACATGCGGCAGTACACCGACAACTATCAGCGCGCCGGTGGCAAGCGCAGCCTGAGCGATTACTATACGGCGGCCTATGACTCCGCAATCATGGATAAGTCATTGAAAGAGAAGGTGACTTTTGCCGATCACAGCCTGGCGACCGACAGCGTCTTCGCCGAGACCCAGCTGGTTTCCTGCCGCAACGTGCTGATCTATTTCAACAAGCCGTTGCAGGATCGTGCCTTCGGCCTGTTTCACGAATCGCTCTGTCACCGCGGCTTTCTCGGCTTAGGCAGCAAGGAAACCGTCGAGTTTTCCGGCTATGCCGAGCGTTTCGAGGCGTTCAACAAGCAGGAGCGGGTGTTCCGCAAGCTATGACCAGCCCGGTCCCCGATGTTTTTGCCAAGCTGGCTGACCGACCCCTGGACGCGGTGGTGATCGGTGCGTCGGCCGGTGGACTTGCCGCGCTCAGCGCCTTGGTGACCGGCCTGCCGAGCAGCTACCGGCTGCCACTGTTGATGGTCCAGCACGTGCCACCCAAAGGGCCTACACAGTTGGTGGAGATTTTCCGGCGCAAAACCGACCTCAAGGTGACAGAGGCGGGTGATAAAGAACCGGTACGTCCCGGAACCCTGTATTTTGCGTCTCCGGGTTATCACCTGCTGGTCGAGAGTGATTTGAGCCTGTCGCTGAGTCAGGACGATGCGATGCATTTTTCCCGCCCATCGATCGACGTGCTTTTCGAGTCGGCCGCCGATGCGTGGGGAGAGCGGGTCGTCGGCATCTTGCTGACGGGCGCCAACGAAGACGGCGCAGCTGGCCTCGATGCGATCAGGCTGGCCGGCGGTTTGACGGTTGTTCAGGATCCCGGCGAAGCCGAGGTCGCTACCATGCCACTTGCAGCACTCCAGCGCTTCGCGCCGGATTTCATTTTGCCCTTGCGCGATATCCATCGACTGTTGCGTGCACTGGAGTGACCGATGACCGACCAAACGGATGAAGCGAACCTGCTGATCGTCGATGATCTGCCAGAGAATCTGCTGGCACTGGACGCGCTGCTCAAGGCGCCGGGGATCCGCGTGCATCAGGCCGAGTCGGCTGAGCAGGCGCTCGAGCTGCTGCTGCGGCACGAGTTCGCCTTGGCAATTCTCGATGTGCAGATGCCCGGTATGGACGGCTTTCAACTGGCCGAGCTGATGCGCAGCACCGAGCGCACCAAGCAGATCCCCATCGTTTTCGTCAGCGCTGCCGGCCGTGAACTCAACTACGCGTTCAAGGGTTACGAAACCGGCGCCGTGGACTTCATGCATAAACCGCTGGACATCCATGCGGTGCGCAGCAAGGTCAGCGTTTTCGTCGACCTGTATCGCAACCGCAAGCGGATGGCGCGCCAGCTCGAAGAACTCGAGCGCAGCCGCCGTGAGCAGGAGGTTCTTCTCGACGAATTGCGCAGCACCAAGGCCGAACTGGAAGACGCAGTGCGCACGCGTGACGACTTCATGTCCATCGTCTCTCACGAACTGAAGACCCCGCTCAATACCCTCATTCTTGAAGTGCAGCTGCGTAAATTGCAGCTTGGGCGTAACAACCTCGCCGCTTTCAGCGAAGACAAGCTGCGCCATATGGTCGACAAGGACGAGCGTCAGGTGCAGAGCCTGATCCGCCTGATCGACGACATGCTGGACGTGTCACGGATTCGCACCGGGAAGCTGTCGATCCGTCCTTCGCAGGTCGATATCGGCAAGCTTGTCGCCAGCATGGTCGAAAACTTTGCCCCGCAAATGGAAGCCAGCGGATGCTCATTGCTGTTCCAGCGTCCCGATCCTCTCGTCGGCGTATGGGACGAATTTCGCATCGAGCAGGTTGTGGCGAATCTGCTGACCAACGCCATGCGCTATGGCGCCGGCAATCCGGTGCAGGTCTGTGTTTCTCGCCAGGGCGAGTCGGCCTGCGTGGAGGTACGCGACCAGGGCATCGGAATTAGCCCAAAGAGCCTGGAGCGTATTTTCTGTCAGTTCGAGCGTGCCGAAGGCAGCGAAAGCAGCGCGGGGCTTGGCCTCGGCCTGTTCATCGCCGAGCAGATCGTCAAAGCCCACAAGGGCCGTATCCAGGTGGAGAGCGAAGAGGGCAAGGGCGCACTGTTCCGTGTGCTGCTGCCGTTGAACGCCGGGGCCTGAGACGGCCCCGCCGTTCTATCTCCAGGCCAGGATCGGCCAGCCTCTGACCTCTGCCTGCTCGCGCAGGAGCGGGTCAGGGTTCACCACATGCGCATGCGCCACTTGCTCAAGCAAGGGTAGGTCGTTTATCGAGTCGGAATAGAAGTGCGCGCCGTCCAGCGATTCGCCTTCAGCCTCTGCCCACTCCTGTAGCCGCGTCACCTTGCCTTCGCGATAGCTGAGTACTCCCTGCGTCTTGCCGCTGTAGAACCCGTGCTGCTCTTCCAGCCGGATCGCCAGTACATCCTCGATGCCAAGCCGTGCGGAGACTGCCTTGACCAGAAATTCGGCCGACGCCGAAATGATGAGCACGCGGTCGCCGGCTTTGCGATGTTCGGCGACGTGGCGCATGGCATCGCTGTAGATCAGTGGTTCGATCACGTCCTCGACGAAGGGCTCGACCACATGCTCGACCTCGTCGGCGGTGCGGCCCACCAGCGGGGCCAGGCTGAAGGTCATGTAGTCCTCCATCGCCAGCCGGCCGAAGGCGTACTCGGCCATGAGTTCGGCGTCCTTACGCAGGAAGGACTCGCCGTCTACCCAGCCGATCTTGGCCATCTCCTGCGCCCAAAGGCTGGCGCAGTCGCCGTCGATCAGGGTTTCATCCAGGTCAAATATTGCCAATGCCATCAAGCCACCTCGTGAATTGCCGAAGCGTCGATGGTAAGGCTTACCTGCCGGCCGTGGGGATAGAGATCGGCCGCGGAGCGATTGAGTACATCGACCAGCAGTTCGACTTCACGTGCTTCGACGCGATAGCGGATCACATTGCCAAGTAGACTGTGGCTCTTGATCACGGCGGTGATTCCGGCGTTTTCTTTTGCTGCATTGGTCAGCGCAATGGCTTCGGGCCGGATCGCGACCTGCCCATTGATCGGGCGTTGCAGCAGGCGGGTGGCGACGTCGGCGGCGAGCAGGTTGTAGTTGCCGATGAAGCCTGCAGCGAAGGCGTCCACCGGCGCGGTGTACAGGGTTTCGGCGTCCGCGCTCTGGATGATCCGGCCGGCATTCATCAGCAGGATGCGGTCGGAAAGCGTCAGCGCTTCCTCCTGATCGTGGGTAACGAAGATGGTGGTCAAGCCCAGCTCTTGCTGGATCGCGCGAATCTGTTCGCGCAGGTGCTTGCGGATACGCGCATCCAGCGCCGACAGCGGTTCGTCGAGCAATAGCAGGCGAGGGCGTGTGACCAGCGAGCGCGCCAGGGCCACCCGCTGGCATTGCCCGCCGGACAGCTGGCTCGGGTAGCGCTTGGCGAAGTCGCTTAACTCGACCATCGCCAGCACCTCGCTTACGCGGCGGGTGCTTTCGTCTCGCGCGACTTTCTGCATGCGCAGGCCAAAGGCAACGTTCTGTTCCACGGTCATGTTGGGGAACAGCGCATAGCTCTGGAAGACCATGCCGATGCGGCGCTTCTGCGGGGACAGCGGCACCAGGTCCTCGCCGTCGAGCAGAATCTGGCCGCCATCCACCTCGGTCAGCCCGGCGATGCAGCGCAGCAGGGTCGACTTGCCGCAGCCGGACGGGCCCAGCAGGGTGATCAGTTCACCCTTGCCGATTTCGCAATCGATATCGCTGAAGACCTGGGTATCGCCAAAGGCCTTGTGCAGGTTGCGGATGGAAAGATAGCTCATGAGGCCGTCCTGTTCTGGTTGGCTGCAGCGGCAAGGGTCATGACGTGCGCTCACGATTTAGGCGGGTCGCAGCCCAGGTGAATACCAGCACGAAGAAAAAGTAGGAAATGACCAGCGCACTGTTGAAGTGGCCGCTGCTGTTTTTCATGTTGTTCAGATACACCTGCAGGGTTTCGTAGCGCGTTCCGACCAGCAGGTTGGCAAAGACGAATTCGCCGAATAGAAAGGAGAACGACAGGAACAGCGACACCATCAGCCCTTTGCGCAGGTTCGGCAGCACCACAAGAAACGCCGCCTTCCAGGTACTGGCGCCCAGCAGGTGGGCTGAGTCCATCAGGTCGCGCAGGTTGATGGCCTGCAGGTTGTTGCTGATGGCGCGATACATGAATGGCAGGGCGATGGTGAAGTAGGCGCCGATGAGGATCCACGGTGTGCCGACCATCGCCAGCGGGCCGGAGCCGTACAGCTGCAGCAGACCGACCGAGGACACCACCGGCGGCACGGCGAACGGCAGCAGGATCAGGATGTTCATCAAACCGTCGAGTTTGGGGAAGTGGTAATGCACCACGAACAGCATTGGCAGTATCAGCACCACCGCCAGGGCCAGCGCGCCAAAGCAGACCAGCAGCGACTGGCCGAATGCACGCAGGAAGCGCTCTTCGCTCCAGAGCTGTAGATACCAGTCGAAGGTCAACCCGTCCGGCAGAATCGTCGCCGACCAGCTGCTGGAGATCGAATAGAGAAAGGTCGCTGCCAGCGGCATTAGCAGAATCAGGAACAGCAACCACACCACGACACGGTGGTAGAGCTGGCCGCGCCTGGCTTCAGCGGCTCGCATGGTAGCTCCTCTTGAGCAGCAGCTGATGCGCCACGGTGATCACCGCCATCAACCCCACCAATACCATCGCCAGGGCGCTGGCCATGTTCGCGTCGAGGGAGATGTCGCCGGAAATCATCGCCGCGATGCGGATCGGCAATACGTTGAAGTTGCCGGTGGTGAGGTAGTAGACGGTAGCGTATGCGCCCAGCGCGTTGGCAAGCAGGATGACGAAGGTGCCAAGCAACGCTGGCGTCAGCACCGGCAAGCCGATGAATCGCCAGTAGCTCCAGGTGCCGGCGCCCAACAGGGCGGACGATTCGCGCCAGTCCTCGCGTAGCGCATCGAAGGCGGGGTAGAGCAGCAGTACGCCCAGCGGGATCTGGAAGTAGGTGTAGAGCACGATCAGGCCGGTCTTGGAGTAGAGATTGAAGTCCTCGATGATGCCGGCCTGCTTGAGCAGGATCGTCAGTGCGCCGTTGAAGCCGAGCAGGATGACGAAGGCGAACGCCAGCGGGACGCCAGCGAAGTTGCTGGTCATGTTGGAAAAGGCCATGACGAAGTCACGCAGCCTGGAATCGACCTGACGCAGCGAGTAACTGCCCAGGATCGCGATAACGATGCCAAACAAGCTCGACCAGAACGCGATCTGCAGGCTGTGCTTGATGGCTTGCAGGTAGAACTTCGAGCCGAAGATCTTCTGGAAATTGGCCAGGCCCCAGCCCTCGGGCGTGATCAGGCTGTTGAACGTGACCCACACCAGCGGGGCGATCTGAAACGCAACGAAGAACAGGGCGAACGGTACGAGGCAGAGTAGTGCGAGGCGTCTGCTTCGCGGTGCCCTGCGGCTGGCGATAGCTGGCGGGGCATGGTCGCGTACGGCAGCGGTCTTGAGGTTGTCCTCGAGCTGCGCAGTCATGTGAGCAGCTCCCGGCATAGCGGCTTGTCATGCGGTACGCCGAGCAGTTCGCACAGGGTGCCGCATAGCTCCGTCTGCTTTGGACGGGCCGTTGCATCGAGACTGAAGGCCGCGCCGAGCACGAATAAGGGCACCTCGCGTTCCTCTGGTAGCAGGCCATTGTGGGAGCGATCACGGTTCATGCCGTGATCGGCCGTCACGATCAGCTGATAGCCATCGTCCAGCCAGCGCTGCAGGTATTCGGCGAGAAGAATGTCCGCGCGACGTGCAGCGTTGCGGTACTGGGACGAATCCAGGCCGTGCTTGTGGCCGGCGTCGTCGATGTTCATCGGGTGTACCAGCAGGAAGTCCGGGTTGTATCGCAGGCGCAGGCTCTCCGCGTCGGCGAACAGGTGCGAGTCCGGATAGTGGTCCTCGTAGTAGAAGTGGCCGTGCTGAATTGGCAGTTCGGGCGTGTCACTGTGTCGGTCGCGTGCCGCCTGGAAGGGCGCCCGGTTGTACAGCTCGCTGACCCAATGATAGGCCGCGGCCGCTGTGCTCAAACCGGCATCGCGGACGTAATGGAAGATGCTGCGCTCGGTGGACAGCCGCACCACGTCGTTATGTACGACGCCGCTGTCGATTGGTGGCACGCCGGTCAGGATGCATTCGTACAACGGCCGCGACAGCGCCGGCAGCTCGCATTGCAGCCGGTACAACGCCCCGCGCCCGGCCATGCAGTGCGCATGAAGGTGGCCGAGCGCGTGCTCGGCCACCTGATAGCTCAGGCCGTCGAGGATCACGAGGATGGCTTTGCGCATGGATCGTTCCTATCGAGGGCAGTCCCTGGACACGTGGGGTGGGCCGGACGGCAATCCGCTTTAGCCCACCACCCTTCATGTGTGAACCATCACTCCATCTCGATGATCACGTTTTCCTGCCACTGCTGCGGCAGCGCCTTGGACGTCGCTTCCCAGGCATCCGCATCCTCGATCGGCTTGACCTTGGCGTACTGCTCGTTCGGCAGCAGCTTGGCCTGTACCTCGGCCGGCAGGGTCAGGTGCTCGGCACGAATCGGCCGCGCATTGCCTTTGGCAAGATTGATCTGACCGGCATCGGAGAGGATGTACTCGCGCGCCAGCTTGGCGGCATTGGGGTGCTTGGCCCACTTGTTGATGATGGTGCTGTAGCCGGAAATGACCGAACCGTCGGAGGGAATAAGCACTTCGAAACGGCTCGGATCGATCTGGTCACGGTACGACAGTCCATTGAAATCCCAGACCACGCCGACTTCGACTTCGCCGCGCTCGAGCGTCTGGATCGTCGGGTTCGACAGCGACAGACGGCCTTTCTTGGCGATCTCGGCGAAGTAGTCCAGGCCAGGCTGGATGTTCTTCTCGTCGCCGCCATTGGCGATGGCTGCAGCCAGCACGCCGTTCACCGCCTGAGCGGCTGCGCTGACGTCACCGATGGCAACCTTGTACTTGCCTTCCTTGAGCTCCGCCCAGGAAGTCGGGGCCTTGTCGACCAACTGCTTGTTGACGATGAAGGCGATCGAGCCGGTGTACGCCAGCATCCAGTGACCGTCATTGTCCTTGGCCCACTCCGGAATCTGCTCCCAGGTGCTTGGCTTGTATGGCTGGGTCACGCCCTGCTGCACAGCGATCGGGCCGAACGCGGCACCAACATCGCCAATGTCAGCCGTCGCGTTGTCCTTTTCTGCGGCGAACTTGGCGATCTCCTGGGCCGAGCTCATGTCCGTGTCCATGTGCTTGAGGCCGTATTTCTTCTTCAGGTCTTCCCAGGTGTCCTTCCAGTTGGCCCAGCTGTCCGGCATGCCGACGCTATTGACCTCACCTTCCGCGCGGGCCGCCTCTTCGAGACTCTTCATGTCCATTTGTGCAGCGTTCGCCGAGGTGGCCAGGGCGATCGCCGATCCCAGCAGTGAAGCCAGCAGCAGTCGTTTCATTCGAAGCTCCTTACGCAGGTGGGGTTGGTCTAGATCAGCAAGACGCAAGCCAATCTAGGGGGTGAAAATGACAGTTTGATGTCGTTGCCTCCGCCGCCGCCCGGCAGGACGACACCGCGACCGGAGAGGACCTAGCAAGCCTAGCTCAGGCTGAAAACCTTGCCTGGTCTGGGCTTGACACTTTCTGTCGATGCGCTGGCATCGCATGTGCAGTCAGCCAGAACCGAGCTGAGCCCATTCTCTGTCATGCAGGTTTCATCTGGATTACCTAGGCTACTGGCGGTTTCGAGTGGGAACTGGCGGGAGCACACGCGCCGTTCCGGTGCTGGACTAGTCCAGTTGGAGAGTATTTGATGCGTGACGAGGCACCGCGAACGGTGACGGCAATCTGCCGGTCGCTGCAGGAACAGATCGGTCACGGCCTGTTATCGCCTGGCGGTCAGCTGCCATCCGAGCGAAAGCTCAGCGAGCTGTTCGACACCACGCGGATCACGCTGCGCGAGGCGCTCGGCCAGCTGGAGTCCCTCGGCATGATCTACCGAGAGGATCGCCGCGGCTGGTTCGTGTCGCCGCCCAGGCTGCTCTACAACCCGCTGGTGCGCAGTCACTTTCATGCCATGGTCAGTGAGCAGGGCCGGTTGCCCGCGACCGAGGTATTGTCGGCAAAGTTGCTGCCCGCCTCGGCTGACATCTGCTCGCGGCTGGCACTGCCGGCCCTGTCCAGCGTGATCCAGATCCGCCGCGCCCGCCGCATCGACGGGCGCCTGGTGCTCTACGTCGAGCATTACCTGAACCCAGGCTATTTCCCCGGAATTCTGGAATACGACCTCACTCGCTCACTGACCGAGCTTTACTCCAGTGAGTACGGCATTCACTACGGCCGCGTCCGCTTCGACATGGTCCCCACCGCCCTCCACCCCGAAGCCGCCACCACCCTGCGCATCACCCCCGGCAGCCCAGCCCTGCGCATCACCCGCCTTAATCGTGACCAGCACGAGCGAATCATCGAGTGCGACGTAGAGTATTGGCGGCATGATGCGATTCATGTGTGTGTGGAGGTGCCGGAGTAGGGCTGCATGAGTTAGAGCTGTTGCGCTAGATGTCTGTCCAACTATGTGCGGACATGACCTGCCTCACCTGCTACGGCGCGCTTGGGCGGTGAAGCATGCCCGCCCATTAGATTGATGGCCAGTGGCGCCGTAGGCCGGCGCTTGCGCTGCAGTAGGCAGTCATGAGTGCGTTCTTTGGGTTTTTTCGCGGATGTCACAGGTCAGTCGGCATATTGCACATGCCGAGCCATCAGGTTAAGGCGGCCAGTGATGTCGTAGGCGTTGACCCGGCCCAGGTTCTGCGTCAATTGCGCTTCCCAGGTTGCATCGTCCATAGCGCGCCAGTAGCGCTCGAGGCGGCCAGTACGGCGATCATGTTCTGCGGTCACCGGGTCCTGGGCGCGGTGCTGCTCGAACAGCGGGATATCCGGCAGGGGGCGGCTGATGTCCATGTAGTTCTGCAGAAAATCCCAGGCGGCGAAGTGCGGCGCCATGCTGGAGTCCTTGAGCGCGATGGGCCTGAGGTCGATGGCCAGATCGTGATAGCGATGCACCAGATGCACCAGATGCACCAGATGCAGTTGATGCCAGATCAGCCCCTGGCGGTCAGGGGCACTGCTGATATAGGCATCGAACTCATGAAAGGGGTAGGTGAACTCACCGATGGTGCCGCTGCGTTTGTACTCGCCCATATTGTCGTAATCGAAGATCGTGACCATGCCTGTGCGGCGGTTGAACTCCCACAGCGGGCCTTTGGAAGGGCGAACGACCCAATTGGTAAACTTGTGAACGACTAGAGCGCCTATGGCCCAGCAGGCGAGAGGAACTCCCAAAAACCAAGGTGCTGTCTCTAAAACAATATTTACTAATCCTTTTGTGAACCCTTCGGGATCTGCGTCAGCCAGGGCTAGCCAGCCTATAGGAGAAAAAATCAACGTCACCCAAAAAACAAAGCGCCCCCTCCCCATAGATAAAACCAGAACAGGCTAGGTTTGGAGAGTGACGCATGACGATAACGCTCGTGATCGATGATCTGGTGGTAATCCCGAAGTTCGTATGCTTGGCGCTTTTTCGCCCCCGTTGCCAGCGCGTGCTCATAGCGTTCAACATCTCGCAGGCCAGCAGGTGATTGGCGTAGTGCCCCCACTTCAGGGCGGTGTCGAACAGCCCCTGCTTGTCGCGAATCGGTGGCGGTAGTGCAGGCAGCGCACTACCACGATAGGCTGCGGGGCCGTATATATCTGTCGTCATACCTTGAATTCCGGGGTGCCTTTCAGCCTTGCTGTTCAGCACTGGCTTCATGTCGATGGGTGTTATCGAAGTCATCACCCTTGGGGGTAGCGTCAATGCCCTTGGCCTCCTGGCTACGGTAGTAGCTTGCGATGCCGAGCTCAGGGTCGATCCTGGCGCGCAGGGTGCAGGGTTGTTGCTGCCACGGGTGACTGGCCAGTTTCTCTCTCAGGTTTCGGGGGGCGGAGCTGCGTTTCCAGCCTTCGAGGGTGCGGTCACGCCAGTAGCGTTCTGGGCGGCCGCTGGCGGCATCGTGGGCGGCGGTAACGGGGTCGAGGTGGCGGCTTTGTTCCAGCACGGGCAGGTCTGGCAGCGGTTGCTCGACATCCATATAGCGCTGCAGGGTGTCCCAGAAGGCATACAGGTTGGCCTTGTCGAGGCCCAGACTGTGCATCTTCATGCCCAGGCAGACCTTGTTGTCGGTATAGCGATGATGCAGCCAGAGCACATAGTCATGCCCACCATGGGGGGTGATCTGCAATTGCATCACGGGATCGAATTCGTAGAAGGGTGCGACGAAGGGAGAACGGAAGCGCCTGCCGATACGCAGCATGCCATCGCGTCGGTTGAAGCCGCTGCCGTCGTGTCTGTAGATCAGGGAATAGAGGCCGATCAGCAGGTCGACGCCGATAACGGCCATAAATAGCAGAATGGCGCCAAACCAGAAGGCGGTTTGTTCACCCCAGTATCCCCAGAGTGTGCCTTGATCCCAGGCAATGGTTCCGGCAGTTATTAGTCCTAATAATGATCCCAAGACATAAGCTGCCCAAGGTCTTGAAGAGCCGTAAACAATTAGACTCAATATCATTATGACAAGGCCGGATGTTGTTATTAGGAAATCGCTATCAAAAACACGTGCTAGCTTGAGCGTCCATGGTAAGAAGAAAAAAAACACACACATTAATTTAGATAGAAATAGAAAGTGTAAAAACTTGCTGCTGTTCTCAAAGCTCCAGCGCTCAGCATCGCAGTAAATCTGTTGTTTACGTTTCTCCTTTGCTTGTCGCTCATAGGCCAGATGGGCTTCGCTTATCAACTGGCCTTCGATCTCGGCTATCGAATCCAGATTGGCGTAGTGCCCCCACTTCAGGTCGGTATCGAACAGCCCCTGCTTGTCGCGAATCGGTGGCGGTAGTGCAGGCAGCGCACTACCACGATAGGCTGCGGGGCCTTATATATCTGTCGTCATACCTTGAATTCCGGGGTTTCGATCTGCCAGTAAAGCGCTTCGCCCGCTTGAGCGTCCGGCTTTGGCGGCAAGGCAAAGGCCGGTTGATAAGGTTGCCAGGTTTTGGGGCTGGGTTGTGGCAGTATCAGTTCGTCGCTGTGGCCTGTCTGCTTGGCCAGGCGGAACTGGCCGAAGACCTTGAGGCGTTGGGTGACCCGCTGGGCCTGGCGTTGCAGTGGGGTTTGCGTTATCACGGGGAACTGCTTGGGCAGAATGTAAAGCACCGAAGTATTGTCGAGCGGGTACGCCGCCAGTTTGGCGTCGTCGATAGGCCGGCGTTCTGGACGTTCTACGTTGAAGACTCCGGTGAAGGGCAGCACTGCCACTTCTTCCCGGGCGTAGAACTGAAAATGTTGAGTATCGAACATGCCCAGCAGTGGCGAATGCATGCGTACGACCCAGTCGTCGCGCTCGAAGGGCTGCGCCGCTGTAAGGCGGCATTCCAGGGCATTGTTAAGGGGCGCGCGTTGCCTGTTGAGAGCACCGAGACCAGAGCGTACGCCAGGTGGTGCCTGGTCGAGCCAGTCACCCAGGCGGCTGGCCTGGATCATGGGCCTGCCGAGAATACCGAGCAGTTGCTGGTAGGCAATGTTCGGGTCGCTGAGATGGGCAAAGCGCTGGTCGTCACCGAATGCCTTGTCCAGCAGGCTGGTCTGGCCATGATCCCTGCCGAATGGCCCGTTCTTCAGCAATGCTTCGATATCGCTGTCGACCAGCCAGCCGGCGGCGATGCTGCCGCCGATAAATAGCACCGCACCCGCCACCAGCACCACCGGGTTGATGCACATGCCCAAGGCGTAGGCCGTCCAGGCTGCTCCGCCTGCTGCTGCCACGCCATAGGCCAAGGCGGCATCGCGGTCACCTTGGTGCCAGGCGCGCTTGGCATCCCAGACGGTAATTGCTGTCGTAAAAAGCATGGCCGCTCCCGAAAGCGCACGCAACACCGGTAATCGCGGGCTGCCCGTTTGCTCGGCCAGATTTACGGCCCAGCGGCTGGAGAGTTTGGAGACGTCGAAGCGAGGTTTATTCAGAGCAGTTACGAGTTGACTTTCACCACCAAGGATAAATTTGGACAGGTTTCCTGAAGCAACCACAAGATCAGCGGCGGCGGAGAGGTATCCAGCGCGGTAGCGATCTTCGCCATCTCCCGCTTCACTTTTCAAAGCCCTCATCCCCTCGGTCTGCGCGCTCAGGTTATACAGAGCGCAGGCCACAGCAACCACGGGCAGGGAGGGTGACTGTGCTGCAGTGTCCAGCTTGCTGGCGACGGCATGCCTCCAGATGCTGTATTTGACCACCTCCGGGTGATCGGCGGGCGCCGCGAAAATGACACCTGGGCCATGCTTGGGCAGCCCCTGCGCCACCTGGCGAGGGCTGGTGGACGCTACGACCTGCTTGTCAGCATTGGTGATATTGGCGAACAGATAGTTCTTGCGCGTCAGGGCCAAGCGCTCCGAGGCGGTCAGACCGTTTCTCAGTCCTTCACCCTGGATGCCGATGATCCTCAGGTTCGTTGCCTGGGACTCGGTTACCAATTGCACGCCGTGCCAGCTAGGGGACAGCCTGTCAAGCACGCCGAGCGTTGGCCCGAACAGGCGGTTGAACTGGATGGCCACCGTCACTTCGGCAGCATTCAGGCGTTGCACCTGGGTCAGCACGGCGACGGAGAAGGTGTCCATGAAGTCGCCGATCAGCGCGTGCAGGTTCTTGTAGACCAGTCCCTTGTCCGTGTCTTGCGGATCGATACTGGCGAGATGCAGCAGGCTGTTCATGCCCAGGTTCTGCGGAGCCGGTTCGCGTGGGTTAGTGGACAAGGCGACAAGTCGCTGCACTGCGTCGGGCAGGCTGTCATCCTGTTGTGCCAGGAAGGGCCGGGTTAGCGGATGCTGGCCGCTCAGGAGCTTTTCGCTCAGTTGCATGATGCGCTTTTGCAGCGTGCCGAGGGTGCTGGCCTGTGACAGGGCGTCGATCTGTTCGGGTAGTTTGCCCAGGGTGGTGAAGATATCGCTCAACAGCTGATAGGGTTCCAGCAGGCGTTCGTCTTGGGTGTACTGCCAGTCCAATAAGCTCGCCGCCAATGGCTCGTCCGATAACAGGCTGAGCAGGTGTTGAAGTTGTGCCGTGAGGCGATCACGGGCCAGTTTGCGTTCGCCATCGAAGACCGTGTCCTGCAATTGTTCGAGATGCAGGTGTTTCTTGAATTTACCCAGAGGGCTGCTTGGGTTCTGCATGACTGCACTGTACAGCGCATGGGCATATAGACCATTGCTGCGATGCGGCACCAGAGCATTGAGAGTAAACAGGTAGGACTCCGCCAGGCGCGCCTGGGCACAGGTATGCCGGAGTGCGAACAGCGGGTCATCGAGCAGCAAGCCCACCAGTTTCGGATAAGCACGCATATTGTGCTCGGCCAGTACATCCGTGCCGGCTTCCGCGGTTGGCAGTGGCTGTGGAGGTGGCGCCTGGGTCGCGGCCGCCAGCTCTTCCAGGCGTAGCTGCATGCGGCTGCTCATTTCGTTCGAGGGGATGCTGCTGAGGCTGGGAGTGAACAGGGCTGGATCGTTCAGCAGGCTTTCGATGCTGAAGTCCCGAGCTCGGAAACCATCGTTCTGAGCGCTGATCACCACAGCCGGCATGGCCTGCGTTGGCCGCCATTGGCTGGCCCCCACGACGGCCGCCGACCAGGCGAACGCTACGAGATGAGCACGCCGCTTGACACGACTCTGATCTGCCTCGAGCCAGCGAATATATTCCCAAGTCCAGGGCTTCTCGCTGTATGCCATCAGATAGTCGTTAGCGACGGATTGGCCCTGCACAAGGATTGGGATCAGTACCACTTGCTGCTGCTTGCCGACCGATGGCCGGTCATCGGCAGCAGCTCCGCCATCGGCCCGCTTGCGCCAATGGGCAAGATCGACATCCTCCATATTGCCTTTGCCGTCGGTTAAAACCTCGCGCCAAAGCTTGCCATTCTGAAATACATAGATACGGCCAGGACGCGGCAGCGCTCCTCGAGGCACTTCGTTATATGCGTTATGGCCTGGCAACCTGGCAAGCGGCATGATGGCCAGGAAGGTGTTCTGTTGGATGTTCTCTTCTTCCTCGTGGCTGCGCATATCCACAGCGATGGGCAGAGAAAGCTTGCCACCATCCCTCCGCTCGATATTCAGCACGAGCCGCTTACGCTGAGCATCATCATATTGGGTTCGCTTGCGAACACCTTGCTCGATAGGCTGATCCTTCAATGCGCTCATGCATCGCCCTCCGGGTCGCGCAGTTCAACTTGCCCACCTTGCTCTGGGTCGCCCCAGACATCTACGATCAATTGCTGCGGCCCCTTCGCCGCTTTTTCCTTTGGGGCTGACAACTGGTTCAGATTGGCTGTGCCGGTTTTCTCGCCTACCGGCGCCGTATCCGCTGGTATGGGCAATACTGGTGAGGTTGGCGCGGCCCCAGAGCCACTGCACGGTGCGCCACCCGAGTTCATTCTGATCAGCGGCCCGACCATGGTGATGCCGCTGGCATCGAGCTTGATAAAGCTGCCGGCAGCCTTGAAGGTCAGCTCACTGCCCGCTTCGAGGACGACTTTAAGGCCGCTGGAGAGGTGGATTTCGTTGCCGGCTTCGACGAACTGGCCGGTGCCGATTTTCATGTGCTGGTTGTTGCCAACGGTCAGGTGGTCGTCTGCTTTGACTTCGCTGCGGCGGTCGGCGTGGGTGGTGCGGTGTTCTTCAGCGCGGAATTCGCTGTAGCTGTTGGACTCAACGGTGTCGTGACGTTCGTGGCCGACGCGGATCTTCTGGTCGTGCTCGATGTTCTCGTCCCAGTCGCGCTGGGCGTGGACGTAGATCTGTTCGGCGCCCTTGCGGTCTTCGATGCGCAGTTCGTTATAGCCGCCACCGCCCGGGCTGCTCAGGGTCTTGAAGACGCTGCGGGTCTTGTTGGCCGGCAGGTCGTAGGGGACGGCGTTTTCCTTGTGGTACAGGCAGCCGGTGATCAGTGGCTGGTCGGGGTCTCCTTCCAGGAAAGTGACCAGCACTTCCATGCCGACGCGGGGAATCGCAATGCCGCCATAGCGGTCACCAGCCCAGCTGGATGAAACGCGCAGCCAGCAGCTGGTGTGCTCATCGGCTTTACCTTCGCGGTCCCAGAAAAACTGTACTTTCACGCGACCGTACTCGTCGCAGTGGATCTCTTCGCCGGCAGGGCCGGTGACGACGGCGCTTTGGCTGCCAAGAATGCGCGACTTGGGGTGGTCGAGTGATGGGCGGAATGGTACAGCCCAGGGCGTGGCGGTGAACCGGTTGCGGTAGCCTTGGGTAAATTGGTCGTCCTGCTCTGCTGGCTCACGAGAATTGGTGACTGACTCCTCCAGCACCTGCGGCTGCTTGCCTTCATGGCTCACCGCGGTGAGCAGCCACAGCTGGTTCCAGTCGTCGCGGGGGTGATCGGTCAGGGGCAAAAAATGCCCGCTGAGCAACAGCGGTTGGTCGCTCTCACCTTCGGCCAGCTCGAAATCATGGCGGTGCCTTTCCAGGGTGCGGCGGGCGAGGTGTTTACCGCGTGCGCGGTCAGCGAAACGCCCGGGGTAGTCGTAGTCTTCGAGGTCGGGTTTGGCGTCGCCATTGGCTGCGCCTTCCATGGTCAGGCGCGGATTCTGGAAGTCGTAATCGCGGCGGGTGACGCGCCCGGTGCGAGTTTCAATGCGCACACCGAACCGCTTGATCACGGGTTGATCGGCAACCAGACCGCTATCCTGCTGATAGCCAACCGGGTCAAGTGTCGAAAACACCGTCTGGTCATCGCCGAATACGAGCACGTGGCCGGATTGGCTGTGCTGAAAGTGGTAATGAATGCCTTCTTCTGCGCATAGGCGCTGAATGAAGTGCAGGTCGGTCTCATCGTACTGAACGCAGTAGTCTCGCTCGGGGTAGACCACCGGGCCGAGATCGAAGCGGTGGCCGTGGCCGGCGAGAATGCCGTGATCGTCGAGTACTCGAGTGATGATCTGCTGTACCGAAAGATGCTGGAATATGCGCTGGTTCGTTCGGTGCGCCAGATAGGCAAGCTGCGGGACGACAATCAGGTGGTAACGCGTCAGGCGTTTGCCGGATTCGCCCTGTGCAGCGCGATAGACCTGGCCATGAATGCCAGAGCCTTCATCATTGAACGCCAGGAATACGCTGCGTTGCAGCAGACTTTCCAGCTCCATGTCTGGACGTTCGCTGACCAGTTCAAGCTCGAAGCGGTAAGGCTGGCTAATGGCTTCGTGGCCACTGAATTCGAGCACCTGAAAGTCGTGTGCAACGCCTTCGATGTGCAGGGAAAAATGGGGCTGATTGGCGGGGGCGAACATCCTTGTTCCTCCTGGATCCGTCCATGGTGCGCGCCAGGGCGCGTGCGGGGCCTTGATTTACCACGCACCGGCGGCATGGCGTTGCGCTGAGTCGCGCATTGCCAAGCCGCGGTTTCGAATTCTGCTACTGCTTCGCAAAAAAGGCATCGGCCGGACACTGCCCGGCCGATGCCTCTTGCGGTCATCGCCTTAGCCGGCGATCGGGGTGCGCCAGTCATCGGAGCCGGAAGTGCCGGAGACTTCGTGGGTCCAGACGATCTTGCGATAGGTGAAGTACACGTCTTCCAAATGGGTGAAGTGAGACATGTTCGGGTCTTGGCAGTTAGGCATGCGCGACTGCACGTCCACGATCACCGCATCTTCCAGTTCGATGGTGTAGTAGTGTTCCTGGGTGCCGGTTGAAGAGGTGCGGTACCACTCCAGGCGGCACTTGTTCAGGCGCTCGCCGGAGGTCAGGGCGTTGAAGATCAGTGGCGACGATTTGTCGAACACCTTGGTGATCATCAGCGGCTTGTGAACGCGCTGGCCGGTTGGCTGCCCCGACTGCGGGTCGCGCGGGATGATGACCTGGTGCTGGAAAGCCTGCACCAGGATCTGGTCTTCGTGTCCTTCCTGGAAAATATTGCCGACCGAGTCCTCGGTGAAAGTGCCTGCGGTGATCAGGCCTTGCTTGGTGCCTTCGAGGGACAGATACGCGGGTGTTGGCATGAACGCTCTCCTTGCCTTGTTGATTGCCGGAATGGCGCAATTACAAGTACAAGCGTCGTGCCAGTTTATAAAAAAATATAAATATCAATAGCTTATCGTTAATCCGCTGGCGCGATTGGATCGCTCTGAGGGCAGACGCACATTTAGCTGAGCAACTATCTGCCGGCGGTTGCGCAAGATTTGGCGCATGTGCGCGCCAGCCCAGTGGCTACCGGCCTTGCGCCTGCCTATCTTGCGCAATCAAGCGGTCTGCTGCGCAGTAATCTGCACAGGGCCGCTGCTCAGGACGAGCAGCTGATTTCCAGATGCTTGCCCCATTCTGGTGGGCGCTCGGCGTACTGCTCCATGCCCGGTTGTTCGTCGAAGGGATGGCTGAGTACCGCATGCAGTTCGCGCACGGGACCGTAGTCACCCGCTTCGGCAGCTTCGATGGCCCGCTGCGCCAGGTAATTGCGCAGGATGTATTTCGGGTTGGCGGCGCGCATACGTGCCTGTCGCTGTGACTGGTCTTGAGTTTCGCGCTCGCTACGCTGGCAATAACCTGTTGCCCATTCATCGAAAGCCTTGATGTCGACGAAGTCCTCGCGAAGGCGCGCTACTGCTTGCTCCGCCGGGCTGTCGCCAAGCTCGCGGAAGAAGCGCGTGTAGTCGATTGCGCTGCTCTGCATCAGCTGCAGGAGCCGCTGCACCATGTCTTTGTCGTCTTCTTCGCCCGTCTGAAGGCCCAGCCGCTTGCGCATCAGGTCGAGCCATGCCGCTTCGTAGATTGGCAGGAACAGGTCCATCGTTTCGCGCAATTGCTCGATTGCGATGAAGGGCGTCAGCGCCTGAGCCAGTGCGGCGAGGTTCCAGTGGGCAATCGGTACCTGATTCTCGTAGGAATAGCGGCCGGCATGGTCGGAGTGATTGCAGATGAATCGTGCATCGAAGTCGTCGAGAAAGGCGTAAGGGCCGAAGTCGAAGGTAATGCCCAGAATCGACATGTTGTCGGTGTTCATGACTCCGTGGCAGAAGCCATAGGCTTGCCAGCGAGCCACCATCTCAGCGGTACGCTCCAGCACCTCGCGGAAGAAGGAGTGGTAGGGCTCCGGATGCTCCAGGCACTCGGCGAAATGGGACTCGACGACATGATCGAGCAATCGCTTCAGCTCATCGTGCTGCTTGGTGTAGTAGAAGAACTCGAAATGGCCGAAGCGCACATGGCTGGGAGCGAGGCGCAGCAGCATTGCGCCGCGCTCCTGCCGCTCGCGGTAGACCGGCGTATCCGAGCCGGTCACGCAAAGCGCGCGGGAGCTTGGAATGCCCAGCGCATGCAGGTGTTCGCTGGCAAGGAATTCGCGTATCGACGAGCGCAATACGGCGCGGCCATCGCCCATGCGTGAGTAGGGCGTCATGCCGGCGCCCTTGAGGTGCAGGTCCCAGTGCTCACTGGCGTCGTTGACTACTTCACCAAGCAGGAGGCCGCGGCCATCACCGAGTTGCGGGTTGTAGCTGCCGAACTGATGTCCGGAATAGACCATTGCCCGTGGCTCAGCAGTGCTCCAGAGCTTGTGGCCGGAGAACAGCTCGGTGAACAGCGTTTCCTCCATTACCGACGGATCGAGATCGAGCAAGGCCATGGCGGCCTCGCTGGCGACGACTAGGCGCGGTTGCTCCAGCGGCTGTGGCGTCACCTCGGTGGAAAACACGTCGCCGAGTCGGGCGAAGCGGTTGTCGAAATGCAGCTCGGTAAGCGTCTTCACAGCGGCTCCGGCAATGGCAGATTGGCGCCCGGTTGCGGACGCACTCAAGGTTTGGAGGCCGCGATGCCTGTGACGTTCCTCAGGACTGGCTCTCGGTCGGCGGCGTGTCCGGCTTGTCGCTGGGCTGATTCAGCCGCGGCGCGGCACCCAACTGCAGCAGCTTGCCGTCGAGGTTCTTCAGGAACACGTCAACCTGACGGAATGCGATGTTGATACCCGCCTTGGCGAATTCGCGGTCGATGAACCGGTTGATCTCGTCGGTCGCCGGGTTGCGGTCGCCCAGGTCGCGCACGTGGATGCGCAGTTCGTGATCGAGGGTGCTTTCACCAAAAGTGAGGAAAAGCACCAGTGGCTCTGGATCCTTCAACACTCGAGGATTGTCCTGGGCGGCCTTGTAGAGCAGCGTCTTGACCAGATCAAGGTCCGAACCGTAGGCCACTCCAACCTTGATCGTCACTCGCGTGACGGTGTCGCTCAGCGACCAGTTAACCAGCTGACCGGTAATGAAGGTCTTGTTCGGAACGATTATGTCCTTGCGGTCGAAGTCGGTGATGGTGGTGGCGCGAATGCGGATTCGGCTGACCGTGCCTGAAAGGTTGCCAATGGTCACCACGTCGCCAATCCGTACCGGACGTTCGAAGAGAATGATCAGACCGGAAATGAAGTTGGCGAAGATCTCCTGCATGCCGAAACCCAGACCGACCGAGAGCGCCGCGACCAGCCACTGCAATTTGTCCCAGCTGACCCCAAGGGTCGACAGCGTAGAGACGATGCCGATGCCCGCCAGCAGGTAGGACAGCAATGTCGTTGTGGCATAGGCACTGCCTTGCGCCAGACGCATTTTCGATAGCACCAGCACTTCCAGTAGGCCGGGAAGGTTGCGCGCCAGTGCTACGGTAATGGCGATGATCAGCAACGCGCCAAGCAGGTTGTTCAGGGTGATCGGGTTGGTAGTCGCGGTCTCTCCGGTGCCGCTGACGAACTCGTAGAGCACCACGTTATCGAGATAAGAAACCACGCTTATCAGATCGGCCCAGACCCAGTAGAGCACGGCAAAGAACAGGCCGAACATGGCCATGCGAGTCAGTCGCAGGGATTGCTGGTTGACCTGCTCGATGTCCAGCCCTGCTGCCCCGGTGGACTCGCTGGTATCCGTGGATTCATCGACCTGCGATTCGCGCTTGGCCAGCGCCCGCTGATAGGCAAGACGTCTGGCAGCGACGGTCAGTCCACGGATCAGCGTCGCCTCGATGACGATCCAGGCGAGCAGCAGGTACAGCGTATCGATCAGTCGCCCGGTCAGTTTCAGCGCCGTGTAGTAGTAGCCGAAGCCCACCACCACAATCAGCGCCAGCGGCAATACGCTGAACAGCAAGCCGATGAAGCGGCGAACCGGCGGGGCGTTTTGGCTCGACGGGCCCTTGAGCAGCAGACGCGTGAGTCGCCAACTCATTAATGCAAAGCAGACCAGCACCACGACGATGCCGATGACATCATCGACCAGGCTGCCTGGCTGATGCTCGGCGATGGCCACCACGGCGACCAAGGCCATGACCACCAAACCGAGGCGGCGGATTTCGTTACGCAGGAACATGACCTGCGGGCGGAACCAGCCGAAGTGCGTCTCCGCGACGCGGTTCGGTGAAAGCATGCGGTAGGCGCTGTAGAACACCAGCCAGGCTTGAGCCATCTGATAGAACGACGCGCCGAGGCTGATGTTCTGCCCGCGCCCGTCCATCTGCAGGACGTAGCCGCAAAGCGCCAGGAACAGCGCGCCGGGCAGTGCCAGCAGGAAATTGAGCAGCAGTGCCAGCGGGGTATGCAGCTGGCTGTCCTTGCGGAAATGGCCAATTTCGCTACTGAGCGAGTCGAGCTTGGCGTCGATCGCTTTGCGGCGCCAGAGCAGCAGACCGATCAACAGCAGCAGCGGTACGAAGAACAGCGGGCGTTCTAGCAGGCCGGCGCCCAGCGCGTCGAAAACCGAGCGCCAGGGCATGGCTTTGATCTGACGATCGAGAAGGGTTGGTACGCTCTTGAACCAGTCCAGATCGAGCGGTTTGTTGCTGGGAATCCAGAACATCTGCTCGTCGAGTGTTTCGCTCAGTGCCTGGGCCTTGGTCTGCAGCTGACGCTGGTTAAGCTGCAGCGTGATGGATTCGCTCAGCAGGGCATTGAGGGAGTGGTTGAGCCGGTCGAGCAGCTCACTGCGGGTGCGTATCAGCTCGGTAAGGGCGCTGCGCAGTTCAGGGGTCACTTCGCCGACCGGCTGGCTGGCCAGTTGCTGCTCGACATAGTCCTCGACATTACCGGACGTCTCACGTCGCTGGTTCAGCTCGAACTGATAGAGCCGGATATCGGCAATATCATCGGCCAGGTTTTTGTCCAGGCTCAGCTGCGGCAATGCCTGCTTTTGCTGATAGAGAATCTTCGAAAGCAGCAGGCTGCCTTCCAGCACTGCGATTTGTTCTTCCAGTGCCTGGTCGGCCTGATTGAGCGTGTCGAGCTGCTGGCGTGTCTGCAGGTTTTGCTGAGTCAGGTCGTTGAGCCGTTCGGTGGCGCGTAGCAGATAGCCAGAGAGCTTGCGGTTCTCCTCGCTTTCAGCCGGGAGCAACTTATCGGAGCCGGCTTTTTCGGCCTTGAGCGAGAACTGCGCAACAGTCTGTTCCGATTCCTCCCGGCGCTTGTTGTTGATCGCCGTTTGCAGCGCCATGGTTTCCCGTTCGGCACGGGCAATGCGCTCGGAAAGCAGATCTCGGCGGGCAACGCCCAGATCCTGCAGCAGGCTGTTGCCGGCCAGTTCGTTGCGACGCAGTTCGATCTGAGCGTTGAGTGTGGCTTTTTCAGCGTTGAGTACTTCCCGACGCTCATCGCTCAGTGGTTTGCCGGCTTCCCGTCCGGCCTTGAGCAGGGTGTTGATTTCATCGATGCGCGTCTGAGACTTGCTGATGTCAGCCTGCGCACGCTCGGGGCGTGTCTGCGCGCTGATGATCATGCTGTTGGCGGCTGTCAGTGCCGTCTGCCAGGTGGACATTTCTTCCACGCGTGCATCCAGGCGCTGCTCGAGCGCCGGCACTTTCATCGCAGCCAGCTTCTGCGCCATATCGCTGTCGTCGCTGCCCTTGAGCTTGCTCAGTTCGCGCTGGGATTCGGCGATTTCCTTGGGCGCATTGGACAGCTCCGTCTTGAGCTCGGTAAGGCGCTTCTGCGCTGCGGCGGCACGTTCGGCAAGGGCTTGGCGACGTTCGTCGGCGCTCGGCTGAGCAAGTTTGGCGGCTTCCTCCTCGGCTGGTTGGCCGCTTGGCAGGCCGGGAACGGATTGGGCAAAAATCGCCGTAGGAGTGACCGCGAGCAGAGTCGCCAGGAGTAGGGTGCGAAAGAAAGCCATGGCTGCATCGAATGGTGAAAAAGAGTGCGGAGTCTAAGGGCTGCGTCAGGGCGAGGCGAGTCCGTAGATCGGAACTGTTGCAGCAGTCCGCGCGTGGTCGGGCGGGCAGCCTCAGAAGTGCAGCGACGGACCGGGCTTGTTGCCCTCCGGAAACTTCAGGCCGACCTTGCGAACCTGGCCGTGCTCCATTGAAGCGATGGTCCAGGTCAGCCCGTTCCATTCTATCTGGTCGCCGATTACGGGCTTGCCGCCGACACGCTCGGCAATGAATTGGCCGATCTGCAGGCGCCCATCCACGTCGCCCAACTTGAGACCGTACAGTGCGGCCAGGGCACTCATCTCGGCTTCGGCTTCAAGGATGAAATCACCGAAGAAGCGCATGTCGCGACCGCGCTGCGGTGCTTCACTGAAAAGCCTGCCCAGCGCGGGCAGGTCTTCGTCATGGCCGATGACGCAGAGGATGTCATCGACCTGCAGGCGCGTACTGCCCGATGGGTGCAGCAGAGCTCTGCCACGGAACAGCGCCGCGATACGCGTGCCGGCGGGCATCTTCAGTTCACGCAAGGCCGCGCCGACGCACCATTTCTTGGCGTTCAGGCGATAGATGAACATCTCCCACTGGCTAGTGGTGTGGATCTGCAAGCCCGCGCGGGAGATCGGCAGTGGTGAAGGTGGCACCTCGACCTTGGCCTTCTTCGCCGCCCAGGTCAGCGTCGTACCTTGCAACAGCAGCGACACCAGCACGATGAAGAACGCGACGTTGAAGAACAACTGCGCGTTCTCCAGTCCGGCCATTAGTGGGAAAACAGCCAGAATGACCGGGACCGCGCCGCGCAAGCCAATCCAGGAAATGAAAAGGCGTTCGCGCAGCTGAAAACTGCGGAACGGCAGCAGGCCAATGAACACGGCCAGCGGCCGGGCAAACAGAATCATCCACAGCGACAGAGCCAGAGCCGGCAATGCAATCGGCAAGAGCTCGCTCGGCGTGAGCAGCAGGCCGAGCACCAGAAACATGCCGATCTGGCTAAGCCAGGCCAGGCCGTCGAACATGTGCAGAATGCCGTGGCGGTTGCGAATCGGCCGGTTGCCGAGCAGCAGCCCGCAGACGTAGACGGCCAGAATGCCGCTGCCGCCGATGGCGCCCGAGAACGCGTAGATCATGATGCCGCCCGCGACCGCCAGCAGTGGGTACAGGCCGTCGGCGACGGAAAGTTTGTTGATCAGGTGAAGCAGCAGCCAGCCGCCAGACAAGCCAAGCAGAGTGCCAATGCCGAATTGCTGTAGCAGATTGAAGAAGAAGCCCCAGCCGAAGCCGGTCTCGCCCGATGCGAGCATGTCGATCAGGGCGACCGTAAGGAACATCGCCATCGGGTCGTTGCTGCCCGACTCGATCTCAAGCGTGGAACCGACCCGCTCGTTCAGACCGCGCCCGTTCAGCAGGTTGAAGACCACTGCCGCGTCGGTAGAGCCAACGATGGCACCCACCAGCAGGCCTTGCATCAGCGGAAGGTCGAACAACCAGGCCGCCGCCAGACCGGTTAGGCCGGAGGTGACTACCACACCCGCTGTAGCTAACGAGAAGGCCGGCCAGAGTGCGACGCGAAAGGTGGCGGCGCGGGTGCGCATGCCCCCATCGAGCAGAATGATGGCGAGGGCCAGGTTGCTGATCAGGAATGCCAGTGAATAGTCGTTGAAAACGATGCCGCCGATGCCATCGACCCCCGCAAGCATGCCTACAGCGAGAAATATCACGAGGATCGGCACGCCGAGGCGTGTCGACAGAGAGCTCATCAGGATGCTCGCCGCAACTAACAAGGCACCGATAAAAAACAGGTGATTGATGTTGCCGATATCCAAACGAGGCCTCCAGGGTCAGTGCCGCTAGCGAACATGCAGAGTGCATGCCAGCGATTCTAACCTGCTGATTTGACCTACTGTCAAAAAAGCCCGGTGGAGTGACCGGGGGTTGGCGAGCGTTCGGTGTACGCCTGAACAGAGCGCGCGGCGCGGGCCGGAGTCGACCCGTGCCGCGCCGGTTTTCAGAACCAGTCTTCCTGCATGGTCAGGCATGTGTCGTCGCGAGCGGCGAGCAGATCGAGCTCGTGATGGCACCCCGGAACCTCCCAGGTCAGGAAGTAACGAGCTGCCTGGATTTTGCCGCGATAGAAATCGATGTCTGCCGCGTTGCCGTTTGCCAGACCCTGCTCGGCGCGGATCGCCTGTTCCAGCCAGCGCCAGCCTATTACTGCATGACCAAAGACCTTCAGATACAGCGCCGAGTTGGCCAAGGCCAGGTTGACCTTGCCAGCCATCAGGTCAGCGAGCAGCGCCTGCGTCACCTCGGTCAAGCGCGCGACCAACTGCTCCAGCGGTTGGCGCAGCGCGTCCAGCGAGCTGAGTTCAACGGCGCGCTTGCAGGTTCCTTGAATCAGCCCGAGCAACTGCCGCAGCCCGGCGCCGCCGTTCTGGGTCAGCTTGCGTGCCAGCAGGTCGAGCGACTGGATGCCGTGGGTGCCTTCGTGGATCGGATTCAGGCGGTTATCGCGGTAGTACTGCTCGACCGGGTACTCACGGGTGTAGCCGTGGCCGCCGAGAATTTGGATCGCCAGTTCGTTGGCCTTGAGGCAGAACTCCGACGGCCAGGATTTGACGATGGGAGTGAGCAGGTCGAGCAGCTCATGAGCGTTCTTGCGCTCCTCTTCCGTTTGCGCGGTTTGCTCTTCGTCGACAATGCGCGCTGCATACAAACCGAGGTCGAAGGATCCTTCGACGTAGGCCTTCTGCGTCAGCAGCATGCGCTTGACGTCGGTGTGCTGGATGATCGGCACCTGCGCCGAAGCTGGATTCTTGCCATCGGGCAGGCGTCCTTGAGGACGTTCCCGCGCGTAATTGAGCGAATACAGGTAGCCGGCATAGCCGAGCATGATCGCGCCCATGCCGACGCCGATGCGCGCGTCGTTCATCATCTGGAACATGTACGACAGGCCCTTGTGGGGCTCGCCTACCAGATAGCCGACGCATTCGCCGTTGTCGCCAAAGTTCAGCGCGGTGGAGGTCGTGCCGCGCCAGCCCATCTTGTGGAACAGGCCAGCAAGGATTACGTCGTTGCGCTTGCCCAGCGAGCCGTCATCGTTGACCAGAAACTTCGGGACGATGAACAGGCTGATGCCTTTCACACCGGGCGGTGCATCCGGCAGCTTGGCCAGCACCATGTGCACGATGTTTTCAGACAGCGGGTGGTCGCCGCCGGAAATGAAGATCTTGTTGCCCTTGAGGCGATAGGAACCGTCGTCTGCTGGCTCGGCACGGGTGCGCAGGTCCGACAGGGAAGAGCCGGCGTGCGGCTCGGTCAGCGCCATGGTGCCGAAGAAGCGACCTTCGAGCATGGGCTGGAGGAAGCTCTGTTTCTGCTCGTCACTGCCGAACACCTCGATCAGATGCGAGGCGCCCATGGAAAGCATCGGATAGGACGAGGTGCCGATGTTGGCCGACTGGAAATGCGCAAAGCACGCTCGCGAAAGCAGATTGGGCAACTGCATGCCACCATCGTCGAAACTGCGCGAGGCATTGTGGAAACCGGCTTCGATGAACGCATCGACCGCGGGCTTCACTTCGGGAATCAGGATGGCTTCGCCGTCTTTGTAGATCGGCTCGTTCTCATCGGCTTTGCGGTTGTGTGGCGCGAAGAGGTTTTCGGCAATGCTGCGCGCGGTATCGATTGCTGCATCGAAGGTTTCGCGGCTGTGATCGGCGAATCGCTCGCGCTGGGTCAGGCCTTCGGCGTCGAGTACTTCATAGAGTTCGAACGCCAGGTTACGCGGGCAGAGCAGAGTCTCGGGCATGGAAATTCCTCCGTTTACATGCACTCGAGTCTAAGGAGCCGGCGAGACGGCTGCCTAGCACCATACATTCGAGTGATGGGTCGACACAGCGGCGTCTTCTGGGCCTTGCCTGGGCTGGCTCAGTGTGGCTTCGCGCAGAAATATTCGAGCAGTTGGGCCAAATGGCCGTCGCCAATGCCGGCGTCGATCAGGTGCTGTTCGGCACGTGCGAGGTGCTCCTCGACGTGCTGGCGTGCCGCCTCTGGGCCGAGCAGTGCGACGACCGTGCTCTTGCCTGCATCCTTACCCGAATCCTTGCCGATCTGCTGCGGGCTGAGGCCGTCGGAAAGATCATCGAGCAACTGAAAGGCGAGCCCCAGTTCGGTGGCGAATCCATTGAGGTGGCGCGTGCAGCTGGCGCTGGCATCGCTCAACAGAGCAGCGAACTCCACCGCCGCGGTGAACAACGGGCACGTCTTCAGGCGATTGGTGTGGGCAATGGCCTCCAGCGGCCGGGCGCGCTGACCCTCGCGCAGATCATGAAACTGACCGCGAACCAGGCCCTGAGCGCCGGTAGCCTGAGCCAGCAGCTTTACCAGCTGATTTCGCGTCTGTGCAGGAATGTCGGCTGGCGAGGCGGCTATGCTGAACGCTTGACTGAGCAGTGCGACCGAGCCAAGCACGGCGACGTCTTCGCCAAATTGCAGGTGAATGGTCGGGCGGCCTCGGCGCAGCTCGGCGTTGTCCATACACGGCATGTCATCCAGAAACAGCGAGGCGGCATGCACCATTTCCAGCGCACAGGCAAGATCGAGCCCAGCATCCGAAGCCGTTTCGCCCTGCAGATCTTGCAGCGTCAGCAGGAGCAGCAATGGCCGGATGCGCTTGCCCGGCGCAAGGGTTCCGTCACGCATCGCGTTGCCGATGGCATCTTGCGGGGGCGCCGGGGGCAGCCACTGGTCAAGCCTTTCGTCAACCTGGGCACGCAACGCACCGACCCTCTGTTCGAAGTCGTGTTGCGTGTTCGGCAAAGCGATGGCCATGACGACCTCCTGTATCGTTTTTCGTTAGATATCGTGACAATACCTGTACAGCGTGTATAAGTCTTGGCACTTTTAATGACCAGTTACGTCCACATAAGGTCATCGAACGAGGCGCTAATGAGTAAAGAACATATTGCAGAGCGCAAAAATGACCATCTGGACATCGTTCTCGACCCTCGCCGCGCCTGCTCAGCGGTCGATCCTGGCTATGCCGCACTGACTTTCGAGCACTGCGCGGTGCCGGAGTTGCGTCTGGACGACATTGATATTCGTGCGCAGCTGTTCGGCAAGGTACTTTCGGCGCCGCTTTTGATCAGCTCCATGACCGGCGGAGCGGCCCGGGCAACGCAGATAAATCGCCATTTGGCCATTGCAGCCGAAGCTCTGGGTATCGCGCTGGCGGTTGGTTCGCAACGCATCGCGCTGGAAACCGGTGCCGATCAGGGGCTGACCCGACATTTGCGTGAACTGGCCCCGTCCGTGCCGCTGTTGGCCAATCTAGGCGCGGCGCAGCTGGTGGCCGGATATGGTGTCGAGGAAGCCCAGCGTGCGGTGGACATGATCGAGGCCGATGCGCTGATCATCCATCTCAACCCGTTGCAGGAAGCGGTGCAGGTGGGCGGTGACCGTGACTGGCGCGGTGTGTTGATGGCGATCGAAGCGCTGGCTTCGCGTTTGCCCGTTCCGCTGGTGGCGAAAGAAGTGGGCGCGGGAATCTCGCCAGCAGTGGCGCAGCGGCTGCTGGATGTTGGGGTGTCAGTCATTGATGTGGCGGGCGCCGGCGGCACCAGTTGGGCTGCAGTCGAATCTGAACGGACACATGATCCTAAGCAGCGTGCCATTGCTCAGGCCTTTGCCGGGTGGGGAATCCCCAGCGCCCAGGCGATCGCAGAGGTGCGCCGTGCGTGTCCAGGCGCGCATCTGATTGCATCCGGCGGCATTCGCGATGGCATCGATGCGGCCAAGGCGATTCGTCTCGGCGCTGACCTGGTCGGCCAGGCGGCCGGGGTACTGGATGCAGCGCTGATCGGGCCTGAAGCGGTGATCGAGCATTTCCAGGTGCTGATACAGCAGCTGCGAATCGCGTGCTTCTGTACCGGCTCGGCAAACCTGGTTGCGTTGGCCAAGGCGCCGCTGCTGGCACCTTTCAATCCATCTGCCCCCTGATGTGCGGGCAGGATCGTTTCGCTAGCGACTGGCGAGGTGGCTGCGCATGACTCATTTCGCCGTGATCGCTCCGCCGTTTCACAGCCATCTGCGTGCGATGGAAGCCATCGCCGGCGAGCTGTTGCGCAAGGGGCATCGTGTCACCGTTCTCCAGCAAGCAGATGTGGGCGCTGCGCTGCTACACCCAAAGCTGGGTTTCGCCCAGGTCGGGGCTGATTCACATCCACCTGGCTCGCTCAAGGCTGTGATCGAACGCGCCGCTCGGCCGGGCGGGCCTTGGGGTATTCGCAGGGTCATCGCCGACATGGCTGCAGCAACCGAGATGTTCTGTCGGGACGCGCCGCCGCTACTGCGCGCGCTGGGTGTCGAAGCGCTGATCGTCGACCAGATGGAGCCTGGCGGAGGGCTGGTGGCCGAGTATCTCGGTCTGCCATTCGTCTCGGTGGCCTGTGCCTTGCCGGTCAATCGCGAGGCGCTGGTGCCGCTGCCGGTCATGCCCTGGCGCTACCGGGCGACGCCCTGGGGCGAGCAGCTTAATCTACACAGCAGCAACGTCTACGACCGGGCCATGCAAGCGCACGCCGAGGTGATAACGCGCTATGCAGCCAGCTTCGGTCTGCCGCCGCGGCAGCGACTCGATGAATGCCTGTCGCCGCTGTTGCAGTTGAGCCAGACAATCGCGCGCTTCGACTTCCCTCGCACGGCGCTGCCATCTCACTGCTATGGCGTGGGTGCGCTGCGTCCCGCATTGGCCGACGAGCCCGTGCTGAACGTTCCGGTTGCCAACGGCAAACCCTTCGTCTTCGCCTCGCTGGGCACGCTTCAAGGGGATCGCTTCGGCCTGTTCCAGCGCATCGCCGAGGCCTGTCGCGAACTTGACGTGCAATTGCTGATTGCGCATTGCGGCCGCTTGGATGCTCGGCAGGAAAAACGATTGATGCAGGCCGGGGCTGACTGGGTCACGGATTTCGCGCCACAGCGCGCTGTGCTGGCGCGGGCCGATGCGCTGATTACTCACGCCGGGCTGAATACTGTGCTCGATGCGCTGGAGGCCGGCGTACCGAGCCTGGCCGTGCCGATAGCCTTTGACCAGCCTGGTGTTGCCGCACGCGTGGTGCATGCGGGCGTGGGGCTGAAACTCGATCCGCGCCTGGCCAGCCGCCGCCGCATTGTGCAGGGCCTGCGCCGACTCTTGCGCGAACCCGGCTTCGCCCAGCGGGCACGCAGCCTGGGTGACGACCTGCGGTCAGCGGGTGGTGCGCCCAGGGCGGCGCGGCTGATCGAACGGTCGCTCGGCATCGAGTCGCTTGCGTTGCAGGGAGCAGAGCATGGCTGATGCGGACCTCATCCTCGTTGGCGGTGGCCTGGCCAATGGCTTGCTGGCGCTGCGGCTGCGACAGCAGCGCCCGGAACTGCGCCTGTTGCTGTTGGAACAAGGCGAGACGCTTGGCGGCAACCATACCTGGTCGTTTCATGAGCACGATCTGACGCCGGCCCAGCACCGTTGGCTGGAGCCGTTGGTGGAGACCCGTTGGCCGGGCTATGAAGTGATCTTCCCGGACCTCAAGCGCCGGCTGGACAGCGGTTACGCGAGTATTTTTTCAGAACGGTTTCATCAACACCTGATGGCTGAACTGAGTGATGGCGTTCGGTTGGGCACGTCCGTTGTGGAGGTGAAGCCACAGCAGGTGCGCCTGGCTTCGGGCGAAATTCTGCGGGCCGGCGCGGTGATCGACGGGCGCGGCGTGCGTCGGACCGATCAGCTGGCGCTGGGCTTTCAGAAATTTCTCGGCCAGGAAGTGCGCCTGCAACAGCCGCATGGCTTGCGCGAGCCGATCATCATGGACGCCAGCGTCGCTCAGCAGGACGGCTACCGCTTCGTCTACGTGCTGCCGCTCAGCGACCAAACGCTGCTGATCGAGGACACCTATTACGCCGATGGCGATGCCGTGGCGCCTGAGACCCTGCGCGACAACATCCGTCACTACGCTAGTGCCCGCGGTTGGGCAATTAACGAGGTGTTGCGGGAAGAGCAGGGTGTGCTGCCCATCGTGCTATCCGGTGACTTGCCGGCTTTCTGGGGCGAAGCGCGCGGAGTGCCGCAGACGGGCCTGTCAGCGGCCTTGTTTCATCCCACTACCGGCTACTCGCTGCCCGACGCGGTACGCCTGGCCGATCACTTGATCGCGCTCGATCGATGGGATGCGCCAAGCCTGTTCGAGGCCACGCGCAGCTACTCATTGGCGCAGTGGCGCCAGCGCGGCTTTTTCCGCCTGCTCAATCGGATGCTGTTCATGGCCGGGCCGGCGGATCGCCGCTGGGCCGTGATGCAACGTTTCTACCGCCTGCGCGAACCGCTGATTCGGCGCTTCTACGCGGCCAATCTGACAATCTGGGACCGCTTGCGCATCGTCTCAGGTAAACCTCCCGTGCCGGTGGGTGAGGCGCTTCGCGCGCTGGCCGCCGGTAATCTGCACCACAAGGACAAGCGATGAAAGAGTCATCAGGCAATGCGCCCAAACGGGCCGTGGTGATTGGTGCCGGTTTCGGCGGGCTGGCGCTGGCGATTCGCCTGCAGCGCAGCGGCGTGCAGACCACCCTGCTGGAAAAACGCGACAAGCCGGGTGGCCGCGCCTACGTCTATCACGACCAGGGCTTCACCTTCGATGCCGGCCCGACGGTGATCACCGATCCGCCCGCGCTGGACGAACTCTTCACCGGCGCCGGAAAGCGTATGGCTGACTACGTCGAGCTGCTACCAGTCAGTCCCTTCTACCGGCTGTGCTGGGAAGATGGCTACAGCTTCGATTACGTCAACGATCAAGTCGAACTGGACCGGCAGATACACGCCCTTAATCCGAAAGATGTCGCGGGTTACCAGCGCTTTCTTGCCTATTCCCGTGCGGTGTATGAAGAGGGTTACGTCAAGCTCGGCACCGTACCCTTCCTGTCGTTTCGCAGCATGATCGGCGTCGCCCCGCAGCTGGCCAAACTGCAGGCCTGGCGCAACGTGTACAGCATGGTTTCGAAGTTCGTGGAGAACGACCGGCTGCGGCAGGCGTTGTCCTTTCACTCCCTGTTGGTGGGCGGCAACCCTTTTGAAACCTCGTCGATCTATGCGCTGATCCACGCGCTGGAGCGCCAGGGCGGCGTCTGGTTTCCCCGCGGCGGTACCGGTGCGCTGGTGCAAGGGATGGTAAGGCTGTTCGAAGACTTGGGCGGCAAGCTGGAGCTCAATGCCGAGGTGGCGAGCATCGAGCTGGCTGGTGGTCGGGCGAGCGCGGTGACCACGTGGGACGGCCGCCGTTTCAACGCCGATGCGGTGGCTTCCAACGCCGATGTGGTCAACACCTACAAGCAGCTGCTCGGGCATGAACAGCGCGGTCGCGACGAGGCCAAGCGGCTCTCCGGCAAACGCTTCTCCATGTCCTTGTTTGTCATCCATTTCGGCCTCAAACGACGCCATGAGCACCTGCAGCACCACACGGTCTGCTTCGGGCCTCGTTACCGCGAGCTGATCAATGAGATCTTCAAGCATGAAACCCTGGCCGACGACTTCTCACTCTACTTGCATGCGCCCTGCGTAACCGACCCCTCGCTGGCGCCGGAAGGCTGCGCCAGCCACTACGTGCTGGCGCCGGTACCGCATTTGGGCACGGCGGATATCGATTGGGCGGTGGAGGGGCCAAAGTATCGCGACCGCATTTTCGAATACTTGGAGCGTCATTACATTCCGGGGCTGCGTGGCGATCTGGTCACCCACCGGATCTTCACGCCGCATGATTTCCGCGACGAGCTCAACGCTCATCTGGGTTCAGCGTTTTCGCTGGAGCCGATCCTTACCCAGAGCGCCTGGTTCCGCCCGCATAACCGTGATGACGTGATTCCGAACCTCTATATCGTTGGCGCCGGCACCCATCCGGGCGCGGGAGTTCCGGGCGTCGTGGGCTCGGCCAAGGCCACCGCCGGGCTGATGCTGGAGGACTTCAAGTTGGGGGAGCAGGCCGGATGAATGACAAGGTCATCGACCATTCGACCCAGGCAATCAACGTCGGCTCCAAGAGTTTCGCGGCGGCGGCAAAGCTGTTCGACGAGCGCACCCGCCAGGGTGCCGTGATGCTCTATGCCTGGTGCCGTCACTGTGATGACGTTATCGACGGGCAAACGCTGGGACATGGTCAGGTCGAGGGCGATCGCTCCACTGGGGAAGCGCGGTTGGCCGAGCTGGTGGATCTGACCGAGCGCGCCTATGCCGACGAGCCCATGCAGGACCCGGCTTTCGCAGCGTTCCAGCAGGTGATTCAACGTCACCATATCCCCCGAGAGTATCCGCTCGAGCACCTGGCCGGCTTTCGCATGGATGTGCAGGAGTATCAGTACCGGACCCTCGACGACACCTTGCTCTATTGCTACCGCGTCGCCGGGGTGGTGGGGCTGATGATGGCGCGGGTGATGGGCGCCGAAGCGGAGCCGACGCTGGATCGCGCCTGTGATCTGGGCTTGGCGTTTCAGCTGACCAATATCGCGCGCGATATCGTCGAGGATGCGCAGATCGGGCGCGTCTACCTGCCGGCCGAGTGGCTGGGAGAAGTGGGCATCCCTGAAGATGAGGTCGCGCTACCCGAGCATCGTGCGGCATTGGCCACGCTGGCAGCGCGACTGGTGGATCTGGCCGAACCCTACTATCAATCAGCATCTCAGGGCTTGCGGGACCTGCCGTTACGCTCGGCCTGGTCGATCGCTACAGCGCATGGCGTCTATCGGCAGATCGGCGTCGAGGTAAAAGCGCGGGGCGCAGCGGCCTGGGATAGACGGGTTTCGACCAGCAAGGCGCAGAAGCTGCAGTTCCTGCTGGGTGGCGGGGTACTGGCGTTGGCTTCGCGGCGGATGCAGGTCACGCCGCGTCCTGATCTGCTCTGGAAGCGTCCGCGCTAGCTGAGGCTACCGGCGCCACTGAATCGGGTTGGGGAGCGAAGAGCGTAACGTCCGGATGCTCGTTCAACGCGGGTTCTTGCGGCGGCGGTCACTCGTCTATCCGATGTTCGTTGCGCGCTTGTCTTCGGTCTGATTGCTCTTGCGAAGCGGCCCGTCATGCAGTTCTCGCAGCTGCTGCTTGAGTACCGGAAGCGGCGGCGCATAGAGGAAGCCGAAGGAGACGCAGCGCTCCTTGCCTTCTACCGCATGGTGCATGCGGTGCGCCTGATATAGGCGCTTGAGATAACCGTTGCGCGGTACGTAGCGCAGCGGCCAGCGGTGGTGCACCAGCCCGTCGTGGGCCACGAAGTAGAGAAAACCGTAGGCCGTCATGCCCGCTCCGATCCACTCCAGCGGGTTGTAGCCCGCCGTGCCTAATGCGATCAGCAGAATCGCGACACCGGCAAAAACCACCGCATACAGATCATTCTTCTCGAACCAGCCGGTACGTGGCTCGTGGTGGGACTTGTGCCAACCCCAGCCCCAGCCGTGCATCACGTACTTGTGCGCCCACCAGGCGAACAGCTCCATGCCGGCCAGTGTGGCGAGAAAAACCAAAGTGTTCGTCAGCACGGTCAAGTCCGATCCGTTCATCTGCAGGTCGCACCAGTTTACGCGCTACGCCGAGTTAATGGACCCCGGCTCCGACGCCTGGCGATGCCTTGATTGTCGCTTAACCTTTCCATCCCGACGCTAGCGTCCTGGTCAGTTCTGCGGCGGGCACCGCCAGGCAACCACTGACATTCTGCCCAGCCCAGAGCGGTGAGAAATGATCGATACCCTGAGGCTCCGCTGCTGCACGTAAGCTGACGATGGCATTGCTCGCCAGCGGAAACGCCGGTACCGCTGGCGGCCGGGCACCCAGTTCGCGAATCAGGCGATTGACGATGCCCCGCGCGGGCCTTCCGGAGAACAGGGTGGTCAGCACTGTCTGCTGAGCGGCCGCACTCTGCAGGGCCTGACGGTGCAGCTGACTGGCGCGGCTCTCGTCGCACAGAAGATAAGCAGTCCCGACTTGAACCCCGGCTGCGCCAAGCGCTCGGGCTGCCGCCACACCCCGCGCATCGGCAATGCCACCGGCAGCGATCACGGGAATATCCAGCGCGGCAACCAGCTGTGGCAGCAGGGCAAAGGTACCGATCTGGCTGTCGATATCGTCGCTCAAGAACATGCCCCGATGGCCGCCGGCTTCAATACCTTGCGCGATCACGGCATCGACGCCGCGTTCCTGGAGCCGGCGGCCTTCTTCCTGCGTAGTGGCGCTGGATAGGATCTTCGCACCGGTCGCTTTGACGCGCTGTACTAGGTCTGGCGCAGGCAGGCCGAAATGAAAGCTGACCACGGGTGGACGGTGTCGCTCCACCACCTCGGCCATCGCGGCGTCGAATGGTTTGCGAGTTGCGCCGCCGGGAATGCTTGCCGGGTCGATCGCGAGTTCTTTCAGGTAAGGCGCCAGCAATTCCAGCCAGGCCTCGGTTCGCGCGACGTCCTCGGCGGGCGTCTTATGGCAGAAGAAGTTGACGTTGTAGGGCTTGCGCGTGAGCGCTGCGATAGCCGTTAGTTCGGCGTCGAGCGTTTCGGCATTGAGCATGCCGGCCGGAATCGAACCCAGACCGCCAGCCTCGGATACCGCCGCGGCCAGCTGATGGTTCTGTGAGCCGGCCATCGGAGCCTGAATCACGGGAAGGCTGATATTGAACAGGGTGCGAATGTCCATCGGAAGTCCTTAAGCGGCTGGTCAGCGCTGCAGACTGTAGCAGCCGTTTGTCGATGATTTGCATGCGAGGTTGCGGTGCGCCTCACCGGCCCCCTGCGAATCGCCGCGCTGCGCAGTTAGACTGTGCGCACTTCAGGAGTGCCAGATGAACTACCGCCACGCTTTCCATGCCGGCAATCACGCCGACGTCTTCAAACACCTCGTATTGTCCCGGCTGTTCGTCATGCTGGCGCGCAAGGAAGCCCCGTTCGCCTATCTGGATAGCCATGCCGGCGTCGGTCTCTATGATCTCGCTGGCGACCAGGCCAGCCGGACCGGCGAATGGCTGCAAGGCATTGCGCGCCTGTGGCAGGCCGACGACGTCCCGGCAATGGCCGAGAATTATTTGGAAGTGATCCGCTCGCTCAATCCTGACGGTGCGCTGCGTTATTACCCCGGTTCTCCAGAGCTGGCGCGCCAGCTGACGCGCCCGCAGGATCGCCTGCAGCTCAATGAAAAACACCCTGTAGACGGCCGCCTGCTGAAAGACAACATGGCCGGCGATCACCGCGTCGCGGTACACCTGGGTGAAGGTTGGCACGTGCCGCGTGCATTGATGCCGACAGCCGAAAAGCGTGTGGTGTTGCTGGTAGATCCGCCTTTCGAAAAGGCCGATGAGTTGAGCCGCTGCGTGCAAGCGCTGACCGAGGCGCTGGGGCGGATGCGCCAGACCATTGGCGTGATCTGGTACCCGATCAAGGACGAGCGTCAGCTCAAGCGCTTCTACCAGGACCTGTCACGTAGCGGTGCGCCAAAACTGTTGCGTGCCGAGTTGCTGGTCCATCCGACAGACGATGCGCTGCGGCTCAACGGCTCCGGACTTGCCATCAGCAATCCGCCGTGGGGACTGGAAGAAGAATTGCGGGAGCTGCTCCCCTGGCTGGCCACGCTGCTAGGCCAAAGCAAAGGCGACTGGCGACTGGACTGGTTGATCGAGGAAAAATAGCGATCACCCAACACGGCGCCCCTAAGATGGCGTCGAGCGAAGCTGATCTGTTCTCTCGCATCATTCCGATGGGTATCGCAGGCTCAACCCATCCTACGAACACTCCACCGTACCGCCTGGCCTCGGTGGAGGCATGAGGCGACATCCACCCTACGCACGAGCCGTAGGATGGCGTTGAGCGAAGCGATACCCATGAGCCGCCCTACACAACCCTGATGGGCATCTCAAGCTCAAGCCATCAGCGTCTGATCGTGCACATACGTAGGCAGGTTGAACCCGCCAGATGCACCGACTAGAAAAGCTTCAACGGCTCTTCCTGCAACGCCGACATCTGCTCGCGAAGTATTAACACCTGATCACCCCAGTAACGTTCGCTACCAAACCAGGGAAAGCTCATGGGAAATGCCGGGTCGTCCCAGCGGCGAGCCAGCCATGCGCTGTAATGCATCAGCCGCAGGGCGCGCAGGGCTTCGATCAGCGGGAGTTCGCGCGGTGCGAAATCATGGAATTCGTTATAGCCATCCACCAGTTCGGAGAGCTGCCCGAGCCGCTCGTGGCGTTCGCCGGCTAGCATCATCCAGATGTCCTGCACGGATGGCCCCATTCGGCAGTCATCCAGGTCGACCAAGTGAAAGGCATCGTCTCGGGCGAGGATATTGCCGGGATGGCAGTCGCCATGCAGCCGGATTGGCTGAAACTCGGTGCGGGCAAAGACATCGTCGACACGTTTGAGCAGGTCGCGCGCCACGGATTCATAAGCCGGTAGCAGGCTTTTCGGAACGAAGTTGCCTTCCAGCAAGGTGGCCAGCGATTCGTGCCCGAAGTGCTGAGCGTTAAGGGTCTCGCGGTGCTCGAAGGGGCGGCTGGCGCTGACGGCGTGCATGCGCCCAAGCAGTTGGCCGAGCCGGTAGAGCTGGTCGAGGTTGCCTGGTTCCGGTGCGCGGCCGCCACGCCGTGGAAAGAGCGCGAAGCGAAAACCGCCATGTTCGAAAAGTGTCCGGCCGTCGCGCTCGAAGGGCGCCACCACCGGAATCTCACGATCAGCCAATTCCTTGGAGAACTGATGCTCCTCGAGAATCGCTTCGTTGGTCCAGCGACCGGGGCGATAAAACTTCGCCACGATCGGCGTCTCGTCTTCGATGCCGACCTGATACACACGGTTTTCGTAGCTGTTCAGCGCCAGCACGCGCGCATCACTGATAAAACCGGCACTTTCCACCGCATCGAGCACAAGATCAGGCGTGAGTGTGTCGAAGGGGTGGCTCATGGTCGGCTCCGTGGACGGGCGGCCCAGTGTATTGCACTGGTGTGTTTACACAACCGCGCAATTGCCGGCTACTCGCCCGGCTTGGGTGTCCGCGCCAGGCAATACACATCGACCCGAGCGGCGCCGGCTCGCTTCAGCAAACGGGCTAGTGCCTCGGCGGTCGCGCCCGTAGTGAGCACGTCGTCGATGATCGCGACATGTCGACCGCTTAGCTGATCTGCAGCGTTCAGCGCGAACGCCTGACGCAAATTGCGCCGCCGGCCTGCCGCATCCAGTTGCTGCTGCGACTGCGTATCCTGCACGCGCTGCAGCAGCTTCGTATCGACTGGAATATCCAGTGCCGGGCTCAGCCAATCGGCAAGCATCTGCGCCTGATTGAAACCCCGCTGCCGCAAGCGCTTACGGGCCAGCGGCACGGGCAGGAGCATCTCGGGGCGCGGCAGGCCTTCGTCGAATTCATGGTGCAGGTGTCGCGCCAGTTGCTCGGCCAGCAGCCTGCCAAGCGGCCAGCGTGATTGGTGTTTGAAGCGGTTGATCAGGCTGTCCACCGGAAAGGCGAAGCGCCAGGGTACGGCCACATGATCGAAACTCGGCGGGCGCCTGAGGCATTCGCCGCAGATAAGGCCAGACGCTGGCAGCGGCAGTGCGCACACGGTGCATCGCTCCTGCAGCCAGGGAAGATCCGCTTCGCAGGCCCCGCAGATGGCCTGACCTGCCTCGCAACGCTCATCACAAAGCGCGCAGTGGTGTTCAATATTTAACCAGTTGTAAGCCATGATTCCTTTCCTGGTTGACAGCGCCTCGGCCTTGGCTAACCATTTCGCATCCGTGCCAGGCCGCCGAGCCGCTATTAATACAAGGAATGCCCATGAGCGCCACTGCCGCTTCCGTTACCCGCCACGACTGGAGCCTCGCCGAGGTCAAGGCGCTCTTCGAGCAACCCTTCAACGACCTGATTTTCCAGGCGCAGGGCGTGCACCGCCAGCACTTCGATGCCAATCGCGTTCAGGTCTCCACGCTGCTTTCGATCAAGACGGGCGCATGCCCGGAAGACTGCAAGTACTGCCCGCAATCCGGCCACTACAACACCGGTCTCGACAAAGAGAAGCTGATGGAGGTGCAAAAGGTGCTTGAGGCGGCGGCTGAAGCCAAGGCTATCGGCTCGACGCGTTTCTGCATGGGCGCGGCCTGGAAGCATCCCTCTGCCAAGGACATGCCTTACGTGCTGAAAATGGTCGAAGGTGTGAAAGCGCTGGGCCTGGAAACGTGCATGACCCTCGGCAAGCTCGATCAGGAGCAGACCCAGGCGCTGGCGGCTGCAGGCCTCGATTACTACAACCACAATCTCGACACCTCGCCGGAGTTCTACGGCAAGATCATCACGACTCGTACCTACGCCGACCGTCTGGAGACGCTGAGCTACGTGCGCGAGTCGGGGATGAAGATCTGTTCCGGCGGCATCCTCGGAATGGGTGAGTCGCTGAACGATCGCGCGGGCCTCTTGATCCAGTTGGCCAACCTGCCCGAGCACCCGGAGTCGGTGCCCATCAACATGCTGGTCAAGGTCAAGGGCACACCCTTGGCTGACGAACAGGATGTCGATCCGTTCGACTTCATCCGCATGCTTGCCGTCGCGCGGATCATGATGCCGAAATCCCATGTGCGGCTGTCAGCCGGGCGCGAGCAGATGAACGAGCAGATGCAGGCCCTGGCCTTCCTGGCCGGCGCCAACTCGATCTTCTACGGCGAGAAGTTGCTGACCACCGGCAACCCGGAGGCCGACAAGGACATGCTGCTGTTCAAGCGTCTAGGCATTCAGCCAGAAGCGCGCGAAGAGCACGATGACGAAGTGCACCAGGCCGCCATCGAGCAGGCGCTGGTCGAGCAGCGCGATTCGAAGCTGTTCTACAACGCCGCATCGGCTTGATTTGTTGGGCGAATTTATTCGCCCGTTGATCCCTGCGGGCGAATAAATCGCCCCTACGCGCCGCTTGCTGCTCGCCGCCAGGAGCAAACCTGTTGCCTTTCGATTTGCAACTCCGTCTCGCCGAGCGCCGTGCAGCGCACCTCTACCGTCAGCGCCCACTGCTGGAAACTCCGCAGCAGCCCGAGGTGACGGTCGACGGCGAATTGCTTCTAGCGTTCTGCTCGAATGATTATCTGGGGCTGGCCAGCCATCCTGACGTGATTCGCGCGATGCAGCAGGGTGCCGAACGCTGGGGCGTGGGCGGCGGGGCCTCGCATCTGGTGATGGGGCACAGCACCCCACATCATCTGCTTGAAGAAGCCCTGGCCGATTTCACGGGGAGGCCGCGGGCGTTGCTGTTCTCCACCGGCTATATGGCGAATCTGGCGGCCGTCACTGCGCTGGTGGGGCAGGGCGATACGGTATTGGAAGACCGCATCAATCACGCCTCGCTGCTCGACGCCGGCCTGCTCAGCGGCGCGCGCTTCTCCCGTTATCTGCACAACGATCCGCAAAGCCTCGCCAAGCGGTTGGAAAAGTCGACTGGTAATACCCTGGTCGTCACTGATGGCGTGTTCAGCATGGACGGTGATCTCGCCAACCTGCCAGCGCTCTGCGCCACTGCGAAAGCCGCAAACGCCTGGGTAATGGTTGACGACGCCCATGGCTTCGGCCCGTTGGGCAAAACCGGCGGCGGCATCGTCGAGCATTTCGGTCTGGGTATCGATGACGTGCAGGTGTTGGTCGGCACGTTGGGCAAGGCCTTCGGCACGGCTGGTGCTTTTGTTGCTGGCAGCGAGGAACTGATCGAAACGTTGATCCAGTTCGCCCGCCCATACATCTACACCACCAGCCAGCCACCGGCAGTCGCCTGCGCGACACTGAAAAGCCTGGAGATCCTGCGTAGCGAGGCTTGGCGACGTGAGCACCTCGACCGGCTGATCGCGCGGTTCCGGCAAGGCGCCGCCGAAATCGGCCTGACGCTGATGGACAGCCCTACACCGATCCAGCCGATTCTGGTTGGAAGCAGCCAGCGCGCCCTGAAGCTCTCCGCGGCGCTACGCGAGCGAGGGGTTCTGGTTGGCGCCATTCGCCCTCCAACCGTGCCGGCCGGCAGCGCGCGACTTCGGGTGACCTTCAGCGCGTCGCATAGCGAAGCCCAGGTGGAACGTCTGCTGGATATCCTGGCCGAATGCTGGAATCGAATGGCCGAGGAGCCTGAATCGGATGCGTGATCAGCTGATATTACTGCCCGGATGGGCGTTTGGCCTGGCGGCGTTGCAGCCGTTGTGCGAGGCGCTGACCGAGTTGGCGCCGGATATTGATGTAGTGATCGAGCCGCTGCCCGAACTTGAAAGGGCAGATGCGTGGCTCGACGAACTGGACCAGCGTTTGCCGCGCGACAGCTGGCTCGCGGGCTGGTCGTTGGGCGGCATGCTTGCCGCTCAGCTGGCGGCGCGCAGACTCGACAGCTGCCGTGGCTTGATGACAATTGCCAGCAACCCCTGTTTCCGTGCTCGTCCGCAGTGGCCCGAGGCGATGGCGTCGGATATTTTCGATTCCTTCCATGAGGCGTTCCGGCTCGATTCGGAGGAAACGCTCAAGCGCTTTCGTTCGCTGTGCAGCCGTGGCGGTTACGATCCACGAACCCTGGCGAGGCAGCTGGAAGTCAGCCAGTCGGACCTGCCGGCTCCGGTTCTGGACGCCGGTTTGCAGTTGCTGGCTGAGTTGGATGGTCGCGGTGCGCTGCACGGATATTTCGGACCGCAGCTGCACCTTTTTGCAGGTAATGATTCGCTGGTGCCAGCGTCGGCATGCGGTGCTTTACAGCGCTGGATGCCCGGCGTCGTTACTGAGCTGATGCTGGGTGCCAGCCACGCCTTGCCTCTGGAGCGAGCCGATGATGTGGCAGGAGCCATGGTTGCGTTCATGAAGGGGCCTGCTGCATGAGCGAAATGCTTGCGGTGCGCGCGCCGGATCACGAAGCCGGGCTGCCTGACAAACGTCAGGTCGCTGCCTCGTTTTCACGGGCGGCCGCGAGCTATGACGCAGTCGCCGAACTGCAGCGTGCCGTCGGCACTGCTCTCGCGGATCGCTTGCCCATGGACTTAGAGCCTGAGCGCTGGCTTGATCTGGGCTGCGGTACCGGCTATTTCTCGCGCATCCTGGCCAACCGTTTTGATTCTGCCGAAGGCCTGGCGATGGATATCGCCGAAGGCATGCTGCAGCATGCACGCCCCCAAGGCGGCGCCAGCGCATTCGTGGCCGGCGACGCGGAATGCCTGCCGCTGCATGCCGGATCGGTCGATCTGATCTTCTCCAGCCTGGCGCTGCAATGGTGCGAGGATTTCAGAGCAGTTCTGAGCGAGGCCCACCGAGTATTGCGCCCCGGCGGTGTCCTCGCTTTCACCAGCTTGTGCAGCGGTACCCTGCACGAGCTGCGCGACAGCTGGCAGGCCGTCGATGGACATTCGCATGTGAATCGTTTTCGCTCCGTCGAGCGTTACCGGCAGCTGTGCACAGCCAGCGGATTCCGGCTCGGTTGTCTGGATGTACAGCCTCAAGTGCTTCACTTTGCGGAGCTTCGCCAGTTGACCTATGAGCTCAAGGCGCTCGGCGCGCACAACCTGAATCCCGGTCGCCCGGGTGGGCTTACCGGGCGCGCGCGCATTCGTGCATTGATCCAGGCCTACGAACAATTCCGCACGCCGCTCGGGCTGCCGGCAACCTATCAGGTTGTCTTCGGCGTATTGCACAAGGATCGTTGAGATGTCCGCAGCTTTTTTCGTCACCGGCACAGATACCGAGGTCGGGAAAACTACCATCGCTGCCGGGCTGCTGCATGCCGCACGAATGTCGGGTCTCACCACGGCCGCTTCCAAACCCGTGGCGTCCGGCTGCGAAATGACCGCCGCTGGGTTGCGCAATGGCGATGCACTGGCGTTGCTAGCTGAATGCACGTTGCCGCTGCGCTATGAACAGGTCAATCCGCTGGCTTTCGAACCCGCCATAGCGCCGCATCTTGCTGCACGCGAGGCGGGGGTAGAGTTGAGTGTTGCTGCGCTGGCAGAGCCGGTCCGGCGAATTTTGGCCCTGCAGGCGCAGGTCTCATTGGTTGAAGGCGCAGGCGGCTGGCGCGTGCCGTTGGCCGGTCAAGAGACGCTGTCTGATCTGGCCGTCCAACTGGGTCTGCCGGTAATTCTGGTCGTAGGTGTGCGCCTCGGCTGCATCAATCACGCGCTACTCAGTGCCGAAGCGATCGAGCGTGACGGGCTGAGGCTGGCCGGCTGGGTCGCCAATATCGTTGATCCCACGATGTCACGGCTGGAGGAAAACCTTGCAACGCTCGCCGGACGCATTTCTGCGCCCTGCCTGGGCCGCGTGCCGCATCTGAGATCACCTTCTCCCGCAGAGGTGGCTCGCCATCTTGAGCTGTCTCAGCTCCTTTGATCGTCCGTACAACTCAGGTAATAAAACATCTGCAGTTATAGCGACATGTAACTGGCGTCAAGCGTCCGGCCCTGTTTCAATGATGGCAACCTGCTGCTTTGGAGATCCTCATGCAAATAAACAGTAGTCTTTTAACCGCTGGGCTTGGAGCTTATCAGGCTGGGCAGCAGCGAGTTGAACAGGCTGGCGCAGCAATCGCGGGCCGGACGCTGCCGATGGCCGATACATCCCAGACCTTGAATGACTCGGTCGAGCTGACCGAACAGCTGATTGAGATGAAAGTCGGCGAGCATCAAGCCAAGGCCGGCGCGCGCGTGCTTCAGACCGCAGATGAAGTGCTCGGCACGCTGGTTAACACCAAAGCCTGATTACCTACTGCTGGCCGCTCTGGCCAGCAGCACGGCCCGCCTGTGGCCTCTGAACCTATCTCCCTACTCATCTGCGCCGACGAATGGCGTGCGGGTCGCTGCTTGACATCACTCAGGCCTAAACGTATGTTTCAAACGCCTGTTTGACCTGCCGGGGCAGTGCCGGATGGTCCATTCCAAATCAAGCGTGGCTGCTCTGCCGGCCAGCTGAATCAAGAAACCACCGCTGAGGTTTACGCTATGCCTGACTACAAGGCCCCCTTGCGCGATATCCGCTTTGTACGTGACGAATTGCTCGGCTACGAAGCGCATTACCAGAGCCTTCCGGGTTGTGAAGACGCCACCCCGGACATGGTCAACGCCATTCTCGATGAAGGCGCCAAATTTTGTGAGCAGGTGATCGCCCCCCTCAATCGTGTGGGTGACATTGAAGGTTGTACCTGGAGCGAAAGCGGCGTGAAGACGCCTGCCGGCTTCAAGGAGGCCTACAAGCAGTTCGTCGAAGGCGGCTGGCCGAGCCTGGCTCACGACGTCGAGCACGGCGGTCAGGGTCTGCCTGAGTCGCTCGGTCTGGCCATCAGCGAAATGATCGGCGAAGCCAACTGGTCCTGGGGCATGTATCCCGGCCTGTCCCATGGTGCGATGAATACGCTGCACGAGCACGGTACGCCAGAGCAGCAGCAGGCCTACCTGACCAAGCTGGTCTCTGGTGAGTGGACTGGCACCATGTGCCTGACCGAACCACATTGCGGTACTGATCTTGGCATGCTGCGTACCAAGGCCGAGCCTCAGGCGGACGGCAGCTACAAAGTCTCCGGCACCAAGATCTTCATCTCCGCTGGCGAGCACGACATGGCCGACAACATCGTCCATATCGTATTGGCCCGTCTGCCCGATGCGCCCGCTGGCACCAAGGGTATCTCCCTGTTCATCGTGCCCAAGTTCCTGCCGAACGCCGAAGGTGGTGTTGGCGAGCGTAACGGCGTTTCCTGTGGCTCGCTGGAACACAAGATGGGCATCCACGGCAACGCAACCTGCGTCATGAACTTCGACGGCGCCACGGGCTTCCTGATCGGCCCGCCGAACAAGGGCCTGAACTGCATGTTCACCTTCATGAACACGGCGCGCCTGGGTACAGCTCTGCAAGGCCTGGCACACGCCGAAATCGGCTTCCAGGGTGGCATCAAGTATGCGCGTGAGCGCCTGCAAATGCGTTCGCTGACCGGCCCGAAGGCGCCCGAAAAGGCTGCTGATCCGATCATCGTGCATCCGGACGTGCGCCGTATGCTGTTGACCATGAAGGCCTTTGCCGAAGGCAACCGGGCGATGATGTACTTCGCTGCCAAGCAGGTCGATATCGTCCAGCGCAGCAAGGATGAAGCCGAGCGCAAAGCCGCCGATGCGATGCTCGCGTTCCTGACTCCAATCGCCAAGGCGTTCATGACCGAAGTCGGCTTCGAAGCGGCCAACCACGGCGTGCAGATCTATGGCGGCCACGGCTTCATCGCCGAGTGGGGCATGGAGCAGAACGTGCGCGACAGCCGCATCTCGATGCTGTACGAGGGCACCACCGGTATTCAGGCGCTGGACCTGCTGGGCCGAAAGGTGCTGATGACCCAGGGCGAAGCGCTTAAGGGCTTCACCAAGGTCGTGCACAAGTTCTGCCAGGCCAACGAAGGCAATGAGCCGGTCAAGCAGTTCGTCGAGCCGCTGACCAAGCTGAACAAGGAGTGGGGCGATCTGACCATGAAGGTCGGTATGGCCGCCATGAAGAACCGCGAAGAAGTCGGTGCCGCTTCGGTCGACTACCTGATGTATTGCGGCTACGCCTGCCTGGCCTATTTCTGGGCCGACATGGCGCGTCTGGCGTCGGAGAAGATCGCTGCCGGTGAAGACGCAGACGGCTTCTACACCGCCAAGGTGCAGACCGCGCGCTTCTACTTCCAGCGCATCCTGCCGCGTACGCGTACTCACGTCGAAGCCATGCTATCGGGTGCTGACAACCTGATGGACATGGACGAGGCTCATTTCGAGCTGGCCTACTAAGGCCAGTCGTCACGATGAAACCGCTGCTTCGGCAGCGGTTTTTTTTTGCCTACGATTTTCTTTCGCCGACCATGTTTTCAAACCGGCGGGTGAATGCGTCATCAAGTGCAGGCAGAATGCCGGCTCTTCCACGGCCGTCACCGGAGCCGTCGTGCCTCGCCTGAGCCCCGCACGCGTCAGTCACTTCTATGCGCCACTCGGTCTTCTGGCGGGCGGGCTGGTGGCTGCGCGGCAGCCAAGCCTGAACGAGTTCTTCACCTCGCTGTTCAATGTGTTGCCGACCGTTCTACTGTTGCTCGGCGGAGCCTTCTGCATCGCCTACGCGCGGGTTCGCGAAACCTGCCTGCTGGCAGTCATCTATCTGGTCTATTTTCTGCTCGATACTCAGGTCGATCACTTCCGGATCACCGGCAAACCCCTGCCGGAGGCTGCGCTTACGTTCCACCTGTGCTCTCTGCTGCTTCCGGCGCTCTACGGTCTGTATGGGCTGTGGCATGAGCGAGCCCATTTGTTACAGGATGGGCTGGCGCGTCTGGCCGTGCTCTTTGCCGTGTCGGTGTCGGCATTTGCCCTAGCTCGGCGCTTCCCCGACACCCTGCTCGCATGGTTGACCGAGATTCGCTGGCCGTCGCTGCAGGCGGGCTGGCTGCAGTTGATCCAGCTGGCCTATCCGCTCTTTGTCTTGGCAATACTGGGTCTTCTGGTGCAATACCTGCGGCGACCGCGACCGGTGCATGCCGCTCAGCTGATCGTGCTGCTGGGCCTGCTCCTGATGCTGCCGCAAGTGTTCATTCGACATGGCGCGCTCAACGTCCTGAGCAGTTTGATGATGCTGGCGCTGGTGGTGTCGGTTGCGCAGGAGGCGTATCAGATGGCGTTCCGTGACGAGCTGACCGGACTGCCCGGCCGGCGTGCGTTGAATGAAAAACTGCAACGTCTGGGACGACAGTACGTGATCGCCATGGCGGACGTGGATCGCTTCAAGGCATTCAACGACACCCATGGCCATGATGTCGGTGACGAGGTGTTGCGGCTGGTCGCGAGCAGGCTACGTAAAATCGGCGGCGGAGGACGTGCCTACCGTTATGGAGGAGAGGAGTTCGCGTTGGTATTCCCGGGGCGGGACCTGGAACACTGCCTGCCTCATCTTGAAGCCGTGCGACTGTCGGTCGAGGAATATCCTTTGCAGCTGCGTGACAAACCCAATCGACCTAAGGATGCGGAGCGGGGCCGACAGCGCCGTGGAGCCAGTGCGTCGACGGCCGTCTCGGTGACCATCAGCATCGGCGTGGCGGAGCGGCTTATGAATCAGCGCGCGCCAGAAGAGGTCATCAAGCTGGCCGATCGGGCGCTCTACAGCGCCAAAGCTGCCGGCCGTAACTGCGTCCGTTCCCACGGTGACAACCGTCGCGGTGCGGTGCGGACGGCGAAGGGTTCCGCCTCGGACGCTTAACGGTTATGGCAACGCATTCATCGTGCGCAATGTGATTGTTGGTCAGGTAGATCTGCCAGTAGCGTGCCGGGATAACGATGCCGGTTCTGTTCTGGAGAACGAAAATGCCCGCTTACAAGGCCCCCTTACGTGATATGCGCTTCCTCATTGATGAAGTGTTCGACTTTCATGGCAGCTATGCCGCCAACGGCGCGAGCGATGCGACGCCGGATATGGTCAATGCGATCCTCGAGGAAGGTGCCAAGTTCTGCGAGCAGGTCCTTGCGCCCCTCAACCGTAGCGGCGATGAGGAAGGGTGCCACTTCGACAATAGCGTGGTAACTACGCCGAAGGGCTTCAAGCAAGCCTTTGCCCAGTATGCAGAGGGCGGCTGGATGGGCCTTGCATCGGACCCTGAATATGGTGGACAGGGCCTGCCGCATTCGCTTGGTCTGGTCATTGGTGAAATGATCGGCTCGGCCAATACGTCTTTCGGGATGTATCCCGGGCTGACCCACGGCGCCATGGCTGCGATCGGCGCCCACGGAACCGATCAGCAGAAGCAGGCGTACCTGACCCGGATGACCGAAGGGCGCTGGACCGGCACCATGTGCCTGACCGAGTCCCACTGCGGCACGGACCTGGGCATCATCAAGACGCGTGCAGTCCCGCAGGCCGATGGCAGTTACGCCATCAGTGGCACCAAGATTTTCATTTCGGCCGGCGAGCACGACCTGAGCGAGAATATCGTGCATCTGGTGCTGGCCAAGCTCCCCGATGCGCCGGCTGGAACCAAAGGCATCTCATTGTTCATTGTGCCGAAGTTCCTTCCTGATGCCTCGGGCGAAGCGGGCGCGCGCAACGGGGTTGTCTGCGGTTCCATTGAGCACAAGATGGGCATCAAGGCCTCGGCGACCTGCGTGATCAACTTCGACGGCGCCACCGGGTTCCTCATTGGCGAGCCGAACAAGGGCCTGAACTGCATGTTCACCATGATGAACCACGCCCGGCTGGGTACTGGAATGCAGGGGCTGTGCAGTGGCGAGGCGAGCTTTCAGGGCGCCATCCAGTACGCCAATGAACGCCTGCAGATGCGTGCGCTCACAGGGGCGAAATTTCCGGACAAGCCGGCGGACCCGATCATCGTCCACCCGGATGTACGGCGCATGCTACTGACCATGAAGGCCTTCAATGAAGGCAATCGCGCCCTGGCTTATTTCACCGCGCAGCTGATCGATCAGATCCATAGCCCGGACGCGTCCAAACGCAAGGAGGCTGAAGACCTGCTCGCTTTTCTCACACCCATCTGTAAGGCGTTCATGACCGATTCAGGTCTGGAGGTAACAAACCTCGGGATGCAGGTATTCGGTGGTCACGGCTATATCCGCGAGTGGGGCATGGAGCAGCTGGTTCGCGATTGTCGTATCGCCCCGATCTACGAGGGCACGAACGGCATCCAGGCGCTGGATCTGCTTGGCCGAAAGGTGCTCGGCAGTCAGGGTAAGCTGATGCTGGGTTTCACCAAACAGGTACACAAACTCTGCGAAGCCCATGGGCAGCATCCGCAGCTGCAGCCGTATGTTGCGCAACTGGCGGGTCTCAATCGCGATCTTGGCGAAATCACCCAACGAATCGGTATGGCGGCGATGAAGAACCCGGACGAAGTAGGCGCAGCGTCGGTGGATTATCTGATGTACTGCGGCTACCTGATCCTGGGTTACTTCTGGCTGCGCATGGCCGTTGTCGCCCAAACCAGGCTGGATGCCGCTGATAACGACACTGCCTTCTACCGGTCCAAGCTGACCACTGCCGAGTTCTATTTCACCCGCCTGTTGCCTCGCACCGCTGCGCACAAAGCAGCGATCGAAGCGGGCAGTTCAAGCCTGATGAAACTGGCAGCGGATGAGTTTGCCTTCTGACGCAGCCGCATGGATCGAGCCCGCCAAGTGCGGGCTTTTTTGTTTCGCTTAAAGCTAGCATGGGGCAGGGCGTCGGGACGGCGGATGAAATCGACCTGGCGGTAGATATGAGAACCGATCAGTCATTTCAGGACGCTTCGGGCGCTGATTAGTCTTCAGTTAGACTCGCGAAACTGCTGCGGCCAATCGGCCGGGTGACATGTTTTCTGCGAGGTCTATTCCATGGCTGACTACAAAGCACCGCTGCGCGATATGCGTTTTGTCCTGAATGAAGTCTTCGATGCCCCGAAGCTCTGGCAGACGCTGCCAGCGCTGGCTGAGGTCGTGGACGCAGAAACCGCTGAAGCGATCCTGGAGGAGGCCGGCAAGATCACAGCCAATACAATCGCGCCGCTCAATCGCAGCGGTGACGAGGAAGGTTGCCACTGGAAAGATGGCGTGGTCTCGACTCCGGCGGGCTACCCGCAAGCCTATCGCCTGTACGCCGAAGGCGGCTGGGTAGGCGTGGGCGGCGATCCCGCCTATGGCGGCATGGGCATGCCGAAGGCTATCTCGGCTCAGGTCGAAGAAATGATGAATTCCGCCAGCCTCGCATTCGGGTTGTACCCGATGCTGACATCCGGCGCTTGCCTGTCGATCTATGCCCACGCCAGCGAAGAGTTAAAGCAGAAGTACCTGCCGAACATGTACGCGGGTGTCTGGTCCGGCTCGATGTGCCTGACCGAGCCTCATGCCGGGACGGATCTGGGCATCATCCGCACCAAGGCCGAGCCGCAGGCGGACGGCTCCTACAGGGTCAGCGGCACCAAGATTTTCATCACCGGTGGTGAGCACGATCTCACCGAGAACATCATTCACCTCGTACTCGCCAAGCTGCCAGATGCCCCGGCGGGTTCTCGGGGCATCTCGCTGTTTCTCGTGCCAAAGGTAATGGTCGACGACAACGGCAGTCTGGGTGAGCGCAATAGCCTGAGCTGTGGGTCCATCGAGCACAAGATGGGCATTCAGGCCTCTGCTACATGCGTCATGAACTTCGATGGCGCGACGGGCTGGATGGTCGGCGAGCCGAACAAGGGCTTGGCGGCGATGTTCACGATGATGAACTACGAGCGTCTGGGTGTAGGCATTCAAGGGCTTTCCACCGGAGAGCGCTCATACCAGAGCGCCATCGACTACGCCCGCGAGCGCACACAGAGTCGCGCACCGACCGGGCCGGTATCGCAGGATAAAGCCGCGGATCCCATCATTGTGCATCCGGACGTGCGTCGGATGCTGCTGACCATGAAAGCCCTGAACGAGGGCGGACGGGCCTTCTCCAGCTACGTTGCGTTGCAGCTGGACATCGCCAAGTTCAGCGATGATGCCGAAGCCCGTCAGCGTGCCGAAGCGCAAGTGGCTTTGCTGACCCCTGTGGCCAAGGCATTCCTCACCGACATGGGGCTGGAAACCACCATCCATGGCCAGCAGATCTTCGGTGGCCACGGCTTCATCCGTGAATGGGGTCAGGAGCAGCTTGTTCGTGATTGCCGTATCACTCAGATTTACGAAGGCACCAACGGCATCCAGGCGCTGGACCTGCTCGGGCGCAAGGTCGTTGGCAGCGGCGGCGAACTCTATAACGCTTTTGCCGACGAGATCCGTAGCTATTGCACAGCTGCCGGCGCGGAACTGGGCGAATTCGTCACACCTCTGAAAGCGGCGCTCAAAACGCTCGATGAACTCACGGCTTTCGTTCTTGATGCAGCTAAGAACAACCCCAATGAAATCGGCGCTGCTTCTGTGGAGTATCTGCATGCGTTCGGCTACACCGCTTACGCCTACATGTGGGCGCGAATGGCCGGAGCAGCGATGGGTAAGGAAGGCCAGGATGACTTCTATGCCAGCAAGCTGGGCACAGCGCGCTTCTACTTTGCGCGTCTCCTACCCCGCATTCATTCGTTGAGTGCCTCAGTACGTGCCGGCAGCGATTCACTCTATCTGCTGGACGCTGCGCAGTTCTAACCGGAATTAAGCTGTAGCGGCACATTGAAATTAATTCGCCACCTTGCGGAACAAAGCGCCACTACTTAAGTCCTAGATCTGCATCATTTGTAAGTTATCGCTTACATAAAGCGCTCAAGGAAGGGTGCTTTGTAAGCATTCACTTACAAAGCGTGGTGCAGATTGCTACTACAGGTCCATCGGACTGCACGGTAGTCTTTTGCACCGTGGACGCCGCGTAGGGAAGCGCTCAAAAAACATGGATGCGTAGCGGAACGACGCCAGGATGGCGTAAGTCACGGATGTCAGGATTCAGTCTGCAAAGGCCCCGCTTCGGCGGGGTTTTCTTTTTATGGCCCCTGCCGATCAAGCCGCAGAGCCATATCGCTATTCCCGAAGCTGGGCTAGATCCAGTCCGCCAGATGCAAGATTGCCGAACTCAGGCAAATACACGCAGGGTCACGGCTAATCCCTGCGCTTAATCTCGCTTATCAAGCCGGCATGCAGACCCCAGTGCCGCCAAGGCCGCAGTAACCGCCTGGATTCTTGGCCAGATACTGCTGATGGTAAGTCTCGGCGTAATAAAACGCAGGGGCAGCGCTGATTTCCGTGGTGATCTCACCCAGACCATGCTTCTCCAGCTCCGCCTGAAAGCGCGATTCGCTGGCGCGGGCAGCTTCCAGCTGAGCGGCATCGAAGCAATAGATCGCGGAACGGTACTGAGTGCCGATATCGTTGCCCTGGCGCATGCCCTGAGTTGGGTTGTGTGCTTCCCAGAACAGCTTCAGCAGCTCGTCGTAGGAAATCACCTGCGGATCGAACACTACGAGCACTGCTTCAGTGTGCCCGGTCAAACCAGAGCAAACCTCTTCGTAGGTCGGGTTGGGTGTGTGGCCCCCCGCGTAGATCACCGCGGTGGTCCAGACGCCTGGCTGCTCCCAGAAGCGCCGCTCAGCTCCCCAGAAACAGCCCATGGCAAATACGGCCTGTTGCAGATTCGCCGGGAAGGGCGGCTGGAGCGGGTTCTGGTTGACGAAGTGGGCTGCAGGCACCGGCACTGCCGTGGCGCGTCCTGGCAGGGCTTGCCCTGCATCCGGTATGGCCTGTTTGTGAACGAGAATTTGGGAGCGCAGAGTCATGGTGGTCCTCAAGCCTGGAGATCGAATTGCCTAGGCGTAGCCTAGGCTACCAAGCTGACAAAACCAATGCGCTGCGCCCGCTCGTGACGCGGACGAAAGGTCAGAGCCAGTTGGGGTAGCGGCTGAGAGAGCTGATGAGCTGGCTGCCGGGGATGGGCTTGTCGAAGAGATAGCCCTGCCCGATGTCGCAGCGCTGATGACGAAGAAAGGCCAGCTGCTCGACGGTTTCGATTCCCTCGGCCACCACCTTGAGGTTGAGATTCCTGGCCATTGCGATCACGGCCGAAGTGATCTCGATATCGTCCTGATTGTCCGGAATGTCCTTGATGAAGCTTCGATCGATCTTGATGACATCGATGGGAAATTTCTTCAGGTAGCTCAGCGACGAGTAACCGGTGCCGAAGTCGTCCATCGCCAGGGTGACGCCCAGCGCCTTCAATCCGATCAGCTGCTGGCGTGTATCTTCAGTCGCTTCGAGGAGCAGGCTTTCGGTCAGCTCCAGTTCCAGGCAGGCCGCGGGGAAGCGCTCCTCGGCCAGAATCGCGGCAATCGAGCCCACCAGATCCGGATCTGAGAATTGCTTCGGCGAAAGGTTTATCGCTATCTGCGGCGAGCCGTTGCCCAGCGCTGCGAGCTGTATGCCCATCCGGCACGCTTCACGCGCGACCCACTTGCCGATTGGGATAATCAGCCCGGTTTCCTCGGCGACACCGATGAATTGGTCCGGTCGGATCATGCCTTTTTCCGGGTGATTCCATCGCAGGAGCGCTTCGAGGCCCTGCAGGCGGCCGCTGCGCAGACAGAGTTTGGGCTGATAAAAGACCTCCAGCTCGTTCTGCACCAACGCTCGACGCAAATTGTTCTCTACGAAGAGCTTGTAATTCGCCTCGGCGTGCAAGGCTTCGGTAAAGACCTGAACCTGATTCTTGCCGTTGGCCTTGGCCTTGTGTAGCGCTTGACCGGCATGCTTCATCAGCGTTTCAGGGTCGGTGCCATGCACTGGCGAACAGGCAAGCCCCAGCGAGGCACTGACGCTGATCAGCTGTTTGTCCACGAACAGTGGCTTGTCCAGTATGCGCAGCACTTGATGCGCAAGATGTTGGCCCTCTTCAAGATCCATGTCGTCGAGCAGCAGAGCGAACTCGTTGCTTGCAAAGCGTGCCAGCACACTGTCGCGGCTCAGGCTGTTGCGAAGCCGGCGGGCGAGACTGGTCAACAGCTTGTCGCCGGTCTGGTGGCCAAGGCTGTCATTGATGCGCTTGAAGTTGTCGATGTCCACCAGCAACAGACACACCTTTGGCTCTTTGGTGGTAGCGAAGCGCTCTTCGATGCTGCGAATGAAGAACGGACGGTTGCCGAGGCTGGTCAGGTTGTCGGTGTAGGCCAGGCGCTCGATATGCTGCTGCGCCACTTTGCTCTGTGTGATGTCTTCGTAAATGCCGATGTAATGCGTGAGTTCGCCTTGCTCGCCGAACACTTTGGAAATGGACAGTTGCCCCCAGTACGGTTCGAGATTCTTGCGTCGACTGCGGAACTCCCCTTGCCAGCTGTTGCTTTTGGTCAATGTTGAAGAGGTGTCGAACAGCAGTTCGCTGAGATTTTCCAGAGCGGTCAGGTCAGCCAGGCGTCGACCACGGACTTCGTCGGCTGAAAACTGGGTGATGGAGGTGAAGCTGGGGTTCACATATTCGACGATGCCTTCCCGGTCGACCAGGATGAACGCGCTGGCGCTCTGTTCCACCGCGCGCTGGAAAAGGTGCAGTGTGTGGGTGGCGCTGAGGCGCTGCTGATTGGCTAGCACCTGTGCGTACTGATCGGCCAGTTCGCCCGCGAACGCTGCCTCGTCGGTATGCCAGGTCCGACTGCACCCGGAGTGCTCCAGGCAGAGCACGCCGATCAACTCGCCACCGATACGGATGGATGCGTCCAGGATCGAGGTAATACCGCGAGGTTTGAAATAATTGCCGAGCAGCTCCTGAGTTCTGACGTCTTCGATGACGTTGGTGACATCGATGACCCGGCCGCTGTGCAGGGCTTCCACATACCGGGGACACTCGGACAGATCGAGCGACTGTGGATACTCCATGCTTCCTTTGTCGCGTCGGTAAGCGGCGATGGGTTCGAGTTGATCACCGTTCACGTGCCAGATGGACGCCCGTGCGATCCCATAGGCTTCGCTGGCCGCCTGGGTGATCAATTGAGCGGCTTCGAGCTGCGGATCAACCGCGCTATAGCGATGCCTTGCCAGACGCACGATCAGGCTCTGCTGGGCCCGTGAGCGAATGAGATGCTCAAGGTGATCGTCCTGAGCGTGCTGGTAGAACTCAAGCGAAGAGCGGAGCTTTGCGTTCTGCGATTCCAGCGCGGGTGAGTCCCCAGCGGCATGCGGTTCGACGATCAGGTAGCCCCGAACCAATTCTCGGCCATACTGCTGGCAGACTTCGCCGGTTTCCAGCACGTCTCTAGGACCGTTTGCGGTGTGGAGGCAGTAACGGATGGAGTAATGGCCCTGGCTCGACAGCTGGGCCTGTACGACGTCATGGAGTCGAAGTCGGACCTGGGGCTCCATGAGGCTGGCGTACGGTGAGTCGATCAGCGAGCATAGGTCCTGAGCGGGCAGACCCAGATGTCGCTCGCAGGCTGGATCAAGGAATAGCAGTGCCCAGCTGGACTCGTTCAAACGCTCGAAGCGCAGCATGCCCAGCCTCGAAGGCACTGGCAACTGCGTCACAACCTCGGTCGCCAAACGGCTGGCGGCATCGGTATGTATTTTCATCGAGCGGTTTGCTTCCAGTATGCTGCGGGAGTCGCTTCGTTAGCCGCAGCTTAGACGCTTTTTAGGGCGCAGCGATGGCTAAATAATATTAATTATCGCAAGGGTGCATCATGCAGCAGGGACTGACAAGTCGGCTATCAAAGTTACTGTTGATCTCGGTTTTCCTGATCGCCAGCGGGCAGCTGAAAGCCGCTGAGTCGAACGCCTTGGGTTCTGATGAATCGGCCCGATATCTGGGTGAGCTCAAAGCGCTTTATCTAACTTCGGATGAGCGAAAAGCCCTGCTGACGCACAGCAATGCGCTGCTCAAAACCTATGGTCTACGCGCTGAATATCAAGTCGGTCAGGCGAATCCGGCAGACCTGCAATACCAGTTGAGCGTCGGCTCGCCCGGGGAGCTGCGTATTCGTGAAGAGCGCCGCGATGCGTCCGGCAACCTTGCGGTTCGCAACCGCGGCTTCTCGGTGTTCGGCCTGGACCCCTTCATTCAATATCAATGTCCGCCTCAGGGTGTGGTGTGTGCGTTTGGTAGCCCAACTGGCGGGGACCCGTGGTTGACGATCCTTCGCGATCCCAAGGGAGCCGAAGAGCTAGCCAAGGCCTTGTCATTTCTGTTTCGCAACCTGCAAAAGGGCTGACTGTCGCAGGTGAGTTCATATCGCAGTAAACAAAAAACCCGCTAACAGCGGGTTTTTTGTCGTTCATCCGATCACAGCAGCATGGTACGGATGTCTGCCAGAAGCTCGGACAGGCGCTTGGTGAAGCGCGCCGCCGCGGCGCCGTTGATGACCCTGTGGTCATAGGACAACGAAAGCGGCAGCATCAGGCGAGGCTGGAAGGCCTTGCCATCCCACACTGGCTGCATGGTCGCCTTGGATACACCGAGGATCGCCACCTCCGGCGCATTGACGATCGGCGTAAAGCCGGTTCCGCCAATGTGGCCGAGGCTCGAGATCGTGAAGCAGGCGCCCTGCATGGCATCCGGCGAAAGCTTCTTGGTGCGCGCCTTCTCGGCCAGCTCAGCTGCTTCGCCCGCCAATTGCAGCAAGCTCTTCTGATCCACGTTCTTGATCACCGGTACCAGCAAGCCGTCCGGGGTATCCACGGCGAAGCCGATGTGAACGTACTTCTTACGGATCACAGCCTTGCCGCTTGGCGCTAGCGAGGCATTGAACTCAGGCAGCTCTTTGAGCAGATGCGCGCAGGCTTTGAGCAAAAGTGGCAGTACCGTCAGCTTAACGCCCGCTTTTTCGGCGACTGCTTTCTGCGAAACGCGGAAGGCTTCCAGTTCAGTGATGTCAGACGATTCGAACTGAGTCACGTGTGGCACGTTGAGCCAGCTGCGGTGCAGATTGGCTGCGCCGACCTGCATCAGGCGCGTCATTGGCACTTCTTCGATTTCACCAAACTTGCTGAAATCAATCTCGGGGATCGGGGGAATACCCGACCCACCCGAAGCGCCTGTGGCTGGGCCCTGCTTGGCCTTGGTCATCATGGTCTTGACGTAGGCTTGGACGTCCTCCTTGAGGATCCGCCCTTTGGGGCCTGTGCCAGTGACGTCTGCCAGTTCCACACCGAACTCACGTGCCGTCATACGGACCGCTGGGCCAGCGTGCACCTTGGTGCCAGCCTTGCTGGGGCCGCTCACTGCTGGAGCTGGCGTCGCGGAGGCCTGGGCTTCCGGTACGCCCTGCTTGTTGGGTGCGACCGTGGTCTGCTGGGACGCGGCTTCCTGCGGCTTGGCTTCGGCTTTCTTCGCCGGAGCTGCGCCTGCGACTTTAAGCGTCAGAATCAGGTCACCGGTCTTCGCTTCGTCGCCAACCTTGATCGACAGCGATTCAACCACCCCGGCCTTGGGGGCTGGGATTTCCATGCTGGCCTTGTCGGATTCCAGCGTGATCAGCGACTGATCCGCCTCGACGCTGTCGCCGGCCCTGATCATCACTTCGATCACATTGGCACTGCCGCTGGAACCGATATCCGGGATACGAACTTCTTCCACGGACTCGCCTGCCGATTCTGCGGGCTCTTCAGCCGCCTGCTCGGTTAGCTTTTCCTTGGGCTGACTTTGCGGTGCACTGCTGGCCGTCGCCGGCTTGCTTGCTGCCTCGCCTTTGAGGATGAGTATCAGATCGCCGGTGCCGACTTCGTCGCCGACTTTGACGGAGATGCTCTCAACCACGCCGGCGGCTGGAGATGGGATCTCCATGCTAGCCTTGTCGGATTCCAGGGTGATCAACGCCTGCTCGGCGGCAATGGTATCGCCTGCTTTGACCGAAATTTCGATCACGCTGGCTTTGCCGGACGAACCGATGTCCGGAACCTTGATTTCCTGCGATTCGCCTTCCTCAGCCGAAGCTGACGGATTTGTATCGCCCGGAGGAGTCGGCTCTTCAGCTTCATCGGCAGGACCACCGCTGCTGGCGCCGGCTGGCTCGGCAGCGGCTTGCGCCGGCGCCTCACTGTCCTGTTCTTCGCTTTCCAGTTCGAGCAGGTCGTCGCCTTCTTTCAGTCGATCACCGAGCTTGACCTTCAGGGCTTTCACCACGCCCGCCTTGGGCGCCGGGATTTCCATGCTGGCCTTGTCAGATTCGAGCGTCAGGATGCTCTGGTCGGCTTCGATACGGTCGCCAACCTTGACGAACAACTCGATTACTTCACCCTCACCGCTGCCGATGTCGGGTACGCGTATGGTTTCACTCACAATAGGTTCTCCTGTGCGCACGCAGCATCAGCAATCCAGCGGATTGCGCTTCTCGGGGTCGATACCGAACTCGGTGATGGCATTGGCCACGACCGTGCGTTCGATGGCGCCGCGATCGGCGAGTGCCTGCAGTGCCGCGACGGCAACCCAGCGACGGTCGACTTCAAAGAAGTCACGCAGCTTGGCGCGCGAGTCGCTGCGGCCGAAGCCGTCGGTACCCAGCACGTGGTATTCGCGTGATGGGATCCACTGACGAATCTGATCGGCGAACAGCTTCATGTAGTCGGTCGAGGCTACAACCGGGCCTTCGCGGCCTTCCAGACACTGCTCGACGTACGTCTTGCGCGGCTCTTCGGTCGGGTGCAGACGGTTCCAGCGATCCACTGCCAGGCCATCGCGGCGTAGCTCATTGAAGCTAGTGACGCTCCATACGTCGGCGCCCACGCCCATCTTGGCGAGGATGTCCACCGCAGCACGCACTTCACGCAGGATTGTGCCCGAACCCAGGAGCTGCACACGGTGCTTGAAGTCGCCCTTGGCTTCCTCGAGCAAGTACATGCCCTTGAGGATGCCGTCTTCGACGCCCTGCGGCATGGCCGGCTGCTGGTAGTTTTCGTTCATTACGGTGATGTAGTAGTAGACGCTCTTCTGCTGCTCCATCATCTCGTACATGCCGTGATGCATGATCACTGCCAGTTCGTAACCGTAGGTAGGGTCATAGCTTCGGCAGTTGGGGATGGTGCTGGCGAGGATATGGCTGTGCCCGTCCTCGTGCTGCAGGCCTTCACCGTTCAGCGTGGTGCGTCCGGCGGTACCGCCCAGCAGGAAGCCGCGGGTCTGTGCATCGCCGGCTGCCCAAGCCAGGTCGCCGATGCGCTGGAAGCCGAACATCGAGTAGAAGATGTAGACCGGCAGCATTGGCTGGTTGTAGTTGCTGTAGGCAGTACCGGCTGCGATGAACGAGGAGAACGCGCCGGCCTCGTTGAGGCCTTCCTGCAGGATCTGGCCGTCCTTTTCTTCGCGGTAGTACATCACCTGGTCACGGTCGACCGGCTCGTACAGCTGCCCCACCGGGGAATAAATACCCAGCTGGCGGAACATGCCCTCCATGCCGAACGTACGCGCCTCGTCGGCGAGGATCGGCACGATGCGCTTGCCCAGATCCTTGTCCTTCACCAGCTGCGACAAGATCCGACCGAACGCCATGGTGGTGGAGATCTCGCGATCGCCGGAACCGTCGAGCACGGCTTTGAGCGTGTCTAGCGGCGGTGTTGGGATGCTGAAGCTCTTCGGTCGGCGTTGCGGCAGGGAACCACCGAGCTTCTCGCGGCACTTGCGTAGGTAGCGCATCTCGGCGCTGTCTTCGGCCGGGCGGTAGAACGGCAATTCTTCGAGCTGCGAATCGTTGACCGGGATGTCGAAGCGATCGCGGAACATCTTCAGGCTGTCGATATCGACTTTCTTGGTGTTGTGGGCGATGTTCTTCGCCTCACCGGCACCGGTGCCGTAGCCCTTGATGGTTTTGGCCAGAATGACCGTCGGCTGACCCTTATGGTTGACGGCCTGGTGGTAGGCCGCATAGACCTTGTAGGGGTCATGGCCGCCGCGGTTGAGCTTCCAGACTTCCTCGTCGGACATCTTCTCGACGCGTTTGAGCAATTCCGGATCGGCACCAAAGAAGTGCTTGCGCACGTAGGCGCCGTCTTTGGCTTTGTAGTTCTGGTATTCCCCGTCAATAGCCTCGTCCATGCGGCGCTGCATGCGACCGTCTTCGTCGGCGGCGAACAGTGGGTCCCACAGGCGGCCCCAAACGACCTTGTTCACGTTCCAGTTGGCACCTTTGAATACGCCTTCCAGCTCTTGGATGATCTTGCTGTTACCGCGGACCGGGCCGTCCAGGCGCTGCAGATTGCAGTTGATCACGAACACCAGGTTGTCGAGGTTTTCCCGGCCGGCCAGGGAGATGGCCCCCAAGGTTTCCGGCTCATCGCACTCGCCATCGCCGATGAAGCACCAGACGCGCTGCTTGCCTTTCGGAATGAAGCCGCGGTTTTCCAGGTACTTCATGAAGCGTGCCTGGTAGATCGCGGTGATCGGACCGAGGCCCATGGAAACGGTCGGGAACTGCCAGAAGTCTGGCATCAGGTGCGGGTGCGGATAGCTCGATAGGCCCTGTCCGTCCACTTCCTGGCGGAAGTTGAGCATCTGATCTTCGGTCAGGCGGCCTTCGAGGAAGGCGCGGGCGTAGATGCCGGGTGAGGCATGCCCCTGATAGTAGATCAGGTCGCCGCCGTGCTCTTCCGTTGGGGCCTGGAAGAAGTAGTTGAAACCGATGTCATACAGCGTCGCGCTGGAAGCGAAGGTGGAGATGTGTCCACCCAGATCCGGATCCCTCATGTTCGCGCGCATCACCATCGCCAGTGCATTCCAGCGGACTAGGGAGCGAATACGGCGCTCCATGAACAAATCGCCGGGCATTTTGGCTTCACGGGTGACGGGGATGGTGTTGCGGTACGGCGTGGTGATGCCGTAGGGCAGCGGTGTGCCGCTGCGGGTGGCCAGTTCCCCCATCCGGGTCATCAGATAGTGGGCGCGGTCTTCACCTTCGCGGTCGAGAACGGACTCGAGGGCGTCCAGCCATTCCTGGGTTTCGACGGGATCGAGATCTTGCATGGCTTGCTCCAGGGCGGAAAGGCTTCCAGAATCGGTTGCCTGCTTCGCTGCCGGCTTTGTGAGCCGGTGCGTTTATGTTCTTGGATGATTGCCGGGGGTAGAGCCGGGCTCTGTAGTTTTACTACAAAACCACCGTCGTTTCAGCCCCCTGCCATTGTCTTTCGTAGTAAAACTACATCTGTGCGATCTGGCCTGACTCGTTAGTTCTCTCGGGAAAGGCTCTAATACGGGCGCTCCCGCTTTCTCGCGGCCGTTCATGGCTTAAAGGAACTTTTATGAGTCTGCCATCACTGGTTGCATTGCCAAAGCCGTTACTGACATTGGTCACTCGTGCCGAAGAGACGTTCCTCGGTGCACTGAATGACACATCGAAGTCATCACTTGAGCAGTTTCTTGCCTGGCCCGCTGAGCGCCAGGAAGCCTTTGGCAGGGTATGTGCGGCCAGTGATTTCGTCATCGAACAGGTTAGCCGAGATCCCGAGATGCTGCTCCAGCTAGCCGAGGATGGCCTGTTGGAGCGCGCGCTCAAGAACGGGGAAATGCATGAGGCGTTGGCTGAGCTGCTGACCGATTGCGACGATGAAGACCGCTTGGCGCACCAGCTACGCCGCTTTCGCAACCGCCAGCAGGTGCGCATCATCTGGCGCGACCTGACCCGGCAGGCAGATCTTTCAGAGACCTGCGGCGATTTGTCCGACATGGCGGATGCCTGTATCGATCTTGCCTATCAGTGGCTGTATCGGCGGCACTGCGAGCAGTTCGGCGTCCCGACGGGGCGTCGCAGCGGCCAGCCGCAGCAGATGGTCATCCTTGGAATGGGTAAGCTGGGTGCTCGCGAGCTGAATCTCTCTTCCGACATCGACCTGATCTTCGGCTACCCCGAGGGCGGTGAAACCGCAGGCGCGAAACGCTCGCTGGACAATCAGGAATTCTTCGTTCGCCTCGGTCAACGACTGATCAAGGCGCTGGATGCGCCAACGCTCGATGGCTTTGTCTTTCGTGTCGACATGCGCTTGCGGCCTTACGGTTCCTCCGGCTCGCTGGTGCTGAGCTTCAACGCGCTGGAGCAGTACTACCAGGATCAGGGCCGCGACTGGGAGCGCTACGCCATGATCAAGGCCCGGGTGGTCGGCGGGGATCAGTTGGCCGGCAAGGAGCTGCTCGAGATGCTGCGGCCATTCGTCTATCGTCGCTACCTGGATTTTTCTGCCATCGACGCGCTGCGTACCATGAAGCAGCTGATTCAGCAGGAAGTGCGGCGCAAGGGCATGGCCGCCAACATCAAGCTGGGCTCCGGTGGCATTCGCGAAGTGGAATTCATCGCTCAGGCATTCCAGCTGATTCACGGCGGGCGAGACCTGAGCCTTCAGCAGCGTCCCTTGTTGAAGGTGCTGGGTATCCTGTCCGGACAAGGCTATCTGCCAGCCGCTGCGGTCGATGAGCTGCGTGAGGCTTACGAATTTCTGCGTTACACCGAACATGCGTTGCAGGCCATCGATGACCGCCAGACTCAGATGCTGCCGGATAACCAGACCGACTGTGATCGGGTCGCCTTCATCATGGGTTTCGACAGCTGGGAAACTTTTCATCAGCAACTCCTGCATTGGCGCGGCCGGGTCGACTGGCATTTTCGTCAGGTCATTGCCGACCCTGATGAAGATGAAGAAACCGAAGGCGAAGCCCTGGTGGGCGGCGAATGGCTGCCGCTTTGGGAGCAGGACTGGGATGAGGAATTCGCCTGCCGCCAGCTCAGCGATGCGGGTTTTCGTGACGGCCAGGCCGCCTGCCAGCGTCTCGCTGTGTTGCGCAGCGGTAATCAAGTCCGAACCATGCAGCGGCTCGGGCGCGAGCGACTCGATGCATTCATCCCGCGGCTGCTGGCCCAGGCGGTGGAGCAGGATGATCCGGATCTGGTGCTGGAGCGTGTGCTGCCACTGGTCGAGGCGGTCGCGCGTCGTTCCGCCTATCTGGTGCTGCTGACAGAAAATCCCGGCGCGTTGCAGCGCTTGCTCGAACTCTGCGCTGGCAGCCCATGGATTGCCGAGCAGATCGCGCGTTTCCCGCTGCTGCTCGACGAACTGCTCAATGCCGGGAGACTGTTCAGTCCTCCTCTGGCGCCGGAGCTTGCTGCCGAGCTGCGCGAGCGGCTGGCGCGCATTCCCGAAGATGACCTCGAGCAGCAGATGGAAGCGCTGCGCCACTTCAAGCTCGCGCATCGCCTGCGCGTCGCAGCCTCGGAGATCGCCGGTACCTTGCCGCTGATGAAGGTCAGCGACTATCTCACCTGGCTGGCTGAAGCCATTCTGGAACAGGTTCTGGCGCTGGCCTGGCGACACACCGTCGCGCGTCACGGTCAGCCAAGGCGGGTCGATGGATCGCTCTGTGATCCAGCCTTCATCATTCTTGGGTACGGCAAGGTGGGCGGCCTCGAGTTCGGCCACGGATCCGACCTGGATCTGGTGTTCATCCATGACGGCGACCCCAATGCTGAAACCGACGGCGCCAAGTCAATCGATGGCGCGCAGTTCTATACCCGTCTGGGGCAGCGCATCATTCATCTGCTAACCACGCAAACCACTTCTGGGCAGCTCTACGAGGTCGACATGCGCCTGCGTCCGTCAGGGGTTTCAGGCTTGCTGGTCAGTTCGCTTAGCGCTTTCGACCGTTATCAAAGCGACGAGGCGTGGACTTGGGAGCATCAGGCGCTGGTGCGTGCACGAGTCCTGGTGGGTTGTCCGCAGCTGGCCGCGGATTTCGAGAAGGTTCGAGCTTCTGTCCTTGGACGTTCGCGTGACCTAGACCAGCTTCGTCGAGAGGTCAGTGAGATGCGCGCCAAGATGCGCGACAACCTCGGCACTCGGGTAACCCAGGCTGGTACGGCTGAAAAGGCATTCTTGGGCGATGGCGAGTTCAACCTCAAGCAGGATGCCGGTGGTATCGTCGATATCGAATTTATGGTGCAATACGCGGCTTTGGCGTGGTCGCACCAGCATCCGCAACTGCTGCGCTATACCGACAATATCCGCATTCTCGATGGGTTGGAGCAGGCCGGGTTGATGACCGGCGATGAGGTTCGGCTGCTGCAGGATGCCTACAAGGCATACCGCGCCGCGGCCCACCGGCAATCACTGCAGAAACTGCCTGGCGTGGTAAGCGGGGATCAATTTCATGACGAGCGTCGCGCGGTGATGCGTATCTGGCGCGAGCTGGGGCTCAGCTGATCTCGTCAAACAGCATTTATCGAATTCCGAGGTGGCAACAATGTCGATGGCCGATCGTGATGGCGTGATCTGGTATGACGGTGAGATGGTGCAGTGGCGCGACGCGACCACCCATGTACTGACCCACACCCTGCATTACGGTATGGGCGTCTTCGAAGGCGTGCGTGCCTACAACACCCCGGCGGGCACCGCGATCTTCCGCCTTCAGGCGCACACCGATCGCCTGTTCGATTCGGCGCACATCATGAACATGAAGATGCCGTACTCGAAGGAAGAGATTAACGAGGCGACCCGCGCCGCCGTTCGCGAAAACAATCTGGAAAGCGCTTACATCCGTCCGATGGTGTTCTACGGGTCCGAAGGCATGGGCCTGCGCGCCAGTGGCTTGAAGGTCCATGTGATCGTCGCCGCTTGGCATTGGGGCGCCTACATGGGCGACGAGGCCTTGGAGAAGGGCATAAAGGTGCGTACCAGCTCCTTTACCCGCCATCACGTGAACATCAGCATGACCCGCGCCAAATCCAACGGTGCTTACATCAACTCCATGCTCGCCCTGCAGGAAGCCATCTCCGGCGGCGCCGACGAAGCACTGATGCTGGATCCGGAAGGCTATGTCGCCGAAGGTTCGGGCGAGAACATCTTCATCATCAAGGACGGCGTGATCTACACCCCCGAAGTCACCGCCTGCCTCAATGGCATCACCCGCGGCACCGTACTGACCCTGGCTGAAGAGCTTGGCATCAAGGTAGTAGAGAAGCGCATCACCCGGGACGAGGTCTACATCGCTGACGAGGCCTTCTTCACCGGCACTGCCGCTGAGGTCACCCCAATCCGCGAAGTGGATGGCCGCAACATCGGTATCGGCCGTCGCGGCCCGGTGACCGAGCGTGTTCAGAAGGCCTACTTCGATCTCGTATCTGGCAAGACCGATGCGCACGCTGAATGGCGGACGCTGGTCAAGTAAGCGCGGGCCTTGCGCAAGCACGAGCGCCTGAGCTGCTCGTGCTTGCGGCTTGAGGCCCGAAGCTTGAAGCTGTCTTTATGAATATTCTGATTGTGGGTCCCAGTTGGGTCGGCGACATGGTGATGGCGCAGACGCTGTTCGTCTGCCTGAAACAACGCCACCCTGACTGCCTGATCGACGTGCTCGCGCCTGAATGGAGTCGCCCGATCCTCGAGCGCATGCCAGAGGTGCGACAGGCGCTGAGCTTTCCGGTCGGTCATGGCGTGCTAGACATGGCGACCCGGCGCAGCATCGCGCAGAGCCTTCGTGGGCAGTATCAGCAGGCGATCCTGTTGCCCAACTCGCTGAAGTCGGCTCTCGTGCCATTCTTTGCGGGCATTCCCAAGCGCACCGGGTGGCGCGGCGAGATGCGCTTCGGCCTGCTCAACGATATGCGCAAGCTGGACAAGCAGCGCTATCCGCTAATGATCGAGCGCTTCATGGCGCTGGCTTACGAACCCGGCGCCGAACTAGCCCAACCCTACCCGAAGCCTTCGCTGCGCATCGTTGAGGAAACGCGCGACGCCGCTCTCGCGCGCTTCGGGCTGTCACTGGACCGGCCGGTGTTGGCCCTTTGTCCCGGTGCCGAGTTCGGCGAGTCCAAACGCTGGCCGGCCGAGCATTTCGCCAAGGTCGCCGAGGTCAAGATCCGTGATGGCTGGCAGGTCTGGCTGTTCGGCTCGAAGAACGATCACGCCGTTGGTGACGGAATCGTGCAGGGACTGATTCCTGGGTTGCGTGAAGAAGCAGTAAACCTTGCCGGCGAAACCAGCCTGGCCGAGGCCATCGACCTGCTTTCCTGCGCCGATGCGGTTGTGTCAAACGATTCGGGCCTTATGCATGTTGCCGCTGCGCTCGGACGTCCGCTGGTGTCTGTTTATGGCTCCACCTCGCCAGCGTTCACGCCACCGCTGTCGGAGCAAGTCGAGATCGTGCGCTTGGGCCTCGACTGCAGCCCCTGTTTTGATCGTACTTGCCGTTTCGGTCATAACAACTGCATGCGTGAATTGAAGCCGCGCCCGGTCATTGAAGCGCTTGAACGTCTTGCACCTCAGTCGGTTGAGGTGCGCTGAGTGAGGGTGCTGCTGGTCAAGACGTCTTCGCTGGGTGACGTGGTGCATACGCTCCCTGCGTTGACGGATGCGCAGCGCGCCGTCCCTGGTATTCAATTCGACTGGGTAGTGGAGGAGGGTTTTGCCGAGATACCCGCCTGGCATCCAGCCGTGTCCCAAGTGATCACCGTGGCGATTCGTCGCTGGCGCAAGCATCCATTGCAAACGCTTCGCTCCGGTGAATGGCGGCGTTTCAAGTCGCGTTTGCGCGAGACTCGCTATGATCTGGTCATCGATGCGCAAGGCTTGTTGAAGAGCGCCTGGCTGACGCGCTACGTCAAGGCGCCTGTCGCTGGGCTGGACCGAGAATCCGCACGTGAGCCGCTTGCTTCTCGCTTCTACGGTCGTCGTTATGCCGTTGCGCGGGATCAGCATGCGCTAGAGCGTGTTCGGCAACTGTTCGCTCAAGCGCTCGGTTATCAGATGCCCGGAACCATCGCTGATTACGGGCTGGTTCGCAGTCAGCTGGCCACGCCGGGCGAGCAGCCATATCTCCTTTTCCTGCATGGCACCACTTGGCCGAGCAAGCACTGGCCGGAGGCATACTGGCGAGAATTGGCCGAGCGGATGAGCGAGTTTGGTTGGTCGATTCGTTTACCTTGGGGCAATGCGGATGAGAAGGCCCGAGCTGAACGAATCGCTGACGGCATCGCGAGCGTTTCGGTGTTGCCGAGGTTGAATCTTGGCGGCATCGCCAAAGTCATCGCCGGAGCGCGTGCCTGTGTCGCCGTTGATACCGGGCTCGGACACCTGGCAGCGGCACTGGACGTCCCAAGCATTTCGCTTTACGGCCCGACTTTGCCAGGTCGAGTCGGCGCCTATGGTCGTTCGCAGGTGCACCTGTGTGCATCCGGACCGAACGCCGGCAAAGGCGATCGCCACAAACCATGCTTTGACGACCTGCCAGCCGAGCGGGTCGCCAGCGAACTCAAGGCCCTGTTGCGGTCGTCGGAGACATCCTGATGCAGCTGGCCTTCATCCTTTACAAATATTTCCCCTTCGGTGGGCTCCAGCGCGACTTCATGCGCATTGCCACTGAATGCCAGCGTCGCGGTAATGGGATTCGCGTCTACGCGATGATCTGGGAAGGTGAGGTGCCGAACGGCTTCGAGGTCTTGATCGCGCCGGTCAAGGCGATCTTCAACCATACCCGCAATGAACGTTTCACTGCCTGGGTGGAAGCGGATCTGGCAAAGCGTCCAGTTGATCGGGTGGTTGGCTTCAATAAGATGCCTGGGCTCGACGTCTACTACGCGGCCGATCCCTGTTTCGAAGACAAGGCGCAGACCCTGCGCAGCCCCATCTATCGCCGCTGGGGCCGCTACAAGCATTTCGCCGAGTATGAGCGCGCCGTGTTCGAACCTCGCTCCAAAACCGAGATCCTGATGATCTCCGAAGTCCAGCAGCCCCTGTTTGTCAAACATTACTCAACGCCTGCGGAGCGCTTTCATTTACTTCCGCCGGGCATCGATCAGGATCGGCGTGCACCGAGCGACGCGTCTGACATTCGCCGGGCGTTCCGTGATGAATTCGAGGTGGCTGACGACGAGCTGCTGCTGGTGCAGATCGGATCGGGCTTCAAAACAAAGGGGCTCGACCGCAGCCTCAGGGCGGTCGCCTCGCTCCCGCGTGAGCTGAAGAAGCGCGCCCGTCTGTTCGTCATTGGTCAGGACGATCCAAAGCCATTCCAGCTGCAGGCTAAGACGCTAGGTATTTCGGGTCAGGTCGAGTTTCTCAAGGGCCGCAGCGACATCCCGCGTTTTCTGCTCGGGGCAGACCTGTTGATCCATCCGGCCTACAACGAAAATACTGGCACCGTTCTTTTAGAGGCGCTGGTCGCAGGGCTGCCAGTGCTGGTGACGGATGTCTGCGGTTACGCTCACTACATCAATGAAGCGGACTGCGGCAGGGTCGTCCCAAGCCCATTCGAACAAAGCGAGCTCGACGCTCTGCTGGCTGAGATGCTCGCCAACGACGAGCAGCGCGACAGCTGGGCGCGGAATGCGTTGGCCTACGCCGACAGGGCCGACCTTTACAGCATGCCCGAGCGTGCGGCTGACGTGATCCTGGCGGAGCGCTCATGAAGCTCATCCTGGCAGAACCCTTCAAGACGCTCTGGTCGGGCCGGGATCCGTTCGAGGCCGTCGAGCAACTGCAAGGCCAGGTCTATCGGGAGCTCGAAGGTCGACGCACGCTGCGCACGGAAGTGCAAGGCCGCGGCTACTTCGTGAAGATCCACCGCGGTATCGGATGGGGCGAGATCTTCAAAAATCTCACCACCGCTAAATTGCCAGTGCTGGGCGCAGGGCAGGAGTGGCGCGCTATTCAGCGTCTGCATGAGGTAGGTGTCCCGACCATGACTGCGGTTGCCTATGGCGAACGAGGCGGCAATCCCGCCTCGCAGCACTCGTTCATCATCACCGAAGAACTTGCTCCTACGATCAGCCTTGAGGACTACAGTGCAGACTGGCTGCAGCATCCGCCGGAACCCAAGCTCAAGCGCGCTCTGATCGCCGAAGTCGCTCGTATGACCGGCGCCATGCACCGCGCTGGCGTGAATCATCGAGACTGTTATATCTGCCATTTCCTGCTGCATACCGACAAACCGGTCACGGCTGAGGACTTTCGTCTGTCTGTGATTGACCTGCACCGCGCCCAGGTCCGTGATGCGATACCCCAGCGCTGGCGAGACAAGGATTTGGCTGGGTTGTATTTTTCTGTTTTGGGCATCGGCCTTACCCGGCGCGATACGTTGCGTTTCCTCAAACTGTACTTCCAAAAGCCGTTGAGAGAGATCCTGAGCAGTGAAGCCCGCCTTCTGACGGATCTGCAGCGCAAGGCGGCCAAGCTCATGGCTCGCAAGGAAAGATACGGAGCCGCGCTCTGATGGCCGGCTGGGTGTTGGATCCTGCGTACTCGGCGTTGGCGGCGGACTTCGGCAGCCTCGACGCGGTGTTCGCGCTCGTCGGCGAGCGGGTTACGCAGGATCCGCTGTCCGAGGTCATCCGCCTCGAACGTGACGGTGTCACGTACTACCTCAAGCGCTACACCGGCGCGGGTAAGGGCATGCGTCGATATGTCGGCCGGCCAAGGGTGAAGGCTGAATGGCAGAACTTGAAGCTTTTCGAGCGATGGGGCATTCCGACTGCCCCGATCGTGGCATATGGGCTGGAGCGCCAATTCGGCAGCTTCGCTCGGGGTGCGCTCATAACTCGTGAGCTGACCCAGACCGAAGACTTGGCGGCGCTCGCAGCCGCCAATGATCAGCGGCTGAAGGAAGGTAGTTGGGTAGTCGATATAAGCCAGCAGCTCGCCGAAGCGACTCGCCGCATGCACGCGCACCGGTTTGCGCACAATGATCTGAAATGGCGGAATCTGCTGGTCGATCCACAGCGTAACCTTTATCTAATCGATTGCCCCACTGGCGCGTTCTGGTGGGGGCCATTCCTGCAGCGTCGGATCATCAAGGACCTCGCTTGCCTCGATAAGGTAGCCAAATATCAATTGAGCCAGACGCAGCGTTTACGCTTCTACCTGCAATATGTTCAGCGAGACCATCTGAACCGTGATGACAAGGCGCGCATCCGTCAGGTTCGAGATTTCTTTGAGGGGCGTGAATGACGGACTTCATTGCACAAGCCGACAGAGCATTACTCGAGCGACACGGCCTTCTTGATTTCGATGCGCTGTGGGCGGTCAAGCTTGAGGCGGTAGACGAGCCCAACGTGGAGCGCGGCGGGTGGAGCAGCGTGTTTCGTCTGGACCTGGGCGACGCGGCGTTCTACCTGAAGCGCCAAACCAACCATCTCACGCGCAGCCTCATGCACCCGTTGGGCGAGCCTACGTTCGCGCGCGAATTTCGCACTATTCAGCGCTACCAGAAGCTCGGTATTCCGGCTCTGAGCGCCAGTTTTTTTGGTCATCGACAGATCGGCGACGAGCACAGAGCTGTGCTGCTGACGCGCGCGCTGGATGGCTGGGATGATCTAGAAAGTTGGCTGGGGCGATGGCCTTCATTAAGTGTCGATCAACGCCAGGCAATCCTGCAGGCGACTGGGCTGCTCGCCAGGCAATTGCACGACGCTGGGCAGATTCACGGCTGCTTCTACCCCAAACACATCTTCCTCCAGGAACAGGCGCAAGGCTGGAGTGCCCGTCTGATCGACCTGGAAAAGACACGCCCGCTGTTGCTCGGTCGCCGGGATCGAATCAAGGACCTCGAGCCATTGTTTCGCCGAGCGTTTTGTTGGTCTCAAACGGATGTCCATGAACTGCTCGCGGCCTACCTTCACGATGAGTGCGCCGTCGATAGCTGGGCGCAGCGCTTGAACAGCCGCCGTCGCGAGAAAGAGATGCGTACATGACGCTCCTCGAACTTGTCCACGCTGGACGGGCCCCTGCCTTGCCCATGACCCTGCATATCCAGGGGCTGGGCGAGCTGGTCGTCGAGCAATGGCTGCGCGTGCTGCCCGGCCAGCGCTATGTCGGGCGGGTACGATGGAATGGACGAACGGTCCTGGCCAAGCTGCTGGTCGGCAATCATGCCCATCGGCATTACATCCGTGAGCGCGATGGCGCGGTCCTGCTGGCCGAGCAAAAGCTGCCAACAGCTCAATTGCTGTCAGAGGGCTGGAAGGCAGGTGAGGGCGGTTGGCTGCTGTTCGAGTTTCTGCTCGATGCACAGAGCCTCTGGAGCCGCTGGCAGGCGCTTGAGCGGAATCCACCCTTGACCGAGGCTCAGCAGGCGGTGCTCGGTTCGGCCTTCGAGCTGATCGCCCGCATGCATTTGCAAGGGCTCTGGCAAGATGATCTGCATCTGGACAACTTGCTGATGCACGCTGGTGTGCTGCATGTGGTCGACGGTGGCGGCGTGATGGCCCAGCGACCCGGACAGCCGCTCGATCGTCCGCAGGCGCTGGCCAACCTGAGCGTGTTCTTCGCGCAGCTGCCTGCATCGCTGGACCCGTACATCGAAGATCTGCTGGTTCACTACCTGCTGGTAAACAGTTCACACGCGCTGCCGATGGAAATCCTGTTGAAGGACATACGCAAGGTGCGTGCCTGGCGGTTGGCTGACTTTCTGAAAAAGGTCGGTAGGGATTGCAGTCTTTTTTCCGCCCGCATCAGTGCTTTCGGCGCCGAGGTCCTGCGTCGAGAGGAAGTCACGTCACTGGATGTTTTGCTCACCGATCCGGACGCATTCATCGCCTCCGGGCATCTGTACAAGGATGGCGGCACCGCTACGGTCGCTCGGGTTGACGCCGGAGACGGTCGATCACTGATCATCAAGCGCTACAACATCAAAAGTCCCATCCATTGGCTTAAGCGCTTCTGGCGGCCCAGTCGTGCCTGGCACAGCTGGGTCGAGGGCAACCGGCTGGCATTTCTTGGCATCGCTACGCCGCGCCTGCTCGCGGTCAAGGAGCAGCGCTGGTTATGGCTTCGAGGCAGGGCATGGCTGGTTACCGAATTGCTCGCGGGAGAAGATATAATCCGGTGCTTTCAGCCTTACTTGGACAGCTCGCCACCCGAGTCCCAGCTATCGGCACTGGTCCAGTTGTTTCAGACCTTGATCCGCGAGCGCATCAGCCATGGCGACCTCAAAGGGCACAACCTGTTCTGGGAACAGGGGCAATGGACGCTGATCGACCTTGACGCGGTGCAGCAGCATCGAAGCGCTGCGAGTTTTGCCCGCGCCTACACCCGGGATCGGGCGCGCTTGTTACGCAACTGGCCGGCTAACAGCGCCTTGTATCAGCTGCTCGACCAACGATTACCCGCGGTGCCCGGCATCCGCATAGAAGATTAAGAGGCAATATCTGTGGCATTGACGATTCTCGGCCTTTCCGGCGCCCTAAGTCATGATCCCTCTGCTGCGCTGTATATCGATGGCAAATTAATCGCTGCTGTCGAGGAGGAGCGCTTCGTGCGGGATAAGCATGCCAAGAACCGCATGCCCTATGAGTCAGCGAAGTTCTGCCTCGAGCAAGCGGGTATCAAGCCGGCTGATGTCGATGTGGTCGCCATCCCGTTCGCCCCGATCAGCATTTTCGAAAAGGCGCGTTGGCACTACGCCAAGCGCTATTGGTATGCGCCGGATCGTGCGTTGGATGCCATTCTTTTTGGCAACCGCCGCTACAACCGCTACAAGAAGCGCATCGAATGGTGCCTGCAGCAGCTGGGCTTCGATCTGAAAAAGGTGAAGTTGCAGCCGGTCGAGCATCACCTGGCCCACGCCTCCAGCGCTTACCACTGCTCGGGATTCACCGAGAAGACCGCCATCCTCGGCATTGATGGCAAAGGTGAATACGCCACGACCTTCTTTGGCTATGGCGAGAACGGCAAGATCCACAAGATCAAGGAATTCTACGATCCTGATTCCTTGGGCGGCCTCTACGGTGCGATCACCGAATTCCTCGGCTTCGAAATGCTTGATGGTGAGTTCAAGGTCATGGGCATGGCACCCTATGGTGACGCCGCCAAGTACGACTTCTCGCGGCTGGCCACGTTCGAGAACGGCGAGCTGACCATCAATACCGATTACGCCAACGTCATCGGCTTGCGCCGCTACAAAGAGAAGGGCAAGGGGTATTACTTCTCGCCCAAGCTGGTCGAGTGGCTGGGTCCGAAACGCGAAGGCGATATTGCCGACGACCCCTACATCCATTACGCGGCCGCGATGCAGGCGCTGTTCGAGAAGCTTGCTCTGCAGATGATGGATTATTACCTCGGCGACATCATCAAGCAGACCGGAAGAATCGCCTTTGCCGGCGGTTGCGCCCTGAATGTCAAACTCAACCAGAAGATCATCGCGCGGGACGAGGTAAAGGAACTCTTCGTCCAGCCGGCGTCCGGTGATGCCGGCACCGCCGTCGGGGCGGCCGCCTATGTTTCGCATCAGCGCGGCGTACCCGTGGAAAAGATGGAGCACGTCTACCTCGGCCCGTCTTACTCGAACGAGGACGTGATCGCGGCCTGCGCCCGTCACCCAAACAAACCCGCCTGGCAACAGATCGAAGATGTGCCCCAGCGCATCTCGCAGATCATGGTAGAGGGGAATCCGGTGGCCTGGTTTCAAGGTCGTATGGAGTTCGGCCCGCGCGCGCTGGGCGGACGGTCGATCATCGGCTGCCCGAGCATTCCCGGGGTGGCTGATCGCATCAACCAGCAGATCAAGTTCCGCGAGCGCTGGAGGCCCTTTTGCCCGTCGATGCTCGATACCGTTGCCGAGCAGATGCTCAAAGTCGACCATCCGAGCCCGTTCATGACCTTCACCTTCGAGGTCAACGATGAATGGAAAGATCGCGTCAGCGAAGTCGTACACGAAGACGGCACCTCACGCGCGCAGGTGCTGGAGCGCCGCTTCAATCCGCGCTGGTACGATCTGATGCTCGAATTGGAAAAGCTGACGGGTAACGGTGTATCCCTCAATACATCCCTTAATCGTCGTGGCGAACCGATGATCTGCTCGCCGACGGACGCACTGAACATGTTCTACGGATCGGACCTGCAGTATTTGATCATGGAGGATGTGTTGGTGGTGAAGGAGAGCTGATGGGATCGGTTTTCCCGCCTCAAGGCCATTGCGCGACCGAGCCGCATGTGCGAACGGCTCATTGCAGGGTCGCTTTGGTCCCATCCATGGGGCTCGGCGATGGCTGCGTTTATCTAGTGTTGGCTGCGAATCTCGCTCGCGCTGGCTATGCGGTGACAGTGTTCTCCAATCACCTGGCAGCTCTTGACCACTGGTTTCCACTGTTCGACATTCAAGTGCTACCGGCACCGCAGCAAACATTCGAGATGCTGAATAAGTACGATCTGGTCATATCCGATCTCGGTAGCATGGTGACCCGTCATGATGTCGCTGCTCGAGACTTAGCTGACCGTTACGTGTTTGTCGGTACATGCAAGATCAACCCTGACCTCATGGTTAACCCTGCAGGTGCTGCGCTTGCTCGGCTCCCTGCTGAAAAAGTTAGGTTACTTGAGCCCCTGGCAGCCGCGGCAGGCTCGCTTCGTTGTGTCGATGATGACAGCGTTAGTATGGTTGAGCAGGCGGTCCGTTTCTGTACCGACAGGCTTGGGCTTACCCGCGCGTGTAAAGATGTAGGTATAGAAGCTCCGTCTCACTTGTGCCAAAGGCGTTTTTCCAAGCGTGTGATGATTCACCCACTGTCTCATAACGAGAAGAAAAACTGGCCCCGCGGCAAGTTCGTCGCGCTAGCCCGGCGGCTCGAGGCGCAAGGGTGGCAGCCCCAGTTTGTCCTATCTCCCAAAGAGCGCGCACTCCATGGAGGCGATTTCACAGGTGGGTTCGCGGCGCCCGAATTTCCTGACGTATCAGCTCTGGCGGCTCATTTATACGAGTCGGGTTATGTCATCGGCAATGATTCCGGTGTGGGCCATCTTGGTTCAATGCTCGGGGTTCCGGTGTTGACGATATACCGCAAGCGCCGTGACGGTTTTTGTTGGCGGCCGGATTGGGCAGAAGGCGCTGTGGTCAGGCCATCACTAACTCTGGGTTTCGCTCGACATATGTGGCCGTCTTTTATGAGCGTGTCCCGGGTACAGCGTGCCTTTGTCGATCTCCAAAATGCTTGTGAGAAGAGGCACCGATGAGCAGTTCGGGTTTAACCGTTATTATCCCCGCGTACAACTATGCCGCCTCTCTGATGCGAGCTGTCACCTCGGTCATACCCCAATTGTCCACTGAGGACGAGCTGCTCGTCATTGATGATGGATCAACTGACAACACGGCTGAGGTTATCGATGTTCTGCATCAACAATATCCCGGGGCGTTTCGATCAATCTACAAGCGCAACGGGGGACTGGCCTCTGTTCGAAATCTAGGGATAGATACCGCAAGAAACGACTGGTTGATCTTTCTGGATGCGGATGATGAGCAAGCGGCAGATGCCCTTTCGCTGATTCGCGTTCATTTGAATAGTCACCCTGACACTCGCATGGTCATTGGTGGGCACCGCACGGTTGACGAGAGCGGCCGGCAGAGAGTTCACGCCCCGCGGGTGTGGCCCGAAACTCCACTCGCTCGCGTGAGAGGCTATCTGCTGGACAAGACGATCAGTATTTCAAACGGCGCGTGTGTCATGCATCGTTCCGTTTTCGAGCCTGGTAATTACCCTGAGAAATTCAGAAACGCAGAGGACATACCTGTCTTTGCGCAAGTCCTGGCAGCTTATCCCGTCTCGACCCTGGATCAGCCGCTGGCGGTGATACATAAGCATAGCGACAGCCTTCGTCACGACCTTTCTTACAGCATCAAAGGCGGGGTGGGACTGGTTGAAGAGGTTTTTCGACGGTTACCAGATGCCCTGCAGTGCCTGAAGAAGGCTTTTTACGTCCAGCGCTGTCTGTCGCTTTTCCGAGGCGCGTATCTCGCAGGCGATTACGACGCCGCAAAAAGGTTTTATCAGCTTGCCCTCGCGAGCGACTGGCGAACCCTTTTGAAACTGTCGTACACCAGAAAAGCCCTGCGGGTTTGGCTAGGTAAGCAATGATGGCGCGCCGTTTAAAAGTGTTGCAGCTCCAGACTCGCTACAACGTTGCTGATTCCAACTCTGACCTGGGCATGCAGATATTGCAGGGCCTTCCCAAGAATCGTTTCGACGTGGTCAATGGATATCTGGAGGGTTGCCCAGAGGGTGACGTGCACGTTTCGGACTGGCGTGAGCGCTATTTCAATTTTACGCCCAAGCAGATGAGCGGCATGCGACTTGGCGTGCGTAAAATTATGACTGAGTTCTGCAAGCGTGAGCAGTTCGACGTCGTGCTGTTGCATCGCTTCAAAGCCGTTAATCTTTTCATGCATATCAATCGAGCGCTATGTGTACCCCTGTGCATTGGCGTCTCGCATGGTTTCGGTGAGTACGACCGCTTTTACCGGAGGTGGCAGGCGAAACGGATGATTAACGCGCATTGGCGTTTCGTTGGCGTCTCACCTGCCGTACGAGACTACCTGATAGGGCTGGATTGCGGATTTACTTCCGCCAATACCCTGGCCATCACCAATGCCATCGACATTTCGCTAGCTGAGTCTCTCCAGCTGGACCGGGACTCCGCGCGGGCGGCGCTTGGCCTTCCCGCGTCTCGTGACGTAGTGGGCGCTATAGGCCGGCTGGTTCCGGTCAAAGGTCATATTCATCTGATCCGCGCTTTTGCACACATTGCGGACGAGCATCCAAATGCGTCGCTGGCGATCATCGGCGGTGGCCGTGAGCACGATCCGTTGCAAGCTGAGATCACGAAGCTTGGGCTATCTAATCGCGTCGTCCTGTGCGGCACCGTGCCGGACGCCATGCGATATGTACGTGCGTTTGATCTGTTTGTTATGCCCTCATTGCAGGAAGGGCTTGGTTTGGCCCTGCTTGAAGGAATGTGCGGACGTCTGCCTGTACTTGGATCAGACATACCCGCAATGAGACCGTTGATTGAAGGGGCAGGAGGGCGCTCATTCCCGCCTGGCGACGAAGCAGCGATCGCCCATGCCTTGTCTGACTACCTCGGCATGAGCGCAGAGCAACGCATGACTCATGGTGAGAGGGCTTATGTCTACTTACGCCGTGAGCATGACATTGACGATTTTCGACTTAGGTACCGCCAGTTGGTTGAAGGGGCACAGCAGTGACTGATATCCAGAATCAGCTGCCGCTCGTCTCGGTAGTCATTGCGTCTTATAACCATGCTCGCTTCATCGAAGCTAGCATCAGGAGCGTCTATGCGCAGACCTACCCCAACATAGAACTATTCATCGTAGATGACGGTTCCACGGATGACAGTGTCGAAATCATCACCCGGCTTCATCAAGAACTGGGCTTCGATTTTCGCGTTCAAGCGAACAAGGGGCTATGCACCACCTTGAACGATGCCATCGCTCGCACCAAGGGTGCCTATGTCGCTCCGCTTGGTTCCGACGACGCAATGTTGCCTCATCGGCTGGCCTTGCAAGTGCCTTATCTGGATGCGCGGCCAGAAACCGGAATATGCGCGGGCGGCATCATAGTGATCGATGCTGACGGCACGCCGCTTCCCGAGCGCAAACAGCGCTCACGCCCAGCAAGGCGACTGGACTTCGACGATCTGTTTCTCGATCGTAAGCCTGGTCCGCCCGCACCGACCCTACTGTTTCGGCGAGAGGCGATAGATCGTGTCGGCGGCTACGATCCTCGCATTCGCATCGAAGACTACTTCATCGAGTTGCGCATCGCTCATGCAGGCTATTTCATTGACATCATGTCCGAGCCGCTCGCGCTGTATCGAGTGCATGGCTCAAATACCTATAAAAACCGCAGGCTCATGGTCGATACGGAACTGGCAATCTATAAGCATTTCGAGTCGCACCCCGGATATGAAACCACTCGACTTCGCTACCTGAATGCCATGTTTGCCAAGGTCGCGGCGGAAGATGGAAGACTTGCTCGTGAACTTCTGGCGCAGATCCCGTGGAGCAAGCGGAACCTAAAGACGATGAAGGGTGTATGGCGGCTTTTAACCACTAAAAGTGCTGCCTCGTGAGATGGTTTAGGCGCTTTATGGAGAGGCGTGCGGCTCGTAAGATACGAAAACTGCCGCGTTTATTGAGAGGACAGGCGAAGTTCCTAGCTCGATATCCCAAATACCAATATGGGCTCGGGTCATATGGTTTTCCTGAGGTTCACGACTGGGATGAGGGGACCACTCTTGAAATAGGGCGTTATTGTTCGATTGCAGAAAGGGTGAATATCTATCTTGGCGGAGGGCATCGTCCGGACTGGGTAACTACCTATCCATTTCCTGCATTCATTGCTGAGGCGAGACACATTCAAGGCTACGCCATTAGCCGCGGCGACGTCCGGATAGGATCAGATGTCTGGTTGTGCTCTGGCGCTACCATTCTCTCCGGGGTAACTATTGGTCATGGTGCCGTCGTCGCTGCGGCTTCGGTCGTTACTCGCGACGTTTCACCCTACGCCGTCGTGGCTGGTAATCCTGCGCGAGTCGTCCGCTGGCGCTTCGATGAGGAGACGCGCTTAGCACTGCTGGAACTCCGCTGGTGGGAGTGGCCTCAAGAGAAAGTCATGGCTGCAATCCCGATGCTCTGCTCCGATGACATCGGCGCGTTCATCGAGGCTGCGAAGCAGGGGCGCTTTGATCAGGCAAATGCATCCTAGCTTTCAAGCGTCGGCCCGATTTGATACCCCACCGCTCGATTACCAAGTAGCTGACGCTACTCATTACGATGACTGTGAGACTCCCTATGATGATGAAACTTGTCCGATAGAGAGGCGAGCGGGCGTCGATTGCGAGCATTGACGGCAACCAGACCAGACCTGACCAGAGCACCAAGCCATGTAGCAGGTAGGTGCTATAGCTGATCTCGCCTAGCCATCTTATCGAGGAGAAGCCCAGGGCGCCGAATAACATGTTTCCCGACGCCACGATGCAAAAGAACAACGTTAGCAAAACGAGGGGCACCAGAGCGAAGCTGGTATTCCAGCCCAGCATGACTATGGCCAACGCCATCAATGCCACCGTCGCCGCGATTCTGCCTTGAGCCCACTCACAGCACCGTTGGTTGCGAATCCAGTAGGCGGCGGCTACGCCGCCGAGAAAGCTGAGCAGTACAGAGTGCTTCAATACTGAGCTTGCGCCCATTAATTTATAAAGCGCATAGATGCCAATCAGTGATAAGGCGAGCCTCACCCACCTTCCCCGATTTATGAATATCAGGGTCCAGCACGGCAATGTCAGATAGAAGAAGAGCTCATAAGACAACGTCCACGACACGTTCGCAATCAGATCGCCTGTTGCGCTATGACCGTTAATGTCGGGGCGCTGGAAGATGAGCCATCTGGCAAGCGACGAAGCCAGTTGATCTCCGCTCACTTGAAGTTGCCAGTTCGCCTGTGCGAATACGATGAGCACTACACATCCAAGTGCAAATAGATAAAGAGGGTAAATTCGGAACAGGCGGCCCAGTAAAAACTGTCGCCAGCTCATACGTCCATGAGTATCGAGAACGCGGCTCCAAAAAAGAAACCCGGTAATCATGAAGAAAAGCGCGACGCTGGCTCGGCCTAGTTGCGAGTAGAAGTTCAAGGCAGGCAACTCGAAAACTCCGGTTTCGAGATACGGGTAATAGATCACCATGTGGTGGATGAATACCCCAAACGCTAGATAGCCACGAAGGCCGTCAATCGCTGTTTGCCGGTCAGGTGCGTCTAACGAACCGACAATTGCACTTATAGTTGGAAGGCGAAGCAATAGATTTGCGCACCCGATGGCCAGTGCATAGCAGCCTATCGCAAGCGCGGGGTTCAATAGAGTGTTCAAATATCGCTCAGTAACGAATGAGCTGCTCTAGCCGAAGCGCCATGTGTGTAGCCTTCGATCAACGCCTTTCGTTGTTCTTCAAAGAGCCAGAAGCGATCTTGTTTGTAACGTTGCATGTGCTTGAGATTGCGCAGTCGCATAAGCGAGCTCAATGGCCGGTTAAACAATCGCATGTCCGCGATGTCGATCAAGGCCAACTTGCCGTCCGGCAAAACCAACACGTTGCCCAGGTGCAGGGAGCGGAAGTAAACACCGCGCTCATGCATCTCGCCAATGAACTGGCCTGCCTGACGAACAATGCGTGCGCGGGCTGCTCCATCTGGCGCGCTTTCCAGCGCCTGCCGCAGCGTCACGCCTGGCAACGGCCGGTAATGTACGGCCGTTGAGCCATCGTCGAAGCGAAAGCACTCAAGCACTTCTGGCGTCTCGATCTGCCGCTGAGACAATTCCAAACTGTTATGCGCAAACCGTCTGCTGTAAGGGCTCAGGCTCGCTGAAGACAGCCATTGCTTACGTCGAAAGAGCTTCAGAAACGTACCGTCCTTTAGTTTGACGACTTTAAGCCCGAGCCCATCCTGCTCGATCACCGTCGAACCATCCATCAATACATTCAATTCGGTCATTCCAAGTGGAGAGAGCTGGATCCTCGCTTCGCTGGCACGCTTGACGGCGCTCAGAGCGGCCATCATCGCAAGTGGAATCCAAAGTAAAAACCAATGCTCCTTGGGGCGCGAAAGTATGCCTCCGCCTTCCGTGAGTGCTGCACAAATCCCGTACGTCATCCAGGTTGAAGCCAATACGAAGCGCCAGTCGTGTCGATTGCGCCAACCTGTCCACAACGTCAGCGCTTGCATCAGGAACCATGGAACAAAACCCACCAGACCGACGTTATGGAGTACGCCCAAGGCAAAGTTGTGGGGCTCACTGAAAGTCATGCTTAGCGATGCGATTGGGATGGCAATAGGCGAGTTGTAACCGTGGCCAATCCACGGGTGATCCTTGATCAGCCCGAGCGCCAGTTTCCAGATTTCAGGTCGGTAGGAAAGTCCGCGATCGAGTAACAATTCCGGGGCAATGCTGATGAACATCGCTGCCCCGATCAGGGCGCTTGCAATCAGGAAGAGAGTTTGGCGATTCGGCCTTAGTATGCACAGCCATAAGGACGCAAACGCTAGCGCCAATAGCGGGGTGCGAGAGCCGCTCGCCAGCACCGCGCACAGCATCACAGTAGCGGCGGCGCAGTTAATGGCGATGGTCGAAGGCCGAGAACTCCTCATCGCCGTTAGGACAAGCCAGAACACAGTGAAGAATCCGAACACGTGCGAGCTGAGCAGTGGATTGCTCAACGCGCCGGTGCCGATCAGGCGGAAACCGGTTCCTAGAAGAGCGGCGTTATTAATCAGTGAATATAGGGTGCAAACGCCAAATATGGCCGCCGCTGAATGAATACTGATGAAGAATCGCGCAGAGTCGTAGCGTTGCAGTAACGTGAAGGCCACAAAAAGCATGATCACATAGAGTGGCCACTTGACAAGGCTCGTCCAGCTCTCACTCGCGTCCGTCCAGCCGATGCTCAGCCATATCCAGCAAGTGAAGGCCAAGAATGCAATAAAAATTGGTTCTCGCAAGAGAGATCTGATCATTGACGGTTTCGTGATCGCCATGAACAGCGCGGGCAAACAGATCAACCCGTAATACAGTTTGTGGTAGATCGAGCGATCAGGCAGAAGGGCGAGGCCTGACAGCAGCATGATGATGCCCAGGGGTAATAGGTAGCGCGCGGCTAGATTATAGGCGCGCTCGACTGCGGGCATCGGCTGGGATTGGGTCTGCATGAATTGGGTATCAGAGAAAACCCCGAATTGTAGGCGATAGCTCTTGGTACTGTAAGCGTGATTCGGCTCATGGACCCTGTGGTAGCATGAGTTTTTTGTCACATGCTCTCCTATGACCAACGCAGCTCCCGCCTCCAGTTCCAGCTTGAAGATCTATTTTCGTCTGCTGGGTTATGTTCGGCCGTATATCGGCATGTTCATGCTTAGCATTGTGGGCTTTCTGATCTTTGCGTCCACTCAGCCCATGCTGGCCGGCATGCTGAAGTATTTTGTCGACGGGCTCAGCAACCCGGATGCCGTTATGTTCCCAGGCTGGCCGATATTCGGTGAACTTCGACTTCTTCAGGCAGTTCCGCTGCTGATCATCGTGATCGCGGTATGGCAGGGCGTAGGCTCATACCTCGGAAATTATTTCCTGGCACGCGTTTCGTTGGGCTTGGTACATGATTTGCGCATAGCCTTGTTCAATCACTTGCTAATGCTGCCAAACCGTTATTTCGATACGCATAACTCTGGTCATCTCATCTCCAGGATTACGTTCAACGTGACAATGGTCACGGGTGCTGCCACGGATGCCATCAAAGTGGTGATTCGAGAGGGGATGACAGTAGTGTTCCTCTTTGGGGCACTTCTATATATGAACTGGAAGTTGACGCTGGTGATGTTGGCCATACTTCCGATCATCGCGCTGATGGTCACCAGTGCAAGCCGCAAATTTCGTAAGCAAAGCAAGAAGATCCAAACGGCAATGGGTGATGTTACCCACGTGACGTCCGAGGTGATCCAGGGTTATCGGGTCGTAAGGAGCTTTGGCGGGGAGTCGTACGAGCGTAAGCGGTTTCTGGAGGTCAGCAACAGCAACACCGACAAGCAGCTCGCGATGATCAAAACCGGCGCTGTATACACACCAATGCTTCAGCTTCTGACGTATTCAGCCATGGCGGTTTTGATGTTCCTCGTACTGTTATTACGGGGTGATGCTTCTGCCGGTGACTTGGTTGCTTACATCACGATGGCAGGCTTGCTGCCGAAGCCCATCCGACAGTTATCCGAGGTGAGTTCTACAATCCAGAAAGGTGTGGCTGGCGCAGAAAGCATCTTTCAACAGTTGGATGAGGAGGCCGAGCCGGATTCGGGAACCGAATGTCTAGAGCATGTTGAAGGGCGGCTTGAAGTTGCCAACCTCAGCTTTTCGTACCCAGAAACTGAGCGCGCCGTGCTGAAGAACATTTCGTTTACGGCAAAGCCGGGCCAGATGGTTGCATTGGTCGGCCGCTCGGGCAGCGGGAAATCTACCCTGGCCAATATCATTCCGCGCTTCTATCAACACGTAGATGGCCAGATCTGTCTGGATAATCTGGAGATCCAGAGCTACCGCCTGTCCAATCTTCGTCGTCATATGGCGCTGGTGACCCAGAACGTTACGCTATTCAACGATACGATCGCTGCAAACATTGCGTATGGCGATCTCGCCGACGCTCCGATCGAACAGGTCGTAGCCGCCGCCCAAGCCGCTTATGCCGATGAGTTCATCCAGCAGCTACCCATGAAGTACGACACGCTTGTCGGCGAAAACGGTGTCCTGCTTTCGGGCGGGCAAAGACAGCGGTTGGCCATTGCTCGCGCCCTGCTGAAAAACGCTCCACTCCTCATACTTGATGAGGCGACCTCTGCCCTCGATACGGAGTCGGAACGGCACATTCAGGCCGCGCTCGACAAAGTGATGCAGGGTCGTACGACGCTCGTCATCGCCCATCGCTTGTCCACGATCGAGAAAGCCGATCAGATTCTGGTGATGGATGCAGGTGAGATCGTGGAGCGCGGCACGCATGCCGAGCTCTTGGCACTGGGAGGGTTCTATACAAGGCTGCATGCCACTCAATTCAGCGATGAGCCCGGCGACGAGAGCAGTGGCGTAGCGTCGTGATCGAGTTCATACGATGCTGGCGAGAGCGCGGCTGGGCGCCTATCACTTCGGCTGAATACGCATCGCTCTGGCAAAGCCACGGGGGTAGCGTTATTACGCATCCACAGGTTGTCGAGCGGCTCGCGGGTCTGGCTGGCATACCTGTTCGCTACCTGGGGTGGCATAGTCGAGGTTAGCTTGTCGCGGCCGTGCCGTGCTGGGGGCGTTATCTGGCGCTCTCCAAGGAGTTTGGATCGAGACGCCCTAGCTTCGTGATCGTCAGGATTTCGAGCGTCGCGTCTCCGGGTGCCGATACATAAATCTGTCCGGTCTTTGCGATTCACTTCTTGCGGATCAAGTACGAGTTTGGGGTCGTTTCTGTCGGGTGAGTCCTGCGCGTCTGTTCGCCTTCAGCCAACCTGATTACGCGCAGAAGCGGACCATGGTCATCGCACCGCATGCAGACGACGCCGAGTTGGCGGTCTTTGGGCTCCACCATCGTTGTCCCAAAGCCACCATCGTCACTTTGACCCAAGGTGAAATCGAAGCACGCCACTATGAGCGCCTTGGCTTGGACAAGGAGCGGGCGGCGCGCTTCAAGGGAGGTCTGCGAACCTGGAGTAGTCTGGCGGTGCCGCTGTGGGGCGGCGTGCCGATGACCCAGTGCGTGCAGCTGGGATACTTCTGCGTGCGCCTGCCGGCAATGCATGAGCAGCCGGATGTACCCTTCGGCTCGAAAGAGTCAGGGGAGCTGGATATGCGCAGGGCGCGTGCCTTCAACGCGCTGCGTCTGCCCGGGGATCTGGATGCCAAACCCTCCTGGAACAATCTGGTCGCAGATCTCGTCGCCCTGCTTGAGCACTACAAGCCTGAGGTGGTGGTGCTGCCTCACGTTCAGCTCGATCCGCATGCCGACCACATTCATGCGTCGATGGCGCTGAATGTAGCAATCGAAAAGAGCCAGTGGAAACCCGAGATCAAGCTGCTCTACGCCAATCACTTGCACGACAACGATCGCTGGCCGATGGGGCCTGCCGATTGCGGTGTCGCTTTGCCGCCAGCCATCGAGCCGCTTCCTGCGCTAGCTGTGTGGAGTCCGGTGCTGGATGCCGAAGCGCGGCTGGACAAAGCGATGGCCTTGACGATGCAGCACGACCTGCAGGTTCCGCTACCGCTCAAGAAACGCATCCGTCGCATCATTCAGGCATTACTGTTGGGGCGCCGCTGGCCGATCACTGGCGAGGATGAGTTTTTCCGCAAGGCGGTCCGCCGCCATGAACTGTTCTTGGTCGAACCTCTGTCGAAAGATCAATAGATGAGAGGCTCTGCAGCTCGCGCCGAGGCTGGCGGTGCCTGATTAGTGCCCGATTGGTACGTTCGTCGGTACCTTGGCCCGAGGCGGCGTATCAGCGCGACACTTGGTACGTCATGCGGGCTGCTATCATGCCGGCTTTTCGAATGCGCGGAGTCAGCTCATGAAACTGTCCATGCCCCGTTTCGACCACGCCGCCGTTCTGGTGGTTGGCGATGTCATGCTCGATCGTTACTGGCATGGTGGCACGTCGCGGATTTCGCCGGAGGCGCCGGTGCCGGTGGTCAAGGTCGAGCAGGTGGAGGACCGGCCCGGTGGTGCAGCGAACGTTGCGCTGAACATCGCTGCGCTGGGTGCGCCTGCTGCTCTGGTTGGCGTTACAGGTGTTGACGAGGCGCGGCAGAGCTTGGCCGACAGCCTTGCTGCAGCCGGCGTGAAGGCGCATTTCCAATCCATCGAGCATCAGCCGACCATCATCAAACTCAGGGTCATGAGTCGCCATCAACAGCTGCTGCGGATGGACTTCGAGGAGCCGTTCGAAACCGATCCTGCCGCCTTGCTTGCTCAAGTCGAAGCGCTGCTGGACGGCGTCAAGGTACTGATACTTTCCGACTACGGAAAAGGCGCGCTGCGTAATCATCAGGCGCTTATCGAGGCCGCGCGTAAGCGGAATGTGCCGGTACTGGCTGATCCCAAGGGTAAGGACTTCGAGATCTATCGAGGCGCTTCGGTGATCACGCCGAATCTCGCAGAGTTTGAGGCCATAGTCGGCCACTGTGCCGATGAAGCTGAGCTGGTAGCGAAGGGGGCTGACCTGATGCACGAGCTCGACCTGGGCGCCTTGCTGGTCACGCGCGGCGAGCATGGAATGACGCTGCTTCGCCCCGATCATTCGGCGCTGCATTTGCCGGCGCGTGCGCGTGAAGTGTTCGACGTGACCGGCGCGGGTGACACCGTTATTTCAACCCTGGCTGCAGCCATCGCCGCGGGGGAAGAGCTGCCGCAAGCCGTGGCATTGGCCAATCTTGCTGCTGGGATCGTTGTAGGCAAGCTGGGCACCGCTTGCATCAGTGCGCCAGAGCTGCGCCGCGCGGTGCAGCGTGAAGAAGGTTCCGAGCGTGGCGTGATGACCCTGGAGCAGCTGCTCACCGCTATCGAGGATGCCCGCGCCGAGGGCGAGAAGATCGTCTTCACCAACGGCTGCTTCGACATTCTCCATGCAGGCCACGTGACCTATCTGGAACAAGCCCGCGCGCAAGGTGACCGATTGATCGTGGCTGTCAATGACGATGGTTCGGTGAGCCGTCTAAAGGGGCCAGGCCGACCGATCAATTCGGTTGATCGGCGTATGGCTGTGCTGGCTGGGCTCGGTGCGGTCGATTGGGTGGTGTGCTTCTCGGAAGACACGCCGGAGAACCTGCTCGCCGAGGTCAAGCCGGACGTGTTGGTCAAGGGCGGCGACTACGGCGTCGATCAGGTCGTCGGTGCCGATCTGGTCACGGCTTATGGCGGTGAAGTCAGGGTGCTGGGGCTGGTCGAGAACAGCTCGACCACGGCCATCGTCGAGAAGATCCGCCAGCGGTAGCTCGTCGGCAATGGCGTCCGTACCGCTCCGGTCGGGCGCTCTCGTAATACGGTTCAGCCCGACGCGGCGACTGCTAGGGTCTTGATCCAGTCGCGCCAGCTGATGCGCTCCTCGCGAACCACCCAATCGTCTTGCCTGGCGAAACTCTCAGAAAGCCACAAGCCGCGCGTGCCCGCTGGTACCGGTAGGCCCTTGCGTAATGTGAACAGCGCAGCTGTCGGGCGCCCCTGTTGCAAAGGAACCAGGTAGAGGTCAGGTCTGCTGCGAGATAGTTCGGCAACCAGCTTGCCGTCGTCGAGTCGTTCATCGACATGGAAAAGACTGAGCTCCCGGGTCTCCTTCGGCAGTTCGAGCCGCATGTCGTAGACCAGCTGCAGGGAGGCGGTTGGGAGATGGACATAAGCACGGGGGCGCTCCATCAACGTCATCTGACCACATTGCACCGGCCTCGCTGAGCCGGATAGCGAAGCCAGATTGAAGTGCACCGCCTCACGATAGCGAAGGCTGCCCTGATAAGGCGCTGGCAGCCAGGTATCACCGAAGCGACCCGCCAACCAGCCTTCGGGCGTTTCCAGCAGGCACTCTTCGGCGACTTCTTGAATGGCGGTCAGCAGTGGCAGGCTGAGCTCATGCGCCGGCACATAGCCGGAAATCAGCTTGAGCACGACGTCGCCGCGATCCTGGCGTTGCTGGCGCACCAACACCCAGTACTCCTGACCTTGCCAGCATAGTGTCAGGCGTACGGAAACACCCAGATTTGCCAGCTCGATGTTGAACCGAGTGGGATCCTCGACTGCAACGGGGCGGCGGCGCTCGAGCATTTCACTGAAGTTGAGCGGGCGGCCGAGACTCTGGTAGCGCAGGCCTTCCGGGCTGGCTTCTACGAGAAGCGGCAGGGTCTTGAAAGCGGTCGGGTTCTTGCGAATCAGTACGCGCGGCATTCGGCTCTTCCTGGCAGTAGGCGGCCGTGGGGCCGTACTTATTGTTGTTGGGATAAAACGGATGCGGCGGTCATCACGTTATCTGACAAGTGTTGCGGGTTGATGGTGCCAATGATGGCAGCGCCGACACCGGGATGAGCAAAAATCAGTTCGAAGCTTGCTCGTACTGGATCTTCGCCGGCATTCAGGCAGACGTGACCGCTGGCCAGCGCTTTCTTGACCAGGATGCCTTTTGCGTGTGCCTGAGCATAATCGAGCACCGGTCTTTCGCTTTGCTCGTTCAGGTTGTAGGTCACCATCGCGCAGTCACCTTGCTGGAGTGCCAGCAGGCCGCCTTCGGCGGTCTTGCCGGACAAGCCATAGCCGAGAATCTTGCCCTCTCGCTTGAGGTCGGCAAGGGTCTCGTACACCCCGCTGTTTCTAAGGACCTCTACATCGCGGCCATCCGAATGCACCAGAACCAGATCGATGCGATCGGTCTTGAGCCGCTGGAGGCTGCGTTCTACGGAAAATCGCGTGTGGGCAGGCGAGAAGTCAAAATGCGATTGGCCATCGATGAATTCCTCACCTACCTTGCTGACCACGACCCAATGGTCGCGCTGGCCTGTGAGCAGAGGTCCCAGACGCTCCTCGCTGACGCCGTAGGCGGGTGCGGTGTCGATAAGATTAATGCCCAGGTCGCGGGCCAGCGCCAAAAGTTGGCGTGCCTGGGCGTCGTCCGGGATGCGGAAGCCGTTGGGGTACTTCACGCCTTGATCGCGGCCCAGCTTGACCGTGCCTAAACCCAGCGGGGACACGCTCAGCCCGGTGCTGCCCAGTGGGCGGTGCAGGTCGTGGAGCGTCGTCTCCATCAGACCAATCCTTCCCAGAAGGGACCGGTTATCGCCGGTCGCGGTAGTTCGGGTAAGACTTTATGAGGTTTGGGCCGAATGCCATCCCGCTTCAGGGCGGCTTCGACGCGGTCGGCGAAATCGGGAGAGAGTGCCAGCTTGGTCGGCCAGCCAACCAGGAGTCGACCCTGCTCGGCGAGAAAGGCGTTGTCCGGTCTGGCCAAGGCAGACTGCGCAGGTTCGGCCCGATCGATACGCAAGGTTGCCCATTTAGCTGCGGATAGATTGATCCAGGGCACCAGTTCGGCCAACTCCCTTTTCGCTGCCGCGATCTGCGCGGCCTCGTCGCGCGCGACGCCACCCGCTTCGGCAAGATCTCCGCCCAGATACCACACCCACTCACCGTCAGCGGCAGGATGCGCGGTGACCGTAATGCGCGGCTTGGATCCGCCGCCGAGGCAGTGTGCGTAGAGTGCCTTGAGTGAAGGTGCCTTGACGATGACCATGTGCAGCGGGCGCTTCTGCATGGCGGGTTGGGCAAGATCCAGCCCATTCAGCAGTTCGGCGTTGCCGGCGCCAGCGGTCAGAACGATGCGCTGAGCGTTGATCGGGCGTCCATCGACCAATAATCCGGTGAGTTCGCCGTTTTCCCGCAGCGGCTCGACGCTGTCAGCTTTCACCAAACCGTCTCCGGCCAGCTCAGCCAAGCGTTGGATGAGGCTGGGCACGTCCAGCACCAGTTCGCTGAGGCGGTAGACCTTGCCCTTGAAGCGCGGATCCTGCAGCGCCGGGGGCAGCTCGTCTCCTTTGACCTGACCGACCCGCGAGCGCACCGCCTTGCTGGCGAAGAAACTGGTGAGGTTGCCGGTGAGGGTCCCGGGCGACCACAGGTAATGCGCATCGGACAGCAGGCGGACGCCGGACAGGTCGAGCTCACCCTTGCCTTCAAGGGCCTCGCGCCAACGTCGCGGCATATCGGCGATGGCTTCCGAAGCGCCCGTCAGTGCGCCGCTCAGCGCGTACTTGGTGCCGCCATGAATGATCCCTTGCGACTTGACGCTCTGACCGCCTCCGAGCACGCCTTTGTCCACCAGCAGTGTCGAATAGCCAAGCCGGCGCAGGCGGGCGTTCAGCCACAGACCGGCGACACCACCGCCTACAATCAGGATATCGGTGCTCAGGGATTCGGACATGAATGGGCCTCGTTGTGGAATCAGGCGCGCAGTATAACCCCTTGCTCGCCAGCGTCCTTTGAGCGGCTAGTGACCGGTACTGCGGGAAAAAATCTGGATCACCACGACGCCCGCGATTATCAATGCCATGCCGAGCGCCGCTGGTAGATCCAGCTTCTGACCATAGATAAGCGCTGCGGCAACGCTGACCAGAACGATGCCGAGGCCCGCCCATATTGCATAGGCGATGCCGACTGGGATGGTCTTGACCACCAGCGCGAGCATCCAAAATGAAAGGCTGTAGCCAACGATCACCAGCAACAACGGCAGTGGGCGGCTGAATCCGGCGAGAGACTTCATCGATGTGGTCGCGATCACTTCGGCTGCAATGGCAATTGCGAGGTAAAGGTAGCCAGTCATAACGTCTCCGGTAGATGCGTCTGGAAAGTGCGCACCGCGTTCATTCGGCTCCGTTGCGAGACTCAAGTTCGCGGCGCGAGAGGGGGATGTTGCAGGCTTATCTGTGGTCGCTGGAGTGGCGCCTTGCTAAGCTCCGCGCCCATGAACCGTATCCTCTACACCCTACTGTTCCACCTGGCCTTGCCGCTGGTGGTGATTCGACTGTTCTGGCGAGCGCGCCGAGCCCCGGCTTATTCGAAGCGCATCGGCGAACGTTTCGCGCTTGGTCTGCCCGACTTGCAGCCGGGCGGAATCTGGGTGCATGCGGTGTCTGTCGGTGAAAGCATCGCTGCGGCGCCGATGATTCGTGAGTTGAAGGTTCGCTACCCGCACCTGCCGATCACCGTCACCTGCATGACGCCAACCGGGTCCGAGAGGATCAAGGCTCTGTTTGGCGATGCTGTTCAGCATTGCTATCTGCCCTACGATCTCCCCTGGGCTGCGTCGCTCTTCCTGCAGAAGCTGCAGCCGAAACTGGCGGTGGTGATGGAGACGGAGCTGTGGCCCAACCATATCCACCAATGCGCGCGCCGCGGTATACCTGTAGCGCTGGCCAATGCTCGTCTGTCCGAGCGCTCGGCGCGCGGATATGCGCGGTTCGCCCGGCTCACGGCCCCGATGCTGGCTGAACTCGGTCTGATTGCTGCGCAGACCGACGTCGAAGCCGTACGTTTCCGGCAGCTCGGCGCTCGTGAGTCTTGTGTGCAGGTGACCGGCTCGATCAAGTTCGACCTGAGCGTCGATCCCGCGCTACCGGAGCGAGCCGCGCTGCTGCGTCAGCAATGGGGCGCTGCGGCGCGGCCTATCTGGATCGCTGCCAGCACGCACACCGGTGAAGACGAAATCCTGCTGGCTGCACATCGACTGCTGCTCGCAGAGCGGCCTGATGCATTGCTGATTCTGGTCCCGCGCCATCCAGAGCGCTTCGGCTCGGTGCTGGAGCTTTGCCGAAAGCTGGATTTCACGACAGTTCGGCGTTCACTTGAAGAGCGGCCTACCGCCGATACGCAAGTGGTGCTTGGCGACACCATGGGCGAGCTGCTGTTTCTGTTCGCCTTGGCTGATGCGGCGTTCGTCGGCGGCAGTCTGGTCCCGACAGGCGGGCACAATCTGCTGGAGCCGGCAGCACTGGGCAAGCCGGTCCTGACAGGGCCTCATTTGTTCAACTTTCTGGATATCGCCGCACAGCTGCGAGACGCCGGCGCGCTGGCGGAGGTTGGCAGTGCTCCGGAGCTCGCGACTGGGATCCTGTCGTTCTGGAGCGACCCCGCTCTTACTGAGCAAGCGCGAACAGCTGGCTTCACCGTGCTCATGAACAATCAGGGCGCGCTGGGTCGTCTGTTGGCAGGACTGGAACAGCTGCTTGATAGCCGTGGCGCGGCTCCACTTTATAGCGTGGGTTAACCGACGATCCGAGGATACGCGGCATGCTGGCAGCGCTCCCGTCTTCTCAGCACAAGACCGTAACGGTGCACGTCGCCGGCAAATCCCCCGCGGTAACCGACGCAAGCGCCTTCGGCGATTTCATCCTACAGAGCTGTAGCTCGGATTAGCCGAAAGGATAATCCGAGGATACGCCAGCATGCTCGCTGACCTGTCGTCTGCGGGCGTCTGGCGGGCATGGCTCGGCCTTCGCTATTCCACTCGAACCGGTCTGCCAAAATTTTCCGAAAGATCAGGCGGCAGGAAGTCAGTGTCCGGGTCGTAATCTGCCTTGAGATAACGCTGAAGGTCGTCCAGGTCTCCCGGGTTGAGCGTGCCGGCCGCCTGCTTCAGGCGCAGGCTGTCGAGGATGTAGTCATAGCGCGCGTTGTTGTAATCGCGCACTGCGCCGAACAGACGGCGTTGGGTGTCGAGAACGTCGACGATATTGCGCGTGCCGACCTGATAGCCGATATCGGTGGCTTCCAGCGCGCTCTGGTTGGAGATGATCGACTGACGCCGCGCCTGCACCTGCTCCACATCGGTATTGACCGCGCGATGCAGGTTGCGTGTGGACTCGACGACCTGACGCCGCAGACTCTCACGCTGCTGTTCGGTCTGGGTCAGTTGGTAAAAGGCCTCACGGCCTTGCGAACTCGTCAAGCCGCCGCTGTAAAGCGGAATGTTCAATTGCAGGCCGATGCTGCGTTGCTCGACGTCTCCGGTGTAGCGGGGGATGCCACTTACGGCTTCGCTGCCCGTGTTCGTAAAGCCGAGACTGTCATTGTCGCCTTTGCTATAGCGCGCCACGGCATCGAGCGTTGGCGCGTGGCCAGCACGGCGCTGGCGAAGGGTTTCTTCAGCGGCATTGACCGCCTGGTTGCTGGCCAGCAGATCGAGGTTCTGGCGGGTGGCGGTGCTGACCCAGGCGCTGGCGTCGTTTGGTATGGGTGGCAGCACCGGCAAGCTGTGCTCCACGCCTTCCAGCGCAAGGTACTCCCGGTTGGTCAGGGTAAACAGCGACTGAAAGGCATCGTCGACCTGACGCTGGGCTAGCAGGCGATTGGCGCGTGCGGTATCGAATCCGGCTTGTGCTTCGAGCACGTCGGTGCGATCCGAAAGGCCTACTTCAAAGCGTTCATCCGCCTGATCGAGCTGGCGCTGGAAGGCCGACTCCTCGGCCTTGGCCGCGGCAAGATTGTCCTGCGCGCGCAGGACGGCGAAGTAGGCCTGCGCAGTCAGCCGGATCAGATCCTGCTCGGCGATCGAGTATTGCAGTGCCGCCTGTTCGCTGATGGCTTCGGCCGCTTGCAGTTGAAACCAACGGTCGGCGCGAAAGATCGGCTGGCTCAGGGTTGCCTGATAAACGGTGCCACTGCGCTCCAGCGATCGCGAGCCCATGCTGGTATCCACGTCCGTTTGCGTATTGCTGGCTTCGGCGCTTGCGCTGAGGTTGGGCAGCAAGCCGGCTCGCGCCTGCGGCACGACTTCCTGAATAGATTTGTACTGAGCGCGTGCGGCAGCGAGGTCCGCGTTGTTCTCTACGGCCTGTCGATAGACGCTGATCAGGTCGGTACGGACGGAAAGTTTTGGTGCTGTCTCGGCCCAGGTCAGCCCCGACGAGGCGGCGGTCACGGCGAGTGCCAACGTGAGTCTGCGCAGCATGTGCGTCTTTCCCTGAAGCGAAGTGATGGGCAAGGCTATGCGCGGTCATCGTGCCGGTCAAGGCGCGTGAACAGGGTGTTCAGGACCTTGATGAGGAAGAACGGAAGAAGCCGATCGTGACCCGACGGTCGCCCCGATTGCAGGTCGGCATGGCAATCCCATGTCGCCTTGATTAGACTCGACCCCGTTCTTGTCGGGGTGCCTTGAAGTGAAGGCTGAGATCGGAAAATTCCGGATCCCGTTGAACCTGATCAGGTTAAGGCCTGCGTAGGGAACAAGATGTGCTCGCCAGTCCTCAGGCAAGCTCTCTCAGCGCCATTCCCGGCGCGCCCGATGCCCTTTCCCCGCCGTGTTTTTCAGGTTCGCTCCGACAATTCTCTAGGAGCCAGCCTGATGCGTGCCGAACAACAAAATCTGAGTGAATCAGCCCAGGTCGACCAGCAGTCGATCCAACCTTTCCCGCGTTCCCAGAAAGTCTACGTTCAGGGCTCACGGCCCGACATCCGCGTGCCGATGCGCGAGATCAGTCTCGATGTCACGCCGACGGACTTCGGTGGCGAGATCAACGCACCGGTCGTCGTCTACGACACCTCCGGACCCTATACCGATCCGAACGTGACAATCGACGTGCGTACAGGGCTCGGCGACGTTCGCTCGGCCTGGATCGATGATCGCGGCGACACCGAGCTGCTCGATGGCCTGACCTCGAATTTCGGCCAGCAGCGCCTGGCAGACGCCGAGCTGACCAAGATGCGCTTCGCCCATGTACGCAATCCTCGCCGCGCCAAGCCGGGCAAGAACGTCAGCCAGATGCACTACGCGCGTCAGGGCATCATCACGCCGGAAATGGAATACGTCGCCATCCGCGAAAACATGAAGCTGCAGGAAGCGCGCGCGGCGGGCCTGCTCACCGAGCAACACGGCGGGCAGAGCTTCGGTGCTTCAATTCCGAAAGAAATCACTGCCGAATTCGTGCGTGACGAAGTAGCCCGCGGTCGCGCCATCATCCCGGCCAACATCAACCACACCGAACTCGAGCCGATGATCATCGGCCGCAACTTTCTGGTGAAGATCAACGGCAACATCGGCAACTCGGCTCTGGGCTCCTCGATCGAAGAGGAAGTGGCCAAGCTGACCTGGGGCATCCGCTGGGGCTCGGATACGGTAATGGACCTGTCCACCGGCAAGCACATCCACGAAACCCGCGAGTGGATCATCCGCAACTCGCCCGTGCCGATCGGCACCGTGCCCATTTACCAGGCGCTGGAGAAGGTCAACGGCGTTGCCGAAGACCTGACATGGGAGCTGTTCCGCGACACGCTCATCGAGCAGGCCGAGCAGGGCGTCGATTACTTCACCATCCACGCTGGCGTGCTGCTGCGCTATGTGCCGCTGACCGCCAAGCGGGTCACCGGTATCGTCAGCCGCGGCGGCTCGATCATGGCCAAGTGGTGCCTTGCGCATCACCAGGAGAATTTCCTCTACACCCACTTCGAAGACATCTGCGAAATCATGAAGGCCTATGACGTCAGCTTCTCGCTGGGTGACGGCCTGCGTCCGGGCTCGATTGCTGACGCCAACGACGCCGCGCAGTTCGGTGAGCTGGAAACCCTCGGCGAGCTGACCAAGATCGCCTGGAAGCATGACGTGCAGTGCATGATCGAGGGCCCGGGCCACGTGCCGATGCAACTGATAAAAGAAAACATGGACAAGCAGTTGGAGTGCTGCGACGAGGCGCCGTTCTACACCCTCGGCCCGCTGACCACCGACATCGCCCCAGGGTATGACCACATCACCTCCGGTATCGGCGCGGCGATGATCGGCTGGTTCGGTTGCGCGATGCTCTGCTACGTCACCCCCAAGGAGCACCTCGGCCTGCCAAACAAGGATGACGTCAAGACAGGCATCATCACCTACAAGATCGCCGCGCATGCCGCGGACCTTGCCAAAGGCCATCCGGGTGCACAGATCCGCGACAATGCCTTGAGCAAGGCGCGCTTCGAATTTCGCTGGGAAGACCAGTTCAACCTCGGCCTTGACCCTGACACCGCGCGTAGCTATCACGACGAAACCTTGCCCAAGGATTCGGCCAAGGTGGCCCACTTCTGCTCTATGTGTGGGCCGAAGTTCTGTTCGATGAAGATTACCCAGGAGGTGCGCGAATACGCGGCTCAGAATGGGTTGACTGACGAGCAAAAGGCGATCGAGGCCGGCTTCGCCGAGCAATCCTCGCGCTTCAAGGACGAGGGGTCGGTCATCTACAAGCAGGTCTAGTGGTCCAAGCCGCCAAGATTACTGCTTGACTTGCGTCCGGTGGATGGTTGGCTACATCCACCTGGACGATACGTCACTTCTACCTGCAGGCGGAGCACGGCGATGTGTTGCCGCTTTGTTTCTATGCGTCTTTTGCACGCGTTGATGCCGGCGAAATCTTCGCTGCGCATGCTGTTCGGGTTATGTCGCTCGGACACGTTATAGCAGGTACGCAGGTTTCAATATTCCGCTGAGGTCGCTGTAGGGGATCTCCAGTTCTGGATGTCCGCTCGAATAGGGCGCGATGCTGTAGACGTCATATTTGAGAAGCACCTTATCGCGCAGCAGGGCCACATTGGCTGTTTGCTGGAAGGGCCATTGGCGCAGATATTCGGCGTCCTGTGGGTTCACGGCCAGCCATTGCTGGTGAGCCTTCGCAGCGGCGCGCCAGAATGCGCCTTCCTTGCCCGGCAATAACACATCGGCCAGTTTTAGCTCTCGGTCCTGTTCGCGGTCGTAGTTGATGAAGCCGCGTCCGGGCATCCCGTGAGCACCGCCGGTGTGCAGGTAGCTCGACAGCTCGATTACCAGCAGCGAGCCGTGCTGTTCGCGCAGCTTGGCTTGCAGGTAGCTACTCCAACCTGGCTCGGCAACACGCAGAAACTCTTGTTCATAGCCTTCAAGCGTCGGTGGAATGGTGGCTTCCGGACTGTTAAGCGTCATCTTGCGCAGTCGCTGGTCGATGAGTGCGTTGAGTGCAGGCTCGGTCGCGAACAGTTGAGTGTCGATATTGACCAGTGGGCAGCGGTCATCCGTCTCAGGGCAGCCCGCAGGCCGCTGTTCGCTGACGACTTGCCGAACCTCGACGGGCGGTTCACCGCCAAAGTGCTGGCATGCGCTGATTAGCAGGCTAAGCGAGATCAGAACTAAGGTTTGGCGGATGGGCATAGGTGATTTCATGGCTCTAGTGATAGTGACGGTGCGGTTTCGAGTGCGGGCAAGATATGAAGTTCGTAATCGGGCTTTGAGCAATTTTTTGCCATGCGAGTGGTCTGCAAAGGGCTGCGCCTGATCAAATGGCGCGCTAGGATGGCTTCAGTTAAACCGCTCACATCGTGACGGTTGCAGCCTTACCCGGCGCCGACGGGCGCGGTAACAAACCGATATGTGAGTAGTTCATGAACGATATTTTCCAAGCCGGCGCAGGCGATGTCGAGATCATCCAGCGCGAGCGCTGCTTCAGTGGCTTTTACAACCTTGACCGGTTTCGCCTTCGCCATCGTCTGTTCCGCGGCGGCATGGGTGCGGAGATCGAGCGCGAGCTGTTCGTTCGCCATGATGCGGTCTGTGTGTTGCCATACGATCCGCAACGTGACGAGGTCGTGCTTGTTGAGCAGTTTCGGGTGGGCGCCATGGCCCATGGTGACAACCCCTGGTTGGTGGAAACCGTTGCTGGGCTGATCGACAAGGACGAGCAGCCTGAAGAAGTGGCACGCCGGGAATCCGTTGAAGAAGCGGGTCTCGAGCTTGGTGAGCTCTGGCCGGTCTCGGTTTATTACCCGTCCCCGGGCGGCAGCACCGAACGCATTCACCTCTATGTCGGACGCTGCAGCAGCGTTGGCGCAGGCGGCGTGTTCGGGCTGGAGGAGGAGGGTGAAGATATTCGTGCAGCAGTGTGGTCTCTGGAAAATGCGTTGAAGGCTTTACGCGACGGCAGGATCGACAATGCGGCGACTATCATTGCACTGCAGTGGCTGGCCTTGAACCGCGATGAAATACGGGAGGCATGGATATGAGGCGAACCCGCGAGCGGTACCGTGTCGACCTGCTGGAGCTGCAATCGGCTTGCGAAGCCAATTATCTGCGGCTGATGCGGTTGCTGCCCGATATGCGCAATCAGCCAGATACACGCCGCATCGCCATGAGTCAGGGCGACCGGCTGCTCGGCGTGCTGGTCCTCAAGGTTATCGAAACCTGCCCCTACACCACGACGCTGCAGATTAGTCAGCAGGATTGTCTGCCCTGGCTGCCAGTCCCGCAGATGGACGTACGCGTCTATCACGATGCGCGAATGGCCGAGGTGATCAGCGCCGAGCATGCGCGGCGCTTCCGTGGCATCTACAGCTATCCGAACGCGCAGATGCATCAGCCCGACGAGAAAAACCAGCTCAATCTCTTCCTCGGCGAATGGCTCGGCCACTGCCTCGCTTGCGGGCACGAGCTCGAGCCCGTGGTTTAAGCAAAGAGATAAGCGTCAAGCTTGGCGATGGCGTTATGCTATGCGCTAGTGGCGCTCCCAAGCGGTTCTGTGATGCATGCCCGCATCGCGCGGTTTACCCCTGCAACTGTCAGCCACCATAATTCTTCTGCGATTTCGCCAAAGGAGACGGGTCTTGGCTGCTGCGCCCTTCACTGCTGAAAAAGACTCAGTCCTGCTCGTTCAGCTGACCGACAGCCACCTCTTTGCCGAGGCGGGCGGTAAGCTGCTGGGCATGGATACCGCAGAGAGTCTGAAGCGGGTAGTCGATCTAGTCCTTGATGAGCAGCCAGAAATAGACTTGGTCCTGGCGACCGGGGATCTTTCCCAGGACGGCTCGCTTGACTCGTACAAGCGTTTTCGAGCGCTCTCCGAATGTATCGATGCCCCTGCGCGCTGGTGCCCCGGCAACCACGACGAACTGGAAGTGATGCGTCAGGCCGCTAGCGGGAGCGAGCTGATGTTGCCGGTACTGGATATAGGCGCCTGGCGCGTGATCATGCTTGATACGCTGGTGCCCGGCTCGGTATTCGGCATGCTCAGCGACGAGCAGCTGGCTCTGCTGGAGCGAACTCTGATGCAGGCTCCGGAGCGGCCCCACCTGGTGTGCCTGCATCATCATCCGGTTTCAATCGGTAGTCGCTGGATGGACAGCATCGGGCTTCGCAATCGCGATGCGCTTTTCGAGGTTCTGGATCGCTTCGGATGCGTGAAGGCCTTGCTCTGGGGGCACATTCATCAGGAGTTCGATGGCTGGCGCAGAGATGTGCGCTTGCTGGCCACTCCTTCCACAGGCGTACAGTTTGCTCCCGGCAGCGAAGACTTTCAGGTGGACACGCTGGCGCCCGGGTACCGCTGGCTAAGGCTGTACGCCAATGGCGAGCTGGAGACCGGTGTGTCGCGCGTGGTGGGTATCGACTTCGTCGTTGATTACAGCGTCAAGGGATACTGAAACGGCACCCTGCAATACTCTAACTGGCGAGCAAACGCGAAAAGCAAAGCGCTTGGCCTCATTGGCACGACTACCCCGATGCTTGCAGCTTGCGCGCTTCGCCTAGTAGCCTTTCCGCTCTTTGCCAGCTCAGCGAACCAGCATGATCCCTACGTCACCCTCCATCCTTTACATGCACGGCCTCAACAGCTCCCCGGTATCACGGAAAGCCAGCCAGTTGACCGCTGCGTTGGAGCGGATAGGCATGGGGGCCTGGCTGCAAGTTCCGGCCTTGCATCATCATCCTCGGCAGGCAATCGCACAGCTTGAAGCAGCAATCGCCGAGCTTGGGCGCCCTTTGCTGGTCGGCAGCTCGCTCGGCGGATACTATGCAACGCACCTCGCCGAACGCCACGGTCTCAAGGCATTGCTGATCAATCCGGCTGTGACACCACACCGCCGCTTCGATGGCTATCTCGGACAGCAAACCAATCTGTATACCGGTGAGGTTTGGGACCTGACCGAGGATCACGTCACCTCCCTGGCCGAATTGGAAGTGCCACCGCCGCAGGATGCCGAGCGCTATCAGGTCTGGCTGCAAACGGGTGACGAAACCCTGGACTACCGCCACGCGGCCGATTTCTACAGAGGGTGCGCAGTGCGCATTCAGGCTGGTGGCGATCACGGCTTTCAAGGTTTCGCCGAGCGGCTTCCTGCGTTGCTGGCCTTTGCAGGCTTTGATGCTGCGTCGTTCGCAGACCTCGATTTTTCCGATCTATAAGGACATCAAGAGACGCACATGTCTTATACCGCCGAAGCCATTGAAGTCCTCTCGGGCCTGGATCCTGTCCGCAAGCGTCCGGGCATGTATACGGACACCTCGCGTCCAAATCACCTTGCCCAGGAAGTCATCGATAACAGTGTCGACGAGGCACTGGCAGGCCATGCCAGCTCAGTGCAGGTGATACTGCACCAGGACAACTCGCTGCAGGTCATCGATGACGGCCGCGGCATGCCGGTAGACATTCATCCTGAAGAAGGTGTGTCGGGCGTCGAGCTGATCCTTACCAAGCTTCATGCCGGCGGTAAGTTCTCAAACAAGAACTACCAGTTTTCAGGCGGCCTGCATGGCGTCGGGATCTCTGTCGTCAACGCCCTGTCGACTCGGGTCGAGGTAACGGTCAAGCGCGACGGCAGCGAATACCGCATGGCCTTCGCCGATGGGTTCAAGGCCAGCGAGCTGGACATCATCGGTACGGTTGGTAAACGCAACACCGGCACCAGCGTGCATTTCTGGGCTGACCCCAAGTATTTCGATTCACCGAAGTTCTCTATCAGCCGACTCAAGCATGTACTCAAGGCCAAGGCTGTGCTCTGTCCGGGGCTGAACGTCAGCTTTGAAGACAAGAGCACTGGCGAAAAAATCGAATGGCATTACGAGGATGGCCTGCGCTCTTATCTTGTCGATGCCGTCAGTGAGTTTGCACGGCTGCCGGACGAACCCTTTTGCGGCAGTCTAGCCGGCAGCAAGGAGGCGGTGGACTGGGCGCTGCTGTGGCTGCCCGAGGGCGGTGACAGTGTTCAGGAAAGCTACGTCAACCTGATTCCGACGGCGCAAGGTGGTACCCACGTCAACGGCCTTCGGCAGGGCCTGCTCGATGCGATGCGCGAGTTCTGCGAGTTTCGCAATCTGTTGCCGCGCGGGGTCAAGCTGGCGCCAGAGGACGTCTGGGAGCGGATCGCTTTCGTGCTCTCAACGAAAATGCAGGAGCCTCAGTTCTCTGGTCAGACCAAGGAGCGTTTGTCGTCGCGGGAATCGGCGGCGTTCGTATCTGGCGTGGTCAAGGATGCCTTCAGCCTCTGGCTGAATGCCCACCCGGAGCTCGGGCTCCAGCTCGCCGAGCTGGCCATCAGCAATGCCGGGCGGCGACTCAAGGCAAGCAAGAAGGTCGAGCGCAAGCGCATCACCCAAGGGCCTGCGCTGCCAGGCAAACTGGCCGACTGCGCAGGGCAGGACCCGGCTCGCTCGGAGCTTTTTCTGGTGGAAGGCGATTCTGCCGGTGGTTCTGCCAAGCAGGCTCGTGACAAAGAGTTCCAGGCGATCATGCCGTTGCGCGGCAAGATTCTGAATACCTGGGAAGTCGATGGCGGTGAGGTGCTGGCAAGTCAGGAGGTACACGACATCGCCGTGGCCATCGGGGTCGATCCAGGCGCTGCGGATATATCTCAGCTTCGCTACGGCAAGATCTGCATTCTGGCGGATGCCGATTCGGACGGACTGCACATCGCCACGCTGCTGTGTGCGCTGTTCGTCCGTCACTTCCGCCCGCTGGTGGACGCCGGCAATGTCTACGTGGCAATGCCTCCGCTCTACCGCATCGATCTTGGCAAAGACATTTTCTATGCGCTCGACGAAGCCGAACGCGATGGCATCCTTGACCGCCTGATCGCCGAAAAGCGCCGCGGCAAACCACAGGTCACCCGATTCAAGGGGCTGGGTGAGATGAACCCGCCGCAATTGCGTGAAACCACCATGGATCCAAATACCCGGCGGCTGGTACAGCTGACGCTCGACGACTTCGACGGCACCCGGGAGATGATGGACATGCTGTTGGCCAAAAAGCGCGCAGGTGACCGCAAAAGCTGGCTGGAGTCCAAAGGAAATCTGGCTGAGGTGTTGATTTGAACGCTCGCTGGATTGCGCTGCTGTTGACCCTGGCCGCGCCGGTCTGGGCTGCCGAGGGTACTGCCGAGCTGGAGCTGGTCAGCGAGCATCCTGTCGAGGGCATCGCTAAGGGCAATCTTTCAGGATTGGCGTGGTGCGGGGATGCGCTCTGGGCAGTATCGGATCGTGAGGACGACGTGCTGTATCGGCTCGATGCGAGCGAAACGGTTTGGCAGGCCGAAGCCGAGCATTTCGAACTGCCGCCAGTACCCAAAACGGGGCTGTCCTGGGGTGTACGGATGCGCAGCGCCGTAGCGGGCCTTTTTCGCGGCGGCGAGATGGATTTCGAAGGGTTGAGCTGCGATAGCCTTGGCAATCGTTATCTGGTCAGCGAGGCGCACGCCGCAGTGCTGCGAGTCAGCCCGGCAGGCACTGCAGAATGGCTGACGCTTCCTGCTGGGCTTGTGCGTCAGGCGCGCGCGAGCGGCATGCTGCTGGATTTCAATGCCATGTTCGAAGGGGTCGCGGTCGATCCCAGCGCCGATCGTTTGTGGCTGGCGGCGGAGCACAGTCGCCGTGGGTTGATGGTCATGCATCGCAAACAGAGCGCCTGGCAATGTACCGGGGGCTGTGTGTTGCTAGCCGAAGGCGGAAGGGAAGCGACGCCCGCTGCGATGGGCGAGGCCGAGCAGCCACGCAGGTTCTCGGGGCTGGCTTTCCATAAGGACAACTTGTTCACCCTGGAACCGGTTCCTCATCAGATCTGCCGACGCCGACCGTCTACCGGCGACAGCGAAAGGTGCTGGTCCTACGCCGCCACAGCGTTAGCTGAATCCAGGCGCTACAACACGCCGTTCGGCAATGCCGAGGCGTTATGGGTAGATGAGGACGGCGCCTGGATCGGCGTTGACAATAACGGGCTTGCCCGCGCCGATGGCGAAAAACGCCCGATCGTATGGCGGGTTGCTGCGCCCAAGGGCGGCTGGGGTGCCAAAAAGTGACCCAGCCCGCTGGCCGTCGGGCTGGCCGCGTGATGCTGGTGTTGGCCTGGGGAGCGGGAATACTGCTCGCCACCCGGTTCTTTGCCGATTGGGAGCAAAGTCGTTTCAATCCCAATCGTGAGCCGGTGTCGGTGGTCCAGGGCAAGGAGATCGAAGTGCGGCTGGAGAGCAATGTCCAAGGCCATTTCGTCGCCGACGGGCGTATCAACGGAGAGTCCGTGACGTTTTTGCTGGACACCGGCGCCACTGACGTCGCTATCCCTGCCGAGTTGGCCGAGCGCCTGGGATTACCGCGCGGCGCGGCGGTAATGCTGCAGACCGCCAATGGCCAAACCACCGGTTATCGAACCGTGCTTAACAGCCTTGGACTTGGTGACATCCTCCTGCATGACGTGCGCGCCCTTATTGCGCCAGGTTTTGGCGGAGATCAGGTGCTGCTCGGCATGAGCGCCCTCAAACAACTCGAATTCACCCAGCGCGCCGGCACTCTGGTGCTGCGCCAACACGCCACGGATCGACCATGAGCGAAACTATCGACCTGAGCCTGGACGGCGTGGAGCGTCGCTCCCTCGCTGACTTCACTGAGCAGGCTTATCTCAACTACTCGATGTACGTGATCATGGATCGCGCACTGCCGCATATCGGCGACGGGCTCAAGCCTGTGCAGCGGCGCATCATCTACGCCATGAGTGAGCTGGGGCTCAATGCCGACTCCAAGCACAAGAAGTCTGCGCGTACCGTCGGTGACGTGCTCGGCAAGTTCCATCCTCATGGTGACTCCGCCTGCTACGAAGCCATGGTGCTAATGGCCCAGCCGTTCAGCTATCGCTATACGCTGGTCGACGGCCAGGGCAACTGGGGTGCTCCTGACGATCCGAAATCCTTCGCTGCCATGCGTTACACCGAGGCGCGCCTCTCACGCTATTCCGAGGTGTTGCTCACCGAGCTGGGGCAGGGCACCGTAGACTGGGTGCCGAATTTCGACGGCACGCTCAACGAGCCCGCCACCCTGCCGGCGCGCCTGCCCAACCTGTTGCTAAACGGGACGACCGGTATCGCCGTGGGCATGGCGACCGATGTACCGCCACACAATCTGCGCGAGGTGGCCGCTGCCTGCGTGCGCTTGCTGGATGATCCGAAAACCACAGTAGAGCAGCTCTGCGAGCACGTTCAGGGGCCGGATTACCCGACCGAGGCGGAGATCATCACGCCGCGCGCTGATTTGCTGAAGATCTACGAGACCGGTCGCGGCTCGGTGCGCATGCGTGCCGTCTATCGGGTCGAAGACGGCGATGTCGTGGTAACCGCTTTGCCTCACCAGGTCTCCGGCTCCAAGGTGCTGGAGCAAATCGCCGCGCAGATGCAGGCGAAAAAATTGCCGATGGTGGCGGATCTGCGGGACGAGTCGGATCATGAGAATCCTTGCCGGATCGTTATCATTCCGCGCTCCAATCGAGTCGATGCCGACGAGCTTATGCAGCATCTCTTCGCTACGACGGAGCTGGAGTCGAGCTATCGTGTCAACACCAACGTCATCGGGCTCGACGGTCGGCCGCAGGTTAAAAACCTGCAGGTTCTGCTCAGCGAATGGTTGACCTACCGCATCAATACCGTGCGCCGCCGTCTGCAGTTCCGGCTGGATAAGGTCGAGAAGCGCCTGCATCTGTTGGAGGGCTTGCTCGTCGCCTTCCTCAATCTGGACGAGGTGATTCACATCATCCGTACCGAGGATCAGCCCAAGCCAGTGCTGATGGCGCGCTTCGAGTTGTCCGAGTTGCAGGCTGACTACATTCTAGACACCCGCTTGCGGCAGCTGGCGCGGCTGGAGGAGATGAAGATCCGTGGCGAGCAGGACGAACTGGCCAAGGAGCGCGACAAACTGCTGGCACTTCTGGGCAGCGAAACCAAGCTGAAGAAGCTGGTACGCAAGGAGCTGATTGCCGACGCCGAAACCTATGGTGATGACCGCCGTTCGCCAATCGTCGCGCGTGCCGAGGCGCGGGCGCTATCCGAAAACGAGCTGCTCCCGTCCGAACCGGTAACGGTGGTGATTTCCGAGAAAGGCTGGGCGCGTTGCGCCAAGGGGCATGACATTGATGCCACCGGCCTTTCCTATAAGGCCGGTGATGGCTTTCGGGCTGCAGCTGCGGGGCGCTCCAACCAATACGCTGTCTTTATCGATTCCACGGGCCGCAGTTACTCACTCGCGGCTCACTCGTTGCCGTCGGCGCGTGGACAGGGCGAGCCGTTGACCGGGCGACTGACGCCACCGCCGGGGGCCAGTTTCGAATGTGTACTGCTGCCCGATGACGAAGCGCTTTACGTGATCGCATCCGACGCCGGCTATGGCTTCGTGGTTCGGGGCGAAGATCTGCAAGCCAAGAACAAGGCCGGCAAGGCGCTGCTCTCGTTGCCTTCCGGTGCTCGTGTAGTGGCGCCAAGACCGTTGAAAAGCCGCGACCAGGACTGGCTCGCTGCGGTAACGACCGAGGGGCGCCTGCTGGTGTTCCCTGTTCGCGATCTCCCGCAACTGGGCAAGGGAAAGGGCAACAAGATCATTGGTATTCCAGGTGATCGTGTCGCCAGCCGCGAGGAGTACTTGACGGATCTTGCCGTGTTGCCAGAGGGCTCGACACTGGTCCTGCAGGCCGGCAAACGCACCCTGTCGCTCAGGAGCGATGATCTTGAGCACTACAAGGGTGAACGTGGCAGGCGAGGCAACAAGCTGCCAAGAGGCTTCCAGAGAGTGGATGCCTTGCTGGTCGAGACGGGTAACTGAATCGGGGCGCCTTAGAGGCTGGCTTCCTGCGATGGTTTCGCGGAAGATAGCGGCCTTCCATTTTTTATTCGACTTCCACGACGGCAGCAGACTGCAATTGTGTTGGCGGTCCATATCAATCTAGGCACGAAGCAGGCGGTGAACCCCCACGCCGGCCGTTGTTTCGTCCTCTGATCCGGTACAAAGGTAGAAACGAACGTGCAGCGCTTCACAACGATCCTGTTACTCGCCTGTGTCAGCCTAGCGGGCTGCGTTACTCAGTCCGTACCGATGTATCGACTCGACAACGGTAATGTGGAAATACCCACGCAGGTGAGCGACGGTCCGGCGATTCTGCTGGGGCCGGTCGAGTTGGCGGATTATCTGCGCCAGGATGCTCTCCTGCAGCGCCTGCCCGATGGAAGCCTTGCCGCCAATGGCCAACAGGCGCGTTGGGCTGGCGAGCTTCAGGGCGATATCAACCAGTTATTGCTGCGTCAGCTGGCTTCTCGGTTGAAAACTCAAAGCCTGGAGTTGAGCCCGGGAAGTAAGGGGTTTGCTCCCGATGTACAGATTGAACTGGAAATAACCCGCCTGGATTCCGGTCCGCAGCACCCTGCCGTGCTGGAGGCCCAATGGCGACTGCTGGATAAACAAGGTAAGCGCCAAGGCAGCCGCCTGGTCAGGTTGCAGGAAGATCATCAGGGCAATCCTACCGATCAGGTCCGCGCCCAGAGCCTGCTTTTGCAACGCCTCAGCGAGATGCTGGCGAGTGCTGTCGAGCCGATCGTGGTGGCGAAGGCGCAAGCCAAGCGCAATATCGTCAAAGCGCCAACCAAGCCTGCGGCGCCGCCAACGATTCCGGCGGTGGAGCCAATCAGGACCGAAATGGAAGTGTTCCGCTTCTAGCATCATGTCGCTGGCAGCCGGTTGAGGTCAGCGCCATCCGCGGTGCCTGGCCCGGCTGCGTTTTTGATCTCGTGCGTGGCTGTTTGTACGACGGCGCTGCGCGAACCTTCCTCGGATAAAAGATGCCACGTGTCCGGCCTTCAATGGCCGGACGATGTTCCTTTAGCTGCGGTTGCGTAGCTCGTGCATGCGCGCGAGCTGACGCTCAAGCAACGATGGATAAGGTTCTAGCAAGCGCTCGACGCAGCACGCACCCTCCGGGCTGGCAATGGGGCGAATTCGCGCGCGCTGGCGGATGAGGTTGTCCTCGCCAACGCTTCGTTCAACGAGCAGCAGGTTGCGGCTGTGTTGTGACATGGCCAGCGCTGCCTGAGCTGCATCACTGAGCAAAAGCTCGCCTTGGCTGAGGTCGTATAGTCTCTCGCCCTGGGTCAGGCCAAGTTGCAGTTGAAGCGTGATACCGCTATCGGCAACTTCGATCTGCAGGGCATGGCCGAGTGCGCGCATCAGTTCTCCACAGCAAATCGCGTGGGTCAGGTAGTTCTGCTCGTCGTCCTGGCTGTGGAACAGCATTAGGCTGCTGCCATCGTTAAGCGTATGCAGTTCGGCTTGATACAGCGTTGCGGCTTGCTGCAGGCAGTCGCTATACCGCTGTAGGAGTTCGGTAAGTCGCGCGCGCGGCAAACGGCGAAGCTGCTCTTGTGCACCGAGCTGAATCGCCAGTACCCCGCTTTTGCTGCCGATGACGTTTTTTGCTGCCGGTGTCGCCTCAGCAAGCCTTTGGCTTGTGCGAGCTTCGGCATCGTCGAATGGTGGCTCGTCATCGAAATCATCTGCACCAAAAGGCGTTTCGATGTCTGCGTCATCCATTTGAATGACTGCCTCATCAACGTCATCGAGATGGTCGCTAAGGTCCACTGCGGGCCGGGGGTAGTCACCGACCTGCGCTGCGGCAGGTACATCGAAATGCGCCGAGTAGAGGTCCTGCATGCTTTCGTCCAGCTCGATCTCCGGCTCGGCCTCTTCGGGCACCAGCCTCGCCTGAAGTTGACGTGCCAGGTCGCCGATTTCATCTTGCCGCCCCGCACCGGGGGCAGGGTCATCCGGGTCGCGTAGCCACAGGCGCAGCTGCATCAGCGGCAGCGAGAGCTGCCGGCCGAGGCGCATGCTCAGCGTCAAGGTCAATGCCAGAAGAATCAGGCTCAGCAAACCCATGCTTTGCAGGCTGATGGTCATCGGCTGCTGGAATTGCTTCATGTCGAGGCTGATGCGCAAGTGTCCGGCGATTACCTCCTGAAAGCTGATCGGGGTCGAGAAAAGCCCCTCTTCATCGCCCAGCAGATTGCGCTGGGGCCGCGCACCCGATTCAGCGAGCACGCGGTTGTCTACGCTGTAGATCGCGGCATGCGCCACAAGCGGATTCTTCACCAGATTGCTCAGCAATACATTCAGGCTGAGGATGTCATTGGATACCAGCAAGTCCGTTGCCGAGGCTGCAGTCTGGGTAATCAGACTCTGGCCCAGTGCATTGGCCTGCTGTTCCATCGCGTGCTTGAACTGCATGCCCATTACCCAGGCATAGATGATCAATGCAAGGGCGACCAGCAAGAGTGTGTGGCTGGCCACGCGCAAGACCAGCGGTACACGACGCTGGCGCAGTGCGCGATAGATCAGCAGGAAGAAGTTGTCGGGCTTGACGGATGCGGGCCGGTTCACAGAGCGCGGCTCTACTCTTAAGGAAGGTGCCGCGCAGTATACGGAAAAGCGTACTGGTGGCTAAAGGTCGCCTATTCAAAGCAGACGAATTGCAGAGGACCTGGCGTTGGAAACCTTAAGGCGGCTGGCTTGTTGCAGCGTTCCGCGAGCTGATCGCTGTTGTAGAATGCCCGCCTTCTTTGCTTAGGAGCTGCGCCTTGCGCGAAATCGTCCTGATTAACATCACCGGGGAAGATCGCCCCGGGCTGACTGCGGCCATCACCGGCGTGCTCGCTCAGGGTGGCGTGAATATCCTGGATATCGGGCAGGCCGTGATTCATGACACCTTGTCATTTGGCATCCTGGTTGAAATTCCGGATACCGAGCGCGCCTCCTCTGTGCTCAAGGATGTGCTGTTCATGGGCTACAAGCATGATCAGCAGGTGCGCTTTACGCCGGTTGCGGAGGCGGATTACCAGCAGTGGGTTGCAGGTCAGGGTAAGCCTCGGCACATCGTGACGCTGCTGACCAGAAAGGTCACCGCCGAGCAGCTTCAGCGTGTCAGCTCGATTACAGCCAAGTACGGCCTGAATATCGATCACATCGACCGACTTTCCGGCCGCCAGCCGCTGGACATGCCAGAGGAGCGAGGCAAAGGCTGCATCGAGTTTTCGGTTCGTGGCGAGCCCGAGGATACCGCGGCACTGCGCGCCGAGTTTCTCAGCGTGGCGCAGGAGCTCAATGTCGATATCGCTTTCCAGCGTGATTCGGTGTTCCGCCGTAACCGCCGCCTGGCAGTGTTCGACATGGACTCGACGTTGATCGAGGCTGAAGTTATCGATGAATTGGCCAAGGTCGCTGGAGTCGGCGATCAGGTGTCCGAAATTACAGAGCGCGCAATGCGCGGCGAGCTGGATTTCCGCGCCAGCTTCAGGGAGCGCCTGGCGCTGCTCGAAGGGCTGGAAGAAAGCGCGCTGGCCGAGGTCGGAGCCCGTCTGCGGCTCACCGAGGGGGCCGAATTGCTGTTTGCCGAGCTGAAAAGGCTGGGCTACAAAACGGCAATCCTGTCAGGCGGCTTCACCTATTTTGCCCGTCAGCTGCAAGCCAGACTTGGCATCGACTATGTCTACGCGAACGAGCTTGAGATCGTTGATGGCAAGCTCACGGGCGTTGCTCAGGAGCCGATCGTCGATGCGCAGCGCAAAGCCGATCTGCTTCGCGAGTTGGCAGCGCGTGAGGGGCTGCGTCTGGAGCAGACCATTGCGGTAGGCGACGGCGCCAATGACCTGCCGATGCTCGGGTTGGCGGGCCTTGGTGTTGCCTTCCGGGCCAAGCCGTTGGTCAAGCAATCCGCCAAGCAGGCGATCTCGACGCTTGGCTTGGACGGCATTTTGTATCTGCTTGGGTTCAGGGATCGGGAAGGGACGGAATAAAAAGGTGCTGCAAGCGAGAAGTTAGGAGCCAAAACTGGGTGCAGTGAGAGGTGCAGGACTCTTCGCTGGGCTTGCACATGCCTTGCAACCGCGGACGGTTAGCGGTAAGTACCGCACCCAAGAAAAAGCGCGACGGCCTTTAAGCAGCAGTTTCGATACTGATCTTAGCTTGAGGCTTGCAGCCGCTATTCGTCATCCGAGGAGAAGTTGTAGTCCATTGACTGGCTCGGGCCCTGCAGATACTGGCCCTGGATATAACCGACGCCTGCTTGCCAAAGGGTGGCCAGCACGGTGGCGCTGTCCACGAAGGGCACGATGGTCTGCTTGGCCTGCTCGTGGAGATCCGCCAGCAGTTGCTTGAGTGACTCCTGGTTTTCCTGTCGACTCAGATCCTGGGTGTAAGAACCATCGATCTTCACGAACTCGGCATTGAGGTGCTTGAGGGTGTTGAACGGATTCAAGACGCAGCCGAACTGACTCAGCGCGACGTGGCAGCCAAGTGTCGTGAGCCCTTGCGTCAGGGCCTTGGCTTGCCTCAGATAGGCTACTGCATCCTGTTCGTCCAGCTGGAAGACCAGCGAGTCGGGCGGCAGCTTCGATGCCTTCAGCGCTACACCCAGCCAGCTCAGCAGCGATGGATCCTGCAGGCTCGAGCCAGACAGATGGATCATCAGTCGGGTGCTATGGCCCTTGCTGCGGTGACCGGCAAGCAGCTTGATGGAGTTCAGCAGAACCCAGCGGTCGATCTTCGTAGCCAGTCCTGCTTCTTTAGCTGCATCGAGGAATTCGCCTGGCGGCACCTCGGCTCCTTCGGAATCAAGTAGCCGCAGCAGCACCTCGTAATGCTCGTGGCTATCCCCGCGAAGGCTGATGATCGGTTGGAACAACAGGCGGAAGCTGTTCTTCTCCAGCGCCTGCTGCAGCATGGCCAGCACGTTGCCCCGGTTAGCAGCAGCAGCGAGTTCGTGGGCGGGGTCGTAAATGCGTAGTGCGTTGCCGTCGGTCAGCTCTTCCGCGCAACGGTGGGCGCGATCGATAACGTCACGGGCCTTAGCGGTTTGCTCATCGAGTGCGGCGACGCCAATACTCAGGCTGGTCTGAACGGTACGGCCGCCGACATCAAACAGGTGTCCTTCGACCTTGCGTAGCAACTCGGTCAAAGGCTGCTCAAGCTGCGTGGGAGTGGCTTCAGCCATCAGCATCGCAAAAGCATCATCGCCGAAACGTGCGAGCTCCGCCTTGTCCTGGAAGCGCTCGCGCAGCAGCTGCGCCAGCTCGGCCAGTAGGCGGTCCGAGTCGCCCAGGCCGATTTCAGCCTGCAGGCTGGCGAAGCGATCGATGCGGATGTAGGCCAGGCTCGAGCCTTTGCCGGCGTTGACGGCGCGCTCGACAGCGCCATCGAGCGACTCCAGAAAATGGTTGCGGTTGAAGAGGCCGGTCACCAGATCCTGACTGCTGATTTCGCGTAGCTTCTCCAGTTCGGCGTTGTCGCTTTCTGCGCGTATGACGGTCTGGATGCAGGGCTCGCCATCGTAGCTGGCCGGTGAGAAATGCATGCTTGCCTTGAAGCTGCTGCCATCGGCGCGAACACCGCCGCAAGCCAGCTCGGCACTGCCCTGCAGGCTCTGATAATTCTTCAGGAAATTCTTGAACGCGCTCTGATCACTGGAGGCAATCAGGTCGATCATCGGCATGCACTCGAGCTCTTCTACGTCTTCGTAGCCGAACAGCTCTAGATAAGCGCGGTTTGCATAGATATGCATGCCGTCGTGTACGTAGGCGATAGCGTCGACCGAGCTTTCCAGCAGCAATTGGCAGCGCTTCTCGGCTTCGCGCAAGGCCACTTCGGAGGAGCGGCGTGCGCGTCGCTCTTCGAGATTCGCCAGCTCGCGGTTGGCAACCAGGATCAGCCACTCGTCCTCGCCCTGCGGCAGCGCTCCATGAGCGCCGAGGGTGAGGGCTTCGGTTATCGCGTCGGCGTCGTTGCCGTCGATCAACTGGATGACCGGAATGTCCTTGGCTTGCTTGCGTATAGCGGCAATGGTTTCACTGGGGTCGAGATTGACGCTTGTCGGCGCGTTGATCAGCAAGTCCCATGTCTGCTGAAGGACTTCGGCTAGGTCTTCGCTGGACGTGAGGCGATGCACACGCGTTGCCTGGCCCGCATTACGAAACAGGCTGACGAGTCGCTCAGCTTCATTCTGCGAATCTTCGAGGATCAGCAGGCGGATAGTTTTCTTTTGCGGGGCCATGGCAGCAGCTTTGGAACGCGCCGTAATAGGGGCGTTGAGGCTAAAAAACGGTGATCGGCAATCTACAGCGTGTTCCAGAGCGAGTCAAAATCTTCGCCCGGTGACGTCGGCTGGGAGCCCCGGGCTGTGACCGGAGTCTCCTGCGTGGGGGCGGTCACGCCGACGAGCTGATACTCGAACTGGTTATAGCTGCTGGTGCCTGCCTGGCGCCTGCAGAGCAATGCGCGGTGCTCGTCGCCATTCTGGTTGATCTGCACCTTCTGGCCTTCCTGGAACGGCAAGCGTGGCACGATCAAAGTCGTTGGGCGGGAGATCACGCTGATTTCAGGCAGCACGAGCGCACGCAGGTACTCACTGCCCTGGTCGGTTTTGCGCAGCAGGCGAAGGCCACAGGGTTGCGCTTGGGGGGCTATGAGTTCTACCCCCATCCGCGGACCGCTGCCGCGCACCTGGCGGATCCAGCGCACCACGGCGATGCTCCAGGTCTGGCTGGACGCATCCTGCAAGCCGAGCAGTTCTCCCGCCTGGAGTTGCGCAGGGACTTCATCCGGCCACGACAGGCAGTAACCCCCCGGGCTGTGATCGACTCGCTGTACTTCGAATGTCGGGAAGAGGCTTTCGGGGGGCGGCGATTGCGGTGCAACCTCGGCCTCAACCTTGCTCTCATTCTTGTCTGATGCCTTGTCGGGTCGGACGAATTCGATGTACTCGTTCGGGAGTATGTCGTCATCGCACGTCACCTGGGCATCGAACGCAACGGACCAGACGTCCGGGGTCGCATTGTTGAGCTTGAAGACCGCCGAGCGAGTCGCCTCCGGTCGCTTCAGCAGCTCGCCGAACGCGCGTTGCCCTGCCAGGAAGTAGTGCAGCGCGCTCATGCCGATACAGAGTTTTATCTGGCCGGTGGTGGGCGTGCGTTGGAAGCTACGTTCGGAAATATCGCCCCACGCGGCGCTTACATGCTGCATGAGGTCCAGGCTGATCCCTTCAGGCAGCGCCAGCGCGGATTCCGCGGCGCTGTCCTGGGGTGACTGCAAAAACGTCTGGATGGCTTTGACCAGGCCATGCGGGTCTATGCCGAGCAGGTTCCTGCGCTCGTCGGTCCCGAACATGGTGCGATAACGCGGCGGGCCGTCAATGCGGGTAGGCACACCGAAGAGGCTGGTCGAAGCCAGCCCGGGGTGTAGCTGCACCATGGCGCTCCACGGCTCGAGCAGCTGCGCCAGTTGCGCAATGTTCTGCTGACGCAGCTGATTGCAACGAGCACTGCCCAGCAGCAAAGCGACGAGGTAGCTCTGCTCGGCACTGAGGCCCTTCACCCGGTAACCCAGATCGTCACGCACCAGGGTGCGATGTACACCATGCTCGGCCGCGAGCGCATACAGCTGATGAAGCTCGAGCCACAGACCTTCGGGCGTCGGGCTATAGAGTTGAGTCGAGCGGACCAGCATCGTGCTCAAGCTGCGGATCGCACGTTGCAAGGAGATGGTGAGCAGCTGCAAGCGCTCGCGCCCGGGCTGCGGCGCCAACTCGATGGCGATCAGCTTGTAACCGACCGCGAGATGGTTGTGCAGCGCCTGGCAAAGGCTCGCCACCTTGCGTGGACGCTCACCAAGCACTACCGGTTGATTGATGAAGTAGCGTTCGAGGTCGCGACAGACGAAATGGATTTCGGGCCGCATCAGTTCGAGCAGCTGCAGACGGGTCTGGGCAGGGGCGCGCAACTGATTGAGTTCTTGCGTGGCCTGGTAGAGCTGACGCGCGGTCTCACCCAGGTTTGCCTTGGGTAATCCGGCAAGCCAATGCTTGATGCCGCGCACCGTCGGTTCGCAGAAGGACAACTCCTGACGATCCGGCTTGGGCACACGCAACAGCAATGGCTGGCTCTGATTTTCCAACAGTAGAACTCCGTGACATGTGGCCTCGACCCATCACGATTGTTCAAGGTTAGGAGGGCAAGTCCGCGTCACAAGTGATATCAAAATGCAACTGTTACCGCGACATCATAACGGACACGAAGAGGTTGGCTAGAGGCAACCGACCATTGGTTCGGTTATAACTGAGTGATCTCGACGGCCGGTGGCGCCTTTGGCGACAAGGGTTTAGCCTGGCCGAGCGCTTCGCCCATGCTTACAGGAGACAGCGCAGCGAGTTCTTGTGCCCAGCTTACCTGCTCCGGCCCGAACAGCAGAATTACTGTCGAACCCAGCTTGAAGCGTCCCATCTCCGCGCCTTTGTCCAGGTGGATGGCCGAACGCGCAGCTTCGTCATAACGGAAGGTCTTGAGGGTCCGCTTGGGCGGGGTCACAAGCCCTGCCCATACGGTCTCGATACTGGCCACGATCATGGCGCCGACCAGAACCATGGCCATCGGTCCGCGCTCGGTATCGAACAGGCACACCACACGCTCGTTGCGCGCGAAAAGCTCCGGAACGCCTTCGGCAGTAACGGTGTTCACCGAGAAGATGCGCCCTGGCACGTAGACCATTTCCCGCAGCGTGCCAGCCAGCGGCATATGCACACGGTGATAGTCCTTGGGAGAGAGGTACACCGTGGCGAAATCGCCACCCATGAAAGGCGCAGCGCGCTCATGGTCCCCGCCGAGTAGTTCCATCACGCTGTAGCTATGACCCTTGGCCTGGAATATGCGCCCTTGCTCGATCTTGCCGAGCTGGCTGATAGCGCCGTCGCATGGGTTCAGGATCGCTCCGGGGGTTGGATCCAGCGGTCGAGCGCCGTCCTTTAACGCGCGAGTGAAAAAGGCGTTGAAATGCTCGAACGCGGTCGGTTCTTCAATCTGAGCCTCATGCATCGGCACGCCGAAATGCTTGATGAACGCTTTAATGAAGGTGTTCTTGACCCATGGCAGGCGACACTCGGCGAGGCAGCCAGCGAGGCGCGATATCAGGTGATGCGGGAGCAGATACTGACTGAATACGAACAAGCGATCTTTCATGGATGACCTTTTCATTGCTGGATCGGGGTGTCGGGCAGGTTGCCCCATTCGCCCCAGGAGCCGGGGTATCCCTTGATACGCGGGTAGCCCAACGCCTTGGCCAGCAGGTAGGTGAAGCCGGAGCGATGATGCGTCTGGCAATGGGTAATGATTTCTTTGTCGGCGGTGATGCCGAGCGTCTCCAAATGTTCGGCAATGTCCTCACGGATGCGCATCGCTCGCGATGAGTCCATCGCGGCCGTCCATTCGAAATTGACCGCGCCTGGGATATGCCCCGCACGCGCGGCCAGCGCCTTCTCGCCTCGGTATTCCTCCGGCGAGCGGGCATCCCATATCACCAGGTCAGAAGCGCCCAGCCGGCTTTCGATGTATTCCCGGGACGCGCTCGGAGATTCTTCCAGCTTCAGCGTTGCCGGGCCGCCGGTCGCGGCGCTCGGGGTGTCCTGGGTTAGCGGGCGCTGCTCGGCCAGCCAAGCGTGCAGGCCGCCGTTGAGGTAGTGATATCGATGGTGGCCGATGACGTCCAATAGCCAGATGAACCGTCCGGCCCAACCACCGCCTTCATCGTCATAAACCACATAAACCGCATCGGAGCGATGTCCCAGTGCACCAAACAGCGCCTCTAGCTGCGCCTTCGCGGGCAGCTGTCCTGGCGCTGGTGGCTGGCCAAGCTGGGTCTGCTTCGGGTCGACGAACCGAGCGCCTGGCAGATGTCCTTCGGCGTAGCGGGTTGCGCTGGTGAGATCGACGAGGATCAGCTCCGGCGCAGTCAGGCGCTCGGCCAGATCGGCTGGCTCGATTACCAGGGGCAAGTTTGCAAAGGCGGACACGGCAACCCTCGGATGATCACAAAGGGGCAAGTCTAGCAGGCTGTTGAAAACGAAGGCGAGGTAGGCGAGGCCGAGGGCTGACGGTCGGAAAGACGGTGCTCAGAAGCGGCCATTTTCTACGCAGCGCTGTCCGATGAGGCAGTCTTAGCGGCCTCGTTTGCCAAATGCTGCCAGCGCTCGCTCTATGCATTGGACGGTCTTGGTGAAGGCCTGCAGGCTCATGTCGCTGAAGGCGGTGTTGTTCTGATCGGCTACCAGCAGCATGACCACTCGCCCCTCGCGACCAACCGAACGCAACAGAACATGCTCGCTTGGAAACAATGCCTTCAGCGCGCCTGGCAGTAGCGCCGAGAACTGCGCGAAGTTGTCCGGGTTGAGTCGGAGCAGTACCGGTTTCTCGAGCAATCTGCGCAGGACCTGGCTCTGTTCGGCTTCAAGGGTGAGCGTTTTCGCGTCCTTTGGCAGGCCGTCGATCTGCTGGGTGACCAGGCGCTGTTGCTTGCGGTCCACAAGCAGCAGCAGGACGCGCTGCATGCCGGCCGCGGTCAGTGCCTTGCAGGCGGTGGCGGTGAGCTGGACCACGTTGTCGTAAGGACTGGCTTCGCTGAGGAGTTCGCGGCAGTGCGCGCGCCACTGCGCCGAGACTTCGGTGTCTTGGGTTTTCGCTGTTTTCTCGCTCTGAAAAACGCTCTCCCACGGCCAGAGCAGGCCTTGGGCGGGGTGCCAGAGATCGGTCGGCCCGATTGCCTGTGCGCTGGCGACCGCTTGCTGATGCGTCAGTTGCTGCAGTTCGGATAGAGGCACTTGCAAGTAGAGGCCGGCCAGACGCTGCCAGCGCAGGCTATGAATACCGCTCCAGCTGTGGTGCGCCGAGACGGCCAGACCGTTGGCCAGCAAAATGGTGTTGCTCGGCAGCGTCAGCCAGCGCCTCAGCTCGGGATCGGCATCTAGCATCTGCTGCTGGTGCAGCGGATGCTCGTTGTCCCGGGCGATGTGCAGCGCCTTGATCAGCATCCGCCGATGCTCGTTGAGTAAGTGATACCCCTGAGAGATCCAGCCCGGCAGGCCCCAGCGTTCAGCTGCGGCCGCGCAGAGGTCCAGCAGCGAGACGCCCAGCAAGGATTGTTCGACCTGACGTGCAGGCTCGCGCTTGACCAGTACCCGCTGTTCCCAGGTCTCCAGGAACTCCGGATGGGCGGCGATCAGCGCCCAGATCGGCGCAAGAAACAGCAGACTGCTCCAGTGAATTTCCTGCCAGAGCCGTGCGAGACGTGACGCGAACAGACCATTGGCCTGCTGGCTGGCGTGACTGCTGATCAGCAGGATCTGCCGCAGTGGCAATCGAATGTCCTGCGGTCGAACCGCCGGGACCTGGATGAACAGCGCTTCGGCCCGTTTCAGTCCGATTCGGCTGAGCGCGATCTCAAGGCTTTCAGCCGGTTTGCTGGTGGCCGCTGCGTTACGGTTCGCCTCGCGAATCACAGTGAGCGCAAGAACCGGGCTCTCCTGAATCAACTCCGAAATCTGCCGCATGGACATGCTGCTGTCGCGCAACGCACGCTGAACCCGCGCATATGGCTCAGCGGCGGCCGGCAGTACAACGGCATCCAAGGCTTCGAGCCAGGCTGCGAGCGAGCGGGGGAGTGGTGTCATGGTCATGGCGCCGCCGAAGTAGCATTTCGTCGAGATGGCCTTTAGTCTGGCGCAAAAGTTCCGATAACCAGAACAATTCTTTTACGCCCCGCCTGCAACTCAGTGCGCGCGCAAAATCCGCGGCTCCTTCAAGTTGCTCAGAGATCAGGTCTAGACGTACCTCCTATGGCAAAAATCATCGGCATCATCGTAGTTATCGCCAGCGTGCTTGGCGGCTTTATGCTCTCTGGCGGAAAGATCGGCGCGCTCATTCACCCGTTCGAGGTGATGATCATCGGCGGCGCGGCGCTTGGCGGCTTTCTTCAGGCCAACCCAGGCAGCACCACCAAGATCGTGTTCAAGAAATCGCTGCAGATGTTCAGCACGCGGTTTACCCACAAGTACTACCTCGAAGTGCTGGGGATGCTTTATGAAGTCCTCAACAAGAGCCGCCGTGAAGGCATGATGGCTATCGAGGCCGATATCGAAGAGCCCAGCGCCAGCCCGATTTTCAGCAAGTACCCGGCGATCCTGAAAGACGAGCGGATGACGGCCTTCGTTTGCGATTATCTGCGCATCATGTCGTCCGGCAACATGGCGCCACACGAGCTCGAAGGCCTGTTCGACATGGAGTTGAACGGTCTCAAAGAAGAGCTCGATCATCCCTCCCACGCGGTAGCGAAAATTGCCGACGGTCTGCCCGCGATGGGCATCGTGGCGGCCGTGCTCGGCATCGTGATCACCATGTCGATCCTGGCCTCCGCTACCAACGCAGAAATTGGCGAGAAGGTTGCCACCGCTCTGGTGGGCACGTTCCTCGGTATTCTCGCGTCCTATGGTTTCTTCGGCCCGCTGGCTGGAGCGCTCGAGCATGATGCCAAGGAAGAGCTCAACCTCTATGAAAGCATCAAGGCTACGCTGGTCGCCTCCGCGTCCGGTATGCCTCCAACGCTCGCGGTCGAATTTGGCCGTAAGGTACTTTTGCCTGCGCACCGTCCAAGCTTTTCCGAGCTTGAACAAGCCATGCGTGGTAGCTAAACGCAGCCATGGACAATAACCAGCCAATCATCGTCAAGCGGATCAAGAAGGTCGCTGCTGGGCACCATGGCGGCGCCTGGAAGATCGCTTTCGCCGACTTCGCAACCGCCATGATGGCGTTCTTTTTGGTGATGTGGCTGATGTCCTCCGCCACACCGGAGCAGAAACGCGCCATTTCCGGCTACTTCCAGGACCCCATCGGCTTCACCGAAAGCGCTAGCCCGCATGTCATAGACCTTGGCGGTACGCCTACGCCCTCACCGGATCGCACGCTCAATGACGTGGTCCAGCCGGAAGTGCAACAGTCCGAATCCGCGCTCGACGCCGAGCAGGCCCAGACCTTTTCCGAGCAGCTGGACCGGGAGCGCCTTGAGCTGCTGCTGCAGGAGCTGCAGAACAAGGTCGACGAAAATCCGGATCTGACCCGATTCAAGGATCAAATCCTGTTCGAAATCACCCAGGATGGCTTGCGTATCCAGATCATGGATGCCGCCAACCGGCCTATGTTCGCGCTCGGTAGTGCTCAGCTGCAGTCCTATTTCGAGGACATCCTGCTAGCCATGGCCGACACCATCCGCGCGGTGCCGAACAAGATCAGTATCAGCGGCCACACCGACGCCAAGCCCTATTCGGGGCGGGGTGATTTCGGCAACTGGGAGCTATCAGCCGGCCGCGCCAATGCGGCGCGGCGCGTACTGGTCGCCGGTGGCTATCCTGAAGAACAGCTGGCGCGGGTGGTGGGCTATGCGTCATCCGCGTTGTTCGACCGTGAGGACCCGCTGAACCCGGTAAACCGTCGTATCGACATCCTGGTGCTCACCAAGAAAGCGCAACGCGACATCGAGGGTGAGCAGTCGGAAGCCGCTGAAGACTCTGGCGCAGCGCCTTCGGACGCCGCGCCGCCCGCGGAGGCAGTACCCGATCCACTCCAGGCACCGCAACTTCGCGAGCGGCTGAACATCTTCGAAGACGGCGTGCTTAAGTTCGATCAGCCAGGCGGCAACTGACGCAGGCGTTCAGCTGATGTTACCGAACAGGCGGCGGTAAAGAAGCCGCCAACTGCGAAGGCGCTAGTACTCGGCTTCAGGCAGGCTGCTGATGATGTGGCGGTAGCTGGCCATCCGCTGCGGCTGGATCTGCCCATCTTCCAAGGCCTTGAGAAGGGCACAGCCCGGCTCGCGGTCATGCTTGCAATCGCGAAAGCGGCAATGACCCAGCAAATCCTGGAATTCGATGAAACCCGCCTCGACATCGGAGCGGCTGACGTGACCCAGGCCGAATTCACGAATGCCGGGGGAGTCGATCAGCTCGCCACCGCGAGGGAAGTGGAACAGCCGTGCGGTAGTGGTGGTGTGAGTGCCTTTGCCAGTCAACTCGGACAGCGGGCCGACGCGAGTGTCGACGCCCGGCAACAGGCTGTTCACCAACGAAGACTTTCCTACGCCCGACTGCCCGACAAACACGCTGACGTGGCCGTCGAGCCTTGTCTGCAATGCTTCCATGCCTGCCCCGTCGTGGGCTGAGACTTCCATCAGCGGATAGCCCAACGTGCGGTACACCGACAGCAGGGCGTTTAGCGCTTTCTCGTTCTGAGCATTGATCAGATCAGCTTTGTTCAGCAGCAGCAGTGGCGTGATGCCCGCATGCTCGGCGGCGATCAGGTAGCGGTCGATAAGATTGGCATGTGGTTCGGGAAGCGGTGCGAACACGATGACGATGAGGTCGACGTTCGCGGCGACCGGCTTGAGCTGGCCACGGGTGTCGGGTCTGCAGAGTTCGGACTGGCGAGGCAGTTGCGCGACGATCACGCCGATGCCCTGATTGCCGGGACGCCAGACAACCCGGTCGCCGGTCACTAGTGCGGGCAGGTTGGCACGCAGGTGACAGCGGAATACCTGGCCGCGCTGCTCGCCTTCTTGGGCCTCTACTTCAACCTGAACGCCGAAGTGTGCGATCACCAGACCGGTCTGTTCCGGGCCCAAATCACCACCTTCCAGCTCTTCTATAGTTCGGGATTCGCGTCGCGCGGCGCGCGTGGCGCGCTCTTCCTGGATTTTCTCGATGCGCCAGCTTTGCCGGCGGTTGAGGTGGCGTTTGGCCATTTCTGTGTGGTGTCCAGGGTTGTAAAAAGTAGGCGAGTCTAGCATGCCGCCCGACTGGACCATGGGCGCTGTATGGGGCTCGGCCTGCCGGTTAGACTTTGCCCCTGTTCCTTGATGCGACGCGCTCCTATGCCGGCCTTTTCCATGGCACGCTCGCCTGCCTTGCTGGCGCTATTCAGCCAGCTGTTATCGCTGATCCTCTGCTGGCTGCTGATCCTTATCCTGGCTCGGACGGCGGGCTGGCACTTAACGCTGCTGGCCGCGGCTTGGCTCCAGGGCACCATGGCGGCCTTGATTGGAGGGCGGTGCGGGTTGTCTCGCTGGTGGCTACCGATCAATCTTGGCTTCGTGCCTGGGCTGGTGTTGCTGCAGGACCATGCGCTGCCGCCCTGGCTGCTGCTCGTTGGCTTTGTTGTGCTGTTGCTGTTGAACTGGAACGCGCTGACCGAACGGGTGCCGCTGTACCTCACAGGCACGGCGGCTGAAGGCCAGCTGATCCACCGGCTCGCTCAGCTGCCAGACGGTTTTCGATTCGTCGACCTTGGCAGCGGCCTCGGTGGCACCCTGCTGCGGCTGGCCCAAACCTACCCGAATGCGCACTTCGTCGGTGTCGAGACCGCTCCTCTGACCTTTGCCCTGTGCTGGTTGCGCTGTCTGCTGCAACCTAATTGCCGGGTGCGCTTTCGCAGTATCTGGCGCGAGTCGCTGGCCGATTATGATGTCGTCTATTGCTTCCTGTCCCCGGCCCCGATGCCGGCGCTGTGGCAGAAAGCCCGTGCCGAAATGCGGCCGCACGCCTTGCTGATCAGCAATAGTTTCGAGGTGCCTGGGGTGGCACCGCAGGAAGTGCTGCCGATCGAGGATTGGCGCCATTCGCGCTTGCTAATCTGGCGGCCCGGCGCCGATGCGCAACCTGACGGCCGGGCTGCGAGCAGCTAAACTGCGCGCCACGGCCAAGGAGCTCACCATGCAGAACCCGCAGAATCTAATCTGGATCGACCTGGAAATGACCGGTCTGGATCCCGATAACGACGTCATCATCGAAATGGCAACCATCGTCACTGATAGCCAGCTCAATGTGCTGGCGGAAGGGCCGGTCATCGCCATCCGTCAGAGCGATGAGCTCCTGGCTGGCATGGATGAATGGAATACCCGCCAGCACGGCGGTTCCGGCCTGACCCAGCGGGTGCGTGATAGCCGCATATCCACTGAAGAAGCAGAAGCCCAGACTCTCGCATTTCTCGAGCAATGGGTGCCCAAGGGCAAGTCCCCTATCTGCGGCAACAGCATCTGTCAGGACCGCCGCTTTCTATATCGGCGCATGCCTCAGCTGGAAAGCTATTTCCACTACCGCAATTTGGATGTTTCGACCCTCAAGGAGCTGGCCGCGCGTTGGGCGCCGGAGGTGCTGGCGGGCTTCAAGAAGGGCGGCACGCACCTAGCGATGGACGATATTCGCGAATCCATCGCGGAGCTGCGCCACTACCGCGAGCATTTCATCAAGGTCTGATTGCCAGGGCGTGACTCGCACGATGACATGTATGCAGCGAGGGCGGGGACCTCGGTCAGTGCTCCCGGCCTTGGTTGCGTCTTAGTTGCGGCCTAATTTGCGCAGCTCGTCCGACTCGACCACTCGCGTTCCTTCGCCTTCCTCTAGTGCGAGGCGCCAGAGTGCATGGGCAAGGGTGCACGCCGAAATGCCTCGATATTTGCCCGGCAATAGATGGGAGAGTGGGGCGGTCAGACGTTCCACCGGGCGCACCTGCATGCGCGGCCCGAGCAGCTGCGAAGGGCGTGCAATGGTCAGCTGTGGCCAGCCCTGAGCCTGCAGAGCCTGCTCCATCTCACCTTTGACCCGACAGTAGAAGATCGAGCTGGCCGGATCGGCGCCCAATGAACTGATCACCAAGAGGTGCCGGGCCCCCAACTCCCGAGCTCGGGCGCCAAAGGCCAGCACCAGATCATGGTCGATCTTGCGGAAGGCTTCCTGGCTGCCTGCCTCTTTCAGCGTGCTTCCCAGGCAGCAGAACGCGGTATCGATCTTGCCTGATAGTTGCGGCAGCAGCGCTTCAAGCCCGCCGACCGGGTTTTCAAGACGCTGATGCTCGGCGAGTGGTCTGCGGCTGGGGGCAAGCACGCATTCCACAGTAGGTTCGTTGAGCAGGCGGTCCAGCAAATGCTCGCCGGTCAGCCCGGTGGCGCCGGCAAGCAAAATACGCTGTGGCGTCAAATACATGTTGTGGCTTCCTGTACCGTTCAGTCGGTCGGCATTGGCAGCTGACTGGTCAGCGCCCGCCAGTGTTCGACAACGCGCTCCGGCGCCCATATCTGTGGCTCCGAAGCCTGATAGTGGTCGGCTTGCTCCCGTTCGGCAACCCTTGCTTGAGCCAGCGTGAAGGCCTGCACAATATCCCGGTTCTCCTGCAGCGCCTCGGCGAAGAGGGCTCGGCCGAAGTAGGTGAAGTCGCTTTCCTCGGAGCAGCCGAACGACACCCTGTCAGCGCGAGCGGCGGTGATGATCGCGGTGTTCGAGCTTTTCAGCGGCTCGATGAACCCTCCGGAATAGCAGGCTGAGATCACGACTATCTTGTTGCGTTCGGCAAGAGGCTCCAGCAGCGTCGCCAGGTCGGCTGCGGGGAGGTCCTCCAGCGCCAGCCGCGGCTGTGTCAGCACGAGCTGATGGTCAGCGGACCCATGGCTGGTCAGGTAGATGAAGACCAGGTCTTCCGGACCACTTTGCTCGGCCAGCCGATGTATCGCTCGAGACAGGTTTTCGCGAGTGGCCAGCGGCCGATCGGTGAAGTGGTCGCGATGATTGACCAGGCTGAGTTGTCCCCGTGCAGCGAAGCGCTCGCTCAGCAACTTGTTCACGTAGTCGACCTCGCGCAGAAACACGCTTTGCTGGCCATCGCCACCCAGGGTCAAGGTGTAGAGCTCGGCTGCGGAGGTCGATGCCGGGACCGCATCAAGGGCTTCTGACAACAACGAGCCCTGACGCAGCAGGCCGACCTCCAGCGGATCGGGCAAGCGATTGTCTTCAAGGTCATGGCTCAGGCGACCGGCCTTCCATATTCCGCTCTGTTGCGTCCCGTCGGCCTGGACGAGCGTACCGGGTCCAGCGTACTGGCCTGTGCGAAAACGCCCGCTGTAATGAGTACCGTCCGGCTGGCTGAGATCGCCTAAGCCGTGATATTGCCAGCGCTTGAATACGCCGCTGTAGCGAGTGCCGTCGACGCCGGCATACTCGCCGTCGCCGCTTAGCTCGCCCTGTTCGAAGTTGCCTTTCCAGACATTGCCGATGGCATCTTCGTAGCGACCCAGACCATGAAATTGGTCGTCCTGGAATTGGCCGATGTAATGCTCGCCATCGCTGCCGCGGTAAACGCCGTCTCCGTTCAGACTGCCGTGCTCGAAGCGGCCAATGAATGTTCCGCTGGCATCGCTGCGGGTGCCTTCGCCGTTTGGCTGGCCAGCGACGAAGGCCCCTTCATAGGCGCCACCGTCCGTGCTTTCGAGCTTTCCGCTGCCGTGGTAGAGGTCGTCCTTGAATTCGCCTTCATAGCTCAGCCCCGGTTCGGTATAGCGACCTTTGCCGTTCAAGCTGCCTTGCTGGAACTGCCCTTCATAGACGCCGCCTGTGGCATAGCTGAACCGCCCTTGGCCGTCGAACAATCCCTCTTTGAACTCGCCCTCATAGCGGTCGCCGTTGGCGCCCTGCCAGACGCCCCTGCCGTGCCATTGGCCATTTTTGAAGATGCCGCGATAGTTGCTGCCATTCGGGTAATCTATTCGGCCTTCGCCTTGTAACAGGCCGTCGACGATCTCACCCCGATAACGACCGCCATCAGGCAGTACCGCATCGGCGGGTAGCAATGGCTCGCCATCCCCGCAAGCGGTCAGGAGAAAAGCGAGCAGAACAGGGGCGAGGTGGCGCATGCGGTCATCCGAAATGGCGAAGTCCGCAGTATGCCGTAATCGCGACGGGGTACGACAATGGCGCACCCCGCGTGATCAGACGAAGCAGAGAGCCAGGGTTTCGGCGATGTAGGCGGGCTTCTCAACGCCCTCAATTTCCATCACGGCGCGAGATTTGAGCAGCCACTGTCCGGGGTTCTTCTCGTAGGCGTCGATCAGTGTTGCGGCAACCCGAACCCGCGAGCCGACCCTGACCGGCTGAATGAAACGCAAGCTGTCGAGGCCGTAGTTCACCCCCATCTTGATTCCCTCCGGGCGAATCATCAGCTCCTCCATCAGCATCGGCAGCAGCGAAAGCGATAGGAATCCATGTGCGATCGTCCCGCCGAACGGGGTCTGCGAGGCCTTTTCCGGGTCGATGTGAATGAACTGGTGATCACCAGTGCAATCGGCAAACTGGTCCACTCGCTGCTGGTCGACAGTGAACCACTCGGAATGGCCGAGTTCCTTGCCTATGTAGTCCTTGAGTTCTGCTACGGGTACTTGCGGCATATGTCCTCCGGGCTTTTGTTGTTCTGGTCGGTTGTTGCGCCGGGGCTAGATCATCATGCGCCTCAAAGCGAATCAACCAAGCATGGTTCGTGCGAATGGCGAGCCATAGGCTGAGCCGGCGATGGTCGCGGGATTCGTTGCGGCGAGATGCCTATAATCGCGCCCCTTTTTCATGGAGGCTGTCATGCTGCTACGTGGACTGACCTGGCTGGTGATCTTTCAGCTGCTTGGCACTGCTTTGAATGTGATGGTTTTACCAATGCTGCCAGGCCCCATCATCGGGCTCGTCCTGCTGTTCGTCGCGCTGCTAGCGCGCGGGCAGGCCAGTGAGTCGCTACAGGTCGCTGCCAGCAGCCTCTTGCGTTATCTGCCTCTGCTGTTGGTGCCGCCAGCCGTTGGGGTGATGGCCTACACCGAGGCGATTCTCGATGACTTCTGGGCGATAGTCGGCGTGCTGGTCATCTCGTTGGTGGTTTCGCTGGTTTTCACCGGGTGGTTGATGCAAGCACTGATTCGTCGTCAGCAGCGCAAGGCGGGCCGCGCATGATCACGATGCAATGGCAGGCTGCGTGGGAAGCGGTGATTCATCACCCGCTGTTCGGTGTGGCCATCACCCTCGCAGCCTTTCAGCTGGCCTATGCCGCCTACGAAAAGACTCGCTGGGTATTTCTGCAGCCGGTGCTTGTATCGATGGTGGTCGTGGTAGGCACGCTGCTCCTGTGCGGCCTCAGCTACAACGAGTACCGCGACAGCGCGCAATTGCTTACGGTAATGCTCGGGCCTGCCACCGTCGCGCTGGCGGTACCGCTGTATCTCAATCTAAGGCGTATTCGCGAGCTGTTCGGGCCGATCATGCTCACTTTGCTGGTGGCCGGCACGGGCGCGACGGCGCTTGGAATGGGGCTCGCATGGGCCTTCGGTGCCGATCAGATGATTCTGATGACCCTTGCGCCGAAATCCGTAACCTCGCCCATCGCCATGCTGGTGGCCGACCAGATCGGCGGCGTGGTGGCGCTGGCTGCGGTGTTCGTGATGATCACTGGCATCATCGGTGCGATCATTGGCCCGGAACTGTTGCGCCGGTTTGGCGTTCAGCATCCTGCCGCCCGTGGCATGGCGCTGGGTTTGACTGCTCACGCAGTGGGAACCGCGCAGGCCCTGCAGGAAGGTGACGAGTGCGGTGCCTTCGCGGCACTGGCGATGAGTCTGATGGGCGTGATGACGGCGGTGCTGCTGCCGCTTGCCGTTTTGCTGTTGTCGTAAGGAGTCCGCATGAAGCTGCCGCTGTTCCCCCTGGATACCGTACTGTTCCCCGGTTGCACCCTTGATTTGCAGATATTCGAGGCGCGCTATCTGGATATGGTCAGCAGCTGCCTCAAGGCCGGCCATGGTTTCGGCGTAGTGCGCATCCTCGAAGGCAGTGAGGTGGGAATGGCTGCAAGCGAGTACGCCCTGACCGGCTGTGAAGCGTTGATTCGCGACTGGCAACAGCGTCCCAACGGATTGCTTGGCATCAGGGTAGAGGGTGGTCGCCGATTCGATGTGGTCTCGGCTGAAGTGCAGCGCGATCAGCTGACCATCGGTGAGGTCAACTGGCGAGAGGAGCCCGAGGACCTTCCTCTGAGCGAGGAGCACGCTGATCTTGCGGTACTGCTCGAGGCGCTCGCACAACATCCCTTGGTCGAAACGCTGGGGATGGGGCACCCAGCGCAGGGGCAACGCTCACTGGCGCACCAACTGGCCTATCTGTTGCCATTCCGACCCGACCAGAAGCTGGACTTGCTTCAGCTGAACGATCCTGAGCTGCAGTTGCAATCTATTCAGCGCTGGCTGGAGCAGCTCCAGGGCGAGGCGTCCGATTAGCAATAACGCAGGCCGTTGTGTTCGACGCTACTGGTAGCGATAGAGCAGCATGGCACCGGGCAGCGCCCAGATGGTGAAAGCCCCGATCAGGCCCAGCGTCGCCGGCAGTATCAGCGACCAGATTCGGGGTGAGAGCGCATTCATCGGGGCGCGCCATTGCACGATGGTCAGGCTCGCCGCGCAAACGGTGGCCGCCAGTACCGCTCCGGCAATTACATCCGTGGGCCAGTGGACGCCCAGATAGACGCGCGACAAGGCAATAGCGGTAGCCGGCAGGGTGGCCAGAAGTACCCAGGCCAGGCGCAGCCTTGGCGGTTGCCCGCGTCCGGCCAGCACACCCAGCGTAAGGAAGAAGGCGAAGGCTGCGGAGCTGTGGCCGCTGGGGAAACTGTAGCTGTGCAGGGGCTCGAGAAGCACTTCCGGGCGAATTCGACCAAATGTCGCTTTGAGAGAGCCGTTGGCCAGTGCAGTCCCGAGGAGGGTGAGTATCGCGAAAGCGGCCGCTCTGCCTTGTTTCATCATGAGCAGGAGCAGGCTGAGCAACACGGCAGCCCATAACTGGGTCTGGAAATCGCCCGCTCTGGTGACGACAACCATGACGCGGTCGAATATCGGACTACGCTCGCCTTGAACGACCGTCATCAAGCCTTCATCGAATTCCTTCAGATACGGCCAGCCTATGAACAGGCCGAGCAGGATCGCCGCACTCAGGCCGGCAGCGAGCGGCGTTACCCGGCGCATCTGGTGAAGACTGCAGTGCACGACACCGCCGATAAGCAGCAACAAGCCCCCAGTAACAATGCCCGCCTCGCCCCAAAAGCCTTCCGGTAGCGGCAGTCGAACGGCTGCGCCGGCGGTCCAGCCCGGCAGCAGATAGGCCATCGACCAGCCTGCTGCCGCAAACAGGCTGACCAGGAGGAAGCGCCCGAATGGCATGTCCAGCATGCCTGCGGTCAGCGGCAGCATTGGTCGCAACGGGCCGATGAATCGCCCGACTAGCAAACTGGCGATCCCGTAACGCTCGAAATACACCTCGGCTCGTGCCAACCATTCCGGATGATCTCGCAGCCCCCGCATACTGCGAATGTTCTGGTGATAGCGCCGCCCAAGCCCGTACGACAGCAGGTCGCCCAGCAAGCCGCCGGCGTAGCCCAGCAGGAGCGTCTCGCCAAGGCTCAGCACACCGCTACCTGCGAGTACCGCGATGGCGAAGATCATCACCGTGCCGGGCATCAGCAGCCCGACTACGGCAAGGCATTCGAGGCAGGCCACTATGAACAAGCTGAGGCCCAGCCATTGTGGATTGTCAGCGAGCCAGGTGGTAAGAGCGGTGAGCCATTCGGGCATAAATGTTTCCTTAGTTCGAACCGGTTCGACCCGACGTCTGGCGCCCAGGTTTCAAAACGACGGTTTATAGCGTCGTCGCGATGGACACTTTTGATCCACATGGTTGGCCGTGATCCGCCGTGCCAGGGCTTGTAACGTGGCAGCAAGCCGGGCTGATGGTGTTGTCGGCGTGCGGCATTGCAGCCATTCGCCCGGCGCCGCTGTGCGCGAGGCGCGAGGGTAGCTATAATCAGCCGCTTTCCCTTCAGTCAGGCCAGCCAGACCATGACCGAGTCCGTACTCGACTACATGACCCGCCTCGGTCGCGCCGCGCGCGAGGCGTCGCGCGTGCTTGCGCGTGCCACTACGGCTCAGAAGAACCGCGCGTTGCATGCCGCTGCCGCTGCGCTCGATGCGGCGCGCGAGGAACTGGTCAATGCCAATCAGAAAGATCTGGCTGCCGGGCGCGCTAACGGACTGGACGACGCCATGCTCGATCGTCTGGCCCTGACACCGGCGCGTATCGACGACATGATCGAGGGCCTGCGTCAGGTTGCCAGCCTGCCCGATCCCATTGGGGAGATCCGTGACATGCGCTACCTGCCGTCGGGCATTCAGGTCGGCAAGATGCGTGTCCCGCTGGGAGTAGTCGGCATCATTTACGAATCGCGCCCGAACGTGACCATCGATGCGGCCAGCCTTTGTTTGAAGTCCGGCAATGCCACCATCCTGCGCGGCGGGTCCGAAGCCATTCACTCGAATCAGGCGATTGCGCGCTGCATCCAGCTTGGGCTGGCCGAGGCCGACCTGCCATCGGCGGCCGTACAGGTCGTCGAGACCACTGATCGCGCTGCGGTCGGCGCGCTGATCACCATGCCCGAGTTCGTCGACGTCATCGTTCCGCGTGGCGGCAAGGGCCTGATCGAACGCATCAGTCGTGATGCGAAGGTTCCGGTCATCAAGCATCTGGATGGCATTTGCCATGTGTTCATCGACCAGGCGGCTGACCTCGACAAAGCCATTCGCATTGCCGACAACGCCAAGACACAGCGGTATGCCCCCTGCAACACCATGGAAACGCTACTGGTTCATGCGGGCATCGCGCCGCGCGTTCTGCCGCCCTTGATCGCCATCTATCGCGAGAAGGGCGTCGAGCTGCGCGGCTGCCCGCGAACCTGCGAACTGCTGGGGACAGATGTTCTGGCTGCCGCCGAGGAAGATTGGTCGACCGAGTACAATGCGCCGATTCTGTCGATCCGTATCGTCGATTCCCTTGCTGATGCCATTGAACACATCAACCGCTATGGATCGCAGCACACCGATGCGATCGTCACCGAGAACTTCACCGATGCCCGCCGCTTCATTACTGAAGTCGACTCGGCGTCAGTAATGATCAATGCCTCGACTCGCTTTGCCGATGGCTTCGAGTACGGGTTAGGGGCGGAGATCGGCATTTCCACCGATAAGCTGCACGCACGCGGCCCGGTCGGCCTTGAAGGCCTGACCAGCGAGAAGTACGTGGTATTCGGCGACGGCCACGTGCGTACTTGATGAGGGCGACTGGCACCCCCCGGCGCATAGGCCTTCTCGGTGGCACCTTTGATCCGGTGCATATCGGGCACTTGCGTGGGGCTCTGGAGGTAGCCGAAATAGTCGGGCTTGACGAGGTTCGTCTGGTCCCAAACTACAGGCCACCGCACCGTGAGACGCCTAACAGCTCAGCTCAGGACAGGTTGACCATGGTCCGGCTGGCTGCGCAGGAGCTGCCATTGCTGGCGGTCGACGCACGGGAGCTGGAGCGCGACAAACCCTCCTACACGCTCGATACGCTGGAGTCTCTGCGTGCCGAACTGGACGATGACGATCAGGTATTTCTCATCGTCGGGTGGGATGCGTTCTGCGGGCTTCCCAGCTGGCATCGCTGGGATGAGCTGCTCGATCATTGCCACATTCTGGTCATGCAGCGGCCGGACGCCGACAGCGAGGCGCCGGAAGCGCTGCGCGATCTCTTGGCTGCACGCAGCGTGAGTGACCCGCTGACACTTGCGGGCGGCGGAGGGCAGATCGCCTTCGTCTGGCAGGCACCTCTCGGGGTTTCGGCAACACGAATTCGTCAATTTCTGGCCAGCGGCCGGTCGGTGCGTTTTCTCGTACCCGACGCCGTACTGGCTTATATCAACGCGCACGGACTGTACCGGGCGTCGAACTGAGGTTGTTTCACACTATGCAAAATGATTCTTTGGCCCAGCTGGCCGTTAGCGCCCTGGAAGACCTGAAAGGCACCGACATCACGACTATCGATGTCCGTGGCAAGACCAGCGTCACCGACTTCATGGTAATCGCCAGCGGCACCTCCAGTCGCCACGTGAAATCCCTGGCCGAGAACGTACTCGAGAAGGTCAAGGAGAAGGGCGTGCGACCGCTGGGCAGCGAAGGCCTGGACGGTGGCGAATGGGCGTTGCTCGATCTGGGCGATGTGGTGGTGCATGTGATGCAGGTGCCGACTCGCCAGTTCTATGATCTTGAGCGCCTTTGGCAGGGTGCCGAGCAGAGCCGCGCGCAGCACGCAGGCGAGCAGGAATAACCGATTCGTGCGGATCAAGCTGATTGCGGTGGGCTCGAAGATGCCACGCTGGGTCGAGGACGGTTGGCAGGAATATGCCAAGCGTCTGCCATCCGAGTTGCCACTGGACCTGCATGAAATATCGCTTAACACGCGCGGCAAGAATGCCGACGTGGCGCGGTTGATTCGTCAGGAGGGCGAGGCCATGCTGGCGAAGGTCCAGCCGGGCGAGCGAATCGTGACCCTGGAAGTGACAGGCAAGCCCTGGAGCACCGAGCAGTTGGCGTCCGAGTTGGAGCGCTGGCGGCTGGATGCGCGGAACGTCAACCTGATGGTCGGCGGGCCGGAGGGCCTGGCGCCGGAAGTGTGCGCACGAAGTGAGCAACGCTGGTCGCTGTCGCCGCTTACCTTGCCTCATCCGCTGGTGCGCATTCTTATCGGCGAGCAGATCTATCGCGCCTGGACGTTGCTGTCGGGTCACCCTTACCACAAGTAGTACAGCCAAACCCAAGATGTCCAAGTCGATTCCCCTCCAGGACCACGAAAAGGACGCCCGTCTGGTGCGTCAGCGGGTGATTGTGGGCGGGTTATTGGTGCTGCTCCTGATTGGCGCCTTGATTGCGCGGCTGTACTACCTGCAGGTCGTGCAGTACGAGCATCACTCGACGCTATCCGAAAGCAACCGTGTTCACGTCCAGCCGATTCCACCCAATCGCGGGCTGATTTTCGACCGGACTGGCAAGCTCATCGCTGATAACCGGCCGAGCTTCAGTCTTACGGTGACTCGCGAGCGAGCTGAAGATTGGCGCAAAACACTCGACACGGTGGTCGAGGTGCTGGAACTCTCCAGCGAAGAGCGCGCGCTGTTCGAAAAGCGCGTGCTGCAGGGGCGGAGGCCATTCGAGCCGGTGCCGATCATGTACGAGTTGTCGGAAGAGCAGATCGCCCGCATCGCCGTGGATCAGTTCCGTCTGCCCGGCGTGGAGGTGGCGGCGCAACTGGTTCGACACTACCCGCAGGGCAAGCACTTCGCGCATTCGGTCGGCTACGTCGGCCGCATCAACGAGGCCGAGGTCAAGCAGCTCGATCCGGTCAATTACAGCGGCACGCATCATATCGGCAAGACCGGCATCGAGCGGTTCTACGAAGACGATCTGCACGGGCAGGTAGGCTACGAGGAAGTTGAAACCAATGCCCGTGGTCGGGTTCTGCGGGTGCTGAAACGCACCGACCCCATTCCGGGCAAGGACATTACCCTGACGCTCGATCTCGAGTTGCAGGAGGCAGCCGAAGCCGCACTCGCAGGGCGTCGCGGGGCCATCGTCGCCTTGCAGCCGTCTACCGGGGAAGTGCTGGCGATGGTCAGCCAGCCCAGCTTCGATCCCAATCTGTTCGTCACCGGTATCAGCTTCAAGGCATATGGAGAGCTGCGTGACTCGATCGATCAGCCACTGTTCAATCGTGTCTTGCGCGGCCTTTATCCACCGGGGTCAACGATCAAGCCGATGATGGCGGTGGCGGGTCTCGACACCGGTGTGGTCACCAAGAATACCCGGGTGTTCGACCCCGGCTTTTTTCAGCTCCCCAACGTCAAGCACAAGTACCGCAACTGGAATCGCGGCGGCGATGGCTGGGTGGACCTGGAGCTGGCGATCATGCGTTCCAACGACACCTACTTCTACGAGATGGCGCACAAGATGGGCATCGATCGGATGCACGACTACATGAGCCGTTTTGGTATCGGTCAGCGAGTTTCGCTGGATATGTTCGAAGAAACCGCGGGACTGATGCCGTCTCGCGACTGGAAACGTGCTCGGTATCGTCAGGCCTGGTATCCGGGTGAGACGGTTATTCTGGGGATCGGCCAGGGTTACATGCAGACCACTCCGCTTCAATTGGCTCAAGCGACCGCACTGATGGCAACCCGCGGCAAGTGGATCAGGCCCCATCTGGCAAAAGACATCGAAGGCGGCGCGGCTTCCGACCCTGAGCCCATTCCCGACATCGAGTTGCGGGATCCAAGCTACTGGGATGCGGCTATCAACGGTATGGAGCAGGTGTTGCACGGGGCGCGTGGTACGGCGAAGAAGGTTGGCGACAGCGCCAGCTATCGTATAGCCGGCAAGAGCGGCACCGCACAGGTCGTCGCCATCAAGCAGGGCGAGCGCTATGACAGTGGCAAGCTTGCCGAGCGTCATCGTGACCATGCGTTGTTCGTCGCCTTCGCGCCGGTGCATGACCCGCAGATCGCAGTGGCGGTCATGGTTGAGAATGGTGAGTCGGGCTCCGGCGTCGCGGCCCCTGTGGCCAAACAGGTCATGGATGCTTGGCTGCTTGATCAGGAAGGCAAGGTGAAAACCGAGTACGCCCTGCCGCTGACGGCCGAGGGACCGCAACCATGAGCGGAACATTCGACCGCACGCTTTCCACGACCGATGTGATGCGCCGACGGGCAAGCCTGCTGCAGCGCATGCACATCGACGGCGTACTTCTGCTGCTTCTGCTTTCGCTCGCGGCGGGTAGTCTGTTTGTTCTTTATTCAGCTGGTGGCAAGAACTGGGACCTGTTGATCAAACAGGCTACTTCCTACGGAATCGGCCTGGGCGCCATGCTGGTCATCGCGCAATTCGAACCGCGGCTGATGGCCCGTTGGGTGCCGCTCGGTTATCTGGCGGTCGTCGCGCTGCTGGTGGCAGTGGAGTTCGTCGGTTACACGGCGATGGGTGCGACTCGCTGGATCAATATCCCCGGTGTGATCCGCTTTCAGCCGTCCGAATTCATGAAGATCATCATGCCGATGACCATCGCCTGGTATTTATCGGGTCGGGCGTTGCCGCCGGGTATCAAACACACCATGGTCAGTCTCGGCCTGATCCTGACCCCCTTTGTGCTGATCCTGAAGCAGCCGGATCTGGGTACATCGCTGCTGGTGCTCGTATCCGGCGCGTTCGTGCTTTTTATTGCAGGGCTGCGTTGGCGCTGGATCATGAGTGCGGTGGCAGCGCTTGTACCTGTCGCCGTGGCCATGTGGTATTTCGTTTTGCATAACTATCAGAAACAACGTGTTCTGACCTTTCTCGACCCCGAAAGCGATCCGCTGGGTACCGGCTGGAACATCATTCAATCCAAAGCGGCGATCGGCTCGGGTGGCGTCTTCGGCAAGGGCTGGCTGTTAGGTACCCAATCGCACCTGGATTTTTTGCCCGAAAGCCATACGGACTTTATCATTGCGGTCCTTGCCGAAGAGTTTGGCCTGGTCGGTGTCTGCCTTCTGTTGCTGCTCTATCTGCTTCTGATCGCTCGGGGGCTGGTGATAACCGTCCAGGCACAAACGCTGTTCGGCAAGTTGCTGGCGGGCGCGCTGACTATGACGTTTTTCGTTTACGTGTTCATCAATATCGGTATGGTCAGCGGGCTGTTGCCAGTCGTAGGGGTGCCGTTGCCCTTTATCAGCTTTGGTGGCACTTCTTTGGTGACCCTGCTATCAGGGTTTGGGGTTTTGATGTCGATCCACACCCATCGCAAGTGGATCGCACAGGTCTGATTAGAGTGAATTTCTTGAATCCATTACGACGTGGCTGGTTGGCACGAACGCTCTGCGGAGCAGGTCTGTTCGGTGCGCTCGGCGGTATTCCTGCAGCTTATGCCGCCGATTACCAGGGCGAAAAAGTAGCCGAGTTCGTGCGGGAGATGACCGAGGATTACGGCTTCGCCAGCGAGCAGGTGGTTGAATTGCTAGCTCAGGCTGAGCGCAAACAGGCGATTCTCGATGCGATCTCCCGTCCGGCAGAGCGCGTCAAGCCGTGGAAGGAATATCGGCCGATATTCATTACCGATTCACGGGTCGCTCAGGGCGTTGACTTCTGGCGTCAAAACGAGGCTGCGCTGACCCGTGCCCAGCAGGCGTTCGGCGTGCCGGCTGAGGTCATAGTCGCGATAATCGGTGTCGAAACATTCTATGGGCGCAACACCGGTAACTACCGGGTAATCGATGCGTTGTCGACGTTGGGGTTCGATTACCCGCCTCGCCAGCCGTTCTTCCGTCAGCAACTCAAGGAGTTCCTGCTGCTTGCCCGCGAGGAGCAGGTCGATCCACTGGCCTTGAGTGGTTCCTATGCCGGGGCGATGGGCCTGCCACAGTTCATGCCGAGCAGTTTCCGCGCCTACGCAGTGGACTTCGACGAGGATGGCCGGATCGACATCTGGAAGAATCCGGTCGATGCCATCGGTAGCGCAGCCAACTATTTCAAGCAGCACGGCTGGACAGCAGGTGCGCCGGTCGTTGCCCGGGCTGAAGTGAAGGGTGAGCGTTACAGCGAAGGCCTGACCGAGGGGCTGGAGCCGGTGAAGAGCGCAGCCGAGCTGCGCGAGCTTGGCTGGCAGTGGGCGACTCCAACGGAAATGCCGGATGACACAGCAGTGACAGCCTTCCGTCTCGACGGGGCGGATGGCGATGAGTACTGGGTGGGCTTGCCCAATTTCTATGTGATCACTCGCTACAACCGAAGTGTGATGTATGCCATGGCGGTTAACGAACTTGCTGAGCAGCTCGCTCAAGCCCGGGGCGCGCAATGAATACCCGTCTGCTTGCGGCAGCGGCAGTCGCGGTCCTGGTCGCCGGTTGTTCGTCGTCCCCAGCGCCGCAAACACCGGCGCCCGCACCGGTGCCCAGCAAGGGTATCAGCGGCCCTGGCGACTATTCCCGTCCTCACAAGGACGGAGCCCCATGGTGGGATGTAGATGTTTCTCGCATTCCCGACGCGACACCCATGCCGCATAACGGACCCTTCAAGGCCAATCCTTACACGGTCCTGGGCCAGACCTATTACCCGATTGGTGACGGGCGCAACTACAAGGCGACCGGCACCGCGTCCTGGTACGGAACCAAGTTTCACGGTCAACCTACCGCCAACGGCGAAAAGTACGATCTTTACGGCATGAGCGCGGCACATAAGACGCTGCCCTTGCCCAGTTACGTCCGGGTGACCAGCCTCGACAATGGCAAAAGCGTCGTGCTCCGCGTGAATGATCGTGGCCCTTTCTATTCTGATCGGATCATCGACCTGTCCTTCGCGGCCGCCAAGAAGCTGGGCTATGCAGAAACGGGAACCGCGCGGGTCAAGGTCGAAGGCATTGATCCGCAACAGTGGTGGGCCGAGCGCGGTCAGAAGCCGCCCATGGTCCTTGCACAATCACAGAAGGCTGCCGGCCAGCCAGCGAAAGCGCAGCTTTCGCAACCGGTCGAGCAGTACACCCCACCGCCCACGCAGCACGCGGGCGCGACGGTTCCGGTCCAGATTGATCGCGACGACTCGGCCGCGGGTTCAGGTATGTTTCTACAGGTTGGCGCGTTTGCTAACCCAGATGCCGCACAATTGCTGCGTGACAAGCTGAGCAGCATGACCGAGGCACCTGTGTTCGTCAGTTCGGTAGTGCGACAAGAGCAGATTCTGCATCGCGTCCGATTGGGGCCGATCGGCTCCGCGGATGAGGCTGCACGACTGGAGCAGACGGTCCGTCTCGCCAATCTAGGCAATCCACGGCGAGTGCAGGGCGACTGAGCGGCTTGCCGCGTTGAATCAAAGACGCCGATACAAACTTTTTTGCCACAGCAAACACTCTGAGAGCGCAATGACTATCACCACCTTCGTGCACCGCCTGTTCCTTCTCACCATGTTGGCCGTGGCGCCGGCCGCATGGGCCGAGCAGATCATCCCATCGCCGCCGCAGCTGGCGGCCAAGTCCTATGTCCTGATGGACGCGGCCAGTGGCGAGGTATTGGTCGAGAACGCCGGTGACGAGCGCTTGCCCCCGGCCAGCCTGACCAAACTGATGACTGCCTACATCGCCACATTGGAAATCCAGAAGGGCCAGATTTCCGAAAGCGACATGGTCACCATCAGCGAGAAGGCCTGGCGTACGGGCGGTTCGCGGATGTTCATCCAGGTCAACACTCAGGTGTCGGTGGATGATCTGCTGCACGGCATCATCATTCAGTCGGGCAATGACGCCAGCGTAGCGATGGCCGAGCATATCGCCGGCAGTGAAGAAGCCTTTGCGGACCTGATGAACAGCACGGCCCAGCGCCTTGGGATGACCAATACCCATTTCATGAATGCCACTGGACTGCCCCATCCGGAGCATTACTCGTCGGCATCGGATATGGCCAAGCTGGCGCGAGCGATCATTTATGAAGATCAGGCCCACTACGGCATCTACGCGCAAAAAGAGTTCTTCTGGAATAACATCAAGCAGCCCAACCGCAACCTGCTGCTATGGCGCGACAAGACCGTCGATGGACTGAAAACCGGCCACACCGAAGAAGCGGGCTTTTGCCTGGTTGCATCAGCCGTTCGTGATGACATGCGCCTCATTACTTCCGTCTTCGGCACCAATAGCGAGCAGGCGCGCGCCGCCGAAACACAGAAGCTGCTGACCTACGGCTTCCGCTTTTTTGAAACGCGGACCTTTTACAAGAAAGGCGTCGAGTTGGCGCAGTCGCGCGTCTGGAAGGGTCAGCAGGATCAGGTCAGTGCCGGACTGGCGAACGACCTGACGCTAACCGTTCCGCGCGGTCAGCTGGAGAAGCTGCAGGCTGGCCTGACCTTCAATCCGGAACTGACGGCACCGATTCAGCAGGGCGACGTCGTCGGTAAGGTCGAGGTCAGTCTCGATGGTGAGGTATTGCAGAGCACTGATCTGATTGCCCTTCAAACCATCGAAGAGGGCGGGCTGTTCCGGCGGGTCTGGGACAGCATTCAGCTGTTCTTCTTCAATCTTTTCAACTGAACCTCTGGAGCGCGTCCACGCCGTCCGGCGGGCGCGCTTGCGGATCACGAGTCCGTCGCCATGACTGAAAGTAAAAGCGAAAATCAGGCACCCAAAATCGAGTTTCCCTGTGAGCGTTATCCAATCAAGGTGATCGGGGACGCGGGCGAGGGATTCAGTGAGACGGTTGTGGACGTCGTCCGGCGCCACGCGCCCGATCTTGATGAAACAACGCTCGTATCTCGCGACAGCCGCAACGGTCGGTTCCTGTCGGTGCAGGTGCTGATCACCGCGACCAGCCTCGAGCAGTTGCAGGCAATCCACGTCGACCTGCGTGCGACTGGGCGCGTTCACATGGTGCTGTAATGACAGACCAACCCTCCAGTCCGGATTTGACGGCGTCCAAGTCGGCGGTAGGCGGCCCGCTGCTAGCGGTGCGCGAGCTTGGGCTGGTGGACTATCCGATTGCCTGGCAGGCCATGCAGCGCTTCACCAACGAGCGGATGCCGGACACCGTCGATGAAATCTGGCTGCTGCAACATCCGCCGGTATTTACCCAAGGGCAGGCCGGCAAGGCCGAGCACCTACTGTTACCCGGCGATATTCCCGTAGTCCAGGCTGACCGCGGCGGACAAGTCACCTACCACGGCCCCGGGCAACTGGTGTGTTACCTGATGCTGGATGTAAGACGTCTGGGGCTTGGTGTGCGCGAGCTGGTCAGTCGAATTGAGCTGAGCTTGATCGACTTGCTTGCCAGCTATGGCGTGGATGCCCTGGCGAAACCCGACGCGCCTGGCGTGTACGTTGATGGGGCAAAGATCGCGTCCCTAGGCTTGCGCATCCGCAACGGACGATCATTCCATGGCCTGGCGCTTAACGTGGACATGGACCTGGAGCCCTTTAGGCGAATCAATCCCTGCGGCTATGCGGGCATGTCTATGACCCAGTTGGCCGATCAGGTCGCGGGCCCAGTTGTGTTTTCCGAGGTCGGTAGCCGTCTGCGTGAGCAGCTGGTCAAGCACCTCGGCTACGCGCAGCAAAGCCAGACGAGCACCGCAATAAACTGCTAATTCAACCGTTACCTGATGCAGTGTGTGCGGCACATGGCGGGTAGAAGACGCCCACCCACCTGACGGAGCCTGTTCGGCTCGGATCAGTTCAGATTGAGGGCTGGAATCAGGCTGCTGTCGAACGGCTGGCCTGGAACAGGCACAGGGGCGGACAGACCCAGGTTGTTCTTCTCGAATACCCGGTCGGCTCGATAGCTGGAGCGCACCAGGGGGCCGGCGGCAACTTCCATGAAGCCCTTGGCCAAGCCGATATCGCGGAAACGGTTGAACTCTTCTGGACTGACCCAGCGTCTGACCGGCAGATGGTTGCGTGTCGGCTGCAGGTACTGGCCGAGCGTGAGGATATCCACGCCGATGGTGCGAAGATCATCCATGGTCTGCAGCACTTCCTCGTCGGTTTCGCCCAAGCCCAGCATCAGACTGGTCTTGGTCAGCATCTGTGGGCGATGGCGCTTGGCGTGCTCCAGTACGCGCAGGGTCTTCTCATAGCCGGCGCGGGGATCGCGCACTTCATGGGTCAGGCGCTTGACCGTCTCGACGTTCTGCGCGAAGACTTCGAGGCCAGAATCCGCCACGCGCTCGATGGCCTGCAGGTCGCCGTCGAAGTCCGGAGTAAGGGCCTCCACCACCACATGCGGGGTGCGCTCTTTGATGGCGCGCACACAAGCGGCGTAGTGCGCGGCGCCGCCGTCGTCCAGGTCGTCGCGGTCTACTGAGGTCAGCACGATATAGCGCAGCGCCATCAGCTCAACCGACTTGGCGGTGTTCTGCGGCTCCTCCTGATCCAGCCAGCCGTTGGGGTTGCCTGTATCCACTGCGCAGAACCGGCATGCGCGGGTACACACTGAGCCCATCAGCATGATGGTGGCAGTGCCATTGGACCAACACTCACCCATATTCGGGCAGTGGGACTCCTGGCATACGGTGCTCAGACGGTGCTCGCCAACGTTGCGCTTGACCGCTTCGAACCGACTACCGCTTGGCGCCTTGACCCGTAGCCACTTGGGCTTGGGTTCGAATACCTGGGGCTCGCTCGAGGCGCGGCGCTTTTGCCCGTCCTTGATTGCGGTGATGCCATGGGTGGTGCGGAATTTTTCGCCGCTGGCGACAGTTTTGGGCTGGGAGGTATCGGACATCGGCTTTCTGGGCTCCGCTAGAGGCTCCGGGACGAGGCGGCTTGTGGCCGGCGCGGAGTTTATCACAGGCGCTGACCGCACAGTCTGTCTGGCGAGACGTGGACTCGGCTGCTAAGGCCACAGCGTTGTCAGAGTTGCCCGATCCCGATTAATCATTGCAGGTCTGACTTGGCGGCAGGCCGTTATCGCTGACGCCTCGCTGGGCAGCGCGTATTACGACTGGTCAATCAGCTTGTTTCTGTAGACGCGGATCGAACCCGGGCACGAGGTGGGCCGCACCGCCCATTCGGAAGGGACTGGGTGATGCGTATGGCTAGAGAGACTCTCAAAAGAACTGCCGGCGAGCCCCTAACCTGCACCATCAAGAGGCGCTATGGCCGATCAGGATGGGCTACCGAAGCTGCCAGACCCGGCGTGGGCAGGGCAGCTTATGGCTGAAAAGGTCGACTGTATTCGCTAAGGCTGCGTGCGCAGCCGACCCAAAAGTTCTTGCGTTGGGTGTCCGTCTGCGGGCCAGCCCAATTGCTGTTGGAAGCGACGGATAGCGCTGCGGGTATTGGCGCCGATGATGCCGTCTGCCGTGCCCGGGTCGAAGCCACGCTCGGTCAGTCTCTCCTGTAGTTCGAGACGTTCGGAGCGACTCAAGGGTTGCTCACCCTGCGGCCAGCTGCCACGGACCTGACCTGCACCTTCGAAACGTTCCGAGAGCAGTCCGATTGCCAGTGCATAGGACGACGAGTTGTTGTACCGCAAGATGGCTCTGAAGTTGTCGAGAACCAGGAATGCCGGGCCACGATAACCCGCCGGCAGCAGCAGGCTTGCACTCGTATCCTCCATGCCGGCGGGTATCCCGCTCAGGCCGAGCCGACGCCATTCGGACAAGGGCTTGCGGATGCTGTTGTCGGCCTGTGCATAGTCGAATCCATCCGGCAGGCTAACTTCAAAGCCCCAGGGTTGTCCGGCTTTCCAGCCTGATGCCTTCAGGTAATGGGCGGCCGATGCCAGTGCGTCAGCGGAGCTGTTCCAGATATCACGACGACCGTCGCCATCGAAATCCACTGCATGGGTATTGTAGGTGGTCGGGATAAACTGAGTCTGTCCCATGGCACCGGCCCAAGAACCGCGCAGCTGATCGGCGCTGACGTCACCGTGCTGAAGGATTTCCAGCGCCGCCAACAACTGGCTCTTGGCGAAGCCGGGCCGCCGGCCTTCATGTGCAAGGGTGGCCAGTGAGCGGATAACGCCCTTATCACCCATGATCTGACCGAAGCTGCTCTCCAATCCCCAGATCGCCACCAGGGTGTTGCGATCGACACCATAGCGGGCTTCGATATCGTTCAGTGTTGCCTGGTGCCGGTCGAGCAGATTTCTGCCGGCACTGACGCGCTGTTTTGACAGCGCCCCTTCCAAGTACTGCCAGACCGGCCGGGTGAATTCCGGTTGGCTGCGGTCAGCTGTGATGATGCTCGGGTCAGGGGTGACCCCTGCGAAGGCTCGATCGAAGACCTGCTCGGAGATACCTGCTTGCAGCGCCTCGTTTCGGAATTCCTCTCGCCATTGCGCAAAGCTTTGCTGAACGGGTTCTTCAACTTGCGGGCTCGAGTCGGTCTCGGCTACGGCAGGCGTCGGGGCGCTAGGCGCTACTGGATCGGCCGGTGCCACCGGTTCGGCCGCGCATGCGACCATGATGCTCAGCGCTGATCCAGCGATCAGGGTGCGCAGCAGCAGAACGGGAACGAAGGTGTAAAGCATGCACCACTCTCGGCAAGTCATCGGCAGCTGACATTATCACGCTTTCAATGCCTTGGCTTTTCAAGCCGCCAGAAGGACCGAAGCCTCCCAGTTGGTGGACTGGGAGGCTTCGCGGCGGTAACTGCCTTTGCCTTTTTTCGGCTGTTCCTGGCGGCTGCGGAACAGCGGTTGGGCCACCAGTGATTTAGCCTTATTCGGCCGTTTTCTTTGTTTGCTCATCATCTACCCTCATGGTCGTTGCGATCAGGCGAGGGCATCTTAATGGGTGGGCAGAAATTGTCCAGCGTGCGACATCAGGCTGGCTTTAGCGCGGTGAGGGCGTTGTGATACAGGGGATGGGCGCGGCTTTAAAGTCGCACGCGTCGCCCGCTCAGTTGCAGACATAGATCCGTCAGGCCGATCCAGGGGTTGCCTTGCGCTTGTCCCTTGATCTGTTCGTCGATGCGCTGCGCATCCATCAGCAGCCCTTGCCAGCCGGTGACGTCGTGGCGCTGCAGCGCCTTGCTCACCAGGGGCTTACGCTTGTCCCATACCGGCGGTCGCGCCTGACTGAATGCGCGATCGAGGGGAACACCCTGGCTGTACTGCTGTGCGATGTTGGCCAACTGGCGGACCTCGCGTGCTACGGCCCACAGAATCACAGGTGCTTCCACACCTTCGCCGCGCAATCCTGCCAGCATCTGCAGAATGTGCTCCGGCTGACCCAGCAGCGCGGCATCGATCAATCCGAACACGTCGTAGCGTGCGCTATCTGCAACGGCGGCCTGGACGGTCTCCGTCGTTACCTGACCGGCCTCCGCGAGCAACTTGAGCTTTTCGATCTCCTGGGCGGCAGCCAGCAGATTGCCTTCGACTCGGGCTGCGATCAGTTCCACCGCATCCTGGTCAGCGGCGAGTCCCGCTTGTGACAGTCGTTGACGAATCCACTGTGGAAGCGCCTGTGCATCCACCGGCCATATCTGCAGAAACTGGACCTGCTTGCCGTCGATGAGGGCTTTCGCCCACTTGGTCTTCTGCGCATTGCCATCGAGCTTCGGCAGGCTCACCAGCAGCACGGTGTCTTCGGCAGGTCGGGCGAGGTATTCGAGCAGCGCGGCAGCACCCTTATCGCCTGGCTTGCCGTTGGGAATACGCAATTCCAGCAGACGTTTTTCCGCGAAGAGCGAAAGGCTGGCACCAGCTTCAATCAGGTATCCCCAGTCGAAGCCGGTCTCTACGTTAAGCACTTGGCGTTCGCTGAAGTCTTGCCGGCGGCACGCTCCACGGATGGCATCGCAGGCCTCCTGGCATAAGAGATGCTCGTCACCGCTGACGACATAAACTGGCGCGAGGGGGCCTTGCAGATGCTTGGCGAGTTGGGCCGGGGCTAACTTCATGTCGAGATACGATCGGAGCCGCCGAGGCGGCTCACGCTCATCACTGAATCGGCAGCTCGATGGGTGACTGCTGCGGTTGCGACGCCTGCTCGCGGATTTGCGCCTCGATCGCTTCGGCTTCGGCGCGTCTCCGGGCTTCGGCTGTTTCCTGCAGCTGGTCGAGGCGGGCCGGGGTGATGCCCCTGATCCGCATGCTCAGTTGTTGCAGGAGTTCGCGACGCATTTCCTGACGCAGCTGACCGGCTTCCTGATCAGAGCCGATCAGGTTGCTGCTGTCGTGAACGTAGACTTTCTGCACTTCGACCTTGTCTTCCAGCAGTAGCGTGTTCTGTGGGCCGCGGAATTCGTACTCTAGGACGCTGGTGAGCTCGTATTCAGCACTGCGCGCAGAGGTCGTGTAGCTGGCAGTACGCTGACGATTTTGCTCGCGGACCAGATCCAGCGTATAACGCGCGCCGGGGTAAACGCGTACGCCGTTGTCCTTGAGCATCTCCTCGAGCTGCTGAGCGGTTTCGCCATAGCTGTTGCGCGCTTGAAGGTTGAGCTCGTCCAGGCCGAAGCTGGTTTCCCCGGTGCCACGCAATTGGAAGCCGCAGGCGCTCAGCAACAGGGCCATGCCGGCCACCAGCAGATTGCGTTTGATCATCTTGTTATCCCCTTGCCAGCCCGGCGCAGTGCGCCAGGGCGAATCAGTTAGCGACGATGTTGACCAGTTTGCCCGGCACCACGATGACCTTACGAATCGTCAGGCCCTCGGTGAATCGCACCACGTTCTCGTTTGCGCGAGCACTGGCCTCGACTTCTTCACGTGTGGCGCTTGCCGGTACTTCTATCTGGCCGCGCAGCTTGCCGTTGACCTGTACCACCAGCGTCAGGCTGTCCTGAACCAGCGCCGACTCATCGACCTGCGGCCACCGGGCGTCAATGATCAGGCCCGCCTTGCCCAGCTGCTGCCACAGTTCGTGGCAGATGTGCGGAGTGATCGGTGCCAGAAGCATGGCCACTGTCTCCAGTCCCTCCTGCAGCAGCGCACGGTCCTGCTCAGTGGTGACGGCGGCTTTTTCCAGCACGTTCATCAGGGTCATCACCTGGGCGATGGCGGTGTTGAATTTGTGGTGCTGTCCGACATCCACGCTGGCCTGTTTGATCGCCAGATGAATCGCGCGGCGCACAGCTTTCTGATCGTCGTTCAGGCTGCCAGTGTCCAGTTTGGCGGTGACGCCAGCACTTACATGGGCGTGTGCCAGGCGCCAGACGCGGCGCAGGAAGCGGCTGGCGCCTTCAACACCAGAGTCGGACCATTCCAGGCTCATGTCCGGCGGGGAGGCAAACATCATGAACAGCCGGCAGGTGTCGGCGCCGTAGGCATCGATCATCGCCTGGGGGTCGACACCATTGTTCTTCGATTTCGACATCTTCTCGGTGCCACCGATTTCCACCGGCAGGCCATCGCTGGCGAGCTTGGCACCGATGACCTTGGCTTTCGCATCGCGTTCGACGATGACGTCTGCGGGGTTGAACCAGTCCTTGCCGCCGTTTTCCAGGGTGCGGTAGTAGGTGTCGGCAATCACCATGCCCTGGGTCAGCAGATTCTTGAATGGCTCGTTCGAGGAAACCAGGCCTTCATCGCGCATCAGCTTGTGGAAGAAGCGCGCATAGAGCAGGTGCAGAATGGCGTGTTCGATACCGCCGATGTATTGATCGACTGGCAGCCAGTGGTTGGCTGCGGCCGGGTCGACCATGCCCTGATCGTAATGGGGCGAGGCGTAGCGGGCAAAGTACCAGGACGACTCGACGAATGTGTCCATGGTGTCGGTTTCGCGCTTGGCCGCGGCACCACACTTGGGACAGTTGCAATCGTAGAACTCGGGCATGCGTGCCAGTGGTGAACCGGCACCATCCGGTACGACGTCTTCGGGCAAGACCACCGGCAGCTGGTCTTCCGGCACCGGTACATCGCCGCAGCTGTCGCAATGAATGATCGGGATCGGGCAACCCCAATAGCGCTGGCGGCTGATGCCCCAGTCGCGCAGACGGAACTGGGTGCGTGCCTGGCCGAGGTTTTTGCGCTGCAGCGCAACTTCCATGGCGTCGAAAGCGCCGTCGAAGTCCAGGCCGTCGAAATCACCGGAATTGATCAGCTCGCCGTGTTCGCCGTAGGCATCGTTCCAGGGAGCAGGCGTTTCGTCGCCGGCGCTGGTGCGCACCACGGGCTTGATCGGCAGATCGTATTTAGTGGCAAAGGCAAAGTCGCGTTCGTCGTGGGCAGGTACGGCCATCACCGCGCCCTCGCCATAATTCATCAACACGTAATTGGCGACCCACACCGGCAGCAGCTCGCCGGTCAGCGGGTGCTGTACGCGCAGGGAGGTGGCGAGACCTTTCTTTTCCTGGGTGGCGATATCGGCTTCTGCGACACCGCCGCGCTTGCACTCGTCGATGAATGCCTGCAGTTCAGAATTGTTTCTTGCAGAGAGTGTCGCCAGCGGATGTTCCGCGGCAACCGCCACGTAAGTTGCGCCCATCAGCGTGTCGGGGCGAGTGGTGAACACCTTCATCACGCCTTCGTTGCCGATGCTGGCCACGTCGTAAGGGAAGCTGATCTCCATGCCGCGCGACTTGCCGATCCAGTTGCGCTGCATGGTCTTGACCTGCTCGGGCCAGCCGTCAAGGTCGTCCAGGCTCTCCAGCAGCTCATCCGCGTAGGCGGTGATCTTGAAGTAATACATCGGGATTTCGCGCTTCTCGATCAGCGCGCCGGAACGCCAGCCGCGGCCATCGATAACCTGCTCGTTGGCCAGCACGGTCTGATCGACCGGATCCCAGTTGACGGTCCCGTTCTTGCGGTAGATCACGCCTTTTTCGTAGAGGCGGGTGAACAACCACTGCTCCCAGCGGTAGTAATCGGGCTTGCAGGTGGTGACTTCACGGGTCCAGTCGACGGCCAGGCCCAGGCTTTTCAGCTGGGTGCGCATGTAGTCGATGTTCTCGTAAGTCCACTTGGCCGGGGCGACCTTGTTTTTCATGGCCGCGTTTTCTGCCGGCATGCCGAACGCGTCCCAGCCCATTGGCTGCAGCACGTTCTTGCCCTGCATGCGCTGGTAGCGCGCGATCACGTCGCCGATGGTGTAGTTGCGCACGTGCCCCATGTGCAGCTTGCCGCTGGGGTAGGGGAACATCGACAGGCAATAGAAGGTGTCCTTGCCGGGCTGTTCGCTTACTTCAAAGGATTTCTGCGCATCCCATTGGGACTGCGCGGCGGCTTCGATTTCGCGGGGCTGATACTGTTCGTGCATGGCTACTGGCGTTGAATAGGGCTGGCTGCTCGCGAAGCGGCGTGGCTGCGAAAGTGCCTGATCGAGATCTGGCGCAGACGGCAGCGCAACGGGCTGGATGCGAAAGCATGGAAGCGCCGTAGCATACATGACCCCCAGCAACCGAGGGAAACCCGATTTGCCCGCGCCGCGCGGCCCCGTTTGTCGCGCCCGGCGTGCATGTTCGAGTCTGAGCTACGCTTGTACAGGGGGCGGGACGAACAAGAGGTGAATCATGGCTAGAGAGCGCCAAGCGAATGAGGGCAACTTGTACGGACGCGTGCTGCAGCGGCTGACGTCCGCGCTGGAAGAGGCCGAGCGATCAACAGGGGGCGAAACCGGAGCGGCTACCGAGCTGGAGGTGGGCGGGCTGACGCCTGCCGAGTTCGATCTGATCCGCGCCTACCTTCAGCAGGATTCGCAGTGGCTCTCCGGCTGGCACGCTGCAGCTGAAGAGCAGGCCCAACTGGTGCGGCAGGCTACGCGTCCTGCGCTGAGAAATGTTCTTCGGCATCACTCGGGCAAGCGCTGTAAACAGAGCCCGCCCGCTTTGCAGCAGGCAATGTCCTGTGCGTTATGTGGTGCAAGCGTGCACTGGCCTGAGGGTGCTGGTGCGGTGGCCTGTTCGGCCTGTGGCTCGCAGTTGCTCAGGGCGCGGCAGCGGTTGCATACCTACCCAAAGCATTGACGGCGTCCGCATAGCCGACAAGCGGACGCCTCGACAGGTAAAGTGGCAGCTACCGAACCACCGGGGTTGCCCATGCCTATTCGCTATTTCTTTAAACAGTTGCTGCTGCCCCCGGGCGGTTTGTTATTGCTCTTGCTTGCCGCCTGGATGCTGCGCAGGCGAGCTCCGAGGCTGGCCGCGCTCTGCTTCGTTCTGGGATTTGGTGGGCTGTGGCTGATGAGCCTGCCGGTCACCGTGGAGTGGGCGGCGCGGACGCTGGAAAGCGAGGCCGCGCTGGATCGGTCTGATTGGAGTGATTTGCAGGACCGCGCGCAGGCAATCGTCGTGCTGGGTGCCGGTCGTGAGCAGGCCGATCCGGCGTGGGGCTCCGATCAGCCCAGCCACATTGCGCTCGAACGACTGCGTTACGCGTCTCGGTTGGCGAATGCATCCGGCTTGCCGGTCCTTGCCAGCGGAGGCTTGCATTACGGTGAACCGCCGAGCGAGGCGCTACTGGCTGCCGAAGCGCTGCAACGAGACTTCTCGACAGAAACTCGCTGGCTCGAAGAACGCAGCCGGACCACATGGGAGAACGCGCGCTACAGCGCCGAGATGCTCAAGGCTGCCGGCATCGAACGTATCGTGTTAGTGACCTCCGCGTCGCATATGCCACGCTCGCGGTGGTGTTTCGAAGAGGTGGGGCTGGAGGTGATCGCCGCCCCAGTGGGATTTCTTGGTGTACCCAACGGACGCCCCTTCGGTGGCTGGCTACCGGAGGCGAAAGCCGTCTGGCAGAACGGCATGCTGCTCAACGAGGCGGTCGGCATGCTGGTCTACCCGCTGCTTTATGACGGCGACGATTCCGATTAGTAAGCGCGCTGGCCGTCGGCGACCGGGGCGAGCATTAGCTCTGCCGACGACGCACCACGCCCCAACCGAGCAGCAGCACACAGACAACGATCAGCGGCCAGGATCGCCACTGCAGATAGGGCGTAAGCCCTTGCATGGGCGTGACTTCGCCATATAGCACCGCTTCCTCGAAAGCAGGAATCTGCTCGACGATGCGACCCCGCGGGTCAATCAATACCGTCACGCCGTTATTGGTGGCGCGGATCATCCAGCGTCCGGCCTCCAGCGCGCGCATCTGGGCCATCTGCAGATGCTGTAACGGGCCGATCGAGTGCCCGAACCAGGCATCGTTACTCACAGTCAGCAGGATGTCGCTCTTTGCCGCAAGGCTGGCCGCAAACTCCGGGTAAACCACCTCGTAGCAGATGAAGGGCGCGATCTGGTAGCCCTTGGCCTGGAGCAATTGCTGGTCCTCATCGCCGCGCGCGAAATCCGACATGGGCAGGTCGAAAAAGGCGATCAGACCGCGCAGCATATCCTGCAGCGGCACGTATTCACCGAACGGCACCAGTTTCTGCTTCAGGTAGGTACCCTGCGCATCGCCCGCGCTGGTCAGTCCGTTGTAATAGCGCATCTCGCCATCGGCATTGGGCTGGCGTACGGGCACGCCGGTGATCAGGGCGGACTGCCGATCCTGGGCAAAACGGCTCATCATCGTCAGGTAGCCTTCGGCGTGTTCCTTGAGAATGGGTACCGCAGTCTCAGGCCAGACGATCAGGTCTGCCGGCTGACTGCGGAAGGTCATGTCGCGATAGAGCAGCAGCTGCATTTCGAGCTTTTTCGGGTCCCACTTGATGCTCTGGGCCACATTTCCCTGCATCGCGGCAACCGTGATGGGTTCGGCCTTGGCCGAGGTCCAGGCATGTTTGCCCAAGCCCAGCGCTCCGCCCCAAAGGACTACAAGCAGCGTCAGCGCGCCGGCAAGGGCGGCTCGATGGCGAGTCAGCTGAGGCAACTCCACTATCAGGACCGCGCTGAGTGCGACGACGAAGCTGAGTAGCCAGATGCCGCCCAGCGGCGCAAGCCCCGCCAGCGGACCTTCTAGCTGGCTGTAACCAGCGTACAGCCAGGGAAAGCCGGTCAGCACCCAGCCGCGTAGGGCATCCAACGCCAGCCAGAGCGCAGCGAACAACAAGGCGTTGGGCAGCGGCGCGTCCGACTGGCGCAACCAGCGTGCCCAGACCCAGCCCAGTAAGACGAAGAACAAGGCCAGCCCCGCGACGAATCCCAACGTCAGCGTGCCGGCCAGAATCGGCGGTGCCGAACCAAAGTCGTGGATGCTGACGTAGACCCAGCTGACGCCTGAGGCGAACAGCCCGAAGCCATAGCACCAGCCGCGCCCGGCGGCCTGCCTGGGGGGCAGGTCGCGCAAACCGAGATAGATCAGTCCGATGGACAACAGCGCCAGCGGCCAGATATCGAAAGGCGCGAGCGCCAGTGTGGTCAGCGTGCCTGCGACGAGCGCCAGCAGGTTGCCCGGCCAGCCGGGGCGGGTGATCCAGCGCATGGTGGGTCCTTGAATAGGCCGCAGCGAGCGGGGCTGGCTGCGGTTGGTGCTAGAAAATCGCGTAAGGCCGGGGGTCAGCGCCAGCAAGCATTATTGGCTATCAGTGGCGAGGCGGGTCAGTCGCAGCATGTGCACGCGACGACTGTCGGCATTCAGTACGCGGAAACGGAAGCCGTTGATCTCCGTGACTTCGTTGCGCTTGGGCAGATGACCGAAGGTGCTCATCACCAGGCCAGCAACGGTATCGAACTCCTCGTCGGGAAACTCGCTCTGGAAGAACTCGTTGAAACTGTCGATCGGTGTCAGCGCCTTGACCAGGAAATCACCACTGGGAAGAGGGCGAATGTAGCTATCTTCTTCGATGTCATGTTCGTCTTCGATGTCACCGACGATCTGCTCGAGTACATCCTCAATGGTCACCAGGCCCGCAACGCCGCCGTATTCATCGATGACGATGGCCATGTGACTGTGATTGGCGCGGAACTCGCGAAGCAGCACGTTCAGGCGCTTCGATTCGGGCACAAAGGTAGCGGGGCGCAGCAGATCCTTGATGTCGAAGTTTTGTTGGTCGCTTTGAAGAATCAGTGGTAGCAGATCCTTGGCCAATAGCACGCCAATGACATCATCCAGGCTGTCGCCCACGACCGGATAACGCGAGTGCGCAGCGGAGATGATCGCTGGGAGGAAATCCCTCGGCGGCTGATCAGCGCGGATACTCATGACCTGGGATCGCGGCACCATGATGTCGCGTACCTGCAGGTCGGCGACCTGTATAGCGCCCTCGACGATCGCCAGGGCTTCGTTGTCGAGCAGTTTGTTCTGATGGGCGCCGCGCAGGATTTCCAGCAGCTCCTCACGGTTCTTGGGCTCATGGGCAAAAGCCTGGGTGATTTTTCCAAACCAGGACTTATGCCCGTTGCTCGATCGGTCTTCGCTCATGTCTTTGACTCAATGGTCCTTGCAGTTGCCCGAAGCGGGCTATTCGTCAGCGTAAGGGTCAGCGTGACCCAGTTCAGCCAGCAATTGACGTTCGAGATCTTCCATCTCTTGTGCTTCATCGTCATCGATATGGTCGTAACCGAGCAGATGCAGGCAGCCGTGAATGACCAGGTGCGCCCAGTGCGCCGATAGCGGCTTGCCCTGTTCTTCGGCCTCGCGCTCGACCACTGGAACGCAGATGACCAGATCGCCGAGCAGCGGAATATCCAGCATCGGAACGCCGCCAGGGCCGTCGGGTATGTCGGCAGGGAAGGACAGTACGTTGGTGGCGTAGTCCTTCTGCCGCCAGGTGCGATTGAGCTCGCGTCCTTCGTCCTCATCGACCAGCCGAATGGTAAGTTCGGAATCACCCTTGCGTTGTCGCAACGCCAGTTCACACCAGCGTCGCAGATCCGCTTCATCCGGAATTGCGCCCCGGCTTTCGCATTGCAGGTCCAGCTCAATCACGTCGGGTTTCCTGCAGCGTGCGATTGCCGTTATGTGCCAGATTGCCTTCGAAGGCCTCGTAAGCCTCGACGATGCGCTGCACCAGCGGGTGACGGACGACGTCCTTGGGCTTGAAGTGCGTGAAGCTGATGCCATTGACGTCCTTGAGCACTTCGATCACATGCGCCAGGCCACTCTTGGTCCCGCGAGGCAAGTCGACCTGGGTGATGTCGCCGGTGATCACCGCAGTCGAGCCGAAGCCGATGCGGGTCAGGAACATCTTCATCTGCTCCAGGGTGGTGTTCTGGCTTTCGTCGAGGATGATAAAGCTGTTGTTCAGCGTGCGACCGCGCATGTAGGCCAGCGGAGCGATCTCGATCACCTGCTTCTCGATCAGCCTGGCGACCTGTTCGAAACCCAGCATTTCGTACAGGGCGTCATACAGTGGGCGCAGGTATGGGTCGATCTTCTGCGCCAGATCGCCTGGCAGAAAGCCGAGCTTCTCGCCTGCCTCGACCGCCGGGCGAACCAGCAGGATGCGGCGAATCTGCTCACGCTCCAGGGCATCTACGGCGCAGGCGACAGCGAGGTATGTCTTGCCGGTGCCTGCCGGGCCGATGCCGAAGTTGATGTCGTTATCCAGAATCGACTGCACGTAGCGCTGCTGGTTGACGCCGCGCGGGCGGATATTGCCCTTGCGCGTACGCAGCGAAATGTTCGGCGTGGTGGACGAGTTGTTCAACTCCTCCATGGCCGATTCCTGAAGGAACAGGTGAACCGTGTCCGGCGAGAGCTCGAGGCTCTTGGTTTCGCGGTACAGACGGCGCAGTAAATGCTCCGCCGCTTGAGCCACTTCAGGCGGGCCGACCAATTCGAACTGGTTGCCGCGATTGCGGATTTCCAGATCCAGGCGCTGCTCGATCAGGCGCAGATGCTCGTCGAACTGACCGCAGAGGTTGGCGAAGCGGTTGGCTTCAAAGGGTTCGAGGGTGAAACGATGAGGTTCTATAGGGGCGTTCAAGGGCTTTTGATTGACCTGCTCTGCTTGAGTAGTGAATGAGGATAGCGCCGCGCAACGAAAAAAGCAGCGGCATGGCGATCACCGTACACCTGAGCGAGCATGACCGACCCCGCGGGGTCAGTCGCCACGGCATCTGCTCAGCTTGCTGTCTGCTCGATCAAGGTGCCGCGCAGCGAATGGGGCAGCGCATCGTCGATATGGACGTCGACAAACTGGCCGATCAGCCGCGGATTGTCGCAACGGAAATTGACGATCCGGTTGTGCTCGGTGCGTCCCTGAAGCATACCCGGGTCCTTCTTAGAGTAGTCCGTGACCAGAATGCGCTGGCGCGTGCCTGCCATCCGTCGGCTGTTCTCGAAGCCTTGCTGGCTGATGCGCTGCTGCAGGATCGCAAGGCGCTGCTTCTTCACCTCATCAGGCGTTTCGTCGGCGAGATCCGCCGCTGGTGTGCCGGGGCGTGAGCTGTAAACGAACGAGTACGAGAAATCGAAGCCGACATCCTGAATCAGCTTCATCGTCTGTTCGAAATCCTTCTCCGTTTCACCGGGGAAACCCACAATGAAGTCGGAGCTGATCAGGATGTCCGGAACCGCCGCCTTCAACTTGCGAATGCGTGACTTGTACTCGAGCGCCGTGTGGTTGCGCTTCATCGCCGCGAGCACGCGATCGGAGCCTGACTGCACGGGCAGGTGGAGGTACTTCACCAGTTCCGGCACTTCGGCGTGGGCCTGGATCAGCGCGTCGGAAAATTCCAGTGGGTGGCTGGTGGTGTAACGGATCCGGTCGATACCGTCGATTGCAGCCACCACACGGATCAGTTCGGCCAGGTCCGCAATGCGGCCATCGTGGGTCGGGCCGCGGTAACCGTTGACGTTCTGGCCCAGCAGGGTCACTTCGCGAACGCCGTTCTCGGCCAGATGCACCACTTCGGCAAGCACATCGTCAAACGGGCGGCTGACTTCCTCTCCGCGGGTATAAGGCACCACGCAGAACGTGCAGTATTTGCTGCAGCCTTCCATCACCGATACGAAGGCGGTCGGGCCATCCACGCGGGGTTCAGGCAGGCGATCGAACTTTTCGATCTCGGGGAATGATATGTCGACCTGAGGTTGCTTCGTCGTGCGGGCGGCATTGATCATTTCGGGCAGCCGGTGCAGCGTCTGCGGGCCGAACACCACATCCACGTAAGGCGCACGGTCGCGGATCGCCGCGCCTTCCTGGCTTGCCACGCACCCACCCACGCCGATCACCAGCTGCGGGTTTTCGAGTTTGAGCTCCCGCCAGCGCCCCAGCTGAGAGAAGACCTTTTCCTGGGCTTTTTCACGAATCGAGCAGGTATTGAGCAGGATCACATCAGCTTCTGCCGGATTGGCCGTGATCTCAAGAGGTTGCTGCTCGCCCAGAAGGTCCACCATGCGCGAGCTGTCGTACTCGTTCATCTGGCAGCCGTGGGTTTCGATATAAAGCTTGCGGGTCATGTTTCGGGCCGGCGTTGTGCAAAAAATGACCGGCGATTATACGGCCGGGACGTGGCCGTTAAAAGCGCTGATGAACGGGGAGATGTGACGAAAAAAACTGAGCTGCTGCGCGGTGCGTGGCAGTGCGAGTGGATAGGCTTTTTCAGAGATGAGACGAGGGCGAGACTGCGGTGTTATCACCTGGCCAGTGGGCTAACGCCTGAATGGCTCGCGGCTCTCGGCCGTTTGCATATCCATCAGATAGTCGCGGAATATCTGGCCCAGTACTTGAGTTGCGATCTCGAGCTCGTCGCGCCCCATTTGTGAAGAGACGCGATCGGCCGTGTCCAGCGCATCTTCCTCGCCGTTGACCGCCGACATTTTCAGCACCACATAGGCCTGCACGTTGTTTGCCGGTACACCTTCACCACGAAAGAACATCACGCCGAGACGGTGCTGTGCCAGTGCATGGCCCTTGAGCGATGCGCGTTCGAACCAGTGCAGCGCCTTGACCAGATCGCGTGGTGCCAGACGGCCACTGTAGTAGAAGTCCCCCAGCTCGAAGGCAGCTTGCAGGTCGCCCTCACTGGCAGCCTGCTCGCAAGCACGCAGCGCCTCGCTCATGGCTTCCGGGGCGGTATTAAGCGCGCAGCGAGACGTCGCAGGTATCAGCAGCGAGTTGCCGCCCGCGTTACCCAGCAGGGGTGTGAGGAGCAGCAGGCAGCCAATGGCGAGGCTGCGGCCGGTGCTAGTCATGAATCAAAGCGCCTCGAAGATCAGGGCGTGACTGGAAGTACGGCAAAACGGGCCGACGTTCACATTATGGATAAGGCTTAGCCTGCTTACAAAGGCTTTGATGGCGCGGGTTCGGCTTTTTATGCGGGCGCGCTGTTCTCTTCGCGAAGATTGCCCGGCAGGTTGAGAAGCAACCAGGCGATTATCGGGCAGGCCAGCGCGAGGCAGAGCTGCTCAAAGCCAGCGAGTGGGTTGGGCCCGATCGTCATTCCGGTCAGCGGCATCAAAGCCAGCATCAATCCGCCTCCGGCCGCGCCAGCAAAGGCCTGCAGGCGTGCCGGCCATTGCAGCAAGCCGGCGTAGGCCACCAGCAATGCGCTGGTCAAACCCAGTGCGAAGGCATATTCGCTGGCCCAGCCGAACTGCCTGGTGAGCTCGAAAAATGCACACAGACCAATCACGACCCGCCCCCAGGTCGGTCGGCTCCAGGTCCATTGCCGGCTCAAGGTCAATGCCACTACGCCGACCAGTGGTAGCCCGAGCAACAGCGTTGCTTGCATAAGCCAACGCTCCGCTTCCAGCGTGTCGAGGCCAAAGCCCAGTCTGGCGACCGCGCAGGCGCCGGTCCCTGCGGAGAGACTGAAAGCGAGGAGCGCACAGAACAGTGCCGGCTGGTCCGGCTCGCCGTAACCGCGGCGCGCAGCACCGATCCAGACTGCACTGGCCAGTGCAGTCAAGGTCAGGAGCGTGGCTTGTAACAGCTCGGGCATCAGGCAGATTTCAGCTGGCAGAAAGCGCGTTCTGCAGCGTCGAGCGTTAGCTGCAATTCTTTCTCGCCATGGGCGATGGAGGTAAAGCCCGCCTCGAATGCGCTGGGCGCCAGGTAGACGCCACCATCGAGCATCAGGTGGAAGAACCGCTTGAAGCGCTCGGCGTCGCTCGCCATGACGTCGTCGAAGGTGACGATGTCGTCCGCCTCGCTGAAATACAGACCGAACATGCCGCCGACCTGAGTGGTGACGAATGGAATGCCTGCTGCGGTTGCGCGCTCTTTGAGGCCGTCCAGCATCCGAGTCGTGTACGTCGTGAGTTCGTCGTGAAATCCAGGGCGGCTGATCAGCTTCAACGTGGTCAGGCCCGCAGCCATTGCCAGTGGGTTACCGGACAGGGTGCCGGCTTGGTAGACAGGTCCCAAGGGGGCGATGCGCTCCATGATTTCCCGCTTGCCACCGAAACAGCCGACCGGCATGCCGCCACCGATGATCTTGCCGAAGGTGGTCAGATCAGGCGTCACGCCGTAGTGGGCTTGTGCGCCGCCCAGTGCGACTCGAAAGCCGGTCATCACCTCATCGAAGATCAGCACGACGCCGTGTTTGTCGCACTGCTCGCGCAGGCCTTGCAGATACCCTGGCGCGGGCGGCACGCAGTTCATGTTGCCCGCTACGGGCTCGACGATGATGCAGGCCACTTCGCCACCGACCTCGCCAAGCATCTGCTCGACGGCGGCCAAATCGTTGAAGGGCAGGGTCAGCGTGTGCTTGGCGAATGCTGCTGGGACGCCTGCGGAGCTGGGTACGCCTTGGGTCAGCGCGCCGGAACCAGCCTTGACCAACAAGCTGTCGGAATGCCCGTGGTAGCAGCCTTCAAATTTGATGATGCTGTCGCGTCCGGTATAGCCGCGGGCCAGGCGTATTGCGCTCATGGTGGCTTCTGTGCCCGAGCTGACCATGCGCATCATTTCCATCGATGGCACCAGGCTGCATACCAGCTCGGCCATTTCGGTCTCCATGGCGGTCGGCGCGCCGTAGGAAAGTCCGTGCTGCAACTGATTGCGGACCGCGTCGAGCACTTCGGGGTGGCTGTGGCCCAGAATCATCGGGCCCCAGGAGCCCACGTAATCCACATAGCGCTTGTCGTCTTCATCAGTGACGTAAGCGCCTTCGGCATGCTTGAAGAACAATGGCGTGCCACCTACGCTGCGGAACGCGCGAACCGGTGAATTCACACCGCCGGGTATACGGTTCTGGGCGCTGGCGAAGAGGGTTTCGGAACGGGACATGCGGGAGCCTCTCGAAAAATGGATGACAGGGGTAGCGGTCGTTGCAGCACCGCCACGCGGGTCAGCTGGTGATGAACAGATCACTGAAAGCACGGGCACGACGCTCGACCTCATGGGGCGATTCGGCGGCGAACAGCGCATGGATGACGGCAACCAAACTGGCGCCTCGAGCAATTAGCCCAGGGGCGTTTTCCAGGGTTACCCCGCCGATGGCAACGATGGGCAGGCTGAACTGCTGGCGCGCCTGCTCGAGCATTTCAGCCGTGGCGCTCGGCGCACCAGGCTTGGTGTTGGAGTCGAAGAAACGACCAAAAGCGATATAGCTGGCACCTTCTGCGATAGCCTGCTCAGCCAGGTCCAGACGGGAATGGCAGGTGGCGCCGATGATCGCGTTGCGACCAAGGAGCGCGCGCGCGGCCGCGAGTGAACCGTCTTCCTGCCCAAGGTGCAGGCCGACGCCGAGGCGGGCGGCCAGCTCTGCATCATCATTGATGATCAGTTTTGCGCCGTGGCGCTCGCACAGCTCGTGCAGCGCCTCGGCCTCACGCAGCCTGCGGGCATCATTCTCGGATTTGTCGCGGTACTGCAGCAGGCGCGCCCCGCCCTTGAGCGCAGCTTCGGCATAGGGCAGCAGGCGGCCGTCGGCCAGCAACTTGCTGTCGGTAATGGCGTAGAGGCCGCGCAACTTGGTGTCTTTCATGTGCAGCGCTCCGGTCAGGCCAAGTCCAGCGGCAGGCGACGGGGAATGTACTGGCCGCGCCCGGGCGCTTCAGCGTCGCGCAGGGTACGCCAGGTGTAATCGAGGGCAGATTTCACCGCACTGGAGAGTTCTTCCCCAAGCGCGAGCCGTCCCGACAGTGCGCTCGCTAGTGTGCAGCCAGAGCCGTGGTAGCTGCCGGGAAGGCGCTGGCAGCTGAAGTCGAACCGGCTGCCATCGCGACAATAAAGGCGGTTGTGGACTTCCGTCTCGTCACCATGCCCGCCGGTGATCAGCAGGTGGCGAATGAAGGGCAGCAGTTTCTCGGCGCATTCTTCGGCGCTACCGTCCGGTAGCTCGGCGAGAATCCGGGCTTCGGGCAGGTTTGGCGTGGCGATGGTCGAAATCGGAAAAAGCCGCTCGCGCATGGCGTAGCCCACTTCATCCTTGCCCAGCGCACCACCACCGCCGGCGCGCAGGACCGGATCGCACACCAGTGGAACGCCGGGCAGCTTTTGCATGATCTCCAGGACTGTATCGACCATTTCCACCGAGCCGAGCATGCCCAGTTTGACGGCCGCAATCGGTAGGTCAGCAATCACTGCATTGGCCTGCGCAAGCACCCATTCGCGATCGAGGACTCGGAAATCCGTCACGTCGACCGTGTCTTGAACAGTCAGCGCGGTGACCGCGGGCGCGGCATGACAGCCCTGTGCAATCAGGGCTTCGATATCAGCCTGCAGGCCGGCGCCTCCGCTTGGGTCATGGCCGGAGAGGCAGAGGACGACAGGGCGGGAGCATGGGCCGGACATCGATTGGGGTTCCCCGAGGCATGGGTGAGAGCGCTGGCCTTGACCAGTTATCGCCGGGTTTTCATGGCGTGCGAGCTTAACATCAATCCCGGCGGGCGGCTTGCGCTGGCACCCTGCGCGGAGTTGTCGCGCCCTACAGCCTTCCGGCAGGATATGCGCGGCGACCGCTTCAAGACGTTCGGGAACATGCTAAAGTGCCACTACTTTGAGTCGGCTGCGTGCATTCAGGGGAGCGGGGTTCTCCTGACGCGGTTCGACAAGGCCCCCTCCATGCACCATATCCTCATATTCCTGTTCGGCCTTCTGCCGATGATCGCCGTTGCCGTCGATTTCGATGAGCGCACGCAGCGCCTGCCGCTTGGACGGGTCATGGCCCTGCTGGAAGATCCCAGTCGCAGCGCCACCATCGAAGAAGTCGTCGCTCTCGATGCGGCCGGCAAGTTCGTGCAGAGCACGGAAGATGTCGTCAATGCCGGCTACTCCCGTTCGGCATTCTGGTTGCGCGTAGACCTGAATTACCGGGCCGATTCCGCCACCGAGCGCGGCCGGCGCTGGCTGGAGCTTGCCTATCCGCCGCTCGATCATCTTGACCTGTATCTCCCCGATGGGCCTGGCACATATCGACTGGCGCAGCGGAGCGGCGACGCGCTGCCGTTCCATGATCGGCAGATCAGGCAGCGCAACCACCTCTTCGAACTCGAGTTGGCGCCCAACCAGCCGCAGCGGATCTATCTGCGGCTCGAGAGCCAGGGATCGATCCAGATTCCGCTGACCCTATGGGCGCCAGTGGCCTATCTGGAAGAACAATCCGGGCACGTCTATGTGCTCGCGATCATCTACGGCGTGCTGCTGGTGATGCTGGTCTACAACCTGTTCATCTACCTCAGCGTGCGCGATCGCAGCTATCTCTATTACATCCTGTATATCGCTTCGTTCGGCCTGTATCAGGTCTCGGTCAACGGTCTGGGCGTGCAATACCTCTGGCCGAACTGGCCATGGTGGGCGAATGCGTCGACACCCTTTCTGATCGGCGCGGCGGGGCTGTTCGGCTGCCAGTTCGCGCGTAGCTTCCTGCATACCAGCGAACATAGCCCCTGGATCGACCACACGTTGATGCTGCTGATGGCGCTGGGTGTGCTGACGATGATTCTGTCGCTCTTCGCCAGCTACGCGCTCGCGTTGCGAATGGCGACCTTCCTCGCGCTCTGGTTCATCCTGGTCATCTTCGTTGCCGGCATCGTCGCCTGGCACAGGGGGATGCGCGTCGCGCGCTATTTCCTGATTGCCTGGAGCGCATTTCTCATCGGTGGACAGATCAACACGTTGATGGTCCTCGGTTATCTGCCGCACATGTTTCTCACCATGTATGCCGGGCAGATCGGTTCGGCACTGGAAGTTGCGCTGTTGTCTTTGGCGCTGGCCGACCGGATCAACATGATGAAGGAGGAGCGCGCGCGGGTACTCGAGGAGACCGGCCGCAAACTGGCGGAGATGAACCGTGAGCTGACCGAGAGCAATCGGCTCAAGGATCAATTCCTGGCCAACGTCACCCATGAACTGCGCACGCCGATGCACGGCGTACTGGGCAGCCTCGAATTGATGCGCACCCTGGAGCTGAACGGCGAGCTGGATCAGTACCAGCGCATTGCTACCGGCTCGGCGCGCGAGATGATGCAACTGGTCAACGACATTCTTGCCCTCACCGAGCTGCAGGCCGGTCGCCTGCAGCTGCATGACGAGCCCTTCGAGCTGCGTGTGATGGCCGATGAACTCGCCCGGATCTACGGTCCCCGTGCTGCGGTACGCGGACTCGAGCTACACGTTCACCTGGCAGAGCACCTGCCTGCACATTGCGTCGCCGATGTATCCAAGCTGAAACAGAGCCTTGGCTATCTGCTCGACAATGCCATCAAGTTCACCCCGCAGGGGCAGGTGACGCTCGCGCTAAATGGCCGTGATGACGACCAGTCCCGGTTCGTTCTGGAAGTGGAAGTGATCGATACAGGCATCGGCTTTGAGGAGCCGGCCGATGATTCGCTGTATCAGCATTTCCGCCAGCTCAACGGCAGCATGACCCGGCAGCACGGCGGGCTAGGCATCGGCCTGTCACTATGCCGGCAGCTGGTGGAGCTGCAAGGCGGCGAAATCTCGTACTGGTCAGAGCTTGGCAGCGGCAGCCGCTTCATGGTGCGCCTGCCGCTTCGGTTGGGCTGAGAGCGCCTTGCGGGGCGCAGTGCTTGGCGCAGCAATTGGCCGAAACCTCACTTTTTCGCATGTGGCATGCGTGCTTCACTCCTGTAGGCGGGTCGCTGCCAGAGACGACCCCTGCCGGCCCGGCTAGCGTGGCGTAGACAACGCCAACAAAATAATTCCATATCCTGTCGGGCCCTTCGCTGCTACTGCCGAGGAGACCCACATGAGCCTGCACCATAACGCTGAAACCCATGAGGTGCTGAACCAGGTCCCGCCGCTCGAAGGTGCGAATCTGTATCGCCTCGACCTGCCGCTGCAGGACTGGGTGCGGCGATACCGCGGAGGCTGGGCCGACTCGCGTCTGGATGCCTACGGCGCTCTGGCCGGTGGTCCACTGATGGCCGCAGGCTTTCTTGCCAACGAAAACAAGCCGGTTTTCAAGAGTCATGACCGCTATGGCCATCGTCTCGATCTGGTGGAATTTCACCCGGGTTATCACCAGCTCATGAGCGCAGCGATCGCCCATGGCATTCCGTCGCTGCCCTGGACCGATCCGCAACCTGGCGCTCAGGTGGCGCGAGCCGGGCTGATGTATCTGCACAATCAGGCCGAATCCGGCAGCAGCTGCCCGTTGACCATGACCTACGCCAGCGTACCGGCGCTGCGGCAACAGCCTGGAATTGCCGAGATCTGGTTGCCGAAGATCCTCAGCCTGGATTACGACCCGCGCAATGTGCCGATGGAGCAGAAAAACGGCCTGACCATCGGCATGGCCATGACCGAGAAGCAGGGCGGCACTGATGTGCGCGCCAATACCACCCGTGCCCATGCCGTTGGCGCTACGGGGCCGGGGCAGATGTACGAGCTGGTCGGGCACAAGTGGTTCTGCTCGGCGCCCATGTGCGATGCCTTTCTGACCCTGGCGCAAACCGACAGGGGCCTGTCCTGCTTCTTGCTGCCGCGCCACCGACCAGACGGCAGCCGTAACCAGTTTTATATCCAGCGGCTGAAGAACAAGCTCGGCAACTGGTCGAACGCGTCCAGCGAGGTCGAGTACCGCGGCGCGCTGGCCTGGATGATCGGCGAGGAAGGGCGGGGCGTTCCAACCATCATCGAGATGGTTTCGTCGACCCGCTTCGACTGCATGATCGGCTCCAGTTCATTGATGCGACAGGCGCTGACCCAGGCCATGCATCACTGCGCGCATCGCCAGGTGGGCGGTCGTGCCCTGATCGAGCAGCCATTGATGCAGAACGTGTTGGCCGACCTGGCGCTGGAGAGCGAAGCCGCACTGGCGCTTACCATGCGCATGGGGCGAGCCCTCGACAATCCCTTCGAAGAGCAGGAAGAGAAATTCGCCCGACTGGTGACCGCGGTCGGCAAGTACTGGATATGCAAACGTGCGCCAGAAATGATCGCCGAGGCCAGTGAATGCTTGGGCGGCGCCGGATACGTCGAGGAAACCATCATGCCGCGGCTATACCGCGAGGCCCCGGTGAACTCCATCTGGGAAGGCTCGGGCAACGTTCAGTGCCTGGATGTTTTGCGCGCGCTTTCAAAGGAGGCTGGCGTGCTCGAAGTCCTATTCACCGAGCTGGGCGATGGTCACGGCGATTCCCGTTTGAAGAAGCACATCGACCGGTTGCAAAGCGCTTTCACCGATAAGGACGACATCCAGTACCGCGCGCGTCAGCTCACCGAGGATGTGGCCGTTGCGCTGCAGGCCAAACTGCTGCTCGAGGCGGGTAACGAGGCGGTTTCGGATGCTTTCATCGCCAGTCGCCTTTACGGCGGCGGGCGAGTCTTCGGCACCCTGCCGCGTGGGTTGGACATCAGCGCGCTGCTGGCTCGCAGTGCGCCGTTCCTGGACTAGCGAGCGGTTGTAGATCACGCAGCGTCAGGCTTGCCCGGCCAGGATGCTTGCCAACACCTGGCGGTCGATATTGGCGCCGCTGAGCACCACGCCGATGCGCTCGCCACGGTTGCGCTCGCGCTCCTTCATCGCTGCTGCCAGTGCAGCGGCGCCTGCGCCTTCGGCGAGGTTATGGGTGTCCTCGTGCAGCGCAACGATGGCTTGGCGAATCTCGGCATCGTCGACTCGCACGATGCGCGCCGCGCCTGATCGGATGATTTCCAATGCCTCCGGTACCGGCATCCGGCACGCCATGCCATCGGCGAAGGTATCGGCCGTTTCGGTGCAGACCAGACTGCTCTGCTCGAAGCTCAGGGCATAGGCGTCGGCAGCGCTGGACACCACGCCGATGACCTCGGTATCCAGGCCTAGCAGATCGCGGGTTCGAATCATTCCGCAGATGCCGGAGCCGAGGCCGATCGGCACATAAACCCGGCGCAGATCCGGCAGCGCTTCGAGCAGCTCCAGCGCATAGGTGGCGACGCCGCAGATCAGGTCCGGATGCAGGGATGGGACGAAGTGCCAGCCGTTTTCCTCAGACAGTTCTGCGGCGCGCTGGCGAGCCGTGTCGAAGTCGCGACCATACTCGATCACCTCGGCGCCACAGGCACGCATGGCTGCGTTTTTTTCCGCCGAGTTACCCTCCGGGACCAGAATCTGCAAACGCAGGCCTGCCTTGCGTGCTGCCATCGCCATGCTGATGCCATGATTGCCGCGGGTGGCGGTAATGAGACCTGGCAAATGAGGTTCGCGCTTGAGCAGCTCGTGCACATAGAGCACACCGCCGCGCACCTTGAACGCGCCAGCCGGGGTGTGATTCTCATGCTTGACCCAGACCTCGCAGCCCAGCCGCTCGGCGAGCAATGGCCAGGACAGCTGAGGCGTCGGCGGTACGCTCTGATTTATCAGCTCGGCTGCCTGACGCAGTGCAGGTAGATCGAACATCGGATAGCTCCTTGTCGGGGTTTGACGTCGATCCTATGGACGCGCATTGTGTGGGTAAATACTTATATTGCATGGCAGACAATGTGGTTACCTGAACTCGAAGCCGACGATCAGCCGCGCTATCTCGCACTGGTCGACGCCATGGCCTCGGCCATTTCACGGGGTGAACTCAAGCCTGGCGACCGCTTACCGCCTCAGCGGCGACTGGCCTGGGCGCTCGGCCTCAACCCGAGCACGGCGATGCAGGCCTATCGCGAAGCGGCGCGCCGACATCTGGTAGGTGGCGAGGTGGGGCGCGGCACCTTTGTGCTGGCCAGCAGCCGCGAGGCCAGTCTGTTCCGCCTGAAGCTGCCCGATGTGCATCCGGAGCTGGTGGACCTGTCGACCAACCTGCCGGTACTCGACCCCGACGATGAAGATCTGCAGCGCAGCATGACCGCGCTGTGCGCGAAGGGTGAGGTGGCGACGCTGCAAGGCTATCCCTCGGCGCGCAGTCTGCAGCGTGGCCAACTTGCCGTGAGCAACTGGTTGCGCAGCCGTTCGCTGGAAATGACCCCGCAGCAGGTGCTGCTCTGTGCAGGTGCGCAGCAGGGTGTGTTCGCTGCGTTGATCGGATTATGCGAGCCCGGTGAGCCGGTGCTGGTGGAGGCGCTGACCTCGCCGGGCATCAAGGCGGCCGGAAGGCAGTTGCGCCTGCCGCTGCATGGCGTGGCGATGGATGAGTACGGCATCCTTCCGGATGATTTCGACCGCTTGGTGCGCGCCACATCGGCGCGCGTCGCGGTGCTGACGCCCTGCATGCAGAACCCCACCGGCGTCAGCATGGATGTCCGGCGGCGCGACGCCATCGCTGCCGTGGCGCGGCGGCACGACCTGCTGATCATCGAGGATGACATCTATGGCGCGCTGGGAGACGAGCCGCCTCTGGCCTCTGTGCTGCCCGAACGCACGCTGCTGATTAGCAGTCTGTCGAAAACGGTCGCCCCAGGCCTGCGGCTGGGCTTTATTGCCGGGCCGGAAAACTGGCTGTCGCGCATTGATCCCGAACGGCAGGCGACCAGCTGGGCTTTGTCGACACTGTGCCTGCGGATTGCCAGTGACTGGCTCGAAGATGGCACCGCGGCGCGCCGACTGGCCTGGCAGCGCGAGCAGATGACCCGTCGCTGGCGCCTGGCGCAGAAACTGCTTGGCCCAACAGGGCTGGTCGCCTCGCCGCATCTCTGGTTGTCGCTGCCGGGTGATCGTGATCTTGCAGGGCTCTGCCGCGATGCCGGCATCGAGGCGGCGTTAGCGGAAGTCTTCGCGGTTGGCCACGACGCACCCCATGCGCTGCGCCTGAGCCTGACGGCAGCGCCCAGCCTGGTGATACTCAAGGCGCGGCTGGAAGCGATTGCCCTTGCGCTGGCGGCTTCTCCTCCTCGCTAAACGCACCAAAACGGGTGCTACCGCTGTCATCGAACAGCAGGCAAGATGTTTTCAATGAACAGACAAGGAAAACCCACCATGAATCCAGCAGGCGAGACCTTTCGCATTGCCACCAGCGCTGAAGCGGCCGTGGACCACCTTGCCGAGCTGCACCAGCATGCCACCCGCTCGCTGAACCAGGCGCTCAAACGCTACGTCAAGACGCGCCAGGAACCCGATGCGGCCGAGCGCGCGCAGTTTCGCTATCCCGAATTGCGCCTGACCTATGAATGCCACGGCGAGGTGCCGGCATCTACCCGTGCCTATGCCAAGGTGCAGTCTCCGGGTGTCTACAGCGTGACCGTGACCCATCCGGCGGCTTTCCGCAGCTATCTGCTCGATCAGCTGCAGCCATTGATCAAGGACTTTGCGGTAACGGTCGAGGTCGGCATCAGCGACCGCAACATTCCCTATCCCTATGTGATCGAGCAGGGCGATGAATTGGCCGGCACTGGTGTGACCGCTGCCGAGCTTGCCCGAGTATTTCCCAGCACCGATCTGTCCGCGGCCACCGACGACATCGCCGACGGTCTCTATGACTGGGAGCACGCCGACCCCTATCCGCTGGCGCTCTTCGACGGCGCGCGGGTGGATTTCTCGCTGCGCCGGCTGGTGCATTACACCGGCAGCGACTGGCGCCACGTGCAGCCCTGGATCCTGCTGACCAACTATCACCGCTATGTCGACCAGTTCATCCGCCACGGCCTCGACATGCTGCGTGACGACACCCGTTTCGTGCGCATGGTGTTGCCCGGCAACATCACCATCGAGCGCGGCATGGAGGAGGGCGAGGCCCAGGCAATCATTGGCGGCGTGCTCTGGCACCGCTACCAGATGCCGGCGTACCACCTGCAGGCCAAAGATGGCGACGGCGTTACCCTGGTGAACATCGGCGTCGGCCCGTCGAACGCCAAGAACATCACCGATCACCTTGCCGTGCTGCGCCCGCATTGCTGGTTGATGATCGGCCACTGCGGAGGGCTGCGGCAGTCGCAGTCCATCGGTGACTACGTGCTGGCCCACGCCTACATGCGTCGTGACGGCATTCTTGATCGCGTGCTGCCGCCACACATCCCACTGCCGGCGCTGGCTGAAGTCCAGCAGGCCTTGCAGGAAGCCGCCGCCCAGGTGACGGGCGAACAGGGCGAAGCGCTCAAGCGCCGTTTGCGCACAGGCACCGTGCTGACCTACGACGACCGGAACTGGGAGTTGCGCTGGGCGCAGGAGCGGCCGCTGATCAACTTGTCACGCGCCGTGGCGGTGGACATGGAAAGTGGCACCATCGCCGCCCAGGGTTATCGCTTGCGAGTGCCCTACGGCACCCTGCTCTGCGTGTCGGACAAGCCGCTGCACAGCGAGATCAAACTGCCGGGATCGGCCAACGCCTTCTATGAACGCGCGGTGACCCAGCATCTGAAGATCGGTATCGCTGCGCTCGATCTGTTGCGTACCCAGCTCAACTCGCTGCATTCTCGCAAACTGCGTAGCTTCGACGAGCCGCCGTTCCGGTAAAGGAGCGGCACGCTGCAATAGAAAAGCCCGAGATCAACTCGGGCTTTTTAGCTTTTGCTTCTACTTGCAGCTTGGCGCTGCTCGTCAGGCTGCCAGCAACCAGGCACCGGCCAGTGCAGAAGCAGCCCCCGCAATACGCACCAGCGGTGCCGCGACCTGCGGAAGATTACGCGCCACGACGTAACCGGCCCCGTGCAGCATTGCGGTGGCGACAATGAAGCCCGCCGCATAACCCCAGGGGCTGGAGAGCGCCGGCAACTCCAGTCCGTGCGCGACGCCATGGCTGAGCGCGAACAGAGCGGTTAACCCGGCTGCAACAGCCAGAGGCGGACGCACCGCCAGAGCCACCAGCAGCCCGAGTGCGAGGACCGATCCGGCGATACCCGTTTCCATGAACGGCAGCTGCATCCCCGTGAATCCGAACAGGCCTCCAACCAGCATGGTCGCGACGAAGGTCAGCGGCAGTGCCCAGCGCGCCTTGCCTGTCTGCTGCGCGGCCCAGAGACCGACGGCGAGCATGGCCAACAGGTGATCAAGGCCGAAGATTGGGTGTGCAATGCCGGACATCACGCCCGCGTGGTCATGGCCGGGATGGGCCAGCGCCAGGGCCGGGCTGAGCAGCAGGGCGGACACGGCGAACAGTTTCTGCAGTTTCATGCGGGTTTTCCTCTGAGTTGCATGGCGCACGCGCAATGCGCCGGATGGATGCGTGGGTGCTGGTCCGGTGAGGCTGGCCCAGCGAAATCCGTAGTCGCGTCAGGTGGCGCTGAGCATTCCCTGTTTCTCGATGAAGGCGATGATCTCGTCGAGGCCCTGCCCAACCTTCTGGTTGCTGAAGACGAATGGCTTGTCGCCACGCATCTTGCGGGTGTCGCGGTCCATGACCTCCAGCGACGCGCCAACCATGGGTGCCAGGTCGATCTTGTTGATCACCAGCAGATCGGACTTGCAGATGCCCGGACCGCCCTTGCGTGGCAGCTTGTCGCCAGCCGAGACGTCGATGACGTAGATGGTCAGGTCGGACAGCTCGGGGCTGAAAGTCGCCGAAAGGTTGTCGCCGCCGGATTCGACGATGATCAGGTCCAGCCCTGGGAAACGGCGGTTGAGCTGCTCGACGGCTTCCAGATTGATCGAGGCATCTTCGCGGATCGCCGTGTGCGGGCAGCCGCCGGTTTCAACGCCAATGATGCGTTCCGGCGCCAAGGCTTCGTTGCGCACCAAAAACTGGGCGTCTTCCTGGGTGTAGATGTCGTTGGTGACCACCGCGAGGTTGTAGCGCTCGCGTAGGGCCAGACAAAGGGCAAGGGTCAGCGCGGTCTTGCCGGAACCGACCGGGCCGCCGATCCCGACGCGCAGGGGTTGGGTGTTCATGGACATTCTCCTCTGGAAGGCAGCTTGGCTGCCTCGGGATTGATGCAAGGGAATCGCGCCTGCCGGTGGGGCAGGTGGATGGGATTCGTAGGGGCGAACTTGTTCGCCCGCGTGAGCTGGCTCGGGTGTTGGGAATAAGCGCTGTGCATTTTTTGTCTTGAGCTGCAGGCGGCATGGCCGCTGCTCCTTTTCCGCGAGAGCGCGCGCTGAGTACCGCATCGATCTGGCGGCCGCGGCGCGTGCGGCTTTGTGCCTGCGCTCGGCTTTCTGAAGGGGAATCGAACCATCAGACGCTGCTGAACTACCATTTCAGACCGTAGGATGGGTTGAGCCTGCGATACCCATCGGTGAGTTCCTGATTTGATGGGTATCGCTTCGCTCAACGCCATCCTACGGGTGGTATCGGTGGTGGGGCGTTGCACCCAAGTTCGGGCCAATGATCGAGTGATGTCATCCGAAAATGTATGTGCCGCCAGCATCTGTCCGCGTGTCGCGAAGGCCCTCATGATCTAAACAACCGACTGTACTGCCGTTCATGCGCCATGCTGGCCAACGCCAGCCCAAATGCCGCGCTTCCCCAATGCTCTGGCTCAATCGAGGTCGCGTCGCGCTGGGCCCGTTGCAGGCTTGGCAGCAACTGGGAGGTCAACCGCTGGGCCGCCTGCTGCCCGAGCGGCAGGGTCTTCATCAACACCGCCAGCTGATTCTCTAACCAACCCCAGAGCCAGGCGGTAAGCGCATCTTCAGCACTGATCCCCCATGCCCGCGCGGCCAAGGCCCAGCCGAGGGCTAAACCGGGCTCTTCGATACGCTCATAAAGGGCGCGTGCCGCTTCATCGAGTTCCGGCAGATTGTCCAACAGCTGCTTGAGCGAATATCCCATCTGCCGACTTTCCAGCCTCAGCTCACGGGTTTCCCGACTGGCGCGATGGCAGGCTGCGAGCCGTTTAAGTTCAGGCCAATCTTGAGCGCTGGCGGCGCGGCAGTGAGCAAAGAGGAGTGGCGCTTCGAAACGTGCCAGGTTCAGCATGAGCTGGTCGCTCAGCCAGCTGCGCGCGGTGCTTTCATCCTTTACTTGTTCGCGTTCTACGGCCATTTCCAGGCCCTGCGAATAGCTGTATCCACCGATTGGCAGCTGTGGGCTGGCAAGGCGCAGCAAGGCGAACGCGGCTGGATTCACGTACGCACGCCGAACTGATGCAGGCGCGGTGCGTAGCTGAATTCCGCCTCGCCTGCATGTGAGTGGTGATGGCCGCCACCGTACGCGCCATGTTCCGGCTGGAAGGGCGCCTCGATGTGTTCGACGCTGGCGCCAAGTTGCAGCAGCATGTCCTTGAGCACGTAATCGTCGAGCAATCGCAGCCAGCCGTCACCGACCTGAAGAGCGACATGGCGATTGCCCAAGTGGTAAGCCGCGCGGGTCAGTTCGAAAGCGCTGGCGCAGGTGACGTGGAGAAGCTTCTCGGCGCGCGCCCGCACGATAACGATGCGGCCGTCTTCTGCCTGCAAGCACTCGCCATCGCGTAACGGAGGCTGGCCGCGCTCGAGAAACAGGCCGACGTCTTCGGTATTGGTGGTAAAGCAGCGCAGCCGGGATTTGCTGCGCGCTTCGTAGCTCAGCTCCAGTTCAGCGTCGGGGTGAGGGTGCGGTGCGGTGCGTTGGCGTATGACGAGCATGGGCGGTTCCGGTTGTACCTGTGGGTACAAGCAGAGCAAGGCCCTTGCCAACCTGGGTAATGGCGCATCCAGCGGGCTTGGTGGGATGAGTGCCTGATAATGGGGCTCTTGATGATCCATTAGGGTGCAAGCGCTCTTAGACTGCACCATAAAGAGTCGCTTAATGCAGTTCGCGCACCATATATACGGCTGGAATCTGGTAGCTGGCCAGATTCGACGCCTGGGGCTGGTCCAGTTCTTCGTGGGCGGTATAGCCCAGACGCGACCAGAAGGCTTCGGATTCCTGCACTGACACAAGCGCCGAATAGCGCAGCTGCTGAGTGCGGGCTTGCTCCAGGTTCCAACGCACCAGCGCCGGTCCGATGCCACGACCCCCGGCACGCCGGGCGACGGCCAGGTCGTGCAGATACAGGCAGTCGGCTTCACCGTGATGCTGAAACTCGCCATCCAGCGGCGTCACCTTGCCGACACGCGAGTGGTACGCGAAGAGGTAGGCGCAAACGCCCTGATCATCTTCGGCCACCCAGGCCAGCTGCGGGCAGGCGGCGAAGCGCGCCCGGATCACCGCTTCATCCTCAAGGACTTCAACGGCGTAGGATTCTTCTTGAATCGACATCACTGCAGGAATATCGCGCGCCTGCATCGCTCGTAACTTGAACATCGAAACAACACTCGAACTGACGCGGCCGCATGGCGGCTCGCTCCGGGGGGCGGCGATCATACGCGATCCGCAGGCGAACGGAGCGCCTGCCGACGGACGCCTGCATTAAAGCCACGCTTGATGACAGCCATACGATCGCCCTTCGTGCCACGGCATGCGCAGCGTGAACGACGTCGGCCGGCCGCTCGACACATTGTTTCTTTGAGCGGCGGCTGGTCGGCCGGGCTAACGTGATGACTGACGAGTCGCGCATTTCCGGGCATAATTTCTTAGTTAGCTACCTATCTTCGCGGTCATCCCCTTGAACAACTCGCACAATCCGTTGCTTGGCGTGGCGCTCATCCTCGTTTCCTGCCTGACGCTCGCTACTCATGACGGCCTTTCCAAATACCTCACCCAGCTATATCCGGTATTTCTGGTCATCTGGGCGCGATATATGGCGCAAACCGTCCTCATGATCGGCTTGTTCACCCCGCGCATGGGACGGCGCGTGTTTCATACCCTGCGCCCGAAGTTGCAGATCTGCCGTGGCTTGAGCCTGGTGTGCGTGAGCATGCTGTTTATCAGTGGCCTGAGCTACATCCCCTTGGCCGAGGCCACCGCTGTCATCTTTCTTACACCTTTGCTGGTCACCATCGCATCCGCTCTGCTGGGCGAACGCGTCAGTCGCAGCCAGTGGCTGGCGGTGGGCTGCGGCCTGCTGGGTGTGATGATCATCGTGCGGCCGGGCGGCGCCTTGTTTACACCGGCCATCCTGCTGCCGTTCGGCGCGGCGGTGAGCTTTACTCTTTATCAACTGATCACGCGACGGCTGAGCGCTACGGATCATCCGGTCACGAGCAACTTCATCACCAGTCTGGTGGGCAGTCTGGTGATGAGCGTGCTGGTGATTTTCAATTGGCAGACGCCGACGTTCCACGACGCGCTGATGATGGCGGCGCTCGGTGCCATGGCAATGAGCGGGCACCTGCTGTTAACCAATGCGTTTCGCTTTGCCAGTGCTGCCGCGCTGGCGCCGTTCACCTATTCGCAGATCATCTTCGCCGGCGTGGTGGGGGTGGTTGTCTTCGATCACGCGCCGGATCTCGGCGCAGTCATCGGGATGGCCATCATCATCGCCAGCGGACTGGTCATGGCGTATGTGCAGGGCCGACAACCGCGCCCGCAAATCTAGAACACCGCGGGCGTGCCTCCGGCCGTCCGTGTCGCTTCCAACACTACCGAACAAGGGCGACTCGACCCTTGCGTGCGACTCATCAGGAAAACACATGCAACGTATTTCTCATCACGCCCTGCGCAGCGAATTCCGTCGGCTGTTAGCCTCCGGTCGCTGCTATCACACCGCTTCGGTTTTCGATCCGATGTCGGCACGCATCGCGGCTGATCTCGAATTCGAGGTCGGGATTCTCGGCGGCTCCGTGGCCTCGCTGCAGGTACTGGCTGCGCCAGACTTCGCCTTGATTACTCTGAGCGAGTTCGTCGAGCAGGCCGCGCGCATTGGCCGCGTCACGCGCCTGCCGATCATCGCTGACGCCGACCACGGCTATGGCAACGCGCTCAACGTCATGCGTACCGTGGTCGAACTGGAGCGCGCCGGGATCGCCGCGTTGACCATCGAAGACACGCTGCTGCCGGCCAAATTCGGTCGCAAGTCCACCGACCTGATCGGCATGTTCGAGGCGGTCGGCAAGATTCGTGCGGCGCTCGAAGCGCGCATCGACCCGGAGCTGTGCATCATCGCCCGGACCAACGCCGGGGTGATCGGGCTGGAGGAGGTGATTGCGCGCGTGCAGGCCTACGAGGCTGCGGGCGCTGATGCCATCTGCCTGGTTGGCATTGTAGATTTCACACAGCTCGAGCAGGTGGCCGAGAAGCTCAACGTGCCGCTGATGCTGGTCACCTACGGCAACCCGCAACTGCGCGATAACGCGCGACTGGCCGAGCTTGGCGTGCGCATCGTGGTCAACGGCCACGCGGCGTATTTCGCTGCGATCAAGGCTACCTACGACTGCCTACGCGAACAGCGCCAGATCGATGCCTCGGACCTCAACGCCTCGCAGCTTTCGGTCAAATATTCGACTGCCGAGGAGTACATGGTTTGGGCCGAGGAATACATGCAGGTCAAGGAATAACCTGCGTCCACGTGCCATCACGGGAGATCCGATGAATCCACGTCTGCTGACCTTCATGGTGGCCTTCGCCGCTTTTCTCGGGCCTTTCACCCAGACGGTCTACGCGCCGATTTTGCCGGAGCTTGGCGCCGCGCTGTCCACGACGCCGCTGCTGATTAACCTCAGCATCTCGATCTTCACATTCGTGTTGGCGTTCATGCAGATCGTCTACGGTCCGCTGGTCGACCGACGCGGCCGGCGTGGCACCTTGCTGGCGGGGCTCGCGGTATACATCGTCGCGTCGCTGGGCTGCTTTCTGGCACAGAACATCGAGACGCTGTTGGTATTCCGCGCCTTACAGGCCGTCGGTATCGCCGCCGGTGCTGTGGTCGCCGTCACGGTGATCGGCGACCGGTTCGAGGGCGCCGAGCGCGGCCGGGCGATGGGCTCGTTCCAGATGATGGTCGCGCTGGGGCCGGTGGTCGGCCCGGTGGTGGGCGGGTTCATCGGCGAGCATGTGGATTTTCACTATGTGTTCCTGCTGCTCGCAGTGGTCGGCGGCGTAGTCCTGCTGGTCAACGCCCTCTGGCTGGAGGAGACGCGGCCAACCGGGGTTGCGCCCAAGGCGTTTCATCCGGCCGAGTATCTAAACGTGCTGCGCAATCCTCAGGGCGTAGCACTGATGCTGCTGAGCTTCGTGCAGTATTACGCCTTCTATAACTACCTGGTGTTCATGCCACGGGTGTTGGACAGCGCGTACGGTCTGAGTGCCAGCGAAAAAGGCTTGGTGTTTCTGCCGCTGTCGATCGCGGTGGTGGTGGGCTCGTTCGCCGGTGGGCGATTGCTCGGACGCTGGCGGCCCCGGCCGATGCTGCTGGTGACCGCTCTGCTCAATGCGCTCAGCCTGCTGCTGTTTCTCGCAGTGGCGCAGTGGTCGCTCGCTGCGCTGGTGGTCGCGGTGACGGCGTTCGGTCTGTTCCTGGGCCTGTCACTGCCGGTGCAGACCAGCCTGCTGATGGATCTGTATCCCCATAACCGGGCCACAGCCGTGGGCAGCTACAACTTTTTCCGCTTCATGGGCATGGCTACCGGGCCGGTGCTCGGTTCCTGGCTGTTCCAGGATGGCAATCTCGGCGTGCTGTACGGTTTCGCAGCTGCCGCTTTTCTGCTGGCGGTCGGCAACGCGCAGCGGCGCTTCCGTCAGGGCTGATTGGCAAAGGTCGAACGGTCAGAAGAACTGGCGCTCGGCCTTGAACATCATGAAGCGCTCGCAATGGGCGTTGAGCCCTGAGTAAACGCCGCACTGCGGGCCGCTCAGATTGGAGTCGGTGTAGGACAGGTCCATCTGCACGCCGAGCAGATCGCGGGAAAGATTCAGCGACCAGTCATTGAACACGCGCACGCTGCCGCCGGGGTGATACATGGGGCTGTCCATCGAGTGGCTGGCGTATTTCAAACGCACGCCCAGATCAAACGGCTGCACCGCACCCAGTTCCAGATACAGCGTGCTGTCAGTCCGCCCTAGGGCACTGCTCAACGCGCCACCCAGGCGACTGCCGCCCAGGTTGAATCCGGCGTAGTAGGCCTCGCGGTTGCGATTTTCCAGCTCTGGGAAGCTGTAACGAATCACGCCAAGCTCGTACCCCGGTGCATTATCCAGGCGCTGCTGGGCGAAGCCGAGGTAACTGTTGAATTCCAGCTGGCTGCCATCCAAGACGCCAATGCTGGGCGACCACTGCCCAACGTACCAGCCGCTGTCGTGCGTCAGATCCAGGCCGCCGCGAAAGGCGCTTGCAGTGGTTGGCTGAACCAATCCTTGCGCCATGCTGCGGGTCGGCGCCGTACCGAGCTTGAGGTCGAACTGCCCGACTTCTCGTTCCACGACCTCAGGCTGGCTGGCGCAACCGGTTAGCACGATGGCCATTGCCATCAGGTATCTCATGTCCATATACCGCTTCACTGGTTGAGTTCTGGGGCAGCCGACCAGTGACGACTGCGTGCGGTGAAGACCAGCCAGGACATTCAAAGCGCTCTGGCACATGGGTCTTTACCGTTTTCCGGCCCGAAGGATAGCCAAGACGTCCATAGCTCGTGCTCCACTCGTCGATTTGGCGCCAGCAAATCGACGGGTGGTGCCTGGCCGTTGGCGTAACTGATCGCTGGCGCCGCCAATCGCCTGGACTGAACCGTTTTCTCCTGCCGCCTTCGAATGAAGGGTAAGTGCCACTGAAAGTGGCTCGAAAGCGTGTGAGGAGGTGTGCAATGGCCACCGGTTGGGCTAATGAAGGTGCAGTTCAGGAACAGATCGACAGCACCATCGAAGATGCGGTGCAGCGTGCGCGCAGTCGTCTGGGACGAGGCGAAAGCCTGACCCATTGCGAAGAATGCGATGCGAAGATTCCGGAAGCACGGCGGCAGGCGGTGCCTGGCGTTCGGTTGTGCGTGAAGTGCCAGACCGAGTACGACAAGCAGGAGGCCAAGTTCAGCGGCTACAACCGTCGCGGCAGTAAGGACAGCCAGTTGCGCTGACAGCCAAGGCGGATCAGGGGTGGGATAACCGTAAAAATCAGCGGCGTGACCGCACTCACTACGCGCCTGCGTGTCACACATCGCGTCCCCCACGCCCTTTCATGGAAGAGGAATACCACCCATGATGATCTTCGAAGCCCTTCGTCTGAGTCACGACATCCAGCGCGACCTCTCCGAACGTCTGGTGCAGACCAGCGGTGATACCACCGAACGCAAAGAGCTGTTTGCCCAACTCAAGCACGAGCTATGGGTGCACTCGGTAGCCGAAGAGCGGCACTTCTATATTCCGCTTATGGGTGACGACAGCGGCGTCGATCTGTCCCGGCATGCCATCGCCGAGCACCATGAGATGGACGAAATGGTCGAGGCACTGGAAGAAACCGATCCAAGCAGTCCAAGCTGGCTGGCCCAGGCCCGCAAGCTGTCGGACAAGGTCCATCACCATCTGCAGGAGGAAGAGCACAAGTTCTTCCAGATGGCTGGAAAGCTGCTGAGCGATCAGCAGAAAACCCAGCTAGCCGGCGCCTACCTCGGCGCTTATGAAGTGATGAAAGCCGAGCATGCCTAACCTGCGGCCGTTCCGGTGGGCATGCTGAAAATGAAGGTGGTGCCCGCATCGGAGGTAGAAGTCGCTTGCATGCCACCGCCGTGTGACAGCGCGATTTCGTTGGCGATGTACAGTCCCAGCCCAAGCCCTGACTGGGTGCTCGAGGGTTCCCGCCAGTAAGGTTGAAATAGATGTGCGAGTCGCTCGGCTGGTATCGGCTCGCCCGGATTGTTAACCGCAAGGATGAAGTGCCCGGCTTCGATTCGGGCGCTCACCCGCACAACGCCATCGGACGCCCCATGGGTCAGGGCATTGGCCAGCAGATTGGATAACAGTTGCGCCAGCCGGTCCGAGTCGCAACGGATGGTGGCCAGGCTTTCAATCTCGCAGCGAAGCCTGCGTTGTGGGTAGCTGCTCTGCATTTCCGAGACGATATGCGCCAGCGTCTCGTGCAACTTGTCGCAGTCGCGAATGTTCAACGGAATGCCATTGCCCAGCCGCCCGCGGGCGAAATCCAGTACGTCATCGACCAGCCGCGAGGCGCGGTGAGTCGCCGTCAACATGTGTTCGGCTATACCGGTAATCGCCGGTTCCTTCGATCGCCGCAGCATCAGCTGCGCGCCAGACATGATCGAGGACAACGGGTTGCGCAGGTCATGGCCGAGCAGGGCTATGAACTGCTCACGCAGCTCGGCGGTTTGCCTTGCATCCATCAGCGCCGCCTCAGTGGCCTCGAAACGCTCCTCGGCCTCCAGCTGAATGCCCAGTAGTTTCGCGAACGATTCAATCATCGCCCGGGTCGTCCCTTCGGGCAGATTCGCTGGGTGCGGATCGAGTGCGCAGACGGTGCCAAAGAAGCTGCCGTCGGTACGGAACACGGGCGACGAAACATAGCTCTCGAAACCGTAGATCTTCGGCGTGTGGTGATCGCAATAGCGCTCGTCCTCACTGACCTTGCTGATGACGATGGTTTCGTGGGATGCGTAGATCTCGTGGCAAAGCGTTGTGGCGACGTCCAGCTCGCTGCCGACTTGCATGCCGAAGTCGATCCGGTCGAGTACCGCACATGCCGTCCAGGAATCGTCAGTGACACGCGCCACGGCGGCGAAGCGCAAACCGGTCGTGTCCGAGATGACTTGAAGAATGGCGGGGACTGCGTTGATACGGCTGATCGCCGAGATGTCATCGGTTACCGATCGTTTCATGCGGGTGTCGTCTTGGTCAGAGCGCGGCGAAGGGCGTGGCACTTTACCATGAGCGAAACCTCTATCCGAATCGGCCCGACAAATTGCCGGGCCGATTGGAGTATGCATTCATCCCTGCGGGGTAAACGTCGGCGCCACGCTTGCCGGCACGATCTGCTTGCGCATCAGTAGGTAATGCACCACCGCGCCAAACAGCGCGCCGAGCAGCCAGGCAAAGCCTGACAGGCTTTCCAGGCCAGGCGTCCAGACTGATGCGACGGAGAATATCGAGCTGACACCAAAGGCGATGATCGCCTTGCGGTTCCATCCGGCGTTGAAGTAGTAGCTCGAACCGGGCTCGGCGGAAAACAGGTCCTGCACGCTCAGCTGCTGGCGACGCACCAGGTAGTAGTCCGCAACGATAATGCCGTACAGCGGTGCCAGTACCGCGCCGAGGGTATCGACGAACGCGGCGATGCCGACCGCGCTGATGAACGACACCCACAGGGCGCCGATGAAGAAGGCGATGGCCGCAGTGATGAAACCGCCGGTGCGGGCGCTGATGCGCGCTGGCGCCAGGTTGGCGATGTCATACGCCGGCGGGATGAAGTTCGCGACCAGGTTGATGCCGACGGTGGCGGCGAAGAAGGTGATCGCCGCGACGAGCGTCAGGCCGACATTGTCGATGCGCGCGACGATATCGGTCGGGTTGGTCAGCGTCTCGCCGAACACCACCACGGTGCCGGCCGTGATCACTAAGGCAATCAGCGAGAAGATCGCCAGACTCACCGGCAGCCCCAGGAAGTTGCCGATGCGCATCTGACGCTCGTCCTTGACGAAGCGTGCGAAGTCCCCGTAATTGATCACCACCGCGGCGAAGTAGGCGACCATCGTGCCGACCACCGCGGCGAACGCAGCAATCGGCCCGCCGGCATATGTACCAGTGCCACTGAAGATACTGCCCAGTGCGCCAGCGAGACCTGGGCCGGCCTTGTAGCAGATGGCGATCATCATGGCGATCATCACCAGATAGACCAGCGGGCCGGCCCAGTTGAGAAAGCGCGTTACCCAGTCCACGCCCCTGACGAACAGCGCAACCTGGAAGACGCAGACGATCACGTAGGCAATCCAGTCGATGGTGGTCAGGCCCAGCAACGTGGCTTCAGAGCCTGGACCGAACAAGGTACGAATGAGCAGTGCCACGGCGGTGGAGGCAAAGTAGGTCTGCACGCCGTACCAGAAGATCGCGACGATCCCGCGCACCACCGCCGGGAAGTTCGCACCGCGTACGCCCATGCTGGCGCGCGCCATCACCGGGAACGGGATGCCGTACTTGACGCTGGGTTTGCCGGTCAGTTGCACCAGCCCCATTACGATGAAACCCGCGACTACAATGCCCGCCAGCACGGCCCAGCCGTTGAGGCCGTAACTGATGAACAGCGTCGCGGCCAGGGTGTAGCCGAACAGGCTCTGAATGTCATTGGACCAGACGTTGAAAATCTCGAACCAGCCCCACTTGCGTTTTGCAGGGGCGAGTGGCGCAAGGTCTTCGTTGTGCAAGCTCGGGTCGATCTGCTTGATCTGATAGTCGTCGTGATTCATCGGTATGCGCCCTGTGCAGATTGTTGTTCGCTTTTTGTATGCAGTTCTTGTTCCGCGTACGGCAGGTTCGCGAGCATTTGTGGATCGACCGATGGCCCTGCTGGTCTGCGCCTCAGCAAAGAGTAGACATGGTGAGCGTCACCGTTAGATTTTTTGTATACAAAGAAAGGTGCCTCGCTGTTCGATTCGGCTTTCCTGCGCTTTCCTGCAGCACAGCGTTCGATGACGCACGTTAAGCGTGCACCCAGGGCGTTTCTTAGGTGCAAGAGCGCATGCGAATGCCTACGGCATCACCAACCGGTAGAGCTGAGCCTCAACGGACACCGTCGTCGCCCCAGTTGCGTTCAGGGAGCGCGACAACCGAACATGGATCGCCAGCAAGGACTGGGCGTCCCCCTGGCTCCTACAGATGCCGCAACGATCATCGCGAACCGAGCACAGCGCTTTTCGTAGGAGCGAGCTTGCTCGCGATCGGTGCTGGCGCGGCTTCGCGACAACAGAACGTTGATCGCCAGCAAGCTGGCTCATACCAGGGGTGTGGCTGTGGCGGTAAACCGAAAGCGCTCACTGATCTCTGCGGTCAGTCGCAGTGTGATGCTGTTTTTGTAGGAGCGAGCTTGCTCGCGATCAGGGTGGGTCAAGAGGATCGCCAGCAAGGACTGGGCGTCCCCCTGGCTCCTACAGATTCCGCGGCGATCACCGCGAACCGAGCACAGCGCTTTTCGTAGGAGCGAGCTTGCTCGCGATCGGTGCTGACGCGGCTTCGCGACAGCAGAACACTGATCGCCAGCAAGCCGGCTCATACGAGGGGTGTGGCTGTGGCGGTAAACCGAAAGCGCTCACCGATCTCTGCGGTCAGTCGCAGTGTGATGCTGTTCTTGTAGGAGTGAGCTTGCTCGCGATCAGGGGGCGTCAAAAGAATCGCCAGCAAGGACTGGGCGTCCCCCTGGCTCCTACGGGGGTGGGGTGGCTGGGGCGGCCGGGGATTACTGCTCTTCGCTGCCGCCCCTCGCTATTCAAGATTCGCGCCTGGCTATCTGATCAGAATAGGAAGTACCGCTGCGCCATCGGCAGCACCTCGGCCGGTTCGCACCAGAGCAGCTGGCCGTCGGCACATACCTGATAGTTCTGCGGGTCGACCTGGATGTCCGGTGTGTAGTCGTTGTGGATCAGGTCTTTCTTCTGCACCTGGCGGCAGCCCTTCACCACACCGATCTTCTTCTTCAGCTCTAGCTGCTCGGGCACGCCAGCGTCGAACGCGGCCTGGCTGATAAAGGTAAAGCTTGAGGCATGCAGCGAGCCGCCGTAACTGGCGAACATCGGCCGGTAGTGCACCGGTTGCGGCGTCGGGATGGAGGCGTTGGCGTCGCCCATCAGGCTGGCGGCAATGGCGCCTCCCTTGAGGATCAGCGTCGGCTTGACGCCAAAGAACGCCGGGCGCCAGAGCACCAGATCCGCCCACTTGCCAACTTCGATCGAGCCCACCTCGTGGCTGACGCCGTGGGTGATCGCCGGGTTGATGGTGTACTTGGCGATGTAGCGCTTGGCGCGGAAGTTGTCATTGCCGGCGCCATCTCCGGGCAGGGCGCCGCGCTGCTTTTTCATCTTGTCGGCGGTCTGCCAGGTCCGGGTGATCACTTCGCCGACGCGGCCCATGGCCTGGCTGTCGGAGCTGATCATCGAGAACGCACCCAGGTCGTGAAGGATGTCTTCGGCAGCGATGGTTTCGCGGCGAATCCGGCTCTCGGCAAAAGCCACGTCCTCGGCGATGCTCGGGTCGAGATGGTGGCAGACCATGAGCATGTCCAGATGCTCATCGATGGTGTTGCGGGTGAATGGCCGGGTCGGGTTGGTCGAGCTCGGCAGCACGTTCGGCAAACCGCAGGCCTTGATGATGTCCGGCGCATGGCCGCCGCCGGCGCCTTCGGTGTGATAGGTGTGGATCGTGCGGCCCTTGAAGGCGCCCAGCGTTGTCTCGACGAAGCCGGATTCGTTGAGCGTGTCGGTATGGATCGCCACCTGCACGTCGTACTGGTCCGCCACGTTCAGGCAATTGTCGATGGCGGCCGGGGTGGTACCCCAGTCTTCGTGCAGCTTCAAACCAATGGCGCCGGCCTTGACCTGCTCGATCAAGGGTTCGGGCAGCGAGGCGTTGCCCTTGCCGGTAAAGCCAATGTTCATCGGGAAGGCATCGGCGGCCTTGAGCATCATTGCCATGTGCCAGGGGCCGGGCGTCACGGTGGTGGCGTTGGTGCCGGTGGCCGGACCCGTGCCGCCGCCGATCATGGTGGTCACCCCGCTCATCAAGGCTTCTTCGATCTGCTGCGGGCAGATGAAGTGGATGTGCGAGTCTATGCCGCCCGCCGTGAGGATCATGCCTTCGCCGGCGATGACTTCGGTCGCCGCACCGATGGCGATGGTCACGTCCGGCTGGATGTCCGGATTGCCGGCTTTGCCGATGGCGGCGATGCGGCCGTCTTTAAGCCCTACGTCAGCCTTAACGATGCCCCAGTGGTCGAGGATCAGCGCATTGGTGATTAGCGTGTCGACTACATCAGCGGCGCACAGCTGGCCCTGGCCCATGCCGTCGCGGATGACCTTGCCGCCGCCGAACTTCACTTCCTCGCCATAGGTGGTGAAGTCCTTTTCGACCTCAATCCACAGCTCGGTATCAGCCAGGCGCACCTTGTCGCCGACGGTGGGGCCGAACATGTCGGCGTAGGCTTGGCGGGATATCTTCATGACTGTTCCTTGATGCCTGGGCGCGGACGTAGGCCGCCGGTGGTTCGTTCAGGGGCGAATGAATTCGCCCTTACGGTGCTGCGTTGGCCTTGCGCGTCGTGCGTGCTGCTGTGGCCTTTCGGGCGAATAAATTCGCCCCTACGATGTTGCGTTGGCCTTGCGCGTCGTGCGTGCTGCTGTGGCTTTTTGGGTGAATAAATTCGCCCCTACGGTGCTGCGTTGCTCTGCGCGTCTTGCGCGCTGCTGTGGTCTTTTGGCGAATAATTCGCCTCTACGGTGCTGCGTTGACGCTACGAGTTTGTGGGGTGCACCTGCCCTGTAGGGGCGAATTTATTCGCCCGCTTGTTGAAGGCTTGATCGTCCGATTCGCCCTACAGCTCGCCCATCACCCGTCCGGCGAAGCCGAACACCCGGCGGTCCCCGGCCAGATCGACCAGCTCCACGTCGCGACTCTGGCCGGGCTCGAAGCGCACGGCTGTACCCGCTGGAATGTTCAGGCGCATGCCGCGCGCGGTGGCGCGGTCGAAGGCGAGAGCATCGTTGGTTTCGAAGAAGTGGTAGTGCGAGCCGACTTGAATCGGCCGGTCGCCACTGTTGGCAACGGTGAGCTGCACAGTACGGCGGCCAGCGTTGAGCTCGATGTCGCCATCCTGGATCTGGTATTCGCCGGGGATCATGGCTCGGACCTCCTATCTAACGTCAGTTGCATCATGGTCAGGTCCAGCCAGCGGCCGAACTTGCAGCCCACCTGGCGCATCTGCGCGGCGTGCATGAAGCCCAGTTGCTGGTGCATATGAATCGAGGCGCGGTTCTCGCTCTCGATGGCGGCGATCATCACGTGCTTTTCCAGCTGGCGGGCGCGCTCGATCAGCACCTGCATGAGGCTGCGGCCGATGCCGCTGCCGCGATGGTCAGGGCTCACATAGACTGAATTTTCGACGGTATGGCGAAAACCGTCGTGGGGGCGCCAGGGGCCGAAGGAGGCGTAGCCGGCTACCTTTTGCTCGTCATCGATGGCGACCAGAACGGGATAGCCCTGCTCGTGGCGCTCGGCCAGCCAGGCGCGGCGGTTGTCGATGTCGACGAGGCGGTCGTTCCAGATCGCCGTGCTGTTCTGCACCGCATCGTTGTAGATCTGCAGGATGCCTTCGAGGTCGGCGTCCAGGGCGTCACGTATCTGCACGGTTGAATCCTTCAAAAAACGGTTCGGGGTCGAAGCGGACGCTGCCGCAATAGACATGGACCTGCGTTTCAGGGGATTGGTTGATGCACGGTGACCAGCTTGGTGCCGTCGGGGAAGGTCGCCTCGACCTGGATTTCCGGAATCATCTCGGGTACGCCTTCCATCACCTGCTCGCGGGTCAGCAGGGTGGTGCCGAAGTGCATCAGCTCGGCAACAGTCCTGCCGTCGCGGGCACCCTCGAGCAATGCCGCGGAGATAAAGGCCATCGCCTCGGGGTAGTTCAGCTTGACGCCGCGCGCCAGGCGTCGCTCGGCTACCAGCCCGGCGGTGAAGATAAGCAGCTTGTCTTTCTCTCTCGGTGACAGATCCATAACAGCTCCAGTCGTAGGGTGGATGTCGCTTTTACATCCACCGGCCGGTGGTCGAAACCACCCAGCTAATTCAGGCTGGCGCGCCTCTACGGAGCGCCAGTGCAGGTGGGTAACGGCAGAGCCTCACCCACCGTTGTTCAGGTACTCCAGATCCTCGGCGGCACCGCCTGGCGGCCCAGCAATTCCGGGCGCAGCAGCCGCCACATGTCGATCAGCCAGGCCCGTGCGTGCAATGCTTCGCTCGCCAGGCAACGCCCGATCAGCAGACCGGGCAGCTGGGTCAGATCGCCGCGTACCTGGCTCGGCGATTCGCGGCACCGCTCCAGCAGTCCGGGATCGATCTCACCGCTGACGATCAGGGTGGCGAACACCGGCTGGCCGTCAAGACCGATCGGCGAGTCCAGCAGGCCGTCTCCACCGACCACGCGTTGCCGTTCATGCCAGAGCAGTTCCCCGTCACGGCGGATGTCCAGCTGCGCCTGGAAATAACCGGCGTCGAAGCGCTCGCCACTGGCCGGTCGACCGAGCGCGACGATGTCCCAGTAGAACAGACGGGCATCGCCTTGCAGGTCGATGGACGTGCTCAGCTCGGCCTGCGCTGCGGAGTAGACGATGGTCTCCTGTGGCAGCCATTCAAGCGTAGCGCCTGCTTCGACACGTAGCGTCAATGTCTGGAACGCGGCGCTGCTGGCGCGGTACCACTTCGCCGCTCCGGGGCTGGTTAGCTGGGCCCAGGCGTTCTGCCCAACGGTAGCGGCTATATCCAATCGATCACCACCGGCGATGCCGCCCGGTGGATGCACAATGATGTGCTGACAGACCTCGGAGCCCTCCGGATACAGGTGTTTTTGAACCCTCAGGGGCCCGCTGTGACGCCGTAACACCGGGCGTGTCGAGTCGTCGAAGCGGGCGTAACCCAGTTCAAGCTCGGCATTCCAACGTGGGGTGAACAGTGGCGTCAGCGCAGTCATAAGCCGTTCGATTAGAGGTTTGATGGATGATCGAGCAATTGTCGTGCCTCTCGCGCCACCGCGGTGCGCTCGCGACGCGTCCAGGCTGGGACTGGCGGCTATGCGGTGTTTGGCGAGCGGGACGAACGGTTATCTATGCCCTGTTGCGGTGCGCATGCTTGGCATGAGGCGATTTGCGCCCTTTATTGGTGCGCGACCCGCCAGCGTCCCGTTGTAGGTGGCGCGCCCCGCGGCGAACGCAGGTGCAGGTCTGCCGGCTTCAACAAGCTTCGCCCCGAGGTCGGGCCTCCCACAAATCCAAACCACCACACAACGCTTCAACAGTTGTAGGAGGCGCGCCCCGCGGCGAACGTGCCTACACCGGCGTGCGATTCGCAGACGTCTCCCGTTCTCCTCGCTCAGCTAAGAAGGCTGCATCCAAGCAAGCTGGGATGTCGAGCAGCCAGCATCACGCTGCTTTATGGCCCTTTATCTCTTCCGAGCTGGCTGTTTGACGAGGTTGCCAGCGAGTGCCAATGTCAGTCAGGCGAAGTTCCGATGCGTCCGGCGGCGGTCGCGCGTTCGACCGGCTTGTCTTTCGGCATCGGCTATCGCTCGGTGGCACACATAACAACAAGATCCACGGAGACGCCGCATTGAATCTATTGTTCCAGCAAGTGCTCAACGGCCTGACCCTGGGCAGCATCTACGGTCTGGTTGCTCTCGGCCTGACGCTCGTCTACGGCATCCTGCACATCCCCAACTTCGCCCACGGCGCGCTCTACATGGTCGGCGCGTTCGCGTCGTATTTCTTCATGACCGACCTCGGCCTGCATTACTGGATCGCCATGCTGGCCTCCGGGGTTGTGGTGGCGGTGCTGGCGGTGCTGTCGGAACGGTTGGTCTTTCACCCGCTGCGCAATGCGCCGCCAATTCACGACAAGATCGCGGCGATCGGCATCCTGCTGTTTCTCGAAGCGGTGGTGCAGATGCTCTGGGGCTCGGACTTCCGCCGCATGGCCTCGCCTTATGCCGGCATCCTCAATTTCGACGGGCTGATCATCCCTGAGCAGCGCCTGCTAATCATCGTTGGCGCCTTTACCCTGATGTTTGCGCTGCATTTGTTCCTGCGCAAGACGATGCTGGGTTCGACCATCATCGCCATGGCGCAGAGCCGCGAAGGTGCGTTTCTCGTCGGCATCGACGCTAACCGCGTGGCGATGCTGACCTTCGCTATCTCCGGCATGCTCGCCGCCTTTGCCGCGACACTCTACGCACCGATCAACCTGGTGTACCCGGCGATGGGGCATCTTGTGATCATGAAGGCCTTCGTCATCATCGTGCTCGGCGGCATGGGCAGTATTCCGGGGGCGATCATCGGCGCCATGATCCTCGGCTTCGCGGAGAGCTTCGGCGGCTTCTACCTCTCGTCCGACTACAAGGACATCATCGCCTTCTCGTTGCTGGTGGTGATCCTGTCCTTCCGCCCGACCGGGCTGTTCGCCAAGGGGGCTCACTGATGCATCGTTTCGCGTCCTTACTGACCGGCCGCGGCGCCAAGCTGGTGCTGCTGGCATTGGCCCTGGCCTTCCCGCTGTTCGCCAAGAGCGAGTATCAGGTCTACGTGATGGCCAGTGCTTTCATCTGGGCCATAGCGGTCTACGGCCTGAACATCATCACCGGCTACTGCGGCCAGCTGAACCTGGCCCACGGCGGCTTCTTCGCCATCGGCGCCTACACATTGGCGATTCTCACGGCTGACCATGGCTGGAATTTCTGGCCGGCTTTCGTGGCCGCGGCACTGGTCTCGGCAGCGGTGGGTGCGTTGGTCGGCATCGTCTCGCTGCGCCTGAGGGAGCACTTCTTCGCCATCTTCACGCTCTGTGTGGGCTTCATCATTTACCTACTGATCGACAAGTGGGAAGAGCTGACCCACGGCGCCATTGGCATTCGCGGCATCGCAGCGCCAGATGGCTTCGGGCTGGTGGATTTCAGCCAGACAGTGCCCTTCTACTATCTGGCGCTGCTGTTTCTGGTACTGGCGATCTGGTTCGCCGGGCGCCTTGCTTCTTCGCTGTTGGGTCGGACCTTTATGGCGATCCGCAACGGCGATGCGCTGGCCCAGTCGCTGGGCATCGACCTGATGCGCAACAAGTTGCTGGCGTTCGTCCTGTCGACCACCTATGCCGGTGTCGCCGGTGGGCTTTACGCCTCGATGATTCGCTTCATCGGCCCGGAGGAGGCCAACCCCAACCACACCTTCGACATGATCACCTATCTGCTGGTGGGTGGCTTCGGCACCCTGTTCGGGCCGCTGGCCGGAACCGTGGGAATCGTCTGGATCACCCAGTCGATGCAGGTCCTTGCAGACTACCGAATGATCATCTTCGGTCCGCTGATCGTGGTGCTGGTGATCTTCATGCCCCGCGGCGTGATCGGCACCTTTCTCGGTTGGAAGCTGCGCAAGGACACCGCGGCAGCGCGGGCGAAGGACCCACGTGCCGCCACCAAGGTCAGCCCAGGCAGCGAGGTGAACAACAATGCTTAAGGTCGAAAACCTGACCCGTATGTTCGGCGGCCTGGCGGCGGTACACGACGTCAGCGTCGAGTTCGAAGCGCGCAAGATCAACGCCATCATCGGCCCCAACGGTGCCGGCAAGAGCACCTTCTTCAACCTTATCTCGGGTGTCCACAAGCCCAGCTCCGGGCGCATCTTGATCGACGGCCACGATGTTTCGCGGATGCGTTGCGACCGTGTGGCCCGGCTCGGCGTCGGTCGTACGTTCCAGACCACGCATCTGTTCGAGCAAGCAACCGTCCTCGACAACCTCATCGTGGGGCATCGTCTGCGCACCCGTTCCGGCCTGTGGGACGTGCTGATCAACTCCAAACGCCTGCAGCAGGAAGAGCGCGAGTGCCGCGAGAAGGCCCGCGCTGCGCTGGATTTCGTCGGCCTTGCGCATCTGGAAAATCGCGTAGTGCTGGATATCTCCCAGGAAGAACGCAAGCGCGTCGCCTTTGCCCTGGCGTTGGCCACCGAGCCGAAGCTGGTGCTGCTCGACGAGCCGGCTGCGGGTGTCAATCCAGAGGAAACTGAAGGGCTGGCGCAGCTGATCCGCAAGATGCCCGAGCACGGCCTGACCGTGTGCCTGATCGAACACAAGATGGACATGATCATGGGTCTGGCGGACAAGATCATGGTGCTCAACTACGGCGAGAAGATCGCCGAGGGCACACCCGCCGAGATCAAGGCGAACCCGGCCGTCATCGAAGCCTACCTGGGGAGTGACTACGATGCTGCAGCTTGATCGGGTCGATGTCTGCTACGGCAGTTTCAAAGCGCTGAACCAAGTCTCGATGACGGTTGGCGCCGGCGAACTGGTGGTACTGCTCGGTGCTAACGGTGCCGGTAAAACAACCTTGTTCAACACCATTAGCGGGCTGCTCAAGCCCACTGCCGGCACCATCACGCTGGAGGGTAAGCGCATCGACGGGCTCAGGCCGTCCGGCCTGGTTGCCGCTGGCGTGGTGCACTGCCCGGAGGGTCGCAAGCTGTTCCCGCAGATGTCGGTTGCGCAGAACCTCGCCCTTGGCGCCTATCTGCATCGCCGCGACAGCGAGGGCAACAAGCGCAACCTGAAGGAAGTACTCGATCTGTTTCCCATCCTGCACGACAAACGCAACCAGTCGGCCGGCTCGCTGAGCGGTGGCCAGCAGCAGATGGTAGCGATTGGCCGAGCGCTGATGAGCCGCCCACGGCTGCTGATGCTCGATGAGCCCTCGCTGGGGCTGGCGCCTTTGGTGGTCAACCAGATGTTCGAAGTGATTTCGCGCATCAACAAATCCGGCACCAGCGTGTTGCTGGCCGAACAAAATGCCTTTGCCGCTTTGAAGATCGCTCACCGGGCCTATGTCATCGAAGGCGGCAGCCTGGTGATGGAAGGTGACCAGCAGGCCATGCTGGGTAACGAAGCCGTGCGCAAAGCCTATATCGGCGCCTGAACAGTCATGACCCAGGAGATAACAATGAGAACGCTCAAAGCGCTTGGACTGGCAATCGCCGCCGCCTTTACTTCTTCACAGGTGTTTGCGGAGCAGACGCTCAATATCGGTTTCACCGGCCCACTCAGCGGTGGCGCCGCGCTCTACGGGGAGAACACCCTGTCCGGCCTGCGCATGGCGGTCGAGGATGCCAACAAGGCGGGCGGGCTCAAGATCGGCGACGAGACCTACAAGGTGAATCTCATCAGCCTCGACGACAAATATTCACCGAGCCAGGCGGCGACCAACGCCAAGCGGTTGGTGAAGGAGTCGAAGGCCGCTGCAGTCTTCGTCCCGCATACCGGTGGCGTGTTCGCCCTGCAGGACTTCAACGTCGCCGATGATTTCCTGATCATGGCTTACACCAGCGTGCCGTCGGTGACCGAGCAGGGCAATCCGCTGACCGTGCGCATCCCGCCGGAATTCACCGGCTACGTCGATGCCTTTTCCGACTACGCACTCAAGCATTACGGCAAGAAGCTCGGCATCGCCGGTGCGACCCACGAGTACGCCAAGATCTGGACCGACATGATGACCAAGGCCTGGGAGGAGAAAGGCGGAGAGATCGTCGAAAGCAATCCCATGGATTACAACAAGTCGACCGACTTCTATACCGGCGTCAGCCGCGTGATCGCTTCCAATCCGGATGTGATGTTCGTTGGCGGCGCTTCTGAGCCGACTGGGCTGGTCATGCAGCAAGCAAGGCAGCTGGGCTTTCCCGGCGGTTTCATCGTGATGGATCAGGCCAAACTGGACGAGATCGCCGCCGTCACTGGCGGCTTCGACCTGCTTGAGGGCGCGATTGGCGTGGTGCCGCTGTCCGAATACGAGGGTGAGGCGGCCAAGGCGTTTGTCGAGCGTTACAAGCAGGCACACGGCAAGGTGCCGGGCTCCGAAGCGGCCTACAACTACCTGGCGTTCCACGCGATGGCCAAGGCCATGGAGCTGGCTGGCAGCACCGAACCGCAGCAGGTCCGCGCCAAGATGGCCGAGGCGATCAGCGCAATGGACCCCAAGTACAACCTCTACTCGATCGACGGCATTACGGACGATGGCGGCTTCATCACCCCGACGACGATGGCGGTGGTGGAGGACGGCAAGATCGTCCGCAAGGAGATCGGGGAGTAATCCGTTCACGCCGCTCGGCAGCAACACGCTGCCCGAGCTGCAAGGTTCATTGCGACCGAGCCCCCTGAACAAGTGGCGTCCAGTTTGTAGGAGAGCTTGTCTCGCGAAGCTGTGCGAACGCATCCAGCAGCGACCGCTCTGATCGCCAGCAAGCTGGCTCCTACCAGAACTTGCCTAGCGCGCTTCCCTTGGCAACCAATCCGCTTGTTAACCGCTTGTTAACCGCTTAGATCGCCACCAGCCCACGTACCCCTTCGGTTTCCATGGTCTCGCCGCGACCTTGCTGGATGATCTCGCCGCGGCTCATGACCAGATACTGGTCGGCCAGCTCGGCGGCGAAGTCGTAGAACTGCTCGACCAGCAGGATCGCCATGTCTCCGCGGGCTGCGAGTTTCTTGATCACGACGCCGATTTCCTTGATCACTGAGGGCTGGATGCCTTCGGTGGGCTCATCGAGGATCAGTAATCGTGGCTTGCTGGCGAGCGCGCGGCCGATGGCGAGCTGTTGCTGCTGACCGCCAGACAGGTCGCCGCCGCGGCGGTGCTTCATTTCCTTTAGCACCGGGAACAGCTCGTAGATGAACTCGGGCACTTCCTTGGCCTCTTTCGCGCTGAACCGCGACAGGCCCATCAGCAGATTCTCTTCCACAGTGAGGCGCCCGAAAATCTCGCGCCCCTGGGGCACATAGGCGATGCCGGCGTGCACACGCTGGTGCGGTTTGAAGCCGGTAATCGGCTTCCCCTCCCAATTCACCGCGCCTTCCTTGGCCGGAATCAGGCCCATCAGGCATTTGAGCAAAGTGGTCTTGCCGACGCCGTTGCGCCCGAGCAGGCAGGTCACTTCGCCGATTTTTGCATCGAACGACAGACCGCGGAGGATATGGCTGCCGCCGTAGTACTGATGCAGTTGTTGGACTTGCAGCATGTGCGACTCCTTCACTTTGGTGGATAAGCCTCTGGCGTTATCCACCCTACGATTAGCTTGCGATGATGCGGACGCCGGCGACCGGCTTCTCCGTTTACCGCCCTACGTTCGGCGGGCGTAGGGTGGATGACGCTTCACCCATCCACCATGGGATGTCATGGGTGATGAGAAGGGCGCCGCCCACCCTTCGAATCAATCACCGTCCGAGATAAACCTCGATCACTCGCTCATCGTTCTGCACGGCTTGCAACGAGCCCTCGGCCAGGACCTGGCCCTGGTGCAGCACGGTGACGTGGTCGGCGATGGTGTCAACGAAGCCCATGTCGTGCTCGACCACCATCAGCGAGTGCTTGCGTGCCAGGCTCTTGAACAGCTCGGCGGTGAACTCGGTTTCGGCGTCCGTCATACCGGCCACGGGCTCGTCGAGCAGCAGCAGTTGCGGGTCCTGCATCAACAGCATGCCGATCTCGAGAAACTGCTTCTGCCCGTGGGACAGCAGCCCTGCCGGGCGATTGCGTGAGGTGTCCAGGCGAATAGTGGTCAGGACTTCATCGATGCGGTCACGCTGCTCGCCGTTGAGCTTGGCTTTGAGGCTGGCCCACACCGACTTGTCGGTCTTCTGCGCCAGCTCCAGGTTTTCGAATACGGAAAGCGCTTCGAAAACCGTCGGCTTTTGGAACTTGCGGCCGATGCCGGATTGCGCAATCTCGAATTCGCTCATACGTGTCAGGTCGAGGGTGTCGCCAAAGAAGGCCGTGCCGCTGTCGGGACGGGTCTTGCCGGTGATGACGTCCATCATGGTGGTCTTGCCGGCGCCGTTGGGGCCGATGATGCAGCGCAACTCGCCCACGCCGATGTACAGGCTTAGGTTGGTCAGCGCCTTGAAACCGTCGAAGCTGACGTTGATGTCTTCGAGGCTGAGGATGGTGCCGTGGCGGGCATCGAGCCCGGCGCTCTTCGCTCGGCCGAGGCCAATGGCGTCGCGGCCGCTGCCGCTGGCGTCCACCGGATCGATCAGTTCGGGTACGGGTGCGGTTTTCATTGTTCGCCCCTCCGGCGCAGCAATCCGATGACGCCTTTTGGCAGGTACAGGGTGACGATGATGAACAGCGCGCCGAGGGCGAACAGCCAATATTCAGGGAAGGCCACGGTGAACCAGCTCTTCATGCCGTTGACGATGCCGGCGCCGAGCAGCGGGCCGATCAGCGTGCCGCGACCGCCCAGGGCGACCCAGACGGCGGCTTCGATGGATTGCGTCGGGGCCATTTCGCTGGGGTTGATGATGCCGACCTGCGGCACGTAGAGCGCCCCGGCCAGGCCGCAGAGCACGGCGGACAGGGTCCAGATAAACAGCTTGTAGCCGCGCGGATCGTAGCCGCAGAACATCAGGCGGTTTTCCGCATCGCGCAGCGCGGTCAGCACGCGACCGAACTTACTGCGCGCAAGCTTCCAGCCCAGGAACAGGCTGCCAACGAGCAGCGCGACGGTGGCCAGGAACAGCGTGGCGCGGGTGGCCGGAGCCGAGATCGAGAAGCCGAGGATGGTCTTGAAGTCGGTGAACCCGTTGTTGCCACCAAAGCCGGTTTCGTTACGAAAGAACAACAGCATGCCGGCGAACGTCAGCGCCTGGGTCATGATCGAGAAGTACACGCCCTTGATCCGCGAACGGAAGGCGAAGAAGCCGAACACGAAGGCCAGCAACCCAGGCGCCAGCACCACCAGGCACATCGCCCAGAGGAAGCTGGAGGTGCCGTACCAATACCAGGGCAGCTCGGTCCATGCGAGAAAGCTCATGAACGCTGGCAGACCGTCGCCAGCGGTTTCACGCATCAGATACATACCCATGGCATAACCGCCGAGGGCGAAGAACAGGCCGTGGCCGAGCGACAGCAGGCCCGCATAGCCCCAGACCAGATCCAGCGCCAGGGCGACGATGGCATAGCAGAGTATCTTGCCGACCAGCGTCAGGGTGTAGGCCGAAACGTGAAAGGCATTGTCAGCGGGAAGCAGATGCAGCAGCGGCATGGCCAGCAGGATTGCGAGCACCACGCCGAGGGCAACGGCGGTGACTTTCGGTCCAGCCTTCTGCGCAGCCGTTAGGGTAAGGGGCTGATTCATACGAGGCCGTCCTGACGATGGTTGGTGGCGTATGCGCCGATTCCTGCGCTTGCTGCCTTTTGTAGGAGCCAGCTTGCTGGCGATCCTGCGCGGTTGTGGGCTGGGGCGTTGATCACTAGCGAGAACTGGGCGCCCCTCATCGTTCCTGCGAAGGAGGAAAGGTAGCTATTCAATCGATCACCCTCCCTTTCAGCGCGAACAACCCCTGCGGACGCTTCTGAATGAACAGGATGATCAGCGCGAGGATGAGGATTTTGCCCAGCACGGCGCCGATCTGCGGTTCGAGAATTTTGTTGGCGATGCCAAGGCCGAACGCGGCGAAGATGCTGCCGGCCAGTTGGCCGACCCCGCCCAGCACCACGACCAGGAAGGAATCGATGATGTAGCCTTGACCGAGGTCGGGGCCGACGTTGCCGATCTGACTCAAGGCTACGCCGCCCAGCCCGGCGATACCGGAGCCGAGCCCGAAGGCCATCATGTCGATGCGCCCTGTGGGCACGCCGCAGCAGGCGGCCATGTTACGGTTCTGCGTTACGGCACGCACGTTCAGGCCGAGGCGGGTCTTGTTCAGTAGCAGCCAGGTCAAGAGCACCACGAACAGTGCGAAGCCGATGATCACCATACGGTTGTAGGGCAGCACCAGGTTCGGCAGCACCTGCAACCCGCCGGACAGCCAGTCGGGGTTGGCGACCTCAACGTTCTGCGCGCCGAACAGCACGCGTACCAGTTGAATCAGGATCAGGCTGATGCCCCATGTGGCTAGCAGGGTTTCCAGCGGACGGCCGTAGAGGTGGCGGATCACCGTGCGTTCCAGCGCCATGCCGACTGCGGCGGTGACGAAGAAAGCTACCGGCAGTGCCACCAGCGGATAGAACGCCAGCGCTTCAGGGGCGAGACGCGCCATCAGCACTTGCACCATGTAGGTGGAATAGGCACCGAGCATCAGCATTTCGCCGTGGGCCATGTTGATCACGCCGAGCAGCCCGAAGGTAATGGCGAGGCCCAGCGCGGCGAGCAACAGGATCGAGCCCAGCGACAGGCCGCTGAAGGCCTGGCCGAGCAGTTCACCAATCAGCAGCTTGCGCTTGACCTGAGCCAGGCTGGTCTCGGCGGCCTTGCGCACGGCGGTATCGGTTTCCGCTTCATCGGCCAGCAGGTTCTCCAGCCGCACCCGCGCCAGTGGCGCACCGGTTTCGCCGAGCAGGCGCACCGCGGCCAGACGCACGGCTGGATCTTCGGCGCTCAGTTGCAGGTTGGCGAGCGTCAGTGTCAGAGCTTCGCTAACGGCCGGATCTTCTTCGGCTTTCAGGCGCTGCTCGAGCAGCGGCAATTGTTCCGGCTTTCCGCTTCGCTGCAGGCGTTTGGCGGCGCTCAGGCGCTGGGATGGGTCTTCGGAAAACAGTTGATGGGTAGCTAGCGCAGTATTGAGCAGGCCACGCAGGCGGTTGTTCAGGCGCAGCTTCTTTGGCGTGCCAACGGGTTCGGCTTCGCCTTCGAGGGCACGGTAGTCGCCATTCTCCTCGATAAAGGGCGTCTTGTTCTTGTCGACTGCCACGCGGTTGGCGCGCAGGGCTTCGATCAGTTCCAGCCGCTCAGGGGCTGGCGCATTGGCCCAGCCTTCCAGCAGCTTGGCTTGTTTTGCCGGGCTCGCTTTGGCGTAGTCGGTCGCGTCTCCGGCGTGCGCCGCCCAGGGCAGGGCCAGCAGGAGCAACAGGAAAATTCGGTACAGGGCAGTGTTCATTCGTTTGTTCCCGAGGGACCCCGTAGCTCTCTTGGTGGAGCTTGTGATGGTCGACAGGTGGATGAAAAAGCGTCGACTCCGCGTCCCGATCCAACCTATGAGTGGAGCGGTTGTAGGGTGGAAGGCGCTTCATCCATCCACCGTTACCGTCTCGTAGGGGCGGGCGGCGTTCCGCTTCAGCCCACCAGTGAATTCACTGGTGGGCTAAGGCCCACCCTACGGAGGCGATGCGATTGACGCTTCGATCAGTTCGACTTCACCGCGTGATCCGGCTTCTTGTCGTTACCGGGGATATACGGGCTCCACGGCTGCGCGCGGACCGGGCTTTCGGTTTCCCATACCACCGAGAACTGACCGTCGTCCTGGACTTCGCCGATCATCACCGGCTTGTGCAGGTGGTGGTTCTTTTCGTCCATGGTCAGGGTGTAGCCGCTCGGCGCTTCGAAGGTCTGGCCGGCGAGGGCGTCGCGGACCTTGCCTACATCCGTGGTGCCAGCTTTCTCGACTGCCTGCGCCCACATGTTGATGCCGACGTAGGTCGCTTCCATCGGGTCGTTGGTTACCGCCTTGTCGGCGCCCGGCAGGTTCTGGGCTTTGGCGTAGGCCTTCCACTTGCTGACGAACTGTTCGTTGACCGGGTTCTCCACCGACTGGAAGTAGTTCCAGGCGGCCAGGTGGCCAACGAGCGGCTTGGTGTCGATGCCGCGCAGTTCTTCTTCGCCCACCGAGAAGGCCACGACCGGTACGTCGGTAGCGTCCAGGCCCTGGTTGGCCAGTTCCTTGTAGAAGGGCACGTTGGAGTCGCCGTTGATGGTCGACACCACTGCGGTTTTGCCGCCGGCGGAGAACTTCTTGATGTTGGCGACGATGGTCTGGTAATCGCTGTGGCCGAACGGCGTGTAGACCTCTTCGATGCTGGATTCCGGCACGCCCTTGCTGATCAGGAAGGCGCGCAGGATCTTGTTGGTGGTGCGCGGGTAAACGTAGTCGGTTCCGAGCAGGAAGAAGCGTTCGGCGCTGCCGCCGTCTTCGCTCATCAGGTATTCAACGGCGGGGATGGCCTGCTGGTTTGGCGCGGCGCCGGTGTAGAAGACGTTGGGCGACAGCTCTTCACCTTCGTACTGCACGGGGTAGAACAGGAGGCCGTCGAGTTCTTCATAGACCGGCAGTACGGATTTGCGCGAAACGGAGGTCCAGCAACCAAAGGTCACCGCAACCTTGTCCTGGGTCAGCAGCTGGCGGCCCTTTTCAGCGAACAGCGGCCAGTTTGAAGCAGGGTCGACCACCACCGGCTCAAGCTGCTTGCCGAGAACGCCGCCCTTGGCGTTGATCTCGTCGATGGTCATCAGCGCCATGTCTTTCAGCGAGGTTTCCGAAATGGCCATGGTGCCGGAGAGCGAATGCAGGATGCCGACCTTGATGGTCTCGGCAGCCTGCAGCGTGAACGGGAACAGACCGCTGAGCATCAGGGCACTGGCGGCGAGGGTGGACTTCAGTAGGGGACGGCGTTTCATTGTGGGCGGCTCCTTGGCTGTCCATGCGCAACTGTGGGGTTGGTCCATGGGGACAGGGAGCGCTATCGCAGCATCCGTGCCAATTCGGCGGAAGCCTTCTGCGTCGGTGCTTTGCGGCCGTTAGGTAAATGCGCTTTTACAGGGCGGGAAGCATCTGTTGTCCGATAACGGGGCGCGTTGTCTGGCGGCAGGGCACGCAACGCACCTCGGTGGTGCGCTTTGAGATTACGCATAGCGTGTGTCAGTTGATGGGTATCGCTTCGCTCAACGCCATCCTACGTAGCACGCAGACCTGGCAACACTGCAGGCCACGCTTGGCGTGCGTTGAGCCTTAGATGCCATTGCCGCGCGATTGCGGTCATCCGCGAACGGGAAAGGCACCGGCGCTTGCCGGTCGCAGATGCCTTCCCTAGCATGTCCGGCTTGTTTACGAAGGCCACGTCATGCCGCGCAACTCACCTCATCGCCAACCGCGCCCCGCTTTGGGTCGAACACAGCCCCGTCGGGTCGCCAAGGCGCCGCCTGCCGAACCGCGTTTGCTGGTGTTGAACAAGCCGTTCGACGTGCTCACCCAGTTCAACGACGCCGATGGCCGGGCAACCCTGAAAGACTTCGTACCGGTGCCTGGCGTGTATCCGGCCGGGCGCCTGGACCGTGACAGCGAGGGGTTGCTGCTGCTGACCAACGATGGTCAGCTGCAAGCACGCATCGCAGACCCGAAGCACAAGCTGGCAAAGACGTACTGGGTGCAGGTGGAAGGTGAGGTCAGTGCCGAACAACTGCAGCGCTTGCGTGATGGCGTCGAACTGAACGACGGCATGACCCTGCCCGCCGAAGCGCAGCAGCTGGATGAGCCTCAGCTTTGGCCGCGCACCCCGCCGGTGCGTTTTCGCAAGAGCGTGCCGACCAGTTGGCTGGAACTGGTGATACGTGAGGGGCGCAATCGGCAGGTCCGGCGGATGACCGCGGCGGTGGGGCTGCCTACGTTGCGGCTGGTGCGGGTCCGAATTGGCCCCTGGTCGCTTGACGGCTTGCAGCCAGGGGAGTGGCGGGAAGTGCCGGCGCGCTTGTGAGGCGCCAGCCGGGTAGTGCGATCAGTGCGGAATGCCCTGGGTGACCTCGATGATATAGCCAATGATGGGTTTGGCGAGGAAGGCAAACAAGCACAGACCCAGACCCAGGAAGAGGACCGCTGTGCCCATCCTCCCGGCCTTCGATTTCTTGGCCAGGTCCCAGATGATGAATGCCATGAAGGCCATCAGCCCGCCGACCAGGACGATCATCATCCACTTCTCAAATACTTCCGGATCCACGCATTTCTCCTGACTGACATCGACGAATGCGCTCGGGGCAGGCCGGGCGCGAGCGGCGCAGTATACGCCCGTAGAGGGTGTACAGCTGCTCAGGAGATTGGACGGCGCGGCGCTCCATGGGTTCGAACAAGAGGCTCTGTTCTAAACCCGGGGGCACTACTCAATAGTGCGACTTGATCACGCCGATGCCCTTGTTCAGCACCACACGCCAGGCCTGCAGGTCTTCCTTTTCCAGTTGGGCATCGTGCTGGCCGATGGTCTTCAGCAGCGCTGCAATCCAGAGGTCATAGAGTTCGGGGCGGATGTCGAGATGGGCACGGGAATGGCTCTTGCCCAGCGCCTGAAGCTTGGTGTCGGGCATGCCGCGGGCAAACAGCACCAGATTGAGGATGCCGGCGCGCAACAGATGCTTCTGTGCCGCCATATCGGTTTTGACGAACTTCTCCCGCACCGCCGGTGAGCTGGCGAGAAAGCATGCGTAGAAGTCGTCGAAGAAGTCGGCGCTGGCGCAGCAGCGGCCGTAGCTCTGCATGACGCGGTTGGTGTCTTTCATGGGCAGTTCCCTTGCGCATCGATGGCTGGAGCTCTGACGTGCCTGAACAGGCACAGCGGTTGTCCGGGTCCGCTCGGATGATTATCCGCCGACCGAGCGGGACAGAACGGCGCGGATTATAGGCAGTAACCCTTCTCGTTGTGTGGCTTAAACTGTGCGTCCCGTCTCAGCCTCGCAAGTGCTCGAGGGGCAGCTCGGTGCTTGACGACACCTGGCGCAGCACGAAGCTGGAACGAACGCTGGAGACGCCTTCGATGCGGGTCAGGGTGCCGAGTAGGAAGGCTTGGTAGTGCTCCATGTCCGGTACCACTACCTTGAGTTGGTAGTCGGCGTCCATTCCCGTGACCAGGCTGCATTCGAGCACTTCCGGGCATTTGCCAATCACCCCTTCGAAATGCTCGAAGCGCTCCGGTGTGTGTCGGTCCATGCCGATGAGCACATAGGCAGTCAGTGTCAGGCCGAGCTTCTTGCGGTCCAGCAGCGCAACTTGGCGCGCTATATAACCGTCGTCCTCAAGCTGTTTGACGCGGCGGGAACAGGGCGAGGGTGATAGGCCGATGCGTTCGGCCAACTCCTGATTTGAAATCCGCGCGTCATGCTGAAGCTCATGAAGGATGCGCAGGTCGTAACGGTCTAGTTTGCTCATTATTAGTGGCTCGAGTCAGATGATTGCGGTGAATCATGTTATGACGCGCATTGATTGCGCAAGTAGGCGATAGATGAGCAATCTTCGCAAACTTCTGCCGGTGCGGCGGGCGTAAGCTTTATTCAACTTCAGCCCCCGGCAGAAATGACACGGCACGCGATCCCCGCCGTGATCTCCGAACACCTTATCAAGGTCGACGGTCCGGGCCCCCGATGCTCACGAGGTGTCGAGAGAAGAAGCCGTTACCATCGGCCCAACGAATCGAAAAGACCACGCCCAGGCGTGGTCTTTTTCGTTTTGGCGTTTGAAACGGGGGCCCTAGATGAGCTCGCTTCCGAGCGGTTTGATAGCTTGGTTTCGCCCTGCTGGGCGCCTCACTTTTTTCAAACGCCAAAAAAGTAAGCAAAAAGTCTTGCCCCTGCATCCGGGTCTCGCTGCGCTCGACTTCCCTCATTCCATCCCCGCTACGGGGCCGGCGTACAAGGGCCATCCCTGGCCCTTTACGCCTCTCGCGGCATCCATGCCGCTCGCTCCCCTCCGCGCGGATTCCATTCGGCCTGCTGAAAGGGGCGTTCGGAGGCGTCTGGTAGTTCGTTTGTCAGGGATAAACAAAGCGTTTTTTCGCTGTTCAAAAACATTCAGACAACTCGGATTCGATTCCCCTTCAGAAGGCCGAGCGTAGGTGCTGCGCAGGGGGACGCGAGGCATGGATGCCGAGTGAGGAGTGATGGGACATGGATGTCCCTTCGCGACGCCCCCCGGAGCAGCACCGGAGGGAGGGAAGTTTTGCGAAGCAAAACCCGGATGCAGGGGTGGCCTTCTTTTTGGTTACTTTTTCTTGGCCACTCAAGAAAAAGTGACTCGCCCAGCAGGGCGAAACCAAGCGAGCGGGCCACTCGGTAATCGCCTGTAAACAGATCGCGCGGATCGGCGAATCCGTCAATCGGATCCTGTCCCGCCCTTCGGCTTCACCACCTCTAACGGATCAGCATGCACCAGCACCTCCGCCCGAGGGTACCTGGCATGAATTGCCGCCTCGACCTGCTCGCACAAGGCATGCGCCTCGATCAGCGGCAGCTGCCCGGGTAACTCCAGATGCATCTGCACAAACCAACGGGTGCCGGAAACCCGGGTGCGCAGGTCGTGGCAACCGACCACCCCGGGCACGTCACATGCGAGCTGGTGCATGTGTTCGCTGATCTCGGGCGCAAGCTCGGTATCCATCAGCACCGCGCCCGCTTCACGAACGATGCTCAGCGCACTCCAGAAGATGTACGCCGCAATAGCGATGCCGAATACGGCGTCCAGACGCTCCCAGCCGTAGCCAGCCAATACGAGGGCGACGAGGATGCTGGCGTTGAGCAGAAGATCGGAGCGGTAGTGCAACGAGTCCGCGCGAATCGCCGTGGAGCCGGTTTCGCGCACCACATGCCGTTGGTACATCAGCAGCGCCACGGTCAGCGCCAGCGACAGCAGCATCACAGCGATGCCCAGTGTTGGCGCACCCAGCGGTTGCGGATGCAGCATGCGGTCCACACCCTGGACGCAGACCAGGATCGCACTGACGGAAATGAAAGCACCCTGACCCAGCCCTGCCAGGGCTTCGGCCTTGCCATGACCATAGCGATGATCATCGTCGGCCGGGCGCAGCGAGTAATGCACCGCCAGCAGGTTGAGCAGCGAGGCGGCGCCATCCAGTAGCGAGTCGGTCAGCCCGGCCAGCAGACTGACCGACCCGCTCAGCCACCAGGCCAGTGCCTTGCTCGCGGCCAGCGTCAGTGCGACCGCCAGTGCGAGCCGTGTGGCCCGGCGCATTAACCTGGCGTGTTCGGCGCTGACGCCCTTGCGCTCGCGGGTGTGTTGCATCAGGCGGCCGGACGGAGTCCAAAGGCGGCGAGTTGCTCGACGCTACCGCTGTGCTGGATCAGGCGAGGGTCATCGAACGGCAGGTTGCGACCGGTTTCCGTTTCGATAATGGCCTTGAGTTTGGCCTGGTCTACGACGCCGTCGGCCCCGATGGCTTCCTGAAGTTTCTCGGGTGCCATCGAATAGCTGCCCTCCGGCAGATAGATCGCACCGGTCGCGAAATCGATACCGAAAGCGATCAGGCCAGGGATCACATAGAACAACAGGCCCACAGCATTGGCGATCGCGATGGCGGGGTCGATTTTGCCGTCGATCTGTCCACGGCGGTCCGGGTAGAACAGCGTGCCGCACGCCGTCAGTTGGGTAACCAGGGAGACGGCCAGCACGCCGCCGATGACACGGGAACGAGTACGCATAAAGGACCTCCGGGAAAAGTGGCGCAACTATACAAGGGCTGCGTGATGTTTTCTCGATATCAGACACTCCTGAGGTGCGCTCTGTTCGGCATCGTTGCGATGTCCGTGGCCCCGGCTCGGTTCGCCGCTGCGTGTGAGCCCGGGCCCGCTATAATCGCGACCCCGAAAGCGGAGCACCCATGATTTCCCTGCCCATCGATGAAGCCCTTCCGGCGCTGCGCCAGGCCCTGCAAAGCCGTGACGAAGCGGTACTCGAAGCGCCCCCCGGCGCCGGCAAGACCACCCGCGTGCCGCTGGCGCTGCTGGGTGAATCTTGGCTGGCCAGGCAAAAAATCCTGATGCTCGAACCGCGTCGCCTGGCAGCCCGGGCAGCGGCCGAGCGGCTGGCCAGCGAGTTGGGCGAAAAGGTCGGTGAAACGGTCGGCTATCGCATCCGGCTCGAAAGCAAGGTCGGGCCGAACACCCGTATCGAAGTGGTGACCGAAGGCATTCTTGCGCGCCGCTTGCAGGATGATCCGACGCTTGAAGATGTCGGGCTGGTGATCTTCGACGAGTTCCACGAGCGCAGCCTGGATGCCGATCTGGCCCTGGCGCTGACCCTGAACGCACGAGTGCTGCTGCGCGAAGAACCACTAAAACTCCTGCTGATGTCCGCGACGCTGGAAGGCGCGCGGCTCTCCACTCTGCTCGACGAGGCGCCGGTGGTGCGCAGTGAAGGGCGGATGTACCCGGTTGCGCAGCGTTGGGGGCGTCCGTTTCAAGCTGGCGAGCGAATTGAGCCGCGTGTGGTGCAGACCGTGCTGCAGGCGCTCGATGAGGAGCCGGGCAGCGTGCTGGTCTTCCTGTCGGGGCAGGCCGAAATTCGCCGCGTGAATGACATGCTCGCCGAGCAGCTGGCGGATCGGGGCGAAGTGATGCTCTGCCCGCTTCACGGTGAACTGGAGTTGATGGCTCAACGCGCGGCCATCGAACCCGCGCCCGCCGGCAAGCGCAAGGTGGTACTGGCGACCAACATCGCCGAGACCAGCCTCACCATCGAAGGCGTGCGGGTGGTGGTCGATGCGGGGCTGGCGCGGGTGCCGCGCTTCGATCCCGGCAGCGGCATGACGCGGCTGGAAACACGGCGTATCTCACTGGCGTCCACAACGCAGAGGGCGGGGCGGGCTGGACGCCTGGAACCCGGTACCTGCTACCGGCTTTGGTCCGAAGACCAGCACGCCCAGCTGGCCGCCTATGGGGATGCGGAAATCCTACAGGCGGATCTGGCCGGCGTGGCGCTGCAGCTGGCGCGCTGGGGTGTCGAGCCGGATGAGCTCGCCTGGCTGGACAAGCCGCCTGCTGCGGCTTACCGGCAGGCGCAGGATCTGCTGGAGCGTCTCGGTGCGCTCGGTCGGAGTGCTCGCGGCGGCTGGCAGTTGACGGCCCACGGCCAGGCCATGGCCGAACTGCCCGCTCACCCGCGTATCGCCCATCTGCTGCTGCGCGGTCAGGCGCTGGGCCTCGCGCCGCTGGCCGCCGATCTCGCTGCACTGCTGGTGGAGCGCGATATCCAGCGCGGCGGCGAGCGCGGCGGCGCTGACATTTCCACCCGTCTCGGCCTGCTCGACGGCAGCGCGGGGCGGCATGCCGGCGCACAACGGGTGCGCCAGCTGGCCCGACAGTTTCGCGGCCTGCTGCGCGGGCCTTCGGCGCCGACACCGGTCGATGCTTCCGATCATCGCTGGCACGGCGCGTTGCTGGCGTTTGCCTATCCCGACCGGATCGCCCGGCAGCGCCGTGATGGCGGCGGCGAATATCGACTGGCCAACGGTCGAGCGGCTGTATTCGGCGAGCCGGACGCCCTGATGAAAGAGGCTTGGCTGGTGATCGCCGAACTGGGCAGTCGTCAGGGCCAGCGCGAGGAGCGCATCTACCGCGCGGCGGCACTGGACCCCGCACTGTTCGAGGAGGTGCTGGCCGAGCAGGTCAGCCAGCGCGACGAACTGGAATGGGACGAGCGCGAAGGTGTGCTGCGCGCCGAGCGGCAGCGGCGCGTCGGCGAGCTGATCCTCAGTCGCGAACCCTTGCCGGGGCTGGATGACGAGGCCCGTGGCCGCGCGCTGCTCGGGCTGGTGCGGCGCAAGGGTCTGGAGCTGCTGCCCTGGACCCCGGAGCTGCGCCAGTGGCAGGCGCGGATCGGCCTGCTCAGGCAGCTCGATCTGCGCACGGGCGACTCAAGTGAATGGCCCGACGTCAGCGACGCGGCACTGTTGGAGCGGCTCGAAGACTGGTTGCTGCCGTATCTGGGCAAGGTTTCGCGGCTGGCGCACTTCGCTGGGCTCGACCTTCAGAGCATGCTCGCGACCTTGTTGCTCTGGCCGCTGCCACAGCGACTCGACGAACTGGCACCGGTCGCCATTGCCGTGCCATCCGGTTCGCGCGTGCGGCTCGACTACAACGAATCACCGCCGGTGCTGGCGGTGCGTCTGCAGGAACTGTTCGGTTTGGCCAACACGCCGCGCATCGCTGGCGGCCGGCAAGTGGTGAAGCTGCATCTGCTGTCGCCCGCGCGCCGGCCGGTGCAGGTGACCCAGGATCTGGCTAGCTTTTGGGCCAACACCTACATCGAGGTGAAGAAGGACCTCAAAGGCCGATATCCCAAACATTACTGGCCCGACGACCCCTTGATCGCCGAACCGACGGCGCGGGTCAAACCACGGAAGTAAGCCGCAGGACTCAGTCTTTCGGCGCCCGATAGAGGTGTCTTGTGTCGACGTTGTATAGCGCCGAATCGGCAAACGCCTCGGCCGTCAGCACCCGGCCGACAAGGATCAATGCAGTACGGCGAAAGCCTTTCTCGCTGACCTTCGCCTCGATGTCCGCCAGCGTGCCCATGACCCAATCCTGATCGGGCCAGCTGGCGCGGTGCACCACGGCAATTGGGCAATCCCCGCCGTAATGCGGCAACAGCTCGGCCACTATGCGCGACAGGTGCTGCACACCAAGGTGTATCGCCATGGTTGCGCCGTGCCGCGCCAGATCATGCAGCTGCTCACCGGGTGGCATGTCGGATTTTGTGGCGTAGCGGGTCATGATCAGCGTCTGGGAGACCTGCGGCAGCGTCAGTTCGACGTCCAGCAGTGCAGCGCAGGCGGCCGTTGCGGTCACGCCCGGGATGATCTGAAAGGCGATGCCCAGCCGGCGCAGATGACGAATCTGCTCGCCGATGGCGCCGTAAAGCGACGGGTCGCCCGAATGTACCCGTGCCACGTCCTGGCCCTTGGCATCGGTCTGCTGGATCAGCTCGATGATTTCACTCAGGTGCAACTCCGCCGTGTTGATCACCAGCTCGGCGCTGTTGCCTTCGAGCACGGCGGCAGGGACCAGCGAGCCGGCATAGAGAATGACCGGGCAACTACGCACCAGGCGCTGCCCTTTGACGGTGATCAGTTCCGGGTCGCCAGGGCCGGCGCCGATGAAATAGACGGTCATGCAAACTCCAATCAGGAAAGGCGGGCGACGGCGAGCGCGCAGGTCGCATTGGCAGAACGCAGCTTGCTGCACAGCAACCGGGCTTTGTCGTGACTCAGGGTATCGGCTTGTGCCAGGGCGCTGGCCTCGGCGAGTCCGGCGCTGCCGGTCAGCATTTTGCTGAGCGGCGAGGCCTCGCTGAGCGCCGCATCATAAGGCGCGAGCTGCGCGGCTGACAGCAAGGCAAGGGGCAACGCCAGGTGCGCTGCCAGCTCGTGCAGGCCCGGCTCGTCCGCTTTTCGCTCACTGCTGGCCAGGCAACTGAGCGCGGTGATCGTCAATCCATGCTCGCGTAACGCACGATGCAGAAGCGCCTCGAGCTCGATCCGGCTGCACCCCTGGCGGCATCCAAGACCCGCGACGTACAACGATCCGCCTGACCCTGCTCGGGGGCTGGATGCGGCTGGATCGTTTAGGGCGGTCTGGATGGGCATGGCGCTCGGGCGTATGGACCGCGGCTGGCACGGTGTGAACAAAGGGCGCGCAAGGACACCACGAAGCTTTTCCCGAGGTCAACCGTGGCGATTGACCCGCTCTCAGGCTCTGCGTAGCCTTCACGGGTCGAGGTTCTCTGGCGCTGCCAGAGCTAAGAGGGAACACGGAAAGCCGTGGCTGCCCCCGCAACTGTAAATGACTGACCCTTGGGTGCGCCGAGTAGCTGGCGCTCCAGCCACTGCGCATGACGCGGGAAGGCGAGGGTGATGGCAGACGCGCCATGCGTCGCCCGGTCGTGAGCCAGGAGACCTGCCTCGCCACACATTGACAACCGGGCGGGGTGCTCCGGTGGTGCTTGTTGGCGCGTTGTCGCCACGTAAGTGTCCGCCTGCCTGCTCATCTTTTTCCGATGCTCGCAGGGCCACGATGAAAACCCTTTCCAAACTTCCCGTCACCATCGTCACCGGCTTTCTCGGCGCCGGCAAAACCACCTTGCTGCGCCACATGCTGGCCAACGCCGAAGGGCGGCGGATCGCCGTGATCGTCAACGAGTTCGGCGAGCTGGGCATCGATGGCGAGATCCTCAAGCAGTGCTCCATCGGCTGCAGCGAAGAAGAGGCCAACGGCCGCGTTTTCGAACTGGCCAATGGCTGCCTCTGCTGCACCGTCCAGGAAGAGTTCTTCCCGGTCATGCGCGAGCTGGTGGCGCGCCGGGGCGATCTCGACCATATCCTCATCGAAACCTCGGGCCTGGCATTGCCCAAGCCGCTGGTGCAAGCCTTCAACTGGCCTGAGATCCGTAACGCCTGCACCGTCGATGCGGTGATCACCGTGGTCGACAGCCCGGCGGTGGCGGCCGGCACCTTTGCCGCCTTCCCCGATCAGGTCGATGCTCAGCGCAAGCTCGATCCCAACCTCGATCACGAGTCGCCGCTGCACGAGCTGTTCGCCGATCAGCTGGCCAGTGCCGATCTGGTCATCCTCAACAAGGCCGACCTGCTGAGCCCCGAGGCGCTCGCTGCGGTGCGGGCCGAGGTGGCTGAGGAGCTTCCCGAAGCAGTCAAGGTCATCGAGGCGCACGGCGGCGAGCTGCCGTTGAACGTGCTGCTGGGTCTCGATTGCGAAACCGAGCTGCACATCGATGGGCGCAAGACGCATCACGATCTCGAAGGCCATGAAGAACACGATCATGAAGCCTTCGACTCGTTCGCGGTCGAGCTGCCGGAGGTGCCTGAAGACAAGCTGCTGCACGTATTGAAGAGCGCCGTGATCAAGCACGGAATCCTGCGCATCAAGGGCTTCGCCGCGGTTCCGGGCAAGCCCATGCGCCTGCTGTTGCAGGGCGTCGGGCAACGGTTCGACAAGCACTTCGATCGTCCCTGGCAGGCTGGTGAAGCACGCGTCAGCCGGCTGATCATCATCGGCCAGTCACTCGACCCGTCGGCGATAGATACCGAACTGAACGCTGCATTGGCGGGCTGACCGGCCGTGCATCTGCTGCGCACCCAGCCCGGCCAGCAATTGCCGGCCGACAGCATTGCCGACCTGGGCCAGACGCCTGGGGACATCGTCGTGCTGTGCACGGGTGATTCGCACCTGTCACTGCTTGCCGAGGTGGCCGGACAACTGCCCGAGGACTACCCCAGCCTGCGGCTGGCGAGCCCGGCGCAGTTGGGCAACAACGCGTCCATCGACTTCTATGTCGAGCAGGTGTTGCAGCACGCCAAGGTCATCCTGATTTCCGTGCACGGTGGCGTCAGTTACTGGCGCTACGGGATCGAGCGGCTGGTGGAGCTAGGCCAGCGCGGCGCTACCGTCATCATGGTCCCGGGCGATGACTGTGCCGATCCCGAGCTGAGCGAGCTGAGCAACGTGCCGGCCGAGGATAGCCACCGGCTGTGGCAGTTCTTGCGCCAGGGTGGTTTGGACAACGCGCGGCAGTTTTTCCATTGCATCGCCAACCGTTGGCTGGGCCGTGACTACCCCTGGCACGAGCCAGAGGCGCTGGCGCGGGTGGCGATCTATCACCCGCATCATCCATCCGCGACGCTGGCTGACTGGCAGCGCGACTGGCGCGCGGATGCACCGGTGGTTGGCCTGATCTTCTATCGCACTCAAGTGCAGGCGGCGAACACCGGCTTTATCGATACCTTCTGCGAGAGGCTGACTGCCCAAGGGCTTAACCCCTTGCCCATCGCAGTTGCGAGCCTGAAGGAGGCGGCTTGTCTGACGCAGGTCGAAGCCTGGCTGGAGCAGAGCGGCGCCGCGGTGATCATCAACACCACGGGCTTCGCCCAGTCCAGCCCGGACGCGCCAAACCTGCGGCCGTTTCGGCTGGACGTGCCGGTGCTGCAGGCCATCTGCGCGCTGGACAATCATGAACAGTGGCATGCCAATGCCCAGGGTCTGGGCTCGCGTGACCTGGCGATGCATGTCGTGCTGCCGGAGCTGGACGGTCGGCTGATCACCCGACCCATCAGCTTCAAGGGCCTGGCGTGGCGCAGCGAGCGCAGCCAGAGCGACGTGATCTGCTACCAGCCGCATCTGCCGGGCATGGACCACGTGGCAGAGCTGGCCTGGCGCTGGACCCGACTGGCGCGGCTGCCGAACAGTGACAAGCGCGTCGCCCTCATCCTGGCCAACTACCCCACACGAGACGGCCGCATCGGCAACGGCGTCGGCCTGGATACCCCGGCCGCCGCTCTGAACATCCTCCGTGCGCTGCAGGCGCAGGGGTATCCGGTTGCCGACCTGCCCGAGAGCGGCACTGCGCTGATCCATGAGCTACTTGGTGGCGTCACCAACGATCTCGACAACCTCGACCTGCGGCCCTGTGCCCAGAGCCTGTCGCTGGAGGAATACCGGGCGTTCTTCGATCGTCTGCCGGCCGCCAATCAGCAGGCGGTGATCGATCGCTGGGGCGCGCCCGAGCAGGACCCGATGTTTAGGGCTGGTCGGCTGATGATCGCCGGGCTGCGTTTCGGTTCTACCTTCGTTGGCATCCAGCCGGCGCGTGGTTATCAGCTGGACGCCGCTGCGATGTACCACGATCCCGATCTGGTGCCGCCGCATGGCTACCTCGCGTTCTATGGATGGTTGCGCAAAATCTACGGCGCCGATGCGGTCATCCACGTCGGCAAGCATGGCAATCTCGAATGGCTCCCCGGCAAGAGCGTCGGTCTGTCCGACGGCTGCTGGCCGGACGTGGTGCTCGGCGCCATGCCTAATATCTATCCCTTCATCGTCAACGACCCGGGCGAGGGCGCTCAGGCCAAACGGCGCACCCAGGCGGTGATCATCGATCACCTCATGCCGCCGCTGACCCGCGCCGAAAGTTACGGCCCGCTGCGCGACATCGAACGATTGGCCGATGAGTACTACGAAGCCAGCCAGCTCGACCTGCGCCGTGCGGCCGAGCTGCGCAGCGAGATCCTGGTGCTGGTGCGTGCGGCCAATCTCGACCGAGAGCTGGGGCTGCAGCTCAGCGACGATCCGAACAGCTGGCTGCCGCAGCTCGATGCCTACCTCTGCGACCTGAAAGAGTCGCAGATACGCGATGGGTTGCACGTCTTTGGCGAGTCTCCCGGCGGGCAACTGCGGCGCGACACCTTGCTCGCGCTGCTGCGTATTCCGCGTGGTGACGGGCAGGGCGCCAATGCAAGTCTGCTGCGCGCCCTGGCCGATGATCTGGCCCTGGGCTTTGACCCCGTCGATTGCGACATGGCGGCGGCCTGGCACGGGCCGCGTCCGGACCTGTTGGCACACTGCGACGCCAGTCTCTGGCGCACCGCGGGCGATACCCGTGAGCGGCTGGAGCTGCTTGCGCTGGAGATGATCGAAAGCGAATCCGCAGGTGTCGGGCCCGCCAGTCGTGACGTGGTGCAGCAGCTGCGAGGCCGGATCGCACCATTGCTCGACAGCTGTGGGAGCAAAGAAATGGCCGGCTTGCTGGCCGCATTGCAGGGCCGTTTCGTCCCTGCTGGCCCCAGTGGTGCGCCGAGCCGGGGACGTATCGATGTGCTGCCGACGGGGCGTAACTTCTACACCGTCGATGTGCGCAACCTGCCGACGCCTACGGCCTGGCGAATCGGCGTGCAGGCGACCGAGCGGCTGCTCGAACGGCATATGCAGGATCACGGTGATTATCTGCGGCAACTTGGCCTGTCCATGTGGGGCACCGCGACCATGCGCACCGGCGGCGACGATATCGCCCAGGCCATGGCGCTGCTGGGTGTGCGACCGGTCTGGCAGGCGGGAAGCGGGCGTCTGGAACGCTTTGAGATCGTGCCGCTCGAAGAGCTGGGTCGGCCGCGGGTGGATGTGACGCTGCGGGTTTCCGGCTTTTTCCGCGATGCCTTCAGCAACCTGATCCGCGTATTCGACGAGGCGGTGCAGGCGGTGGCCGATCTCGACGAACCAGAGGACATGAACCCGCTGTCGGCTCGGGTCTGGCGCGAATCGCTCGAACTTGAAGACGGTGGCCTTGATGAGCCGGAGGCGCGGCGTCAGGCCGGCTGGCGCATCTTCGGCTCCATGCCGGGCGCCTATGGCGCCGGCGTGCAGAACGTCATCGAAGACCGCCGCTGGCAGAGCCGCGAAGACCTGGCCGAGGTCTACCTGAACTGGGGCGGCTATGCCTACGGCAAGGATGCCGAAGGCCTGCCGGCGCGGGCGCGCTTCGCCGAGCGGCTGCAGCAGGTTCAGGCCGTGTTGCAGAATCAGGACAACCGCGAACACGACATTCTCGACTCCAACGACTACTACCAGTTTCAGGGCGGCATGCTGGCCGCCGCCGAGACCCTGCGCAGCGGGTCGGTCGCGAGTTACCACGGCGACAACAGCCAGCCGGACAACCCGAAAATCCGCAGCCTGAAAGAAGAGCTGGGCCGGGTGGTGCGTTCGCGTGCGGCGAACCCCAAGTGGATCGCCGGCATGAAGCGCCACGGCTACAAGGGCGCGTTCGAACTGGCTGCCACGGTGGATTACCTGTTCGCCTTCGATGCCACCACCGAACTGATCGACGATCACCAGTACGCGCTATTGGCGGATGCCTACGTGCTGGACGGCGACACTCGGGAGTTCATCCAGCAGCACAATCCCGAAGCGCTGAAAGACATCCTCGAACGCCTGCTGGAAGCCCAGCAGCGCGGTCTCTGGGAAGAGCCAGGCGAGTATCGGGAAGCGCTGGAAAACCTGCTGATCGACAGTGAGGAATCATGAGCAGGCGCATTTCCTTCGAGCCACGGGAGCGGACTGGCCGCGAGTCTCGCTTGTCCTTTGCTAGCAGGATATCGCTGTGGCGTAACCCGCCATCGGTGCAGCACGTGCCATCGCGTGGTGGGTTACGCGGCGCATCACGATCGCCTGCGTATCGTCGTCCGGCGTTCTGCGCTGCTAACCCATCCTACGTACCGCTTTTCGCTCCCACGGATGCCTGCCATGCCCGATAGCCATTTTCCACTCGCCGCCGTGGTCGGAGCCGATGACCTCAAGCTGGCCCTTTGTCTGGCAGCAATCGATCCCGCGATTGGCGGTGTGTTGATCGAAGGCCCTCGCGGCATGGCCAAATCGACCCTGGCGCGCGGGCTGGCGGACCTGCTGCCGAGCGGCCAGTTCGTCACCTTGCCGCTGGGCGCCAGTGAAGAACGCATCGTCGGCTCGCTGGATCTCGATGCCGCATTGGGCGAGGGACGCGCCGAGTTTTCTCCGGGTTTGCTGGCCAAGGCCGATGGCGGCGTGCTCTACGTCGACGAGGTGAATCTGTTGCCGGACCATCTGGTCGACCTGTTGCTCGATGCAGCCTCCAGCGGCGTCAATCACGTCGAGCGTGACGGCGTGTCCCATCGCCACGCGTCGCGCTTCGTCCTCATCGGCACCATGAACAGCGAGGAAGGCGAGCTGCGTCCGCAGCTGCTCGACCGTTTCGGCTTGAACGTTGCGCTCGATGCCCAGCCGCAGCCCGCTCAGCGAGCGGAAATCGTGCGCCGCCGGCTGGGTTTCGATGCCGATCCCGTCAGGTTCCTGTCCAGCTGGTCGGTTGAGCAGGAGGCGTTGCGAACGCGCTGCCAGAGCGCTCGGACACTCTTGCTGGACATCCCGCTGGACGATGCCGCACTGGAGCAGATCAGCCAGCGCTGCTTTGCAGCTCAAGTCGATGGTTTGCGAGCGGATCTGGTCTGGCTGCGCGCGGCCCGTGCTCATGCGGCCTGGCGCGCCTCGGCTCGAATCGAGGATGAAGATATCGAGGCCGTCGCCGGTTTCGTGCTGCGCCATCGTCAGGGCCGCGCAGCGCCTCCTTCATCGACTCCGCAATCACCGCCCCCACGTGAGCCCGACCAGCCCAGCGCGCCTCGGCAGCAAAACGAGGGAGCAGGTGACTGGGGGCAGATGCCGGCCCAGGCGCAGCCCGTTGGCGCTCGTCGAGAGCCGCCGCAATGGCCAAAAAAGTCCTGAGCATCCGCCCACCCAGCGCCCGCGGCGCGGATGCACGAGCAGCACCGGGCAGCATTAACGGTGGTCGGCAGGGCGCCGCTCGCAGTGGCGCAGCGGGACGGATCGACTGGGCAGCCACCTTTTTGCTCAACGGAAGACCGCTCCGCCGTGTAGATCTGGTGATGCGACCCCGCAGCCTCCGGGCAAGCGAGCTGTGGCTGGTCATCGTCGATGCTTCGGGCTCGACGCGTCGACATGGCGCGCTGAGCAAGGCCAAGGGGCTGCTCGGTGAAGTCTTCGAACAGGCACGGCGTCAACGTGTCCGTCTGGCTTTGATGCAAGCCAACGGAACGCGCGCCGACTGGGTGTGGCCGGGCCGCAAGGTCGAAGCTGCACAGCAGCAATGGCTGGCTGATCTCGGTGCCGGCGGCGGTACGCCCTTGCTGGACGCACTGCAGCAGGCGGCCGATTGGCAGACGCGTCGACAACGCCTGAAGCCCGCCGAACAGCATCGACTGCTGATCCTCACGGATGGCCGGCTGCGTGACGCTGGAGCCCTGAACCCAAGCCGCTGTCCGGCCCTGCTGGTGGATATCGAGAGCTCACCTATTCGCCTAGGCCGCGCACGGCAATTGGCCGAACAACTGGGCGCGGAGTATCGACACATCGATACGCTCGCGGCCCTGAACGACCCTGTCTAAACGACAAATCTTTAGCGAATGGAGCCCCACCCCGTGAAGACCCTGTTGATCATCGGCATTGGTGCAGGCGATCCCGATTTCCTGACGGTACAGGCGATCAAGGCGCTGAACCGCGTCGACGTGTTTTTTCTGATGGACAAGGGCGCCTCGAAGGATTCACTCATCCACCTGCGCAAGCACATCTGCGAGCGCTTCATCGAACAGCCGGGGTATCGCTTCGTCGAAGCCGAATGCCCCGAGCGCGTTCGAGGTGTCGCCGACTACCGGGCCAGCGTCGTCGACCTTAATCAGGACAAACAGCGGGTGTTCGAGCAGATGGTTCACCACGAGCTGGCCGATGGTGAGGTGGGCGGTTTTCTGGTCTGGGGCGACCCGGCGCTGTATGACAGCACGCTGCGTATCGTCGAGGACATCGTGCAAGCCAGCCCGGAGCCCATCACCTACGAGGTGATTCCCGGCATCACCAGTCTGCAGGCGCTGGCGGCCAGGCATAAGGTCTGCTTCAACAGCATCGGCCAGGCCTTTCAGGTCATGCCCGCCCGGCGACTGGCCGAGGGTTTTCCCGAGGGGCTGGATAGTGTGCTGGTGATGCTTGATGCGCGGGACACCTATTGCCTGTTCGTCGATCAGGAGATGGATATCTACTGGGGCGCATACGTGGGCACTGCGGATGAAGTGCTGATTGCCGGAAAGGTAGGGGAGGTTGAAGAGCAGATCCGCAGCACCCGCGCCGAGTTGCGCGAGCGGCATGGCTGGATCATGGACAGCTATCTGCTGCGTCGCCGCAGCGCTGACGAGGCTTGAACGTCAGCGCCGGGCCTGGCCTGATCAGGCAGTCGCGAGGGTTTTGACCGTAGTGAAGCGGCTGATCAGCGGGTTGTCCGCATAACGCTTGAGCGTGCGCACAACCAGGCAGGTGAACAGCGGCTCGAGCAACACCAGCGGCAGGTAGGACACGGCGAACAGCGCCCAATTCTGCAGCGGCGTGGGTTCGTTACCCAGCGACAGCCAGAAACCGACCATCAGCACTACACCGCCGTAGAAGGCCGCGTCGAACTTGACCACTTCGGCCCAGCGAATCACGCGCCCGCCTTCGGCGAAGAAGTGCCGGCCGAGCAGGCCGTGAGCGGCGATCAGCGGCAGGATCAGGGACAGCGAGTTGACCGCCAGGTGCACCAGATCGGTCGGCTCGAACAGCAACCCTTGCAGCAGCAAGCCGATGGCGAATCCGAACAGCGTCGGCACGAAGCCGAAGATCACGTACACCGCCGACGCACCCACGAAATGGAGCTCCGAGGCGCCGACCGGCATGTGAAAGACCTCCATGAATATGGAGAAGAACAGCGCGGCGAGCAGGGTTTTGATCCAGATGTCGGGCCGCCACATCAGCTTGGGCAGGAACACCGCCAATGTTGAAACGGCAGCAGCGTTGGCAAAGACGATTTTTGCGGCGTTGAGTACGCCAGGTTCGATATGCATCGTTCTCCCTCCGAGGGATGCGGGTTGAAAGGCGCCGGGATCGGCACGCTGATGGCAGGTCTCCTGGCTCGCGGGTCGTCGTGCACCTGCGTCTTCCCAGCCGATCAGGCCAGTGACTTCATTGCAGGTGAACTCGCCGTTCACAGTTGCGGGGGCAGCGCAGGAATAGCCCGTGGGCGTACCTGCTTCCCTCTTGCCTCTGCCTTTGGGGCAGAACCATCAAGCGTCGCTAGGGTAATGGGTTTGCCTGTATTGATCACGTCTAAAACGCGGGTTCGGTTCAGTTGTCCGGATAGCTTCTGGGGGTATAGACCCATTCGCCACTGCCGGGCTTGGCAAATCGGCAGGTCTGCGATGAGCCGATGATGACCAGCGTGCGCATGTCCACCTGTTCGGGCACTAGCTCGCCAAGCGTGGTGACGGTCAGCGCTTCGGCTGGTCGCCCCACATCGCGACCCAGCACCACCAGGGTTTCCGGGCTGCGCTGTTGGCGGAGGATTTCCAACGCCCGACCGAGCTGCCACGGCCGCGCCTTGGAAATGGGATTGTAGAAGGCCATGACCAGATCGGCCGAAGCTGCGTGCTCCAGGCGCTTTTCGATCATCGCCCAGGGTTTGAGATTGTCCGATAGCGAGAGCATGCAGAAGTCGTGGCCCAGCGGCGCGCCGGCTTTGGCGGCGGTGGCAAGCGCCGCGGAAACGCCTGGCAGCACCTGCAGATCCACAGCGTGCCAGCGCGGGTCGCTTGATGCGTGCAGCGCTTCCAGTACCGCGGCAGCCATGGCAAACACACCGGGGTCGCCGGACGAGATCACCACGACCCGTCGACCGCTGGCGGCGAGTTCGAACGCGTGGCCCGCGCGCTGCAGTTCTTCGCGGTTGTCGCTGCTGTGGCTGATCTGACCCGGCCGTAGCGGGCCGGCCATGCGGATATAGGTTTCGTAACCGAGCAGGTCCTGCGCACTGTCCAGTGCCTGCCGCGCCGCAGGCACCATGAATTCGGCCGCGCCCGGGCCGAGGCCGATCACCGTCAGGGAGCCGCGTGGTTGACCAATCTTCTCGATGTCGATGGGCTCATCTGCCAGTAGCAGTCGTGCGCGATGGCTGCGGCTGTGTGGCGGCGGCAGCTGCGCTGCGTCCTCGCTGTAACGGATCGGCAGGCCCAACTGGTTGGCGGTGTACTGCACATCGGCGTCGGTCATGAGGTCGAGCGGAGCGACCAGGCAGGCGAGGCTGCGCAGAGAAAAGCCGGATTCATCGATCAGCCGCTGCACCTCGGCATCCAATTCCGGGCCGCCGCTTTCGACGTGAATCGCGACCTGTTGGGGGTGGATGCACAGGGTAGAAGCATCATCCTGCTTGAGCGGGCTGACGCTCACCCGGTGTTGCGCGCTCGGGTCGAGCGGCAGGCTGAGTTCATCCAGCCAGGGCGCCGGACCTTCGACGCACACAGGCGCACCTGCCAGCAGGTCGCTGACGAACCGCTTGCCCTGCTCCAGATCCGCCAGCACGTAACCGGGCGGGGGGGAGAGCAGGCAGGCGCCGAAGCGCAGCTCGCCGCTGGTGGTGATGGCCGGGCTGACTTCCAGCACAGCGGCAATCTCTCGCGCCATCCGGTTTACGCCTGCCAGGCCGCCGAGCAGCGGCACCACGGCGCTGCCGTCTTCGCCAACCACCAGCACAGGCGGCTCGTTGTCCTTGTCGCCGAGTACCGGGGCCAGGCTGCGGATCACGATGCCTGCCGCGCACAGCGCAATGATCGGGGTATTGGCTCGATACAGATCGCGCAAGTGCTCGCCGAAGTTTTCGTACGGCGTGTCGACCTCGTCAGCGCGTCCGCTCAGCCCATGAACCTGTGCTCCCGGATAGAGGCGTTGAATCCGTCTGGCGGTGTCGAGGGCGGAGGCGCCGAGTACGACGATCGCGGGTGCTGTGGTGGCTGGGTCGGGCATAGGGATCCGATATCAGAAAACGTGGGTTGGGCTCGGTACGGCTGCTAGCCGCGCCATTTCTCGCCAGGAACCAAGATCATCGAGAAGTACGGGGACGACATGGGCTCCACCTCATCCAGCGGGACGATCTTCTGATTGGCCATGGTGGCTCGTTCGACGTAGTGCGCGCGCTTTTCCAGTCCGAGCTCCTGCAGCACGCGGCGGACCTTTTCGAAGTTGCGCCCGAGCTTCATGATCACCGCTGCTTCGGCATCGCGCAGGCGTTGCTTGAGCTCCGCCTCCGGCAGCACGCCGGACAGCACCGACAAGCTCTGATTGCGATAGACCAGTGGCGTGCCGAGCACCGACGTACAGCCCAGCATCGAGCAAACACCGGGCACGACCTCGACCGGATAGTCCGCCGCCAGTCGGTCGTGCAGGTACATGTAGGAACCGTAGAAGAACGGATCGCCTTCGCAGATCACCGCCACGTCTCGCCCGGCGTCGAGCTCGGCGGCAATCTGAATCGCGCAAGTATCGTAGAAGTCTGCGATCACATCCTCGTAGGAGAGCGGCGGCGCGAGCTTTTCGGTGGTGACCGGATAGACCAGCGGCATGCGCTGCTGCTGGTCGGTCAGGTGTTGCTCGATGATCCCGAAGGCGTTGCCGCCGTGGCCCTTGTTGGCTTTCGCCTTGGCCACGAAATAACCGACCACCGCCGCGCTCTGCAGCAGACGCAGGGCCTTCAGCGTAATCAGTTCAGGATCGCCCGGGCCCACGCCCAGACCGATCAGCCGTCCTTTGCCCGCCATCATTCCACCTCCGTGGCGATGGCGTTGACCGCTGCTACCGCCATCGCACTGCCGCCGCGCCGACCACGCACCACCACGTAGGGCACGCCGCGGCTGTCCGCCGCCAGCGCATCCTTGGACTCCTCCGCACCGATGAAACCGACCGGCATGCCGATGATCAGCGCAGGCTTTGGCGCGCCGGCATCGAGCATTTCCAGCAGGTAGAACAGCGCAGTCGGCGCGTTGCCGATCACCACCACGCTGCCCTCCAGATGCTCACGCCAGTGCTCCAGCGCAGCGGCTGAGCGGGTATTGCCGAGACTCTTGGCGAGGTCCGGCACGTCGTCCTCGTGCAGGGTGCAGATGACCCGGTTGTTCTTCGGCAAGCGCGGCCGGGTAATGCCTTCGGCAACCATGCGCGCGTCGCAGAGGATCGGCGCGCCGGCCTGCAGCGCTGCTCGGCCAGCCGCACCGGCGCCCGGAGAAAATGCCAGGTCGCTGACGATGTCGACCATCCCGCAGGCGTGGATCACCCGCACGGCGAGCTTTTCCATGTCAGGCGGAATCGCGCTGAGGTCGGCTTCTGCACGAATGGTGGCGAAGGAGCGCCGGTAGATTTCCTGACCGTCGCGGATGTAATCAAGCATGGGTGCGTCCCGTTGCGTGGTGTTGGGCGAGCCATGCGCCCGCTTGGTCGATGGTCATAGGTGAGGCCAGTGTTTGACCGAAGCCGGCCATTCCTGCCGCGCGCTCGAACAGCTGGTATCGGTTGTCGCCCACGGCAAGCAGGGTGAAAGGTGCGACATGCGCGGCCGCACATGAGCGCGAGCAGCCGCTGAGATGTACCTGCGGGCGGGCATCGTGCTGTTGCAGGCAGCCTGCCAGTGTGAGGGCGTCGTGTTTAGTGTCGGCAAGGCCCCGCGCGCAGCCGGCGGAGCCGGTGCAGGCGATCAGGGTGGCCAGCGGGGCGGCTCTATTGGTGAGCAGTCCTGCTTGTTCGAGGGCTGCGAGTACGGTGTCCGCCTCATGGATCTGCACGTTTGGAATCAGCAGGCCCTGCCAGGGCGTCAGTCGTAGGCTGCCATCGCCGTGCAGCCCCGCCAGTTCGGCGACAGCAAGAAGCTGTTGAGCGTCGATCCGCCCCAGCGGCGCGCTGGCCGCCACCATCGCCAGTCCTGGCTGGCGTTGCGCGACGATGCCAAATGGCGCGTCTGCCGGTGGGGTGTGCCGTTGCCAATCGGCCGGCGCGGGCGAAACAGCAATGGGCAGGCGTGCCTTTACCTGCCGCAATAGTTCTTCGGCCGGGGTGGATTCGAGCAGCTGGCGCATACGGCTCTGCTCCGGGCCAGCGCACTCAAGAAAGGTCAGCAGGATCGCTTCGACCAGCTGTACGGCGTCCGCCGCAGCGACCATGCCCAGAGGCCTGTCAGTCGGGCAACCCGCCAGCCCGAACACAAGCTGCTGCGGGGCGCCGGGGAGGGCGCGCAACCAGAGATCATGGGCATGTTCGAGCATGCACAGGCTCTCGCCGCCATCGAGCTGGATAGCGAACTTGGCGGACAAGGCGTGCAGCGCTCGGTTGTCCTGCAGCAGGGTTAGCAGGTCTTCGGCCAGCGGACGGGTGTCCATGTGCTGCTGGTGATCCAGCCCGGCAGCGGGGCTCAGCATGAGGTTTCGCACGTCGTCGGCATCGGCCACCGACGGGCCGAGATTCGCGGCGAGCAATGCGCGGATCAGGTCTTGCTCCGATTCGGCACGTACACCACGGATCTGCAGGTTGCTGCGGTTGGTCAGCTCGAGCACACCGCTGGCGAAGCGCTGCGCTGCCTCGGCGATTGCGCGGGCCTGGCTCGCGGCAAGAACGCCGCCGGGCAATTTGACTCGGCAGATGCCACCGTCCAGCGCCTGCACGATGCGCAGCAGGCCGGGACACGCGCTGGGGTGTGGAACGGGCAGTTCAGTCATGGAAGGCATGGTCGCGCACGGTGTCACCTGAAACTAAAGACGCGGCGACCAGACCGGCAGAGTTCGGAGAACTCCGTTGGCATCGGTACACCCCGCCCGATGTTGGCACTCGCGACCAGCGTCGTCGGCAGGTCTCCTGGCTGACAGGTCTTCATCATCCGCGGCCTTCCCGGTTTCCCAGTGGCATGCGTGCGGAGGATTCGCTGTTTACAGTTGCGGGGGCAGCTCGGTCACGATCATCAGATCGCTCCGTATTCCCTCTTAGGCCCTTGGCGTAGTCGCGGCGGGCACCGACGAAGGCGCTATTATGCCCGCTTTGCCCGACGACGCGACAGCCAAGCCTGTCGCCCGACAAAGGCAGGGCTTGGCGATGTGGGGAAAGCGGATGACACCCTGGTTGACGGTGGTAGGGATCGGCGAGGACGGTTGGGCCGGGCTCGGCGAAGCGGCTCGACAGGCACTCGGTGAGGCAACACGCATCATCGGCGGCGAACGGCAGCTGGCGTTGTTGCCCGACGACCTGCAGGGTAGGGGAGAACACTGGCCGAGCCCGTTCAGTCTTGACCCGGTCCTGTCACGCCGGGGCACGCCGATGTGCGTACTGGCGAGCGGCGATCCAATGTTCTATGGCGTCGGTGCCACCTTGGCGCGCCAACTGGATGCCGCTGAGATGCGCGTGTTTTCAGCGCCGTCGTCCGTATCACTGGCGGCGACGCGCCTTGGCTGGCCACTGCAGGACGCGGAGGTTGTTTCCCTGGTCGCGAGGCCGCTCGCGGCGCTGAACGCCCGGCTTTTCCCCGGTGCCCGCCTGTTAATTCTCTGCAATGACGGAACCAGCCCCGCTCAGGTGGCGCAGTTGCTAACGAACCGGGGCTTCGGCGCGAGCCGTTTGACCGCGCTTGAGCATCTGGGCGGCGCCAAGGAACGGCGGCTGGATTCCCTTGCAGCAGACTGGGCGTTCGATGCCGTCGCGGATCTGAATCTGCTGGCCGTCGAATGCCTGGCCGACGCGGATGCCCAGTGCCTGCCGCTCACACCCGGTCTTGCCGATCACCTCTACCGACACGACGGCCAGCTGACCAAACGGGACGTGCGGGCGCTGACCCTGGCTCGCCTCGCACCCATGACCGGCGAGCTGCTTTGGGACGTCGGCGCCGGCTGCGGCTCCATCGGCATCGAATGGATGCGCGCGCATCCCAGTTGCCGCGCCATCGCGGTAGAGGCCGATGCGGGGCGTCAGGCCCATATCGAACATAACCGCGACGCGCTGGGGGTTCCCGCATTGAAATTGGTGGCCGGTCACGCACCGCAGGCATTGGCAAATCTTCCTGCGCCGGATGCGATCTTCATCGGTGGCGGCGTCACGGTTGCGGGTGTGATGGAGCAGTGCTGGGCCAGCCTGAAGCCCGGTGGCCGGCTGTTGGCCAATGCCGTGACCCTGCAGAGCGAGGCGCTGCTGATGAGCTGGCGTGAGCGCATCGGCGGCGAGCTGACCCGGGTGTCGGTGGCACACGCTCAGCCGCTTGGCGGTTTCGACACTTGGCGTGGCGCGCTGCCGATCACGCTGCTGCAGGTCGAGAAGCCGCGATGAAGCGCGTCCTGCTGCTTGGCGGTACGGGCGATGCCCTGCGACTTGCTCGCAGCCTCGGGCCGTCGCATATCTACAGCCTCGCCGGCCTGGGCCGCGTGCCCGACGACCTCAAATGTCAGGTCCGCGTCGGTGGCTTTGGCGGTGCGCAAGGGCTGGCGGAATACATCACGGCCGAACGTATCGACCTGCTGGTCGACGCCACGCACCCCTACGCGGCGCAGATCAGCACTAACGCAGCAATAGCGGCGGAACAGGCGGGAATTCCATGCTGGGCGTTGCGTCGGCCAGCCTGGGAAGCAGGCGAGGGGGACAATTGGCGCGAGGTGAACGACTGGGCGGAGCTGATCGGTGCCCTGGGCGATTTCCAGCGGCCGTTCTTCACGCTCGGGCGCGAGCCGCTGGCGCACCTGCACGAAATTCCTGAACACCAGCACTGGACGGTGCGCTGCCTGGATGCTCAGCCGACCATTACTCGCGCCGAGGTCATTGGTGATCGCGGCCCGTTCGATCTGGAACGCGAGCGCCAGCTGTTCGAGCGGTTGAACTGCGATGTGTTGATCAGCAAGAACAGCGGCGGCGATTCCACCGAACCGAAACTGCAGGTGGCTCGCGAGCGAGGCCTGCCGGTGTTGCTGCTGCGGCGGCCGATGCTGCCGGCGGTCACTCGGGAATTCGCTCATCGTGATGAGCTGCTTTCTGCGCTCAAAACCATCGGAGTCGTGCCCGGCTAGTGATCACTCGCCTCTGTCTGGCGCTGCTAGACTGCGCGCCGCTAAGGAGAGAGCCAATGACTACCGCTGTTTCACCCTACGCACGGGTCCTGTTCGCCGGCCCCGATCTGTCCGCAGGTTCTTTCGCCGAAGTATTCCGGGCACGTCTGGCCACGCTGCGCGGCGAGCAAGCACTGCTGGACGTGATCGATACGGGTTCGGGCTACGGCCCGCTTTGGCAGGCGGTCCCTGAAAGTGCTCGACCGCTACTGGTGGTCGACCTTGAGCCGCAGAGCAGCAGCGCTCATCTCGACTGGCTACGCAGCGAGCTCATGCAGCTCGAAGGCGCTGAACAGATTTTCGTGGCCAGTGCGATCGGCACCGCCGAGGCGCTGCCCGTCGAAGCGGCCTGCGCCTTGATTGATCGACCGGAGTTGCATTTGCCGTGCGCCGACGTCTCGCCAATTCCCGCCGTACACGCCTGGTCGAAGATTCCCCTGCATGAGCACCGTGTGCTGCTGTGTAACGGCCCGCGCTGCACCCGTCGCGGTGCCTTGCCGCTCTGGAAAGGGCTGCGGGAAAAGCTCAAGGCTGCGGGCAAGCTTGAATGCGAGGGCGGCGTGCACATCACCCGCACCCAGTGCCAGTTCCCCTGCGACCAGGGCCCGACGCTGAGCGTTTATCCGGCGGGCAAGTGGTACCGCGTGCGCAGCGAGGCAGAGGTGACGCAGCTCGTCGACGAGTTGTTCGTCGCCGGCCGCGAAGTGCCCGAGCTGCTGATGCCGGATCAGTAACAACTCCCGATAATCGTCATTCTTCCGGAAGGCTGAGGTCTTCCCCGGCGGCAACCATCTCGGCATAGGCGCTATCCAGCGCATCGACGACGTTCTGGCTGTCCTCGGCATGGCGCGAGACGATGAAACGAATGGCCACCTTGTGTATTTCGATATGCGGCAGTTTTTCCATGCCGAGCAGCTTTAGCGCCTGATTGATCGGGATTTCGTAGTCCAGCAGGTAATCGGCGCGGCGATGCTTGAGCATTTCCAGCGCGGAGGTGTGCGTGGCGGTTCGGTGCAGGCGAATGCCCAGTGCCGGGTCATGCAGCATCTTGTTCACCTGCGGCCAATAGTTGTAGCCGCCGATGATGATGACACCGCGCTTGCGCAGGCTGTCTGGCCCGGAGGGCGGCGGCGTGTCAGGCCGGTGATAGAGGTTGAGGCTGATGTCGGCGAGGGTTTCGCGCCCCTCCAGCGTGTCGGCACGCAATTCCGGCTTGCCCGGTGCTCCTGGCCACAGATCCACACTGCCGTTCTGCAGCGCCGCGTACAGTCGCGCACTCGGCAGGCCGCGAAAGTCCGCTTGATAGCCGGCTCGCTCGATTACGCGGCGGGTAATGTCCACCAGTGGGCCCTGCGGACGGCCTTGGCGATCGCTGTAGATCGCCGGTGGAAAATCGTAATAACCGACAGTCAGTACTCGCGATGGCTCGGCTTCGGCTGCTGCCAGGCATGGTCCTGCCAGAGCCGCTGCAAACGGTATCCAGAATGATGACTTCAAGGTAATTCACTGCCCCTTGCGATTGACGCTAAAGCAGCATGGCCGTCGCGCGGCTGGCTGTCCAGATTGGCTGTATGGGTACGCGATATCGGGTGCTGCGACCGAGCATGCGCGACGGATCTGCCTCGGGCTGGCTATGCTGGAGCCAGAGCGGTGCCGCGGGTAAACCCCGTAGCGCCTGGATTCGGCGGTGGAGAGGTCTATGTATCGCAAGGTATTCACCAACAAGGTGTTCGATCGCAAGGTGGTGCTGATTACCGGCGGCTGTGCCGGCATCGGCCGCGCCCTGGCTGAACGAATGGCGCAGGCGGGCGCGCGGGTGGTGATCTTCGATCTCGATCAGAACGCCATCGACGGGCTGGTGCAGCATCTGGTCGATCATCACAATGCCGATGCCCTGGGCCTGCGCTGCGATGTGTCGGACGAGGCCGCGGTGCAGCAGGCTGTCGCCCTGGTAGTGGAGCGCTTCGGCGGGATCGATGTGCTGATCAACAACGCCGGCATCACCCACCGCAGCCGTGTTGCCGAGACCAGCCTGGCGGTGTTCGAGCGGATCATGGCGGTCAACTTCTACGGGGCTTTGCACTGCACACAGGCAGCGATGCCGAGCCTTGTCGCTCGCAGTGGGCAGATCATCGTACTCAGTTCGCTTTCGCAGTACGCGCCAGTACCGGATCGCGGCGCCTACAACGCGAGCAAGCACGCTCTGCACGGGCTTTTCGAGACGCTGCGCACCGAGCTGGCCGAGACCGGCGTCAACGTGATGATGGTGTGTCCCGGCTATACCGCCACCGATCTGCGCAAGAACGTGTTGATCGGCGATGGCTCCACCGCGCCGCAACCGGCGCTGGCTGTGGGCCGTGTGGCGTCTCCGCAGGACGTCGCCGAATCCATCTATCAAGGAGCCTTGAAGCGGCGTCGCTTGCTGGTGCTGTCCAATCTGGACTGGCGCGCGCGGCTGGTGGCGCGCTGCTTTCCGCGGATGTTCGAGCACCTGCTGCTGCCGCGGTTGGCAGGTGCTCGGAATACCCACGGCACCGGCTAGGCGGTCGGCGCACCGTCATACAGTTGCTGCATCAGCTCGACGTCCCAGTAGGCGGCTTCGATCTTGTGGCCATCGAGGTCGCGGACAAAACAGCCGTAGTAGGGCTCGCCATACTCTTCACGCGACCCGGGAGCACCTTCGTCGGTAGCTCCAGCAGCCAGCGCTGCCCGGTGAAAGGCGTCGACGGAGGCCTTGTCGGGCGCAAAGAAACCGATATGCGTACCGTTGCCTACGGTGGCGGACTGGCCGTCTATCGGTTTTTGCAGCCAGAACTCGGGATATTCACGGCCCCAGGCGATGGCGCCAGGGTGGGCCATGATGCGCGTGCAGCCGAGGGCGGCGAGGGTCTGATCGTAGAAAGCAGCGGCTTCATCGAAGCGGTTGCTGCCCAGGGATACGTGGGAAAGGATGCTGGGGTTCTGATCGGTCATGGGTATGGCCTCCGCAAAGGGTGGAGACCAAGCCTAGACCGGCAGCTCGCTACCTGCCGCCGGCCGCGTCAATTTTCTCCGTCATGCACGATGGCTGGTGCGCTGCAGAGCATGAAGCAGCGAAACAGCACCACCGTGGCCAGCAGCTGGACCACCCCGACAATGCTGTCGACCAACACGGCGAGCGCGCCCGGTGGGCTTTCGCCGGCCCACAGCTGAGCGGCGATGAAGGCTTCGAGAAGCCACAAGGGCAGCAGGACTGCCATGATGCAGCCGAGGATCAGCAGGAAGTGGCCACGGGTCTCGAGAAAGCTCTGCTTCAATGCCGCCAACGGGCTCAAGCCGCGCAGGACGAGCAGGTACTCGGCGAACGCGATCTTGACCATCACCCAGAGCCCCGGCAGCACGAACAGCGAAGCGCCAAGCATGATCAGCAGGGTGCCCAGCCCGGCCAGCACCGCCATCGACGGCCACAACGGCAGCGCGCGCATCATCACTTCCCGCAGCGGCGGCGCATGACCCCGGCTGCGGGCATCGAGAAACAGGATCAGCGCGGCGATGTACAGCGGGTAGAAAACCAGTCCGATCAGCAATTCCTGCGCCGGCATGACGTCCTTGCCGAACAGGTGACTGACGGCCAGGCGGGCGCAGCTCTCCAGCACGATCAACGGCAAGCAGAGGCGGACGATGGACGGCAGGTTGCGGGAATAGAAGAACCAGGCGTCACGGAGGATGGTCAGGGCATTCATCGCAGTGCAGGCAACTCTTGGAAAACAGGGGCGCACTTTAGCCGATGCCACCAGCCGGCGACATGCGTGCTATTGCCGTCCATACTGATCGGCCATTCCTCCTCCCGGGTCGCCGCGTGAAGAAGATTGCCCTGTTTGCCGACGTACAGAACCTCTACTACACGGTGCGCCAGGCTCACGGCTGCCACTTCAACTACGGCGCGCTGTGGGCCGAACTCAGCGAGCGCGGAGAAATCGTCGAGGCCTATGCCTACGCCATCGACCGGGGTGATTCCAAGCAGCAGCAGTTCCAGCAGATCCTGCGCAATCTTGGCTTTACGGTGAAGCTCAAACCCTATATCCAGCGCAGCGACGGTTCGGCCAAGGGAGACTGGGACGTGGGCATCACCATCGATGTGCTGGATGTGATCACGCGAGTCGATGAGGTGGTGTTGGCCTCTGGTGACGGTGATTTCGACTTGCTGCTTGATCGCGTACGCGCCGGTGGTGTTGACGCGACGGCCTACGGCGCGCCGGGCCTTACAGCGAATTCGCTGATTCGCGCCGCCACTCGTTACGTGCCTATCGAAGGCAAGTTGCTGCTGCGATAGCGCTGTTGGCGCGTCACTCCTGGGTCTGCCGGCGGCGCATGTTCCAATCGGCGACCAACGGTGGATGTAGAAAGCGACATCCACCCTACGCCCAGCTTCCAGCTTCCAGCTTCCAGCTTCCTTTCCGAGTAAACTGCGCGCCTCGTTTTCCTCCTCCCGGTTTTCGCCATGACCTTCGCCTCCCTCGGCCTGATCGATCAGCTGCTGCGCACTCTCGAATCCCTCGATTACACCCAGCCGACGCCGATTCAGGCCAAGGCCATCCCTGCCGTGCTCAAGGGCCGTGATTTGATGGCCGCCGCGCAGACCGGTACTGGCAAGACGGCCGGCTTCGCCTTGCCGTTGCTGCAACGGCTGTTGCACGAAGGACCGCAGGTGACAAGCAATTCCATTCGCGCGCTGGTACTGGTGCCGACCCGGGAATTGGCCGAGCAGGTGCATGAGTCGTTCAGAACATACGGGCAAGACCTGCCGCTGCGCACCTACGCGGTCTACGGCGGCGTCAGCATCAATCCGCAGATGATGGCGCTGCGCAAAGGCATCGACGTGCTGGTAGCGACGCCGGGCCGGTTGCTCGACCTCTATCGACAGAACGCCGTGAAATTCAGCCAGGTGCAGGCGTTGGTGCTGGACGAAGCCGACCGCATGCTCGACCTCGGCTTTTCCGAAGAGCTGGACGCGCTGTTCAGCGCCTTGCCGAAAAAGCGCCAGACCTTGCTGTTTTCCGCGACCTTCTCCGATGTAATCCGGCAGATGGCGCAGAAGCTGTTGCGCGACCCGCTGTCCATCGAGGTCAGCCCGCGCAATGCCGCTGCCAAGACTGTGAAGCAGTGGCTGGTGCCGGTGGACAAGAAGCGCAAGTCCGAGCTGTTCCTGCACCTGCTGGCGGAAAAACGCTGGGCCCAGGTGCTGGTTTTCGTCAAGACACGCAAAGGTGTCGATCAGTTGGTGGAGGAGTTGCAGGCGCAGGGCATCTCCAGCGATGCAATCCACGGTGACAAGCCGCAGGCTTCGCGGCTGCGGGCGCTGGAACGCTTCAAAGCCGGTGAAGTGCAGGTGCTGGTAGCCACCGACGTGGCCGCGCGTGGCCTGGATATCCATGACCTGCCGCAGGTGGTCAACTTCGACCTGCCCACGGTCGCCGAGGATTACGTGCACCGTATCGGCCGAACCGGGCGTGCGGGTGCGACAGGCGAAGCAGTGTCGCTGGTTGCCGCCGATGAAGTGGATCAGCTCGCCGCCATCGAAACGCTGATACAGCAAGTGCTGACGCGTCACGATGAACTTGGTTTCGTCCCCGATCACCGGGTGCCGACCACGCTCTTGGGCGGGCAGATCATCAAGAAACCGAAAAAGCCAAAGAAGGCAAAAGAGTCTCCCGGCAAGGGCCGTGTCCATCTGGGCAACTGGTTCGATGAAAGCGAAAAGCCCAACGCCAAACCGATCCGCAAGGTGCCGAGCCTGGGCGGCGGCAAGCCTGCGAAGAAGCGCTAGCGCTCCGCTAACCAGCGCAACATGCCGTGTGCGGCTTCGCGGCCGCTGGCGAAACAGGCTGTCAGCAGATAGCCGCCGGTGGGTGCTTCCCAGTCAAGCATTTCACCTGCGCAGAACACGCCGGCCAGCTGGCGTAGCATCAGGGCTTCGTCCAATGCTTCGAAGGGCACACCGCCCGCGCTGCTGATGGCTTCATCCAGCGGGCGAGGGCGCACTAGGGTGATGGGCAATGCCTTCATAGCGCTTGCCAGTCGCTGCGGGCCATCGAAGGCATTTGCGGGCGCCAGTTCGCGTAGGAGGGCTGCCTTCACGCCATCGAGTCCGAGCTGCCGTTTCAGGTGCTTGGCCATGGAGTGCGATCCGCGCGGTTTGCTCAAAGCTCCAACGACCTTTTCCAACGAGTGGTCCGGCAGCAGGTCCAGCAGGACGGTTGCGCTGCCGTCCTGCTCGATCGCCTGGCGGATCTCGGCGGAAAGCGCATACACCAGGCTGCCTTCGATGCCGCTGGCCGTTACCACAAACTCACCCCTGCGTGACGGGCCGCTCGCGAGGGCAAGGGCGACGGTCTTCAACGGCGCACCAGCGAACCGCTCCTGCAGGTGCTGACTCCAGCCCGCCACCTCGAATCCGCAATTCGCCGGCCGCAGCGCGCGGATAGCAATGCCCTGCTTTTCCAGCAGAGGAACCCAGGCGCCGTCGGAGCCCAGGCGTGCCCAACTGCCGCCGCCAAGGGCCAGCAGCACGGCATCGGCGACGGTATTCATCTCACCGTCCGGACCCTGCATACGCAAGCTGCCATCCGCGTTCCAGCCTAGAAAGCGGTGACGTGTATGAATCCGCACGCCGCTGTCGCGCTGCCGCCGCAACCAGGCCCGCAGCAGCGGTGCGGCTTTCATATCGGTAGGGAAAACGCGCCCGGAGCTGCCGACAAAGGTGTCGATGCCCAGGCCGTGAATCCAGTCGCGCAGCGCCTGCGGGTCGAAGCTTTCTAGCAAGGGCCGGATATCGGGCGCTCGTTCGCGATAGCGCGCCACGAACGGCTCGAAGGCTTCCGAATGGGTGATGTTCATGCCGCCAACCCCGGCCAGCAAGAACTTGCGTCCCACCGAGGGCATGGCGTCATACAGATCGACCGCAACGCCGGCCTGGCTCAGCACTTCAGCGGCCATCAGCCCGGCAGGGCCACCGCCGATGATGGCGACACGGGTTTCAGCAAAAGACATGAGCGCAGCCGGTAGTGGCGGGACGGGCGGGCATTGTAGCGGGTGGTCCTGGGCCGGACCATTGCGCAGGCTGACAGCTCAAGGGCGACGTCGGCCCCTCAACGCAGGCCGTGACGCTGCCATGCGGCGGCGGCGCTGAAATGCAATTGCGCGTGGCGGCGAGCGAGCAGGGAGCGGTCCTTGTCGTAGCCGCCCCCGATCACGCCCACGACCGGGATGTCGCGACCCAGGCAATGGTCAAGCACAGCGCTGTCGCGCATGGCCAGGCCTTTATTGCTCAGATTCAACAGACCCAGCGCATCGTCCTGGTGAACGTCTACGCCGGCGTCATAAATGACCAGGTCAGGCTGATACAGCGGCAGCAGGTAGCTGAGCGTGTCGTCGACCACTTTCAGGTATTCGGCATCGCCCATTCCAGGTGGCAGGCCGATGTCCCAGTCACTGCGTGCCTTGCGGGTAGGAAAGTTCTTTTCACAATGCAGCGAAACCGTTACCGCATCTGCGGTATTTTCCAGAATACGTGCCGTGCCATCGCCCTGATGCACATCGCAGTCAAAGATCAGAACGCGTCCGACGCGGCCGCTCTCGAGCAGCGAAAGTGCGATCACCGCCAGGTCATTGAAGATGCAGAAACCAGAGGCGTGGTCGTGATGGGCGTGGTGGGTGCCGCCCGCCAGGTGGCAGGCCAGCCCGTGTTGCAATGCAAGGTCTGCGGCCAACAATGAGCCCCCGACTGCGCGGACCGTACGCTGGGCCAGTTGCGGACTCCAGGGCAGGCCGAGGCGCCGCAGTTCCTCGCGGCTCATGTCGCCGCCGCAGTAGCGCTCGACGTAATGTCGGTCATGGGCCAGCGCCAGCATGTCGGTCGAGCACAGTTCGGGGCGCAGCAGTGCTTGGTCAGTGGTCAATCCGCACTCGACGAGATGGTCACGCAGCAGCCGGAACTTCTCCATCGGGAAGCGGTGCCCCGGGGGCAGCTGCGGGCTGTAGTCGTCGTGGAATACCAGCGGCAGGGACATCGGGTGGCGCCTGTTGAAATCAGCGACCAGTATGCAGAGCAGGTATTTCATTCTTCAAGGAAACCGCATGGGTGAACCGATGGAACGCATCGAACTGGAAACGCCACGTCTGCGCCTGCGCGCATGGCGCGATTCGGATCTCGATCCACTGGCCGAGATGTGCGCTGATCCGCTGGTGATGCGCTACTTTCCCGGGCTGCTCTCGCGAGATGAATGCGCGGCGGCGATGGCGCGCTGCCGGATTCATTTCGCGCGATTCGGGTTTGGCTTCTGGGCGCTGGAACTGAAAGAGGACGGACGCTTTATAGGATTGGCCGGATTGGCCTGGAGCCGTTTGCAGTTGCCATTCTGCCCAGCTGTGGAAGTCGGCTGGCGGCTTGCCCATGAACATTGGGGGCAGGGCTATGCGCGCGAAGCGGCGGAGGCGTCGCTGGCATGCGGCTTCGACCGGCTGCAGCTACCGGACGTCGTGGCTTACACCGCGGCGATCAATGACGCCTCGCTGGGGCTGATGCAGGCGCTCGGCATGCGGCATGAGCCCGATGACGACTTCGAACATCCGAACATCTCCGAGGGGCATCCGCTGCGACCTCATCAGTTGTATCGCATCACTCAGGAAGCCTGGGCCGAAACTCGCCGATAAGCGCAACCAGTGGAGCCGGCATGGCGGAATCCGTAACATTGCGCTCCTGCCCCGTGCCCGTAATTCATAAAGGAACAACACCATGAGCGACACCCTAGACACGCTGGTCAACCTGCTGTCGCTGGAGCGAATAGAAGAAAACCTGTTCCGCGGCACCAGCCAGGATCTGGGGTTTCCGCAGTTGTTCGGAGGCCAGGTGGTAGGCCAGGCGCTTTCGGCTGCCAGCCAGACCGTCGCACCGGAGCGCCACGTGCACTCCATGCATGGCTACTTCCTGCGCCCGGGCGACTCCCATCAGCCGGTTGTCTATGACGTTGACCGCGTGCGTGACGGCGGCAGCTTCACCACTCGCCGGGTCAGCGCGATTCAGAAGGGCCAGACAATCTTCACCTGCAGCGCCTCGTTCCAGGCGGACGAGACCGGATTTGAGCATCAGCTGCCGATGCCTGAAGTGGTCGGCCCCGAAGACCTGCTCAGCGAGTGGGAGCTGCTGCACAAGCTGACACCGCTGGTGCCTGCGCGGGTCGCGGAAAAGCTGCGCCGGCCCAAACCCATTGAGATCCGGCCGGTGACCCTGCAGGACCCGATCAATCCGCAGCCAATCGAGCCGATCCGGCACATCTGGTTCCGCGCCGACGGTTCGCTGCCGGATAACCCAGCACTGCATAAATATCTGGTCGCCTACGCATCGGACTTCAGCTTCATCGGCACCGCATTGCAGCCACACGGCGTCAGTTCGTGGAGCAAGTTCATCCAGCTGGCGAGCCTCGACCATGCCATCTGGTTTCACCGCGAAGTACGTGCGGATGAGTGGCTGCTCTACTCCATGGACAGCCCATGGGCGGGCAATGCGCGGGGGTTCGCGCGTGGCAGCATCTTCAACCGGGCCGGGCAGCTGGTCGCCTCGGTGGCGCAGGAAGGACTGATTCGTGTGCGAGAGGATTGGAAATGAGTCTGGCGCAGGCGCGGCACTGGGTGTTCGATATGGACGGCACCCTGACGCTGGCCGTGCATGATTTCCCCGCGATCAAGCGGGCGCTCGAAATTCCCGAGGAGGACGACATCCTCCACCATCTTGCCGCGCTCCCGGCTGAGGAAGCAGCAGGCAAACGCGCCTGGTTACTTGAGCATGAGCGCGAGCTCGCCTATGCCGCCGCGCCGGCGCCTGGTGCGCGTGAGCTGTTGCATGCGTTGCGTGATCGAGGGTGTCGTCTCGGCGTGCTCACGCGCAATGCGCACGAGCTGGCGCTGGTCACTTTGCAAGCGGTGGGCATGGGCGACTGCTTTGCCAGCGAAGACATTCTCGGGCGAGACGAGGCGCCGCCGAAACCCGATCCCGGTGGCTTGCTGCATCTGGCGGAAAAATGGTTGGTTGAGCCAAGCGCGCTGGTCATGGTGGGCGACTATCGCTTCGATCTGGAATGCGCGCGTGCTGCCGGTGCGCGCGCGGTGCTGGTCAATCTTCTGGAAAATCCGTGGCCGGAACTGACCGAATTGCACGCGCGTGACTGCGCGGAGCTGCTGCGGTCGTTGGGCTGAGGCGCGAATCTTTGCTGAACACGGGTTCAGCTTCGATGGGTATCGCAGGCTCAACCCATCCTACGGATCAGTCCACTGCACGTCGTAGGGTGGATCCAGCTTCACCGATCCACCGAGCGGTGGCACAGGTGGATGAAAAGAGCGTCATCCACCCTACGACGGATCAGTTCACTGCACGTCGTAGGATGGCGTTGAGCGCAGCGATACCCATCGATCCCTGCCTGAGAATCAATAAAGCGCCTGGTAGAGCCTGCGGCGGTAGATGGTGACCAGTGGGTGATCGCTACCCAGGAGGTCAAACACCTGCAGCAGCTCGTAAGGGTGGATCTCGCTTCACCGATCAACCGGGCGTTGGCACAGGTGTATGAAAAGAGCGTCATCCACCCTACGGATCAGTTCACTTCGCGTCGTAGGATGGCGTTGAGCGGAGCGATACCCATCAATCCATTTGAGATCAATAAAGCGCCTGGTCCAGCCTGCGGCGGTAGGTGGTGACCAGTGGGGATCGCTGTCGTGCAAGTCGACCACCTGCAGCAGCTTCATAGGGTGGATCCCGCTTCACCGATCCACCGAGCGGTGGGAAAGGTGGATGAAAAGAGCGTCATACACCCTACGGATCAGGTCACTTCGCGTCGTAGGATGGCGTTGAGCGCAGCGATACCCATTAATCCATTTGAGATCAATACAGCGCCTGATACAGCCTGCGGCGGTAGGTGGTGACCAGCGGGTGATCGCTGCCGAGCAGGTCGAACACCTGCAGCAGCGTCTTGTGCGGCAGCCCCTCGGCGTATCCGCGATTGCGCACGAACAGCTTCAACAGCCCTTCCAATGCGGCCTCGTGCTGCTGGCGCGCCAGTTGCTGAATGGTCAGCTGATAGGCGGCTTCATCGTCGTCGGCGTTCTGTGCGAGACGGCTTTTGAGGTCGGCGACTTCTGGCAGATCATTGGCTTGGCGAAGAAAAGTCAGCTGAGCCCGAGCGCCGGCCAGCGCCTGCTTGTGTTCGTCGCCTTTCACTGCATTGAGCACCGTTTCGGCTTCGCCCAATTCTCCACGCTCTGCCAGGCAGCGCGCATAGAGAATCAGCGCTGCTGCGTTTTCGTTGTCCTCGGTCAGCAACTGCTTGAGCAGCGCTTCCGCGTCACCGATACGGCCTTCGGCGAACATTGCCTGTGCAGACTCCAGCAGATCGGCTTCAGGCTCGGCGGGTGCCGGTACGTGCGGTGCCAGCATCGCGCGAATCGCTGATTCGGGTTGAGCGCCCGCGAAACCATCTACCGGCTGACCATCCTTGAACAGCACCACCGTGGGCAAGCTGCGCACGCCGAAGCGGGCGACCACGTCCTGTTCGATGTCGCAGTTGACTTTCGCCAAAACCAGCTCGCCCTGATATTCCTCGGTGATCTTCGCCAGCAGGGGCATCAACGCTTTGCACGGCGCGCACCATTCGGCCCAGAAATCCACCAGCACCGGTTTATGAAAGGAGTTTTCCAACACCAGCTGCTCGAAGTTGGCGCCGGTGACGTCGAAGATATAGGGAGTCTGGCTCATCGGAAGTCTCGGAATATGCGCGTGCGATAAAGGCGAGCATCTTATGTGGGGGCGATGCTGAGCGGAAGCAAGTGGCTAGGTCGTATTGGTCAGTCGCTCGGCGCAGTCAGCACCCAGTGCGCCAATTCATCGTAGTGCACGCCGCCGCTGAGGTTTTCCGAGCGGAACAGACCGAAGCGATCCACACGCCATTCGAATTCTGGCGAAGCGGTGCTTGGCTGCAGCGCATCGGCCTCGCGCGCCAGCGTCACGTGCGGCAGAAATGACCGCGAATCGAGCGCGACGCCCAGCGCGGACAGCCCGCTGCGCAAGTCTTCGACCAGATGAAGCAAGGCTGGCGGGACCTGGCTGGGCGTCAGACAGAGGAAGCTGTGGCCGATCGTCTGCACCTGATTCAGGCGCAGGGTGAAGGCATTGCCGTGCAACAGATCACCTAGCTGACTCAAGCCGTTCAGGACCGTGGCGGGCTGACTGCCAAGAAAGGCCAGGGTGAGGTGCAGGTTGTTTTTCAGAACAGGTCGACCGCGGAGATTGTGGCTGTCGCGCCAGCTGCAAATATTTGCTGCCAGCCCGGGCGGGCAGGGCAAGGCGAAGAACAGGCGCAGTGGTTTCTCGCTTGGCATGGCTGGCTTCTCCGCTACTCCGGACACGAAAGCTTAGCTGGCGATTTGCGCCTCAGCTGCGGCAGGCCGGCTGGCCTGATAAAGGCTGACCCGGCGAAATTCCGCAGGCTCGGCCAGATCCGGCCAGGTGCAGGCATCGAATACATCCAGGCGCTCGTACAGCGGGTGCTGAAAATCGCGGACGCGGGAGTCGGCAACCAGCGCAACCTGGCCGCGGCTGAGAAATTGGTCCAGCAAGGGCAGGTTGGCGCGGTCATAGAGCACATCGGCCACGATGATCATGTCGTAACGGTCCGCTTCTGCGAAAAAGTCCGTCGAGTAGCTCAGTCGAACACCGTTCAGGTCAGCGTTGGCGCGGCAGGCGGCCAGGGCCAGCGGGTCGAGGTCACAGGCCACCACTTCCGCAGCTCCGGCTTTGGCCGCTGCGATGGCGGCTATGCCTGAGCCCGAGCCAAAATCCAGCACGCGCTTGCCGCGCACTCGTTCGGGGTTTGCTGCGAGCCAGCGCGCCAATACCAGGCCGCTAGCCCAGCAGAAACACCAGTACGGCGGCTCGTCGAGAATCCGGCGGGTTTCCTCGGGGCTGAAGGCGCGCTCCATATTCGCGGCATCGATCAGCCACAGGCGTACATCGGTACCGGGCAGCGATTCGACAGACAGGCGGGCGTCGCCCAGCAGGTCAGTCAGGGCAACCTGCAGTTCAGCCGGTGGCATCAAGGCGCGGGCACCAGGCGCAGCGGGCCTAGTGATTGACTGGCCGAGCTGGTGACCTCAACGGCCGGCAGACGCATGATCAGTTGGCCCGATCGCGTCACTCGACCCCGCAGCTCTACCTGTTGTTCTTTCGGGAATTCCTCGGCGTTGAACTTGAGAATGAAGGGCAGCTCGGTTCCGCGACCTTGCAGCTGAACATTGCTGAGCAGGCGGTCAGGCTGGTCCCGACGGTTGACCTCCAACAGGGCCAGTTCGACCTCGCTGTCAGCCGGTACGCCGATCAGGCTACCGTGCAGCTCGTGCATCAGAGTGGTCTCCTGCGGCAGCTCCTCGAAGGTCACGGGGGCGGTCGGCCGCTGGGTCTGCTGGCTGGAACAGCCAACCAGCATCACTATCAAAGCGGGCAGAACAAATGGGCGTAACTGCACGGAGAACTCCAAAACGTGGCGTTAATGCGCGCCTGTATAGCAACAATCCGCTCGATTTGTCTTGCCGGCGTGATGCGCTACCATGGCCCTCCCGATGTCTGACAGCTCTAACCTATGCATTGTCCCTTCTGTGGTGCACATGACACCAAAGTCATCGATTCGCGCCTGGTAGCCGAGGGCGATCAGGTGCGCCGGCGCCGTGAATGCCTCGCCTGCGGCGAGCGTTTCACCACCTTCGAAACGGCCGAGTTGGTCATGCCGCGGCTGATCAAGCAGGACGGCAGCCGCCAGCCGTTCGACGAAGAGAAATTGCGCGCCGGCATGCAGCGCGCGCTGGAAAAGCGCCCGGTCAGCGTCGAACGCCTGGAAGAGGCCATCGCCCATATCAAACATCGGCTGCGCGCAACCGGCGAGCGCGAGATCAAGTCGCGCGTGCTCGGCGAACTGGTGATGGTCGAGTTGCAGAAGCTTGATGAAGTCGCCTACATCCGCTTTGCATCGGTCTACCGCCGCTTTCAGGATCTCAACGAATTCCGCGAGGAAATCGAACGCCTGTCACGCGAGCCTGTAAAAACCGAATGAGCACCAACGATCACGCCTGGATGGCCCTGGCGCTGCAGCTGGCACGCAAAGGGCTGTACTCCACGCATCCGAACCCACGCGTTGGCTGCGTCATCGTCAAGGATGGCGAGCTCATCGGCGAGGGTTGGCATGTTCGTGCTGGCGAGCCGCACGCTGAAGTCCATGCCCTGCGCCAGGCCGGAGATCGCGCGCAGGGTGCCACTGCTTACGTCACCCTCGAGCCTTGCAGTCATCACGGGCGCACGCCGCCCTGCGCCGAGGCTTTGGTCGAGGCAGGCGTCAGCCGTGTGGTCGCTGCGATGCAGGACCCGAATCCTCAGGTCGCCGGACGTGGTCTCGAGCGCTTGCGCAGCGCCGGTATAGAGGTGGCGAGCGGGGTGCTGGAGGCTGATGCCCGCGCACTGAACGTTGGTTTCATCAAACGCATGGAATCCGGCTTGCCTTACCTGCGGGCCAAGCTTGCCATGAGCCTGGATGGCCGCACCGCGATGGCCAGTGGTGAAAGCCAATGGATCACCGGCCCTGCCGCCCGTGCCGAAGTGCAGCGGCTACGCGCGCAATCGAGCGTGGTACTGACAGGTGCCGATACGGTGTTGATGGATCAGGCCCGCCTGACCGTGCGCGCAGCTGAGCTAGGGCTCGATGAGGGCCTGACCGCATTAGCCATTCAGCGGCCGCCGCTGCGGGTGATGGTAGACGGACAGCTGCGCGTGCCGCTGGATGCGCCGTTTTTTCAGGCAGGCCCGGCGCTGGTAGCAAGTACCCGAGCGGACCTCGCAGCCGATTACCAGTCGGCTGGTCACGAGCTGCTTACGATGATGAGTGAGTCAGGGCGAGTCGATCTGGCCGGCCTGCTGCGTCAGTTAGCCGAACGCGGCGCCAACGAAGTCCTGCTCGAAGCCGGGCCGCGCCTTGCTGGGGCGTTTGCGGCGCTAGGGCTGGTCGATGAATACCAGCTATTCATCGCCGCCAAGTTTCTCGGCTCATCGGCTCGGCCCTTGCTGGATCTGCCGTTGGAGCGCATGAGCGAGGCGCGAGAACTGCAGATCAAGGACATCCGCGCAATTGGCGATGACTGGAAAATCGTCGCGGTGCCGTTGGGCTGAAGCCCGATCTCATTCGATGCCGATCTTCGTGTCGTACAGTGTGAAACCCCGAGCCTGGTAGTTCTGCAGCGCGCTCGGGTGATCGAGGGTGCAGGTGTGTACCCAAACGCGTCGGGCCCCAGGCCACCCCCAGGCACTTGTGATCGCGTGGCTGAGCAGGCCGCCGCCAAAGCCGCGGCCGAAGAAGCTGGCCTCCAGTCCGAAATAGAGTATCTCCACGTCGTCGCCCTGACGGCGCAACTCGTAATAGCCCGCGATGGCGCCTCGGTGATAGGCGACCCAGGTGCGGTGATCCGGACCTTCGATCTCTTGTTGCCAGACGTCGTCCGGCTGGTCGAGCCTTTCGGTCCATTGCCAAGGGCCGCCGATGAGTCGATATAAAAACTGGTTGTAGCGGTATTGCTTTATTTCGCACTCGCTGACGAATAAGTCCTGCGGCACTGGCTTCGCCCGTAGCTGAGACGGGTCCGTCATTTCCAGGTAGTAAGTCACCGTTTGATCAGTCAATGCAGAACCCCATCGGCTTGTGCTGAGAAGAAGACGAGGCAGGATACTCGAGGCTGACGCTGCAAATGAACGCTCAAATGCCTCGCCATAACAGCGGCGAGGCATGGCGTTTCCTGGGCGCTGTCAGTTGACTGGCCTGAGCCCATTGTGATCCAGCTTGGCGCGTCGCTTGTTGGTCCCCAACAGAAACCGCGCGACGCCGCTGTCGTAGTGCGGGTTGCCGAAGTGGAACAACACGGTGGCGCGCAGCATCGCCGGGTCGCATTCATCGTTCGCGTGCAGGCTTCGATAGCCCGAGAACAGATAAAGATTGCCCGGTATCAGCTTCAGTCGGATCGGCTTGAGCCAGCCCCGTCGTACGGCGAACGCCACGAGTTTCTGGCTGGCCGTGTTGTGCAGCACGGCCTTTTCGATCACGTTGCGCAGCGCGTTGAAGCCAACCCGACGCGTGTTCGGGAAGATGATCAGATCGCCGCAGTGTTCGCCTTCGGTGGGAATGACCAAGGGCAGCAGTGCGGTGACCGCCGTGGCGTCGAAGTGGTAGAAGTGCGATTGGCGAAGACCCTTGCGGCCCTGCACACAACGAATCACTGGAAAGACCTGCTCCGTTGCAGCCGCCTCGCGGCCGGCCTGAAGTCGGTACAGGGCTGCAAGCATTTCTTTGAACGGGGCCGAGAGCGTCATCGTGCTCGCAATACAGCCGCTCAGCGCTTCGATCCCGTGCATGGCGAAATACTCGCCGCCATGCCTGGCCGCTTGGTCGTTGATGTAAGCGCGGGCTTGCTCCAGTTCCTCGGGTGAAATGAAGTTTTCAACGACCGTATAACCGTTGCGGTCGATCTCGGCAGCCTGAACGGCAGCCATGTTGTCCGTAGCCGTAACCCCTGACATACCCATCCCTCCTGGCACATATGAAGGTTCGGAGCGTTCTTCCTGATCGTGTCCTTTGTGCTGCGCGGTGGGATCGCAAAAAAGCGAGCAGATCCTGGCTCGGCGTGTCGGTACGAAGTGCGGGAGTGACGTTCCATCCTGATCGTCTTGCGCATCGAGCGCGCGCAATGAGCGCCGTTGCGATGGGTATGGACAAACAAGCGGAGCGGTAGTTGCTGAGGATGTTAAATAATGTTTCGCAAGCCGTCTGGCATTCAAACGGTCGTTTGCCGGCTGCAGAATCAGTGCATCTGTGGTAAAAACTGCGCCGGGCCCTGAGGGGCCCAACGTTCTCAGGGCGGGGTGCGATTCCCCACCGGCGGTAATGGCAGTTTTCCTTGCCTAGCCCGCGAGCGCTTGCATTGGCAAGGTCAGCAGACCCGGTGTGATTCCGGGGCCGACGGTATAGTCCGGATGAGAGAGAGCGGGATGCCTCGACGGGCGCCGTTCGTGCGCGCGTCTACTCCCTATCGATCTGCAGCGCCCTGTTTTATCCAAAACAGGAGTTCGTCATATGCATCGTTTCAATAGCCTTCCGCGGGAGGCCATATGTTCACAGGAATAATCGAGTCCATCGGCACGATCCGCGCGATGACGCCAAAGGGCGGGGATGTCCGGGTTCTGGTCGAGACCGGCAAGCTGGATCTGGCTGACGTCAAGCTCGGCGACAGCATCGCGGTCAATGGCGTCTGCCTGACGGCGGTCGAGTTGCCGGGCAACGGCTTCTGGGCTGATGTCAGTCGCGAGACGCTGGCGCGCACCGCCTTCATCGATCTGAAAGCAGGCAGCCGAGTCAATCTCGAAAAGGCACTGACGCCGACCAGTCGCCTCGGTGGGCATCTGGTCAGCGGTCACGTCGACGGTGTCGGCGAAGTGGTCTCACGCGAGGAGAATGCCCGCGCCGTGCAGTTCCGCATCCGTGCGCCGCGTGAGTTGGCCAAGTACATTGCCCTGAAAGGATCGATTACGGTCGACGGCACCAGCCTGACCGTCAACTCGATCAACGGCGCCGAATTCGAACTCACCATAGTGCCGCACACCCTGGCTGAAACCATCATGGTTGACTACCGCCCCGGGCGGCAGGTGAATCTGGAAGTGGACCTGTTGGCGCGCTACCTGGAGCGCCTGCTGATGGGCGACAAGGCGGCCGAGCCGAATGCCTCAGGCCTGACGGAAAGCTTCCTGGCCGAGAATGGCTACCTGAACCCGGCTCGTTAAAGAACAGAAGGAACGGCCACATGGCTCTGAATACCGCTGAAGAACTGATCGAAGACATTCGCGCCGGCAAAATGGTCATCCTCATGGATGACGAAGACCGCGAGAACGAGGGCGACATCATCGTCGCCTCCGAATGCGTAACCGCCGAACACATCAATTTCATGGCCCGTTTCGCTCGTGGCCTGATCTGCATGCCAATGACTCGCGAGCGCTGCGAAACGCTGCAGCTGCCGCTGATGGCACCGCGAAACGGCTCCGGCTTTGGTACCAAATTCACCGTGTCCATCGAGGCTGCAGTCGGTGTGACCACCGGTATCTCTGCGGCTGATCGCGCGCGCACCGTGCAGGCAGCCGTGGCCAAGCATGCAGTTGCCGAAGACATCGTCAGCCCTGGTCACATCTTCCCGTTGATGGCTCAGCCTGGTGGCGTTCTGGCGCGCGCAGGGCATACCGAAGCGGCTTGTGATCTGGCGCGTATGGGCGGTTTCGAGCCGTCCGGTGTGATCTGCGAGATCATGAATGACGACGGCACCATGGCGCGTCGTCCGGAACTCGAGCTCTTCGCCGAACAGCACGGGCTGAAGATCGGCACCATCGCCGATTTGATCCACTACCGCATGATCCACGAACGCACCGTCGAGCGGGTCTCCGAGCAGCCGTTGGAGACCGAGCTGGGGCAGTTCAATCTCGTCACCTACCGCGACGGCGTCGAAGACACCATTCACATGGCTTTGACCCGCGGCGAGATTTCACCGGAGCAGCCAACGTTGGTTCGCGTGCATAACATGGAGCCGCTGCGTGATCTGCTGATGGTCACTGTGCCCGGGCGCTGGAGTTTGCGTGCCGCGATGAGCGAAGTGGCCAAGGCCGGCAGTGGCGTGGTGCTGCTGCTGGGCAATCCGCTGACCGGCTCGCAATTGCTGGCGCAGCTCAACCGCCAGCTGTCGCCAAGCCCGGCTACTTACAGCACGGTTGGTGCAGGCTCGCAGATTCTTCGCGACCTCGGTGTGCGAAAGATGCGCCTGATGAGTTCGCCGATGAAGTTCAACGCGATATCCGGGTTTGACCTGGAAGTTGTAGAATACCTGCCCGCCGAATAAAAGATGTCAGGGCGCCGCAACGCAACGCGGCGCCTTTGTTCTTTAAAGAGATGAGAAACCACCTATGACACTGAAGACCATCGAAGGTACCTTCATCGCCCCTCAGGGCAAGTTCGCCCTGGTCGTTGGCCGCTTCAACAGCTTCGTTGTCGAAAGCCTGGTAAGCGGCGCCGTCGATGCGTTGGTACGCCACGGCATCCCGGAAGACGCCATCACCATCATCCGCGCGCCGGGCGCCTTCGAGATTCCTCTGGTGGCGCAGAAAGTCGCTCAGCAGGGCGAGTACGACGCGATCATTGCCCTCGGCGCGGTCATCCGTGGTGGCACCCCGCACTTTGAATACGTCGCTGGCGAATGCACCAAGGGCCTGTCCCAGGTTTCCATGGAATTCGGCGTGCCGGTCGCCTTTGGTGTTCTGACCGTTGACTCCATCGAACAGGCAATCGAGCGCTCCGGTACCAAGGCCGGCAACAAGGGCGCCGAAGCCGCACTTTCCGCTCTGGAAATGGTGAGTCTGCTGGCGCAGCTGGAGGCCAAGTGAGCCTTAATCACGACGACAGTCAGGATGCTCCGCAGCCTAAAGCCAAGGGCAAGATCGCTACGCGCCGTGTCGCGCGGAGCTTGGCCATGCAGGCGCTGTATCAGTGGCACATGGCGGGTCAGAGCCTCAACGAAATCGAAGCGCAGTTTCGCGTCGACAACGATTTCTCCGGGGTAGACGGTAACTACTTTCACGAGCTGCTCACCGGCGTCGCGCGCGCGAAGACCGAGGTCGACGGTGCCATCGTGCCGAATCTCGATCGTCCGCTTGAAGAGCTCGACCCGGTTGAACTGGCGATTCTGCGGCTGTCGACCTATGAGTTGATGCACCGCATCGACGTGCCATATCGGGTGGTCATCAACGAAGGTATCGAGCTGGCCAAGGTATTCGGGGCCACTGACGGGCACAAGTTCGTCAATGGTGTGCTGGATAAGCTGGCCCCGAGCCTGCGCAGCGCTGAGGTCAGCGCACACAAGCGCTGATCTGTTCAGCCTGATGGGTGAATTCGAGCTGATCCGCCAGTACTTCGCCGCCGCCGCTTGTGCCAGGGCTGGCGGCGATGTCGTGTTGGGCATAGGTGACGATTGCGCCTTGCTTGACGTGCCTGCGGGCGAACAGCTGGCGGTTTCGACCGACACCCTTGTCGCCGGTGTGCATTTCCCTGAGTCCTGTGATGCCTATCTGCTCGGTCAGCGCGCCTTGGCGGTGTCGACCAGCGATCTGGCGGGCATGGGTGCAACGCCCATCGGCTTCACCCTTGCCTTGACCATCCCTTCAGCGAACCCCGTCTGGCTGGCCGAGTTTGCACGTGGGCTGGATTCGATGGCGGCTGGGTGCAACATGCGTCTGATTGGCGGCGATACGACGCGCGGCCCTTTAAGCATGACCGTGACGGTATTCGGGCGCGTTCCCGTTGGGATGCCCCTGCGGCGTAGCGGTGCGCAACCCGGCGATCTCCTATGTGTTGGTGGCGCGCTTGGCGATGCTGCTGGCGCACTGCCTTTCGTATTGGGTGAGCGTGAGAGTGATAATGCCGAAGCCGCCGCGCTTCTTCGTCGTTACTGGTCGCCGCAACCCCAACTCGCGCTCGGTCAGGCGTTGCGCGGCAAGGCTACTGCGGCGCTGGATATATCCGATGGCCTGCTGGCTGACTGCGCGCACATCGCGGCCGCGTCGTCCGTTTCGCTGATCATCGAGCAGGCCCGGGTGCCGCTTTCGGCCAGCCTGCTTGCCTGCGTCGGTCCCGAGCAAGCGCTTCAGTGCGCCTTGAGCGGCGGAGATGACTACCTGCTGGCGTTCACCTTGCCTCCTGCGCATCTACCCGATCTGCTGGCCGACGGCTGGCCCGTCCAGGTCATCGGCCGAGTCGCTGAGGGCTTAGGTGTGCAGCTGCTCGATGCTGCCGGTGGCGTCGTGAACACTGCACGTGTTGGCTTCAACCATTTCAATGACTGAGCGACACATACCGCTTGGCAACGACTAGAGGACAGCCGTTTGAGCGACTCCCTACAACCAGCCACCGAATCCATGCCGGTGTCGGTATGGAGCAATCCCTGGCACAACCTGGCCTTCGGCTTTGGCTCCGGTACGCTGCCGAAAGCGCCGGGCACCTGGGGCTCCCTGGTGGCGCTTGCATTCGTGCCGCTGCTTCAGATGTTGCCGGGATGGAGCTATGCGGCGGTGATTGTCGCCAGCATGCTGTTCGGCATCTGGCTTTGCGGAAAGGTCGCCCAGGACCTCGGCGTGCACGACCACGAAGGCATCGTCTGGGATGAGTTCGCCGGCATCTGGATAACGTTCTGGCTGGTGCCTGCCGGCTGGTACTGGCTGTTGCTCGGCTTTGCCGTGTTCCGCGTGCTGGATATCTTCAAGCCGTGGCCGATCAGTTGGGTCGACCGACACGTCCACGGCGGGCTGGGAATCATGCTCGATGACATCCTCGCCGGCTTTGCGGCCTGCGGGTTGATGCATCTGGCCGTGTTCTGGCTGGGATGAGGTTCGTCATCAGCCAGGGTGCAGACGGGACGCGCTGGCTGTGCGCCTGATCGCTGTATCTCCTCACGCCCTCGTGGAAGAATGCCGATCTCTCCCGTTTCAAGGAAGCCGCCCCTGATGCGCACCGTTGCCCTGCTGCTCGCCGGCTCTCTCTTGTTGTCCTCGATTTTCTCAGCGCCCCTTTCGGCGGCGCCTCGCGTGCAGGTGGTCGGCCTGTTTCCAGGGGCCGTTGTGATGAATGTCGATGGTCAGCGCAAGCTGGTGCGCGTCGGCCAGGCTGGGCCAAGTGGTGTCGAGGTCGTCAGTGCTGATTCCACCGGTGCCGTGTTGCGGGTCGAGGGTGTCGAGCGGCGCTACGGACTGAGTCGCGAGCTGAGCACTGGCTTTGCCGAGCCCGAGCGTCGGCAGTTGAGCATCGCGCAGGGGCAAGGTGGGCACTATTGGGTGGCTGGCTCGATCAACGGGCAACCCGTACAGTTTCTCGTCGACACTGGCGCCACCTCGGTAGCCATCAACGAGATCCAGGCACGTCGCCTGGGGATCGATTATCGAGTCGATGGCCGGCAGATCGTGGTCGGCACGGCAAGTGGGACGGCAAAGGCCTGGCGGGTCAACCTCAATAGCGTCAAGGTCGGCGCCATTGATGTGCTAGGCGTCGAAGCCGTGGTGGTGGAAGGTAGTTCGCCCACTGAAGCCTTGCTTGGCATGAGCTTTTTGGGTCGTGTCAGCTGGCGCGAGGATCAAGGCGTATTAAAGCTCGAGTCGAAAATATAAGAGCAGCTACGGGCTTCAAGCTTCAGGGGTGAGCTTGACCGCTTCTGATCTACAACCATGACACCGACTCGCTTGCAGCTTGCAGCTTGCAGTAGCTGTTACAATATCCGCTTTTCTGCCTTCTGGAGTCTCTCCGGTGTCTGTCGTGTTCGTCGCCGCTTCCAAACTGCCGACACCGTTCGGCGTGTTCACCATGCATGGTTTTCTCGACCAGGACACTGGCAAGGAGCATGTCGTATTGACCCTCGGTGACGTGGCTGACGGCAAGCCTGTTCTGGGTCGACTGCACTCCGAGTGCCTGACCGGCGACGCGCTGTTCAGCTTGCGCTGCGATTGCGGCTTCCAGTTGGAAGCGGCGCTGCGCGCAATATCCGAAGAAGGTCGTGGCGCGTTGCTCTACCTGCGGCAGGAAGGGCGAGGCATTGGCCTGCTGAACAAGATTCGCGCTTATGAGCTGCAGGATGGCGGTGCCGATACCGTCGAGGCCAACGAGCGCCTCGGCTTCGCGCCGGACATGCGGGATTACGCGATCTGTCTGCCGATGCTTGAGCATCTGGGCATCGCCGAGATCAAGCTGATGACCAACAATCCACGCAAGGTCAAGGCACTGCAAGGCTTTGGCATCCGTGTCGCGGAGCGCATGCCGCTGGAAATAGCCCATAACCCGCACAACCAGAAATACCTCGCCACCAAGGCTGGCAAGCTTGGTCATATGCTCGGCGAAATCCACCAGGGCGAAGCCGAGCAATCGTGAACCGAGCCACCGCCCGCCGCCAGCTGTCGCGGGATGGCTGGTTGATGTTGCTGTTGATCCTCATGCCGGTACTTGTGACTGGTCAGCTTCCCCGGCTGACTGGCGACATTGGCGATAGCCTCGCATTCCCCTTGTTCTTTGCGGGCCTGGGCCTGCTTTTTCTCAGCCTGCCTCGCTTCACTGCATACAAACATGCGCTCATTCACACCGAGAAGGCCTTCGGCGGTGACACTGAGCCCACGGCGTGGGCTGCATTGCGCAAGACCCGTCTGCGTGCTCTGCGCATCGCCGGATTGCCCGCCTGGGTTGCCGCGCTAGGCGCACCGCTCGGTCTGGAGCCTGTTGGCCAGTTGCTGCTGGTCTGCGGCAGCCTGACATTGCTCGTGCTGTATCGCGTTCCTCGTCAGTTGCAGTGATGCGCCCCCTCCTGATTTGTCTTCTGCTAACGGCCTCGTCGTTGCTGTCTGCGTCCGAGCGAGTCGTCAGTCTGGCGCCCTCGCTTAGCGAAATCATGCTCGAGCTGGAAGCTGTCGAGATATTGGTCGGCGTGCTCGATGGCGGCGAACGACCTGCGCCGCTGGTGGATATCCCTTCGGTTGGCCGTATCGGTCAGCTGGAGATGGAAAGCCTGCTGGCTTTGCAGCCCACGCTGGTATTGCTCTGGCCGGACAGCATCACCCGTGCGCAGCGCGATCAGATCGCGCAGTTCGGCATACAGGTGCTGGTGGTTGAGCCTGAATCCTTGACGCAATTGGCCGCGCAGTTCGCGATAATCGGGCAGCGTGTCGGTCGGGAAGAGCAGGGGCGCAGGCTCAAGAGGCAGTTCGGGAAGGGCCTGGAGCGGTTGCGCCATCAATACCGTCGCGAGCAGCCGCTGTCGGTGTTCTACCAGATATGGAATCGGCCGCTATACACGCTGGGCGGTCGACAGATCATCAGCGATGCCATCGAGGTGTGCGGCGGACGCAATGTCTTCGCCGATCTTCAGTTGCCGGCACCGCAGGTCAGCATTGAGTCAGTGCTGTCGCGCAATCCTGAAGTGATTCTGGCGGGCAGTGGCGCGCAGTTGGCCGAATGGAAAGCCTGGCCGCAGCTCTCAGCGGTACGCAATGGCTATCTGTGGGAGATCCCGGACAAGGGGCTGGAGCGCCCGAGCTTCCAGATGCTTGCAGCAATCGGGAAGCTCTGCGAGGTGATGGGAGAGGCGGCGCCCGAAGGCGCACCGAGTCGGCCTTAGATAGAGGGCGTCCAGGTTACGGCGAGCGATGCGGTCCGGCCCTCGGTGTTGTAACCGTAGCGCCCTGAGCCGTACGTTGCCTCGGCGTGGTCCTTGTCGAACAGGTTGTTCAACTTGGCTTCCAGTTTGACTTCATGACTCGCCTGCCAACCGCCGCGTAGGCCTACCAGCCCATAACCGCCCAATGCGACTGAATTGGCTGCGTTATCGTAGCGTCCGCTGACGGCGCGCCAGTTGCCGCCAAACGAGAAGTTTCCGAATTGGCGATCCAGATCCATGCTAAGAGTGCGTTTGGCGCGGCGAGGCAGGGTGTGGCCGCTGTCGCGATCCCGTGGATCGATCAGCCCGAGCGCCAGTTGAGCTTGCCAGCCGAACAGTTGCTCGGTCAGTGCAGCTTCGAAGCCATTGATGCGGGCTGTCTGGACGTTGTAGGGCTGCCAGCCAGTACTGATATCCGAGACGATTGCGTCCTTGATATCGGTGCGATAGAGCGATAGCTCCAGCGATCCGCTTTCGCTGTAACGACTACGCCATTGCATTTCGTAACTGCGCGAGTGCTCGGGCGACAAGTCCGGGTTCGCGCTTGAGTAACAAGTGCCAAAAAAACACTCGTCCGGATAGTAGAGATCGTTGAACGTCGGGGCGCGGAATCCTTCGCTGTAGGAAAAAACCAGATCGTTGCGGGCATCCAGAGGCACCGTCAGGGCGCCGTTCCAGCTGTTTTCGCTCCCATACTGCTGGTTCTTGTCATGGCGTATGCCTAGCTCGGTAGAGAAACGGCTGCCGGTGTAGCGATGCTGAACGAAACCGGCGTGGTTCCACCGCGAGTCCTCTACAAAGTCCGTGGTGCTGTGTAAGCGGTCTTCATACCAATCCGCGCCCAATGTGAGCTCATGAGCGGGCGCCAGGGATACCGTGTTTATCCAGCTGGCCGAGTCACGATAGGTGCTGAAGCTGTAGAACATGTCAGGGCTGGCGTCCGCCATATCGTTTCCGGTATCGCGCTTGTCTTCGCTGTGGCCTAGTTCGAAGCGACTGGCCCAACGATCGCTAATGGTCAGATTGACGAAACTGGAGATTGAGCTGAGTTGAAAGTCGGTGCTCGGCTGAGACGGACCGAATACGTCGTCGTACTCGACCTGTCCGCGCTGATCCAGCGCGCTGAGACCTGCTTCCATGTGTTCGCTGAAACGATGACCCAGATTGAAGCTCAACGCGCGATTGCGGTAGGCGTCGTCATCACGATTAAGGCTGTCACCGTGGCGGGTCACGTCAATCCCAGCCGTTTCAGCGAGTGAGGCGGCCAGGTTGACACGGGTCTGATCATCTCCGCCGGACAGTGCGAGGCTTCGCTCGAACGTGGAATGACTGCCAGCGCCGATGCGCATGCGCGGAGCCAGGCCGGTCCCGCTGCCTTGACGGGTGAATATCTGCACCACGCCGCCTATCGCATCGGAGCCGTATAGCGCGGACCGCGCGCCTCTAACGACTTCCACCCGCTCGATATGGTCCGGGTTGATGAATTCGATGCTGCTTGTACCGCTGGAGGCCGCAGCAATCCGCTGACCGTCCACCAAGACAAGTGTTTGCCCGCTCGCAGTGCCGCGGACAAGAATACTGGTGAGGCTACCAGCGCCCCCGGTGCGAACGACGCTTACACCCGGTACGCGCTCGAGCAGCTCGGCGACAGAGTGCACCTGAAGACGGTCGATGTCTGAGCGCGTGAATACTGTGGTCGCGGCGGCAGTCTCAGTTCGTAGCTGCGGCACACGGTTGGCCGACACGACAGTATCGTTGAGTTGCAGCGTGTCAGCGCCATCAGGCATTTGGGCGTATGCAGAAAGGCCGGGCATGAACACGACGGCCAACGCAAGACGGGACAATTTCATCAGGATCAATCCTCAAAAGATCAGCACTTTTGAGGAGGGCAGGAACAAACGCGGAATGACGAACATCAGCGCTTGACGGTGCTGCCCTCCGCAACACCAGTCGAATCCGTCAGGCCGGTCTCCGGGCTCTCGACGCGCACCTCGCTCGCCTTCCCGTGCGTTGGCACAGTGGCATTGAGCAGGCGGTGGTCCGAAGACCACGGTCGATTACCGTTGCGGGGGCAGCGCCGGGTTTGCTCATCGAGCGCACCGGCTTCCCGTTTAATGCGGACCTTGCGGTCGAGCACACCTGGGCGGATAAGAAAATCGCGCGAACCTTACGGGCTGCGTAGGCGAAAGACAAGCAACTGCCAGGCGTCTGGGTGCCGCAGGTCATTGCTTGGGGATTCGCGTGGCGCTGCGCTGGCGTGAACCCCGGAGAGCCGGATTGGCCCCAAACGAGGCCAGTTCCCGACAGAGACTCTGGTGCGCTAACGTTTGCCGTCAGATCGGCGCGGGCGGATTTCGCGCCGATCTGATATCAGAGTTGAGCCAGTCGTACGCGGATAGCCGCATCGATGCCAGCCGCATCGAGACCGCATTCCCTGAGCATTTCGCTGGGCTTGGCGTGCTCGACATAGTAGTCCGGCAGGCCTAGGTGAAGGATCGGCATCTGCAGGTTATTCGCAGCGAGAAACTCGCTAACCGCGCTTCCAGCGCCGCCCATGATGCTGTTCTCTTCGAGAGTCACCAAAAGCTCATGGTCTGCAGCCATCTGCCGGATCAGGGCTTCATCCAAGGGTTTGACGAAACGCATGTCGACTACCGTGGCGTCGAGCGTCTCGCCCACCTGCAGGGCTTCGGTCAGCTGCACGCCGAAGACCAGCAACGCAACTTTGTTTCCTTGCCGCCGGATCACACCCTTGCCGATCTCCAATGGCTCGAGGCCAGGCTCGATCGTCGCGTTTGGTCCCGTTCCGCGCGGATAACGCACCGCCGCCGGGCCTTGGAAGTGATAGCCAGTGGTGAGCATGCGGCGCATTTCGTTCTCGTCACTCGGCGTCATCACCAGCATGCCGGGGATGCAGCGCAGGTAGGACAGGTCGAAACTGCCCGCGTGGGTCGGGCCATCCTCACCAACCAGTCCGGCACGGTCGATGGCGAAGAGGACGTCAAGGTTCTGCACCGCGACGTCATGGATCAGCTGGTCATATGCGCGCTGCAGGAACGTTGAATAGATCGCCACTACGGGCTTGGCGCCTTCGCAGGCCATGCCGGCTGCCAGGGTGACGGCATGCTGCTCGGCGATGGCAACGTCGAAATAGCGGTCCGGGTAGCGCTCGCTGAAATCGATGAGATCAGAGCCTTCTTTCATCGCCGGCGTGATGCCGGTCAGGCGTGGGTCGGCCGCGGCCATGTCGCACAGCCACTGGCCGAACACGTTGGAATACTTGGGGCCGCTGGGTTTCTTGGGGGCAACAGGTGCGCCGACCGGCTCCAGCTTGCTGATCGCATGCCAAGTGATGGGGTCGACTTCCGCCGGGGCGAAGCCCTTGCCCTTCTTGGTCACCACATGGAGAAACTGCGGCCCTGGCAGATCGCGCATGTTGCGCAGCGTGGCGATCAGGGTAGGCAGGTCGTGGCCGTCGATGGGGCCAATGTAGTTCCAGCCAAGCTCCTCGAAGAGAGTGCCGGGAACCAGCATGCCCTTGGCGTATTCCTCGGTGCGCCGGGCGATTTCCCAAGCGCCGGGCAGTCGCGACAGCACCTTCTTACTGCCTTCACGCATGCTCGAATAGGTGCGGCTGGAGAGAATCTTGGCGAGATAGTTGGACAGCCCTCCAACGTTGCGCGAAATCGACATGTCGTTGTCGTTGAGTACGATCAGCATGTCGGCACCCACTTCGGGCGCGTGGTTCAAGGCTTCGAATGCCATGCCGGCGGTCAGTGCACCGTCGCCGATCACGGCAATGGATTTGCGCTTCTTGCCTTGCAGGCGGGCGGCGATTGCCATGCCCAGGGCGGCGCTGATGGAGGTGCTGGAGTGGCCGACGCCAAAGGTGTCGTATTCGCTCTCGCTGCGTCGCGGAAAGGCGGCCAGCCCATCCTTCTGGCGCAGGCTTCCCATGCGTTCGCGACGGCCGGTGAGGATCTTGTGCGGATAGGCCTGATGGCCCACGTCCCAGACCAGGCGATCCGCCGGTGTGTCGTAGACGTAGTGCAACGCGATGGTCAGCTCGATCACGCCGAGACCCGCGCCAAAATGCCCGCCGGTCCGGCCCACGCTGTAAAGCAGGTCCTGACGCAGCTCGTTGGCAAGTTCTTCGAGTTCCGCTTCGCCCAGCCGGCGTAGTTGCTCGGGGGTGGCCGCGCGATCTAGAACGGGCGTCGCAGGGCGGACCCGAGGAATCTCATGAAACGTCTTGGGCATCGGGCGAATCGTTTTGGCTGAAAAAAGAGCCGCAGTTTACCCGATGGTTACTACGATAAGAACGGCTCACGCACCAACGGTCGCCGCCGACTGCTGCGCGATCAGGGTGGCGGCGCGGCGATTCAGCTGCGGCGTTCGACGATGAAGCAGGCCAGTTGGCGCAGCGGCTCGGCGCGTTCGGCAAACGGGGCAACCGCTTCGAGCGCCATGTCACGCAATTCCAGCGCGTAGGCTTTGGCGCTTTGCATGCCCAGCAGTGCCGGATACGTGGGTTTGTCGCGGGCGATGTCGGCACCCTGGTGCTTGCCGAGAGTCGCCGTATCGCTTTCGACATCGAGGATGTCGTCCTGCACCTGGAATGCCAGCCCGACCGCCTGTGCGTATTGCTGCAGGGCTGCCAGCTTCTGTGCATCAGCGTAACCGCTGGCGAGCGCACCGAGTCGCACGCTCGCTTCAATCAAAGCGCCGGTCTTGTGCCGGTGCATCAATTCCAGGTCGTTGCGGTCGAGTTTCAGGCCAACCGAGCCCAGGTCGATGGCTTGGCCGCCCACCATGCCTGCCGGCCCTGCGGCACGGGCAAGGCTGGCGAACATCTCCAGGCGCAACGCCGGGTCGGACGGATTGAGCGCGTCGCCCGCCAGAACCTCGAAGGCAAGGCTCTGCAGCCCGTCGCCTGCCAGAATGGCGCAGGCTTCGTCGAAAGCTTTATGGGTGGTGGGCTGGCCGCGGCGCAGATCGTCATCGTCCATCGCCGGCAGATCGTCGTGCACCAGTGAGTAGGCGTGGATCAGCTCGACCGCACAGGCTGCGCCGTCGGCTCGAGCGCTGTCGCCGCCGAGCGCTTCGCAGGCGGCGTAGACCAGCAGAGGTCGCACGCGCTTGCCGCCATTCATCACGCTGTAGCGCATGGCTTGATAGAGACGTTCGAGTTGCGGGCGGGGTGGGGTGAAGAGCGTATCGAGGCAGTTGTCGACGCGCTTCTGGCAGCGCTTCTGGTAGTCGCTGATCATGTTTCAGGATCCGCCTCGAAGGGGACTTCCTGGAGCTTGCCGTCACGCTCGAGAAGAAGTTGCACTTTCTGCTCGGCCTGGCTAAGCGACGCCTGACAGTCGCGGGTCAGGCCGATGCCCTGCTCGAAGCAGGTCAGCGAGTCCTCCAGCGAAAGCTCGCCGCTTTCCAGGCGTTCGACCAGCTGTTGCAGCTCGGCGAGGGATTGTTCGAAATCGAGGGCGACTTTCTTGCGGGCCATGGCGAAACCTGTTCTCTGAGGCGGCTCTGAAACGGGCAGGACACTAGCAGAGCTGGGCCGCATAAGCCATAAGCCGGCCGGGCCAGACGCCGCTCAGCGCCAGTAGATGGATTGAAAGTAATAGAGCGTCATGGCGCTGCCAACCGCGATGACGAAGGCGCGAAGCCAGGCGGCTGGCAGTTTCTTGCTCAACGCGCCGCCGGCATATCCTCCGAGCGTAGTGCCAACTAGCAGGATTGCCAGCTCATAGCCGCTCACGCGTCCCGCGATCACGAAGGTGGCAGTCGCTACGCTGTAGATCACGGCCGATATCAGGTTTTTCAGCGCATTGGCGCGAACCAGCTGATGGCCTTCGATGGAAAAGGCCGCGAGCTGAAGGATGCCCATGCCTGCGCCAAAGAAGCCGCCGTAGATGGATACCAAACCGTGCGCAGCCAATGATGCCGGCGCATGGGGCGGTATCGCGTTTACCTCTTTGCGGCGTGCCGTCAGCCAGCGGCTTAGCCAAGGGCTAGCGGCGAACAGGGCAGTGGCGATCAGCAGCAGCCACGGGATGAGCAAACTGAACACGTCGTCGCCGCTGGCGAGTAGTAGCAAGCCGCCGATCAGACCGCCAATCAGTCCGGCCAGCAATAGTGGAGTCAGATAAGCGCCTAGCGGACGCAGCGCCGAACGCGCTGCCCAGGCCGCGGCCAGGCTGGCAGGCCAGAGCGCGACAGCGTTGGTTGCGTTGGCGGTCACAGGCGGCAAGCCGGTGGCGAGCAACGCCGGGAACGAGAAGAAGGTGCCTCCGCCAGCAAGGGCATTCATGCCTCCGGCGGCAAAGCCGGCAGCGATGAGCAACAGCATGTCGAACAAAGGCATCGGGGCAGCTCGCGGCAAAAGAGGTGCAGATTATCCAAGGGGCGTTTCGCTGTCAGCATGGCGCGGTGCCGAATCCAGGGCGTCAATGTTCAGCTGCGCGCCTGGCTTCGTCTGGCCGGGTGCTCTTCAACTCGGTGAGGATGCCGCAGCCATGCGTAGGTTGATTGCCGCTGCAACAGCTGCGCAGTTCCTGAAGCTGGCGCTCCAGCGCATGCAGGCTCTCCAGCCGCGAGCGCACGCGTTCGAGCTGGTCGTCGATCAGGTGATTGATGTCGCCGCAGCTGTCTTCCGGGTGGCTGGAGAACGCCAGCAGCCTGCGTATATCGGCCAGCCCGATATCCAGCGCGCGGCAATGTCGGATGAAAGTCAGCTGCGCGAGTTGCCGTGAGGAGTAGGCGCGGTAGCCGTTGGCGCCACGTTGGGGGGCCGGCATCAGCCCGATCTTCTCGTAATAGCGAATGGTCTCTACATCCACGCCTGCCGCTGTACTGAGTTCGCCTATGCGCATCTTCGTCTCCTCACCTCAGTCGATCGCTGCCCGATAAACAGGGCTTGACCCTGGAGCTGCTCCAGGGTGTGCAATGGGCTCGACTATAGTTCAGGAGGCATTCATATGTCGTCGAGATGTTGTGACTCCGGGTGCTCGACTCCGGTGGTCAGCCCGGGTTTTCGCAAGGCGCTGTGGATCGCGTTGGCGATCAACCTTGCCATGTTCATCGTTGAGATCGTCAGCGGGTTGCGTTCGGGCTCGGTCTCGCTACTGGCCGACGCCATCGACTTTGCCGGCGACGCTGCCAACTACGCCATCACCCTCGTAGTGCTGTCCATGGGGCTGGTCTGGAGGTCGCGGGCTGCGATGGTCAAAGGCCTGTCGATGCTGGCGTTCGGCGTGTTCGTGCTGGGCCGTGCAGGCTGGTCGATCTACGCTGATGTGGTGCCGGAACCGCTGACCATGGGTGTTATCGGGGCGCTGGCACTGATCGCTAACGTGATAGTTGCCGTGATGCTCTATGCCTTTCGCGAGGGCGATTCCAACATGCGCTCGGTCTGGCTGTGCAGCCGCAACGATGCCATCGGCAATATCGCCGTGATGATCGCTGCAGCCGGTGTGTTTGGTACCGACTCTGCCTGGCCCGACTTGATCGTCGCGCTGATCATGGCCGGCTTGGCGATTTCCGCTGGCTACTCGGTGGTTCGTCAGGCCCGGCATGAGCTCCGCACAGTTGGCTAATTCCGGCCGCGGCCCGATGCGATGGAGGCCACCAAAGCGACTGCGCCTACGGTTACTGCCGCAAGTCCGGCCACGGCCAGCTTGCCCACGGTTTCGCTGCTCAGGGCGACGGCATCGTCCTTGATCTGCTCGTGGAAGCGGCCGTCGGTGCGGTGCAGCCCTTCAACCGGTTCGAAAAGGTTGTCCGGCTGAGTATCGTCAGCTGGCTCGTCGGTCAGCTGTCCGCTCCAGGCCTGCTTGGCCATCATCTTGTCCAGCAGCCCAGGCATGAACATGTTGCCGATGATCGCCTTGAGCGAGGCGCTGCCAAGCCACAGCTCTCGTGGGGCTTCTGTCGCAGCGCGCAGGATGGCTCGCGCGGCTACCTCTGGCGTGTGAATGGGCGGCACCGGCTGTGGCCGCCGGGCCATCTTGTTGCGCGACCAGTCAAACTGTGGCGTGTTATGCGCCGGGAGTTGCACCATGGTGAGGCGAACCCGGCTCTTGGCGTGGATCAGCTCGCAACGCAAGGAATCGGTGAAGCCGCGGACGGCAAACTTTGCCGCGCAATAGGCCGATTGCAGTGGGATGGCGCGATAGGACAGCGCTGAGCCGACCTGCACGATGGTGCCGCGATCACGCGGTTGCATGTATCGCAGCGCGGCCAGCGTGCCATGTACGAATCCCAGATAGGTGACGTCCGTGACGCGCTTGTACTCGGCTGGCGTGATCTTCTCCGCTGGCCCGAATACCGTTGCCATGGCCGCGTTGACCCAGACGTCGATGGAGCCCAGTTCGTTCTCGATTTGCTCGGCCGCACGGTCTATGGCTTCGGCATCGGCCACGTCCGCAGAAATGGCCAGCACAGTCGCACCGCCGGCTTGCAGTTCGGAACTAGTGTCGGCGAGCCCCTCAGCACCGCGTGCGATCAGCGCAACGCGATAGCCAGCGCGGGCGAAGGCGTGGGCAGTGGCACGGCCCACGCCAGCGGTGGCGCCACAGATGACGACGGTCGGTTGGCTAGCATTCATGTCGGGGCTCCAGCAGTCGCAGGGAATGTAGGACGTTTCGCATCAGAACGTCGCGATGGCGGTGCTGGTTCCCCCGAGCGAAGCCGCGCCGACGGATGACGGGATCAGCTCTTGTTCTTGCCCTTGCAGTTTGGTTCGGTGGTGAAGGTCTTCGACGAATCAACCGGGCCAACGTCCTCGAGCATGCGACGGCCGATCAACACCGGGTAATTCATCTTGTCGCGGTCGTTCAGCGAGAACTGTTCCTCATGGATGCGATTGCCCAGGCATACCTTCATCAGCACCACCGGCCGATCTTCCGCGCCGCCCGCACCGCGAACCTTGATCTTCCGGACCACCTTGCGCTCCAGTCGCGTCTCGACCTGCTTATCGCTGTCCATGTCCTCCAGCTCGACAGTGAAGCGCACCCAGTCGTCGCCGTCCTTCTTGAATCGGTCGATGTTCTCGGCATGCATCGAGGAGGTGAGTGCGCCGGTGTCGAGCTTGAACTTCACGCGGGTTTCCTCCGGCATGATCAGCCCTTCCTCGACCCAGCCAAACGAGCTTTTCGAATCGGCCAGTACCGGCGACGCTGCGATCGGTAGTGCCGCCAGCAGCATCGGAAGGATTGAACGTGTGCAAGCGCGTTTCAGTCGCAGCATGGTGTCACCTGAGCGGTAGCGGAAGTGGACAAGTAGATTCGCTCGCGCAGGATACGTTCAGCTTCGGCGCGTGGCTTGCTGATCGATCAACTGCTGAACCCTCAGAAACTGAACAATCAGCCTGAACATTCGAGCGCTGGCAAACGTCACACGCTGATACATCTTTCACGACGCGAGTGTCCGAGGCGCGTCTCGCCGCATTGGAGAACACAGGAGAAACCGTGGAGATCAGCGATCCGGCCGTTTTCGTTGCGCGGCTGCAGTTTGGTATCACGATCGCCTTTCATATCGTCCTGGCCGCCTTCTCCATCGGTTTGGCTAACTTCCTGTTGGTGCTCGAAGCGTTGTGGCTGCGCCGCAAGCAGCAGATCTATCTCGACAGCTACAAGTTCTGGCTGCGCATTTTCGCCCTGACGGTCGCAGTAGGGGTTGCGTCTGGATTGGTGATGGAGTTCGAGTTCGGCACGAACTGGGGCCGGCTCGCCACGAAAGCCGGCTCGGTAATCGGGCCGTTGATGTTCTATGAAGTGATGGTGGCGTTTTTTCTCGAGGCCGGCTTTCTCGGCATCATGTTATTCGGGTTGCACAAGGTCGGGCCGCGCCTGCATTTTTTTGCCACCCTGATGGTTGCGGTCGGCTCCCTGTTCAGCGCTTTCTGGATTCTCTCGGCCAATTCCTGGATGCACACGCCGGCCGGCTTCAGCGTAGGGGCTGACGGTCGCTTCATGCCCGAAGACTGGCTGGCGATCATCTTCAGCCCTTCGTTTCCCTATCGTTTCGTGCATATGGTCTTTGCCGCGTTTCTCTGCACGGCAATGGTGGTCGCAGCCAACGGCGCCTGGCATCTGCTGCGTGACAATCGCAACCCCGGCGCGCGGTTGATGTTTTCCATGGGCCTATGGGTGGTGGCGGTGATAGGCCCGTTGCAGATAGTTGCCGGTGATTTGCACGGGCTCAATACGCTGGAACACCAGCCCCAGAAAGTGGCCGCGATGGAAGGCGCCTGGGAGCGGCCGCCGTCAGGGCAGGGTGAGCCGCTAAGGCTGTTCGCAGTCCCTGATATGGAAGAGCAGCGCAACCATTTCGAGGTAGCAATACCGAACCTTGGCTCGCTGTACCTTCGGCACAACTGGACCGGAACGATCAAGAGCCTCAAAGAGTTTCCGGCCGAAGATATTCCACCTGTGCCAGTGGTGTTCTACGCCTTTCGAATAATGGTCGGGCTGGGCGTCGCGATGACTGTGCTGGGCATCGCCAGCCTGGCGCTGCGCAAGCGTGGTCGGTTGTTCCAGACCCGTTGGTTGCAGCGCGCCACCGTCTGTCTCGCGCCGGCGGGGTTCATCGCCATGCTCAGCGGTTGGGTGGTGACCGAGGTGGGGCGCCAGCCGTTCACCGTGTACGGCCTGCTGCGCACCGCGGACAGCAACTCACCCGTATCGCTTTCCTTCGTTACCAGTTCGACGATCGGCATTCTGGCGGTCTACCTGCTGGCGTTCGGTCTGGGGCTTTACTACCTGCTGCGTGCGCTGGCCAAACCGCCGAAACAGGACGAACGGGGACCGGAACCCGGTCTCGCCAGCCAGATCGGCGACTGACGGCCGACCAGCTTCAATCAACAGGGGAGACCACATGCCGTCCGAGGAGCTTCTGCCTTTGCTGGGCGCCGCCGCGCTGGCGTTCTCGATCCTTAGCTACGTCATCCTCGACGGAACCGATCTCGGCGTGGGGATTCTCTTCGCCGCCAACCACAGCGACGAGGACCGGCACATCATGGGGATTTCCATTCTGCCGATCTGGGATGGCAACGAGACCTGGCTTGTACTTGGCGGAGGGGGATTGATCGCGCTGTTTCCGGCCGCTTACAGCATTTTTCTCACGGCGAACTATGTGCCGATCTTTCTCATGCTGTTCGCTCTGATCTTTCGCGCCGTGGCGCTTGAGTATCGTGATGGCGCGGCCACTCGCCAACGGCGGCGGTTGCTCGATCTTGCTCTGCTGGGTGGTTCCACCCTGGCCGCGTTCTGCCAGGGCGTCGTGCTCGGGGCATTGATGCAGGGAATTCCTCATGATGGCCAGCAGTACAGTGGCAATGGATGGGGATGGCTAAGCGGCTTCTCGGTTTTCTGCGGCGCTGGCCTGGTGCTCGGCTATGCGCTCATGGGGGCTTGCTGGCTGATCTGGCGCACCAAAGGCGAGATACAGCATCGGGCGCGTAGGCAGGCGCGATGGTTAGCGATGTTTACCTTGGTCCTGATGTCCATCGCTGTGTTCTGGACTGTGCAGCTGGATCCGACTTACGGCAGGCGCTTGTCGCAGCCTTGGATCGCCGGCCCGTTGCTCGTTCTGCTGGCCCTGTTGATCCCCGGCTTCAAGCGCGCACTGGCTGCTCGCCATGACTTTCTGCCGCTGTTCGTGGTTATCACCGGGTTCGTCATTGCCTTCGCAGCGCTCTTCGCCGCGATGTATCCCATGGTGATTCCCCCGTCGCTGACCTTCACCGAGGCAGCTTCTTCAGCCTCGAGCCAGACATTCATCCTCGTCGGGTTTGCTGTGTTGATTCCTTTCACGCTCGCCTACAGCACCTACGGCTACTGGATTTTCAGGGGAAAGGTGAAGCCTTGCGGGCAAGACTGAAAAACCCGTCGAACCTCCCATTGGCATATTCAATATGCGAGATAGAAAAAAACAATGTGACCCTCAGGCCAGTCGGTACTCCATCAATAGAGTCGCTCGTATCTGCTGATGTCAATCGGAGCGACCTGATCTTCAAGGAGGCTATTCATAGGGAAGTCCACTACTGAGAGGTGAACCATGTTCGTCCATAACAAACGACTTCAATATACCGTGCGTGTAGCAGCCCCCAACCCGGGACTGGCCAATCTGATGCTCGAGCAATTCGGCGGTCCGCAAGGCGAGCTTGCCGCAGCGATGCGCTACTTCGTCCAAGGCGTGTCCGAGGATGATCCAGGCCGCAAAGACTTGCTCATGGATATCGCTACCGAAGAACTCAGCCACCTTGAGGTTATCGGTTCCATCGTCGGCATGCTCAACAAGGGTGCCAAAGGCGATCTGGCCGAAGGCGTGGAAAAGGAAGCGGACCTGTATCGCTCGCTCACCGGCGGCGGCAACGATTCGCATATCACCTCGCTGCTTTACGGCGGCGGTCCTGCTCTGACCAACTCGGCAGGCGTACCCTGGACGGCGGCCTATGTCGACTCCATCGGCGAGCCTACTGCCGATCTGCGTTCGAACATCGCTGCCGAAGCGCGCGCCAAGATTGTTTACGAGCGCCTGATCAACGTCACTGATGACCCGGGTATAAAGGACGCGCTGAAATTCCTGATGACCCGTGAAATCGCTCACCAGAAGTCGTTCGAGAAGGCGTTGCATGCCATCCAGCCGAATTTCCCGCAGGGCAAGCTGCCGGGCGATCCGCAGTTCGCCAACGTCTACTACAACCTGTCTCAGGGCGAAGGCGACCTGCGCGGCCCGTGGAACCAGGGTCCCGAGTGGGAGTTCGTCGAAGTCCCGCAACCGGCCGTGGACGGTGGCGACGGTATGGCGTCCGTCGATCTGAGCAAGGACCAGAAGAAGGTCGTGCAACAGATGGCGGTGCGAACCCAATCCGATGTGTCCGTTGATCCCATGACTGGCGCAGACCTCGGGTCGGGAGCTGCCGTGTCGGGCTCCGCTGCCAGCGGAAAGAAAGGCAAAGCCTGACGGCGTAGCCAGCCGGTGCGTCTGATGTCAGCCGCACCGGCTGCTTTATTCAGTTACAGCTCGACTCCCGCCTATCCCCCGCAGAGATGCTTGGCTCCCCGCCAATAGCTGTGCATGTCTGACCTATCTCTTTGCTTAACCACGCTTGCTGGATTGCTGCAATGCCGGTGTAAGCGCACTTAGTCTGCGTAACTGGTTGTCTATCTGGCACCTGGCTGCGCGATGTTCAAAGGCTGAACCCGAAGCGCTTCGCTCTGGTCTTGTCTACTTACGCCGATTAGCCTTACGCGCTGACGACCGTAACGTCCCTCAGATTTCGCCTCTGCCGTTAGCGCTCATGGCGTGATTTCGCCTATCAAAAGGACCTGCCCATGTTCAAGAGGCTATTCGTTGGCGCGATGGTTGCCAGTTCTGGCCCCCTCGCAGCTCAAACCCCTGACGCTGTTACTCTTGATCCGCTACTGGTCACCTCGCCTCGCAGTGAGAGCGACTGGTTGACTCTGCCCATGGCTGTGAGTGCGCGCTCCGTACTGGATCAGCCTGGCGAGCAATTGCTTACGCTCGATAGCCTGCTCGCACCTGTCCCCGGCGCAGTGTCGCAAAGCCGATACAACCTGGCCCAAGGGATGCGCTTGTCGATTCGTGGCTTCGGTGCCCGCTCCAGCTTCGGCGTGCGGGGCGTTCGCGTGCTGGTCGATGGCGTGCCGCTTACCATGCCCGACGGCCAGACCGAGATGGACGGACTGGACGCTTCGCTTGTGGAGCGCATCGAAGTGATCCGCGGGCCATCCTCGGCGATCCACGGCAACGCGGCGGGCGGCGTCTTGTCGATCGAGACCCGTCAACCGAGCGAAACGCCGCGCACGCAGCTTGAAATTACGGGTGGGGAATTGGGCTACCGCCGAGCGCGGGCGGAAACCAGTGGCACTGCCGGATCGCTCGGCGGCTTGCTGGCGGTGAGCTCGACGCACCTGGACGGCTATCGACCGCAAGGCGCCGCCGAGACCAACAATCTGACCGGCAAGCTACGGTGGCAAGGGCAGGGCGGCGTTCTCTCAGCCACGCTTCATGCTATCGACAACCGCGCCGAGGACTCCGGCGCGCTCACGCTGGCGCAGGTCCGTGAACGGCGCTCGCAGGCGAGGCCGCAGAGCCTGCAGTTCGACTCCGATGAATGGATTCGGCAACAGCGACTTTCGCTCGTCTGGGATGGCCAGGCGGCGGCGGATGACACCTATCAGATCCGAAGCTATTACGGTCGCCGCGAGTTTGGCAACCGCCTGCCTCTGGCTGCCAACGGCCAGACGAGCTACGACCGCTGGTTTGCTGGTGTGGGTGCCCAGCGGACGTTCCGCCGTGAATGGTTGGGCTTGCCCAATCAGCTGACGGTTGGGGTGGATCTGGAAAGCCAGCGCGATGAGCGCAGCCGCAATAACAACCTGGTCGGTGGGGCTACCGGCTCGCTGACTCAGCGCCAGCGCGAGTCGGCAGACAGCCGCGGGGTGTTTCTGGAAAACCAGCTGAGTCTCACTGACGCCTGGTTGCTAACTACTGGCGTGCGCTACGACAGCGTGCGCTTAAGGGCCAAGGACCGTTATCTCAGCGACGGTAACGCATCGGGCGGCCAGACCCTGGACGACTGGAACTACAGCCTCGGCCTGAGTCGTCAGCTGGGCGCACACCATGTCCTCTATGCGCGTTACGCCACATCCTTCGAGACCCCGACGATCAATGAACTGGCAAATCCGGAGGGCGGCGGCTTCAACCCCTCGCTTGGCCCTGCGCAGGCCACCAATCGCGAGATAGGTTTCAAGGGCGAGCACCCCGGGCTGCGCTACGAGGCGGTGGTCTACAGCATGCGCATCGAAGACGAACTGGTGCCTGTCGTCGACGGGCGTACCTTCTACACCAACGCTGGTCGTTCAAGTCGCGACGGCGTCGAGCTAAGCGCGCAGTGGCTGGCTGGCCAGTACTGGCGCCTCACCGGTGCCTGGAGCTACAACGACTATCGTTTCGATCGCTTTGAAAACAATGACGGCAACCGCATAGCCGGCATCCCGCGCCAGAGCCTCTTCGCCGAACTGGGATATGACCGTGAGGACTGGTATGCACGGATCAACCTGACGGCCAACGGAGCTCAGTACGCCGACAACGCCAATGACAGCCGCGTCTCCGGTTACGCCGTGACCAACGCGCGTATTGGCTGGCGGTTGGTGGATGGCGATCAGCGATGGGAGCCGTATCTGGGTATCGACAACCTCTTCGGTCGCGATTACTACGACAACCTGCGAATCAACGACAACTTCGGTCGCTACTACGAGCCCGCGCCGGGGCGGACCCTGTATGCGGGCGTCAAATTGACGTTCGACTGACCGGCCGAGCCCACCGATGAGCCTGGCAGTCTGGGCTGCCTGTTAGCCGGACTAACCAAGGCGTCAGGCCTGTTCGACGCCATGCCTATCGGGCGGCACAACGCGGCCGCCAGGCGGAGCATTCATGAGGTCCTCTTGATCACAAGACGGCCATGCACCCCATGGTTTGTTGCCGACCACCTCATATGAGCGCTGCGCTTGTCGGTCAGGCCGTCGCACCGTGTTCATTTAGCTTTCAGATCTGCCCTGCGCGCGCGGCGGAGTGGCACCGTCGCGTCACGACGTGTCGTTCTGCGAACCCTGATGGTCGCGTTTCGGGCGGTCAGCGATGTGGTCTAGGTCTAATTTGGCCATAGCTGCTTCGGGCGGTCTGACGTATCAGCTCAACGATAAGAATACCGATCTCTGTTCTTGCCTAAGTTGCGCCTTTTACTGCCCTGCACGCCCATCAGCCAATTGAGCAGAGCCCGCTTATGACCGATTTCACCTCACAGACTCATGTAGCACCGCGAACCCTGCGTCGCGTTATCGTCGCTGCGTCCGTTGGCAACTTTGTCGAATGGTTCGACTTCGCCCTTTACGGCTTTTTCGCCACCTTGATTGCCGAGCTGTTCTTTCCCAGCGAGAGTGCAGGCACGGCGTTGCTTAAAACCTTTGCAGTATTTGCGGTCGCGTTTGCCTTTCGCCCGTTGGGAGGTGTGTTCTTTGGCCAACTGGGCGACCGGATCGGCCGTAAGCGCACGCTGGCGCTGACAATCTTCATCATGGCCGGCGCGACGACTCTGATCGGTTTGCTGCCTACCTATGCCACTGCCGGGATCTGGGCACCGTTGATGCTAACTGTCATCCGCTGCGCTCAAGGATTTTCGGCCGGTGGGGAATACGCCGGCGCCTGCGCCTACGTCATGGAGCATTGCCCCGACGACAAGCGCGGGCGCCTGGGCAGCTACGTTCCGGTATCGACCTTCCTGGCGTTCGCCAGCGCAGCGATGATTGCCTATCTGTTCAACGCCGCGTTGTCAGAGGAAGCAATGGCAGCCTGGGGCTGGCGAGTGCCATTCATCATGGCCGCACCTCTGGGCTTGATTGGCTTGTACTTGCGTCTGCGTCTGGACGAAACCCCCGCGTTTCAGGCGCTGGAAGAGAACCATCAGGTACCACATTCGCCCTTGCGGGAAACGCTGCGCCTGCAGGGGCGCTCGATGTGCAAGCTCGGTGCGTTCATTTCCCTGACCGCGCTGGCCTTCTATACCTTCACCACGTATTTCTCGACGTATCTGCAACAAGCCGGAGGCTTCAGTCGCGCTGCTGCGCTGTTGATCAGCCTTATTACCCTGTTTGCGACCGCCGCTGCCTGTCCGTTGATTGGCATAGTCACCGACCGCATCGGCCGGCGAGCCACCATGTGCCTCGCGGCGGGCGTATTGGCTGTCGGGATCTATCCTGCTCTGATGATGGCGGGGTCCGGGCTGTTCGCAATGGCGCTGGCCGGCAGTCTGCTGCTGGGGCTTGGGGCCGTCATTTGCAACGTCGTCACGGCACCATTGCTGAGTGAAATTTTTCCAACCCGCACTCGCTATACCGCATCGGCCATCACCTACAACATGGCCTATACAATTTTTGGCGGGACAGCGCCTTTCATCGCCACCTGGCTGATCACCGCTACAGGTAACAACATGGCACCGGCTGTCTACCTGATAGCGGTAGCGATTTTGGCGTTGCTGGGAGGGCTGTCACTTCCAGAAACCTCGAAAATCGCATTGGGCAAAGCGGGAATCTCACCGACGCCTGAGCCAATGGCAGTGCCGGCCACCAACCTGCGGTAAGCCAAGGTCGGCAAGGGATGTAGCCTTTTGGCTCCTGCCGCAATGCCCTTATGCGAGTGAGGATTTGGTCATTGCAGCAGGCATAAAAAAGCCGGCTTGTGGCCGGTTTTCTTTTTGAATATGTTATTGATTTTAAAGTGATTTAATTTTGTGTGTCGTCCAGACCCACACTTTGACCCACACTGAGGCGGGTCGCTGCCCTGGGGTGATGATTTCAGATGTTCCTTGGGCTCATCATTTCATACTTCGCTACGACGGCCCTGATTGCTTCCTGGATCTCGCGCATTTGCTTCTCGGCAATCCTGTTAGCTTCGGACTCCTGCTCAGCCGAAAGCTCGGGGGCCTGCTCGTTGAGGTATACCTGCCAGCCAGCCAGTCGTCTCAGGCTGGCGTCCAGGTGCTTGGTAGTCACTTCGAGCCTGATCTTGTTCAGCTCCTGCGCAAGCTTGCTTGAGTTGCGGGTGATTGTTTTCTCCAGGGCCTCGCGTCGCTTTCCCTCTTTCTGCTCTTGGCTCGACTGCAGGGCGCCTGCGATCAGGCTTTCTATGATCGCTGTTTCGGTGGTGTCAGCTTTTTTTGCAAGGATTTTTAGCTTGTCCTTGGTGTTGAGAGGCAGGGTGAACGAGCACGTCTTTCGACCGCCTTCGGCTTGCCGATAGCGCCGCTGTCTGATGGCGTTTCTCAGTCGCTCAATGAGCTTCACGCCTGCGACATCTGACTCCAGGGTGCGGATCGAGTCACCAAAGGTGATGAAAACCATGGCGGGCGACGGGTCGGGCTTAGGCTCAAGTTCATCAGGCCATCGATTCAGCAGGTAGTTTGCGGCCCACACTGTCTCCTCACGATCGAGCTTCTTTAGCCAGCCCGGCTTATTCCCGGTCGTCTCCATCCAATTTTCTCCTGTTGCTGAGCGGTGCCGCTGCGCGGTGGATGCTCAGCTAATTGCATCTTGTTAACGGCAATGTTAACTGCCTCGTTAGAGGATGTTAATAGTGAACTGTTAATGGATGTGTTAAATGGATTGTTAACGTATTCGTTACATGAATTGTAGATACTGATTTTATAGGTATAAAATCACTTCAAATCTGTGTTTACCCGGGCCTATTTGCGCATGATAGCTCTGTCGTCACTAATAGATGTCAATGCTGAATCAAGATTTTTTCTTCAGGCTTTGATGCTCAGAAAGCCTGACTGGCTGGGTGCGCCTTATGAGATCAAGTCGGTAGCGAAGGAGCTCTGCTTGACGGAGAGGTTCGCTAGAGATGCGTCGAGGGAGCTGATCAGGGCTGGGCTTCTGATAGAAAATAAGCAGCACGGTGGTCTTGGGCGCCCAGGTGTCGGTTACGTAGCCTCGGAGTACGTGCGCCGAGTGCTTTGCGAAGTGGACAGGGATCTTGCCCACCACGAGCTCATCGTTCGCCTTTTTCTTGAGCCGAATATCTATGCGACTGGGCTGGGGGCTACGTCGACATCGATAGCTCAGAAGGAAAAATCATCCCGTCCAGCTATCCGCAAAGATGGTCGGCCTGCTGCCCCGGGGGCTAAGGGACGGCTGGGCGCTGCAACCCGAATTTTATTGGCGGCTCTTATCAGTGAGGCCGATCAGTGCGGTGTGGTGGCGGAGCTTAGCGGGCGTAAGCTGAGAGAAATGACGGGGCTCGACTCCTCGTCGATCAAGCACCAATTGATTCGTCTATTGAGCTTGGGCTTTCTTCGAAGCTATGTGCCGGGGGTGTCGAATGGGGTCTTGGTTGGCTCGAAGACTATGAGCATCTACTACCTGAACCTCGACCACCCCCAGCTTCCAGTGAGGCAGGGGAAGCAGGATCGGGGCTTGGTGGTGTATGCATTTAAAGGGCCGCAAAAGTACAGCCTGGTCGAAGCTGCGCTGCCTTCGACGGTGCAGTTAGCAGGGGTGGATAATCAGGTTAAAGAGATGCTTTATCACAGGCTGGCAAGTCATGCGTCACAGCTGCTGACGGCTCTCTGGTCTGATCCTAAGTGCGATATTGCCGATCTGAAGGCTGCAGGCTTCGAAAGCGTTGGCGGTAAGTCAGTCGAGCCACTGACGGTTAGCCCTAGATCGAGCGAGCCTGACCGATGGAGTGACTTTAAGGAAAGCTTGCATGCTGAGGCGTGTCGATGGGCCGAAAGCATCTACAAAGGGCTGCGCCGTATGAGCGTATGGCCAGAATACAGGCCACAGCTGGTGAGGCTCATACCTGCACCTGATGCAGGGGATAGCTGGAGCGTCGTGTCGCTGATTGTCTATCCAGCGCCCAAAGCCAGTAATACATGCCTTTGGGTATGGGACGTGCGCGGAGGGAGGTCTGACCCGTATGTGGGAGAGGAGGCGTTGGGTTTGGAGCTGCGCTATAGGCTGGCGCTCTTGACCAAGACCAAGGTGCCCTAGGCCAAGCTAGGGCAGGTGATTTTTTACTGCCCCTGCAGATCCTCTGAGCCACAGAGGAGCCTGCTCATGCGAATCATCCGTCTGAAAGAAGTCATCGACTCGACCGGCCTGTCTCGGTCGACCCTGTACAAGTACATCGGCGAAGGCACCTTCCCGAAGCCTGTATCGTTGGGCGACCGCTGCGTCGGCTGGGTCGATAGCGAGGTGCACGACTGGATCCTGGCCAAGATCGAGGAGCGCGATCTGGCTGAGGGAGCCTCCGCACGCCCCATCGGCCATCTGAGCATGGCCAGCTAGCGCCAGCAGCGCCATGATCGGCTTCGGCTGGTCATGGCGCTTATGCCGACTCGAACAGCTTTGGGCTCTCAGCTAACTCTCCCAAAGCTCAATGCGGCAAATCTCTCGACAGGCTCGGCAATGTTGCTCCCCATTGCCCGGCCTGGTCGGGACGGTCGGTTATGGGCAGGGCTGCATCTATTGATATAGCTATTAACTACCAACTCTTACTATCCATCACTACCCATCATCACTGACTACACCAGAGGGAAAGAAGACCAGTAAAAAGAAACAGACCACGTACCTGGTATGCACCAACAACCAATCAGGTACTCAGCCATGAACAACCGCAAGCACAACACCCACCTCTCACAGTCCGACATAGCCCTGCAGATCGAATCACTCGTCCAGGCTATCGAGCGCAGCGATACACCCGCATATCGGATCACGCACAAACGGTCAGGCTATGAGCAGGTCGAGCAGACCAGACTCTCCCGGTACTTCACCAACGTCCAGCAGATGTACAACCTGTTCGATGATCGTGTGCCATACGACTACAGCGAGCACCTGTTAGCGTTCCGGGAGGCCTGTGACGACATCGGCCTTCAGCGCTCACCCAATGGCCCTATTTGCATGAGTGAGACGGGTACCTACTGGCTAAGTCATCAGCAGAGCATGAACGTCCTGACCGAGCGGATCCGTGAGTTGACTCGTCAGCAACGGTATCGACGCAGGCCAGGGGATCGACGAGAGCTGGCCAAGCAGCAGGCGAGGGAAATGGAGGCGTACACGGATGCTGTGATGAGCCTGTACTCCCGCACAACGGTCATCAGACTGGATCTGTATTACCGACCTGAAGCTCAGGCCAGACTTCGAGTCGAGCGAGTCTTTGATCACCTGGATGATCTGATCTACGAGCACAGCCGTCACCTGACTTTCGAGCACCTGATCGGCTACACGTACTCAGTGGAGCAAGGGGATCGGAATGATGGTAGGGGATACCACATCCATGCAGCCTACTTCTTCAATGGCAACCAGGTGTGCCGGGATGTCTGGAAGGCGATTGAGATCAGCGAGCTGTGGGAGGCGGTCACTCGTGGTCAGGGCTATGCCCATAGCTGCAATCACGACAAGGATCAGTACGGCGACAAGCTAGGCATTGGCCAGATCCAGAGGGACGATCAGTCGAGACGGCCCCATACGCACTACGCCATGAAATACCTAGTCAAGGACGATCAGCACCTGCGCTTGAAGCCTGCAGGGGCGCGTTGCCTGCGTAAGGGGGCTCTGAGCCGTGCTCGTCGCGGATAAGTGAATGCGAAGGCTACTTGGCTTTTGCGACCATTAACTCAGACCAGCGAGTGGTATAGGCGGGGGAAAGCAACTCTCTGCGCATTGCCCACTCGACTGGCTTGGCTATGCGTCCTGGCTGCAGTGTGCCGCGTCCCCAGCGATTGTTGATCGCGTCCAGAGTGCTCATCAGTCGCTCGGTTTTCACGGGCTGTTCAGGGGCAAACAGATCCGGCGTGTATTCGTTCTTGCGGCACAGATCCAGGAGCAGCACTTGAGCCTTGGCGTAGCTGAAGCCTTCTCTGAAGACCTGCTGCAATCCAGCCTGAACAGCCTTGACGATCAGTCGGCTGTCGTCGGTCGGGTAGGGCAGCTGGCAGAGGACGCCATTGGCATATTTCGCTTCAGTTGGATTGAACATCCCGGTGCACAGACTGACCCTCACCTGCCTGCAGAGCGACTCCTGCTTGCGGAGCTTTTCAGCAGCGCGCGTCGCATAGCTGGTGACGGCCTCTTGGATAGGCGCTAACTCTCGCAGGCGCTTACCGAATGATCTGCTTGAGCATATCTCCTGCTTGGGTTCGATCTCGTTCTCGATCTCCAGGCACGCCACACCGCGCAGTTCGCGCACAGTTTTCTCGACCACGACATTGAATCGCTTGCGCAGTGTCCATGCATCTTACCGATACTGGCCCGAAGTTATCCAACCGGTTAAGGTGTGGCATCGATCACATATACCTCGCAGGGAAGCGGCGAGCACGCCCTGCCCTGCAAGCTTTAGGGCGGCAAAGCTTTTGGCTGGCCACAGATAAATAAAAGGAAGACTTCATGTCGATCAACCAAACTCAGCTCTACGACACCCTTCAATCTCTTACCCAGCGTGAGGATGCCCAGGCCGAGTTCATTTATGGCTTCCTGGATGCCTATGGCTTTGCCAAGAGCACCATCACCCAGGTCAGGAACGGCGGTGCTCGCAACGTGGCTAAGGTCGCGGGTGATGTGGCGCTGAAAGGCCAGCTCTATTTCCGTGCGATTCCGGCGGGCGAAAATGTTCATGAGGCGGCGGAAAGCCTGAAGGACAGCGATGTCATCAAGGCCCAGAAGATCCGCTTCGTCATCGTTACCAACTTCAATGATCTGGTGGCCTATGACGTGAAGGCTGATGAGCGCATGGAAACGCCGTTCACCGACCTGCATCAGCAGTACACCTTCTTCCTGCCGCTGGCCGGCCTCGAGAAAAGCTATACCCATTCGGAAAGCGTGGCAGACGTAAAGGCTGCTGAGAAAATGGGGCGGCTGTTCGATCTGATTCGTGAGCGTAACCAAATCAGCACTGCTGAAGAGGTTCATGCGCTCAACGTGTTCCTGACCCGGCTACTGTTCTGTTTCTTTGCTGAAGATACGGGGATCTTCGCCAAGAACCAGTTCACAGATGCGATTAAGTCGACGACCCGCGAGGATGGCGAGGATCTGGCTGAGTTCTTGGGCAAGCTGTTTGCTGTGCTCAACGAGTCGGACAACAGCAGCCTGCGGCAGTCACTGCCGAAGCACCTGAGCGACTTCCCGTATGTGAACGGCGGCCTGTTCGAGAAGGAAACGCCGATCCCGGTGTTTGGGGCCAAGTCGCGCCGTCTGTTGCTGGAATGCAGCACCCTGGACTGGTCGCAGATCAACCCCGACATCTTCGGCTCGATGTTCCAGGCGGTGATCGATGAGGATCAGCGCGGCACGCTGGGGCAGCACTACACCTCCGTGAGCAACATCATGAAGGTCATCAAGCCGCTGTTCCTCGACAAGCTTTATGCCGAGTTGGAACGCTCCCGTGGCAGTGAGAAGAAGCTCCAGGCCCTGCTGGAGCGGGTGTCGTCCATCAAGGTATTCGACCCTGCCTGCGGCTCTGGCAACTTCTTGATCATCGCTTACAAGGAGCTGCGCCGCTTCGAGATGGAGGTGTTCCGTGCGCTGAACGCCGTCAGCAAGCAGAACGTCATCTTCATGACGGGTATCCAGCTGTCTCAGTTCTACGGCATCGAGATTGACGATTTCGCGCATGAGATTGCCCTGCTGTCTCTTTGGCTGGCCGAGCACCAGATGCACCAGGAGTTCCAGGTGGCGTTCGGGCATGCCGAGCCGATGCTGCCGCTGAAAGCGAGTGGGAATATCGTGCATGGAAATAGCTTGACCATGAGTTGGGAATCGATATGTCCGCGGTTTGGTGAAAATAAATCTCCGGCTGAGGTTTATATATGTGGAAATCCTCCATTTGTTGGTAAGAAGGACAGGACAAGCGCTCAGTCTGATGATCTTGAGAGAATTCTTGGTGGGGTTAAAGGCTTTAAGTGCCTTGATTATGTTTCGTGCTGGTTTTATAAGGCCGCTGAGTTTGTCTGCGGAACGATTTGTGAGTGCTCTTTTGTTGCAACAAACTCTATTGCTCAGGGTGAGCAGGTGGGGGTTTTGTGGCCATCGATAAAAGATATTGGGGTTTCTATATCTTTTGCGTACAGACCATTTGTTTGGAAGAATAGCGCAAAGTCAAACGCTGGCGTCCATGTCGTTGTAATTGGACTCTCTTCCTCAAGAAAAGAATTCAAGATATTTGATGAGTCTTCTGGTGAATTAATGGAGTCGAAGGCGAAAAACATAAATCCTTACCTCCTTGACTCTGATTGCGGACCTGTACTGTCTAGATCTGCTGCGCTGTGCGATGTCAGTATGATTATGGATGGTAATAACTATACAAAGAGCAGCGGACTTATAATGGATAGCTCTGAGAAGGATGAGCTTATTCGGCTGGAGCCAAAATCTGCCAAGTGGATTAGGAGGTTTGTTGGTGCTGATGAGTTTTTGAAATCGAAGGATCGATGGTGCCTTTGGCTGAGAGATGCGAGAATTGAAGAAATTCTTGATATGCCGCTAGTTAAAGATAGAGTTGATTCCGTAAGGCAAGAGCGACTCCTCAGCGATAAGAAAGAGACTCGCGAGAAAGCATCGTTGGTGCCACATCTTTTCCCTGAGATTAGGCAGCCTAGAGATGGGCAATACCTTATTGTTCCTAGGGTTACGTCTGAGCGAAGAGTTTATGCCCCTATTGGGTATATGGACGCATCGGTAATCACCAGCAATCAAGTTTTGATGATTCCGGAAGCTGGCCTCTTTGAGTTCGGAGTGCTTTCATCAGAGACTCATATGGATTGGCTGAGGGTGGTTGGTGGACGGCTTGAGAGCCGTTACCGTTACTCAGCCTCTCTGGTTTACAACACCTTTCCTTGGCCAGAAGTAACCGATGCCCAGCGCAGGGAGATCGAGTTACTTGCAGAAGATGTGCTGATGGCCCGCGAAAACTACCCCGATAAGTCACTTGCTAATCTGTATGACCCGGAATTAATGCCCGATGATCTTAAGGCTGCGCACAAGGCGCTCGATGCTGCCGTTGAGCATCTCTACCGTGCTCGGCCGTTCCGTGATGCTTTTGAGCGGCTAGAGCATCTGTTCGCACGCTATGAGAAGCTGATCGAGCAGGAGAATCAGCAGAAGGCTGCTGAGGCTGCTGCCAAGAAGCTTCGTAAACCGCGCGCAGCCAAGACGGTCACCGCTGAACAACTTTGAAAGGATGCACCCACGATGGTTGATTTGCTGAAGGTTGAGTACGCCCAGACGGGCAAGAGTGCGACGCTGAATGAGATGGGGATGCGCGAGATGCAGGCCAGGGCCTTCGCCTCCCGTAACAGTCAGTACCTGCTGCTCAAGGCACCACCGGCCAGCGGGAAATCGCGGGCCTTGATGTTCCTGGGCCTCGACAAGCTGATCAACCAAGGGCTTCGCAAGGTGATCGTAGCGGTGCCGGAGATGTCCATCGGCGCCTCATTCCGGGATACCGCGCTGACCAAGGATGGTTTCTTTGCTGACTGGTCAGTGTTGCCGCACAACAACCTGTGCGTGCCAGGCGGTGAGCCTGGCAAGGTGCAGGCATTCAAGCGATTCATGGATAACCCTGCTGAGCAAACGCTGGTGTGCACCCACGCGACTCTGCGCTTTGCCTTCGAGCAGCTTACCCCTGCCGACTTCAATGACACGCTGATCGCCATTGACGAGTTCCACCACGTTTCGGTCGACGGCGAAAACCGCCTCGGTGCGCTGCTGGATGCCGTGATGAAGGAGTCCAGTGCTCACATCGTAGCGATGACCGGCTCCTACTTCCGCGGTGACACAGTGCCGATTCTGTTGCCGGAGGACGAGGTAAAGTTCGATAAGGTGACCTACACCTACTACGAACAGCTGAATGGCTACCGCTACCTGAAGTCGCTAGGCCTTGGCTACCACTTCTACCAGGGGCGCTACATCGATGCTCTGAAGGATGTTCTGGATACCCGTAAAAAGACCATCATTCACATCCCGAACGTCAACAGTGGTGAGTCCACCAAGGACAAGCACGGGGAAGTTGACCACATCCTTGATGTGATGGGGGCCGTGCTCAAACAAGATCCAAACACCGGAATCATCACTGTTCGCCGCTCTGATGGCTCGCTCATGAGAGTGGCCAATCTGGTTGATGATGGCCCGATTCGTGCCTCGGTCGTGGAGTACCTGCGGGGCGTCACATCTGGCGATGATCTCGATGCTGTGATTGCGTTGGGCATGGCTAAGGAAGGCTTCGACTGGCCCTGGTGTGAGCATGTCCTGACCATCGGCTATAGGGCCTCGATGACCGAGGTGGTGCAAATCATCGGTCGTGCCACGCGTGATTCTCCGGGCAAAACCCACGCGCAGTTCACCAACCTGATCGCCCAGCCGGACGCCGAAGATGAAGACGTGAAAGTGTCGGTGAACAACATGCTCAAGGCGATCACCCTGTCCTTGCTGATGGAGCAGGTTCTGGCACCGACCGTGAACTTCAAGCCGCGCTCGCAGCTCAAGGATGGCGAAGTTGTTGAACCCGGCACGATCATCATCAACGACGTTACCGCCCCGGTGTCCGATAAGGTCATCAAGATTCTTAATGGGGACAGTGATGACATCGTCGCCGCTTTGCTTCAGAAGCCCAAGGTTGGCGAGTCACTGATTGGTGGTGTCGAGCCCGAGGTAATCAACGAGGTTGAGCTGCCGAAGATCATCGAAACGAAGTACCCCGACCTGACCCCGGATGAGATTGAGCAGGTCCGGGTTGGCGTGCTGACCAAGGCCATGATTGGTAGCTCAGGTGGACTGTTCGATGAAAAAGATCTGCCGCCTGGGGCGGTGATCATTGGGGAGGAGGATGCTTCTGGCAGCAATGCGGGTGGTGTAGGTATCCAGCTGGAAGACTCTGATGGGGGCGCAGGCCAGAAACTGCCTCTTCCGCCGCCCAAGTCCCCAGAAGGCAGCCGCCAATTTGTGAAAATGGGCGACAGGTTCATCAATATCGATAATGTCACCATCGACCTGATTGACCAGGTTAACCCGTTCCATGGAGCTTACGAGATCCTGTCTAAGTCCGTTACGCCGGCGATGCTGAAGACCATTCAGGATGTGGTAGCGGGCGCTCGAATCACCATGACTGACGAGGAGGCGGTGATTCTCTGGCCACGTATTGTGAAGTTCCGCCAGGAGAAAGGTCGGGAGCCTTCTTTGACCTCGAATGATCCTATTGAGGCGCGCTATGCCGAAGGGTTGGAGTATCTCAAGAGGCGTAAGCGCGAGAAGCTTCAGCAGCAGGCTCAGGAAGTGTGAGGGGCAATGGAATGAACCTGCATGGAAAGAAGCAGCGAGTGCATAGTTCTCTGGACGATGTTTTTGGCGCGTCGGACGAGTATGGCTTGCTCAACGTGAAGCCCCGAGCAGCCTCGCCTGGTAAGGGGGATTTGCTGGCGTCGCGCTTTGAGGAGATCAATCAGTTCATCGATCATCACGGGCGGCGGCCATTAGCGCATGGCGACCATCTATCCGAACGTCAAATGGCCAAGCGTCTGGCGGCGACGCTGGAGAGAACTGAGGATCATGAGGCGTTGATGCCCTTCGACCGGCACGGACTGCTGTCCGGTTTTTCCCTGACACAAGGTGTGCTCAAGGACGAGCCCCCGCCTCAGTCAGCGGTGGCTCCAGAGGATGTCATCTGCATCGATGACATCCTGGGAGGGGATGATTTAGGGCTACTGGAACTGGGTGACACCAGCATTCTGGATCTCAAGCATGTCCCGCTGACGAAAGAAGTCCCGGATGAGGTCGCCCAGCGCACACCTTGCGAGGACTTCTGGCGCTTCAAGTCGATCTTCAATGATTTGCATGCGGATCTCAAAAGTGGCAAAGCCGAGACAGTCCGTTTTGCAGAGAACTGGCAAGTCGCACCTGGTGAGGCGTTTATCCTAAACGGCGTCATGTGCTTCGTGGATGAGGTTGGTGAAGAGCATGGACGTGGCGAGCATACGGATGCCCGGCTACGGCTGATTTTCGAGAACGGTACCGAGTCGAACATGCTGCGCCGTTCGTTGGGTCGGGCACTTTACATGGACGAGACCGGTCGGCGCATCTTGCAGGATCGTGACGAGGCGTTGGCCCAGGCTTTTCAGGACATTCGAGTCACGCATCGCGACCGTCGTACGGGATGCATCTACATCGTCAAAACGCTAAGCCAGAATCCCGCGCTGAAGCAGTTCCCGTATCTCTACAAGATCGGCTACACCGAGCAGACTGTAGATGAGCGGATTCGCAATGCCGAGCGGGATATTGCATTTTTGGAGAGCCCGGTTCAGAAGGTCACGGACTTCGAGTGTTTCAATATGAACCCCCAGCGCTTCGAGGCTTTGGTGCATGCTTTCCTTGCGGCGCAGCGCTTGAATGTGGAACTGATCGGAAAGGATGGCAAACATTACCGCCCCCGCGAATGGTTCGCGGTGTCGCTCGAGGTTGCCCGAGAGGTTATCAACCGGATCATTGACGGCAGCATCACCCAGTACCGAATGGACAATACGACCGGGAAGATCGTAAAAAAACGCCTCCCATCAACCGACGCGAATGGGGAGCGGGCATGAAACACCAGAGGCGTAGTTGGTGTAAGGCTGCGGAAGCTGGTTTGCACAAAAAATAATTAGATGGCTAAGTTAGAGAGAGCGGCATCCAAGCTGCTCTCTCTGGCGCATCGAGTTATCAGTGAGATTTTTTATCTGCAGCTTGCTGTAGTCGGTTAAGGAGCCAGCAAGCCAGCACCATGGCGACCAGTAGCGGTGGGAAGCGCAGCATCAGGGCCACCAGAAGCAACACCGTCAGGCAACCGGCAAAGATGCCGGCAAACATGAACGCGGCTGCGAACGTGCGTAGCAGTAGCTTCATATCGCCTCCTTACAGGTAGCCCAGCTCTGCCAGTGACACGCAGCCTTCGTTCCCCACCACGATGTGATCGAGCGTGCGCACACCGACGAGATTCAGTGCGTCCCGCAGTTTCGTGGTGAGGTTGCGATCCGCCATGCTGGGCTCAGGGTCACCCGAAGGGTGGTTGTGCACCAGGATCAAGGCGGCGGCGTTGTGCTCCAGGGCGAGCTTCACGACCTCCCTGGGGTACACGCTGGCTCCATCGAGAGTCCCCCTGAACAGCTCCTCGAACGCAATCACCCGGTGGCGGCTGTCGAGCATGAGCAGGGCAAATACCTCATGCTCATAGTCAGCCAGCAGCGCCTGTAGGTGACTGAACACCTCCTTAGGCGACGTCAGGGCGCGTCCCTTGCGCAGGCGCAGACTGGCCAGTTGCTTGGCCATCAGCAGGATGTCGTTTTCCGTCACCGGCGAATCGACCAGGTAGGTGCCTGTCGTGTCACTGGCTTTCAGCTTGTGCAGGCGCAT
>NZ_JAMOIC010000003.1 GCF_024448895.1 Stutzerimonas stutzeri
ATTCGCGCTTCTCAATCCGCCCTGAGATTAGGGTTAGTCTGCTGGGTAGCTAGGCAAGCGGAATCGCTGAACTCAGCCAGCAGCCGCAAGAGATGTGCTGGGAAGTTCGCAGTTGATACCGTCTCGGCTAAGAGTCCTGGACAACGCAGCATCTGCGCCGTAAGCGCCTGTGACTGACCTAAGCAAGGCATCCAACACCCAGTCTCTTTTGCACGGTGTTTGGTGGAAGTGATAAGCGGGAGGCTGCAGGCGGCAACCGAATCGCATGCCAGCGTTACTAACGAAGCTCGCAGCGCTAGTGCTTCGTTTAGCCTGGTATAGCTGCTCTTTAACTTCGATATGCTGCGCTGCAGTACCTATATCGAGCAAGCAGTAGCAGCTGATGTTGATGAGGCGCTTCGGAAGTTGTATGCACAGGAAGGGGCTATATATCCAAGGCCTCTGCATTTACGAATGGCGACCTGTTCGATATCGATCCAGCGCTACTACGATTGGTGTTCGCTTAAGATATCTGTTTACGTCCGTGCAGTACGTCGATTATGTCGCCGAGCAGTCGGTGCAGCGCGTCGCGATGCCCCATGGCGCCGCTGGAGGGTTGTCGGGTGTTGGAGGTCATTACCACCGTCATCTTTAGGCTCGGCACCACGTAGACCATCTGCCCGCCGTAGCCCCAGCCATAGCGCACCGCTTCTCCGCTCAGCTCGGTGATGAACCAACCATAGCCGTAGTCGTGACCGGTGTATCGCGAGCGGGTGCGGGGCGTCCAGGACGCTTCTATCCAGTCCTGCGAGAGCAGCCGTTCGCCCGAGGCCGTGAGCCCAGCGCGGCGGTAGAGCTCGCCGAAGGCCAGCAGCGAGCGCGGCGTCATTGCCATCTCGTTGCCGCCCAGATAGATACCTTGCGGGTCGCGCGTCCAGGCGCTGATGGCGAAGCCGTCGAGCGGCGCCAGCCACTGCCGCGCAAGCTGCAATGTGGATTTCCCTGTGCGGCGGGTGAGGATCGCCGAGAGCAGGTGACTGGACCCGGTGGAGTAGATCATCGCCGTTCCGGGGTCGGCCTCGAACGGTCGCGCCAGTGCCGCACGAACCCAGTTGCGACTCGCCACCCAGGCGCCGTAGTTGCGCCCGGAGGTTGATCCGAGCCCGGCCTGCATGGTCAGCAAGTTGCCAATCGTCACCTGATGCAGACGCGGATCGGGCTTGCCGGGCAGGTCGGCTGGCAGAAGCTCCGCAATGGGCTGGTCGACGCTCTTGATGACGCCCTTGTCGATGGCGATGCCGACCAGTGCGGAAATCACCGATTTGGACGCGGATTTGATGTTGCTCGGCTGGGTCGTGCGATGGCCACGGTAACCGCGCTCGGCGATCACTTTGCCATGTTGGGCGATGATCAGCGTTTCCAGCGGGGCCAGCCGCTCGGCCTCCTCGAGCACGGTCGCCAGTCCGCTGTCCGCGGTTGCCAGCGGGCTGAGGGTAAAGAGCATCGTCACGCAGAGAGCGCGGCGATACCAGGTTGAGCGCAAGATGCGCTTGTCAGGAATGGGCATGCAGGGTTCGACCCCGTCCTTACCCTTCCGTGCAGTCCGGCAGCCGTGCCTCCCGGCATTCCCGATGTGCGTCGGCGTTACTGGCGAATCCAGTTCTGCGTGCGGCCCAGCGCCTCGATGCCGATGTAGCCGCGGACCTCCAGCTTCTCGCCGCCTTCGACCAGCTTGGCCTTGGCGCGGTAGGTCTTGCCCTTGGCCGGGTCGAGGATGGTGCCGTCGCTCCAAGCCTGCTCGCCGTCCGGCTTGAGGTCCCAAAGAATGGTCATGCCGGTGATGGGCTGATCCTTGCGCTCGCCGTCGCATTCGCTGCAGACCGGGTTCGGTCCGTGATCCGATTTCAGGATTTCGGCGACCTTGCCGCTTAGCGTGCCGTCAGCGGCCTGCTGGATTTCGACGATGGACCTGGGCTTGCCGGTTTCGTCGTCGATGGTCTGCCAGCGGCCGGCAGGCGATTCGGCGGCAAACGCCAGTGACGAGAGCGAGAGTGGCAGGGCCAGCAGCAGGGCATTGAAAAGAGGACGCATGATGTCTCCAGTGATGGAAAAGGCAGCGTCGACTCTAGCACCGGGCATTTGCTTGCGCTGGCCCTAGCCGGCTGACCGGTCGGTTCTCGTCGCTTTCGCCATCCTCACTCGTCCTGATCGCGGGATGGCAGCTGCCAGGGCCAGTGCCACGATGGAGCTGTGTGCGGCGTTGGTGCCGTGGTTGGCTCCCGGAACAACTGGAATTCGCTGTGCAGAGCGTGGCTGAAAAGCCGCTGCAGACGGTCGACCATAGGCTGGGCAATGCCGACCATGCGCGCGGCGACAGGCTGGTCTACGAGCTGCCGTTCGAACGCTTCGAGCGTGCGTTCGACTTAGGCCTTGTACCACCAGATCAACGGACTGGCGGCCACACCCCTGGAACGCCTGTGACTTGGTGAGCAGGGTGTAGAGGGTAAACAGGCCGCAGTAGGAATGGCCGAACAGGGCCTGCCGTCGAACCTCGACAGTGTAGAGCTTGGCGATCAGCAGTTTGAGTTCATGCTCGATAAAGGCCAGAAATTCATCGGCACCGCCCGATGGCGGTGATTCGAGGCCCGGAAGGCGCTGGCGATTCTCGGCGTTGGGCGTGTAGTCCTCAGCGCGGGCCTTGAAGGTGCCGACGCTGCCAACTCGCAAAACGGATTTGCGGTCGAGCAGGTTGTTCACGTCGAAGGTGCCGGTCAGTGTGTCCGTAATCGTTGAGAAAGTTTGGCGTCCGCCACTGCATATCCCGGTGAGCTGAGGCGCGGGCTGCAGGCGCGTTCGATGTCGTAGTCCCTCATCGCGGTCACGCCGCCGCCTATACCCTGTCCGCGCAGGGAGTTCGGTGGCGCTCAGATCTGTCATGACGCAGGCATTGTCTTGGATGGTGTTCCGATGAGTGCGGGTGAATCCATGACCGGCTGTCTGCTGAGGCTTCAGAAAACTGTTTGTAACCCGATGTGTAGGAGACGTCATTCCCTCTGGAGCCGCGCTCATGCAACTCGACGATCTGTTTGCCAACCTTCATCAGCTTCCCAACGTACCCAAGGTCGCCCAGGACCTGATCCTGCAATTCGATAATCCCAACACGTCCGTCGAGTCCGTGGCGCGCAACATTGCCTGCGATCCGGTGATCTCTGCCCGGGTGCTGCGCCTGGCGAACTCGGCTCGTTTTCGCGGTGCGCGCGAATCTACCAGCATTGAAGATGCGGCCCTGCGTCTGGGCTTCAATACCCTGCGAACACTGGTGCTGGCGTCTGCATTCACCTCAGCATTCAAATCGCACACCGATTTCAATCTCAAGGCGTTCTGGTACCACAGTTTCCTGGTAGCCAGCATCTGCAGGCTGCTGGCCAAGCGGGTGGGCGCTGATGTCGAAACGGCGTTCACATGCGGCATGTTGCATGACATCGGCGAACTGCTTATCCAAACCGGCGCGCCTCAGCTGGCTGATTGTCTCGGCGGCGGCGCAACCTCCGGCCCGACCCGTGCGGCCAACGAAACCCTGCAGTTGGGCTTTGGTTATCCGGAAGTAGGTGCTGAACTGGCGCGTCGCTGGCAGTTGCCACAGGTGCTGCAGGAAGCTATCGCGTACCAGGCTCGACCGTTGCAAGCACCCAACGGCAGCACGTTGCCGTATGTGATCGCGCAAAGCGTGGCGTTGACGCAGGCGCTTGAGGATCACGGCGGGGATATCGATTTGGCTCTTGAGTCCGTCAAGGGCCCGTTGACCGACAACATGGATCGAAACGAGCTGCTAAAGTCGTTGCCGGGCGCCATCGAAACCGCGCGCACGTTCGTGGAAATGGTCTGATCCGCGACCATGCCGGCATGGTGCGTTCCGCGCACGCCATGCCCGCTCGGGCGTATCTGCATCAGGGCGCAGTCGGTTGCTTCGCCGCACAAAAGCGCAGCTCGTTTCCGTTCGTCGGCGGTCTTCGTTGAGCTCGCAACTGTGTTCAAGGGAACGAGCCCGGTGCCGACTAAAGTAAGGCTCGATTGCCAAACGAATGATGCCATTATGGTGGCAAGCTAATGTCGCATGCCGGACGATAATCATCCCAGAGGTCACCTGATGAATCGACCCTCGTTCCGCCGTGTGACGCTTGCTCTCACTCTGATTGCAGGGCTGTTCTGTTTTCAGCCCGCCCAGGCGGCGAGCGGCGTTACGGTCGTTACCGAAGAACTCCCTCCATACAACATGACCGTCGACGGCAAGCTGACGGGTATGGGAACTGAGGTAGTGGAGGCGGTGCTGGCGGAGGTGGGCGAGGAGGCTCGCATACAATCGATGCCCTGGGCCCGCGCCTATGACATCGCGCTCAACTCGGAAAACGTCCTGATCTATTCCATCGCCCGTACCCCGCAGCGCGAAGCGTTGTTCAAGTGGGTCGGCGTCATCGCACCAACGCGCTGGTCACTGTTTTCGCTTCCCGGCACTCAGTTCGACCTGAAAAGCCTAGACGACGCGCGTAAATATCAGATTGCTACCGTGAAAGAAGATGTTGGCGAGCAGTACCTGATCGATAAAGGCTTCGCCATCGGCCGTAACCTGCAGTCAAGCAACAAGTACGAGCACAACTACGAAAAGCTCAAGGCCGGACGTGTGGACCTTTGGATATCCAACGAGCTAAACGCCCACTATCTGGTGCGAGAAGCCAGCGGTAATCCAAAGGAGAATGCCGTTTCTCAGCTGAATCTGGACGATCTCGGTGGCGCCAACGGCCTGTGCATGGCCTTCAGCCGCAACACCCCGGACGAAGTTGTCGAGCGCTTCCGCCAAGGGCTCGCCCGAGTGCGCGCCGACGGTCGATATGACGCCATCGCCGCCCGTTGGCTTAAATGAACGCCAGCATTCCGAACGCCGTAGTCGCCACAACGCAGCGCCGCCAGACCGGCTCGCTAGGCCGCCGGCTGGTGCTTGCCACGTTGGGCTTCTGCCTGCTGTTCACCCTGGCGAGCGCCGGCTTGCGCACCTGGTTGGCCTGGCACGACAGCCTCAAGGCCATGAATGCCGAACTGGTGCTGATCGATCAGGTGTTCCAGAACAACCTGGCCAAGGCCATCTGGGAAATGGACAGCGATGCCCTGGAAACCCAGCTCGACAGCGTGGCCAGCGCAGCGCCGGTAGGCCGGGTGGAATTGCAGATCATCCGAGCCGGACGTGCGCCGGAGGTCATTGAGCGTCAACGGGCGCAGCAGCAGGCCCAGCACCGTGCGCCCGTGTTGCAGCATCCTCTGACGTACGAAGCCTACGCGGGCGCCCGGGAAACAGTGGGCCATCTCAGGCTGGACGGTCACGAAGGGCTGCTTTGGGAGCGCCTCGTCGATGAAATCACCGAAATAGTCATCACTCAGGTCATTCAATCGCTTCTGCTGGCCGGGCTTATCATGTGGATGTTCAACAGCACCGTGACCCTGCACGTTCGGCGAATCGCCCGGCACCTCACCGCGCTGGCGCCAGAGAATCTCGACCAGACCCTGCGCCTTGGCCGATCTGTGAAGCGGCGTGACGAGCTGAGCCTGTTGGAGTCCGGCGTCAACAGCTTGCAGGCGAAGCTCTCCGCCTATCTCGAGCGACAGCATCAGGACGAACTGGCCCTGGCTGCTCACCGCGATCGCCTGGCCGAACTGGTGGAAGAGCGCACCACCGAGTTGCGCGCGGCCAACGTGTTGCTGGAAGAACTGTCACGCAGCGACCCGCTCACTGGGTTGGCCAACCGCCGCCACTTCGACGAGATCAAGGAAGTCGAATTCCGTCGCGCGCTGCGCCTCGGCCAGCCGCTGACGGTGCTGATGTGCGATGTGGATTTCTTCAAGCGTTACAACGATCACTACGGCCATGCCCAGGGTGACGCATGCCTGAAGGCGGTCGCCGATACGCTCAAGAGCGTGTTCGCACGCGCGGGCGAGGTGGTTGCTCGGCTTGGCGGCGAGGAGTTCGTCGTGCTGCTGCCGGGCGTCGATGCCGAGTCCGCTCACCGCTCAGCCGTGCGTCTGCAACAACGGCTGGCCGAGCGTGAAGTCCCGCACGAGGCCTCGGCCGTCTCGCCCTACGTCACGCTGAGTGTCGGGCTGAGCGGGTTCGATCCCGAGACCGTGGATCAATTCGACCAACTGTTGCGACGTGCGGATGAAGCCCTTTATCGGGCCAAAACGCAGGGCCGCAATTGCATTTCCGACTAGCGAGGATCGAATGATGCACCCGATTGCCTGGATCGCTTTCCCCCTCGTTTTGCTCGGCACGGTGGCGCATGCCGATCCGGTTCGGGTAGTGACCGAAGAGACCGCCTACAGCTATCTCCATGACGGCAAGGTCGGTGGCCCGGCGACCGAAGTGGTCGAGGCGACCTTGCAACGCGCGGGGCTGGATGGCTATCAGATCGGCATGTACCCCTGGGCTCGCGCTTATGACATGGCGCTGCAGGAGCCCGGCGTGCTGGTGTATCTCATCGCGCGCACGTCTGAGCGCGAAGCGCTGTTTCGCTGGGTCGGTGAGATTCTGCGCATCGACTATCACTTCTACAAACTTCGCGAGCGGGACGATATCCAGGTCGCCGATCTGGAGTCTGCAAAAGCCTATCGGATCGGCGTGTTGCGCGACGATGTGCGACATCAATATCTGGAGGCCAACGGCTTCTCCAAGATAGTGGTGACGGCGCACAACAGTGACAACTTCAAGCGGCTGCTCAACGGCCAGGTCGATCTCGTGCCCATGCCTGAACGCGACATCCTCGCGCTGTGCAAAGAGGCGGGCCTTGATCCTGGGGAAGTCCAGCGTGTTTTCACGCCAAACACATCAACGCAGCTGTACATGGCCTATAACCGGCAGACCGAAGACGAGATCGTACTGCGCACCCAGGCCGCCTTCGAGCGGCTGCGGGACGAAGGTGTGGTCACACGCATCATGGCAGGGCACCGCTAAGCTGCCCCCGCGGCGCCTCAACTTCCGCCGCCGCGCTCGAATTCGTCGAGCGCCTTGCGACAGCCTGCGCCGGCGCCTTCTCCGAGCCCAGTTTCGACCCAAGGCAGGATAGCCAGCGGCGGGGCGATCAGGGCCCCTGCCACGCTGGCCAGCGTGCGGGCGACCAGCTGATCGGTCACTACACTGACCTGCGGGTTGCTCAGCGTGCCTTTGAGTTGCACGGGTGAGTTGGCCGATAGCAGGCTGAAATCCTTGGCGCGGGTTTCGAACGCAAGGTCCATGCCCTCGCTGTCCAGATCGATCTCGCCCCCTCCAGTGATGTTGCTATCGGTGGTGTTGATGTACAGCTGCTCCAGCTCCGCAATACCGCGAGTCGAGGCGAAGCGCAGATAGCCGCAGTTCATCTCCACCTTCTTTGAATCAGCCAGTGCCGCGATGGCGGCTTCGCCAGCGTCGAGGCCGAGTAGCTCAACGGCCAACATATCGAGTTTGCCGCCGGACATGGCCAGCTCCATCTTGCCTTCGAGGTCGGCCGCCATCTCGCCGAGTGATTCCCCCTCGAACGCCAGGTCCAGCCTGCCGCCGAGAGTGCCGGAGGAATCGTCCGCCACCTGCGACAGATTGGCGTCACGCAGCACTGGGGAAAGATTGACGCTCTCAATAGCCAATCGCAGCTCGCCAGCGGGCTGCGATTGGCCCACATCGATTCGTAGCCGACCGTCTGCCCGGCCCTTTCCGATATTGAGCTTCAGCGGTTCGACCAGCAGAACGTTGTCGTCCAGCTCGGCTTTCAGGTCGACGCCATTGAGGGGGAAACTTTCGGTATTCACCTTTTCCGCTTCGTACCGGATGATGGCGTCACGGTCACGCAAGGCGTCAAGGCCGATAGGCTCGTCCGAAAACACCTGGTCATCAGTGGGATCGGTATGCGTACCGGGCGCTTTCAGATCTTCGGTGTCTAGCCTGTTGGAGTGCAGATTCGCCCAGAGCATCGGACGGCCGCTAAGGCTAAGGCGAACATCGCCGCTCAGATCGCTCTCGCCCCACTGTGCCTTGATGTTCTGTAAACGCAGCTGCTCTTCCTCCCAAGTCAGCCGGCCGCTCTGCTGGTAAGCGGCGAGCGGGGGAAGGTCCAGACCCGTCAGCGGATTCAGGGTTGCCGGGTTGGGACCTTCGAGCGACGCCTGTATGTCGGCTGCCTTGAGCTCAAGCGGCTCGGTGACGGTGCCGTCGACATGGAGCCGGCTCTCCCGCGAAGTCAGGGTGCCTTCGACCGGATTAGGCTGCTCGTCAAAGAATTTCAGCAGTGGGCCGAGGCTCAGCTCGAACTGCAGCGGAATCTCATTGCGCTCGGCATTTCCTTCCAGCTCCAGCCCCGATTCTGTGGATTTGGCCTCCAGCTCGATCCATAGATCCTGCGCCGGTGCGTCGTAGCGCAGCTGTGTATCACTCACTCGGGCTTCTTCCTGCCCTAGACGGCCATGAAGTTCGCCGTCCAACGTGCCAAGGGTTTCATAACCCAGGGGGCCCAGCGCCCGGCCGAGGTCCAGCTGATCGAAATCGGCGTCGAGATCTCCGCTCAGGGAGTCCTGTTTCAGATCAAGGGCACCGGTTACGTTGATCGCGCGGTCACCCTGTTCGGCGTACAGCTGTTCAATCTGCAGCTGCTGATCCGCTAATGCTCCTTTGAGCACCAGCTCGCTCAGCTCGGCGTCGCCGTAGCGAAGCTGCTCGAGGCTGACGTCCACTTCGCCCCGGTAGCGGCGCAGTGGTTTCAAAACTTGGCTGATGCGTTCCTGCAGGGATTGCGACTCCTCGTCGCGGGGTGTATTCGATTCGTCCTGGTCCGTCTCGAGCAAGCGCATCACGCCCCAGCGGTTAAGGTCGAGTTGATTACCGTGCAGATTGGCCGTCAGTTCGGGTGTTTCGCCTTGTTCGAAGACTAGTGAACCCTCGAGCTGACTTTCGCCGGATTGTAACTCGACATCCTGTAGCGCCCAGCGTTGGCCGTCGCGTTGCAATTGAGCGTTGAACTCGAATGCTGGAACGTCAATGGCGGGGTGCTCGAAGGAGATCAGCTCGGCTGATTCCGGGGCGCTCAGCGTTACCGATCCCGTCAACTTATCCATATTTGGCAGCTGTGCAGCCTCGCCATCGAAGCGTGCACGGATCTCCCCCAGCTGGGCGTCGAGCATTACTGCATAGGGCGCGTCAGAGGTCAGTGCCTCGGAGGGTGGCGCGCCTGTCAGGGTCAACGTCAGTGGTTTGCCCTGCACATTGCCTCGACCTTCGACTGACAGCTGGCGCTCGCCGGAGCCTGCTTCGGTGGTTGTGATCTCGAGTGTCAGCTCCGCATCGAACTCGGCGTCGCTATAGGTGAGCTGGCCGTCGCTGATTCGGATTCTGTCCGGCTGGATCGGCGGCTCGCTGTTCTCTGGGCTGTCTTCGTTCATCAACGGCTCCCAGTTGGAGCGGCCGTCAGCGCGTCGACTAAGATCAACCCGCAGTTCCTCAAGCCCGAGCAGCTCAACGCCCAGGCTGCCGGTCATCAGCTCGCCGGGATCGAGTCGCATCTGAAGCGCATCGAGCTCGAGCATGTAGGGGTTTTCGGCCCACGCCGGGTTCTCAATCTTGACGTCGCTGAGGCGAATGCCAAGAGGCCAGCCCCAGTCGATATCAAGATTACCGATTTCCACCCCGCGCCCGTCCATGCGCTGGCTTAGCTGTTCTTCAAGCTTCTCCCGCGCCCATTGCGTCTGTACCAGCATCGCCGCGCCGACGAGCAACAACAGCACAACTGCCAGCACACTACCTAGAATCTTCGCTGCCTTGACCACCTGACCTCCTGCTCCGGTCCGCTTGCGCGGATGTGGAATGAGGGTCGGCTACATCGGGTGCAGCCACGTAAGGGTGTCGACCCCAGCTAGCTTGAAAAAGGTCACCATCAATCGAGCGGCGCAGCCGTCGCGAAGGCTGCCGAAAGGCCCACGGTGGCTGGGGTAAGCCCTCTGCACCTGTTTCCGCTCGGATCAGCAAATACAGACGGACGGCATCAGCGCGTCCGCCCTGGATGAGGGTCAGCCCTGCAGATCGGCCAGCATGGCGGTTGCGACCGCTTCGGCGACCTTGATGCCATCGACGCCCGCCGAGAGAATCCCCCCGGCGTAACCGGCGCCCTCACCGGCCGGGTACAGGCCGCGGGTGTTGATGCTCTGCAGGTTGTCATTGTCGCGCTTGATCCGCACCGGCGATGAGGTGCGCGTTTCGATTCCGGTGAGAATCGCGTCGGCGCGGTCGAAACCGCGGATCTGCTTGCCGAATGCCGGTAGCGCTTCGCGGATGGCCTCGATCACGTAGTCGGGCAACGACGGCGCCAAGTCGCCGAGGCGCACACCAGGCTTGTAGGACGGCTCGACCTCACCGAACTCGCTAGAAGCGCGACCGCGAATGAAGTCACCCACCAGCTGCCCCGGCGCGCAGTAATCGCTACCCCCCAGTTCGAAGGCGCGCGACTCCAGCTGCTCCTGCAACTCGACGCCGGCCAGCGGACCGCCAGGGAAGTCTTCGTCCGGGTTGATGCCGACCACGATGCCAGCGTTGGCATTGCGCTCATTGCGTGAGTACTGGCTCATGCCGTTGGTGACCACGCGCCCTGGTTCCGAGGTCGCCGCAACCACGGTGCCGCCCGGGCACATGCAGAAGCTGTACACCGCACGGCCATTCTTGGCGTGGTAAACGAGTTTGTAGTCAGCCGCACCCAGCTCCGGATGCCCGGCGTACTTGCCCAGGCGGGCCTGGTCGATCAGCGACTGCGGATGTTCTATCCGGAAGCCCACCGCGAAGGGCTTGGCCTCGATATAGACGCCACGTTCGTGCAGCACGCGGAAGGTATCGCGAGAGCTGTGCCCGAGGGCAAGTACCACGTAGCGACTGCGCAGTTCTTCGCCGTCTGCCATGCGCACGCCCTGGATGCGGCCATCCTCGATAATGAAGTCGACCACACGGCTGTCGAACCGCACCTCGCCGCCCAGCGCCTTGATCTCCTCGCGCATGGTCGAAACCACGCCGGTCAGGCGGAAGGTGCCGATGTGCGGCTTGCTGACGAACATGATCTCTTCCGGCGCGCCGGCACGGACGAACTCGTGCATCACCTTGCGACCGTAGAACTTCGGGTCCTTGATCTGGCTGTAAAGTTTGCCGTCGGAGAACAGCCCAGCGCCGCCCTCACCGAACTGCACGTTGGACTCGGGGCTCAGCACCTTCTTGCGCCACAACGCCCAGGTGTCCTTGGTGCGGCTGCGCACATCGCGACCACGTTCCAGCACGATCGGCCTGAAGCCCATCTGCGCCAGGGTCAGCGCAGCGAACAGCCCGCACGGACCAAAGCCGATCACCAGCGGTCGTTCGCTCAACCCCTCGGGCGCCTGGCCGACCGGGTAATAGCCGGTGTCCGGCGAGACGCGGATGTTGCGGTCGTCCGCCAAGCGCTCGAGCACCTTTGTCTCGGCCGCCACGCTGGCGTCGATGATGTAAACGAAGGTGATCTCGCTGTTCTTCTTGCGCGCGTCATAGCTGCGCTTGAACACCGTGAAGTCGATCAGCTCGGTATCGCTGATCTTCAGGCGCGTGATGACGGCTTGGCGCAAGGCCTCGGCGGGATGGTCCAGAGGAAGTTGCAGTTCGTTGATGCGAATCATGACGAGTCCTGGCCGGTGGCCCCGGCAGAGGTGGGTGAGCAGGCGCTGAACCCGGAGGTTCGCGGGCGCGAAGTGTAGCGGCGGCAGGGCGGGCTGTCATGGGCCCTAAAGACTGCCAGAAGCGGCCCCCGACGAGGCGAAGGCCGATTGACGCGAATGACGCGTTATTGCAGGACCACCCGAGCGTTCAGCGGTTGCAGGGGGCGGTTATTGGCATGGCCGACAGCCTTGGTCAGTGCCTCGATCTGCTCGTGCGACGCCACGACGGGCTGCTTGAGCACCAACCAGCGAACGCCTTCGGAGCAGGGCGGAGTGGTGAGTGAACCATTGAAACGGTAGTAATCAAGATCGGCTGGCAGCATGTCGCGGATGTTCTGGCGCGGTGATATCGGCTGTTTCTGGCCTTCGACGGGCGGCGTGCCCCAGAGATTAGCAAGCATGGCGTTCCGCTCGCCTTCCTCGAACATTACTGCCACGACCGCCAGGTTGCCTTTCTCGTCAGCATGGACAAGGTGACCTTCGAGCGGATAGGAGCGGCCCTTGATCTGATTCTCGCTTGGCATGTGGAAGTGAAACTGGATTAACTGAAATGACGTTCCGTCCAGCTCGAGGGTACTGCCCGGCTCGTAGCTCACCTGCACGGTATGACCATTATTGGCCGCCTCGCTCGCACCGGCTGCATAGTCCACTTTAAGCGGTGCGAGCTCGGCTTCGATGAAACCGTCCAGATTGACCGGCGACTGATTCTGCCCGCCGCAAGAATGAAATTCGGGCGTGAGCTTCGCCCAGTTTTCAGGTCCGGCCGCGCCGAAATATTCCCAGTGAGTACCAGGCGTCACAGCCCAGGCGTTCATGCAGGCGGTAAGAGCGCCTGCAGCCAATATAGCTTTCTTCATGGTCAATCCTCAGCGTGTCGATGTCGGAAGCCTGCCTACAAAGTGGTGAAACAAATTGAAACAGATTGTTTCGGTGATGGCTAACTGATTACTGCGTACCGGTCGATGCTTCTGCCAAGAGCGGATAGATAGAGGCGCGTGCGGATATCTGGTAAAGGCGCGGATTGCCGCTACGCTGTGATCGAGTTCTCGGTTTTCCTATGCCTGTCGTATCGGCTCGGCCTGCGGCGGGAGGGGCGCTGAGCACAACAACAATAACGATCGTCTGTCGGGACGACCCCGATGAGGTAGATGCGCTATGAAATCTGCTCCTTTTGCCTTGAGTGCATTGCTGATCTGTATGTCTGGGGTCGCGCTTGCCGCGCCCACCAGCGACGAAGCCCTGGAACGTATGCGCTCTATGAAGACCACCGGTCAGTCGCTCGAGATGGCGACCATTCCCCAGACCGGCGAAATCGCCGACGCGATACGCGCCAACCTTGCGCGAATCGAGTTGCCGGACGGCTTCAAGATCGAACTTTATGCGGTGGTGCCCGATGCCCGGCACATGGCGGTCGGGCCATCCAGCGGCGTGGTGTTCGTCGGCACGCGCAAGACCGACCTCTGGGCCGTCACCGACCGCACCAAAAATCGCAAGGCGGACGAGGTCAAGCGTTTCGCTCCGGCGATCTCCTTTACCCAGCCAGGCCCATGCTTCAGTCAGGACGGCTTTCTCTTCGTTGCCGAACACAACCGCGTGTTGGTCTTCCCGGCCGCGGAGTTCTTTTATGAAGGACCGGATGTCGCAGCGGACATCGTGGTGCCCACCGGCGAGCTGATTCCGACCGACGAAGAAAGCTACAACCACGGTGCCCGGGTCTGTGCCGTAGGGCCGGACAACAAACTCACCGTGTCCCTGGGGCAACCGCACAACGTGCCGCCTAAGGACAAGCTCGATCTCTACAGCAAGCACGGTATCGGCGGCATCGTGCGCATGGAGCGCGACGGCAGCAAACGCGAGGTCTACGCGACCGGCGTGCGCAACTCGGTGGGTATCACCTACAACCCGACCAGCAAAGAGCTTTGGTTTACCGACAACCAGGTGGATGGCATGGGTGATGACATTCCACCGGGCGAGATCAACCATGCACCGAAGGCCGGCATGACGTTCGGCATGCCCTGGTACGGCGGTGGCCAAGTGCGCACCAAGGAGTACGCCGAGGAAACCCCGCCCGAGGGACTGACGTTCCCGGTGATCGAAACCGTCGCTCACGCAGCTGACATGGGCCTCACCTTTTATACCGGCAAGATGTTCCCCGAGCAGTACCGCGGCGGGCTGTTCAGCGCTCAGCGCGGCAGCTGGAATCGGACCGAGCCGGCTGGTGCGCGGGTGATGTTCACGCCTTTCGCCGCCGACGGCAGCGCGCCGTCAGGGGAAACCGTGCCATTCGCAGAGGGCTGGCTGGACAAGGAGACCGGTGAATACTACGGCCGTATCGTCGACGTTGCGCAGCTCAAGGACGGTTCCCTACTGGTCAGCGACGACACCGCTGGGGCGATCTACCGAATCTCCTACAGTGCCGATGCGAACTGACACAGTGCCATGAGGTGGCCCGGCTCTTGTGAACCGGGCAACGTTGTCCAAGGGGGCTGAACATGTCTGTTAATCGTCGTCGCAAAATGGTGATGCACTGGCTCATTCTGCTGTCGTTGCTCTTTGCCACAGAGGTTCGCGCTGACCTCGCGGCCGGGAAAGCCAAGGCCAAGATGTGCGCGGCCTGTCACGGGATCGATGGCCTGAGCAAGGTGGCCGATGCACCAAATCTGGCCGGCAACGGCGAGCTGTATCTGGCCCGGCAGCTCAAGGCGTTTCGCAGTGGTGAGCGCAAGCATCCGCAGATGTCGGTAATCGCCGCCGGACTGAGCGACGAGGACATCGCCCTCGTGACGGCCTGGTACTCGGCCATCAAGGTCAGCGTGGAGCTGCCCCAGTAAGGCCGGCGAGCGCGGCATCGACGGCAATGCTCTGGAAGCCCGGTCGATCCTCTATACTCGCAGCCCTTTCGGGCCGGCGGCGCTGCTGCGTCATGCCGGCCCGGCAACGTATCAACAATTTGAGGTGTGGCGCCGCTCTCGCTCCTCGACGAAGTAAGGAACATCCATGCTCAACAACGATGTGATGCGCAGCCTGCGCTACATCCTCAATGTCAGTGACGCCAAGATCGCCGAGATCACTCGCCTTACCGGTTGCGAGATTCCCGATGACGAGGCGGTTGCCTATCTGAAGAAAGAAGACGAGGAAGGGTACAAGCCCTGTGGTGACCGGATCATGGCGCATTTCCTCGATGGCCTGGTGATCTACAAGCGAGGCAAGGACGACAGCAGGCCGACGCCGCCGATAGAGCTGCCGATCAACAACAACATCGTGTTGAAAAAGCTGCGAGTCGCCTTCGAGCTGAAGGAAGACGACATGCACGAAATCCTCAAATCAGTGGACTTTCCGGTATCCAAGCCAGAGCTCAATGCACTGTTCCGCAAGGCCGGGCACAGCAACTACCGGGCCTGCGGCGATCAGCTATTGCGCAATTTCCTCAAGGGCCTGGCGCAACGCGGTAACTGAGCAATCACTGTGCTGCAGATATAAAAAAGCCCCGTCATGAACGGGGCTTTTGCGTATCGGCGAGCGTTAGCTCTGGATCATCGAGATGACCTTGTCACGCAGCTGAGGATCGCTCTGCACCGCCTGGTTGATGGCGTTGTATTCCTCGATGCTCAGGTCATTTTCTTCGACCGTATTCATCATTTTCTCATTAGCCTGCTGCTGCAGCTGCTGGGCTTCGGACGGATCGCCGGTCTTCTCCAGCTTGGCGGTGAAGTCCTGGCGGATCTCCATGATTTCACCCAGGGAGTCGGCAAATTTCTCAAGCTTCTTGTCGCTGATGTCCGAGGCTTGCATCGCCGGTGCGGCTTGCGGTGCCTGCGGCTGAGCGGCTTGCTGCGCCACAACCTGCGAGCTGCCGGCGGCCATGAACAGGGCGAACAGGCTGGCGGATACGAAGCGAGTATTGAGCTTGGTCATGTGTATTCATCCTGAGTTTGAAAAGACGATCAGGACATTGCATCAGCCATGCCATTTCTGGCGGATTTTGTAAGTAGTTGATCAGTAAGGAAAATGACCGCCGGTCTCGCTCCAGTCGACGGTCAATCCTTCCTTCTGTATGGTGCCAGAATGGCACATGTAGCAGTTTGGCAAAGAACTTCGACGTTACGCGGCGCGTTACTGCTGAAGGTGGTAATCCCCCTTGTGGCGATCATGCTCGGCTTTAGTTATCTGCTGTTGTGGACGGTCGAGCGCAACAGCGAGAGGCGCCTGCAGGAGGAGGTCGAATTGGTGGCCCGCGCCGTTCGGCTGCCGCTCAGCGACAGCCTGGAAAAGCAGCACGACCGTACTTCGCAGCAGGTCCTTGAATCAGTGCTCGGCGTCGGGCGAGTCTACGGCGCCTACCTCTACGATGATCAGGGCGAGCTCGTGGCTTTCGCCGGAGCCATCGAGCCGGATCAGGATCAGTCGTCCATTCAGCGATTGACTGCCGACGGCAAGCGCCGTGGTGGCTATCAGCGCATTCGCGGGCGCGAGGTCTATTCCTACTTTCTGCCGCTGGAGCAGAGCGGCGGGCGCATCAATGGGCTGTTGCAGGTGACCCGCCGCTGGAATGATTTCGAACGCGATACGCGTCAGCTGCGGATGATCGCTGGTATCTCCGCCGCGGTGCTAGCGCTGGCGTCGGTGTGCATCGTCCTGCTCGGGCACTGGGCGGCCATCGGCCGACATCTGCAGGACCTGACGCAGAGCATGGCGCGGGTGGCCGCGGGGGAGCGTCAGCACCGCGCGCCACGCAGCGGTCCCCAGGAAATCGCGGTGCTCGGCCGGGCGCTTAATCAGATGCTCGACAGCATTGCTGATGCCGAACAGCGAATGGCCGAACAGAAAGCCCGTGAGGCCGAGCTTGAAGCGCGCCTGCGGCGTTCCCAGCAGCTTGCGGCGGTGGGAAGACTCGCCGCCGGCGTCGCCCACGAGCTGGGCAGCCCGCTCAGCGTGATCGATGGCAAGGCTCAGCGCGTCCTGCGCAGCGAGACACTGGAGGATGGCCAGCGCAAGGGCCTGTTGCAGATCCGCAGTCAGGTCCAGCGCTTGAGTGAAATCGTCCGCCAGCTGCTGGACTTCGGGCGTGCTGCAGGGCGTCCGCCGCGACGCATGCCGGCCGACGTGCTGGCCCATTCGTCCGCCGCCGCTGTGGCCGACGAACTGGCTGCGCTGAACGTCGAGCTGCAGCTCGAGGCGCCAACCGAGCCGCTGTATTGTGAAGTTGACCCGCCACGTTTCGAGCAGGCGCTGACCAATCTGCTGCGCAATGCCGCCCAGGCCAGTCCCGGCGGCCAGGTGCTGTTGCGCTGGTGGCGAGAGGATGACTGCCTGCTGTTTCAGGTCGAGGACGATGGTGCCGGTGTAGCCGAAGAGCACCGTGCCGCCCTGTTCGAACCCTTCTTCACCACCAAACCAGTCGGTAAAGGCAGCGGCCTAGGCCTGGCTGTGGTGCACGGCGTAGTGGCCGAATGTGGGGGCCGGATTGATCTGGTCGAGAGCCGGCTGGGTGGCGCGGCGTTTCGTATTTCCCTGGCGCTGGCCGATGAGGAGGAAGGCAATGCAAACGGATGAGAGCACGCGCCAGCGAGTTCTGGTGGTAGAGGACGATGACGGCCTGCGCCAGTTACTGGTGGAAGAGCTTGAGGACCGCGCACTGGAGGTGCGATCCGTGGCCAGCGCCGAAGAGGCCGTCCCGTTGCTCGACAGTTATGAGCCGGACCTGGTGGTCAGCGATTTGCGACTACCGGGCGCTGACGGCATGGCGCTGCTGCGTCGCGTCAAAGGCATGCAGGCCGCGCCGGCGTTTCTGGTGATCACCGCGTTCGGCAGCATCCAGCAGGCGGTCGCGGCATTGAAGGAAGGCGCTGATGAATTCCTGACCAAGCCGCTGGACCTCGATCATCTGGGCCTCGCTGTATCGCGCGCTCTGGAAACCCGCCATCTGCGTGACGAGGTGCGGCGTTTTCAGCAACTGCTCAGCGATGATCGTTTCCACGGCATGCTCGGGCGCAGTCGCGTCATGCGCAGCCTGTTCGACCAGATCCGTCAGCTGGCCCGTGCGGCCGGTCCGGTACTGGTAATCGGCGAGAGCGGCACCGGCAAGGAACTGGTTGCACGCGCGGTGCATGCCGAAAGCGAACGCGCGCAGCGGCCCTTTCTGGCGATCAACTGCGCCGGACTTCCAGCCGAACTGCTCGAAAGCGAGTTCTTCGGCCATGCTGCTGGCGCCTTTACCGGCGCCAACCGTGCGCACAAGGGCCTGTTCCAGCAGGCGGACGGCGGCACCCTGTTTCTCGACGAGATCGGCGAAATGCCATTGCCGCTGCAGGCCAAGCTCTTGCGTGTGTTGCAGGAAGGCACCATTCGACCGGTTGGGGGCGAGCGCGAACTGAGTGTCGATGTTCGCATCATCGCTGCCAGCAATCGCCCGCTGGAAACCGCAGCCGGGCGCGAGTCGTTTCGCGAAGACCTGTTCTTCCGTCTCGAGACCTTCATTCTGCAAGTACCGCCGTTACGCGATCGCGAGGAGGACCGGGAGTTGCTCGCCGCCGGTTTCGTCGCCCACTTCGCGGCGCGCGATGGGCGACCCGTGCGGGGTTTGTCGCAAGCGGCACTCGAGCAGCTTCGGCGCTATCCCTTTCCCGGCAACGTGCGTGAACTGCAGAACGCCATGGAGCGCGCGGTGACCTTCTGCCACGGCCGCAGCATCGAACTGGAGCATCTGCCGACGCGCATCGCCAGCTATCAGGACAGCCCGCAGGAAGGCAAAGCCGATGAATTGCTTGGGCTGATGATCGATGGCCCGCTGCTGCCCACGCTTGACGAGCTGGAGATGCGCTACATCCAGCACGTGCTGGAGCGCGTCGAAGGCAACAAACGCCGCGCCGCCGCGCTGCTCGGCATTGGCCGGCGCACGCTCTATCGCCGCCTGGGCGAAAAGGAGCAGGAAGCCGACGAGGGATAGGCCGGCATGCAGGGCTGCGCGGGACGAATTCATTGGTCATTGGTCGCGGGCGAATAAATTCGCCCCTACAAGGGCGCGGGTGTCTTTGGGTTCGGTGAGCCATTAAGCACGGAATAAGTGGTTGCGCTTGAGCACGTCCTGTAGAGGCGAATTTATTCGCCTGCTTGGCATTGGTTGGCGAATAAATTCGCGGCTACAGGGTGTTGGGCGTTGTTGTTTTGGGAGGTGCTGGAGTGGCGTTGTAGCCAACGGATGGATGTTTACGCTGGAGCGACGCACGCGCCGATAAATGCACACGTGGAACGATCACGCGGCCGCTGGGCCCAAACCGCTATACGTTCATAGGACAGACCATGACCTTCTCCATCATTGCGCGATGCCCGCGAACCGGCCAATTCGGGATCGCCGCCGCCACGGCCATGCCGGCGGTGGGCAAGCTGCTGACCCATGCGGCCGCGGGTGTCGGTGCGGTCGCCACCCAGGCGCGTATTAATCCTTACCTCGGCATCGACGGGCTGGCTCTGTTACGTGAAGGTTGCGAGGCAGGGCAGGTGATCGAGCGCCTGAAGGCGACCGATCCCTGCATGTCTCAACGCCAAGTCGCGGTGATCGACGCGCAGGGGCGCACCGCTTGCTGGACCGGCGATCAGTGCCTGCCCTGGTCCGGCTGTATCGAAGGTGATGGTTTCTGCGTGCAGGGCAACCGGCTGACCGGCCGCAACGTGCTGGAAGCCGTGGTCGATGCGCTCAACTGCACGCGCTTTCTGCCGCTCGTCGAGCGCCTGATGGAAGCCCTGGTGGCGGGCGACGCGCTGGGCGGCGACCGCCACGGCGAGTCGTCGGCGACCATCTACGTCGTTGACCGCGAGGAATATCCCTTGTGGGACATCCGGGTCGATCATCACCCCGATCCGATGAAGGAGCTGCGCCGCCTGCATGGCGTATTCGAGCGTGAGGTGCTGCCGGAAATGCTGGGCATGCCGACCCGCGAGAACCCTGCCGGGGCAGCGGAAGAAGACTCGATCTGAGGGCGCGAGCCCTCAGCCTTCCGCGGGCAGCGCGCGGCTCGGCATCAGGTCGAGCCGCGGATCGGCCTGCGCGCGATTGCGGACCGCGACCCAGTCGGTGAGCGCGCTGACCGATCGTGGCGGCGAAATCAGATAGCCCTGGAACAGATCACAGCCGGCTTGCAGCAGCGCCGACTGCTTTTCCAGTGTGTCCACACCCTCGGCGTTGACCCGTTTGCCCTGCGCATGGCAGAACGCGACGATGGCGCTCAGGCTCTGCTGCATCTCGGGGCGGGTCAGACGTTCGACGATGGCCATGTCCAGTTTGATGGTGTCGGCCGGATACTCCAGCAGCTGCTGGATCGAGGTGTAGCCAACTCCAAAATCGTCGATGGCCACGCGGAAGCCTGCCATGCGAATGGTGCGTACGACTTCCATGGTGTTGCTGCTCAGCTCGGCGGCATAGGTCTCGGTCAGCTCGATCTCGATGCGGGTGGGGCAGATGCCGTAATGCGCCGCGCGCTCGATGAGGTAGTTGCACAGGCGGTCATCGGTCAGCTGCGCGGAGGATACGTTGATCGCCAGGATCACCCGCTCGCCGAACAGCGTCACCAGGTCCGGATAACCGGCCAGCGCGCGGTCGATCACCCAGCTGTCGATCTTCGGAAACAGCCCGGCGCGCTCGGCGATGGGAATGAATTCGCCTGGTGACACCGTGCCCAGCACCGGCGAATGCCAGCGCAGCAGCACCTCACAACTCACCACCGCGCCCTCGCGATCAACTGCCGGCATGTACACCAGGCGGAGTTGGTCGTCGCCATCCAGTGCGCGCAGCTGCTCTTCGATTAGCCGAATGCGCCGGTCGCGCCGCTCCAGCTCCGCAGAAAACGCCACCGCGGCATTCTTGCCCTCGGCTTTGGCCTGGTACATGGCGGTGTCGGCGCGGGTAAGCAGTTGCGTGAAGGAGTCCGCATCGCTGGGGTAGCACGCGGTGCCGATGCTTACGCTGACCTGATAGAGGCGGTCGTCCATCCGGAAGCCACCGCGGCAAAGGCCGAGCAGGGCGTCAGTCAGCTCGCGCAAGCCGTCGTTCGCGGGTTCGGACATGAGCAATACCGCGAACTCGTCCCCCGACAGGCGCGCCAGGGCCGTTTCCGTATTCGGGCGGGTTTCACGGTGGCGATCAAGTGCGCCCTGGGCGCGCAGCGCGAATATCCGCAGCAGCGCGTCACCGGCGTCATGCCCATGCTGGTCGTTGACCTGCTTGAAGTTGTCCAGGTCAATGAACAGCAGCGCCAGTTGTTGACCGCTTTGCTGACATTTGTCGTGCATCGCCGAGGCCAGCATGGCGAAGTGCGCGCGGTTGCTAATGTGGGTCAGGCTGTCGGTCCAGGAGATCTCCTGAATGCGCTGCAGGGCCTCAGTGTTGCGCTCGTGCAGGGTCTTCATGTTCAGCGTCAGCCGGCCGATCTCGCCGCCGTCGGTGGGCTCGTCCAGCGCTTCGCGCTTGCACAGCAAGAGGTCCGTAAGCTGGCTGTCGAGGTGGCTGATGGGGTCGGTGATATAGCGGCGGAGCAAGAGCATCAGCAGTGCGATGGTCAGCACGCAGATCAGCGAGCCACCGATGAGAAAGGCAAGGCTCAAGGTGCGCAGCCGCTCGGCAATGTACTCCGATGGCGGCGTCAGCCGGGCCTTCATCGAAGATGACAGTTCGACTTCGGCCGACAGGCCCGACGGCGCCGCCCCCAGCTGTGGAGCGATCTCCATCGCTGCGCCGTACTCGGCCTCGAGGCGCGTCTTCAGTGCGATGAACTGATCCGGGCGCACGGCCAGCTGCAACGTGAACGAATCAGCCCGCTGGCTGGGCAACGGCCGGGTGGCCGAAGCCGGCATGATGAAATCGGTATCCACCAACAGTGGTCCGCCCTCCGCATTCTCCACGTAGGTCATCTCGCGGGTTTCGGTGGCCAGCTTGGCTTCGCGGACGATCTGCTGCTGAGTGGCATTCATGCTGGCGAAGGGCGACAGGCTGCTTTCGAAGTAGTACGCCACCTCGCCCGCGGGTTCGACGATGGCGAATGAGACGAACGACAGGCGGGTGGTGGACAACGAGCGAATGCTCTGCTGGATGCGCAGGCCGAGCGTTTCGTTGCGATAGCCGGTGTTCGATTCACGTAGGAACAGCAGCAGGGCATCGCTATCGATGATCGAATACAGCACGCTTCGGTTGAACGACTCGTAATCCAGATAGGCGGATTTGAGCGCCGACAGCTGTTGTTCGAGGCGCGCCTGCTCCAGGCCCAGCAGCGAGGCGCGCTGGGTCACGTAGGCGGTGGTGGCGGCAAGCAACTGGACGATCAGGATGACCGGAAAGATCACCAGCAGTGCGCGTTTACCGAGCGTCATGGGAGTTGATCAGGGCGCTGATGATGCGCCGCCGCGTCTGTGTTGACTGCATGGGGCGCGGCTCGTAGATCTGGCTGTTCTGCAGCACCGCTTCGGTCGGGTAGATGGTCGGGTCTTCGCTGATCTCCGCGGGCTGCAAAGCTCGGGCGGCGGCATTCGGCGTGGCGACGCCCAGGTCGGTTGCGTTCAGTGCAGCGATCTGCGGATCGCTGATGAAGTTAAGGAAGCGGTAAGCCAATTCCTTCTTGCTGCCCTTGGCCGGAACGGAGAGGCAGTCGACCCAGAGCAGCGTGCCTTCCTTGGGCACCACATAGCGCCACGGCTCGCCTTCCACGCCTTCGACTTCATTGAGCACCTGCTGATCACCGCTGTAGGCAAGGGCCATGTCGGCCTTGTCCAGGTAGCGCTGGCTACGCAGGGAGGTGATCGCATATTCGTAGGTCAGCACCGCACTGGATTGCGCGGTCAACATATCGAAGGCGGCTTTCAGATCCTCGTTGCTTGAGGTGTTGATCGAGTGCTGGCGATACAGCAGCGGGCCAGCCAGGATGTCTTCGTGATCCTCCATCATGATGATGTGCGGCTCGTCACTGCGGGTAGGCTGCAGCAGATCGGCCCAGGATTGCGGCGCGACTGGCATCCGGTCGGTGCGGTAGGCGATGCCGAGGGTGCCCCAGAGGTAAGGGATGGCGTGGGCGCCGCAGCTGTTACGCCAGCGCTCGGAAACATGCTTGAGATTGGGCAGCGCCTTGAAGTCGATGGGTTCGAGCAGGCCACGCTCGCCGAAGCGGTTGGCGCTGATCAGCTCGGTCAGCGAAATATCGATCTGGTGGTCTGGCTTGGCCAGCACTTCATCGCGCTTGTCGCCACTGTCGAAGTAGACCTGTTGGATCTTGACCCCTGTCTCGGCTTCCCAACGCTCGATGACCGCCTCGCTGAGATATTCCTCCCAGTTCAGCAGGCTCAGGGTTTCGGCCGCGTGCGTGGCAGTCGAGGGGAACAGCAGACAGGCTGCGGCCAGGAATAAACCGCGTGAGCGGCCAAGGCCAGGTGTTTTCTTGTTATTCATCAGGCTATCCATCCACCGCAAAAAAAATCGTTCGGCCGCTGCGCTGACGGCTGCAATGTGGCTCATCCGCCGGCAAAGAAGTGTTCTTTACTGCCGTGCACCCGACCGCGGACGCGTGACGGACACACGGCGTATCGGCATGCAGTAGTGGCACTTTAATGGCGTCAGACGAACGGCAGCAACGACTTTATGCGGCCGTCCCTGGCCATCCGATCAGCGGGCGGTAGCGGCCTGTTTTGGAGATCGCAGGGCAGGGCGGGGGGAGGCAGTCAGCCAGGGTGCAAGCAGGCGCGTGGACAGCGGAATGAACAGGTAGGTCATCAACGGCGTCAGGGCGAGGGTGCTGATCAGAATGCGCGCGACCAGGCCAAGTTCGCTGAGCACGCCGCCAAACAGCATGTTGAATAGTAGCGATACCGGGAAGAACGCCAACCAGATCGCCACGCTTTGCTTCCAGCGCGGTGGCGGGGTGCTGTCGTTACTGCCAAACCAGGTGTCGATGCCGCGGGCGCGTTGCTCGTGGGGTTGGCCGAAGAGGTCGCCGCCACGCTGCAGCCAGGCACGGCGGGAGGCTGAATGCTCCCAGGTGTCGAGGGTCTGCTCATCGGCGAAGCGGAAGACGATCTGAAATTCATCGTCGCCAGGCGGCGGCGCCAGTACGCCGGAGCCAAGATAGCCGGGGAAGTCTGCGGCCAGCAGTTCGCCTTCGTGGAGCCAGGCGAGGAGATCGTGGTAGCGGCCATCGCGCACGCGGCGGGCCACCATCAAGGTGACGGGTTTGGTAGACATCGTGTATCTCCAGCATCAGGCCGTCGACCCGGATAGGGCATTCGGCAAACGCAGCGCCGGGGTGGTGGGCTGCGGGGAAATTCAGGCAAGGATCATGCCCTGGTCGTCTGACCACGCCGGACCCGGTAAGGTCGGTGCGTGTGGTGGACGACGGCGCACTATACGGAGATTTTCTGCACTTGGAAGGGGCGCCGCCGAGCGGGCCTGCATGGAGGTTGAGCGACAGCTGCAGACCGGGCATCAGGCAGGCGGAAGTTTGACTCAGTCCCGACCCTGATCGGCTGCTGGGGTGACTTTCAGTAACCGGCCTTCCGGGCCGTCGGTAAGCAGGTAAAGCGCACCGTCCGGGCCGATCTGGACGTCCCTGATTCGCTCGTCGAGTTCGGCAAACAGTGTTTCCTGTTCGGCCACCTCACCGTCGATGAGCCGGACCCGGCGAACCTCCTTGGCAGCCAGCGCGGCGTTGAATAGATCGCCCTGCCAGTCTGGAAACAGCGAGCCCTCATAGATCGCCAGCGCGCTTGGCGCGATGGAGGGCGTCCAGTGCAGCAGTGGTGCGACAGTCTCCGGCTGGCTCTGGAAGGGGCTGACCTGCGCCCCGGTGTAATCCAGGCCGAAGGTCGCCAGGGGCCAGCCGTAGTTGCGGCCAGCCTCGATCAGATTGATTTCGTCGCCGCCCTTCGGACCGTGCTCGTTGATCAGCAGCCGGTCGTTTTTTCTGTCGTAGGCGATCCCCTGAACGTTGCGGTGTCCGTAGCTGTAGATCTCGTCAACCATACCGGTGCGCCCATGGAACGGGTTGTCCTCGGGTGCTTTACCTTCACGCGTCAGGCGGACCAGGGTGCCAAGATGGTTGTCGAGGTTCTGCGCTTGCTCCCGATAATCGAAGCCGTCGCCAAGGGTCAGGATCAGCGTCTTGTCAGGCAGAAAGGCAATGCGGCCGCCGTAATGCGAACCGCCGGCCTTGGCGGGGTGGGCATCGAACAATGTCTCCACCTCTTCCAGGCGATCATCGACCAGGCGCCCGCGTATCAGCCGCGTGTTGTTCGCATCGTCCTTGCCGTAGGCCAGGGTCAGGTACACCCATGGCGAGCTCCCGAAGTCGGGGTCCAGCGCGACGTGCATCAAGCCCGCCTGAGTGTCCTGATAGCCCATGGGTACACCCTCGACAGGCTCGTCTCGAAGCTCGCCATCGGCTTCGATCATGCGCAGCCTGCCGACGCGCTCGGTGACCAGCATGCGGCCGTCAGGGAGAAACGCCAGCGCCCAGGGATACTGCAGCCCTTCGGTGAGCGTTTCGACCTGATACTCGCTGCGCGCACTGGCGTGGCTTGCCAAGGCGATAGTCATCAACATCGCCGCGAGGGTTTTGTGAAGCATCAGCTTGTGCGCGTTCACCGGCGGTTCCTCCATAGGGTGGCGAACAGCAGGCCGCCGAACGCGCCGCTGAGCATCATCGCCGCGGTGCCCTCGGCGCTGCGGGTGGCGGCGATCAGCGTCGGCATCGGCGCGACCGCATCCGCGATCTGGAATGCCGCAAGCAAGCCGAGGCCACCGGCCAGAAAATACAGCGGAAGTCGCCAGGTGGGCAGGAAACGAGCCGCGAGGGCCGCAAGGGGCAGAGCGCACAGAAGCGTGACGCCCATGATTGCCGCGTATGCCGGAGTGAAACCAAGCAGATCTCGCGCGGTGGCGCTCAGTCGTACCGACAGGCTGACCGGTGCGCCTAAGCTCTGCAGTGCTGCGAGGTTGATCTGGGTTTGGATGATCGAGCCGACAACCGTGGCAAAGGCCACGGCTAGCAGAAAAATCAGGATGGCGCGCAGGTAGGCGGTCATGCTCAGCTCCGGATGTAGTGCCGGGATTATCTACAGGCCTCGTCGGGTACAGGCATAAAGACTGTTACGGGGTTTTTGTCTGGACAGCGAGTTGCTCCCCGAATGCATCGAGCGCCGCTTCCCCGACCACGTCTTCGGCCAGTAGAGGCAGCTGTTGCAGCGCAAGGCCGGGCAGTGCTTGTCGCAACGTATCCAGATGGCGTTGTTCCCCTGCGTGGCGCTCGGCGAGAAAGGCGCCGGCGTCGGCGGGCGAGCGCTTGTTCACCACCAGCCCGGCCACCTCGATGCCGCTGCGTTGCAGCTGGGCCTGCAACTCGATGGTTTCCAGCACGGGCAGTCGCTCCGCGGCGAGCACGATGACGAAGGCACAGCGCTGGCGATCCTGAATCAGGTCACGTAGCTGGCGGAAGCGTTCGCGGCGTCGGTAGAGCAGCTGGCGCACACGCTGCTGACGGTCCTCGCCGTCGCCCTTTTCCTGGCCGAGTACGCTTTCGCCCAGGCCGCTGTCGTCCTTGCCTAAATTGCGCAGGACGTCGCCGAAGCGCTTGCTGCGTTCCTGGCGTTGCAGCAGGCCTTCGGTCCAGGCGGTCATCATTTCCGGCAGGGCCATCAGGCGCGAGGTGTGGCCGGACGGGGCGGTGTCGAAGACCAGCAGGTCGTAGTCGGCCAGACCCTGGATAACGGTGTCTGCGATGCGCTCGAGCAGTGCGGCTTCGTGCATCCCGGGTGCGTCGCGTGAAAGCGCCATGTGTTTGTCGACTTCGCCGGCCAGATGCGGCGGCATCAACCGACGCAGGGCGCTGCCGACTTCATCGAGGTGGTGACGTACCGTTTCGTCAGGGTCCAGTTCCAGCCCGTCGAGTCCGACTGCCAATCGCACGATGTTGGAGCCGATGGAACGGTTCCACAGGTGCCCGAGGTTGTGCGCCGGATCGGTGGAGATCAGCAGCACCCGGCGACCGGCCCGCGCTTGCTGCAGCGCCGTGGCGGCAGCGACCGTGGTCTTGCCGACACCGCCTTTGCCGCCGATGAACAACACGCGGCGCTCGGCCGCCAGCGTCAGCAACATCCGATGTGATCCAGTGGCGAGTGCTCCATGCCCATGCGCAGGTGCCAGTCGTGGAAGCGTTCGTAGAGTTCCGGCATCAGCTCTAGGGTGTACCAGGCCGCCGGATTGGGCACGCCCAGTGCCTCGGAGAACACCAGCAGCATGAACAGGTCGTCTTCGTCGCGCCGGGCGCGGGCGAAGGTACGTCGATACGGCGCGACGTAGAACTCTTTCAGCCCGTGCGAGACCCGCTCGAAGAACGGCCGCTGGGTCACGGCAGCGGCTCGTCGGTGGTCATCTCGGCGGCCGGATCGCGGCCTTTGCGCATGGCAATCACCGATTCGAGCGTGACCCACAACGCGGCGATCAGGATCACCACGTCCATGCCCAGTAGCAGCCAGTCCTCGGCGCGGTAGAACTGGCCCATCTGCACCAGCAGCGCATAGATGGACATGGCCAGCAGGAATACCAGCGGCACCAACGTGTACATTGCCGGGCGGCCCTGCTTGATCAGCAGCACCGTGATGATCGATAGCGTCAGCCCGGCCAGCAGTTGGTTGGTGGTGCCGAACAGCGGCCAGATCGCCATGCCGCCACTGCCCTCGGCTCCCGCACCAAAGGCCAGCGCCATGCACACGCCAACGGCGATGACGGTGCCGACCAGCGTGTTCACCTTGATTCCGGCCAGCTCGCCGGCCTCCTGAATGACGAAGCGCTGCAGACGCAAACCCGTGTCCATGGTCGTCCCGGCGAAGAGGATCGCCATCACCGCGAGGATGGTTGCGCCCAGGTCCGCCGGTAGGCCAAGGCCATTAGCGAGCAGCGTGCCGCCGCCCTGGACGAAGGCATTCACACCGCCCTGACCGAATGCGGTGTAGACCTGCTGCCAGTCGAGCAGGGTGGCAAAGCCGGCGGTGCAGCAGATGATCGCAGCCAGCGAGAGCATCCCTTCACCCACCGCGCCGAAATAGCCGACGAAGCGGGCGTCGGTTTCCTTGTCCAGCTGCTTGGAGGTGGTGCCGGAAGCGACCAGCCCGTGGAATCCGGAAATCGCGCCACAGGCGATGGTGACGAACAGCAGCGGCACGATGCTCGGGCTGTCGGGCGGCAGCTCGTTGTTATAGGCCGGCGCGACCAGCTCCGGTGCGCCGAACAACACGGCCATATAGAGCAATCCAAGACCGACGAACAATTGCAGGCCGTTGATGTAATCACGCGGTTGCAGCAGCACCCACACCGGCAGCAGCGAGGCGATCGCGGCGTAGGCAAACAGCAGCAGAATCCAGAACGACTTAGCGCTCAGGCCCAGCACCGTGTCCGGCAGACTGACTGGGTAGGCACTGCCCAGCAGAATCAGCAGATACAGCAAAATGACGCCGCCCAGCGAAGGCCAGAGCAATTTGACGTTGTAGCGGTAAATCAGCTGGCCGATCACCAGCGCGACGACGATCGCACCCCACACCGGAATCACCGAGGTGGGCGTCGAGACCAGCAGATTGGAGATCACCGCAGCGAAGGCGCCGTTCACCATCAGCAGCACCAGGAAGATCACAACGAGGAACAGGCTGCGCCCACGTGAGCCGATCAGCCGGCCACTGAGCATGCCCACCGATTGCCCGCGGTTGCGTGCGCTGGCCCAGAGGGCACCGAAGTCGTGGATGCCGGCAAAGAAGATGGTGCCTAAGACTACCCAGAGAAAGGCCGGCACCCAGCCCCAGATCACCGCGATGGCCGGCCCGACGATGGGCGCTGCGCCCGCCACCGAGGTGAAGTGATGGCCCCACAGCACGAACTTGTTGGTCGGCACGTAATCCACGCCGTCGCGCATGGTGTGGGCAGGGGTACGGTAGTTGGGATCGAGGCGGTAGATCTTCTCGGCGATGAACTTCGAGTAGAAGACATACCCCAGCGACATCGCCGCCAGCCCCACAATCATCAACGCAATCGCACTCATCGAAGGCTCCTCGCACGCGTGCCCAGTCCAGGCATCACGCAGGCTTGGGCTACTGCCCAGTGATCCATGCCACCCGAGCGGGCGGCCGTCCGCTGTGTCGGTGCAGAACCGACCTTGGAGATTCGAGCGATGTCACCACGAAAGGTTTCCCGCCAGCGCTCAAGGACGGGGAGCTGCGGCTGAATTTGGTGCACTGGCGACCGGCTCGTGCTCATTGAGGTGCACGGCGGGAGGCGGTTTGCTGCCGGCCGACTAGACTTGCGAAGCGAGCCTGGTGGCACAGTGCCTTTATTGGTGCAGGCAATGCGTGCGATGCACCTGACACCCACGCCGTGGCGCGCCCTTTGCTTTGGATCGGGTTCTACACCGGCTCGACCCGTTGGTGAATGCAATGAACGATCAAGGAGATCGGTGATGAATGCCTTGTTGCTACCAGGAGTGCGCACCCTCGAGCGCTTCAGTTTCGCCCGCAAATTTCAGCTGCTGGCGCTGATGTTCGTGTTGCCGCTGGGCTACGCCATCTGGGCCATCGGCCAGGGCTACATCGACAAATTGCAACTGGTTGCCAACGAGCGCTCCGGCGTGCGGCAGTTGATTGCACTGGATCAGGTCGAGGCGCTGCTGGTCGCGCAGCGCAACCTCACGGCGCGCTGGAAGGCCAGCGAAACCAACCGCGAAATCAGCAACGAGACCCGCGCCCTGATGGACGCCATGCAGCTCAGCGAAGCCCAGCTCGATGACAGCCTGGTCGGGCTGAAGACTCGGCTCGACGAGGAGGGCGCCGGTCCCGAGGTGCTTGCCGTCATCGGCCAACTCCAGGCACAGCGTGATGGCTTGCGGACCGAGGCGCTGAAGGGCATCGCCTGGTGGCCGGATGCCTACAACCGATTCACCGATGCACTGCAACAGGTGGTGACTGTTCGCGAGCAAGTCGCTACTGACAGCGGCCTGATTCTCGATCCCTGGCTGGAAACCTACCTGATGATGCAGATGGTCACCCAGGGCGCGCCAAGCCTCGTGCAGCAACTCGGCGTGCTTGCCAGCGTCGGCCAGGGGGTGGTCGCCTCTGGACAGTTCAGCATGCAGAGCCGCCTGCAACTGCGCGAGATCCGCAGCGCCAGCGGCGCCCTGCGAGCGCAGCTGGGTAAATATGGCGATCACCTGCAAGGCAAGCTGCCCGCTTCGCTCGCCGGTTGGGAGCAGAGCTATCGCGGCAACCTGCAGGCCGTTGACGCCTGGATGGCGCAACTGGACAGCGACCTGTTCGACGGCAGCGTCAAGCTGAACGCCAGCACCTTCGAGCAGGGCATGGATGCCGCCCTGCAACAGACCCACCAGTTGCAAGCCGCAACCCTGGCCGCCCTCGACCAGCGCCTGGCCGAGTACCGTGAACAATCACTGCGTGCCCTGACCCTGACTGCCACCGCGTTCGGCCTGCTGGTGCTGTTGGCGTTGTACACGCTGGTCTGCCTGCAGGCCTCGATTCGCGCCAGCACGGCCCGTATCACGGCCATGGCCCAGGCGCTGCGTGACGGTGATCTTCGTTGCGAGACCCGCACTCACGGCCACGACGAGCTGGCCCTGATCGGCACGGCGTTGAACGAGGCGGTGGCGCACCTGCGCGACTCTTTGCAGGGCGTCAACCAGCAGAGCGCGGCGCTGGGCGGTACGGTGCAAACGCTCGCCGGGCAGGCGCAGCAGTCATTGCGTTCAGTGGAAGAGCAACAATCGCAGGTCAGCCAGATCGCCACCGCCGCAACGGAAATGGCGGCCACCGCCCAAGCCGTTGCCGAGAGCTGCGAACAGGCCTCGCAGGACGCCGCGCATACGCGCAAAATCGCCGAGCAGAGCAACCAGCGCAGCGTGCAGACCACCGCCAGCATGCGTCAGCTCACCCTGCGCATGGGCGAGACCTCCGCCGCGCTCGGCCAGCTGCGCGAGCAGGCGCAGCAGATAAACCGTGTCGTCGATGTGATCAAGGGCATCGCCGAGCAGACCAACCTGCTGGCACTCAACGCCGCTATCGAAGCCGCGCGGGCCGGCGAGCAGGGCCGAGGTTTTGCGGTGGTCGCCGACGAGGTTCGCAGCCTTTCGCAGCGCACCCAGGACTCCACGCGTGAAATCAGCTCGACCGTCGAGGCGCTGCAGCGGGTGGTGCTGCAATCGGTGGAGCTGATGGACGCCGCCTGCAGCCAGGCCGACAACGATGCCGGCGCGGTTACCGAATTGGGCGATCACCTGGGCGAAATCGCCGGTGCGGTGCAGCGCGTCAGTGACATGATCGTGCAGATCGCCACCGCGGTGGAGCAGCAAGCCGCGACCGCCGAGGACGTCAGCGGCAATATCCAGCGCGTCGATCAGGCGGCGCTGGTGCTGCTGGAAGGTGCGCAAGCCGTGCATGGCGTGGCTGATCGATTGAGCGAAGGCACACGCAGCCTGGCGCAGAACACCGCACGGTTCCGGCTCGGCTGATCTCAACCCGTAGGGGCGAATTTATTCGCCCCTACAAGTGTCGGGTGACCCTACGACTCCTAGCTGCCGCTCAGCGCTTTCCCGTTGGGGCGAATTTATTCGCCCTGCAGCGGTGAGGCTGGGCCCATGGGCGAATGAATTCGCCCCTACAAGGGCTGAGTGAGCCTACGACTCCGAGCTGTCGCTCAGCACTTTCCCGTAGGGGCGAATTTATTCACCCGGCTGAGGTGAGGCTGGGTCCCATGGGCGAATGAATTCGCCCCTACAAGGGCCGGCGAGCCTACGACTCCGGGCTGCCGCTCAGCGCTTTCCCGTAGGGTCGAATTTATTCGCCCATCCCACATGAGCTGAATCCGGCACCGGCAATACCCATCGCAACGGCTGGAAACACCCTGATCCCGCTCTTTGACGGAACGCCTGCGCTGGGCTCAGTCCAAGAATCACGATGTGTCGAATAAAGAGAACCGAAATGGAGCGGACCAGATGGAAGCACCGCCTCAGCGATGGGCTGGGCTGGGCGTTGATCTACGCCGCGCTCTGGGCTCTGTTCAGCGAGGGTGGTGGTTGGTCTTTGGGCGTGCCTACCGCCCTGCTCGCGGCTGGGGTCTCGGTCTGGCTGGGCATGCGGCCTTGGCACCCGACATTGTCCGTCCTGCCAGGATTCATCGGATTCTTCCTCGGCAAGATGGTTGCCGGTGCCTGGGACGTCGCCGTGCGCGCGCTGCATCCCGGCCGGTCATTGCAGCCAGCGTGGCTCGTCTACCCACTCACTGCTCACTCTCCCCAGGTGCGACTGGTGCTTTCGGCGCTGGTCGGCCTGCTACCCGGCACCCTGGCTTCGCGGGTGGACGGTGACAGCATGCGCGTGCATGTGCTGGATCAGCGTCAGCCGTGGGAGCCGACGGTTCGTGAGCTTGAGCAGCGACTGCAGCGCTTGCTGACGCGGGAGCCCTTGCGCTGATGGCGGTGTATTCGGCGCTGTTGCTGTTGACCATCATCATCGGCCTGGGCCGCGTGGTGCGAGGCCCTGGGCGGGTCGATCGGCTGCTTGCCATTCAGTTGTTCGGCACTACAGGCACTGCTTTGCTGCTGGTGCTGGCGCAATGGCAGTCGCAACCGGCACTGCGTGACGTAGCGCTGCTGCTTGGGTTGCTGGCCGCCGTGGCCAGCGCGGCGCTGGTGCAGCTGTTGCGCCGAGGTCGCCATGACTGAAGCATTGCTCGACGGCCTGAGCTGGCTGCTGCTGATCGGCGGCCTGTTGTTCTTTGTCGCCGGTAGCGTCGGTTTGCTGCGCTTTCCAGACACGGTCAGCCGTCTGCACGCGCTGACCAAGGCAGACACCCTGGGCCTCGGGTTGGTGATCGCCGGGCTTTCGCTGCGTGCCGACAGCCTCTGGGAGGTCGGCCAGATGGTGCTGATCTGGTTGTTACTGCTGGCCTCCGGCGCCACCGCCTGTCAGCTGCTGGCCCGCCACGCCGATGAGGAGCGCGGCGATGACTGAATGGCTGTTCGACGGGGTGCTCGGCTTGCTGCTGCTGGGCCTGGCCTTTGGTGCCCTGCATGGTCGCAATCTCTACGCCAGCGTGTTGCTGTTCATCGCCTTTGGCCTCGCGCTGGCGCTGATCTGGGCTCGCCTGGGGGCGGCCGATCTGGCGCTTGCCGAAGCGGCCATCGGTGCGGGGCTGACCGGTGTGCTGCTGTTCACCGCCCTTGCACGTCAGCCGGGTGCTGCGGACCTGCCCGACATCACCGGAACCCGCCTGCGTCTGGGTGCTGCGGTTGTGGTGCTGCCAATGTTGTTTGTGATGGTGCAGGGGCTTGCCCCCATTGGTGGGCTACCAAATGAGGCTGAGCCGCAACTGCCGGCGATGATCACCCGGCACCTGAATGAAACCGGCGTCAGCCATCCGGTGACGGCCGTGCTCCTGAACTACCGCGCCTGGGACACCCTGCTTGAACTCGCCGTCCTGCTGCTGGCGTTGCTTGGCGCGCGTCAACTCGGCCCGCGGCGCCTCGACCTGGCCGAACCCTGGCCGCTGCTGCGGGCCTGGGCGCGTGTGCTTGCGCCGTTGCTGGTATTGGCCGCCGGTTACATTCTCTGGCGCGGTGCCAGCGCGCCGGGCGGCGCCTTTCAAGCCGGAGCGCTGCTCGCTTCCGGGGTCGTGCTGTTGCGGCTGTCGGGGGTGCTGCCGCGGCTGCGCTGGTCCTTCCTGCCGCTGCGCCTGCTGGTTCTGGGCGGCTTGCTGGTCTTCCTGGGTGTCGCGGCGCTCACCGCCTGGCTGGGGCAGGGTTGGTTGACCTATCCCGTTGGTGCAGCCAAATCGATCATTCTCCTGATCGAGACGGTCGCGACGCTGTCCATCGCGGCAAGCCTGAGCCTGCTGGTGGTGGGCGAAGGGGAGGACGCCCCCACATGAGCAGCAGCCTGTTCTGGATGATCATCGGCGCGGCGCTCTGGCTGCTCGGCTTGCACGGGCTGCTGACCTTGCGTCAGGCACTGCGGCGGATTATCGCCTTCAATTTGATGGGCAGCGGCGTGTTTCTGGTGATGATCGCCCTGGCCGCACGCCAGCAGCCAAGTGATCCCTTGCTGGTGGCACTTGTGGTGACCGGGCTGGTGGTGGCGGTCAGCGCCACTGCCCTGGCACTGCGGCTGGCCGGGGTAGTGCAGGAAAAACAGGAGCCGCGGCGATGAACGCAGCCCTGCTGAGCCTCTCGCTGCCGCTGGTCGCTGGCCTGCTGCTGGTGCTGCTGCAACCGCGGCGCAAAGGTCTCTGGGTGATCGCGGTGAGTCTGGCCAGCCTGATCGCCGCGGGTTTCGCCCTGCATCAGGTCATGCAGCTGGGGCCACAATTGGCGCAGATCGGCGGCTGGCAAACGCCCCTGGCAATCCGCTTCCAGCTGACGCCCTTGACTGCCTTGCTGATGGTCTTCACCGCTGGCCTGCACCTGCTGGTTGCGCTCTATGCCGCGCGTAGCCCGCACGCCACCGGCAACGAGGATTACTGGCCGCTGTCCTGCCTCTTGCATGCAGCGCTGGTCGCGCTGTGGTTATCGGCAGACCTGTTCAACCTCTACGTCACGCTCGAACTGCTGAGTCTGTGCGCCGTTGCGCTGGTGGCACTGGCGGGGCGCAAGGCCTATCGACCGGCCTTCAATTACCTGATGCTGTCGCTGGCCGGATCGCTGGCCTACCTGTTCGGCGTCGCGCTGCTCTACGGTCGCTACGGCGTGCTCGATATTTCGGTGCTGGCAGAGCTGGCTCAGGCCGATTCAACCACCCGTCTCGCGCTGCTGCTGATGAGCCTGGGGCTGATGCTCAAGGCGGCCCTGTGGCCGCTGCATCTTTGGTTGCCCCCCGCGCATTCCGGCGCGCCGACCGCGGTCAGCGCCTTGCTCTCGGCACTGGTGGTCAAGGGGCCTATCTACATTCTCTGGCTGGTCTGGAGCGAGATTGCCCCGCCGGAGCTGGGGCAGCCGGCGGGTGTGCTGTTTGCCGGGGCCGGCATTCTGGCGCTGATTTCCGGTGGCTGGTCGGCCCTGCGTGCGCCGCGGCTGAAGATGCTGGTGGCTTATTCCACGGTCGCTCAGCTGGGCTATGCATTGCTGGCGCTCGGCCTGCTGTTGCACTGGCAAGAGCCGCGGATGGAAGCGGCGCTGTGGTTGTTCATCCTGGCCCACGGTCTGGCCAAGGTCTCGATGTTCCTTGCGGCCGGCGAACTGCAGCGCGTCCTGGGCACGCGTCGGGTGCGCGCGTTGAAAGGCGCCAGCCAGAACATGCCGGTGGCCATGGCGACCTTTGCCGTGGCGGGCGGCAGCCTGATCGGCCTGCCGCCCAGCGGCGGGTTTCTGGCCAAGTGGCTGCTGCTGCAACCGATGTTCGAGCAGCCGCAACACTGGCCCTGGGCATTTGGTGTGTTGCTCGGCACGCTGATGTCGGCCGCCTATGTATTTCGCGTGGTCGCCCTCGGATTTGATCGCGCGCGGCCCAACCCGCCAAGCGTCAAGCCCGATCCGCTCGCACAATGGCTGGCGATGTTGCCGGCGATAGTTGTCTTGAGCTTGGCGCTGATCAGCGAGCCGTTGCTGCTATGGCTTGGCGGGGTGGCACGATGACCTGGACCAACTGGCTACCCCTGGCGATCGTGCTCAGCTCGCTGGTGCCGGGGCTGCTCATCTTTACCCTGCGCGAAGACCAGCAACGGTTGCGGGTCACCCTCAACCTCTGCGGCGTGGTGATCAAACTGCTGCTGGTGGTGGCGATGATCGTCGGCGTCAGCCGTGGCCTGGAGTTTCGCTTCAGCCTGCCGTTCCTGCCCGGCGCGCCGCTGGTGCTGCAGGCCGATGCGCTCTCGTTGCTGTTCGTCGCGCTGTCATCCGTGCTGTGGATGGCGACCACCCTTTACGCCATCGGTTATCTGGAAAAGTCACCGCTGCGCTCGCGCTTTTTCGGCTATTTCAGCCTCTGTGTCAGTGCCACCGTGGGGCTGGCGCTGGCGGGCAATCTGGTCAGCTTCCTGATGTTCTACGAAATGCTGACTCTGGCGACCTTTCCGCTTGTGGTGCATCGCGGAACGCCGGAGGCGCTCCGTGCCGGGCGGGTCTACCTGGCCTATACCGTCGGTGGCGGGGCCTTGGTGCTGATGGGCGTGGCACTGCTTCATAGCCTGGCAGGCGGGCAGGACTTCCAGCCGGGTGGTTACTTGCTGTCAGCGGTGGGCGAGCATGATCTCGCGCTACAGGTGGCGTTCGTCCTGCTGATAGCCGGGCTCGGGGTCAAGGCGGCGCTGCTTCCGCTGCACGGCTGGCTGCCCAAGGCGATGGTCGCGCCTGCCCCGGTCAGCGCATTGCTGCATGCCGTGGCGGTGGTCAAGGCTGGTGCGTTCGGCATCATCCGCGTGGTCTACGACGTGTACGGTGCAGAAGCGATGGGGCTGCTGGATATCGCGGGGCCGCTGCTCTGGCTGGCCGCGGCAACCATCATCTATGGCTCGGTGCGCGCACTGCAGCAACAGGAACTGAAAAAGCGCCTGGCCTACTCGACCATCAGTCAGGTTTCCTACGTAACGCTCGGCGTTGCCTTGCTCGGCCCAATCGCGGCAGTTGGCGGGCTGGTGCATCTGGTGCATCAGGGCCTGATGAAGGTCACGCTGTTCTACTGCGCAGGCAACTTCGCCGAAACGCTGGGCATCCACCGCATCCGCGAGATGGACGGCGTCGGCAAACGCATGCCCCTGACCATGACCGCATTCAGCATCGGTGCGCTGGGCATGATCGGGATTCCGCCGATTGCCGGCTTCGTCAGCAAATGGGCGCTGGGCATGGGTGCGCTGGAGGTCGGTCAGGATTGGGTGTTGCTGGTACTGATGGGCTCGGCCCTGCTCAACGCGGGGTACTTCCTGCCGCTGCTGTGGCGCGGCTGGTTTGCCGAGCCGGCCGACTGGCACGAGGACAACTGGCGTGAAGAGCGCTGGGAAACCCACTGGATGTTGCTGTTGCCGGCGCTGTTTACCGCTGCGCTGTCCGTGCTGGTCGGGCTGCTGGCCGGCACTGCGCTGAGCCCGCTGGGCTGGGCGCAGCTGATCGTCGACCGGGAGTTCCGGATATGACTGGCGCCTGGATGTGGCTGCTGGTGCCGCTGGCACCGTTGTTGGCTGCCGGTGCGCTGGCGATCTGGCGCGAGCGCGCGGTCGTCTGGCTGTGGCTGGCCTGTGTTCCGGCGCTGGTGTTGGTCTTCCAGCCGATGCCTACGCTGGATCTGCCGATGCTTTGGGACGGCATTCGCTGGGGAGCGAGTGACGATCTCAGTCGTGCCTGGTTGGGATTCACCGCGCTGCTTTGGGGCTGCGCCGGGGTCTTTGCCAGCAGCAGCCAGAAGGGTGACCCGCAGCAGATGCGCTTCTGGACGTTCTGGCTGCTGGCGCTGGCCGGCAATCTGCTGCTGATCATCGCTGCGGATGCACTGAGCTTTTACTTTGGCTTCAGCGCCATGAGCCTTTCCGCCTACGGGCTGATCGTCCATCAGGGCGGCCCTGGCCCGCGGCGCGCTGGGCGCTTGTATCTGCAACTGGCGATCTGCGGCGAGATGGCGTTGCTTGCAGGGTTGATGCTACGCAGCCATGCCACTGGCGGCGATTTCTCCTTTGCAGCCTGGCAGGCGGTGCCCATGGATGGGCTAACCCTGCTGCTATTGCTGATCGGGCTGGGCTTGAAGGCCGGTTTCTGGCCCTTGCATGTCTGGCTGCCCCTGGCGCATCCAGCCGCGCCCGCGCCAGCCAGCGCGGTCCTGTCCGGGGCAATGCTCAAGGCCGGGCTGCTGGGTATATGGCGCTGCCTGCCCGAGGGCGACCCGCTGCTGTCGAGCTGGGCCGAGGTGTTGCTCGTCATGGGTATCTTCGGGGCGATCTATCCAGCGCTGATGGGGTTGATTGCCGGTAAGACCAAGGCGGTGCTGGCTTATTCGTCGGTCAGCCAGATGGGCTATTTGGTGATTCTCATGGCATTGGCCTGGCGACACCCGCAACAACACCAGGCCATGACCGTCGTGCTGATGCTTTACGGCGTGCACCACGGGCTGGCCAAAGGCGCGCTGTTCCTCGCCGCAGGCCTGATCCACGCCGGTAGGCTGCCGCGAATCGGCTGGCTGCTGCTGACGTTGCCGGCGCTGGCTATTGTCGGCTTGCCGCTCACGAGTGGCGGCGCGGTGAAGACGGCCTTGAAGGATGTCTGGCACGCCGGCGAATTCGAAGGCTGGCTGCTTTGGCTGACCGTCAGCAGCCTGACCACCGCCTTGCTGCTGGCTCGTGCGCTCTTGTTGCTGCGCTCCGATGCCGCCGATGCGCCCGCCGGCCGTCCGCCACTGCTGCAGATATTGCCCTGGGCGTTGCTAAGCGTCCTGGCGCTGCTCCTGCCCTGGCTCTGGCCTGTGTTGCGCGAGCCGATGCTGCATGGCTTGTATCCCGGGGGGCTCTGGTCTTCGCTGTGGCCATTGCTCCTGGCCTTTTGCGTGGCTGGTGTGGTCGTGAAGCGCGATCTGAGGGTGCCGGCTCGTTTGGCTAACCTTCCGAATCCGGCGCTATGGATGTCGTTGCGCCTCAAGCGTCTGGTGATGCGACCTCCCATGGCCGTGCCGATTGTGCGCCCGGATGCATCGCGCTGGCGTCAACGAGAGCGCCGCTGGAATCGATTCTGGAACAAGGGCGCGCTCGCCATGAGCGCCTGGGTGCTGGCCGCTCTGCTGTGGCTGGGATGGTTGTGGTAGGCGGAACGGATTACAGAATACGCCGGATCATCAGGTTGTTTATTCCCACTTGATAGGGTTGAAACAACGCAACATTGAAGTTAGATAATTCCTGCAATTACCGCGTGATGATTAACTTTCATAATTTCGCGCAATAAAAAAGGCGCCAACGGCGCCTTGGATTTTACGTCAGGCTCAAGCAGTACCAAGCCCGGTGCGATCACTTCCATCTTCAGCGATCAGCTGGCCCAGCGGAGTGCGGTCGAAGCCGTCATCGGCGATCTGATCGGCCTGTGGCGTCAGATCAAAACCATCCTCCGCAATCTGTTCACTGATAGGTGTGTGATCGAAGCCATCTTCTGCAATAAGCTCACTTAACGGTGTGCGATCGAAGCCATTTTCAGAAAGCGTAAGGTCCGGAATCAAGTCATTCAGAACAGTTGATGCGCCTTGCACTTCGCCGAGAAGCGGCTGCGGTTGGCTAGCGGGCACAGCAAATGCGGTGGAGGCGACGCTGGCCAGAATTACACTTGCAAGTAACTTTTTCATGATGTGATCCTCGGTGCAGTTGGGTACGGGACCTATGCTACGGGCGAGGACTGAATGGACAAACGTGAGCGTATCAATAGTGCTAATCGATACTGGTGATGCTCTTTGAGGTCGGTATATAACTATCCAATCAGCCAATTATATAAATCGATGAGATCGATAGTGATTAGCTGATCGTATTAACTGGCGGTCTCGCCGTGCATGTCGGTTCGCCCGCGGTTGGATTGATCGATCGCCGCCATGCTGCGGTTATGCAGTGGAACCAGAGCCGTCATTGCCGTCAAAGCACCGAGCAGCGCGCAGAACATATCGGCCTGGGTGTCCCACTGGTCGCCCTGCATCCCTAGAAATTCCTCGGCGCCCTGGCCCAGTACGAGCGCCGCCGCCCATTCAACCAGTTCGTAAACGGCGCTTAGCGTCATTGCCATGCAGACGCAGACAAACGGCAGCAGGTGGCGGCCGAGCCTATGCCCGTTACGCAGCAGCAGCTCCCTGGCTATCAGCGCCGGCACCACGCCTTGCAGGAAATGCCCGAGCCGGTCGTAAGGATTGCGGCTAAGTTCCAACCAATCCTGCAACCAGAAGCCCATGGGCACGCGGGCGAAGCTGTAGTGCCCGCCGGCAATCAGCCCCAGCGCCTGGACGGCGAGTAGCAGATAGAGCAAGGACGAAAGCGGGAAACGCTGATGACTGTAGATCAGCACCGGTAGCAAAACGGCCGCCGGAAGGATTTCCAGCAGCCAGGTGGTGCGGTCATGGGGATTGATGGCAGACGCCATCAGGGCAAGTACGACGAGGCCAACCAGGGTCTTGAGCAACTGCGTTCGGTGCATTCAGCCTGCCTTTCGAAATCGGGGCGTATTCACAGTGGACCGCGAAACCGCTTCGCCGACTGCTTCAAGGCGATGAAACGGCACGCGGCATCAGCTGACTCCCGTCAGGGCAGGGCTTTTTCGGCGTAGGTCCGGGTCGCCAGCCCTATCTGTGAGCGGAAGCTTTCCATGTCGAACATGGTGCATATCTCGCGAATCAGGCCGCCCGGTGTCAGGGTCCAGAACGCCATCGCCGAGATGCTCAACACCTTGTCACTGGGGGGATAACCGAGGGCTTCGTTCTCGATGGTGCCGATCAGCGTGCACCAGGTCACTACCTTGTCGCCTTCGGCGACGCACTCCTCGATGACCACCTCGAGATCCGGCATGGCCGTACGGATCTGCGAGACCATTGCGGCAAATGCGGTGCTGTTCATGGGGCGACCCACGAAAGAGCTCTTGTAGAGAAAATCCTTGCTGTGCAATTGCTCGGCCAGGGCCAGGCGACCCCGGTTCCAGCTCAGCTCAATGTGGTTGCGAACCAGTCTTTTGTTGTCGTCCAGTGACATTGCGTTGCGTCCGTGTGCGGGGCGGGGGATTGAACTGTAGCAGCCGCAACCGGGGGGCGGCATCCATCCTCCGAGCCCTTCGTCGGCTCAGCCCTGAGGCAGGCGCAGCCGGAACGCCGCGCCACCGAGACTTGAGTCGTCGAGTTTGAGCTCGCCACCATAGCTGTCGAGAATGTCCTTCACGACCGCCAGGCCAATGCCCTGACCCGGATGTTGTGCGTCCAGCCGTTCGCCACGACGCAGGATGCGCGCGCGCTGGTCGATTGGCACGCCTGGGCCGTCGTCTTCGATGCTCAATAAGAGGCGGTCGCCGTCCTCATGCAGACTGATGCGCACCTGATGGAGACAGAGCCGGTAGGCGTTTTCCAACAGGTTGCCGAGCAGCTCCATCAGTGCGCCCTGCTCCAGCGGCAGGGTGGCACCCGGCGGAAGTTGCAGGTCGACCTGCACGCGCTTGTCCTGATAGACCTTGTCCAGCGTGCTGCACAGGCGCACCAGCACCGGTTGCAAGGCTACGCGGTGCCGCACCAGGCCGCTCTGGCCCAAGCACGCGCGTTGCAGCTGGTAGCCGATCTGCTGGCTCATCCGCTCGATCTGTGCGCGCATCACGCGGGCCTGCTCGCGATTGTCGGGCTGAGCACTGATGACTTCGCCGACGCTTTGCAGCACCGTCAGCGGGGTTTTCAGGCTGTGCGCCAGGTCGCCCAGCGAGTTGCGGTATTGCTCGCGCTGGCGGCGTTCACCGTCGAGCAGTCGGTTAAGCGAGCGGGTCAGGCGCAGCAGTTCCTGCGGATGCCGGTCGCTGAGTCGATCCAGTCGACCTGATTCGACCTGATCCAGTTCGCGGCTCAAGCGCTTGAGAGAACGAAAGCCCCAGGTCAGGCCCAGCCACAGCAGGGTCAGCAGAACCAGCAGGCCGCCGCCCAGCCAGAGATACAGCTGCTGACGAAATTCGTCGAACAGGCTGCGGTATTCGCTGGTGGGTTGCATGGTGACGAAGCTGAATGCCTTGCGCGCCTCGCCGGCGAGCCGCAGCTCGACGTCGTAGACAAAGTACTCCAGGCCATCGGCGTCTTTCACCCGTTTGAACTCGGTAAGGTCGCCGTGCAAACGTGGTTGGTAGTCGATCTGCTCATCCTCGGCCGAGCGCGACTGCCACAGCCGCTTGCCATCCGGGTCGAAGATATAGCCGAGCAATTTGGCATCCGGCAGGTTGAATTCTTCATCGGGCAGTCGCCTGGGCATCAGCAACTGTCCTTCTTCGATGCGCGACGCGGTGATCAGGGTATTGGCGTCGGCGGCCAGCCGCTCCTCGATGACGCGCTCGAAAGCCAGACTGAATGCTGCCTGCAGCACCGGCAGAAGCGCGAGCATGAACACGACGGCAAGGCAGGTCGCGCCGAGCATGAGGCGCAGGCGCAGCGAGAGAGTCCCGTTGCGCGTGGTTCTCGCCAGCACCAGCCAGCGGCGCCAGCGTCGGCTCATCGGCAGCGCTCGGTAAAGAGGTATCCCAGGCCGCGGACGGTATCGATGGGCTTGAGGTCGCCCTGGGCTTCCAGCTTGCGCCGCAGGCGGCCCACCAGCACTTCAATGACGTTGGTGTCGCGCTCGGTGTCGTCCGGATAGAGCTGTTCCATGAGCCGCTCTTTGGCGACCACCTGCTGCTGGTGGCGCATCAGGTATTCGAGGATGCGGTATTCGAATGCAGTCAGCGCCAGCGGCTCGTCATTGACCAGCGCCTGTTTGCGGTTGAGGTCGAGTTTCAACGGGCCGGCCTCGATGCTCGCCTGGGTAAAGCCGGACGAGCGCCGCAACAGGGCGTTGAGGCGCGCTTCCAGCTCTTCGAACTGGAACGGCTTGACCACGTAATCATCGGCACCGGCGGCGAGGCCTTCGACCTTGTCCTGCCAGTTGCCGCGTGCCGTAAGAATGAGGATGGGAAAGCGTTGACCATTGCTGCGCAGTTGGCGGATCAGGTCGAGCCCGCTGATATCAGGCAAGCCCAGGTCCACTACGGCCAGGTCGTGGTGAAACTCACGGGTCTGATAGAGCGCGTCTTCGGCATTGGCCACAGCATCGACCACGTGACCGCTCTCGCTCAGACGAGTCAACAGGTGGTGGCGCAGCAGCGCCTCATCCTCCACCACCAGCACTTTCATGGGTAACTCCCGTCATGCAACGGCCGGGACAATCCCGGCCGTGGTCCTGTTGAAGCAAACCGCGCGGCTTAGAAGTGATAGTTCAAGCCGAGGTAGGCCTGCTTGCTGCTATGCACATCGATGGAGCCGACCTTGCCGACGCCGCGCTCGGCAACTTCGGTACCGGCATTGCTGCGCAGATAACGATAGCCGGCTTCGATTGAGGTATTGCTGCCAACCTCCTGCAGAACGCCGGCTTGCAGGCCAACCAGATAACCGATGTCGCTGTCACGACGGTAACCGCTGGACTCGTTCTCAAGCTTGGTCAGGCCGGCGCTGGCGCCGCCGAACAGGCGGGTGGTTTCGCCGACTGGTAAGAACATGTCGTAGCTGCCGATCAGGTTCTGCTGGCGCAGCTTGAGCGAGCTGCCGTAGTCGTCGGATACGTTCTCATAGGTTGCATAGTAGCGCGCCTCGTCGGTCATCTGACCGGCCCGCACGCCCCAGGTGCCACTGTTCTTGATGGTGTCGTCGAAGCGGTTCTTGCCAGGCATGTTCTGCTTCAGAGTGCTGGAGCGGTCGATGTTGACCGTGCTCTTGCCCCAGGTCAGGCCGGCAAAGTTGTCGGCGGCTTGGGCGCCAAGGGTGAAGACACTCAGGGTAGTGGCGATGGCCAGGGTATGCAGCTTGTTCATGTGTTGCTCCTGTGCAGGCTGGAAAAGTTACAGTGCCATCCTGCCTGTAGCCCCCTGAACCGCTCCTGAACCCTGGCTGAACCTGAGCTGAACGATCACGAATGCGGCGCAGCAGCTGCTGCGCCGTCCCCAACGCTAGCGTCCGCGGCGCCCCAGTAGAGCCACCAGCGCCGCTGCGCCCACAGCCACCGCGGCGGTAGTGGCGAGCGGATGTTGCGTGGCCTGGGTATAGAGACTGCGCTTCAGGACCATGCCCGGGTAGTTGCCGCTGGCCCTGCCATCGCCCGCCGCGCCGACATCACTGTCATGTAACGCGCCATGCGGGTGACGGTCTGGTCGGCCGCTCTGGATGGCGTCGTAAACGAAGGTCCGGTTGATCCAGTCAGCCAGCCGCGGTGCGTTCTGTGCCAGCTTGGAGAGCAGCTTGGCGTTGCCAATGTAAACATCACGCTGCGGGTGCTCGGCGGCGTTCAGTATCGCCCTGGCGACCACTTCGGGCGCATAGACTGGCGGCGGAAAGACCGGCGCGCTGGGCAGGTAGTTCTTCGAGTGATCCATGAACTGGGTGTCGGTCGACGATGGGCGTACCAGGGTCACCGAAACGGGTGTACGGGATTTCTGCAGCTCAACGCGCAGCACGTCCGTCATCGCCTTGATCGCGTGCTTGCTGGCGCTGTAGCTGCTGTGGAAGGGCAGTGCGTTGGCCGACTCGACACTGCCGATGTTGATCAGCGCGCCACCTTTGTCACGCAGGTGCTTCACCGCAATCGAAGAGCCGTAATGGGTGCCCCAGAAATTGGTCTGCATGACCTGCTGGTGATCTTCGTCGTTGACCTCATCGAAGCGGCCCCACACCGAGCTGCCAGCATTGTTGATCCAGGTGTCGAAGCCGCCAAAGTGGGAGATGGTCTCACTGGCAACACGTTCGAGCTGCTGGCGGTCACCTACATCCGCCTGCACGTGCAGGACGCGTTCCCCTGCGTTCAGCTGCTGCTTGATGTCCTGCAGGGCTTCTTCGTTACGCGCCACCAGTACCACGCGAGCGCCACGTTCCACGGCCATCCGCGCCGTGGCCAGGCCTATACCGCTGGACGCGCCGGTAATGACGACGACCTGTTCACGCAAGGGTTTCAAGGAAATGTGCATCTGAACTCCTCCAGCTGACCGCAGGGTAGGTTGGCTCGGTAGAAGCCTCTGTCACCCTGGCGGTTCCGGAAAGGCGATGGATGGCAGCTGCTGGCGAGCCGGTTGCTGGTTGTGGAGATCTCATGACTGTGATCCGCGATGACGCAAACCCGCTCAGTTGAACCTGATCTCGGTCGTTCCCGCCGGCAGCTGGCGAATCAGCAGGCGCTCGCCATCAAGCAATACGCCTGGCTGCTCGAATGCATGAACAGTCGTACCGGGCGGCAGTTGAAGGCTCAGCCCGTCAATTTGCTCGGCGCTGACTACGCTGATCACCGTGCCCTTCTTCTCGCGCCTGACATCGACCTGCAGCTGGTCGCGCGCCGCCCACCATCGACCCAGCTGCCCTTGGGTGCCGAACCAGGCAAAGGGTTTAAGCCGTGGTATGGCGGCCTCAAGGAATCGATATTTATGCTCGAGCTGGTTGGGATGTATGAGGATCACAAAACTGCCGCCGTAGCTGGATAGCCGTTGCGCCAGGTCGACTGCCTCGTCGACACGCAGGTCCATGTGCGGCGGGATTTCATCTTCGATGGCGATTGGGAATTCGAACACGCTGGTCTCGCGGGCGTACATCCGGTCGTGATTGCTGCGATACGGTAGGTGGGTTGTCACGTTCCCAGCCGTGGCGGACGAACCGAAGCGATAGCCTGACGCTTCCATAGCCTGCGGCAAGCTCGCAGGCGTAGCGAGATAGCCGGGACGAAATGACACCACTTGCGCATCGAACAACTGTTCGAGAAGAAACTTGCTGACCCGTAGCTCGCCGAGCACTGAGGCATTGCGCGTATCACCTTGCGCTTTCACCCGGGGCTGGTAGTTCGGATAGGTTTCAGCACCATCACCGAGAGGTACCGATGCGTACATGTCTGAATGGCTGACCGAATGACTGGCGATCTCCATTCCGGCACGTTGCAGCTCCGTGATCGCCTCCAGCGTTCGATCGTTGAAGAACCCTTCGTCCTGAAAGTCCCGGTAGTACTTGGTCTGAATGAAGAAGGTGGCCGGCACCTGCATACGCTGAAGCAAGTCTCGGTAGGCTGTCAGGTGCTCCATCGACTGGACGAAGTCCACATCGAAGGTCACCACCGCAGCAAGGGACCTGCCGTCGGGCACAGTGCCCAGCGTTACGGCCAACGGCTCGTTCTGGATGTATAGCTCGCGAAGCCAACGCAGCCATACGTCCACCGAAGGTTCGTAGTGGTTGGCGTAGTTGCGGTAGCTCTGGTCGTTGCGGTCGCCATGTGCACGCATAATGAAAAAGCCAAGGTCGAAACCTAGCGCGTAGGCCTTGCCGCCGCCGGGGTCGCTTCGCTGAATCAGCGCTGGCGCGCCGTCCTCGAAGCGGGCCATGACGTTTACCGCCCCTTCGTACACCTGTGTGCCCATCCAGCTGGCCGGGTTATCAGGATTGCCCAGCAGTACCGATCGCTCATGCGGATGATTGATCCAGCTAAGCGAGGGCTCCGTGTCAGCGGTGTCGGTATCAAAATCGATACGGTGATGTCGTGACTCGACGACCGAGTCGAAGCCGAACAGGTCCTGTACGCCACCCCCGAGAACCTGGGTTGCGATTAGCGTTCCGCCCCGTGCCACGTGCTGGCGCAAGGCTTCCACAGCCTTTGTTTCCAGCACACGCCCCGACACCGTTGGATAAGCGAGCACCACGTTGTGCCGGATAGCCTGAGTCACGTCGCGGGTGATGGTGAACGGAACGCCGATGCTCTTGAGCCCTTGCGCGAGCCCGAGCCAGGCGGAATCTTCATCGGTCAACAGGATCGCCAATCTTGAAGGTTCGCCCCTTTCGTAGGTTCGCCAGTCAGTTGGAACGTCGGCTTTGATCTCGCTGGGCTCGTCCGGACCTACCAGCTTGTCAAAGCGGGCAAAGGTATTGCGCTCCAGAAAGGCCATCCCACCCAGAGCGACCAGGGCTGCAACGCCTACGATGGCCGCGACACGAAACAGGTTCGAGATGTGATACCAGCGTGACAAGGTGACCTCGGTTCATCCGGAGCAAGAGGGGGAGTATCGCCCACTTAACGTGCCCTCTGCAGAGCGCTTCAGCCTAAGCGACCGTAGCCGAGTGAAGAACTGCTTGTATGGTTCGGAACTCTTTGATGGCCAATTGCTCTCATTAAGGCCGGGAGTCCCTTTCCCGGTATTCCCCCGTTGATCAGGAACCGGCGCGCTGGATGTGCAGCGAGCATGCCTGGATGTCGAGCAAGGCTTAGGAATGAAGCGTTTCGTTGTGCTGGATAGTTTTCGTGGCATCTGCGCGGTTGCGGTGGTCCTGTTTCACACCCAGATCCTGCTGAGTTTTTCAGAGCTCAGTTTCTTTCGTCATGCTGACCTGTTCGTCGAGTTCTTCTTCGTGCTCAGTGGCTTCGTGATGTTCCACGCCTACGGTTCGCGCCAGTTCTCAGCCGACATGCTGCGGCGATTCGTCATCAGCCGCACGTTCCGCCTCTATCCGTTGCACCTGGTGATGCTGCTGGTGTTCATTGGCCTGGAGTTCGGCAAGCTGTGGGCCGAGCACCACGGATTCTCCTTCAACGACGCGGCGTTTACCGGCAAGACGGCACCGAGCGAGATCCTGCCCAACGCCTTGTTGCTGCAGAGCTGGATCGGTGATTTCAACAGCCTGTCCTTCAACACTCCGGCCTGGAGCATCAGCATCGAGTACTACCTGTACATGGTGTTGGGCGTGCTGCTGTTGGCGATGCCGCGTTACTGCGGTCAGATTCTGGTAGTCGCTACAGCGGTGTCCTTTGCGGCGCTGTATGTCGAACTGGACGTGATCAAGCCTTTCATCTGGCGCGGCGCTTCCTGCTTCTTCGCCGGGGCGCTGACCTACCGGCTCTATCAGACGCTGGAGCCGGTGATCGACCGCTTCGATGATCGGCCCTTTTTCACGGGCCTCGAGCTGCTCTGCCTGTTGCTGGTCTACCGCACCCTGACCCACGAGGTGCCGCATCAGGGCATCTTCGCCAGCCTGTTGTTCTGCCTGGCGGTGCTGGTATTTGCCGGCGAGCGGGGCGCGGTGTCGCAGCTGTTGCAACGCAAAGTGTTCACCCGCCTGGGGGAGCTTTCGTTCTCCATCTATCTAACCCATGCCGCGGTGATCTTTGCCTTCACCAGCGCCGCGGTAGTGCTGTCCAAAGTCACCGGCGCCGATTACACGATCATTCTGCAGCAGCCTGGCAGCGAGCAGATCATGCGTTACATCAGCTCGGGGAGCGTCCTGCTCGACGACTTGCTAACGGCGCTCGAGCTGGCGATGGTGCTGGCCGTTTCAGCCGTCACCTATCATTTCATCGAGTTGAAGGGCATCGAGACGGGCAGGCGTCTGGTCCGAAGCAAGCAATCGCAGCTATCGCAGGTCTGATTCGGATTTGACGACAAGGTGGCCGTCGGGTAGCGGTTCGCTCGGTGGCGAAGCGGGCGCCTGAGGTGTGGGGCTGGTGGGCTGGGTAGAGGGGTAGACCTGATGTACGGCTGGTTGCTCTTCACCGTCCACCGTCCAGGATAGTGTGGCTTCGATGCGGCTGTCCTCCGCCAGGCCGACACGGTTATTCAGTGGACATTGCGCCTCCGGCCCGCTGGTCAACTGCCCGGACTGGCGGCTGCGGCTGGTGCCGGCTCGCCCGATGGTGCGTACCTCCAGCTGGTACGTGAGCTGGTGAGGTGCGGCGCTGCTGAAACAGAGCCTCAGGTGCAGGCGGCTGTCTTCCGGTAGCAGTTCCAGCCGCGCTTCAACCGGCGCGGCGGTGGCAGCTGTGGCGAGCAGCACGGTGGCCAGAGCAGTGGTAAGCATGGACGGAATGCAACCCCATGTGAGTGCGGCCTACTGCTGGGTGATGTTGGCCTGATTGCCGCTTCCCGTTTGCAGGATTACGGCGTTCATGAGCGCGGCACTCTGGGTGATTGCCGCCTGGTTCGACGCTCCGGCCTGGGTGATGCGGGCTTCGTTGAACTCAGCAAACTGCCGAATTGCTGCCAGGTTACCGTCGCCGTTCTGCACGATGCTGGCCTGGTTGTCATCGAATTGCTGCACCACCTCTACGCTGTTGCCGTTGCCCGTCGATGAGCCTCTGAACGCATTGCCACGCCCGGTTTGCTCGACGGACAACAGGTTGTTGTCGCCAGCCTGATTGAATGCGATCTCACCAAACAGCGCGTACTGCGTGATGTCAGCGCTGTTCGAGTTGCCATTCTGAGCAAGCCTGATGTCGCCGGCGTCGCCTTGGTCGATGGTCGCCCGGTTTTCATCGCCGACCTGGTAAACCGCCAGCTGCGTGCCGTGGTGGATGCCGTCCTGGGTCAGAGTGACCGAGTTGTCGTCACCTATCTGGTAGGCCTGGGCCTGAGCGAAACCCTGTTGTGTGGCGGAAATGAAGTTGTTATCGCCGATGCTGCTGAGCTGCAGGTCGTTTGCGTACCAGGTCTGTTCCACCTCGACGCGGTTGCTGCTGCCTTCCTGGTAAACACTGGCGGTGGCGAAGTGGCTTTCAGGGCCCTGATAGACGGCTACGTCGTTGTCGCTACCGATCTGAACGATAGTGGCCAGATTCGATTCGCCACCCTCTGTCTGGTAGACGGCGCCGATGTTAGCGGTGCCGTTCTGGCGCACCACAGCTTCATTGAGCGGGCCGGTCTGCTCGACGGTGGCATCGTTATCGTCGCCGGTCTGCACGACCTTGGCGCTGGTGTCGGCATGAGCGCCAATGGCAACAGCCAGCAAAGCGGCTGACGCGAGGAAGTGCAGGCTGCGCATATCGTTACCTTAGTGATGAAGCTATGTGATCAACGATGCTGAACGATCTCGACCCGCTGGCCGCTGCCGTACTGGACGACGCTGCTGCTCAGGCCGCTGCCGAGCTGCTCGATGCTGGCGTTGTTGTTGGATCCGACCTGGGCGATTGCCGCCTCGTTATCGCTGCCGATCTGGCTGATGTCGGCGATGTTGCCCGAGCCGATCTGAAGGATGGTGGCCAGCTGGTTTTCGCCCTGCTGGAGGATGAAGGCCTGCTGGTCGCTACCTTGCTGAACGATGTTCGCCAGCTGATTGGTCCCGGTCTGGGTGATATCGGTCAGGTTGTCACTGCCTTCCTGCAGCACCCGGGCGATCTGCCCGTCAGGCAGCTGCATGGCCGCGGATGCAGAGTTGCCCAGGCTGACCGGGCCTCCGGCCAGATCGGCGTTGTCCATCAGATCATTGGCGTGGAGCCCGGCGCTGGCGAGCACGAATGCGGCGAACACGCTGCGGCGGAGTAGGGCTAGACAATCCATGCAGGCACCTCTTGATAGTGTGCGGATTCTTGACTGCAGGCGAGGCGGTGAATATCCATCGAACGGTGCAAAAAGCCTCTTTAATGACATCCGTAAAGGATTAAGCCATCGATTGTTTACAGCTCGTCGCGATCCATGTCGTAGGTATCCAGTAACAGGTTCTGCAGTTTGTTTCGGCTGATGTTTTCCTGAATCAGGCGCGCAGCTTCATTGGCGATGGTCTCGATCTCCGCGACGTTGGGCTGCAGGAAGCGGCGATAGACGATGCGCTGCCCATGCTCGACCCAGACCAGGCTTCCCCAGCGTGCCGAGGGCCGCTCGCGCACCACCAGGTCGCCGTCCAGACCCGTCGCATCCTGCAGGGCAAAGCTCAGGTAGCGATGGAAATCGTGACCGAAGCGGGTGATTGCATTGTCGATGATCAGCCCGCTCAGTTCCGCTTCGCTCTCTGCCTGTTGTGATTCGATCGGCTGCTCCTGTGCGCGCAACGGCGCGAGAGTGAGTAACAGGAGCAGACCCAGCGTCAGGCGTGGCACGACTCTGACCAATCCAGCCGGCCACGCAGCAGGAAGGCTGCTTCGGCCCGGTTGGAGGCGCCGATCTTGCGTAGCAGGTTATGGATATGACTTTTAATCGTGTGCGGGCTCAGGCATAGCTGTTCGGCGATCTCGGCGTTGGACAGGCCCTTGCCTGCCAGGCTGAGAATCTCGCGCTCGCGCAAGGTCAGCGATGGCTTGCTGCCCGCCAGCTGACGCATCCGCCGCCACTGGCTGAGCAGCCGCTCGGTGAGCACGCGCGGCAACCAGTCGCCGCCTTCGAGCAATACCTGAATGCCGTCGAGCAGATGTTCGCGGGTGGCGTGGCTGTAGAACACGCCGCGAATGGCCGGGTGCTTGTCGACCAGTTGCTCGGCCTGGTCGGGAGCGATATTGACCAGTGCAACGGGCGTCTGCTCGTCGAGTTGATCCAGCAGTGCAGAGAGCTGCTCGGTCTGGGCGTTGCCAGAATCGAGCAGGTAGAGGTCGGTGGCGCCGGGAACGATTTTCTCGAGCCGGGCAAGGGCTACTTCCAGCTGAGCCTGTTCGCCGAGAAAGTGTTTGAAGAACAGTCCCAGTAGCTCATTGCCGGTGAGCAGGGTCACAGTAGGCCGGTTACGTTCCAGGTGGGTGAAATCCGCTTCGTCCATGTTCAATCCTTGGTCTGGGGTGCCGTTATGCCGCGTAGAAAAGTTACTAAACGACCGGGTGAAAATGACGAAGTTCAGCGTTTGGGTTGCGATTAAGCTGGTATCTGCGCTCGGACGCTGACAACCCGACGGACGGTTAAGTACCGGCAAATTGGAATGAATGGACTACCTTGAGTCAATCACCCGTTCGATGGAGACGGCATGAATCACCCCTCTCGTGAATTGACAGTGCGCGCGTTGCTCACCGGACTAATCCTGGGCGCGATATTGACGCCTTCGAACATCTACTCAGGCCTGAAGATTGGCTGGTCGTTCAACATGTCGATCATCGCGTTGCTGGTCGGCTTCGCTTTCTGGCAAAACCTGGGCAAGGCATTGGGCCGACCGGCCTGGACGCTCCATGAAAGCAACATCAACCAGACCACTGCCTCGTCCGCAGCCTCGATCATTTCGGGCGGGCTGGTGGCGCCCATTCCTGCATTCACGTTGATTACCGGGCAGCAGTTGGACACGCTGCCATTGATGGCGTGGGTGTTCTCAGTGAGTTTTCTTGGCATATGGGTCGCTTGGTATCTGCGCCCATCGCTGATCATCGAATCCCAGCTGCGCTTTCCGGAAGGCATGGCGACGCTGGCAACCATGCAGCAGATCTACAGTCACGGCGCTGAAGCGGCCCGGCGCCTGTGGGTGTTGGGCTCCGCCGCGTTGCTGGCGGCATTGGCCAAGCTGATCGACAGCCTGTGGTGGACCTTGCCACGCTGGGCACCGAGTGCGCAGCTGGAACGCCTCACCTTCAATCTGGAACCGTCACTGCTGTTGCTCGGCTTCGGTGGAATCATCGGTCTGAGGGTGGGCCTTTCACTGTTTCTGGGTGCTGTGATCGCATGGGGGCTGATCGCGCCGTGGCTATTGGCAGAAGGCCTTGTAGAAATGCCTGCAGGAGCCAGCGGGCCGCAGTTCGCCTTGCTCATCGAGTGGTTGCTCTGGCCAGGGGTAAGCCTGATGGTGTGCTCTACGCTGACCGCGCTTGGGCTACGCTTCTTGCGTGCCCGTCGAACTGACCCGTCGCGCCGAGTCGCATTGGGCCGTCCGGCATTGCTGCCTGCGGCTGGGTTAGGTCTGGCTGCGATTCTGGTGATCATCCTGCAGACGACATTGTTCGGCATTCACCCGCTGATGGCAGCCCTTTCGATTCCTTTGGCGCTGCTGTTGGCGATGGTTGCGGCACGGGTGGTGGGCGCGACCGGCATCCCACCCATCGGCGCGATCGGGCAGCTGTCGCAGCTGAGCTTTGGTGCCATCGCGCCGGGGCAGGTGGCGATCAATCTGATGAGTGCCAATACCGCCGGCGGTGCCGCCGGTCAGTGCACCGACCTGCTAAACGATTTCAAGGTCGGTCATGCAATTGGCGCTACACCGTCGCGTCAGGTCGTCGCGCAATGCCTGGGTATTCTGGTGGGAAGCCTGGTCGGCGTGCTGGCCTACCAGCTGCTGATCCCCGACCCCCAGTCGATGTTGATCACGCCGGAATGGCCGGCACCAGCGGTGGCGACCTGGAAGGCCGTGGCAGAGGCGCTGACTGCCGGGCTCGGCTCGATCAGTCTGGATATACGCTGGGCCATGCTCGCCGGTGCCCTGACGGGCGTGATGCTGGGCGTGCTCGAAGGTGTGGCGCCGGTCTGGCGCTTGCGCTGGTTGCCGAGTTCCGCGGCGCTGGGGCTGGCCTTTATCATCCCTGCTTCGATTTCATTGATGATGGCGTTCGGCGCTCTGCTGGCCTGGCTGTTCGCGGCCCGCTGGGGCAGTCTCGCCGAGCGGTTCGTCATAGTCGCAGCTGCCGGCCTGGTCGCTGGTGAAAGCCTCGCGGGGATCGGTATTTCGCTGTGGCAGCTGCTCCGCTAGAGCGGCTTGACCTGAATTTCTCCAACAGCCTCATGTCCCAACTTCAGACTTCGAGAAGGGGATGGCATGAGCGACGCAGATAACGAGAACAAAAGCGCAAGAGAGGTCGCCAGCCGCAGCCTGATCAAGGTCAGCGTGCTGGTCGTGGTCGCGCTGCTGGTAATAGTGGCGTGGCTGGCATTCGAGTTTCTTCTGCTGCTGTTTGCCGCCATTCTGTTCGGCGTGTTGATCAACGGCATCAGCTGTTGGATCAGCGAGAAAACGCCTCTGTCGCGCAACCTCTCGATGGGATTGTTTTTTGTCCTGTTCCTGACGTCGGTAGGGCTGTTCGGCTGGCTGGTGGCGCCGAGCATTTCCGATCAGGTCGATGCGCTCTCGGAATCTCTGCCTGAGGCCGTCGAGCGCCTGCGTGAGCGTGCCGACGAATCCGAATGGGTCAGCCGACTTATGGAATATCAGGACAGCCTGAGCGAAGCCGTATCACCAGGTGATGGCTTCAGCGTGGTGACGGCTGTGCTGGCGTCGATAGGCGGAGCGCTGACTAGCTTCGTGGTGGCCTTCGCCATCGGCGTCTGCCTGGCCATCAACCCTCGGGTTTACGTTGACGGCTTCGTCAAACTGATCCCTCTGGGTTACCGGGCACGCACCAGAGAGGTGCTGAGCGAGAGCGGTTCGACGCTGCAGTCCTGGCTGATCGCCAAGCTCATCGAAATGCTGCTGATCGGCGTGCTGACCACGCTTGGATTGTGGTTGCTGGGTATCGAGCTGGCGCTGGTTCTTGGGCTGATTGCCGGCTTGCTGTCCTTCATTCCCAATATCGGGCCGGTGATCGCCGTGATTCCTGCGCTGTTACTGGCGTCGATGGAAGGCACCCGGACGATGCTCTACGTCGCAGGGCTCTATACCTTGGTGCAAGTGCTCGAGAGCTACGTCTTCACGCCGTGGATGCAGAACCGCATCGTATCCGTACCACCTGCGCTGACCATTTCGCTGCAGCTGCTGTTCGGCCTTCTCGCCGGAACTCTTGGCCTGTTGCTGGCGACGCCACTAGGAGCGGTGGGGATGGTGATGATCCGGATGTTGTACGTGGAAGACGTGCTGGGCGATCGTCCGGACAGCGACGAACGGCTCAAAAACGGTGATCGCGATGAACGGTAATTCCCGCCAGAGCGCGGTTTAACGGGCCTGATCAACGTTTGTACAAATTTTGTAATGCGTCAGATGAAACCCCTGGCGCTGGTGGTTGCCCGATTATAGGAACCCTTTGTGATAGGAGAACGACATGAAAACGACTAAATTGGCAGCCCTGACCCTGGCCGGTTTGATGTCCACCGGCGTTTTCGCAGCCGGTACGTCCGATAGCGATCACATGAAAGACAAAGATGGACACGGCTCGATGGATAGCGGCACCCATAGCGGCACATCAATGGATGGCAAGTCCACTGATGACACCAACCGCAACGGTATGAGCACTGGCACCGGCACCACCACAGGTTCTGGCCAGGAAGCAGGTCCCGGCACTGGCACTGGTACTGGCGTGGGTAACACCACTGGTACTGGCAACAGCGCGACCGGCTCCGGCACTGGTTCCGGTTCAGGCGGCGCGGGCGGCGCGGGCAACTGATGCCATCGCAGCCAGATGAAAAGCCCCGGCCCTGGTCGGGGCTTTTTCTTTGGGCAGTCCGGTGCGGCCCGTGGTGACAAGTATCCGGTTGCGCTGAAATGCCCATCTCTCGCAAGGAGTGGACCCATGGATATGCGTGTACCTGTACTTGTGATGATGGTGGCGGCTGCACCTCTGGTATCCGCCACAGGAACCGGCCCGACCCTTCCGGAGAAAAGCCGCGAGCATCCGCTCGATACCCGTGAGCCTCGCCAGGATGTGATCGAGGATCGCAGTGGCAGCCAGGACAAGCCGAGGCCGCCAACCCTGGAATCGCCGACTGAGCCGCCAGCCGAGCAGCCCTCGCAGGATGGCGATACGGACGCGCGCAGTGCGGCTGAAAGCCCCGCAACTGTCCGTTGACGCTATGCAAGCGAGGCAATAAAAAACGGGAGGCCGAAGCCTCCCGTTTGTTTCGAGCCTGATACCGAATCAGAACAGGACGCGGCTACGGATGGTGCCATTCACCTGCTCGAGCTTTTCCAGAGCCAGGTCGGAATAATCCTTGTCTACGTCGATCACCACGTAGCCGACCTTCTCATTGGTCTGCAAGAACTGGCCACAGATGTTGATGCCATTTTCGGCGAACACTTTGTTGATTTCGCTCATCACACCTGGAATGTTCTGGTGAATATGCAGCAGACGGTGCTTGCCAGGGTGCGATGGAAGGGCGACTTCCGGGAAATTGACCGAGGACACCGAAGTGCCGTTGTCGCTGTACTTGACCAATTTTTCGGCCACTTCCAGCCCGATGTTGGCCTGGGCTTCGGCAGTCGACCCACCGATGTGCGGCGTCAGGATCACGCGATCCAGACCGCGTAGCGGGCTTTCGAACTCTTCATCGTTGGATTTGGGCTCGACCGGGAACACGTCAATGGCGGCGCCGATCAGGTGTTCGTCCTTGATCGCGGCGGCCAGGTGATCCAGCTCGACTACGGTACCGCGGGCGGCGTTGATCAGGATCGAGCCTTTCTTCATGGCACGGATTTCCTTCTCGCCGATCATCCACTGGGTGGATGCCAGCTCGGGGACGTGCAGGGAGACGATGTCGCACATGCCCAGCAACTCGTACAGCGAACCGATCTGGGTGGCGTTGCCCAGCGGCAGCTTGGTCACTACGTCGTAGAAGCAGACTTGCATGCCCAGGCTCTCGGCGAGTACCGACAGCTGGGTGCCGATGGAGCCATAACCGATGATGCCGAGCTTCTTGCCGCGGATCTCGAACGAGTTGGCCGCCGACTTGATCCAGCCGCCGCGATGGCACGAAGCGTTCTTCTCAGGGATGCCGCGCAGCAACAGGATGGCTTCGGCAAGCACCAGCTCGGCTACCGAGCGAGTGTTGGAGTAGGGGGCATTGAATACGGCGATGCCGCGCTCACGGGCGGCGTTCAGGTCGACCTGGTTGGTGCCGATGCAGAAGCAGCCGACGGCGATCAGCTTGTTGGCGGCCTCGAATACGTCTTCGGTGAGCTGGGTGCGCGAGCGGATCCCGATGAAATGAACGTCCGCGATCTTTTCCTTCAATTCCGCCTCGGTCAGGGCGGTCTTGAGGTACTCGATATTGGAGTAACCGGCGGCCTTGAGGGTGTCGACAGCGTTCTGGTGAACGCCTTCGAGAAGAAGGAACTTGATCTTGCTCTTGTCGAGAGAGGTCTGGCTCATCTGCATTAAAACCTTAAGGCCGAAGGGTAGGACGAAGTGTCCAGCGAAGGCTGGCCGACCCGGTATCAGCGGTGTCGGGAGTCTGCCGAGGCACGTTTCAAAAGGGTGCGTATGCTAGCATACGGGCCCCTCGAAACACCCTATGTCCTGAGCTGAAGCGTACTCAGGGTGACCATGAATCGAATGAGAGTTCACATGATGACCGATCCCGTCCTGATCGATGAGCTGAAGACCCTGGTCGAGCCCGGCAAGGTGCTGACCGATGCCGATTCGCTGAATACCTACGGCAAGGACTGGACCAAACACTACGCCCCGGCACCCACGGCCATCGTCTTTCCGAAGAGTGTCGAGCAGGTTCAGGCCATCGTGCGTTGGGCCAATGAGCGCAAGGTCGCGTTGGTGCCCTCAGGCGGGCGGACCGGTCTTTCAGCAGCGGCCGTGGCGGCCAACGGTGAGGTGGTGGTCTCCTTCGATTACATGAATCAGATCCTCTCGTTCAACGAGATGGACCGCACCGCGATCTGTCAGCCGGGCGTGATCACCGCGCAGCTGCAGCAGTTCGCTGAAGACAAGGGCCTCTACTATCCGGTCGACTTCGCCTCGTCCGGCTCCAGCCAGATTGGCGGCAACATCGGCACCAATGCCGGCGGCATCAAGGTGATTCGCTACGGCATGACCCGCAACTGGGTGGCGGGCCTGAAGGTGGTGACCGGCAAGGGCGATCTGCTCGAGCTGAACAAGGACTTGATCAAGAACGCCACCGGCTACGACCTGCGTCAGCTGTTCATCGGTGCCGAGGGCACGCTGGGCTTCGTCGTCGAGGCGACCATGCGCCTCGAGCGCCAGCCAACCAACCTCACGGCAATGGTGCTGGGCACGCCGGACTTCGATTCGATCATGCCGGTGCTGCACGCCTTCCAGGACAAGCTCGACCTGACCGCCTTCGAATTCTTCTCCGACAAGTGCCTGGACAAGATCCTCGAACGTGGAGATATACCGGCACCCTTCGAAACCCGCACGCCGTTCTATGCGTTGCTGGAGTTCGAAGCGACCACCGAGGAGCGCGCCGAACAGGCCCTGGCGACCTTCGAACATTGCGTGAACGAGGGTTGGGTAGTCGACGGCGTCATGAGTCAGAGCGACCAGCAACTGCAGAACCTGTGGAAGCTGCGTGAATATATTTCCGAGACCATCTCCCACCGGACACCGTACAAGAACGACATCTCGGTCACCGTTTCCCGGGTGCCGGCATTTCTTGCGGACATCGATGCCATTGTCTCCAGCAACTACCCGGATTTCGAGGTGCTCTGGTACGGCCATATCGGCGACGGCAACCTGCATCTGAACATCCTCAAGCCCGAGGCGCTGACGAAGGATGAGTTCTTCGACAAGTGCTCGACGGTCAACAAATGGGTGTTCGAGACGGTCGAAAAGTACAACGGTTCGATATCGGCAGAGCATGGCGTCGGCATGACCAAGCGCGATTACCTAACCTATAGCCGTTCCGAGGCAGAGATCGGTTACATGAAGGCGATCAAGGCGGCATTCGACCCGAACGGCATCATGAACCCGGGCAAGATATTCGCGGTTTGATTGTAGGGCGGGTGACAACCCGCCAACGGCCACGGCGGGACTGACCCGCCCTACAGACGAGAGCTTCGATGAATTACCAACACCATTACACCGACGGCACGCCCATCCACTATCCGCTGGGCAAGGTGGTTTGCATCGGCCGCAACTATGCCGAGCATGCCAAGGAACTCAATAATCCGGTGCCCACCGAGCCGTTGCTGTTCATCAAGGCCGGTAGCTGCACGGTGCCGCTGGAAGGCGGCTTCAACATCCCGACGGACCGCGGGGTAGTGCACTACGAAGCCGAGATTGCCGTGCTGATCGGCAAGCCGCTGTCGCGCAAGCCAAACGAAGAAGAAGTGCGCGATGCCATCTCCGGCTTCGCTCCGGCGCTGGACCTGACCCTGCGCGACGTGCAGGCCAAGCTCAAGGAAAAGGGCCACCCGTGGGAAACAGCCAAGAGCTTCGATGGCGCCTGCGTGCTAGCGCCGTTCGTGCCGGGCGATGCGGTGCAGGATCTGAATGACATCGGCATCCGCCTGACCATCAACGGCGAGGTCCGCCAGGACGGCAACAGCAACCAGATGCTCAACGCCGTGTTGCCGCTGCTGCAACACATCGCCGGGCATTTCAGCCTGCAGCCGGGCGACGTGGTACTGACCGGTACCCCGGTGGGCGTCGGGCCGCTGAATCAGGGCGACGAGCTGGTGCTCGAGCTGGTTGGCTTGTCTCGCTTCGAGAGCCGCGTGCTCTGAACCACGCCGGCCGGGTACGCCTGACGTGCCCGGCCTCTTGCGGCTATATCTCGACGTCTGCTGGCATGTTGTAATCGCGACCTCTTCCTGGGTCCGTCTTTATGCCTGACATCGCCTCTCGCCCCTCCCGTCTTCGCCTGTTTCTCTACGCCTCGCTATGTCTCACCGTCGCTGCGGCTTTGCTGGCGGGTTGGTTATTGCATTGGGACGACCAGCTCGGACTCTATTGGCAGGAGCAATCCGTCGATGCCGAACAGCGCGCCGCCAGTATCTGGTTGCCCGATTACGAGCTGTCGTTGCAAACCACCTTGTTTGGTCTTGAAGAGGATGAAACCTCAGGCCTGACCTGGAGCGCCGCAACCGGCACGCTATTCACGGTGACGGGTCAAAATCCGCAGCTGGTGGAGTTTTCCCCAGGCGGCGTAGTGCTGCGACGCATCACCCTGAGCGGATTCTCAGACCCCGAGGCGGTCGAGGCGCTGGACGACGGTCGATTGGGGATCGTAGACGAGCGCCGCCGTCTGGTCGCGGTATTCCGACTGGCACCGGGCGTCGAGAGCCTCGATCTCGATGATCTTGCCACCTATGACCTGGGCTTCGATGGCGCTGGCAACAAGGGGTTCGAGGGGCTGGCCTGGAATCCCCATACCCGACGCATGCTCTTGGCAAAAGAGCGTGACCCCCAGGGCTTGTTCGAACTGCCGTTCCCCGGTGAGGACGGTGCAGCTGGCGTGCTCGAGGCGCTGCCCGATCAGCCATTGCTGGTACGCGATATCTCATCGGTGACCATCGATCCGCGTACGGGCCATACGCTGATGCTCTCCGACGAGTCTCGCCTGCTGGTCGAGCTGGATCTGCTTGGCAGGCCGCGTAGCTTCATCAGCCTGCTCGGCGGCCTCAATGGGCTGGTGGAAGGTATCGATCAGGCCGAAGGGGTGGCGATGGATGAGCGTGGCAACATCTACGTAGTCGCCGAGCCGAACCTGCTTTATGTATTCAGCCGCAAGCGGTAACGACTCGAGGTTCACGCTGTCAATCTGTGCGCCCTGCAGTCGGGCGCTGCCGTTAAGGTTCGGCTAAGCCTGGCTCGGCACAATCGCGTTCCCGTATTTTCTTGAGTATTCGAGATGCGCCCAGTCTTCAAATGGCTGCTGGCTGCGCTGGCCGGTGCAGCCCTGCTGCTGGCGATCGCCGCCGGACAGCACTACCGCCTGTTCGGGCTCACCTGGTTTCAATTCTCCCAATGGCGGCAGGCCGATCAACGGGAAGCCGCCTCTTTGTGGTTGCCAGATTATCGTGCGGTGATTCAGGGGCAGCAGGTGGAAGGCATCGACGACGACTTGTCGGCGCTGACCTTCGATCCGGACCGTAACAGCCTCATCGCCATCACCAACGGCAATCCCCAGCTGCTGGAACTCAGCCTGGACGGCAAGCTGTTGCGCGCAATCCCGCTGGTGGGTTTCGGCGATCCGGAAGCCATCGAGTACATCTCCCGCGGTGTCTATGTGATCAGTGATGAGCGCTTGCAGCGCCTGTTGCGGGTGGCGGTTGACGAGCGTACCGAGTCGATCGACGCGGCGGCCAGCCAGCAGTTGTCGCTGGGCATTGGGCAGAACGGCAACAAGGGCTTCGAAGGGCTGGCCTACGACGTGGCAGGCAAGCGACTGTTCGTCGCCAAGGAGCGCGATCCGGTGCGCATCTTCGAGATTGAAGGCTTTCCCTATGCCGAGGATGATCAGCCGCTATCCGTTCACGTGAGTGAGAACGTCGAGCGCGACGCTGATCTGTTCGTGCGCGATCTTTCCAGCCTGCAATATGACGAGCAGACCGGTCACTTGCTGGCGCTCTCCGATGAGTCCCGGCTGGTGGTGGAGTTGGACATCTACGGCAAAGCGATCAGCGCGCTCTCGCTGAAAGCCGGGGACCATGGGCTGGAGAAGGGCGTGCCGCAGGCCGAAGGCATCGCCATGGGCCCTGACGGCACGATCTACGTCGTCAGCGAGCCCAATCTGTTCTATGTATTCCGCAAGGGTGGCTAGCCAGCGCCAAGCTGGCTCGGAGTGGGTCAGCGCTTGAGCGTCTGCACGCCGTCTTTGGTGCCCAGCAGCAGAATGTCGGCCGGGCGTGCGGCGAACAGGCCGTTGCTGACCACGCCGACGATGTTGTTGATCTGCGCTTCGACATCCGGGGCAAAGCCGATCATGAGGTTGTGCACATCGAGAATGACGTTGCCGTTGTCCGTCACCACGCCTTCACGGTAGACCGGATCGCCACCCAGCCTGACCAGTTCGCGCGCCACATGGCTGCGCGCCATTGGGATCACTTCGACCGGCAGGGGAAACTCGCCGAGGCGTTCGACCAGCTTGCTGCCGTCAGCGATGCAGATGAAGGTTCGCGCAACTGCGGCGACGATCTTTTCGCGGGTCAATGCCGCGCCGCCGCCCTTGATCAGCTCCAGGTGACTGTTGGTTTCATCCGCGCCGTCGACGTAGAACTCCAGTTCCGATACCGAGTTCAGGTCATAAACCGGAATGCCGTGCCCCTTGAGGCGCTCGGCGGTGGCATCGGAGCTTGCTACTGCGCCGTCGAAGAAGCCCTTGTGCTTGGCCAGCAGATCAATGAAGAAGTTGGCGGTTGAGCCGGTGCCGACCCCTACGACGCTGCGGTCGGTGAGCTGCGGGACGATGAGGTCGACGGCGGCCTGGGCGACGGCCTGCTTGAGTTGATCCTGAGTCATGGCGTATGGGTCCGGGCTGAGAGAAACGAGGTGCGAAAGTATAGCGGCGCCCCGAGGGCCGGGTCTTGTCTGCTGAGGTTATCCGGCTTTTTTGTGCGCGGATTGCCGGTGGTCGGCGGGTTTTTCGCAGAGTAGACTCGTCTGCCCCGCAAGGCCCGCCAAGATAGCCCACGATGCTCGAACAATACGTCAAGAAGATCCTCACCTCGCGCGTTTACGACGTTGCGGTGGAAACTCCGTTGCAGCCTGCCCGCCAGCTTTCCGAGCGTCTCGGCAACCAGATTCTGCTCAAGCGCGAGGATCTGCAGCCGGTGTTCTCCTTCAAGATTCGCGGCGCCTACAACAAGCTGGCGCAGCTGTCGGCCGAGGAGCTGGCGCGCGGCGTGGTTACGGCTTCGGCCGGCAACCATGCGCAAGGCTTGGCGCTGGCGGCGCGCGAACTGGGCATCAAGGCGACCATCGTCATGCCTCGCACCACGCCGGAGCTGAAAGTGCAGGGCGTGCGCGCCCGCGGTGGCAAGGTAGTGCTGCACGGTGATGCCTTTCCCGAGGCGCTGGCCTATTCGCTGAAATTGGTCGAGGAAAAGGGCTACGTCTATATCCACCCGTATGACGATCCACACGTGATCGCCGGGCAGGGGACCGTGGCGATGGAAATCCTCCGCCAGCACCAGGGCCAGCTCGATGCGGTCTTCGTACCGGTGGGCGGTGGTGGCTTGATCGCGGGCGTCGCGGCGTACATCAAGTATCTGAAGCCGGACATCAAGGTCATTGGTGTCGAGCCGGATGATTCCAACTGTCTGCAGCAGGCCATGGCGGCCGGCGAGCGCGTTGTGCTGCCGCAGGTTGGATTGTTTGCCGACGGTGTTGCCGTAGCCCAGATCGGCCTGCACACCTTCGATATCTGCAAGGATTACGTCGACGAGGTGATCACCGTCAGCACCGACGAAATCTGCGCTGCGATCAAGGATATCTACGACGACACCCGCTCGATAACCGAGCCGGCGGGCGCGCTGGCGGTGGCCGGGATCAAGCGTTATGTGGAGCGCGAGGGCATCGAGGGTCAGGTGCTTGTCGGTATCGACTCCGGTGCCAATGTGAATTTTGACCGCTTGCGCCATGTGGCTGAGCGCGCCGAGCTGGGCGAAAAGCGCGAGGCGATCATCGCCGTGACAATCCCCGAGGAGCCCGGCAGCTTCAAGGCGTTCTGCGAGGCCATCGGCAAGCGCCAGATCACCGAATTCAACTACCGCTACCATCAGGACCGCGAAGCGCACATCTTCGTTGGCGTGCAGACCCATCCGGAGAACGACCCGCGCGCGGCACTGGTTGAGGGGCTAAGGGCCAAAGGTTTTCCGGTGCTGGATCTCACCGATAACGAGCTTGCCAAGCTCCACACCCGGCACATGGTGGGCGGGCATGCTTCCGGCGTCAGCGACGAGGTGGTCTACCGCTTCGAGTTTCCCGAGCGGCCGGGTGCGCTGTTCAACTTTCTGAATAACCTGGGCGGGCGCTGGAACATCTCGATGTTCCACTACCGCAACCACGGTGCGGCGGATGGCCGGGTGGTCGCCGGCCTGCAGGTGCCGGCCGAGGAGCGTCACCTTTTACCCGCCGCGCTGGACAAGATCGGCTACCGCTACTGGGATGAAACCGACAATCCTGCCTACCAACTGTTTCTCGGCTGACCAGCCGTACCGCGAGGATCGATGGAACACTATCAGCTGCTGAATATCGTCCATGCCGCACTGGCAATTCTGTTAACGCTCGGGCTGATCGCCCACATCGTCATGCTCTGGAAAGCCTGGCGGCGTGCCGACCCAGCTGTCCTGCAACAGAAGCTGCGCCGGACTCGGCTGATGTCGCTGCCATTGCTTGCGGTGTTTGCGCTGCTGCTCCCGGTGACAGGTTGGTGGCTGGCGCATCTGGCAGGCTTTCCGCTTGGCCAGCTGTGGTTGCTGGCCAGCTCGATTCTGTTTCTTGTGCTGGTGCCGCTCGGGCTGCTGCTCGGTGGCCGGCTGCGCGCCTGGCAGGCGTTAGGCGATACCCCGGCACCGGCTCGGCTCCCACGCTTTGCGCTGGTGTACGCCGGGCTGATCCTGCTGATCCTGATCGTCATCATGGGGCTGATGGGCGCCAAGCCGGTCTAGTCACATCCGTAGTCATCTACCAGCCTGCGGCGACTGGTCAGCGCAGGCTGATAACGCTCCAGCCACGCTGCAGGGCGATTTCCCTTAGCGTCGCGTCGGGATCGACCGCAACCGGATGGCTGACCCGCTCCAGCAGCGGCAGGTCGTTGCATGAATCGCTATAGAAGTAGCTGTCATCCAGACTCTGGTCGTTCTCCTGCAGCCAGCGTTCGATCCGCGTGACCTTGCCTTCCTGAAAGCATGGGACGTCCGTGAGGCGACCGGTGTAGCGTCCGTCCTGCATCTCGCATTCGGTGGCCAGCAGGGTATCCACGCCGAGGCGCTTCGCGATCGGCCCGGTGATGAAGCGATTGGTAGCGGTGATGATCACCACACGGTCGCCTGCCTCATGATGCTGGCGCACCAGCGCCTCACCCTTGGCCAGCACGATGGGTTCGATATGGTCGCGCATGAATTCGGCATGCCATTGGGCAAGCTGAGCCATCTCGCTGCGACCGAGCAGCTCCTGACAGAAGTTCTGATACGCCGCGACGTCCAGCTCGCCGGCCAGGTAGTCCTGATAGAAAGCATCGTTGCGCGCGCGATAGGCATCGGCTTCTACCAGGCCGCGCTGGCAGAGAAATTCGCCCCAGGCATGGTCGCTGTCGCCGGCCAGTAGGGTGTTGTCGAGATCGAAAAGAGCCAGGCGCACGCTGCGTTCCTCGGGCGATGAAAGAAGGCGAAGCATAGCGGGAATACCCAGTGGATGGCAGTCGCCAAGCGCTTGTGCCGGCCGCAGTCCGGGTAGATCAATGGCTTTGCCCTGCGCTTTCTGCTTTTCGCGTTTTTGTGGAACAATGCCGCGACATGCGTTTGCGAGGTTGTATGCCGTGATCGACTCCGATGGTTTTCGCCCCAATGTCGGCATCATCCTGACCAATGATGTCGGGCAGGTGCTTTGGGCCCGGCGGATTAATCAGGATGCCTGGCAATTTCCGCAGGGCGGCATCAACCCGCGCGAGACGCCGGAAGAAGCGCTCTACCGTGAACTCAACGAAGAAGTCGGCCTGGAACAGCAGGATGTGAAAATCCTCGCCTGCACCCGGGGCTGGTTGCGCTATCGTCTGCCGCAGCGCCTGGTTCGTACCCATAGCCAGCCGCTGTGCATCGGTCAGAAACAGAAATGGTTCCTGCTGCGCCTTACCGGGGCCGAAGACCGTGTACGCATGGATCTCACCGGCAAGCCCGAGTTCGATGGCTGGCGCTGGGTCAGTTACTGGTATCCGCTGGGTCAGGTGGTTACCTTCAAGCGCGAGGTTTATCGTCGCGCCTTAAAAGAACTCGCTCCGCGCCTACTGGCGCGGGACTGACGGGAGAAAGCCCCTGAGCATGCTCGGCACGCTGCGCAAGATCGTCCAGGAAGTGAACGCCGCCAAGGACCTCAAGGCGGCCTTGGGCATTATCGTGCTGAGAGTTCGGGAGGCCATGGGCAGCCAGGTCTGCTCGGTCTATCTGCTCGATCCTGAATCCGGACGCTTCGTCCTGATGGCCACCGAGGGCCTCAACAAGAAGGCCATCGGCAAGGTCAGCATGGCGCCCAACGAGGGCCTGGTTGGCCTGGTGGGTACCCGCGAGGAGCCGCTCAATCTCGAGCACGCCTCCGAGCACCCTCGCTACCGATACTTTGCAGAGACCGGCGAAGAACGCTACGCCTCCTTTCTCGGTGCGCCGATCATCCACCACCGCCGTGTGATGGGCGTACTGGTCATCCAGCAAAAAGAGCAGCGCCTGTTCGATGAGGGCGAAGAAGCCTTTCTCGTCACCATGAGCGCGCAGCTCGCCGGGGTTATCGCCCATGCCGAGGCGACCGGTTCGATCCGAGGCCTTGGCCGACAGGGCAAAGGCATTCAGGAAACCCGCTTTATTGGCATCCCCGGCGCACCCGGCGCGGCTGTGGGCACGGCGGTGGTCGTGTTGCCGCCTGCTGATCTGGATGTGGTCCCGGACAAGACCGTTACCAACATTCCGGCGGAGCTGGCGCTGTTCGAGGCGGCGCTTGAGGGCGTGCGTGCCGATATGCGCGCGCTCTCGGAGAAGCTGGCGACGCAGATGCGCAAGGAAGAACGCGCGCTGTTCGACGTCTATCTGATGATGCTCGACGACTCTGCGTTGGGCGGCGAAGTGTCCAAGGTCATCCGCACCGGCCAGTGGGCGCAGGGTGCGTTGCGTCAGGTGGTGAGTGACCACGTCGGCCGTTTCGAAATGATGGACGACGCCTATCTGCGCGAGCGCGCCTCGGACGTCAAGGACATCGGCCGGCGCTTGCTGAGCTATCTGCAACAGGCCCGCCAGCAGACGCTGACCTATCCGGACAACACCATTCTGGTCAGCGAGGAACTGTCCCCGGCAATGCTCGGCGAGGTGCCGGAAGGCAAGCTGATGGGCATGGTCTCCGTGCTCGGGTCGAGCAACTCGCACGTAGCGATCCTCGCGCGCGCCATGGGGATTCCCACGGTGATGGGTGCGGTGGATCTGCCGTATTCCAAGGTCGATGGTATCGAGCTGATCATCGACGGCACGCGTGGCGAGATCATCACCAATCCTGCCAAGGTGCTGCGTGAGCAATACCTGGTCCTGGCCGAGCAGGAGCGTCAGCTCTCCGAAGGCCTGGACATCCTGCGTGAGCTGCCTTGCGAAACCACCGACGGCGTGCGCATTCCGCTTTGGGTGAATACCGGCCTGCTGGCCGATGTGGTGCGGGCGCAGGAGCGAGGCGCCGAAGGCGTCGGCCTGTATCGCACCGAAGTGCCCTTCATGATCAAGGAGCGCTTCCCCAGCGAGAAGGAGCAGATGGCGATCTATCGCGAGCAGCTGCAAGCCTTCCATCCGCTGCCGGTGACCATGCGCAGCCTCGATATCGGCGGTGACAAAAGCCTGCCGTACTTCCCGATAAAGGAAGAAAACCCCTTCCTCGGCTGGCGCGGGATACGCGTCACCCTCGATCACCCTGAAATCTTCCTATTGCAGACCCGCGCGATGCTCAAGGCCAGCGCCGGGCTGAACAACCTGCGCATCCTCCTGCCGATGATTTCCGGCACGCGCGAGCTTGAAGAAGCACTGCACCTGATTCACCGTGCCTGGGGCGAGGTGCGCGACGAAGGCACCGACGTCGAGATGCCCCCGGTGGGCGTGATGATCGAGGTGCCGGCTGCGGTCTATCTGACCCGCGAGCTGGCGCGTCAGGTGGACTTCATCTCCGTCGGCTCCAACGACCTGACCCAGTACCTGCTCGCGGTTGACCGCAACAACCCTCGGGTGGCCGATCTCTACGACTATCTGCATCCGGCGGTTCTCGAAGCGCTGCAGCGGGTCGTGCGTGAGTCCCATGAAGAGGGCAAACCGGTCAGCATCTGTGGCGAGATGGCCGGTGACCCCGGTGCAGCCATGCTGCTGCTGGCGATGGGCTTCGACAGTCTGTCGATGAACGCCACCAACCTGCCAAAGGTGAAGTGGATGCTGCGTCAGATCAGCTCGGTGACGGCCCGCGAGCTGTTGGCCAAGGTGATGGTGATGGACAGCCCTCAGGTGATTCGCGCCACGCTGCAGCTGACCCTGCGCAATCTCGGGCTTGATCGCATGGTCAATCCGTCGGCAGCGCTTTAGTCCCTCACCGACTTGGGGCTGCGGGCGGCAGGCTGATGTGGCTGTCCCTCAGCGCGCCAGACGGGCCGAAGCTGCGTTCGGTGATCTCTGCTGAGCCATCCGCGCGACGGATCAACACGGTGCTCGCTCGGGTCCCGTAGTCCGCGCTGGTAATGAAGATGCTGGACAGCCTCTTTTCCCACTCATAGGGCACGCCGGTTTTCGGCAACTGCGCATCCTCGGCGAGCGCCGGGTCGTTCAACAGCTGCAATAATTCTTCTGCATCAGGTTCGTCCATGTGGCCTTGCATGGCGTCCCGTGCCCGCAGCAGCTTTGGCCATGGCGAATCCAGCGCGGCGTTGGACAGGCCGTAAAGTCCCGGCCCGAGTTGTTCGGGCACCGCTGCGTGCGAATTCAGGTACCACAGCTCATGCTCATCGCCGACCAGCAGGTTGAAGCCCGCGTAGTGTTCGAGATGCCCGGCCAGTTCGGTCAGATAGGCGTGAGGGGTTAGCTGGCCGCGTAGATAACGCTCGGGCAGCTCGCCTCGTGAGCGCGCACCGGTGGGTGTTCCGGGGGCGCGGATGTTGGTCAGCGCGGCGAACCGGCCGGCTGCACCAATCCCAAGCCAGGTGCCACCGGCCTGCAGATCGCGGCCCGCGACGATATCAGGCGCATCGAGCCAGCGGCCAAGTGCAAGGGTGGGGCGCTCGTAGAATTCGTCACGATTGGCGGCGACGATCAACGGCAGTTCGTGGTTTGGGCGCCAGGCAAAAACGATCAGACACATGCGAGCGTAACCAGCAAAGCGGAACTGCGAGGCTAGACCAAAACACATCGAGGTCGCCAGCCGACGATGCCGTCGGATCGCTTCGGAGGATGGTCAGTCGCTCCGCCATCAAGGCGTTTTCCGCTAACATGCCGCTTTGTTTTTCTGGATGGTCCGATGGAGTTCGCGCTTTATCTGCTGCTGGGCGGCTTCGCGGGCATCACGGCCGGCCTGTTTGGCGTTGGTGGCGGCTTGCTCATCGTCCCGGTGCTGGTGTTCAGTTTTACCGCGCAGGGCATCGATCCGCTGATTCTGACTCACCTGGCGGTTGGCACCTCGCTGGCGACCATCGTGTTCACCTCGCTCAACTCGATCCTTGCGCATCATCGCCAGGGCGCTGTGCGCTGGGCTGTGGTGCGCTGGATGACGCTTGGCATCCTGATCGGCGCGGCGCTTGGAAGCCTTACCGCCGCTGCGATTCAGGGGCCGATGCTGCAAAAGATCATTGGTGTGTTCGCCATCGTCATCGCCGTTCAGATGGGCTTTTCCCTGCAGCCGAAATCCAGCGCAGGGGTGCCGGGCAAGCCTGTGCTGACAGTCGCCGGGATAGTGATTGGCTGGGCCTCGGCAATTTTCGGAATCGGCGGTGGCTCGCTGACCGTGCCCTTTCTCACCTGGCGCAGCGTTCCGATTCAGCAGGCCGTGGCGACCTCCGCCGCCTGCGGTCTGCCGATTGCCATAGCCGGTGCGTTGAGTTTTGCCGTGGTTGGCTGGCAGGATGCGCATCTGCCGGAGTGGAGCCTTGGTTTCGTGTATCTGCCGGCGCTGGTCGGCATTGCAATCACCAGTATGTTTTTCGCCCGTATCGGCGCGCAGCTCGCGCATCGCCTGTCGCCGCTGATGCTGCGGCGACTGTTCGCGCTGCTGTTGCTGAGCGTCGGTATCAACTTTTTGATCTGAGGAAACCCGGATGCTGCCTTATCCGCAGATAGACCCAGTCGCCGTTTCGCTAGGCCCGCTGCAAATCCACTGGTACGGCCTGATGTACCTGATCGGCATCGGTGGCGCCTGGCTGTTGGCCTCGCGTCGCCTGCACCGCTTCGACCCGAGCTGGGACAAGGACAAACTGTCCGATCTGGTGTTCTGGGTCGCCATGGGCGTAATCGTCGGTGGGCGACTGGGCTATGTGTTGTTCTACGATCTGGCCGCTTACATCAATGATCCGACGCTGATCTTCCAGGTGTGGAAAGGCGGCATGTCGTTCCATGGCGGATTGATCGGCGTGCTGTTGTGCACCTGGATCTTCGCGCGGCGCAACGGCAAGAAGTTCTTCGAGCTGATGGATTTCATCGCTCCCTTCGTACCCATCGGGCTGGGTGCGGGCCGCATCGGCAACTTCATCAATGCCGAGCTATGGGGCAAGGCAAGCGATGTGCCCTGGGCGATGGTCTTCCCCACCGACCCGCAGCAGCTCGCGCGGCACCCCTCGCAGCTCTATCAGTTCGCGCTCGAAGGCGTGGCGCTGTTCGTGATCCTGTGGATCTATTCGAGTAAGCCGCGGCCGACCATGGCAGTGTCCGGGCTGTTCGCCGTCTGCTATGGAATCTTCCGCTTCATCGTCGAGTTCGTCCGCGTCCCTGACGCGCAGCTCGGCTACCTGGCGTTCGGCTGGCTGACCATGGGGCAAGTGCTCTGCGTGCCGATGGTGCTGATCGGCCTCGGCATGATTGCCTGGGGCTATCGCCGCGAGCCGGCCAAGGCATCGGCCTGATTGGCACCTCCGGCTTGTCGCAAGAGCGCGACAAGCCGGGCGCCGAACTTTTACTATCTGCAGGATTTCTTTCCATCGCGTCCAGGCCCTCGCGCAGACGCCCGCTTCGAGCCCATCGATGAAACAGTATCTCGACCTGATGCGCCATGTGCGCGAGAACGGCACCTTCAAGAGCGACCGCACCGGCACCGGCACCTACAGCGTGTTCGGCCATCAGATGCGCTTCGATCTGGCGGAGGGCTTTCCACTGGTTACCACCAAGAAGTGCCACCTCAAGTCCATCGTCCACGAGCTGTTGTGGTTCCTTCAGGGTGACACCAACATCAAGTACCTGAAGGAAAACGGCGTACGTATCTGGGACGAGTGGGCCGACGAAAACGGCGAGCTGGGGCCGGTGTATGGCTACCAGTGGCGCAGCTGGCCGGCACCCAACGGCGAGTCGGTCGACCAGATTGCCAACCTGCTGGCGATGATCAAGAAGAATCCCGATTCACGGCGCCTGATTGTCTCGGCCTGGAATCCCACTCTGGTTGACCAGATGGCGCTCCCGCCGTGTCACGCCCTGTTCCAGTTCTACGTCGCCGACGGCAAGCTCAGCTGCCAGTTGTACCAGCGTTCAGCCGACATCTTCCTCGGCGTACCCTTCAACATCGCCAGCTATGCGCTGCTGACCCTGATGGTCGCGCAGGTTTGCGATCTGCAGCCAGGCGAGTTCATCTGGAGTGGCGGCGATTGCCACCTGTACGCCAACCACCTGGAGCAGGCTGACCTGCAGCTGACCCGCGAGCCTCTGCCGCTGCCGACGATGAAGATCAACCCAGAGGTGAAGGATCTGTTCGCCTTCCGCTTTGAGGATTTCGAGCTGGTCGGTTACGAAGCCCATCCGCACATCAAGGCGCCGGTCGCGGTCTGACCCGTCCGAGCCAATTCAAGGCGCGCCCAGGTAGCGCTGCAGCACCTGCTGCCATGGGTTGGCGCCGGTAATCTGCAGGATTGCCTGGCTGATGGGCTCTCGCAGCGGGCTCTGGCTGGACACGGCAAAGGCGTAGGACTGGTTTTCAAAGGTGCCGGGCAACAAGCGCAGCCCGCCCTGGCCCAGTTCGCCGTTACGGTATTGCATGATCGGCAGGTCGTAGACCACCGCCTCGGCATCGCCTGATTGCACGGCCAGCATTGCCTGGCTGAGGTCAGGATATCGGCTGGCGCGAATCCGCTGGTTGTCCAGATAGGCCTCGCTGACCGTGCCGGCGACGGTCGCCACGTGGGCACGTCTCAGATCTTCCGGGCCTTGCAGACCGCCTTGCAGATTGCCTACCGTCAAAGTAGTCGTCACCGCCGCGGTAAAGGTCGACACCATGATCAGTGCGGCGAACATCCAGATGATCGCGATCAGACGCCCGCCAAGGGTGACCGGCGCCTTGTCGCCATAGCCGACAGTGGTCATGGTCACCGCCGCCCACCAGAAGCCATTGCCTACGCCGCGCACGGACGATTCGCCGAACTGTTCGCTGTTGCGTCGGCGTTCGAACAACCACAGTGCCGCGCCCACCAGCAGGAGCAGCGCCGCCAGACCGACCACCAAACTCAGAAACTGCCAGGAGAACAATGCCCGCAAAGCGCCCCAGCCGCCGCTGCTCTGTGCAGGCAGTCCGATCGCCAGGCCGGTGCGGTAGAAGGGGTGAGTGAAGTCGATCAGCTCTTCGCGCTCGGCTGTCATGGTCAGCGCACCGACCACGGCGTCCAGCTGACGGTTCTCCAGCTCCGGCAGTAGCCTGTCGAAGGGCATCGGCAGCAGCTCGTAGCGATAGCCGTTGCGCTCCGCAATCCGCTGCCACAGTTCGATGCTGATGCCGCTCCAGCTACCGTCGGCCTCCTGAATCACGAAGGGTGGCACTTCGGTGATGCCAACGCGCAGTGTCTGCTGAATTTCCTGGGCCGCCGACATGTGGGGCGCCAGTGCCGATGCCATGAGGCAAAGCAGCATTGCAATCAGTGGTCGGGTCACGGTAGCTCCTGCACTTTATTTTTGCCGCAGAGTAGCAAAGCGCCGGCGGGCCTGTGATGTGCAAGGGAGGACAAGGAGTAGCCTCAATGCCATCTGCGTTGTATAGACTCCAGATCACAGCAGACAGCGAGGGCGGACCATGCGAAGGGTGGTGTTCAATCAGAAGGGCGGCGTTGGCAAGTCGAGCATCGCCTGCAATCTGGCAGCAGTCAGCGCAGCGCAGGGCTATCGCACCCTGCTGATCGATCTTGATGCGCAGGCCAACTCCAGCCATTACCTCACCGGGCTCACTGGCGAGGCGCTGCCCACTGGTATCGCCGATTACTTCAAGCAGGTGCTGGCCGGCGGTGCGGCAGGCAAGAAGGCGCGCCCGCCGATCAGTGAAACGCGATTCGATAATCTCCACATCATCACCGCCACCGCGGAACTGGCCGACCTGCAGCCTAAGCTCGAAGCCAAGTACAAGATCAACAAGTTGCGAAAGCTGCTGGAAAGTCTGTCCGAGGAATACGAACGCATTTATATCGATACGCCGCCCGCGCTGAATTTCTTCACGGTGTCAGCGCTGATTGCCGCGGATCGCTGCCTGATTCCCTTCGATTGCGACAGCTTTTCCCGTCAGGCGCTCTACAGCCTGCTAAGTGAAATCGAGGAACTGCAGGAAGACCACAACGAAGGGCTGGAGGTTGAGGGCATCATCGTCAACCAGTTCCAGCCCAGGGCCGCGCTGCCGCAGCAGATGATCGACGAACTACTGGCTGAAGGATTGCCGGTACTGCCAGTGCACCTGATGAGCTCGGTGCGGATGCGCGAGTCGCATCAGGTCTGCATGCCGTTGATCCATTTCGATCCCCGGCACAAGCTGACTCAGCAGTTCGTCCAGTTGCATGAGCATCTGGAAGGAAACTGATCAATCCTCGCGCGAGCGCTCGATGCGCCGTCCCAGGCGCGACGCGTAAAGCTCGCCGATGATGCCGCGGCGGAACACCAGCACGCAGACCATGAAGATGATGCCGGTGACCAGAGTGACCGGCAGCTCGGAAGTGGCGAAGTAATTGCCCAGACTGGTCACCAGCGCCGCACCGAAGACCGGCCCGACCAGGGTGCCGATACCGCCGAGCAGGGTCATCAGCACCACCTCGCCGGACATCTGCCAGCTCACATCGGTGAGCGTGGCGAACTGGAATACCAGCGCCTTCAGCCCGCCGGCCAGCCCTGCCAGCGCGGCCGACATGACGAACGCACCGAGCTTGTAGCGTGAGACCGAATAGCCGAGGGAGATGGCCCGGTTCTCGTTCTCGCGGATTGATTTGAGGATCATGCCGAACGGGGAGTTGATGATCCGCCAGATCGCCAGCATCCCGAGCAGGAAAACCGTCAGCACGAAGAAGTACATGCTCAGCGGCTCTTTCAAGTCGATCAGGCCGAACAGGTGCCCGCGCGGAATGCCCTGGATGCCATCCTCGCCATGGGTGAAAGGCGCCTGCAGGCAGAAGAAAAAGAACATCTGCGACAGCGCCAGGGTGATCATCGTCGAATAGATGCCCTGGCGCCGTATCGCCAGAAAGCCGATCACCACGCCCAGTACCGCAGCGCCCACGACGCCGACGAGTATTCCCAGCTCCGGCGTCAGGCCCCATTCCTTGACCGCATGAGCGGTGAAGTAGGCCGCGCCGCCGAAAAATGCCGCATGTCCGAACGAGAGAATGCCGGTGTATCCCAGCAGCAGATTGAAGGCGCAGGCGAACAGTGCAAAGCACATCACCTTCATCAGGAACACGGGGTAGAAATACAGTGGCGCCAGGATCAGCGCGGCGACGCCGAGCAGGATCAGTAGCGTCTCGGCGTTCCAGCGCTTGTGCTTTGCTGCGGCGGTTGCGGTAGCTTGCTGCATGTCAGCCATCCCTTCCCATCAGGCCCGCTGGACGCACGAGCAGCACGATCGCCATGACCACGAAGATCACGATATTGGATGCCTCGGGGTAGAACACCTTGGTCAGGCCTTCCAGGATGCCGAGCATGTAGCCGGTGATGATGGCGCCAAGGATCGAGCCCATGCCGCCGACCACCACCACGGCGAAGACCACGATGATCAGATTCGATCCCATCAGCGGGCTGACCTGGTAGATGGGGGCCGCGAGGATGCCGGCCAGTCCCGCCAGACCCGCGCCGAGGCCGTAGGTGAAGGTCAAAAGCAGCGGCACGTTGATGCCGAAGGTGCGTACAAGCGTGGGGTTTTCGGTGGCGGCGCGAAGGTAGGAGCCGAGCTTGGTCTTTTCGATCAGCAACCAGGTGCTCAGACAGATGAGCAACGAAGCCACGACTACCCAGGCGCGGTACTTGGGCAGAAACATGAAGCCGAGGTTGTATCCGCCCGAAAGCGCGCTCGGCACCGCGTAGGGTTGGCCCGAAGAGCCGTAGTAGTAGCGGAAGGCGCCTTCGAGTGCGAGGGCCAGGCCGAAGGTGAAGAGCAAACCGTAAAGGTGATCGAGGTTGTACAGCCGCGACAGCGCCAGCCGCTCCACCGCTGCGCCGGCGAGGCCGACGATCAAAGGCGCCAGGATCAGCGCCGGCCAGTAGCCGATGCCCAGCACTGCCAGCAGCAGATAGCCAGCGAAGGCGCCCATCATGTACTGGGCGCCATGAGCAAAGTTGATCACCTTGAGCAGGCCGAAAATGATCGCCAGCCCCAGGCTGAGCATGGCGTAGAAGGAGCCGTTGATCAGCCCGATCAGCAACTGGCCGAGAAAGGCCTGTATGGGTACGCCGAAGATCTCCGTCATCAGACCCCCAGGGTTTCGTTGAGTAAAGACATGCGATCCGGCAGTTCGCTGACGTGAAAGGTGTCGACGATCCTGCCGTGGTCGACCAGATAGAACCGATCAGCAACCTTGCTGGCGAAGCGGAAATTCTGCTCCACCAGCAGGATGGTCATGCCGCGTTGCTTGAGGGTGAGCAAGACGTCGCCGATGCGCTGAACGATGACAGGCGCCAGGCCTTCGGTGGGCTCGTCGAGCAGCAGCAATTTCGCGCCGGTTCGCAGTATTCGCGCGATGGCGAGCATCTGCTGCTCACCGCCCGACAGCTTGGTGCCGGCGCTGTTGCGGCGTTCCTTGAGGTTGGGGAACAGCTCGTAGATTTCGGCGGTGCTCATGCCGCCTTTGGCGATAATGGGTGGCAGGTTTAGGTTCTCGTCCACCGTCAGCGTCGCGAAGATCCCACGTTCCTCGGGCACGAAGCCCATGCCGGTGTGGGCGGCGCGATGCAGCGGTACGCGCATCATGTCGTGTCCATCGAAATGGATGGTGCCCGTGCGTTTGCGGATGATGCCCATGATCGAGCGCAATGCGGTGGTCTTGCCCACGCCGTTGCGGCCAAGCAGCGTGACCGTCTCGCCCTGACGCACCTCCAGGTCGATCCCGTGCAGCGCGTGGCTTTCGCCGTACCAGGCGTTGAGCTCGCGAACACTCAGCAGCGGCATCGCTTCACTCATCTTCAGTCCCCATATAGGCCTCGCGCACACGAGGGTCCTGGCTCACGCTGCGGTAATCGCCCGACGTGAGGATTTCTCCGCGCTGCAGTACCGTCACCTGATCGCACAGATCGGCGACGACCTTCAGGTTGTGCTCGACCATCAACACCGCGCGGCTGCGGGCTACTTCGCGGATCAGGTCGGAAACGATGTGCACATCCTCGTGGCCCATTCCTGCCATTGGCTCGTCGAGCAACAGCACCTTGGGTTCGAGCGCTAGGGTGGTGGCGATCTCCAGCACCCGCTTGCGCCCGTATGACAGGTCCGCGGCGGGGCTATTACAAGCGTCCTCAAGGCCGACCGATTCGATCAGCGCCATGGCCTTTTCATTGAGCCGGTTCAGCGAGCGCAGCGGCAGCCAGAACTGCGTCGCCAGACCGCCGGGGCGCTGCAGGGCCACGCGCACGTTTTCCAGCACGCTCAGGTGCGGGAAGACGGCCGAAATCTGAAATGAGCGCACCAGCCCCATGCGCGCGACTTTGGCCGGGTCGGTACGGGTGATGTCTTCTCCAAGCAGCGTGATGCTGCCGCTGGACGGTTGCAGAAACTTGGTCAGCAAGTTGAACACGGTGGTCTTGCCAGCGCCGTTGGGCCCGATCAGCGCGTGAACCCGGGCGTGATGCACGTCCAGGTCGACGTTGTTGACGGCGACGAACCCCTTGAAGTCCCGGCGCAGCCCGCGCGCCGAGAGCACGACAGACGACTTCTCGCCTACCGCTAGCGGCGCCGGATGGCTCTCAGCCGGGCTGCTCTGGACGGTCATGCTTATTGCTTCACCAGATCGCAGCCGCTGTCGGCAGGTTTGATGTAAGCCTCGTCACCCGGCACGGTGGCCAGAACTTTGTAGTAGTCCCATGGCTTTTCGCTCTCGTCCGGCTTCTTCACTTCCATCAGGTAAACGTCGCTGATCAGCCGGCCGTTGGCGCCGACCTTGGCGTTGCGTGCAAACAGATCGTCCACCGGCATCTCGTGCATAGCCTTAGCCACGGCTTCTGTTTCGTCGGTGCCGGTCTTGTCGATGGCCTTGAGATACTGCATCACGCCGGAATAGGTTCCCGCGTGGACCATGTTCGGCATCCGCCCGGTACGCTCGAAGAAGCGCTGCGCGAATTCGCGCGATTGGTCGTCACGGTCCCAGTAGAAGCTCTCGGTCAGGGTCAGGCCCTGAGCCGCTTCCAGCCCCAGGCCGTGAACTTCCGAGAGGGTGAAAAGCAACGCTGCCAGGCGCTGGCCGCTGGCGACGATGCCGAACTCCGCAGCCTGCTTGATGGCATTGGCGGTATCCATTCCCGCGTTGGCCAGTCCGATGACCTGCGCCCCGGAAGACTGCGCCTGCAGCAGGAAGGACGAGTAATCGTTGGTCGCCAGCGGGTGGCGAACCGAGCCCTTGATCTCGCCGCCGTTTGCCTGGACGAACTTGCTGGTCTGCTCCTCCAGCGAATAGCCGAAGGCATAGTCGGCCGTCAGGAAGTACCAACTCTTGCCGCCCTGCGAAACCAGCGCACCGCCTGTGCCGACTGCCAACGCATGGGTGTCATAGGCCCAGTGGAAGCCGTAGGGCGAGCACTGCTTGCCGGTCAGCTCGGTGGTGGCCGCGCCGGTCACCAGATTGATCTTCTTCTTTTCCTTGGAGATACCCTGCACAGCCAGCGCCACGGACGAGGTGGTCAGCTCCATGATGGAGTCCACCTGCTCGCGGTCGTACCACTGGCGGGAAATGTTGGATGCGATGTCCGGCTTGTTTTGATGGTCGGCGGTGACGATCTCGATGGCGGCGCCTTGCACCTTGCCGCCGAAATCTTCCGCCGCCATCTTTGCCGCCTCGAAGGACCACTTGCCGCCGAAGTCGGCGTATACGCCGGACTGGTCGTTGAGAATTCCGATCTTCACCTTGCCGTCGGAAATCTCCGCCGCCAGCGCCGGAAGCGCAGTTGCCGCGCCCAGGGTTGCCGTAGCCAATGCCAGAAGCTTCATCATCGCCTGTCTCCTTGCGGGGGTTGAGCGCTGACAAACCGGCACATGCGGCCTGTCACGCACTGAAGAGTTCGGTCGTTTTTATTGCCAGATCGCATGGGGCGGGCGCGCCGCACCGGTGGCTGTACGACGCAATGCCGGGAAGAACGCGCAGGAAAGAGCCCATGGCCTAGTGAGGGCTGTGCGGCTGCAGAATGGGGTCGTTTCGATAAGCGGGATGCCGCCGTGTGGAGCTGGCACGGACAGTCGATAGGCGCCGGAGGCTGCGACATGGATCGAGCTGGCATAGGGTTCTTCTAGTTATTGTTTTGTAGAACTAAACGTAGCAGGGGATCAGGCAGACGCAACTTGCACCGCTGCGATGAGACGGCATCCGGCAGGGATCATTCAGCCATGATCGGGCTGTGCGGCGCAGGCCAGCCGCTTTTCAAGCCAAACGGCATTTTTTGCGATCAGGTGGCGGTATCAGCGTGCGATGAGGATGTCGCAGGGCGGTTGATCGAGGTATTGCCGCGTCAGACTGCCAAGGAGCGTGTCGCTAATTTCTCCACGGCTGTGGCTGCCGAGGGCGAGCAGTTGCGGCTGGACTGCTGCGATGGCCGAATCCAGGCAATTGTTGCGCTCACCGTAGCGAAGGCTGGTATGTAGCCGACCGTCGCTCTCATTCAGGTCTGCACGCAGGTCGGTCACCAGCTGATCGAACAGTTCCTGCTGAAGAGCCAGGTCCGATGCATCCGGCTGCTGGAGTTCGGATACCTCATGGATATTCAGCGCCGTCAGCTCACCGCTGCTCGACAACAATGCCCAAGCAACGGACAGCGCCCGGCTGGCGCAGCCCGAGTAATCGAGGGCAGCCAGCGCGCTGGAGTAGGGTGCAGGCGGCGCGATCGCAAGCAGCAGCGGTGCCGGGCAGCTTTGCAGCACCTGCTCCAGGGTCGTGCCGGCGAAACTTTGTGGCGAGAGGCGATGATGGCGACCCATCACCAGTAGATCGGCTTCCAGACCGGCGGTCTGAGTGAGGATCTCTTCAGCGGCGCGGCCCTGCCTGATCCAGAGCTGCTCCTGGCCAAGCGCATGACGTGTAAGTGCGGCATCTAAGCTGCCGCGCGCCTGCGGCTCGTCCACGTCGCCCTCCAGAACGTGCAGAACGCTGAGCCTCGCGCCAGTCTGCTGCGCCAGTTGCGCTGCGCGAGTCAGGGCGAGGTCGGCATCGGGGCTGAGGTCGTGGGCGACGAGAATATGCTGAACCATCAGGGCCTCGCGGTGCAGGAACGGAATCCGCAGTATGCCGCGCTCGGCCAGGGCTGTGGTGATCATCGTCAGTGCGGCACGCTTCGGGTCATCTGGAGGCAATTGTCTACGTTGATCCGGAATGCTTTTTTCGACGGGCCGCTAACGCTATGCTGACGGCCATTCAAGCAGGAGCGAGTGATGAGCAAAGTCAGTGTGCTGGTGGTGGATGACGCGCCCTTCATTCGGGATCTGATCAAGAAGGGGTTGCGCAGCCAGTTTCCGGGGATTCGTATCGAGGACGCCGTGAATGGGCGCAAGGCCCAGCAGATGCTCGATCGGGACACCTTCGACCTGATTCTCTGCGATTGGGAGATGCCGGAAATGTCCGGGCTTGAACTGCTCACTTGGTGCCGTGCACAGGATAAGCTCAAAACCACCCCGTTCATCATGGTCACCAGCCGTGGTGACAAGGAAAACGTGGTGCAGGCCATCCAGTCCGGTGTGTCTGACTTCATCGGCAAGCCATTCTCCAACGAACAGCTGAGCACCAAGGTACGCAAGGCGCTTGGCCGGGCCGGCAAGCTCGATGCTCTGGCAGCCAGCGCCCCAGCGCGACCAACCAATACTGGGATGGCCAATGATTCGCTCGCGGCCCTGACAGGCGGCAAGGCTGACGTGGTCAAGCCGGCTGTGAGCGCTCCGTCGGCTGCTGCATCGTCGCCCCTGATCCGTCCTCCAGCAGGCAAGCCCGCTGCTGCAGCCGCTAGCGCCGGTCGTGGTCAGGGCCAGCTACGCCTGGCGTCCGGGACGCTGCCTTGCGTGATCAAGGCCCTGAGCCTCAAAGAAGGATTGTTGGTCGTCAAACGCGGCGATACGTTGCCGCAAGTGCTGGAAAGCGCTGTGCTCGATCTTGAGCAGAGCGAAGGCGGTGAAGTCGCGCGCCTCAACGGCTATTTGCACGCCGTTGCAGCTGTGGAGCCGAAGCCGGACAGCGAATGGCTGCAACTGACCTTCCGCTTCGTCGATCGTGATCCCCAGAAACTTGACTACCTGTCGCGTCTCATCGCCCGTGGCACGGCACAACGACACTTCGTTCCAGGCGCCTGAACCGGGTCGCCCGCCGCGTCGGTCGCTTGACCGGCGCTCCGCTCATCAGAAACTTTGCACTGCCGCCGGAACAATTTCACAGGCCGACGGTCGGTGGCTCGCCTGTGCCCCGTTGCGCTGCTAGTCTGCAGCCCTCTTACTACATAACCCTATGAAGTCTGCCGTTATGTCGTGGCGCATCATTCTCGTTCTCGGATCGTTCTGGCTGGCCTCATCCGCGTCAGCCCTGACCATTTATAAATACACTGACGCCAACGGCGTGGTCACTTACAGCGACCAGGCTGCCCCGGGCGCGCGGGTGTTCACGTTCAGTGATCGCATGGTCGAGAAGCTCGACACCCAGGTGAAGCTGGAAACCCGCAAGCACGCCGGTGGTGAGACCCTGCTGGTGCGCAATGATCTGTTCGCGCCGGTGGATATCGAGCTGAAGTTGACCGGCGTACAGAACGCCGTCGGCGCGCCAGACAAGCCGATCCGCTGGGTGCTGCCGCCGCGCAGCCAGATCCGGCTGGCGACACTCGCGGCGCTCGATCCCTCGAAGCCGCTCAAGTACACGCCCAAGCTGCGTCACGCACTGGGTGATCCGCGTCTACTGCCCAAACCCTACCGTTATCCGTTGCCCTGGCGTGGCGGCCCGTTCCGTCTGACTCAGGGCGCCAATGGCAAGTACAGCCACTTCACCCCGAAAGGACGCTACGCCGCCGACATCGCCATGCCTGAAGGCACGCCCATCGTGGCGGCGCGGGGTGGCATGGTGGTGAAGATCGAGAACGATCAGAGCGGGCGCGGCAACAACCCGGCCGGCAATTTCGTGCGGCTGTTGCACGATGACGGCACCATGGGCGTGTATCTGCACCTGATGAAGGGCTCGGTGAGCGTTCGCGAAGGTCAGCGTATCGAAACCGGAAGCCAGCTGGCGCGCTCCGGCAATACCGGCAATAGCACCGGCCCGCACCTGCACTTCGTGGTCCAGCGCAACGTTGGGCTGGCCGTCGAGTCGATTCCTTTCGATTTCGCCCAGCCGGTCAACAGCCTGCCCAACTTCGCCGTCGGCGGGGACTGACTCAAAGCAGCCGGCACGCATTGGTCGGCTGCGAATCTAATCTTGCTTGAGCACCTTGGCCAATACGATCTTCGGGCCGCGCATTTTCTTGATGACGATCTGCAGATCGTCCACCAGCAATACTTCGTTCTCCTCCGGTACCCGCTTCAGGGTTTCGTAGATCAGCCCTGCCAGGGTGTCGGCATCGACGTGGTCGAGGTTGATGTTCAGCAGTCGTTCGACCTTGTACAACGGCGTGTCGCCGCGCACCAGCAGCTTCCCGGGTTGATAAGCGAGAATGCCGCGTTCGGCCTTGCGGTGTTCATCCTGAATGTCGCCCACCAACACCTCGAGCACATCCTCCATGGTCAGGAAGCCCACCACCTTGTGATCGCCTTCTTCCACCAGCACGAAATGCGCGCCACCCTGGCGAAACTGATCGAGTAGCGCATTCAGCGGTAGATGCCGGGACACCCGCTCCAGCGGGCGTAGCAGGGCGATCAGATCGAAGTGCTGCGCCAACTGCTCGTCACCGGCGAGCGCCAGGAGCAGATCCTTGATGTGCAGCAGCCCGATGTACTCGCTCCGAGCGCTGTCGTACACAGGGTAGCGGCTGTACTTATGGCGGCGAATCAGCTCGAGAATGTCGCCGAGCGATGCGTCGTGCTCCAGCTGCAGGAGATCTTCGCGCGAGTTTGCCCAGTCGGCGACTTCCAGCTCGCTCATCTCTACCGCAGAGGCCAGTACCTTGATGTCCTGATTGGCTGGGTCCAGCGCGCGGTTGGAGTGCAGGATCAGCTTCAGCTCGTCGCGACTGTAGTGGTGTTCGTGATGGCTGCCGGGCTCACCTTGTCCAGCCACCCGCAAGATGGCATTGGCGCTGGCGTTGAGCAGGTAAATAGCCGGATACATGGCCCAGTAGAACAGGTACAGGGGCACCGCCGTCCACAGCGAAAGTAGCTCGGGCTTGCGAATTGCCCAGGACTTGGGGGCTAGCTCGCCGACCACGATGTGCAGATAGGAAATGATGAAAAAGGCCGTGAAAAACGCGATGCCGTGAACGACGGCTGGCGACTCCACTCCGATCGCCTTCAGCACTGGCTCCAGCAGGTGTGCGAAAGCCGGCTCGCCGACCCAGCCGAGCCCGAGGGAGGCCAGCGTGATGCCCAGCTGGCAGGCGGACAGATAGGCGTCCAGCTGCGAATGAACCTTGCGCAGGATATGCCCACGCCAGCCGTGCTGCTTGGCAATGGCCTCGACCTTGGTCGAGCGCAGCTTGACCATGGCAAATTCGGCCGCAACGAAAAAGCCGTTGAGCAGGACCAGGAAGAGGGCAAATAGAATCAGACCGAAATCGGCAAAGTAGGAGGGTGCAACGTAACTGGCGGCTAAGCTGGGGGAAGGGTCCATTAGGGTGTCGGGTAGTGGATGACGGCCCAAGGATGGGGCCGACCCGGGCTTATTTCAAGGCGCTTCGGGGCTGGCGCGCTGCGCGCTCCTTCACTTCACGCTGGCAATCGTCAGTGGAAAGTGACAGGTGAAGGTACTGCCTTTGCCGGGCGTGCTGTTCACGTCTAGGCGGCCCTGATGGCGTAACAGTACGTGCTTGACGATGGCCAGCCCAAGTCCCGTACCGCCGGTGTTGCTCGCGCGGCTGGAATCAACCCGGTAGAAGCGCTCGGTCAGGCGCGGCAGGTGTTTGGACTCAATGCCGATGCCCGAATCCTGCACCGCCAGGTGCGCACCGTGCTCGTTGCACCACCAGCGCACATGCACTTCACCGGCGTCCGGTGTGTACTTCACCGCATTGAATATCAGGTTGGAGAAGGCGCTGCGCAGCTCGCTCTCGCTGCCTTTGAGCATCAGGGTGGGATCGGCTTCGAGGGTGATCCTGTGGTTGCGTTCGGCCGATAGCGCCTGGGCGTCGCCCTTTATCGATTGCAGCAGCTTGGCGACATCCACCGGGTGCGTGTTGGTCGGCGGGCTGGTGGCCTCCAGCTTTGCCAGCAGCAACAGGTCGTTGAGCAGATGCTGCATGCGCCCGGCCTGCTGGTTCATCTGATTCAAGGCTCGCGGCCATCGCGCCGGCATTTCTTCGGTGTGTTCGAGCATCGTTTCCAAGTACCCGGCGATCACGGTCAGCGGCGTGCGCAGCTCGTGAGACACGTTGGCGACGAAGTCCTTGCGCATCTGTTCCAGCTGATGGAGACGCGTAATATCGCGCACCACCATCAGGTGCTCGCTGTTGCCGTAGCGGGTGATGGTTACTTGCAGCCAGAGTCGGTCGTTGACCGGTGAAGACAGCTCCAGAGGTTCTTCGTGACGGCCCTTGTCGAAGTATTCCTTGAAGCTCGGGTGGCGCACCAGGTTCGTCACCGGATGGCCGGTGTCCTGCGGCTTCTTCAGCCCGAGCAGGCGCTCGGCAGCAGGGTTCCACCATTCCAGATTGCCGTCGCTGTCGAGCATGATCACTGCGTCTTTGAGCGCGGTCGTCGAGCCCTGGACGCGGTCGATCACCGACTGCAGTTGCCCGCGCAGGCGCAGGTCCCGGCGTTGGAGCTGATAGAGATTATCGAAGATCTCGCCCCACAGGCCGTGGCTGTCGGGCGGCGGCTGATCGGCCTGGTCGCTCTTGAGCCAGAGCAGCAGCCGGCGAATCTGATACAGCGTCCAGCCGAGGTAGCCGGTGAGGCCGACCACCAACGCCCAGGCGTACTCGCCCGTAATCATGCCGATCAGCAGGCATCCTGCCAATATCAGAAGCAGGCGACGCACCAGAGCGCCTTGCCAGTCTTGATTCACCGCTAACGCTCCTTGAGGCAGCTTGATGCCGGCCGGAAATCATCTATAACGCCCACTGACGCACAGCGGTTGCGGTTTGTTCAGCTCTTGGTGGAAAAGCGGTAGCCGGTACCGCGCACGGTCTGCACCAGATTTTCGTAGGTTTCGCCCAGGGCCTTGCGCAGGCGCCGGATGTGCACGTCCACGGTGCGCTCTTCGACGTACACATTGCCGCCCCAGACCTGATCCAGCAATTGTCCGCGAGTGTAAGCGCGTTCTTGGTGCGTCATGAAGAATTGCAGCAGCCGGTATTCTGTCGGGCCCATGTCAGCCGGCGTGCCGTCGATGGTCACGCGGTGGCTGATTGGGTCGAGGAGCAGGCCACCAATTTCGATGGGTGTCTCGTTATCGCTGGGCGCGGCGCGACGCAGCACGGCCTTTAGGCGCGCAACCAGCTCGCGGGGTGAGAACGGCTTCGTGATGTAATCATCCGCACCCACTTCCAGACCCTGGATCTTGTTGTCCTCGGCATCCTTGGCGGTGAGCATGATGATTGGGGTATTCGCGGTCATCTCGTCGCGCTTGAGTCGGCGCGCCAGTTCGATTCCCGAAGTTCCGGGCAGCATCCAGTCGAGCAGGATCAGATCCGGTTGGCGATCGATAATCAGCGCGTGAGCTTGCTGCGTATTTTCCGCTTCCAGGCATTCGTAGCCGGCCATTTCCAACGCCACGACGATCATCTCGCGAATTGGCGCTTCGTCATCGACGATCAGTATGCATTTGCCGTTCATGTCCGCTCTCGGTCCGGTTCTTGTCGCTCGGCATTAGATAACGGAAATATTGCAGGGATGTGACAGCAATAGGTTGTGCCTGTTTCGCGCTTAGGTCGGGTAAAGGCTCTAGCTTGCCTTCGTTGCGTAGTCCAGAACGATCCCGGCGAGGATGGCCAGCCCTGCCCAGTGATTGTGCAGGAAGGCTTTGAAGCAGGCCTGTGGCTTGCGCGAGCGGGTCTTGATGAATTCCCAGGCGAAGCACAGGGCGGCGATGGTTAGGCCCAGGTGGAACCACTGGCCCAGTTCGAAGCGCACGCCAGCGAGGATCAGGCAGAACAGGGCGAGGCCCTGAAGCGTCGCAATGATGATGCGGTCGGCTTCGCCGAACAGGATGGCGGTGGACTTGATGCCGATTTTCAGGTCGTCCTCGCGGTCCGCCATGGCGTAATAGGTGTCGTAGCCAACGGTCCAGACCACGTTGGCGATGAATAGTAGCCAGGCTTCGGGCGGCAGCTCGCCGCGCTCTGCAGTGAAGGCCATCAGCATGCCCCAGGAAAACGCCGCGCCCAGCACGACCTGTGGGTAGTAGGTGTAGCGCTTCATGAAGGGGTAAAGCGACGCCACGCCCAGCGCGCCGAATGACAGCCAGATGGTGGCAGCGTTGGTGAACAACACCAGAATGAAGCTCAGGGCGACGAGGATGGCGAACAGGATCCAGGCTTCCCTGGACGTGATCTTGCCGGTGGCGAGCGGTCGGCCCTTGGTGCGGCTGACATGGCCATCGAGATTGCGGTCGGCGAAGTCGTTGATCACACAACCGGCCGCACGCATGAGGATGACTCCGAGCACGAAGATCACGATGTTCTTTACGCTGGGTGAGCCTTCTCCGGCAATCCACAGTGCCCATAGCGTCGGCCACAGCAGCAGATAGGTGCCGATCGGACGGTCCAGGCGCATCAGCTGAATGAAGTCCCAGGCGCGCGGGTGCAGGCGATTGCTCGATTGCAGAAGCTTCTGATACATCGGCGGGTCTCCGATCAGTAAAGGTCAGGTTAGGCAGTCTGTGCCGCGATCAGGTCGTTATCCGTGCGGCCTGCCACAGCTCCGGCAGAAACACCTCGGCAACCAGCACGCGCAGGTCGCCCTGGCTGAAACAGGAGCGTCTCGCCCACAGCCGGGGCTCGCGCACCGCCTCGGGAAGCCACTCGGAAGGATAGCGCCGCGCTTCCAGCGGACCGCGCTTGAATGCCGGGTCGCTAAACAGCAACTCCCCCAACGAGCGGCTGCCCAGGTGTGGCAGGTCCAGCCCGGACCGTTCCAGGGCGTGACGCGCCGCAACGCTGCGGGCGAATACCCAGCGCTGCTCGTGCCCTCGCAGGTAGACCTCGCGCACCCAGCCCTCGCTGCCGTCTGCCACGCCCAGCGCGGCGCATTCATCGTCTCGCAGTACCTGCCAGCCTTCAGCCAGCGGTACGACGCTGAACGCGCCTTCGGCCAGCCGAGTCAGGCGTCGGGTAAGCGAACCCCGGTCGACATAGAGCCAGTCATGCAGGTCAGCGGAGAGCGGCACAGCGAGGCGGTCAGCAGGTAACCATTCTTGGAAATCGGACACGTGCGGTAACGGGGACTAAAAAGAAGCGGCGAGTCTAGCAAGAAAGCCGGTGTGAACGGGCTGGCGGACAAAGGCACCGGCTCCCAGGCGCGGCGGTGCGCTCGAATACCTACGGTCGTTCAGCTGTGCACTTTCCAGTGCCGGCAGGGGTCTGCGCTGCAGCGCACCAGTTCCCATAGCGTCAGGCCCAGCCTTCCAGGCGCATGGTCGCGCGTACCAAGCGCTGCTCTTCCTGTTCGATTTCCTTGAGGTTGTCGCGGATGCTATGGATGTGATCGCGGGCGGCGCGCTGCGCCTGGTCTGGCAGGCGCTCGGTGATGGCGTGGAACAGCCGGGAGTGCTGCCGGTCGATCTGCCGCTTCTGCATCGGTCGGTGGTAGAGGTTGTTGACTGAGGCGAAGACCGTGGAAAGCATCAGGTCGGTCAGTGATTGCAGCGTGTGCACCAGCACCGGGTTGTGCGACGCCTCGCTGACGGCCAGGTGAAAGGCGTGATCCAGTCGCGCGTGCTCGCGAGGGTCGGCGCCCGCTTCGGTGTGGGCGGCGAGCATTTCTTCATAGCGGCGGCGGAGCAGGATGAAATCAGCATCGGTCCCGCGTAGCGCGGCCAGTCGCGCCGACTCACCTTCCAGCAGGGCGCGTACTTCCAGCAGATCGTAAAGCGTGCGCGGCTGTGAGTTGAACAGGTGCATCAGCGGGCTGGCATCCTGTTCGCCAGACAGCCGGGCCACGTGCGACCCGCGACCCTGCGCGGTTTCGATGATGCCGCGGCCACGCAGCACACGCAGCCCTTCACGCAACGCCGAGCGCGAGATACCGAGCTTCTCGCACAGGCGTCGCTCCGATGGCAGTGTCTGTCCGACCTTGAGCACGCCATCGACGATCAAGCGTTCGATCCGCTCGGCGACGACGTCTGCCAGGCGGCGATTGTCGTGGGTGTTTTCGATGAGCATAAGCCGCTTCTCAACTGGTAGGACCAATTTTGTGTAGTTTAGCCCAGCCGGCATTTACAGGGTCAAGATGCCGATATATGGGTCTTCTGTCCGCATCGCTTGAAAGCCTGGCGAAAGAAACTGGTAGGACCAGTGGTTTTCCGGGTGGACGGGATATGGCTGAGGGGCTAATGATGCGTCAAACCACCGCAGCTGGCCGTGCTGACGGTGAATAAAGAAGAGCACCGACTGCCATGAATATCCTTTACGACGAACGCGTCGATGGTGAGCTGCCCAAGGTCGACAAGGCGGCATTGCTTGCTGATCTCAAGGCGCAGCTGCCCGACATGGACGTTCTCCATCGTGGCGAAGACCTCAAGCCTTATGAGTGCGACGGCCTGTCCGCCTACCGCACCACGCCGATGCTGGTGGTGCTGCCCGAGCGCATCGAACAGGTCGAAACCCTGCTGAAGATTGCTCACAAGCGTGGTGTACCGGTTGTGGCGCGAGGTGCCGGCACGGGTTTGTCAGGCGGTGCGCTGCCGCTGGAGCAGGGCATCCTGCTGGTCATGGCGCGTTTCAACAAGATCCTTGAAGTCGACCCGGCCGGTCGCTTCGCCCGTGTTCAGCCGGGTGTGCGCAACCTGGCAATTTCTCAGGCTGCTGCGCCTTATGACCTCTATTACGCGCCAGATCCGTCATCGCAGATTGCATGTTCCATTGGCGGCAACGTTGCCGAGAATGCCGGTGGCGTGCATTGCCTGAAGTACGGGCTGACCGTGCACAATTTGCTCAAGGTCGAAATTCTCACTGTCGAGGGCGAGCGCATGGTGCTCGGCTCTGATGCGCTGGATTCGCCGGGCTTCGACCTGCTGGCGCTGTTCACTGGCTCCGAAGGCATGCTTGGCATCGTTACTGAAGTGACGGTCAAGCTGTTGCCCAAGCCGCAGGTGGCGAAGGTGCTGCTGGCGGCATTCGATTCTGTGGAAAAAGCCGGTCGTGCGGTAGGCGACATCATCGCCGCGGGCATCATTCCCGGTGGGCTGGAGATGATGGACAACCTGTCGATCCGTGCCGCCGAAGACTTCATCCACGCCGGTTACCCGGTGGACGCCGAGGCGATCCTGCTCTGCGAACTGGATGGCGTTGAGGCCGATGTCCACGATGACTGCGCCCGCGTGGGCGAGGTGCTCAAACTGGCCGGCGCCACCGAGGTGCGGCTGGCCAAGGACGAAGCCGAGCGGGTCAAATTCTGGGCTGGGCGCAAGAATGCCTTCCCGGCGGTCGGCCGGATCTCGCCGGACTACTACTGCATGGACGGCACCATCCCGCGGCGCGAGCTGCCGGGCGTGCTCAGAGGCATTTCCGACCTGTCCGATGAATACGGCCTGCGCGTGGCCAACGTGTTCCATGCCGGCGACGGCAACATGCACCCGCTGATCCTTTTCGATGCCAACACTGAGGGCGAGTTGGAGCGCGCCGAGGCGCTGGGCGGCAAGATCCTCGAACTCTGCGTAAAGGTCGGTGGCTCGATCACCGGCGAGCACGGTGTCGGTCGCGAGAAGATCAATCAGATGTGCGCCCAGTTCAACGCGGACGAGCTGACCCTCTTCCATGCGGTGAAGGCCGCGTTCGACCCCAGCGGGTTGCTCAACCCAGGCAAGAACATCCCGACGCTGCATCGCTGCGCCGAATTCGGCGCCATGCACGTGCATGGCGGGCAGTTGCCCTTCCCTGAACTGGAGCGTTTCTGATGACGGTTTCCTTTGACGCCAGCGAGCAGATGCTCGATCAGGTCAACCAGGCGCTGGCCAGCAACGCGCCGCTGCGAATCCAGGGTGGCAACAGCAAGGCTTTTCTGGGGCGTGCCGTTCAGGGCACTCTGCTGGATACCCGGGCGCATCGTGGCATCGTGACCTACGACCCTACCGAGCTGGTCGTCACTGCCCGCGCCGGCACGCCCTTGGCGGAGCTTGAAGCAGCGCTCGACGAAGCCAACCAGATGCTGCCGTGCGAGCCGCCGCATCTTGGAGAAGGCGCTACCGTTGGCGGCATGATTGCCGCCGGACTGTCCGGTCCACGCCGGCCCTGGTCCGGATCGGTCCGCGACTTCGTGCTGGGCACACGCGTGATCACAGGGCAGGGCAAACACCTGCGCTTTGGCGGCGAAGTGATGAAGAACGTAGCGGGCTACGACCTGTCGCGCTTGATGGCTGGCAGCTTTGGTTGCCTTGGGGTGCTGACCGAGGTCTCGCTGAAGGTGCTGCCCAAACCTCGCCTGTGCCGCAGTCTACGGGTGGAAATGCCGGTTGATCGCGCGCTGCTGAAGCTTGCCGAATGGGGCCAGCAACCTGTGCCGATTACGGCAGCAAGCCACGACGGCCAGGCTTTGCACCTGCGCCTGGAGGGTGGTGAGGGCTCCGTGAATGCCGCGTGTGACCGGATTGGCGGGCAGTCACTGGAGGCCGGCTACTGGCAGGATTTGCGTGAGCAGCGACTGGGCTTCTTCAGCGACGCGCGCCCACTGTGGCGTCTTTCGCTGCCTACGGACACCCCTGTTCTCGCACTCCCCGGCGAACAGCTGATCGACTGGGCGGGCGCCCAACGCTGGCTGAAGTCCGATGCGGATGCGCAGACCATTCGCAGCATCGTCAACGAAGTCGGCGGCCATGCCATCTGCTTTACCGCTGGCGCGACCACCAGCCCGTTTCAGCCATTGGGCGAGCCGCTGCTGCGTTATCACCGACAGCTCAAGACGGCACTCGACCCGCAGGGGATATTCAACCCCGGCCGCATGTATTCCGAGGTCTAGACCTAACTATGCAAACGAATCTGAGTGAGGCCGCGAAGAAGCTGCCGCGTGCCGAGGAGGCGGAAAGCATCCTGCGCTCCTGCGTGCACTGCGGTTTCTGCAATGCCACCTGCCCGACCTATCAGCTGCTCGGTGACGAGCTGGATGGCCCGCGCGGGCGCATCTACCTGATGAAAGAAATGTTAGAAGGTGGCGAAGTCACGGAGAGCACCCAGACCCATCTGGATCGCTGCCTGACCTGCCGCAACTGCGAAACCACCTGTCCATCCGGCGTGCAGTACCACAACCTGCTGGATATCGGTCGCGGCTTCATGGAGCAGCAGGTGCCGCGCTCGGCAGGCGAACGCTTGTTGCGCACAGGCTTGCGTACCGTCATCCCTCGTCCAGGGCTGTTCAAGGCGCTGCTAGGTACCGGCAATGCACTGCGCCCGCTGATGCCCGCGACGCTGCGTGCCCACATGCCGCGCCAGGTCACACCGGCCAAGCCTCGGCCGCAGGTGCTGCATACCCGCCGCGTGCTGATACTCGAAGGCTGCGTGCAGCCAAGCCTGTCACCCAACACCAACGCCGCCACCGCCCGCGTGCTTGATCGCCTTGGCATCAGCGTGACTACGGCGCGTGAGGCGGGTTGTTGCGGTGCGGTGGACTACCACCTCAATGCCCAGGAAGCCGGGCTTGACCGGGCGCGACGCAACATCGACGCCTGGTGGCCGGCTATCGAAGAGGGTGCAGAAGCCATCGTTCAGACCGCCAGTGGCTGCGGGGCTTTCATCAAGGACTATGGTCATCTGCTACGGGACGATCCCGCCTACGCGACGAAGGCCGCGCGGGTCAGCATGCTGGCCAAGGATCTGGTCGAAGTGATGCGCAGCGCCGAACTCGAGCGGCTGAACGCCAAAGCCGACAAGCGCATGGCCTTTCATTGCCCCTGCACGCTGCAACACGCACAGAAGCTTGGCGGCGCGGTCGAAGACGTGCTCACACGGCTCGGCTTCCAGCTCACCGCGGTGCCCGATGCGCACCTGTGCTGCGGCTCGGCGGGGAGCTATTCGATCACCCAGCCGGTGCTGTCCAAGCAGCTGCGTGACAACAAGCTCACAGCGCTGGAAAGCGGCAAGCCCGAGGTCATCGTCACCGCCAATATCGGCTGCCAGTCGCACCTCGATGGCGCCGGACGGACGCCGGTGCGGCATTGGATCGAAATCGTCGAGGAGGCGATGCAATAAACGCGATTATTGACCGTTAGGATGGGCCGGGTGGCGCTCTGCGATAGATCACCATCTCAGCGGGCCTGAGCCATTTGGTGGGCTAGCGTCCACCCTGCCGGTTTGACGGAGTCGCCTAAGAGGCGGATGCAGCCAGGCGTGCAAAGGCCCGCATAGGAGTTGCAAAAGCGCCCCGGCGTAGGGCGGGCTTTAGCCCACCAGCCAGCTGCCTGACGAATTGTTTTGATGAGCTGGATCGGAGCGGCAACGGCCCACCCGACATAGCGAACAACCGAATACCAAGACAGGAGAGACCATGAAGACCAAAGCCATGCTAACTCAGACCGAAGTTGCCAACATCCTTGCCGCCGCGCGTACCGAAGCGCAGAACAACGGCTGGGCCGTGACCATCGTGGTTGCTGACGATGGCGGCCACCCGTTGGCGCTGGAGCGTCTGGACGGCTGTGCGCCGATCGCTTCCTACATCGCTACCGAGAAAGCTCGCAGCGCCGCAGTGGGTCGCCGTGAAACCAAGGGCTACGAGGACATGGTCAATGGCGGACGCAACGCCTTCCTGTCCGCTCCCGTGGTCTGCTCGCTGGAAGGCGGCGTGCCGGTCATTCACGACGGTCAAGTGATCGGTTCTGTCGGTGTGTCCGGCGTGACGGCCGCTCAGGATGCACAGGTCGCCAAGGCCGGCGTTGCCGCTGTCGCCAACTGAATCGGAAAAGGAGAACAACATGACCGAGCGCGTAACCCTGGGCCGCCTGCAAGTTGCGGCCAACCTGCAACGTTTCATCGACGACGAAGTCCTGCCCGGCACCGGCGTCGAGGCGGCTGCCTTCTGGAGCGGCTTCGATCAGCTGGTTCATGATCTGGCGCCGAAGAACCGCGAGCTGCTCGCCGAGCGCGACCGTTTGCAGGTGGAGCTGGATAACTGGCACCGCAGCAATCCCGGCCCGATTACCGATATGCCGGCTTACCGCACCTTTCTCGAGTCCATCGGCTACCTGCAGCCCGAGCCGGGCGAAGTGGCGATCAGCACCAGCAACGTCGACAGCGAAATCGCCACCCAGGCCGGCCCGCAGCTGGTCGTGCCGATCGGCAATGCCCGCTACGCGCTGAACGCCGCCAATGCCCGCTGGGGTTCGCTGTATGACGCCCTCTACGGTACTGACGCAATCAGCGAAGAGAATGGCGCCCAGAAGGGCCCCGGCTACAACGAAGTGCGTGGCGCCAAGGTCATCGCTTTCGCGCGCAACTTCCTCGATAAGGCCGCACCGCTGGCCGAAGGCAGCCATGCCGACTCGGTCAGCTATCGCGTGCAGGACGGCCAGCTCAAGGTCACCCTGGAAAACGGCAATATCACTGAGCTGAAGCAGCCTGAGAAATTCATCGGCTATCAGGGCGAAGCGCTCGAGCCGAAGGCGATATTGCTAAAGAACAATGGCCTGCATGTCGAAATCCAGATTGACCCGAACAGCCCGATCGGCCAGACCGATGCCGCCGGCGTCAAGGATCTGCTGATGGAAGCTGCCGTCACCACCATCATGGACTGCGAAGACTCCACCGCAGCCGTGGACGCCGACGACAAGGTGCTGGTCTATCGCAACTGGCTGGGCCTGATGAAGGGCGACCTGGTCGAAGACATGGAGAAGGGCGGCAAGCGCATCACCCGTCGCCTGAACGAAGACCGCGAATACACCGCAGCCGACGGCTCCAACTTGAAGCTGCACGGCCGCTCGCTGTTGTTCATCCGCAACGTCGGCCACCTGATGACCAACCCGGCGATCATCGACGGTGAGGGTCACGAGATCCCCGAAGGCATCATGGATGGCGTGGTCACCAGCCTGATCGCCAAGCATGACCAGCAGCGCAAGGGCAATTCGCGCACCGGCTCGATGTACATCGTCAAACCGAAGATGCATGGTCCCGCCGAAGTGGCATTCACTGACGAGCTGTTTGGGCGCGTCGAAGACTTGATCGGGCTGCCGCGTCATACGCTGAAAGTCGGCATCATGGATGAGGAGCGCCGCACCAGCGTCAACCTCAAGGCCTGCATCGGCGCCGCGAAGAATCGCGTGGCCTTCATCAACACCGGATTCCTCGACCGTACCGGCGACGAGATGCACACCATCATGGAAGCCGGCGCCGTGCTGCGTAAGGGCGACATGAAGAGCACCGCCTGGATTCAGGCCTACGAGCGCAACAACGTGCTGGTCGGTCTGAACTGTGGCCTGCGCGGCAAGGCGCAGATCGGCAAGGGTATGTGGGCCATGCCTGACCTGATGGCCGCCATGCTGGAGCAGAAGATTGCGCACCCCAAAGCCGGCGCCAACACCGCCTGGGTGCCATCGCCTACAGGCGCTACGTTGCACGCGCTGCACTATCACCAGGTCGATGTGCAGGCCGTTCAGACCGAGCTGGAAAAGATCGATCTGGCGAGCGAACGCGACAAGCTGACCAATGATCTGCTGACCATTCCGGTTGCAGCGGAGCGCAATTGGTCGGCCGAGGAGATTCAGCAGGAACTGGACAACAACTGCCAGGGGATCCTCGGTTACGTGGTGCGTTGGGTCGAGCAGGGCGTTGGCTGCTCCAAGGTGCCGGACATCCATGACGTGGGCCTGATGGAAGACCGCGCCACACTGCGTATTTCCAGCCAGCACCTGGCCAACTGGCTACGCCACGGTGTGGTTGAAGAAGCCCAGGTTCGCGAGACCCTCGAGCGTATGGCCAAGGTGGTCGACCAGCAGAACGCCGGCGATCCGGTCTACCGTCCGATGGCTGCCGACTATGCTCAATCAGCTGCGTTCCAGGCGGCGTGCGATCTGGTGTTCAAGGGCCGCGAGCAGCCAAGTGGCTATACCGAGCCGCTACTGCATGCCTGGCGCCAGCGCTTCAAGCAGCAGGCGGGTTGAGCGGAATCGGGTCCGCCATGCCGCAGCTGGCGAAGGACTTCGATCCTGCAACGGTCTGTGTAGGGTCGAATTTATTCGACCGACCAGGCAGCGGCGGACCAATACGACTCAGGCGCAATCTGAGCGCCGCAAGTTGACAAGCCCCGGGCGCTTTTAGCGTTCGGGGCTTTCGAGCAAGAGGGGTCGGCTAACGTGACTCGTTAGTCAACTTCTCGGGTCGGTGTGGTTTTCCATGTCGGCCATGCGTGGGACCGGGCTTTCCGGGAAAGAAGTGGTTCACAACAAAAAACAAGGAACCCAACAATGAGTCAGACACTGCTGTCCATACTGGCCTTCGTGCCGCTGGTGCTTGCGGGGGTACTGCTGATCGGCTTTCGCTGGCCGGCCAAGTACGCGATGCCGCTGGTTTTCGTGCTCACTGCGTTGATCGGCCTGCTGGCCTGGGACATGACCTTCAACCGGGTCCTGGCTTCCACGCTGCAAGGGTTGATTCTCACCGCCGCGATCCTCTGGATCATCTTTGGCGCCATCCTTCTTCTAAACACGCTAAAACATTCGGGGGGCATCGCTTCGATTCGGCGCGGCTTCGCCAACGTCAGCCCGGACAAACGCGTCCAGGTGCTAATCGTGGCCTGGCTGTTCGGTTGCTTCATCGAAGGTGCGTCGGGCTTTGGTACGCCGGCTGCCGTGGCGGCTCCGCTGCTCGTCGCACTTGGCTTCCCGGCGCTGACGGCAGTGGTGCTGGGGATGATGGTGCAATCCACGCCGGTGTCATTCGGTGCGGTGGGTACGCCGATTCTGGTCGGTGTCGCCGGTGGCCTCGACCAGGCTACTCTCGGTGGGCAGCTGGCAACGGTGGGAAGCAGCTGGGACGTTTTCTTCCATCTGATTTTCTCTCGCGTGGCGATCATCCATGCGCTGTGCGGCATCCTCATGCCGTTGATCATGATCTGCATCATGACGCGCTTCTTCGGTCGTAACCGCTCCTGGGGTGAAGGCCTGGCGATGGCGCCGTTCGCCATCTTCACAGGTCTGGCATTCGTAATTCCTTATGCCGCCGCGGGCGTCTTCCTGGGTCCGGAATTCCCGTCGATGATCGGCGCGCTGGTCGGCCTAGCCATCGTTGTTCCGGCGGCCAAGGCGGGCTTCCTGCTGCCCAAGACCAGCTGGGATTTCGCCCCGGCCAGCGAGTGGCCGGTTGAGTGGATGGGCAAGATCGAAATGAAGATCGAGGACGTCGCAGGGCGGACGCCGATTTCCGTGCCGATGGCCTGGGCTCCCTATCTGCTGCTGGCGATCTTCCTGGTGATGTCGCGGATCTTTCCGCAGCTCAAGGCAGCGCTGATGTCTGTCAGCTTCGGCTGGAAGGACATCCTCGGTGAAACCGGCGTGTCCGGCACGCTGGAGCCGCTGTACTTGCCAGGCGGGATCCTCTGCATGGTGGTGCTGGTGACCTTCTTCCTGCATCGCATGAAAGCCGCTCAACTGGGTGCTGCGATCTCCGAGTCAAGCAAGACGCTGCTGGGCGCGGGCTTCGTGCTGATCTTCACCATTCCCATGGTGCGGATCCTGATCAACTCCGGCGTTAACGGCTCGGATCTGGTCTCGATGCCGGTGGCCATGGCGCAGTTGGTGGCCAACAGCGTGGGCAGTGTCTATCCGTTCTTCGCCCCTGCAGTAGGTGCGCTGGGCGCATTTATCGCCGGCTCCAACACGGTATCCAACCTGATGCTCTCGCAATTCCAGCTCAACACTGCGGGCCTGCTGGGCCTCTCCGGTGCGCTGATGGTGGCGTTGCAATCGGTGGGCGCCGCGGCGGGCAACATGATCGCCATTCACAACGTAGTGGCGGCTTCGGCCACGGTCGGCTTGCTGGGACGAGAAGGCATCACGTTGCGCAAGACCATGCTGCCAACGCTGTACTACCTCGTGCTGGCCGGCACCATCGGCTTGATTGGTTTCTACGTGATGGGAATCACCGATCCGCTGGTGGGCATCTCCAACGGCAGCTGAGACTGCAGTTGAATAAGAAACGGGTGGCTCAGGCCGCCCGTTTCTTTTTGCCCAGAAATCTTTCGCGGGCGACGTGTCTATTAGCCGTGGCGCCATGTTTGGCGGCCGGCGACGTTCTGGTATAGCGTGCAGCGCAACCGTGACTGATCGAGGTGAATAATGAAAAAGTGGCAATGCGTGGTATGTGGCTTCATCTACGACGAAGCCGAGGGTTGGCCTGACGAAGGCATCGCGCCCGGCACCGCCTGGGAAGACGTACCTGAAGACTGGCTGTGCCCCGACTGTGGCGTGGGCAAGATGGACTTCGAAATGATTGCGATCGGCTGATATGAATCCATCGAACAACAAAAAAGCACCGCTGGTGATCATCGGCACCGGGCTGGCGGGCTACAACCTGGCGCGGGAATTTCGCAAGCTCGACAGCGAAACACCGCTGCTGCTGATCACTGCCGACGATGGGCGCTCCTACTCCAAGCCCATGCTGTCCACCGGCTTCGCCATGAACAAGAGTGCCGATGCGTTGGGCATGACTGTCGCCGGGCCGATGGCGATCCAGCTCAACGCCGAAATTCGCACCCATACCCGGGTGACCCGCCTCGACCCGGCGAATCACCGCGTCTGGATCGGTAACGAGCCCGTCCCGTACCGCGATCTGGTCATCGCCTGGGGCGCGCAGACTATCGAGGTGCCTGTCGCAGGCGATGCGCAGGACGCGGTTTTCCCTATCAATGACTTGCTCGATTACGGCCGCTTCCGCGAAGCCGCTCACGGTAAGCGTCGCGTATTGATCCTCGGTGCGGGGCTGATTGGCTGCGAATTTGCGAACGATCTGCTGCATGGTGGCTATGAAGTCGAGCTCGTCGCGCCATGCGAGCAGATCATGCCGTCACTTCTGCCTCCCGAGCCCGCAGCCGCGGTGCAGCGGGGCCTCGAGTCGTTGGGTGCGCGCTTTCACCTCGGTCCTGTACTCGAACGGCTAGAGCGAAAGGGCGACGCATTGCGGGCGCAGCTATCCGACGGCCAGCAAATCGAATGCGACCTCGTTGTCAGTGCAGTTGGCCTGCGTCCTCGAACCGAGTTGGCCGCAGAGGCAGGGCTGGCGGTCAATCGCGGCATTGAGGTTGATCGCATGCTGCAGACCTCGGCCGAGAACGTTTATGCCCTAGGCGACTGCGCCGAGGTGGATGGGCTCAACCTGTTGTACGTAATGCCGTTGATGAGCGGCGTTCGAGCCCTGGCCAGAACGCTCACCGGACAACTGACACCCGTCACCTACGGACCAATGCCGATCACCGTGAAAACCCCCGTCTGCCCGCTCGTGGTATCGCCGCCGGCAGCAGGCAGCGAAGGCATCTGGAGCGTGGAAGGTGAGGGCAATGACCTGAGGGCGCTGTTCCGCGATGCAGACGGTAGCCTGCTGGGCTACGCCCTGACCGGAACGGCTGTGCAAGAGCGTCTGGCGCTGAACAAGCAGCTGCCACCGGTGTTGGCGGAAGTGCCTCAGGTTCTGTCATTAAAGTCGCCTGAATGATCCGCCAAAGCAGTGGCGGGGGCTGGCGCGGGTGCTAGCAGCGTGCCATGCTGCCCGAGGCGCTGCCGCACCGTAGAGCTGTTGCGGCGCGCCGGGATGCTGTTCGGAGAACAGCAAGCACAAAAACAATAAAGTCGTAGAGGCTAATTATGCGCAAACCGGAACTCGCAGCCGCCATCGCCGAAAAGGCCGATCTCACCAAGGATCAGGCCAATCGTGTACTCAATGCCGTACTGGATGAGATCACCAACGCGCTGAACCGTAAGGACAGTGTGACTTTGGTTGGTTTCGGCACCTTTCTGCAGCGTCATCGCGGTGCACGTACTGGCAAGAATCCCCAGACAGGCGATCCTGTCACCATCAAGGCCAGCAATACCGTAGCGTTCAAGCCGGGAAAGATGCTGAAAGACGCGATCAACTGAGTGCGCGTCTGCCCGGGGCCGCCAGGCTCCGGGCCAACCTGACTGGAGAGTCCGCTCCAGACCCCTCTGTTCTACTGCTTTCGCCGCTCAGACCAGCCGTTACAATGCCGGTTTTCTCGCCAATGGTCGGCCAATCATGAAATTTCGCTTTCTTCTCTGGATGTTGGGTCGCCTGATGACCAAGGCCAGCCGCACCAACCCTGATTTCCAGAAACAACTCGGCGATAAAGACCTGACCTTCCAGCTGCATACGCTAGACGGCAAGGTTGCTCGGCATTACAGGGTCAAGGATCAGCGCGTCACCAGCCATGGCGGCCCAGCAAACGAGCCAGCCTTCGCCATCGGCTTCAAGGACAGCGCCTACGGCTTCGCCACCATGAACGCCAAGAACAAGCAGCTCGCCTTCATGCAGGGGATCCAGAACAAGGAAATTCAGATCCAGGGCAACCCTGCGTTGGTGATGTGGTTTCAGGGGTTGACGAAGTACCTGAAGCCGCGGAAGAAGAAGGTCGAGGCGGCTTGATTTGCTGACGACTACCCCAATCTGCCGCAAAAGCTAAGCACAGTCGGTAGGAAACATGCATCCGCTGCAATGCATGGCTTGATTAGCTTCTGGCTACGGGTCTGACAGCGCTTGCTTTGGTATGAGGGCCTGCAGTTGCAGGTCTACCAGCTTCCATAAGGGATACCGAACTTCTCCACATAACGTTTGGATACTTCAGGTTGCGGATAGTAGTTGCCGCCGGACTTTCCCAGGTGCGGCCCAAGTGGTTCTATCTCTGCCTCGCCGCGAGCAACTTTGATCGCATGACCACAGCTATTCGCTATCCAGACTTGAACAACCCCGCCTGGGGCCAATCCTAAGTAGGCCGCGGCCATATAGCGCGCAGTCCGGTCGGGTGCTTGGGGGCAGCGCCGGTGCGTGGATTGGTGCATGATCTCCCTGGCTTCTTCAGGGATTTCTATCCAGGCTCGATAGGTTTGTGGTTCAACTGCAGACTGCCACCGAACGTATATTCGTTTTGGCAGGTCCGCGCCGACAACCCCTCTTATGTTTCCGCCAACCCCACCGACCCATCCTCTGGCAGTTTCGGTTGCATACCCGGGGTTTCCATTGCCAATAACACCGCCACTGCCGTGGTCAAAGAGCTTACCGTTGATATCTTCGACAACGCTGGATTCGACCCAGCCGGTCATATAGTTCGGCCCAATAAACTCTAGGCTCCACCAGCGATCCTTCGGGTCGTGCTTTGCGGACAACGGATCTGTTGCCTGGCAGCCGCAAAGAAAAATCATGCCCAAGAGGGCGAGGAAAGATTTCATCACAATAGTGTCCAATCGGGTACATGAGGATGTTGTCGGCGGATCCCATCGGGCGCGGGAGCGTTGATATACAGCAGCTTAAACCCGGTGGGCGACCAATTTTTAACAGGCTTATTCCAGTGTGCGGAAATATGAATGTAATGCTGCTTTAGCAACATTTCGTCAGTGGTCGTAGTGCTGTAATCCCCTGCTGTGAAGCGGTCACAGAGCGACTTAAGATCATCCGGGATTACATAGTTAGGATCATGGTCGTCGATAGTTTCAAACCGTACGCCTCTTTGTTTTGCTAGCTCATGCATCACTCGTAAGTACACTCGCGATAGCTCCCCCCTCACTCTGCGTTTCAGCTGCAGCCCGACGTATACCCGCTTGCGTCTTGCGGCTAGGCGATCCTCCGGATTCGTAGGCAGCAGTTCAGCTTCCGGAGTGATGATCTCAAGCATTGATGCCGACCACCCTTCGACGATCAATCGATCCCTGGCTTGCATGGCATCCCGATAGATCGAAGTGGTAGTTACATCTATGTGCAGCGCTACTTCAAGGGCCTGCATGGGGCTGACCAGTACGCACTCTTCAGCTTCCTGCAAATAACCACCACCGATATCCGAGTGCGCACCAGGCAGCGTAATTTCAGTGTGATCCGGTTTCACTCGGCTTAGAGGAAAGTTGGCACGTACTTCGTCTCGGGCTACTAGATGGATGACATCTGCGAAGTATTTCCGGGGTAGGTGCTGTTTTAGCCAGGGCGTGGTGGAACTTTGGATATTTCCCAGATTCGCTAGGCCACCGACAGAAGCAACGGTGTCGAACAGCCCAATGAATCCCATATTGATGCCGCGTTGATAACGATGAATGAAGCTCGAACTGAACGCCCTGCCGTTGTCTTGCAGCGCTCTTCTTAGGGGCCCCTCTATGCCTCGGACGATCTCGTTAGCGAAGTGCTTCGCTGCGGCGGCACCGCGACTAAAGCCAAAAGTATCGAAAGTCAGCGAGATGATTTCACCATCTGGATGCTCTCGATTCAGGCTGTCGATCAGGTCTTTTATTCCGTCAAAGGCTTTCTGTACGCACCCGGCGACGCCTGTATCGCCTCGGCCCGCTCCCAAGCCTAGCGCGTTATCTTTTTCACCAGCTTTAGTGCCGATACCGTCGACGTACAGTTTACGAAAGGCATGCTTTTGCTGATCGCTGCCCTCAGGTGACGGAGGAGCGTGGTACAACTCACTCAGCTTTTTTACATTGGTAGCGTCATTTCCGTAGCTGCTGCTTGGATCAGCCATATAGGGCTTGCAACTCGTATCCAGATCTTCTGGCTTTATCGGGTGATGCGCACCGCAGGCGATACCTAGCGCCGTATTGGCAGCGTTGTTCCCGGTGCCGTCGAAGAAGACACCGATGCGCAGAGCGATCTTGGTTTTCTCGGCTGGCTTCGCAGGCTGCTTGGCGTGGCGTTCGTATTCAGCCCAGCGTTGGGCGTGGATATCGACGGGTTCGACGCCTTTGAGCTCGGCGTCGCGCTTGGCTTTCGGGATGTTGGGGACGTAACCGCTCATGCTTCTACCTGTCCTTGGTTGAATGCCGTGAAGGCTGGTGATGGCTCGCGCGGCTGGGCATACATCCTGTCTGCAGCTGCGTGACGCATAGTAAGAAGGACGGCAATGGGGGTTTCAAGCGCGCCGTTCACAAAGCGCGCGGTTACATTGGCGGTTTCGGGCGGGCGTCCCCTGTTTCAGTGCGGCGGGCCTATGCCTGCTGCGCCATCCATGCGCGCGCCTCATCCAGCAGCCAGTCGCGAAAGGCGTGCATGGCGGCTGACTCTACGCGGCGCTCGGGAATCATCAGGTGATAGGCCTGATCCTCGCGACGGAACGAGTGTGGGTGGGCGATTACCAGGCGCCCCTCGGCGAGTTCGCGCTGGATAAGGAACGGCGGTATCAGCGCCACGCCCATCTGGTGCTCGGCCGCCTGGGCCAGCATCGAAAACAGCTCGAGACGGGGCCCGGTCATGTCTCGTGCGATCTTCATCCCAAGCGAATCGAACCACTGACGCCAGGCGTAGGGCCGGGTGGTCTGCTGCAGCAGCGGCATCTCGGCAATTGCCTGGGCGCTCAGTTCGTCGCTATCCTTTAACAGCACGGGGCTGCAGACGGGTATCGAGTGCTCCGGCATTAAAGGGTGGGCGACGGTGCCGGACCAATCCCCATCACCGAAATAGATCGCCGCATCGAACTCGGTATCCGCAAACAGGAAAGGGCGGGTGCGATTGGTCAGGTTAACGGTGATTTCCGGGTGCAGCGCCTGGAACTGCCGCAGCCGTGGCAGCAGCCATTGCGTGCCGAAGGTCGGCACCAGCGCCAGTTCGATGGTTTGTGCACCCTGTTGGCCCATCACTGCAAGGGTGTCGCGCTCAACGGCGTCGAGTTGGGTGGCGACGCGGCGGGCATAGGACAGGCCGGCTTCGGTCAGCTTTACCCCGCGACGTGAGCGGCGGAAGAGTTCCAGCCCGAGGAATTCTTCCAAACCGCCGATCTGGCGGCAGATGGCGCTCTGGGTCAGCGCCAGTTCCTCCGCGGCACGGGTAAAGCTCTGATGTCGCGCAGCGGCTTCGAAGGCGACCAGCGCGGCGGTGCTGGGGATCTTGCGACGCATTATGCGGCTACCTCACTAAATTGCGGCCGAAGATGCCACTCAGAATACCTCGGAGTGCGTAAACCGCACAGGTCGTTGCGAATTACTCGTTTGCTGCATCCCGCTTCAGCTTCTAGGATCAACGCATCACCAAGCTGCATCGGGCCGCGTGCTCGCTCATCGCTAACGACAAGAGGACCAACCATGGCCGGCAAAGCAAGCTTCAATTGGATCGACCCGCTGCTGCTCGATCAGCAGCTCACCGATGAAGAGCGCATGGTGCGTGACAGCGCGCAGCAGTTCGCCGCCGACAAGCTGGCACCACGGGTGCTCGAAGCCTTCCGTCACGAGCGCACCGATGCGGCGATTTTCCGGGAGATGGGCGATACCGGCTTGCTCGGCGCGACCATCCCCGAAGCCTATGGCGGCAGCGGGCTGAGCTACGTCTGCTACGGCCTGATTGCACGTGAAGTGGAGCGCATCGACTCGGGCTACCGCTCGATGATGAGCGTGCAGTCGTCGCTGGTCATGGTGCCGATCAACGAGTTCGGTAATGAAGAAACCAAGCAGAAGTACCTGCCCAAACTGGCCAGCGGCGAGTACATCGGCTGCTTCGGCCTGACCGAGCCGAACCACGGCTCCGATCCGGGATCGATGGTCACCCGCGCGAAGAAGGTCGACGGCGGCTATCGCCTGTCCGGCGCCAAGATGTGGATCACCAACAGTCCGATCGCCGACGTTTTTGTCGTCTGGGCGAAGGACGACGAAGGTGCGATTCGTGGCTTCGTGCTGGAGAAGGGTTGGGAAGGGCTGAGCGCTCCGGCGATTCACGGCAAGGTCGGCCTGCGCGCCTCGATCACCGGTGAAATCGTCATGGACAACGTGTTCTGCCCGGAAGAGAACGCCTTCCCCGACGTGCGCGGCCTGCGCGGTCCGTTCACCTGCCTGGATTCCGCTCGCTACGGCATCAGCTGGGGAGCGCTGGGCGCTGCCGAGTTCTGCTGGCACACCGCGCGCCAGTACGTGCTCGATCGTCAGCAGTTCGGTCGGCCGCTGGCTGCCAATCAGCTGATCCAGAAAAAGCTGGCTGACATGCAGACCGAGATCACCTTGGCCTTGCAAGGCTGCCTGCGCCTTGGCCGGATGAAGGACGAAGGCACCGCGGCGGTGGAAATCACCTCGATCATGAAGCGCAACAGCTGCGGTAAAGCACTGGACGTAGCCCGTCTGGCTCGGGACATGCTCGGCGGCAACGGCATCAGCGACGAGTTCGGCGTGGCGCGGCATCTGGTCAACCTCGAAGTGGTCAACACCTACGAAGGCACCCACGACGTGCACGCGCTGATCCTCGGCCGCGCGCAGACCGGGATCCAGGCGTTCTTCTAGCGGGACGCTGACCGACCTACGTAAAAACACCGACATCGCTGTAGGGTGGATGACGCTCTTTTCATCCACCTTCACCCTGCACGGTGGATGGATAAAGCGTCAGCTACGCGCCCCGATCCACCCTACGTTCACTTGAAATTCGAGGCTTCACCCATGCCCGGCGCCCTTTCCCATATCCGCGTCCTCGACTTGTCGCGCGTGCTTGCCGGGCCCTGGGCCGGGCAAATTCTTGGTGATCTCGGCGCCGAGGTGATCAAGGTCGAACGGCCGCGCACCGGCGATGACACCCGTCATTGGGGCCCACCCTATCTGAAGGATCAGGACGGCGAGAACACCTCGGAGGCGGCGTATTACCTCGCGGCGAACCGAAATAAACAGTCGCTGACGCTGGATTTCACCCAGCCTGAAGGCCAGCGGATCATCCGCGAGTTGGTCGAACAGTGCGACGTGCTGCTGGAGAACTTCAAGGTTGGCGGGCTGGCGGCATACGGGCTGGATTATGACAGCCTCAAGGTGATCAATCCGAAGCTGATCTATTGCTCGATCACCGGTTTCGGCAGTGATGGCCCCTATGCAAATCGCGCCGGTTACGACTTCATGATTCAGGGGCTTGGCGGCTTGATGAGTCTGACAGGCCGTGCCGAGGACGAAGAGGGCGCAGGGCCGGTCAAGGCTGGCGTCGCGCTGACCGACATCCTCACCGGCTTGTATGCAACCGTTGGCGTGCTGGCCGCACTCAATCATCGCGAGCAGAGTGGCATCGGTCAGCACGTAGAGCTGGCGCTGCTGGATGTGCAGGTCGCCTGCCTAGCGAACCAGGCGATGAACTACCTGACCACCGGCGTCGCGCCCAAGCGCATGGGCAACGCACACCCCAATATCGTGCCCTATCAGGATTTCCCCACTGCAGACGGCGACATCATCCTCACCATCGGCAACGACGGGCAATTCCGCAAATTCGCCGAGGTGGCTGGCCACCCCGAGTGGGCGGCTGACCCCCGTTTCGCCAGCAACAAGGCGCGCGTCGCCCATCGCAAGGAGCTGGTGCCGATGATTCGTCAGGTCACGGTCTTCCGAACGACGGCTGAGTGGGTCGCTGTGCTGGAGCAGGCCGGAGTACCTTGCGGGCCGATCAATGATCTTGCCCAGGTCTTTGCCGATCCGCAGGTGCAGGCGCGCGGGTTGCGTGTGGACATGCCGCATCCCTTGGCCGGCAGCGTGCCCCAAGTCGCCAGCCCGATCCGGCTTTCCGAAACTCCAGTCGAGTACCGAAAGGCGCCGCCACTGCTTGGCGAGCACAGTGAAGCCGTGCTGCAGAACATGCTGAGCTTGAGTTTCGACAAGATTTTGTCCTTGCGGCAGTCGAGTGTGATCTAAATCGATCCGGCGATGCGGCTCCGGCTGATCGCCAGCAAGCTGGCTCCTACGAAAAACCGCGGGCCAGCACTAAGTCTGATCGCCAGGGTTGATCGCACAGCCCGCCATGTAGGAGCCAGCTTGCTGGCGATCATGTGCACGGACGCCGTTACATCACCTCAGCCATCGCCCGAAACGGGCCGGCTCGGGCGCATAAGCTGAACTCTCTCGCCGTTCGGCCATCCCTATGGATGTACCCACATATTTTGGCGGACGAGCGAATCATGCAGACGCAGCGTTATCGATTTACCTGGCAGCTTTCGGTTGTCCTGTTCATGTCCTGGCTGCTGGCCGGTTGTGGCATCAACAACATTCCGCAGTACGACGAACAGGTGAAGTCGGCCTGGTCTCAGGTCGAAAACCAGTACCAGCGCCGCGCCGACCTCATTCCCAACCTGGTGGAGACGGTGAAAGGCTTCGCCCGTCAGGAACAGGAAACCCTGACCGCTGTTACGGAGGCTCGCTCCAAGGCGACCTCCATTCAGATCAGCGCAGAGGATCTGGACGATCCCGAAAAAATGCAGCGCTTCCAGCAGGCACAGAATCAGCTGACCGGCGCTTTGAGCCGATTGATGGCCGTGTCCGAGCGCTATCCGGATCTGAAATCCAACCAGAACTTCCTCGCGTTGCAATCCCAGCTTGAAGGCACCGAGAACCGCATCGCCGTTGCGCGCCGCGACTTCATCACGTCGGTCGAGCGTTACAACACTGAGATCCGCACCTTTCCTGGCCGCATCTGGCACACCCTGATGTACAGCGACATGCCGATCCGCGAGAACTTCGAGGCGACTACCGAGAACGCCGATCAAGCGCCGAAAGTGCAGTTTCAATGACGCGTCCGCTTTCGCTGATCCTGGCGCTGCTCTTCTGGGCGAGCGGCGTCGCCGCCCAGGAAGTCGAGCTCCCTGCCTTGACTGGCCGTGTGGTTGATCAGGCCGAGCTGCTCGATACTCAGGCTGAAGCCCGGCTGACCAGCATGCTCGCCGCCCATGAGCAGGCGAGCGGTGAGCAGGTGGTGGTCGTCACCGTGCCCGATCTTCAGGGCCGAAGCATCGAAGAGTATGGCGTCGATCTTGGTCGCGAATGGGGCATCGGGCAGAAAGACGAGGACACCGGCGCGCTGCTGATCGTCGCCCGCGATGATCGCCGGGTACGCATTGAAGTCGGCTACGGCTTGGAAGGGCGACTGACCGACGCGCAGTCGTCAGTCATCATCAATCGCATCATTACCCCTGCATTTCGTGAAGGTGACTTCACCCGCGGGATCACCGAAGGCGCTGCTGCGATGATTCAGGTGCTGGGTGGAGATCCCTTGCGGACCGCCGGCATGCAGCCTGCAATGCCTATGGGCGCTCAGGAGCCCGGCGGGCTCGGCATCCTCGGCTTCTTCCTGATGCTGGTCGCCATCTTCGTGATCGGCGGGGGACGAGGCGGTCGCGGCGGCGGTGGTCGTGGTGCAGGGCGGGCGCTGCTGCTCGGCGCGTTGCTCGGAGGCATGGGGCGCGGCGGCGGTGGCGGTGGATTTGGTGGCAGTGGTTTCGGCGGCGGCGGTGGCGGCTTTGGTGGTGGCGGTGCGTCCGGTGGCTGGTGATGACCTTGAAGCAGCATCCATGACATCCAACTTGCCGAGCCTCACGGCGACCCATTCAGCACAACGAGTGCCTTCATCGAAGATGATTACGCCATGACGTTATTGAACGAGAGCGAGTTGAAACAGGTATCCGACGCGATCGATCGGATCGAGCGCGATACAGACGCTGAGCTGGTGACCGTCCTGGCCGCTCAGGCAGACGATTACCGTTACATTCCGTTGCTCTGGGCGAGCCTGCTGGCGCTGATATTGCCTGGCGCGTTGCTGTTCTTCACCGGATGGCTGGCTGCTTGGCAACTGCTGCTGGTGCAGTGGGTGACCTTCGTCGTGCTGGCGGTGGTATTTCGCATTCCAAGCCTGACCAGTCGGCTGATTCCACGCTCGGTTCGACACTGGCGCGCGTGCAATCTGGCGCGGCGCCAGTTCATCGAGCTGAACCTGCACCATACCGTCGGCGGTACGGGGATGCTGATCTTCGTCTCCGAAGCCGAGCGCTATGTGGAGATCCTGGTGGATCAGGGAATATCCAGCCGCATCGATGACAGCGTCTGGCAGTCCATTGTCGACACCTTCACCGAAGACGTGCGCAACGGGCAGGTGCTGGAAGGCTTCCTAGGCTGTATCGAAACCTGCGGTTCGTTGCTCAAGCAACACGTGCCGGCGACTCACGAGCGCAACGAGTTGCCAAACCATTTAGTGGTTCTGGATTGACCGTGGCAAGAGTGCTTGAGGCTGGTCGGCTGAAGCCAGGAAATAACTGAGTGTGGTGCGGGGTTCAGCCCGACGTGGGCTGCGTTAGCCACGAATGGCGGGGGGGTTACCCGCCTCATATGACCGCAGTGGCCGACAAGTAAACAGGCTGAAAACAAAAACGGCGGAGTAGAGCGATTCACCATCGCGCTGCCTCCGCCGTTTTGTTTCGGTCGGGTTCAGGCCATTCCGGGGCCTTCGTCCTCGGGTTGCTCCACGGGTGCAAGCTCAAGGAAGGGCGCGCTTTCCATCGCACTGGCCGCGACGCGGTCGATGGTGCTCATGGCATGGCCGATGATCGAGCTGACGCTGGCCTCATGATGATGCTCGGGCAGGCGCTCAATCGCTGCCAGCACATCCTCACCCGGTACGGTCTCCTCGGCTAACAACTTGTCCGCGATCTCATCCAGCGCGGGTCTGAGCCGCTGCAACAGCGCCATGCATTCACGGTCGAGTTGCTTGAGCAGGTTATCGGCGGCGCGAATCGAGTCACCGGAATCGAACTCGATGTGCGCGTCCCTGACGGCCTGCAGGCTGAGTAGCGAGCCGCTCGGCCCCATGCCCAGCGCACCGACCATGGAGAGGGCGATCTTGGATGCCTCCTGCAGATCCTGTCCGGCGCCAGAGGAGACTTCATGGAAGTAGAGTTGTTCGGCGCCGCGCCCGGCCAGGAGCATCTGAATGCGATTGCGCAGCTCGGATTCCATGTGCAGACGTTTGTCTTCCACCGGGGTCACGAGGGTGACACCCAACGCCTGACCGCGCGGCAGGATGGTGACCTTCTCCACGCGACCGACCTTCAGCGCGGCGGCGACTAGTGCGTGTCCGGCTTCATGAACCGCGATGCGCTTGCGGTCGGTGGGGGACATGGGCGTCACGCCTGAGGGCTGCTCGCCAATACGGCAGGTTTCCACCGCGTCCACGAAGTGCGCCATGCTGACCGACTTGGCCGCGCCACGGGCAGCGAGCAGTGCGGCGTGGTTGACGATGTAAGCGATGGCGGCGGGCGTCAGGCCCACGGTGTTGCGCGCCAGCTGCTGGAAATCCAGATCCTGCTCAGCGCGAATCTTCGCCGCATAGAGGCGGAACAGCGCCTCGCGGTCGTTCAGGCCCGGCAGGCCGACGGCGATGGACCGGTCAAAGCGGCCTTCACGCACCAGAGCCGGGTCCAGGGAGTTGGGGAAGTTGGTCGCGCCCAGTACGAGTACGCCGCTGGCACCGTCGAAGCCATCCATCTCGGCCAGAAACTGGTTGATGATGCGGTTGCTCTCGGCGTCGCTGGAGCGTTGCTGCTCGGCGCGCTTGCCGATGCCGTCGATCTCATCGATGAAGATGATGCAAGGTGCCTGCTTGCGTGCGGTGCGAAACAGCGCCTTGACCTTCTGGATACCTACACCGAAATACATCGACGAGAAATCGCTGCCGGTCACCTGAATGAAGCTGGCGTTGGATTCGGTCGCCAGAGCTTTCGCCAGCTGGGTTTTGCCCGTACCCGGCTCGCCGGTCAGCAGTACTCCTTTAGGCGGGCGAGCACCCAGCGCGGCGTAAGCGGCCGGGTCGCGAAGATAATCGGTGACGTCGCTAAGCGCCTGCTTGGCCTCACCCGCGCCCACGACATCGGCAAAGCTGATGCCGCTGCCTTTACGCTGCACCTGGAAGGCCTGGCTCTTGATCGCCAGATAGGTCAGCGCGCCAAGCAATAGCAGGATGAAGGGTGCGTAAGGCACCACAGCCTTGTACCAGGGCGCCTCGCCATCGGTCTCGAACAGGGTCAGCGGGAACAGCTGCCCTTCGCTGCTGGCGTACTGGTCGAGCATGAGCTGTGCGACACGCCCGGACTGATCCGGCACCCAGTAGCGCAGGCCGTCATCCAGGCTGATATAGACGGCATCCTTGTCCAGTGCCGCACTGGCAATAGTCGCGCCGCGCAGGTCGGCCATCAGCACGGAGAGATCGCGCCGATTGGCTTTCCAAGGTTCGGTAGAGTCCTTCAAGGCCTCGAGCATGCTGGCCGCAGCGCCGGTTGCCGGCGTCGACGGAGCGGTCGGGCGCAACTGCCAGAACGCCACACACGCAGCGATCACCAGAAGCAGGAAAACGGAGAGCACAGGGCCGCGGCGACCTTGTAGCAGACGTGGTGTTTTCATTTCACATCCAATCGGGAAGCCCGACGTTCGACAAACAACCGCCAGCGAGGCGGACCACAGTTGTTCGCGGGGAATCCCCGCGGCGCCAATTGCATGGCGCAGCACAGTACGGGCGTGTTGGATGCGATTTATATGCCGGACTGCGACTCGGATTCTCAGGCTCCGATAGCCGGCGAGAATACGACAAGTGCCATCATGCAAACGGCCACTCGACGAATGGCGGACAGGTTTGCGACGAATGACAGTGCAGGTTTGGGAACCGAAACGGCGCGGCGCACTCGTTGTGGTTCCCAGAGGCTTCGAGTGCGCCGTTAGGCTCGTATTGGCGAAACGACCATGAGCTACGCTGAAGTCATGCCTGCCTCTGTTTTGCCCCGCCAAGCGCGGACGATGGCGAATTGCCGCGTGACGCGGAGCGTCACAGAGTGCGTTCCCACGGAGCGCGTGGGAACGTTTAACGATTAGCTATCTGCCCGGTTCGTTCACCCTGGCGTGGGATGGCGTTGAGCGAAGCGATACCCATCGAGCGTGTACCGCGTAGGTCTCAAATGCCTACACCGTGCCCCCCACTCTATGGTCAGTGACCTTCGTTCCGTCGCTCCGCAATCGTTTCCGGTTTCAAGTCGCCAGCCTGCGAGCCGAAGTGGCTGAGCATGAAATTGCTCAGGGCCGATACCTCTCGATCATTGAAATGGCGACTGAATGCCGGCATCAGGTGGTGCCCGCTTGGCCCGTGGAGGGCGTCGCCCTTCAGGATCACCTGGACCAGATTCAAGCCGTTCGGATCGTTCAGCGTACGGAGGCCTCGTAGTGAGGCGTAGTCACTCTGGCGTCCGCTGCCGTCCCACTGGTGACAGCTGGCGCAGGCGTCTGCGAAGAGCTTCTGGCCTAGAGGGTGACGGCTCTCGGCCGGTGGTTCGTTCGCCAGGGCTCTGGCTTCGGGACGTTTGACCTCAGCCGGCTGGCCTGGCACGGACTTGAGATAGATCACCATCGCCTGGATGTCCTCAGGCGTCAGGTGTCGCAAGCTGTGGTTGACCACCTCGGCCATCGGCCCGCCCGCGACGCCGTAGCCCGGGGCGACGCCCGTTGCCATGTAGCTGGCGAGTGCTTCATCCGGCCAGCCGCCGATTCCGCTCTGTTCGTCACCGGTGATGTTCCAGGCTGCCCAGCCCTGGATGGTGGTGCCGCCGAGCGCCTCGGAGCCTTTCTTCGCCTGCATGAAGTTACGTGGCGTGTGGCACTCGCCGCAGTGGCCGGGACCTTCCACGAGATAGGCGCCGCGATTCCACTGTTCGGACTGTTCAGCGTCCGGCTCGAAGCGTTCGTCATCGAGGAACAGCATGTTCCACAAGGCGATGCCCCAGCGCTGGTTGAACGGGAAGCCGATGTCGTTCTCCTTGTTCGGCTGGTTCACCGGCTCCAGGCTGAACAGATAAGCCTTGATCGCCAGAATGTCTTCCCGCGGCATCAGCGTGTAGGAGGTGTACGGAAACGCCGGGTAGTAGTGTTTGCCGTCCGGCCCGACGCCCTGCTGCATGGCTTCGACGAAGTCGTCGTCGCTCCAGTTGCCAATGCCGGTCTCCTTGTCCGGGGTGATGTTCGTCGTATAAAGGGTGCCGAAGGGCATTTTGACCGGCAGGCCGCCGGCATAGGGCTTGCCGCCTTCGGTTACGTGGCAGGCCAGACAATCGGCGGCCTGGGTCAGATACTCGCCGCGTTCAAGCAATGCCTGGTCGGTGGGTTGTGCGAGGGATGCGCCAGCGCAAACGGCAAGCGCAGCACCCAGCAGCCCGCGGCGGGAAAGTCGAATCGTCATGCTGGGTTCCTCAAATCACGTAGTAGCCGGCGCGAGCCAGCGGCAGGCGGCGGATGCGAGTGCCACTGGCGGTGGCAAGGGCATTGACCAGTGCCGGCGCGATCATCGCAGTGCCGGCTTCGCCGACGCCACCTGGCGCTTCGCGGCTTTCGACGATGTAGGTTTCCACCGAAGGCGCATCGCTGATGCGCAGCTGGCGGTAGTCGTGGAAGTTGGTCTGTTCGACGCGGCCTTTGCTGACGGTTATTTCGTTGAACAGCGCTGCGGACAAGCCGAACAGCGTTCCGCCCTCGACCTGCGACTTGACCGACACAGGGTTCATGACCTGCCCGCAATCGATCGCGACCACCAGTCGCTTGAGCTTGATGCCCTTGTCCTCGGTTACCTGCAGCTCGACAACCGTGGCGAGGAAACTGCCGAACACCTCCTGCACTGCCACGCCGCGGCCGTGACCGGCTTCCAGCGGTTCGCTCCAGCCGGCCTTTTCGGCCGCCAGGCGCAGCACCGCCTGGGCGCGGGGATGCTTGCCGAGCAATTCCATACGGTATTCCACCGGATCTCGGTCGACGCTGCGCGCGACCTCGTCGATGAAGCTTTCCAGCATGTAGGTGCTACGCAGAGGGCCGACGCCTCGCCACCAGGATTGATGCAGCGCCTTGGGCGGCACCGGCACGTAATTCACGCGCAGGTTGGGCATGGCGTAGATCGGATGCATCGCCACCTCGACCGCATCGCCGTCCAGGCCGTTTTCCGGTACGGCGGCCGGGGCGAAGCGTGCCAGCACGGAGGCGCCGGCAATGGTATGGCGCCAGCCCTGCAGGCGTCCCTCGGCGTCCAGCGCGGCGGAGAACCGGTCGATGTAGTGCGGCCGGTACATGTCGTGGGTGGTGTCTTCCTCGCGCGTCCAGGTCAGCTTGATCGGATAGTCCACCTTCGCAGCGATGGCCACGGCCTGGTGGATGAAGTCCACTTCCAGCCGCCGACCAAATGCGCCACCGATGAGCTGGTTGTTGACGATGATCTGTTCAGCAGGACGCCCAGAGGCTTCGGACGCAGCGGTCTGCGCGCGCACCGGCACCTGGGTGCCGACCCAGAGTTCCACTGCGTCCGGGCGAACCTGGGCGACGCAGGTCATAGGCTCCAGCGCGGCGTGGGCCAGGAAGGGCATCTGGTATTCGGCTTCGAAGGTCTTGGCCGCATCCTTGAGTGCCTGGTCAATGTCGCCCTGTTCGTTGGCGATGGCGCCGGTTTTGTCCAGCGCCTCCTTGATCTCGCGCTCCATCTGCGCCGAGTCGATGCTGGCGTTGTCGCCATAATCCCATTCGATCTCAAGTGCGCGCACGCCGGCGAAGGTGGCCCAGGTGTGCTCGCCGATTACCGCCACGGCGTTGTCCAGACGGATCACATCGATCACGCCAGAAACGGCTCTCGCGGCGCGCTCATCGACATTGCGCACGGTGCCGCCAAGCACCGGGCAGGCGCGGGCGGAGGCGTACTTCATCCCCGGCACCACCAGATCGATAGTGAAACGCGCGCTGCCGTTGACCTTGGCGGGGGTGTCCAGGCGTCGGGTTGGTTTGCCGATCAGCTTGAACTGCTCGGCGGGTTTGAGTGGGATGTTTTCCGGTACCGGCAGCTTCGAGGCGTCCTCGACCAGCTCGCCGTAGCCGAAGCTCTGACCGTCTGGACCGAGCACCCGGCCGTTCTCCGCACGCAATCCATCGACGCCGACTTGCCAGCGTTGTGCCGCGACCTGGATCAACAACAGTCGCGCAGCGGCGCCGGCCTGGCGCAACGGCTCCCAGTTGCTGCGGATCGAGGTCGAGCCGCCGGTCGCCTGGAAGTTGAGCAACTTGTCGTTATAGATTTCCTCGTTCGGCGGCGCTTCCTTCAGGGTGATCTGGTCGAGGCTGACTTCCAGCTCCTCGGCCACCATCACCGCCAGCCCGCTCTGGGCGCCTTGGCCCATTTCGATCTTCGGCACGGTGAAGGTCACCTGGCCGTCGCGATCGATACTGATGAAGGCGTCCAGCGCGGTAGCGTTGGACATCGGCTGATCTTCCGGGCCCTCGTTCAGCACCTGTTCGGCAAAACTGCGACCGGCGAAGGGGAATGAAAAACCGATGACCAGCCCGCCGAGTGCGAGGCTGCTGATTTTCAGAAGGGTCCGGCGTGAGGGGGATTGCAGGGTCGTGTCCGGCTTGGTCATCTCGCGCATCCTCATGCTTGGGCGACGCGCTTGATGGCGCTGCGGATGCGGGTGTAGGTACAGCAGCGGCAGAGATTGCCAGCCATACCCTGATCGATGGCCTTGTCATCGGGCTGCGGATTCTTCTCCAGCAGCGCGACGGCCGACATGATCTGCCCACACTGGCAGTAACCGCACTGCACCACCTCGTCTTCCAACCATGCTTGTTGCACCTGCTGGCCCAGATCGGTGTTGCCGATGCTTTCGATGGTCACGACCTTGCGATCCTTCACCTCACCCACCGGCAACACGCACGAGCGCGCTGCCTGGCCGTCAAGGTGGACGGTGCAGGCGCCGCATTGGGCAATGCCGCAACCGTACTTGCTGCCCGTCAGGCCCAGCACATCGCGCAGGACCCAGAGCAGGGGCATATCGTCAGGAACGTCGACCTCGAGGTCGGCGCCGTTGATGGAAAGTGTCAGCATTGTGGAGGGACCTCACGTCAGGCTCTAAAGCGGCGCGCTTATGGTTGGTTTGATGCGCGCTCAAGAACGAGACAACAGGCGAGGCGAAAGTTGCCCACCGGGTGACAATAAAGAGTCAGATGGACCCGAACGGGCCGTTGCGGCGATCAGGCTTCAATAACCTCCGGCAGAGGCACCATCGATGCTTGCTGCGAGCGCAGTGACAAGCTTGCCGCGGCCCGGCGGGCGATGGTCTGGTAGGTCTGGGCGAGGCTCCCATGCGGATCAGCGATGACCACCGGAAGTCCATCATCGGCGCCAATGCGGATGCGCATGTCCAATGGCAGCTCGCCAAGCAATTCGCTGCCGTACTGATCAGCCATGCGCCATGCGCCGAGCGCCGCCGCTACCGAAAATGTGCTCCTCGTGCCCGCACTGACTGCAGACATGCAGGCTCATGTTCTCGATGATGCCGAGCACCGGCACGTTGACCTTCTCGAACATGCGCAGGCCCTTGCGAGCGTCGAGGAGGGCGAGGTCCTGCGGCGTGGTGACGATCAGCGCCGCGGAAACCGGCATCCGCTGCGCCAGGGTCAGGTGGATGTCGCCGGTGCCGGGCGGCAGATCAACGATCAGGTAGTCGAGTTCTTGCCAATTGGTCTCCTGGAGCAGGCGGGTCAGGGCCTGAGTGATCATTGGGCCGCGCCAGATCACCGGCGCTTCGTCATCGACCAGAAAGCCGATCGACATGCATTGCAGTCCGTGGCCGAGCATCGGCTGCAGCTTGCCGTCGCGGCTATCCGGTATGCCGGATAGCCCCAGCAGGCGTGGCTGGCTGGGGCCGTAGAGATCGGCGTCGAGCATGCCGACCCGTGCGCCGTCAGCGGCAAGGGCGAGCGCGAGGTTCGTCGCGGTGGTGGATTTGCCCACGCCCCCCTTACCCGAAGCGACTGCAATCATATGCTTTACGCCTGGCACGGCCTGAGCTGTGACAGGCGCGGTCGAGACCGTCCAGTCGATATCGACCGTTACCGCTGTTGCCTGGGTATGGGCCAGCAGCAGCGCTTGCAGGGCCCTGCTCAGCGCGTGCCGATAGCCATCTGCGGGAAAGCCCAGCGATAGCGCGAGGTGCAGGTGCGTCCCCTCGACCTGGAGCGCACGTACCGCTCCGGCGCTGACCAGGTCGCAACCCAGAAAGGGTTCAGTCCACTGGCCCAACGCCTGCTCGGCCTGGGCGCAGAGGTCGCGTTCGGACGTCTTCAATGTGATCAGGCTCATGGCACGCTCCTGGGGTTTGGCCCGTAAGAAAGATGTTATCCGTGCATAGGAGCGAGCCTGTTCGCGAGCAGACAAAGGCAGCGCTTCGCGAGCAAGTTCGCTCCTAGGGTTCGGTGCGGCTACTTCTCGACGAAGGCGCGCTCGATCACGTAGTCGCCGGGCTCGCCTTGCTGTGCGGAGGCTTCGAAGCCCGTCGAGTCGAGCATGCCGGTCAGCGCATCGAGCATGGCTGGACTGCCGCAGAGCATCACCCGGTCGCTGTCCTTGTTCAGCGGCGGAAGGCCGATGTCGGCGGCGAGCCGGCCGGTTTCCACCAGGGTGGTGATGCGGCCCTGGTTGCGGAACGGCTCGCGGGTGACCGTGGGGTAGTAGATGAGCTTCTCGCGCACCTCATCGCCGAGGAATTCTTGTTCTGGCAGTTCATGGGTCAGGTAGTCGTGGTAGGCCAGCTCACTGACCTCGCGCACGCAGTGCACCAGTACGATCTTGTCGAAGCGCTCATACGCCTCCGGGTCACGGACGATGCTCATGAACGGCGCGAGGCCAGTGCCGGTGCCGAATAGGTAGAGGTGCTTGCCGGGTCGAAGATCATGCATCACCAGCGTCCCGACCGGCTTGCGGCTCACCAGAATCGGGTCGCCCTCCTTGAGATGCTGCAGGCGCGACGTGAGCGGGCCATCCGGCACCTTGATGCTGAGGAACTCCAGGTGCTCGTCGTGATTGGCACTGACGATGCTGTAGGCGCGCATCAGGGGCTTGCCCTCGACACCGAGGCCGATCATCACGAAGTGACCATTCTCGAAGCGCAGCCCCGGATCGCGGGTGGTGGTAAAGCTGAACAGGGTGTCGTTCCAGTGACGAACGCTGAGAACGCTTTCGGTACCGATTGCAGCCATGGGCCAATCCTCCAACAGTAAGTAGAACGAGGCAGTAGAAATCGTCAGGGCGAGGCCATTGCCAGCATCGCCATTGCGCTGAGCAGCAGGCCGCCGCTGAGCAATACGAGAAGCAGCATCGGGCGCCAGCCCTGGGCAAGCAGTGCGCCCAGCGTGGTGCGCATGCCGAGCGCAGCCATGGTCATCAGCAGGAAGGCATTGGAGGCGGTAACCAGCACATCACGCAGGCCGGTCGGTAGCCAACCGAGGCTGTTCAGGCCAAACAGCGCCAGGAAACCCAGCAGAAACAGGGGAAGCTCGGCGCTGCCGGAATCTTCCCGGTGAAGCAGGAAGCCGAGCAGCAGTACCAGCGGCGCCAGCAGCGCTACGCGCAGTAGTTTGGTCAGCGTTGCGATATCGCCGGCGCTGTCGGATACCAAATAGCCGGCACCAGCGGCCTGGGCTACGTCGTGGATGCTGGCGCCGAGCAGCAGTCCGCTTTCGATCTCGGTGTAGCCGAGGGTGCTGAGTAAAGGTGGATATACCAGCATCGAGAGCGTGCCTAGCGCGGTGACGCCGACGACCACGCCCAGCAGTCGCCGGTCCTCCAGCCTGCCAGCAGGAATCACCGCCGCCACGGCAATCGCCGCCGACACGCCGCAGATTGCCACTGCGACCCCTGCGACGAGGCTGTGTAGGGTCGGCAGTCCCAGCCAGCGACCAAATAGCAATGCGGCACCGATAACCAGCGGCACGCTGGTCAGCACCATCACCACCGGCAGGCTGCCAACGGTGAGCAGTTGTTCTACGCCGATACGCGCGCCCAACAGCGCCACACCAATGCGCAATACCTGCCGGCTGCAGAAGGTCACGCCAGGTTGCATCCGCGCATCGGCGGCTTGATTGGCGAAGCCAAAACCCAGCAGCAGAACCAGCATCAGCGCGGGCGCCGAGTAGTGATCGGCAAGAAAGCTGCCGGCCAGTGCCAGCACCGCGCACAGTGCTGCGCCGGGGTAGAGCCGGCGCAGCGTGGCGAAAGGCGGTGCGAGCAGTTGCTGGGCGCGGGTGTTCATTGCAGGCGCTCTCCCAGTTCGCGCAGATAAGCCCAGGGATACAGGCCCCGGTAATGCCCGTCGCTGAAATGGAACTGCACACCGCTGACGCCGGACACTTCCAGCCGGTCGACGCCTACGTCGGCATCGATCAGGCTCAGCACGCCGCGCTGTTGCGCCTGGGCACACATCGAGCATGCACAGGACTTGCGCAGCGCCAGGCAGCTCAATTGGCTGCGCACACCGTCGGGCCAAAGCACTTCGAGCATCTTTAGCGCCTTGCGCAGGCGGATTTCCGTAGGGGGTGCGGTCAGGATCTGAGCGGTCATGGGTAACTCCTCAAGCAATCCGGGTAATGGAAATCAACAGTCGCGGCGGGTAGCCGTCCAGGACCATCAGCGACGGCGTTTCCGGCGTTCTGACAGAGCGGCTTTGGTCCTCTACCGGCCGTGCGCTGCCGGTGAGCGCGGCGCTGCCGATCACCAGAGCCAGCAACGCGCGACGAAGCCAACTCGTCATGACAAGTTCGGGCATGCTTCAGCGCTCCAGAAACTGCAGCTTGTCGCTCTGGTCCACCCAGGTGTCTGCCTCGGCCAGCGGGCTGTTGGTCTGGGTGATCACCGGCCAGACCTCGGCCAGTTCGGCGTTGAGTTCGATGAAGTGGGTCTGGTCGGCGGGCAACGCGTTATCGGCGAAGATCGCATCGGCCGGGCACTCCGGTGCACAGAGGCTGCAGTCGATGCAGGTCTCGGGGTTGATCACCAGGAAGTTAGGGCCTTCATGGAAGCAGTCGACCGGGCAGACTTCGACGCAGTCGGTGTATTTGCAGCGGATGCAGTTCTCTGTCACTACATAGGTCATGTCGTAGGCTCCTCTGGTGCGCCTCGCCCCTCACCCCAGCCCTCTCCCCTAGGGGAGAGGGGGCGGAAGCACAGCGCGGACCTCACGCGGCGGCGTCGAGTTTAGAAATGGCCCAGCGCGCCAACTTGCGGACATCCGGATCCGGGTCGTCCATGGCGGCTTCGACGAAGGGTCGCCCGTCGCTGTGGCCGATGGAGCCCAGCGCGCCGATGGCGGCCTTGCGCAGGTTGCTCATCGGATCACGAGCACAGACGCCGAGCGCCGGGATAGCGCCGATGGAGCCGAGCTTGCCCAGTGAATCCACGGCTTTTTCACGGACCTGCCAGAAGCTGTCGTGGGTGGCATCAACCAGTGGCTGCAGGGCGGCCTGGTAGTTGAGCTTGCCGATGCTGACCGCGGCTTCGACGCGCACCTGCCAGTGCTCGTCGCGCAGCAGGCCAACGAGTGTCGGGCCGACCTGTTCAGGCGTCGCGTACACCAGCGCACCGGTGGCCGCGCGGCGCACTTCGGCATCGCTGTCTTGCTGCGCGCGTTCCATCAGCGCAGGGAGGTTTTCGGCCTGTTTGAGCCAACCGATCACCGCCACGGCCTCACGTCGTACGCCGGGGTCTTCGGCGTGCATACGTTGCAGAGCCGGAGCCTGGGACGCCGGGTTGCGCAGCGGTTTGACCGCCCGCAGGATGCCAGCCACGACGAAGGGGTCATCCGTGCCTTCAAGCGCCTCGAGCAATGGCAGGGCGGCGGCCGGGTCCTTCAGGTCAGCCAGCGCGTGAGCGGCGGCGTTGCGCACGACTTCGTTGCTGTCCTGCAGCGCCGCGATCAGTGCATCGGCGATATCCACAGCGTCGAATTCATCGACCACCTTGGCCGCCTCCTGGCGTACCGCGGGGTCAGCGTCGTTGAGCGCGATGATCAGCAGCTCGGCCGCTTCCGGCTCGCCGCAATCAACCAGTTCGAGCACGGCAACACGGCGAATGCCGGGGTCCTCTGAGGCTAGGTTGTCAGCAAGGCTTTGCAGCTGCGGATTGTCGTATGTCTTCATGTTCATCTCCTGGGCCGTTGCAGGCCGCAATTCGGGCCTGGTTCAGCGCAGCAGGTAAGGAATGTTTACCTTGACCGCATCGGTCGGGCAGTCGGTCTCGCAGGGCATGCAGTACCAGCACTCGTCGTATTTCATATGGGCCTTGCCGGTGTCCGGGTTGATCCACAGGACGTCCAGCGGGCAAACATCGATGCAGACACGGCAACCCTTCTCGGCGATGCATTTTTCTTCGTCCACGATCACCGGAACGGCAGAGCGGTGGTTGGCTACGGGCATGGTTTATCTCCTCGGTTCCAGTCGAGCGGGCACGGTTAGCCCGCTTTTCTGTGGGGGCGAATTCATTCGCCCGCGTATGTCAGGTTCGGCCGGCGAATAAATTCGCCCCTACAAGGTGAACGGTCACCAGAAGGTCAGGCGTTGGCGGCCTTTTTCACCCGCAACTTGCTGTAGGCATCCTTCTCCTCGCCGAGCGGGACGATGTAGTCGGCGATCGGGCGCTTGCCGTGGGCCATCTGGCCGCTGGCGTCCTTGAACAGGCGGCTGTGGTAGAACCACTCGGCGTTGTCCTGCTCGGGGAAGTCGACGCGGTAGTGGTACAGGCCCCAGCGCGATTCGGTGCGGTAGAGCGAGGCGCGCGCGGCCATCTCCGCGCAGTCGATGATCGACTGCACTTCCAGCGCACGGAGCAGCTCGTGGGGATCGGCGGCGGACAGCATGTGCAGGTCGTCTCGTACGGCCATGATGCGTTCCAGACCGATCTCCATCTTCTTGGTCACCTTCGGTGGCTGCAGGTAGTCGTTCACCAGGCGGCGGACCTTGTATTCCATCTGCTCCGGCGGGATGCCGTCCTTGACCAGGAGCGGTGCCTGGATGCGCGCCAGCTCTTGGGCGATGAAGGCTTCGTCGAGCTGCGGCTCGGCCCGATCCTTGACGAAGGCAGCCGCGCTTTCTCCGCAGATCTGCCCGTAGACGAAGGCGCCGAGCATGTAGTTGTGCGCAACCGAGGCCATGTCGCCAGCGCCATATAAGCCGGGGACAGTGGTAGCGCCGGTCTCGTCGGTCCACACGCCGGATGCCGAGTGGCCGGAGCAGAAGCCTATTTCGGAAATGTGCATCTCCACCATGCGCTGGCGATAGTCGACGTTGCGGCCTTCGTGGAAGCGACCGCGGGTAGGGCGCTCGTTGGTGTGCAGGACGGTCTCGATTTCCTGAATGGTTTCCTCGGCCAGATGGTCAAGCTTGAGGAACACAGGCCCCGTGCCCGATTCGAGTTCTTTAAAGAACTCCAGCATCATTTGCCCGGACCAGTAATCGCACTCGATGAAGCGCTCGCCATAGGCGTTGGCGGTGAAGCCGCCGAGTGGTCCGGTGACGTAAGCGCATGCCGGACCGTTGTAGTCCTTGAGCAGCGGGTTGACCTGGAAGCATTCGAGATTCACCAGATCGGCGCCGACGTGGTAGGCCATGGCGTGGCCGTCGCCGCAGTTGGCCGGGTTCTCGTAGGTGCCGAACAGGTAACCGGAGTTGGGCAGGCCGATGCGTCCGGCGGCGCCGGTGGCCATGATCACTGCTTTGGCGCGGATGATGATTGGCTCGGCGGTACGGGTGTTCACCCCGATCATGCCGGCGATGTTGCCATCCGGGTCCTTGAGCAGGCGGGTGGCCTGAAAGCGGTTTTCGATCTCCACCCGCACGCGTCGCAGGCGGCGATAGAGGATTTTTTTGACGTTGTGGCCCTCAGGCATCGGCAGCACGTAGGTGCCCAGGTGATGCACCTTCTTCATGTCGTAATCGCCGGTCTCGTCTTTCTGGAAATGCACGCCCCAGGAGTCGAGCTTTTCGATCATCGGAAAAGAGCGGGTGGCATAGGCCATCAGGGCCGGCTGGTGAACGATGCCATCGTTGGCGATGGTGATTTCCTTGACGTACTGCTCGGGCGTGGCGTGGCCAGGGACCACGGCGTTGTTAAGGCCGTCCATGCCCATGCAGATGGCGCCGGAACGCTTTACGTTGGCTTTTTCCAGCAGGATGACCTTGAGGTTCGGGTCCTGCTCCTTGACGGTTACGGCGGCCATGGGGCCGGCGGTGCCGCCGCCAATGACCAGAACGTCGGTGTCGATGACTGGGATGCCATTGATAGTGGTCATGTTGCCTCCTATTTCCGATCTACTCGGAACTGGTATTTGAATGCGTCGCCGCGGTAGCAGAGGTATTCGAAATCGATGGGGCGGCCGTTACGGTCGTGGGTCAGCCGCTCGACGCGCAGAATCGGCTCGCCAACTTTCAGGGCCAGGTACTGATGGAGTTCTTCATCTGCCAGGGTGGCGTCCAGGCCGATGTTGGCGTGGCCCAGGGCAATGCCGAACAGGTTCTCCAGCATTGGAAAAATGTCGCCGGACAGGTCAACACCAAACATCCGGCGACCGATATCGAGGGGGAAATAGCTGTTCTCCACGCAGACGGCTTCGCGGTTGAGGTAGCGCACTCGCTTGACCTCAACCACGTCCTCGCCTGTCAGCAGATGCAGCGCGGCAACCACCGCTTTGGGCGGTTTGCGCTCCTGAATCGAAAGCAGTCGTGCGGTGGCTTCGTATCCCTGGGCTGCCATCGCCTCGCCGAACCCCTGAAGGCGTTGGACGTTCTGCACGGCCTTCGGCTTGCTGACGTAGGTGCCCTTGCCCTGAGCGCTGAATACCAATCCTTCGTTATGCAGGTCGCGCAGCGCCTGGCGGATGGTGATACGGCTGACGCCGAAAGCATTCATCAGCTCGTTTTCAGAGGGCAGACGCTCGTGCACCAGGTAACTGCCTTCGAGAATCTTGCGGCGCAGGTCGTCGCGAATCTGCACGTACAGCGGCAGAGGCGACTGTCCCGGCGCGAGTGGCTGGGTTCCTTTCATCGAGCGTGCTCCAGCCTGTCATGACAGGTCATGTCGAGTGAAAGCGAGAAACGTCGGCAATCACGCATGGTTCAGGCTCCGTTTTGCTGTTGGAAAGCGAGCAGGGTTTCCTGGCGAATCAGATCCAGGCACTGGCGCTTGTAATCTATGAACTCGGCGCTGGTGAGCAGGCTCTGCTCGCGCGGCCGGGGCAGGGTGACTTTGATGTCAGCGATGATTCGCCCGGGACTGGCGCTCATCACCACGATGCGGTCGGAAAGAAACACCGCCTCGTCGATGTCGTGCGTGACGAACACCACGGTGTTCTTGAATTCGCGCCAGATCTCCAGCAGGTTCTCCTGCATCATGATTCGCGTCTGCGCATCCAGCGCGCCGAAGGGTTCATCCATCAGCAGCACGCTGGGGTAGTTCGCCAGCGCGCGGGCGATGCCCACTCGCTGCTGCATGCCGCCCGACAGCGTGCCGGGATAGGCGTCCTCGAACGCCGCCAGGCCAACCAGCGAGAGAAAGGTACGTGCCACGCTGCAGGCTTCGTTGCGCGATGCGCCCGCCATCAGCGGACCGAATGCGACGTTGTCGCGTACGGTCTTCCAGGGGAACAGCGAGTGCTGCTGGAACACCATGCCGCGGTCGGGGCTCGGCGCGTCGACACCTTTGCCATCAATGGTCAGCTCACCGCGGGTCGGGCTGACGAATCCGGCCATGGCATTGAGCAGGGTGGACTTGCCGCAACCGGAGGGACCAAGCAGGCAGACGAACTCGCCGGGGCGGATTTCCAGTTGGGCGTCCTGCACGGCGGCACGCTTGCCGCCCTGGTGATCAAATTCGATGTGCAGGTTGCGCACGCTGATTTGGCCGCGACCGTCGCCCTTGCTGTTGGCCTTTGCTCGGAGCCGGCTGTGGTCAAGTACTGCGAGGCGGTTGTCCTGAACAGCACTGTTCATGGCCGACCTCCTTTGGCCTGCCAGTGCAGCAGCGGTGTGCAAGCCTTGCGCACGAGCAGCGTGCAAAGGGTGCCCAGGCAGCCGATGGCTAGCATGCCGATGATGATTTCGGGGTACTTGACCAGGGTGTAGCTGGTCCAGGTGAAGTAGCCGATGCCGTACTGGCCGCTGATGATTTCGCCAGCGAGCAAAGAGAACCAGGCCACGCCCATGCCGATCGCCAGCCCGGCGACGATGCTTGGCATCGCTCCTGGGATCACTACATGCCAGAGAATTGCCTTCTTGCTAGCGCCGAGGCTGCGAGCGGCGCGCACCAGCACGTCCGGGGTTTGCTCCACGCCGTGCACCGTATTGAGCACGATGGGAAAGAAGGCGCCGAGGAAGGTAATGAACACGATGCTCGATTGTTCGGTGGGCAGCATCAGGATCGCCAAGGGAATCCAGGCCACCGCCGGGATCGGCCGAAACAGTTCGATATACGGAAGAATGATGTCCTCGGCCCAGCGTGATCTGCCCATCATCACCCCGGTCAATACGCCCAGCACCACTGCATAGGCGTAGGCGATGGCGATGCGTTCCAGGCTGTGGACGATGTGCAGGTAGAACTCCGAGCTGGACAACTGGCTCATCAGCGCCTCACCCACGAGCAGCGGCGTCGGCACGTTTTCAAAGTTGATGAAAAAGTTGAAACCGTAAGTTGACGCGAAATGCCAGACCACCAGCGCCATCAGCAGCGCGGCGATGCGCACCACGTAGCGGCCGGCCATCTCTGATATGCGCCGACGCGGCAGGCTTTTGCTGGCATCTGCCGGGGCAGCGGGCGCGCTGGGCGTCGCCGCTACTTCCAGGGTCGGCGACGCTACCGCTGCGGGCACCGGTGCGGCTGAATCGAACACAGGGTTCGGCTTGGTATTCATGGCTACGCTCCTCGGCTCAGGTCTGGTTGCGCTCTGCGGCGCATTCATGCGGGTCAGGGCAACATTGCGACTGGCTGTGAGGCGATCAGCGGTACGCCTCCGCTTTCGGCGATGTGCCCTTCCGAGTCGCTCTTCTTCATGAAGGCGAGCACTTCGCCGCTCGGATCCTTGATCAGGTAGGCAGCCTTGCCGAACAGCTTCAGCCCGGTGAGGTTGTCGTAGACGTAGGTGGCGTTGATCGCGGTGCCCGCAGCTTTGGACTTTTCTTCGGCGGCAAGCATCGCGGCGGTGCTGTCGTAGGCGACGATGCCTTTGTCGGCGAACCAGATTTCCGCGGGCTTGCGACCCGGTGCCCTGGGGGCGGGGCTGATCACGTTCTGCACCATGGCGTCGTAATCGAGCTCCGAGGCGGCGTAAGCCTGCTTCAGATAGGAATCATCGATCCACGCCGCGAAATCGAGGTCGGGAATGTCCATTTCCTTCTGGAGCAGTGCGTGGTCGTACTTCATGGCCTCGACCCACTGCGGCTTGATGCTCGCTTCCATGGTCGAGATGCCGCCTTCGCTGAAGTAGAGGTAGAGCACTTCCTTGTCGACACCGGTCCATTGGGCCACCTGGGTGGCGGCGCGCATCGGGTCTTCGCTGATCCACTTCTGTGCGGCCAGCGTAGCCTTGAGTACACCTTGGACCACCTCCGGGTATTGCTCGGCAAAGGCCTCGCGCACCACGATGCCGTGAAAGGTGGGAATGCCTGCCTCGCTGCCGTCATAGATCTTCCGGCCAGTGCCGCGAAATTCCATGATCTCCGACCAGGGACAGAAGTCGGCGTGTGCGTCGATCTTGCCGGCAGCGATGTTGGCTGCGCCAACGGGTGGGCTCTGGTTGACCAGGGTGACTTTGTCGGACAGACCGGCATCACGCAGTACTTTGAGCGTCATGCCCCAGGCTGCACTACCGACCGGCGTGGAGAGGCTCTTGCCGGCCAGGTCCTGCAAGCTCTGCACGGAAGACGCGGCCGGAACGACGATGCCATTGCCGGTACCCTTGAGGTTGTAACCGGTCACGGCGATGAAGCGCGTCTGCTGCTTGCCGGTTTGCTGGAACTTGGCGCCGTTGACGATCAGCGGGTAATCGCCCATGACACCGAAGTCGAGTTTGCCGGCGAGCATCTGATTAGTGATCGGCGGGCCTGAATCGTAGTCTCGAAACTCGATCTGGTAGTCGGCGTCCTGATATTTACCTGTCTTGGGCAAGTGCGTGTCCAGCAGGCCGAGCTTTTCCAGCACGACACCGCCAGAGACGGTGTTGGTGACCATGCTCTGATGGCCGATTCCGATGCGGATGGTCTCGGCAGCGGCCTGGCCGCTGAACAACACGAGCGATCCGAGAAACGAGGTTGTAAGCAGGCTATTCCGGTTGTGCATTGTCATCACCTTGGCGGTTGAGCAACTTGTACTAACAGGGCATAACGCCTGTGTTTGAAGGTGCACCGGCTGTGCCACAACGCCTCGGATTCGACTTATCTCCCTGTTTTAAGAGTGGATTTGACTGGGTTGCTGACTGCACGGTCAGCGTAGCGCTGAGCCCTGATGCGCTCACCTGTGGTGCGAATTCGGTGCGGCCGTCCCAACGCGGCGCAACGCGCGATACGGCCGTTAGAACAAGTGGAACAAGTCGGAGAACATCGGGCGGCTGCTTTGTCGAAGGACGCTATTCAGGAAGGCGTGCGGTGAAGAACCCGGTCGTGGACGGGCTCGCTCTCGGGGCCGAAACAAGCCGTTCCGATGAGCGGAATGCTAGGCGTCGGCTGCTTCGCGCAAGAAGCGGCAATTCGTAGTAAATAGCCTGGCTTTTCATACCCAGAGCAGTCCCCGCACCATGTCCACCCTTACTGAATTAGCCCAGCAGATCGCTGTGCTCTATCCGCTGCAAGACAAGACCGCCGGCAAGCGCTACCGCATCGTCAGCCAGCTCGCCGGCATGACCGAGCTGGAGGAGATCAGCGGCCTGCCGCGTTACGTCGATACCTGCCAACTCGACGACAAGGAACTGTGGGAAGGTCGGATCGCGATCTGAATTCGCATACCCATCATTCTGCCGGGTCGATACCCGGCTGCATGAGCGCAGCGATGTCCACCTCGTCCAGTTGCTCGGTCAGCAGGTGGCGCTCGCCGTAGACCAGATGCACTCCGGATGACAGAAACAGTGCGAAGAGATCGGCATCGATATGGCCGCGATCACGCAGCCGCGCCAGGATGCGCAGCGACTCGCTGAGCGGCTTGGCCTGTTTGTAAGGTCGGTCGCAGGCGGTCAACGCTTCGAAGATGTCCGCGATGGCCATGATCCTCGCCGGAATTGACAGCTGATGCGGTCCCAGTTGGCGCGGGTAGCCGGTGCCCTGCAGCGTCTCATGGTGGGTGCCTGCGTACTCCGGGACACGTCGCAGGTTTTTGGGGAAGGGTAGGTTCTCCAGCATCACGATGGTCTGCACGATGTGCTCGTTGACCTTGAAGCGCTCTTCGGCGGTGAGCGTGCCGCGATTGATACTCAGGTTGTAGAGTTCGCCGAAATTGAGCTGATGATCCGGCACGCTCATCTTGAAACCGTACTTCGGATCCAGTGCTTTGGTCGCAATATGGGGCATGAGGTGTTCGGGCTTGTCCGCCAGCAGCTTTTCGGATGCTGGTATCGCTTTGGACGGGAAGTTCTGCAGGCGAGCTGCCTCCTCGTGGGAAATACCGAGCCGGTCATCGAAGTGGCGAGTCCAGCATTGCTCGGCGATACGCTGCAGGCGCTCGACTCGCTCCGGTGCCATCAGCTCGCTGCCGATATTGCACTGCGCCACAAAGGCGAACTCGTCCTTCAGGCGATCCACCGTGGCGGCGTAGCGGGCTTCAACGAATTCAGACGCTTCGCCGGTCCCAAGTGCGTCGAGTCGCTCGATCATGGCGTCTCGCAGCAGCACTTCGAAGCGCATGCGGATTTCGTGAATGCGGTTGTAGACCGTCTCCAGCTTGGTTGCCTTGTCGACGATGTGCTCGGGCGTGGTGATCTTGCCGCAATCGTGCAGCCAGGCGCCGATGCGAAACTCCCGCCATTGCTCCTCGGTTTCGAAATTGAAATCGGCCAGCGGACCTTCGTTGGTGGCGCAGGCTTTCTCGGCCAGCATCATCGCCAGTTCCGGCACGCGCGCGCAGTGACCACCGGTGTAGGCGCTCTTGGCGTCGATTGCGCCGGCCAGGATCTCGATCATCGCGTCGATAAGCGCGGTTTGCGAGTCGATCAGATTATGGTTGTCCAGTGCGACCGCGGATTGTGAAGCCAACGCTTCGACGAACCGCAGGCTCTGTCTGGAGAAGCTGGTGACGTCGCCGCTGACGGGATCCAGAGCGTTCATGAACTGCAATACGCCGAGTACCTCTCCGCCGTGGGCGACCAGTGGCACGCAGAGCATCGAGACCGTGCGGTAGCCGGATTCCTCGTCGAACCGGCGGGTGCCGGAAAGATCGAAGCGTGTCTCGCGGTACACGTCATCGATGACCAGGGTTTGCTTGCTCAACGCCACGTAGGTCGACACGTGCCGCTCGTTGGGCGTGCCGGTCTGCGGGTCATGCAGCGGGATTTCGACGTCAGGTAGATCATCGGCCTTCGAGCGCAGCGTGAAGCGCAGGCTGTCATGGTCGGTCATCAGGTACAGCGTTGCGGCATCGGCGTTACAGATGCGCTTGCCTTGCAGGAGAATGTGCTGCAGCAAACGGTGTCTGTCGCGTTCTGAGGAAAGCAACATGCCGTTCTCCACCAGGCTTGCGAGCTTCTCCTGCGCCTCTTCGAGGGCTTGGTTCTGCACATGCAGTGAGTTACGCATGGCGTCGTGCTGGCGATGCAGATCGTCGAGCTCGCGGATAAGCGAGCCCGGGCTGTTGCCGGTGCTGAAATCAAGCTGGCGGATACGCCGGGTATCGTCTGCCAGGGCACTGAGCGAGCGACGGATGCTTCCGAGCCAGGTCAGCAGCAGGGGGAGGCCCACGAACATGATCAGCAGCTCGGAGATCAGCATGCTGCGCAGATCGAACCACTCGAAACCAACCAGCATGAGCGCCGGTACGGTGGGTAATAGAACAAACAGGGTGACTAGCGCTGAGGCCCAGGTCTCGTAGCTGAGCTTGTATTTGCTAGAGGTCATACTGCATCCTGCGGCGATTACTTGACGGAAGTGCCAGAAAACATCGTGCGACCGAACCTGAGGTTGCAGTAGCGTCGACTCGCAGGCCATTGGCCAGCTACGGAGAGTACATTGATCATGGTCAGTAAAAAGGATGCAGCGCCGAAATTCGCCCGAACAGTGCTCGTCCTTGGCTTTTTGACGGCCTCCGGTTTGGCATGGGCCGAGGAGATAAGCGAGCCGATTGGCTACATCATGAAAGTCCAGAGTCCCGCAACCGTGACCAGCCGTGGCCAGACCATCGATGCCCGGGTCGGGCAGGCCGTGATCCTGGGCGCAACGCTGCGCACCGGTCCGCAGGGCTCAATGGGCGTCACCCTCAGCGACAACACGGTGATGTCGTTCGGCCCCAACAGTGAGTTTGTCCTCGACGAGTACCAGTTCGAGCCTGCGCACGAAGAGCTCAGATTGAGCGCGCGCATCAGTCGCGGCACGCTGAATTTCATCTCCGGCGTGATTGCCAAGCTCAAACCGGAAGCCGTCGAGTTGAAGACCCCAACCGGTACCATTGGCGTTCGGGGCACGCATTTTCTGGTGAAGGTCAGCGAGTGAGTTCAGTGTTTTGCAAAGGGCTCGCGCTGTTGTGCGTTGCCCTGTTGATGTCAGGATGCGCGACGGGTAACTACGTGGTGCTGCTGGAAAGCCCGGACGGGACCACTGGCGCTGTGGTGATCGAAGACAGTAAGGGTCATACCCGGCTGGATCGTAAGAATCAGGCTGCCAACATCGGGCCAGGGCTTGCCAGATCGGGCACGTTCGATGTTGGCGACTTTCGGATAACCCGCGACTTCGCCGCTGCGCTGGCAGCCCAGCCAGCTTTGCCGCAGCGCTTTCAGCTGTATTTCAAGATTGGCAGTGCCGAGCTGACCGATGAATCTGAGCGGGCAGTTGACGAAGTGTTCGAAGCGATACGGTTGCGTGGCCCGTCCGCTGTCTCGGTAATTGGTCATACCGATACGCTCAGTGGGCCGCGCTGGAACGAGCAGCTCGGCCTGATTCGCGCGCAAACGGTGGCTGATCTGCTCAGACGGCGGAAGATCGAGGTGATCGACTTGCGCGTCGCATCCCATGGCGAGCGTAACCTGCTGATTAAGACGCCTGATGGGGTCTCCGAACCGCGCAACCGCCGGGTCGAAATCAGCGTGCGTTGAGGCGGCTCATTTTTCCGTCATCACGATAAGCTCACCGCGCATCCCCGCGCGCAGACGCTCCAGCTGGAACTGCACCAGTGTGTCGGCGGGTCGTTGTGCCTTCAGCCGCTCGAACGCTTCCACGGCATCATCGTCGCCATCGGCCATCAACGTGTAGGCCGCCTCGTAAGCGTCGTCCGCTATGGTTTCGCAGGGCTCATAAAGCCGGATTGGCTGCTGTCTGCCCATGAGTACGACCTCGCCGACGGGCCGCATGGGCGTTTCCGGGCTTGCGTCGCGAATCGCCTCGGAAACGCAGAGTTCGGTACCGATATGGCGATTGAGGTTTTCCAGTCGCGCCGCGACATTTACCGCATCGCCCAGAGCCCGATAGTCGAACAGCGTCGAACCGCCGAAATTGCCTACCACCACATCGCCGCTATGCACGCCGATGCGGGTAAGGCCGAGCGCGATTCCTTCAGCCTGCTGGGCCGCGGCGTGCTGCCGGGTGAACTGGCGGATTTCGAGTGCGCAGGCGAGCGCACGACGCTGATGGTCAGGCAGAACCACTGGGGCGGAAAACAGGATGGCCATGCCGTCCCCGATGATGCGTTCTAGTGTGCCTTCGTGTCGAAAAGCGATCCGGATGATGCCTTCGAGGTACTCGTTAAGCATGCTGACCACCCGTTCCGGGGGCTGCCCTTCCATCAAGCTGGTAGAGCCGGTGAGATCGGTGAACACGAAGCTGCAATGACGACGCTCGCCGCCTAGCTGCAACTGATCCGGATGGCTGACCAGGTGCTCAACGAGATTGGGTGAGATGTAGCGCGAGAAGGCGTCACGCACCCAGCGATGCTGCCGTTCGCTGGCGCGGTGTCGGGCGATGCTGGCGCCCAGATAGGCCAGCAAGAGGCCGATGGAAGGACTGAGCGAATCGAACAGCAGTCCGTGAGTCGAATAGGCCCACCATGCGAGTACGTTCAGCGCGCCGAGCACGCTCGCAGAGACAAGGGCGCCGGTCAGCGCGCCGGTGGTCAGTGTTACGCCGCAAATCAGCAATGCCGCGAGCAGTAGCGTCAGCGCTTCGAGTGGATTGGCCCAGTGTGGACGCTGCAAGGGGGCACCGAACAAGGCCTGCTCTATTGCTTGAGCATGCACCTGGACGCCGGGAATCATGCCTCCAAGCGGGCTAAAACGCAGATCCTGCAGTCCCTGTGCCGAACTGCCGATGAGCACCAGCGCATCTTGCAGCCGTGTGTCTGGTTGATCCTGAAGCAGCTGCCACGCCGGAATCGTCTGTTCGCTCATGTCAGCGCGGTAATGGACCCAGAGCTGACCGGTGCGGTTGGTCGGCAGGCGGGTGCCGCCGATATCGACCCGCGTGATGGCTCCGCGCTCATCGGCATCGATACGGTAAAAACGCTGCTTAAGGTAGACGCGTATCGCTTCGGCGGATAACGAGGGCAGCAGGTGATCGCCGACTCGAATCATCAGCGGTACCCGCCGCACGACTCCATCGCCATCAGGCTGGAAGGTCATGGCACCGCTGCCGGCGGCCGCGGTTTCGAGTTCGGGCAACGCTATGGTGGCACCGGCATAGGACGGAAATCCGGGGCTGCCGGCATCAGCATTGAGCTGCACGGCAAAGCGACTTTTCGGTGTCGCCTGAGTCGCTTCGCGCGTTGCCGCAAACCCGAGCACGCTCGGCCCCAGGGACAAGGCAGTGGCGAACATCTGGTCATGATCGGGCAGTTGTTGGAGCTGAGGGGCAAGCGCCTGGGGAAGTAGCTTGATCAGTTGCGCCGGAGAGCTGCGATCCGGTTCTGCGAAAAGAACGTCGTATATCACCACTGCTGCGCCGGCCTCGTGCAAGCGTGTCTGCAGTTGCGCCATCACGTTACGCGGCCATGGCCACTGGCCGATGCGTGCGAGGCTCTCCTCGTCGATATCCAGCACCAGCACCTTGGTATCTGCCGGCGCTGGGCGTGGCTGCCAGCGCTGATACTGATCGAAGAGGTTATTGCGCAGGGTCTGCAGTAGCGCCGGCTCTGCAAGATAGAGAATGCACGCGGCGAGCAGGCCGGCGCAGGCGAGCAGCAATCTTGGGACCAAACGGCCGGTTGGCATCATCAGTCGCGCTCCCTGCAACCGGCCGAGGGGCTGGGCTGGCTAGCCGTCTGTTACTCAAGCACCAGAATGGCGTCCATCTCGACCTGTGCCGCCTTGGGCAGTGCAGCAATGCCGATGGCGGCGCGAGCCGGGTAGGGTTGCTGGAAATAACGACTCATGACTTCGTTGACCGTGGCGAAGTTGCCAAGGTCGGTGAGAAAGATGTTCAACTTGACGATGTCCTTCAGCGATCCGCCCGCTGCTTCGGCGACGGCCTTGAGGTTCTCGAAGACCTGCACGGTCTGCGCTTCGAAGCCTTCAACCAGTTCCATGGTTTTCGGATCGAGCGGGATCTGGCCGGACATGTACACGGTATTGCCCGCCTTGATCGCCTGCGAATAGGTGCCGATCGCGGCCGGGGCATTGTCGCTGTGGATCACGGTCTTGCTCATGGGGTGCTCCGATAGAAGAGTGCGGCCCCAGAGGATACGGGCTGAAGCGAACGGGCAAAAGCCCCGAGGCGCGTCGCTGGTGTAGAACTAGGCTTTCATCCGGGTGATGCGCATGACGCCTTTGATTGCACGTAGCTTCTTGATCACGCGGGCCAGATGTACTCGGTCATGGACGCTCACCACCAACTGGACGACGCTGATGCGGCCATCGCGCTCGTCCATGCCGATCTTCTCGATGTTGCCGTCTGCGGCATTCACGCTGCCGGCGAGCAGTGCAATCAGTCCGCGCTGGTGCTCCAGTTCGACGCGCAGTTCGACATTGAATTCACCTGTGACATCCTTGGACCAGGACAGCTGGATGCATTTGTCGGGATTGTGGCGGACGTCGGCGATGTTCCGACATGTATCGAGGTGCACGACCATTCCCTTACCGGCGGAAAGGTGGCCAACGATGGGGTCGCCGGGAATCGGGGTGCAGCACTTGGCGTAATTCAGCACCAATCCTTCTGTGCCGCGGATGGCCAATGGGCCTTCGGCGCTCGGAGCCTGCTCGCCTTCGCTTGCCAACAGGCGGCGCGCAATGACGTAAGCCATCCGGTTGCCGAGGCCTATGTCTTCGAGAAGATCCTCGATGACTTCCATGTGATATTCACTAAGCACGGCCTGGATGCGCTCTGGGGCGATCTTGTCCAGACTCGTTTCGAATCCGGTTAGCACTTTGTTCAGCAGGCGTTCGCCGAGGTTGATCGATTCCGAACGCCGCTGCAGCTTCAACGCATGGCGGATGTGCGTCCGCGCTTTGCCAGTGACCACGAAGTTCAGCCAGGCAGGATTGGGCCTTGCGCCGGGGGCAGTGACGATTTCCACCGTACAGCCGCTTTCCAGTGCTTGGGAAAGCGGTGCCAGCCGGCGATTGACGCGGCAGGCAATGCAGGTGTTGCCGACGTCGGTGTGGACCGCGTAAGCGAAGTCGACCGCTGTCGAACCCTTGGGCAGTTCCATGATGCTGCCCTTGGGTGTGAAAACGTAAACCTCGTCGGGGAACAGGTCGATCTTGACGCTTTCGATGAATTCCAGCGAGTTGCCGGCACGCTCCTGCAACTCCAGCACGCCCTTGACCCACTGCCGGGCACGCGCGTGAGTGCCCTTGGCTGTTTCTTCGCCGTTGGCTTTGTAGAGCCAGTGCGCTGCAATGCCGTTGTTGGCCATCTCTTCCATCTCGCGTGTGCGGATCTGGATTTCGATTGGCACGCCGTGCATACCGAACAGGGTGGTATGCAGGGACTGATAGCCGTTGGCCTTGGGGATCGCGATGTAATCCTTGAAGCGGCCGGGCAGTGGCTTGTAGAGGCTGTGCACTGCGCCGAGCACGCGATAACAGGTATCGACCTTGTCGACGACAATGCGGAAGGCGTAAACGTCCATGATCTCGTTGAGCGCCTTACGCTTGCCGCGCATCTTCTTGTAGATGCTGTAGAGGTGTTTTTCTCGTCCGACTACTTCACCTTGCAGGTCGTCACGTTCCAGGCAGTGGACGAGTGACTGCTCAATCTTGTCGACGATTTCATTGCGGTTGCCCCGCGCGCGTCGGACTGCAGCGCGGATACGCTCCGAACGCATCGGATGCATGGCTTTGAAGCCCAGATCCTCGAACTCGATGCGCATGGCATGCATGCCAAGCCGGTTGGCGATCGGCGCATAGATTTCCAGGGTTTCCTTGGCGATGCGCCGGCGTTTCTCACCAGCCAGCACTTCAAGGGTACGCATGTTGTGCAGGCGGTCGGCGAGCTTGACCAGGATTACGCGAATGTCGCGCGCCATGGCCATGGCCATCTTCTGGAAGTTCTCGGCCTGAGCTTCGGCTTTGGTTTCGAACTTCATCTGGGTCAGCTTGCTGACCCCATCCACCAGTTCGGCGACGGTTTCGCCAAATTGTGCGGTGAGCGCTTCCTTGGCGATGCCAGTGTCCTCGATGACGTCATGCAGCATCGCAGCCATCAGGCTCTGATGATCCATGTGCATGTCGGCGAGGATGTTGGCTACTGCGAGGGGGTGGGTGACGTACGCTTCACCGCTGCGTCGACGCTGGCCGTCGTGGGCCTGCTCGGCGTAGAAATAGGCACGGCGGACCAGATTGACCTGGTCATCGCCGAGGTAGGTCGACAGGCGATCGGCAAGTGCGTCTATGGCTGGCAAGGGAGTTCTCCCTGCTGGCGCGGCGCTACATCTGCGGTTCGACTTCGACCTGGCATTTAATCAGAGGGCCTCGTTCGGCTCTTCCTCGTATTGTACGAACAGCGGCTCGTCGTCGACGATTTCGTCCTGGGCGATGACGTCATAGTCCACCAGGCCAGATGCGATTTCACGAAGGGCCACAACGGTCGGCTTGTCGTTTTCCCAGGCTACCTTGGGCTCTTTGCCGCCGGTGGCGAGTTGGCGAGAGCGCTTGGTAGCGAGCATGACCAGCTCGAAGCGGTTATCTACGTTGTCCAGACAGTCTTCAACGGTAACGCGGGCCATGGTGTTCCTCATCAATAGCGATAAAGCGTGCCCGAATGGGCGAGCGGACGGGATAGTCTAAAAAATCACCAGCCAATAGGGAAGCGGTAAAACGTTTCCGCGCCGGAAGGCTGCCGGCGTTTCAGTCAGCTTGCAGTCGGCAGGGTGTCGCGAACATCGGTGCGAGTGGCCGATCTCAGGCCAGCAGCTGCTCCAGCAGACCCTGGAAGCGTTGCTGTTGTGAAGGTTGCAAAAGCTGGTTAGCTCGAAAGATCGCCTGCAGATCGATCAGGGCGTGGGCGAAGTCGTCGTTGATCACCAGGTAGTCGTATTCAACGAAGTGGGTCATTTCGCTGACCGCTTCGCGCATGCGTTTTTCAATGACCTCGTCGCTGTCCTGGCCTCGATTGGTCAGACGCTGACGAAGGGCTTCCTGAGACGGCGGCAGGATAAAGACCGACTTTGCCTGGGGCATCAGGCGGCGCACTTGCTGCGCACCTTGCCAGTCGATTTCCAGAATCAGATCGAAGCCTTCGCTGAGCGTCTGTTCGAGCCAGCGTTGCGATGTGCCGTACAGATTGCCGAACACCTCCGCGTGCTCGAGGAATTCGTTGTGGCTCAAGCGCTCTTGAAATTCCTCGCGGCTGACGAAGTGGTAGTTGACGCCGTCCACCTCACCCGGGCGCATGGCCCGGGTGGTGTGGGAGACGGACACCCTGACCTGCGGCTGGGCATCGAGCAGGGCTTTGACCAGGCTGGTTTTGCCAGCACCGGAAGGTGCAGAAACGATGTAGAGCGTGCCGGTGGAGGCTGACATGTGGTTCTCTGTACGGTTGCTGAGATATGCCGGGGGCGAGGTCGATTCGGCTAAGGCCAAGCGTAGTTGCTATTCGATGTTCTGGACCTGTTCGCGCATCTGTTCGATAAGCACCTTGAGGTTTACGGCGGCCTGGGTGCTGCGCGTGTCGAACGCTTTGGAGCCGAGGGTATTGGCTTCCCGATTCAGTTCCTGCATGAGGAAGTCCAGGCGCCGGCCGGCGGCTCCGCCAGATTTGAGTACGCGGCGAACTTCGCTGACATGAGTGCTGAGCCGGTCCAGCTCCTCGGCGACGTCGCTTTTCTGAGCAAGCATCACCATTTCCTGCTCAAGGCGCTGCGGTTCAAGTTCGACGCGCATCTCTGTGCAGCGATCAAGAACCTTCTGACGCTGGGTGGCGAGCATGTGCGGGACTTGGGCGCGCAGCGTGGCGGTCTCATCGGCGATCAGGTCGAGGCGTTCGTTGATCAGACGGGCGAGCTCCTCACCCTCTCGAAGTCTTCCCGCCTTCATTTCTTCGAGCGCCTTGTGAAACAGCTGCAGTGCTGCGCTATTGAGCGCTTGTGGGTCAGCCGAATCACCGACCAGGACACCCGGCCAGGCAAGGATTTCCAATGGGTTGAGTGGGGCGGGCTGCTTGATCAGCGCGGCTACACTCTCCGCAGCAGCAATCAGCTGGCTGGCGCGCTCATTGTCCACTTGCATGGAGCGGCCAGCGGCGTCCTCTGCAAATCGCAGGGTACATTCGACCTTGCCCCGTGAGAGGCCTTTGCGCAACGCTTCACGGACGGCGCCTTCCAGTTCCCGGAATGCATCCGGGAGACGCAAGTGGGGCTCCAGGTAGCGATGGTTCACCGAGCGGATTTCCCAGCTTAGAGTGCCGTGGTCGACGGCCTGCTCGGCGCGTGCGAAAGCGGTCATGCTGTGGATCATTGGGGAACCCTCGGTGCGATGCGAAAGGCGAAGGATTGTAAAGGAAAAACCTTCACGTTGCGTCCGCGTATCGCCCGTGCGGCTATGGCTGGGCTTGATAAAAATGACGGGTGTGGGCTGAGGTTCCAGGCCATTTAGCTCGGCGGTGGTCGTTGTGTTGCCCGAGCGCTCTATAATGGGCGCCGTTCATTCCCCATAAGCAGGACAAGTCTCATGAAGCGACCCAGTGGCCGCGCCGCCGATCAGCTGCGTTCCATCCGCATCACGCGCAACTACACCAAGCACGCCGAGGGTTCAGTGTTGGTGGAGTTCGGTGACACCAAGGTGATCTGCACCGCCAGCATCGAGAATGGCGTGCCGCGCTTCCTCAAAGGGCAGGGGCAAGGCTGGTTGACCGCTGAGTACGGCATGTTGCCTCGCGCGACTGGCGATCGTAACCAGCGGGAAGCCAGCCGGGGCAAGCAGGGTGGCAGAACGCTCGAAATTCAGCGTTTGATTGGCCGTTCGCTGCGTGCGTCGCTGGACATGAGCAAGTTGGGCGAAAACACGATCTACATCGACTGTGATGTGATTCAGGCCGACGGAGGAACCCGCACCGCATCTATCACCGGTGCCATGGTTGCGCTGGTCGATGCTTTGAAGCTGCTGAAGAAGCGCGGCGGTCTGAAAGGTGGCGACCCGCTCAAGCAGATGGTTGCGGCAGTCTCGGTCGGTATCTATCAGGGAGAAACGGTGCTCGACCTGGACTACCTTGAGGACTCAGCGGCTGAAACCGACCTGAACGTTGTGATGACCAGTGCCGGCGGTTTCATTGAAGTGCAAGGCACCGCTGAAGGTGCTCCGTTCCAGCCAAGCGAGCTGAACGCCATGCTCGCGCTCGCGCAAGATGGCATGAAGGAGCTGTTTGCGCTGCAAACGGCAGCGCTCGCCGATTGACCTAAAGGAGAACGCCATGGCTGATCAAGAGCTGATTCCTCAACCCTCTGCGCAAGCGCGGCAGTGGGCCATGTTCTGTCACTATTCGGCGTTCTTCTGGTTTCTGGTGCCGATGATAGGCAACGTGCTGGGACCGCTGATTGTCTGGCAGCTGAAGAAGGACATGGACCCCTTCGTCGATGAGCAGGGTAAGGAGGCGCTGAACTTTCAGATCACCTTCAGCATCCTGCTGATGATCTGCGGTGCGCTTGCCTGGATCCTTATCGGCTTCCCGCTGATGGCGTTAATCAGTGTGGTGGCGTTGGTGCTGGTAGTAATCGCGGGCATCCGCGCCAATGAGGGCAGACCCTATCGTTATCCATTCTGCTGGCGGATCGTGAAGTAGCGGCAAGCTTCAGCGAAAAGCAGAAACCGCTTGGCGAAGCGATCAGTATGGACTGGATGCCATCCTAATCCGCTTGCAGCTTAGAGGCTGAGGGTCCAATCGTAGTCCACAACCAGAGGCGCGTGCTGGGAGAAGCGAGGCTGGCGTGGCAGGCGGGCGTTGCGTACGAAGCGACGCATGCCGGAGGTGAGGATCTGATAATCGAAGCGCCAGCCGAGATTCAGCATCTGGGCTTGCTCGGTATCTGGCCACCAACTGTACAGGTCACCTTCACGGCTGACCTCGCGCAGGGCATCGATGTAACCCATGTTGCCGAAAATCTCGTCGAGCCAGGCCCTCTCTGGAGCGAGGAAACCAGTGGCCTGCTGGCAGTCGCGCCAGTTCTTCACGTCCAGCTTCTGGTGGGCAACGTACAGCGAGCCGCAATAGATGTATTCGCGGCGCTTGCGGCGCTGCTTATCCAAATAATGAGCGAAGTCGTCCATGAACTTGAATTTCTGGTTCAGGTCTTCGTCCCCGCCACGGCCGGTTGGCAGCAGCAGGCTGGCAATACTGACCTTGTCGAAATCGGCCTGAAGGTAGCGGCCGTAGCGGTCGGCAGTCTCGAAGCCGAGACCCATGATCACGGCTTTCGGCTGAAGCCGCGAATACAGAGCGACGCCGCCCTGTTCAGGGATTTCCGCGTCGACGCTGTAGAGGAAATACCCGTCGAGCTGGTAAGCGGGATCGTCAAGTTCAACTGCGGAGGCACGGGTGTCCTGCAAGCAGATGACATCGGCATTCTGCGCTTGCAACCAGCTGAGAAGACCCCGCTGCGCCGCCGCTTGAATGCCATTCACGTTGACGCTGATGATCCGCATAAATGGCCCCTAAAAACACGTGCGTGTATGATAACCCAAGCTCTTTGCAATTAGCTAAGCCAGTGTCTTCCGGGAATATTCTTCATGCAGGCGTACCAGCGCGACTTCATCCGCTTCGCCATCGAGCGCGGGGTTCTGCGTTTCGGTGAGTTCACTTTGAAATCCGGGCGGACCAGCCCTTATTTCTTCAACGCCGGACTGTTCAATAGTGGTTCCGCTCTGGCTCAGCTCGGACGCTTTTACGCGGCTGCGGTTGTCGACAGCGGAATTGATTTCGATGTGATCTTCGGGCCCGCATACAAGGGTATTCCGCTGGCAACGGCAACAGCGATCTCACTGGCTGAACATCATGACCGCGACCTGCCCTGGTGCTTCAACCGCAAAGAAGCCAAGGATCATGGGGAAGGCGGCACGCTGGTGGGATCGCCGTTGAACGGCCGCGTGTTGATCATTGACGATGTGATTACCGCCGGCACGGCCATTCGTGAAGTCATGCAGATCATTCGCACCCAGGGTGCAGCGGCGGCGGGCGTACTCATCGCCCTCAACCGGCAGGAACGCGGTCAGGGCGAGCTATCTGCAATCCAGGAAGTGGAGCGTGACTACGGGATGCCCGTTGTGAGCATCGTATCGTTGACTCAGGTCCTGGATTACCTGGCTGAGGATGAGCAGCTTCGCCAGCATTTGCCGGCGGTCATGGCTTATAGAGATCAATACGGTATTTGAGCCTGCAGTCCTTTTCGCCACTCCGTTTACCTGAATTTGTCCTCGCATCATCTAGCTCATTTCGTTGCGGAGTGTTCTGTTTTGTCAGGTCCTGACAATTCTGGCGCGAGTCGGAGACTGTTTGAAACGCAGAAAGGCTGAAACACTGAATCCGTAGCTGCTCGCCCATGTGGGGGCGCCTGAATGAGCTGAGCCGGGCTTCCGACAGCTGTTGCAACTCAAACCTCAAAACCGGACAAGGCAAGGCATGCCAGTTGGTGCAGTTATTGCTCTGCAGATAGCTATAGTTTGTATAAGCTCGGTGTTTCGACATAAAAATATCAGGCGTTTCGGTGTGCCGTACCGTGCGCACTGAATACGAAAAGGCAGGATGATGCGAATAGGGAGCGGGTTACTGTTGCTGTTGGGGATGCTGGGGGCAGCAACGGTGCAGGCTGAGCTGTATCGCTATGTCGATGACAAGGGTGTCGTGGTGCTCAATCGACAGGGCGTTCCACCGCAGCATATCGGCAAGGGCTATGAAGTTCTCAATGATCAGGGGCGTGTAACGCGCGTCGTGCCTCCGGCGCCTACACCTGAAGAACGCCAGCGATTGCTCGAGGCGCAAGCGCGTGCCAGTTCCGATGCTCAACTGCTCCGTCTGTACGCCAGCGTTGAAGATGTCGAGCGGGCCAAGGTGCGCAAGCTGTCGGAGCTGGATAGCGTCATCGGCATCACCCGCGGCAATCTGCAGTCATTGCGCACTCAACAGGCTAATCTCCAGAGTCAGGCGGCAGGTCATGAGCGTGCCGGCCGTACAGTGCCCAAGCAGCTGTTGACTCAGATAGAGAATCTGAACAAGGAACAGGCCAGTTTGCGGCGTGACATCGAGCGCTATAGGCAGGCCCGCAAGCAGGCCGAGACCAGTTTTGCACGTGAGCATCAGCGGGTCGGAGAGCTGCTCGGTCAGTCTGATTAGTGGCGCCGAATAAAAAAACCCAGTGCTTGATCAAAAGCACTGGGTTTTTTATGAACTAGTGATCGCTACTTGCGATTGGTGATCAATGTGCCGACGCCTATGTCGGTAAAGATTTCCAACAGCACGGCATTCGGGACGCGGCCATCGATGATATGAGCGCTGTGCACTCCACCCTGGACTGCCTCCAGGGCGCAACGGATCTTTGGCAGCATGCCGCCATAAATGGTGCCGTCGGCAATCAGATCATCGACCTGGGCCGTGGTCAGTCCAGTCAGCACGTGCCCCTGTTTATCCATAAGGCCGGCGATATTGGTCAGTAGCATCAGTTTCTCGGCCCTCAGCGCCTCGGCCACTTTTCCGGCTACCAGGTCGGCATTGATGTTGTAGGACTCGCCGTCTGGGCCCACGCCGATGGGTGCAATGACCGGAATGAAATTGCCCCGAACCAGCATTTCAAGCAGCTCGGTATTGACGCCGGTAACTTCACCGACATGACCGATGTCGATGATTTCCGGTGAAGTCATTTCAGGCGTCTGCCGTGTGGCCTTGAGCTTTTTGGCGCGAATCAGCTTGGCATCCTTGCCGGTTAGCCCAATCGCGCTGCCGCCGTGCTGGTTGATCAGGCTGACGATGCTCTTGTTGACCTGACCACCCAGTACCATCTCCACCACGTCCATGGTCTGGCTGTCGGTGACCCGCATGCCGTCGATGAAGTGGCTTTCGATATTCAGACGCTTGAGCAGGTCACCGATCTGCGGCCCGCCGCCGTGCACCACCACGGGATTGATGCCCACCGCTTTCATCAGCACGATGTCGCGGGCAAAGCCGGTCTTCAGCTCCTCGCTTTCCATCGCGTTGCCGCCGTATTTGATGACCAGCGTTTTGCCGACGAAGCGACGGATATAGGGCAGCGCTTCGGACAGAACCTGGGCGAATTGGGTGGCAGCTTCACGGCTGAGGGTCATGCAGGGCTCCGCAAGTCAGAACGGCAGGGTGAGATCGGGCGCGACAGTATAAAGCTGGGCGCGGAAGACTTCCTGGATGCGTTTGAGCTCCTCATCGGTCTCAGCTTCGAATCGCAGTACCAGAACCGGCGTCGTGTTCGATGCGCGAACCAGACCCCAGCCTTTCGGGTAGTCAACACGCACGCCATCGAGGGTGGTGATGTTGGCTTCACCCCAGTGAGCGTCCCGGTGCAGTGCCTCGATGATGGTGAACTTGCTTTCCTCGGTTACCTGGATATTGATTTCCGGCGTCGAGATGTCATTGGGGAACGCGGCAAACACCTGCTCGGCATTACGCTTGTCCTGGCTGAGGATTTCCAGCAATCGGACGGCGCTATAGATGCCGTCGTCGAAGCCGTACCAGCGCTCTTTGAAGAAGATATGGCCACTCATCTCGCCAGCGAGCAGGGCGCCGGTTTCCTTCATTTTCTTCTTGATCAGCGAATGGCCGGTCTTCCACATTACCGGACGGCCACCGTAGCCGCTGATCAGCGGTGTCAGCCGGCGGGTGCATTTGACGTCGAAGATGATGTCCGCGCCTGGATTACGAGAGACTACGTCTTTAGCGAACAGCATGAGCAGGCGGTCGGGGTAGACCACTGTACCGGCATTAGTCACCACGCCGACGCGGTCACCGTCACCATCGAATGCGAGGCCGAGATCGGCATTTTCCGACTTGACCTTGGCAATCAGGTCTTCGAGATTTTCCAGCTTGCCCGGGTCTGGGTGATGGTTGGGGAAGTTGCCGTCGACATCGCAGAACAGCGGGATGACCTTGCAGCCCAGCGCTTCGATGAGTTGCGGGGCGATCACGCCGGCCACGCCGTTGCCACAGTCCACCACCACCTTCAACGGCTTGGCCAGTGCGATGTCTTCGCGGATGCGCTTGAAGTAGCTCTCCAGTACATCAACCGGTTCTGCCTGGCCGACGCCTTCGGCCAGGTCGCCGGTCTCGATGCGCTGGCGCAGTTTCTGAATCTGCTCGTTGGCGAGGGTGTCGCCGGCGATCACGATCTTGAATCCGTTGTAGTCCGGAGGATTGTGGCTGCCGGTCAGCATCACGCCCGATTTGCCGGCCAGCACGTTCGCCGCGTAGTAGAGCACCGGGGTAGGGACCATGCCGACGTCGCTCACGGTACAACCACTGTCTACCAGGCCCTGGATCAGATGCTGGACCAGTTCTGGGCCTGACAAGCGGCCATCGCGACCGACCGAAACGTTCGGCTCACCTTGAGCCAGGCTCTCGGAGCCTACTGCGCGGCCGATCCAGTATGCGGTTTCGTTGGTCAGGGTATCGCCGACAACGCCACGGATGTCGTAGGCGCGAAAGATGCTCGCAGGCAATTGCGGGGCTTTGGGGGCGCTCATTGCGGTTTCTCGCTCCTTGGTGTCGAGGCCAAGCCAGTCCTGGTCCTCGTCGAGAATGTCGATGTCGAGAATATCGGTGTCCTGAAACAAAGGATCGACGTACTCGTTAGTTGCTGCTTTTCGGACCGCTGGCTGTGGTGCAGCGGCAGCTTTGGTCGGTGCCGCTGCGGGGGCGCGCTGCGGCAGTCTGGCCAGACTCTTGGCCAGCGCATCAAGTGCTGGCAGGCTCAAAGTCGGTGATTTGATGGTCTTGCCGTTCGAGAGTTCCTGCACCATGCGACCCAGGTTCATGACGTCCTCGCGAAGTCGACGTTGCTGGGTACTTAGCACTGTGTGCAGGCCCAGCAGCAATCCACACAGCGCTGCCAAGGCGGCGACGAGCAGCAGGAGTGGAGATATCGCAGTGGTGCTTGCGGACGAACTCGGTACAAAGCTGACTTGCCAGTTCGGATTGGTTGAGGGCAGCGGAATGGCTTCGCCCGACGCTGATGTCGAACCGCGCTGAGCGAGTGTCTGTGCCGGTGCATTGCTGAATTGTTGTACCAGGCGAAGCTGGCCTGCGTCGGCGGGCAGCGCGGGCAGCGTCGTTAGAAAGCGCTCCAGGCTGGTCACCAACAGTAATGTACCTTCGACCGGTTGTTGCGGGTTGCGGCGCAGAGCCGCGGCACTGTACAGCAGCCAGCGATCGCCCACTTTGAATGCTTCGGGTGCCGGTGCGGCGCCGTTTTCAGCACGCTGAAGCAGGTCCAGCGCGGCGAAGTTCAACGGCCCCGGGCGGTCAGAGTCCTGCCGCGCCTGGCCGCGTGCGCTGATGTGGACATCGATCACGCCGTCCCGGTAACCCAGTTCGCGCTCGGCGGCGCGCATCTGGCCGGGCTGCTCGCTGCGCAGGGCGTCCAGCAGTTGCGGGTCGCGGACAGCCGCCTGGGTATCTTCGGCGAGTTGGCGCAGGGCTTGGTCGACCGCGGATGCCTGACTACGGCCCCACGCCTCGGCAAGTTCGGCAGCATGCTGTTGCCCGCTGGATTGGTAGGCAATCCCGAGCAAGACGCCGGCCGCGACGAGACCCGCCAAGCCTGGCAGCAAGCCGGGAATGAGCATTTTGAGCCCGTTGTTGCGACGGGCTGGTGATGATTGGGTGTCGGCGGGGTTGAGAACGCCGTCGTCCTTGGCCGTGCGCTTGAAGAGTTTCATGGAGCTCCTCGATCATCCTGAATAAGTGAGAAATGCCTCAATGGCTGCCGGAATGGCCAAAGCCGCCGGCGCCACGCTCACTATTGTCGAACTCGCTGACCAGTTCGAACTGCGCCTGGATCACTGGGACCAGCATCAACTGTGCAATGCGTTCGCCCACGGCAATGGTGAAGCTGGTCTGGCCACGGTTCCAGCAGGACACCATCAGCTCGCCCTGGTAGTCGGAATCGATCAGGCCGACCAGGTTGCCGAGCACGATGCCGTGCTTGTGGCCCAGGCCGGAGCGGGGCAGCACCAGAGCAGCCAGATTCGGGTCGGCGATATGAATCGATAGTCCGGTGGGGATGAGCAGGGTCTGGCCCGGTTCAAGCGTCGCGTCAGACTGCAGCATGGCACGCAGGTCTAGGCCTGCCGAACCGCTGGTGGCGTAATCGGGCAGGGGGAAATCCTGGCCCAGGCGGGGATCGAGAATCTTGGCTTGGAGTTTGTGCATTATTGGTCAGGCCTGGTGGTAACGGTCGGCGATAAAGGCGATCAGCTGGCGGGCGATGTGGCCCTTGCTGGCCTGGCTGAAGCGGGTTTCATGCTGCTGGCGGTCGATCACGGTGACGGCATTTTCTTCACTGTTGAAACCAATGCTGGGGTTGGCTACGTCGTTGGCCACGATCAGGTCGAGATTCTTGTCGCGCAGTTTGCGTGTCGCGTACTCCAGCAGGTTTTCCGTTTCGGCGGCAAAACCAACACTGAACGGGCGATCTGCACGCCCGGCCAGCGTGGCAAGGATGTCGGGGTTGCGGACCATCTGCAGCAGCAGTCCGTCGCCGCTGGTGGGGTCTTTCTTCAATTTGTGCGGCGCGACCACTTCTGGGCGGTAGTCAGCGACGGCTGCGGCAGCGATGAACAGATCGCAGGGCATCGCAGCTTCGCAGGCGGCGAGCATGTCGCGGGCGCTGACTACATCGATTCTCTGAACCCTGTCTGGTGTTGGCAAAAACACCGGGCCCGCTACCAGGGTGACCCGAGCGCCAGCTTCAGCTGCCGCCTCGGCAAGGGCGAAGCCCATCTTTCCCGAGCTGTGGTTGGTGATGTAGCGCACCGGGTCGATGTTTTCCTGAGTGGGACCGGCTGTGATCAGCAGATGTTTGCCGGTCAGCAGGCTGCGTTCGAAGCAATCGGCGGCGGCCTGGGCCAGATCGTCAGCTTCCAGCATTCTGCCCATGCCGACGTCGCCGCAGGCCTGACTGCCTGACGCAGGCCCGAACATCCTGATGCCGCGCTGCTGCAGAAGCGCGCGATTGGCCTGGGTGGCAGGGTCGGCCCACATGGCCTGATTCATCGCCGGTGCCAGCGCGACGGGTGCGTTGGTCGCTAGTACCAACGTCGTCAGCAGATCATTGGCGACGCCCTGGGCCAGACGCGCCATGAGATCGGCGGTGGCAGGGGCGATCAGGACGAGATCGGCCCAACGAGCCAGCTCGATATGGCCCATGGCAGCCTCGGCGGCTGGGTCGAGCAGATCCAGGTGTACCGGATGCCCGGACAGTGCCTGGAGCGTGAGCGGCGTGATGAATTCACGACCCCCACTGGTCATTACCACCCGAACCTCGGCGCCTTGATCACGGAGCCGGCGCACCAGCTCGGCACTCTTGTAAGCGGCGATGCCGCCGCCGACACCCAGGACGATGCGTTTACGATAAAGCCGCTGCATAGGCCTGCCTTGTTGCGTGGTGAGAACTGGTTCCGGCGGAAGCCGGTGACGCTGGTCAAAAGGCCGCTAAGATAGCACAGGGCCCAAAGGGAAATAGGGCACGCTCAACAGGGAGAAAGCATGAGCATTCGTGACTGGCCCGCGGCGGAACGACCGCGGGAAAAGCTTCTGGAACAAGGTGCTTCGGCACTTTCGGACGCCGAGCTGCTGGCAATCTTTTTGCGCACCGGCGTGTCCGGTAAAAGCGCGGTGGATCTGGCCCGGCACCTGCTTAACGAGTTCGGCAGCCTGCGCGCGCTGCTGGAAAGCGATCTGGAGCAATTCGGTTCGCACCTGGGACTGGGTACTGCGAAATTCGCGCAGCTCCAGGCTGTCCTGGAAATGGCGCGTCGCCACCTTGCCGAGCGCATTCGCCGCGATTCCGCGCTTGAGAGCCCGCAGGCAGTGCGTGATTACCTCAAGGCCCGCTTGCGGCATGAACAACACGAACTCTTCGCCTGCCTGTTCCTCGACTCCAAGCATCGGGTGCTTGCGTTCGAGGTGCTCTTTCACGGGACCATCGACGGTGCCAGCGTTTACCCGAGACAGGTGGTCAAGCGCGCGCTGGCACAGAATGCTGCAGCCGTCATCCTGACCCATAACCATCCTTCTGGCGTCGCAGAACCTAGCCAGGCCGATCGCCAGCTGACTCGCAAACTCACCGATGCCTTGGCGTTGATCGACGTGCGCGTGCTCGATCATTTCATTGTCGGCGACGGCGAACCATTGTCGATGGCTGAATACGGCTGGATGTAAGCCAAGGTTGCTCACGCCAGCAGCGGTATCAATAGCAACGGGATCAAAACGCTGAGCACGAAGCGGCCGTTCCAGCCGACGGCTATCCGCCAGGGCGACAGCTGCGCGTGGCGGGCCAGCAATAAGGCGGAGGGTCCATAAGGTGAGAGCAGCATCGCCAGGGAAAACCCGAACAGCAGGGCTACCGCAGGCTGCATCACCTCCAGGCCCTGGCTCGCCAGCTGTGCGAGCAAGGCGGCGCAGAGATTGAGTGAGATCAGTGGCGCGACGCCCAGCAGCGCCAGGCTCATCACGGCTAATGCGCCAAAGGTGCCAAGGCCAAATAATGCCAGAGGCGTGCTTCCCAGATGTTCGGCCAGGTGATGCACCGGCAGAATGGCTGAAACCAGCCCGGCGAGCAGGGCCGAGCTGGCGAAGATGAACGTCTCGTTGCGCATGCCGATCAGTGTTTCGCTGACTTCGCGGAAGACCTGCCGCGGGGCGATGCGTTGCCAGAGCAGAATTGCGACCACTGAGAGCGGCACTAGCAGCATCGCGGCCTGGGTCGCCGACAGCCACGTCAGCGCGGCGAGCAAGGCGATCAGTCCGATCCCGATCAGGCTGCCGAAAAAGAGACCACGCAGGCTCCCGGCGGGCTGATGCGAATCAGCGCCCGCCGCGTCAGGCAGATGATCGACCAACTGTTGCAGACGCCGGTTCTCGGTGCGCCAGCCAAACAGCAACATAATCGCACCGCCGAGCAGACCGAATGGCAAGAGCGCACTCCAGCTCAGGCCGGGTAATTCACGGGTCAGGATCGCGACCGCAACGCTCGTGGGTGCCAGCAGCGGCACCAGTGCGAACCCGCGTAATGCGGTAACCATCACGCCGCGGCGACCCTCACGCCGTTGGGTTTCGCTGTAATGCCGCCCTTCCATATGGCGTTCAAGCGAGCCGCAGATCAGGTTGAGCATGCCGAAGCTGAGCACGGAGCTGATCGCGAAAGTACTCATCAGGTAGCCCGGATAAAGCCATGCGCGCGGGCCAGCGAGCAGCAGCCGATGTAGCTCGCTAAGTTGACGCAGCCGCTTGACCAGGCAGTGCATCAGGCCCAATGCGCCGATAAAGGCGGCGTAGTAGGCCGCCGAGGACAGCATGCGCGAGGCCTGCTGCCAGTTCGCCTCGCCAGAAAGAAGCCAGTATCCGAGCAGCGCCAGGGTGACCATCCCAAGCCGGCGGGGGTAGGGCATCAGCGAACGCCAGTGCCAGGCAAAGAACACAGCCAGCAGCACGCCGCTTGTGACACTCAGTGGCTGGACATGGGTAATCAGCGCCAATAGCTCGAACAGCAGAGCCAACGGCAATAGCGCGGTCATTTAGGCGGGCATTTCACGGCGCAGGGCGCCACGTTTGAAAACGCCTTCGCCGAAGGCAATCAGGCGATCGTTCTCGTCCAGCAAATCGCAACTGGCCATGAACACCTTGTGTCCAGCCGAACGGCATCGGGCGACGGCTCTGACGCGGCTGCCAGCAGCGGCGGATTTGCTGAAGTTGATGTTCATCGACAGGGTAATGGCGACACGGCGCTCGTCCGGGTCAGGCTCCCAGGTCCCGCAAAGGCCCATGGCGACATCCATCAAGGTCGCCATGACGCCACCGTGCATGTTGCTGGCGTTGTTCAGGTGCCGCGGCAGTAAGGTCAGCGCCAGCGTGGCGTGCTCAGGGCCGTAGGCGAGCAGCTCACAGCCGATGTCCTGAAAGAAGCCGGTCACCGATGCATGAACCTGCTGCAGCTGGGCGGGTGAGTAGTCGGAAGTGGGCATGGCGCTCGGTCGCGGATGGCTTGCTAAGGAGACTGGCAGTCTTTAGGCTCTTGGTCAATGTAGGTGGAATGTCATTTCGCACTGCGGAATACAACAATAAATCAGACAGTCGCAACGCCATCATTGAGGAGGTCCGCATGTTTTCCCGTATCGGCATCATCGGCGCCGGCGCCATGGGGCGCGGCATCGCACAGTTGTTCGCCAGCGCCGGGCAGCAGGTCTGGCTGTACGACAGCCGACCGGAAGCCATCGAGCAAGCCCTGCAATTCAACCGCGAGCTGCTTGAGCGCAGCGTGGCCAAGGGCCGTCTCAGTGCTGCTGAGTTGACGACAACGCTGGAGCGGATGCAGCCAGCTCATCAGCTGGCGGAACTCTCCGGGTGCGACCTGCTGATCGAGGCCATCGTCGAAAACCTCGAAGCCAAGCAGAGCTTGTTCGTCGAGTTGGAAGGCCTGATTGCCCCCGAAGCCGTGCTTGCGACCAACACTTCATCGCTGTCGGTAACCCGCATCGCCAGCGCCTGTTCTCGTCCGGAGCGCGTGGCCGGCTATCACTTCTTCAATCCCGTGACGTTGATGAAGCTTGTCGAGGTGGTGCGTGGTGAGCGCACGGACGCGGCGATAATCGATCGGCTGGTGCAGCTGGCCGAGCACGCCGGTCACTTCCCTGCGATAACGCCCGACACGCCCGGCTTTCTGGTCAACCATGCCGGTCGTGCTTACGGTACCGAGGCGCAGCGCATTCTCAGCGAGGGTATCGCCACGCCCGAGCAGATCGACCGTATTCTGCGGGACGGCCCCGGATTTCGAATGGGGCCGTTCGAGCTGTTCGATCTGACCGGGCTTGATATTTCCCATGCGGTGATGGAGTCGGTGCACGACCAGTTCTATTACGACCCGCGCTACACGCCGTCCTATCTCGCTGCCCAGCGGGTGGCCGCTGGCCTGCTCGGCCGCAAGACCGGGCAGGGCTTCTATCGCTACGAAGACGGTCAGCAGATTCGATCGCCCGAGCCCCGCTTCGAACCCGTGACTATCGATCGACCGTTCTGGCTCGACAGCCTCGAGCCCGCGCTACGCGGAACTATCGACGCGATATTGCGGCAGGCAGGCGCAGTCTTGGAGGAGGGCGCGGAGCCCTCGAGCCAGGCGATCTGCCTGATCACTCCGCTGGGCGAAGATGCAAGCAACTGTATTGAGCGGCTGGGATTGCCAGCGGTGCGCACCCTCGCCCTGGATTCATTCAGCGACCTCGAAAAGCGCCGCGTGCTGATGCGCCAGCCCGCGCTCGATCCAGCGCTGGAAGCCCAGGCGCGACAGGCCTTGGGCGCCGATGGGGTGCCGGTGGAAGTGATCAATGATTCCCCTGGCTTTGTCAGTCAGCGTGTCGTGGCCAGTATCGTTAATCTCGGGTGCGAGATCGCTCAAAAAGGTATCGCCTCTCCCGAGACACTTGATCGTGCCGTCACGGTTGCCCTGGGTTACCCCAAGGGGCCGCTTGGGTTTGCCGAGCACTACAACCCGCTGCGGATTCTCACCATTCTGGAAGGCATGCAGGCCTGCTATGGCAACGAGCCGCGTTATCGACCAAGTCCGTGGCTACGCCGTCGTGTGCAGCTGGGGCTCGCGCTGACCGCGCCGGACTCGCCAGCACTGCTTTGATATGCAGGATCCAATAGCGCTTAAAGAATCTGATGAGCAGCCGCTAACCCGGTAAACCCGGCGAGCCGGGGTTAGCGGCGCGTATGCGGTCCCTTTTGTCATTCGTGCCGGCCGATTGCCACTAAGGAACGATGTTCTTTATTGGCAGAGGTGCTACAACACCTTATTCCCGGATGAAAACAAGAGGCCACACATGCGCCCTGCCTTCCGCCTTCACCCGAAGGCCTGTCTGTTGCACGCTGCTGCCCTGCTGGGGTTGTTGCTGTTTCATCAATGGATGGAGCTGCCCTTTCCCCTAACCGCCATCTCCATCCTGCTCCTTGGCCTGTGGCCTTGGTTCGGCCCCTGGCGTACCGCAAACGAACCGTCTGCGTCAGCCGAAACGGGCGTGCTGAGTTCCGCTGCGCTGAGCAAAAGCCTGTCGCGGCACACCTGCCACAACGCCTTGTCCGCCGCTCAGGTGTCATACAGCGCCGAGCAGCTGGCCATTCGGCTGCAGTCGCAGCTGGCCGCGGTCAGCGAGATAGCCGGCGGTGCCGAAGCGATGACGGCTACCGAACAGGACAGCGCAGCCCGGGCACGCCATGCGCTTGAGGCAGCCGAAGCCGTGCGGCGCAATAGCGATAGCGGGCGTACGGAACTGCAGCACGCCATCGAACGCATGCAGAACCTCAGCGCGCAGACCGAGGCCAGCCGTGAATTGCTCGATGGACTCTCGGCCCGAACCGAGGAGATCCGCCAGATCACCGACGTGATTCAGTCCATCGCCAGCCAGACCAATCTGCTCGCGCTCAACGCGGCGATAGAGGCTGCCCGTGCAGGCGAGGCCGGGCGGGGCTTTGCCGTGGTCGCCGATGAGGTACGCAACCTCGCAGGGCGCACTTCGTCGGCTACCGAAGAGGTGGGTCGGATGGTCAGCGACATTCGCGAGCAGAGTGGCGCGGTGGTCAGCCATATTCAGAAGCAGGCCAGCGAACTCGATGAGGCAGCGGCGCAGATTGCCGGTACCGGGGTTCAGCTCAGTGGCATTGCCGATCTGGCAGGCAGCGTCGAAACCCAGGTGGCCGAGATTGCAGCAGGCACCGCGAGCAACCATGAACGACTGTCTCAGCTGTTCGTAGCGGTGGAGCAGTTGCGCGCTGATGCCCTGGAGAGCGAGAACCAGACCCGCCAGCTGGAGCAGGCAGCAGAAAAGCTCGTTGGCCAGGCGGAAACGGTGAGCGAGCAGCTCGCCGAGGTACAGCTCGATGCCTACCATCAGAATGTCTTCGACCTCGCCCGAGAAGGCGCCGCGGCGATAGGGGCGCGTTTCGAGGCGGATCTGCAGGCCGGCCGGCTGACGCTCGATGATCTTTTTGATCGCAATTACAAGCCGCAGCCAGGGAGCAATCCGCCCCGTTACACCACCCGTTTCGATCGATACGCTGACGAGGTTCTGCCGGGGATTCAGGAGCCCTTGCTGGAGCGCAGTGACGCGGTGGTTTATGCCATTGCTACCACGCCAGACGGCTATGTCCCGACCCACAACCGAGCGTTCAGTCAGCCGCCGATTGGCGACCCCGAGATCGACAAGGTCAAGAGTCGCAGCAAGCGCCTGTTCAACGACCGGACGGGTGCGCGCTGTGGCAGCCATGAGCGAAAGGTGCTGCTGCAAACCTACAGCCGCGATACGGGCGAGCTGATGCATGACCTGTCGGTTCCGATCATGGTGAACGGGCGGCATTGGGGTGGCCTGCGGCTGGGCTACCGCCCCGAGCCCTAGGCATCGGACACGTTGGCATAAGTGCCATGTTCTTTGGCGCTCGATTACCACTCGCCACTGCCCTTCGACTCTGAAGGCTGGCTAAGCTTGCCAGTCAGGCTACATGGAGCTTGCCCGATGAAAACACTCACTGACCACCTCGCGCAGTACGCCGCTTACCACCGTGATCCGCGCAATCTTCTCAGCCATTTCATCGGTATCCCGATGATTGTCCTCGCCGTCGCAGTGCTGCTGTCACGGCCTGGTGTTGATGCAATGGGGCTGTGGCTGAGTCCAGCAGCGCTGGCGGCCTTGGCTTCCACGCTGTTCTACCTGCGGCTGGATTTGCGCTTCGGGGTGCTCATGGGTGCCGTGCTGTTGATCAGCGTCTGGGTTGGCGCGGCGCTTGCGCAGCAGTCGACTACGATCTGGCTGAGCGCGGGGCTTGGCCTGTTCGTGGTCGGCTGGATCATTCAGTTCGTGGGGCACTACTTCGAAGGCCGCAAACCGGCGTTCGTTGATGATCTGACCGGGCTGATCATCGGGCCGCTGTTCGTCGCCGCTGAGCTGGGCTTCATGCTCGGCTGCCGTGAGCCGCTGCGTGAAGCCATCGAGGCGCGTGTCGGCCCGGTGCAGCTGAGGCAGCATCCGGTCGACGCCTGAATCAGCGAGCCAGGGCCATCCACTGATCACTGAGGCTGCGCGCATGGCGATCAACCATGATTGGTGCGAAGGGACGGCCAGATGCGGTGTTGAAACTGTTGTTGCCGCTGTTCATATCCTCCAGCGCAACCTTGAGGAAGTCCCAGCGTGTCTTGAGCTTGGCAATGGCGGGGTTCGCTTTGCCGTCGAGTTGGGCGAGCTGCTCGTCGATCGATGGCACCAGGCGGCGCTCATCCTGCCCGAGGTAGGTTTCCGGCTGCTCCCGGGCGGTTTCGAATGAACCCACATAGGCGCGGCTGAGGTACTGCACGGTGAGGTATTCGACCTTGGCTGGCAGCTCGGCGCTGACATCAGCCCCCTGCTGACTGCGCACCTCCGTGAGAAAGTCGCGCAAGGCCTTGCTCATCTGCAGCGGCCAACCCCATGGCACGTCATCTTCGCTGTAGCCGAACCCCGCCCCTTCTCTCAAAGTGGCTTGCAGGGTCTGGTGCATCTCGCGTAGTTCGGCGCTGCCCTGAGTGTAGCTTTCAACCGTATTGGCCAGCGTATGAAGGTCGCTTTCCATTCGCGTCAGGTGCGCTTTCTGGAAGCCCTCGCCACGGTAGAGCAGCAGGCTGCTGGTGGCTCGGTTCGCATGGATTTGCATGCTTTCCAGTGCGGTGTAGGACTGCGCCTGGGCAGAATTGAGCAATGCTGGGAACCAGCTCGCCAGTAGGACCACTATCCATAGCCATGTGCGATGAGACATGTCGCGCTCCCTTTTTATTTTTATAGAAGCAAGTGCGGCTGGCATTACCAGCTCGGCATCCGCTCGGTAGCCTAGCCAAGGGATGGCACCCTGGTATCACACCAAAGGATGAATTCCAGCGGGTCGGCCGTTTGCGCGGCAAGATTGGCCGAAGTGACACGAAACACCGTTCATGAGTGGTTGTCGCCTAGAGCAGTCGCTCCAGGCCGATCATTCGGCTGAACCAGGCGTTGAATCGTCGCCAGGTGCCGCCGGGCTCACGCAGCAGGACCTTGCGCTCGTTATGATCTTCGGCCAGCCAGATCATTTGTTCCCGGCCGTTGCGCTCGATCAGCCGCACCTCATAGCTGACTGCTGGGGACGTACCTTCCTGAACCAGCTCATATATGTCGCTGGCCAGTGCCGGACTGTCGATGAGGATGCCTACTTCGGTATTCCACAATACAGAGCGAGGGTCGAAATTCAGCGAGCCGAGAAACACCTCCTGCCGATCGAATACCGCGGCCTTGCTGTGCAGGCTGGATTCGGAATTGCCCGTCAGGCTGTACTCGTACTGCTGATCCGGCTGTCTGCGCAACTCGAACAGCTTGACGCCTGCCCTGAGAAGCTCCGCTCTGTAGGGCGCGTAGCCGCCGTGTACCGCAGGCACGTCGGTTGCCTCGAGCGCATTGGTCAACACCTGCACAGAAACGCCTTTTGCGGCGTGATCTGCGAGGTATTTGACCCCTTGTTCGGTAGGCACGAAGTACGCGGATATCAGGCTCATCGAATGACGCACCCGGTCCATGCTCGGTTGCAGTTGAGTTGTCAGCAGCAGTTTTTCATCCGGGACTCCCGGCGCTTCGATCTTGTCAGGATGATCCCAGAGCGCTTGCCCTGGCGCCCAGATTAGGTTGTCCAGCCACCGGGCGAGAAGTGGCTCTTGCAGATCGCCCATCAGGTGCTGGTAGCGGCGGTTGTCTTTCAGCTTCTCTTTCTGCAGATAGCGCCGGATATCTGAGCGCGCCTGTTCAAGGTCGTCCTTGCTGGGCGGCCTGCGCAAAAACTGCTGAATCGGCACGCTCAATTGATGATTCCAGTATTGGTCGAAGCTCGCCGCCAGCTGCCCGGCTACCGGCCCGGCCGCCAGCAGATCTATGTCGGTAAAGTTGAAGGCCTGATCGGCGTCGAAGTACTCGTCACCCAGATTACGCCCGCCGACGATGGCCAGGCTGCTGTCGGCCAGCATCAGCTTGTTGTGCATGCGCCTGTGTTGCTGGGAAAGGTGAAGCAGGCGTCCGAGCGAACGCGTCACTGCATTGCTGCGCCCCAGATGCAGCGGATTGAACACGCGGATCAGGACATTCGGGTGCGCCGCCAGCGTGGCAATCTGGTAGTCGTTGCCATCGCTGGTCATGTCATCGAGCAGTAGCCGGACTCTGACGCCGCGGTCCGCAGCGCAGAGTACTTCCTCGATCAGCGCCCGGGTGCTGAGCCCGTCGTGGACGATGTAGTACTGCACGTCGAGGCTGGTGTCGGCATGGCGGATCATCTGCATGCGCGCGGAAAACGCGTCTTCGCTCTCTGCGAGTACGCGAAAGCCGGATGTGCCCGAGGGTTGGTTAGCCGCCAGCGCGTCCACCCGCTGAGCAAGGGCAGAGCTGCGGTCCGGCAGGGCATAGGATGGCGGGGTGGGGGCGACCTGACCGGCGCAGCCAGCCAGGAAGAGCACTGCCACGAGTAGCAGACGCATGCGCAGGGTCACTCCTGTCGATTGTTATCTTCCTCGGCAGGTTTGACGTCAGCGCAACGGCGAAATTCAGAACTGATCTTTTAGCCTGTGCCAGAGCATGCCCAGCGCCAGCAACGGCGAGCGCAGACGCTGGCCACCGGGGAAAGTCGGGTGCGGTACTCGCGCGAAGAGGTCGAAGCGGCCGTCCGCCTGACCGGAGATGGCTTCGGCCAGCAGTCGCCCGGCCAAATGCGTGGCGTTCAGGCCGTGCCCGGCATATGCCTGTGCGTAATAGACGTTGGCGTGGTCGGGCAGCCTGCCGATCTGCGGCAGGCGATTGGCGCCGATACCGATCATTCCGCCCCACTGGAAATCGATTCGACTGCCTTCCAGGCGCGGGAATACCTTGAGCATCTTTGGTTGCATGTAGGCGGCGATGTCCTTGGGGTCGCGGCCGGAGTAATGGCAGGCACCGCCGAACAACAGGCGGCCGTCGGCGGACAATCTGAAATAGTCCAGCGCGACCCGCTGATCACACACCGCTATGTTCTGTGGCAGCAGCTCTTTTCTGACTGCATCGGGCAGTGGCTCGGTGGCGATGATGTAGCTCCCGGCGGGGAGCACCTTGCCAGACAGTCCTCGATTCAATGTGCCGAGATAAGCGTTGCAGGCCAGAACAAGCTGCCCGGCTCGCACGCTGCCCTGCGCCGTATGCACCCGTACCTGCGGGCCATACTCGATGCGCTCCACCGCAGACTGCTCGAACAGCCGCACGCCGAGCGACTGTGCCGCAGCGGCTTCGCCCAGCGCCAGATTGAGCGGGTGCAGGTGGCCTGAGCCCATGTCGATGAGGCCGCCCACGTAGCGGTCCGAGCCAATCACCTCGTGCATTGCATCCTGGGCTACAGGCTTAAGCGGATGCGAATAGCCCAGTCGCTTGAGATCGGCATAGTCGGCTTCGAAGCCTTCGACGTGGCGCTGTTTCGTGGCCAGGTCGCAGTAGCCCCAGGTCAGATCGCACGCGATGGCGTAGCGTTCTATGCGCTGGCGGACGATGTCTACCGCCTCGAAGCCCATGCGCTTGAGGTTGTCCACGCCCTCGTCACCGAGTACCGGCTGGAACTGCTCGACATCATGTCCGACGCCCCGAATCAGCTGCCCGCCGTTGCGACCGCTGGCGCCCCAACCGATGCGATGGGCTTCCAGCAACACCACCGACAAACCGCGCTCGGCCAGTTCGATGGCCGTGTTCAGGCCGCTGAAACCGCCGCCTACGATGCAGACATCCGCCTGTTGCTCGCCCTGCAACGAGTCGAATTCAAGCGTTCGATTGGCGCTGGCAGCGTAATAGGAAGGGGCGTGGGGCTGAGCGCGTGGGGTCATTTGCCGGGGAGTCATGTTCAAGCCTTGGACGATTTGCCAGGTCGAAGGGTAGACCGGAGAGGGCGCACGGAGCAAAAACGCATCGCCGAATCAGTCTGGTACCGGCAGCTCCAGCGACTCTTTCACCTCTTCCATGACGATGTAGCTCTTCGATTCACGTACGTGGGGCAGCTTCAGAAGGATGTCGCCGAGCAGCTTGCGATAGGAGGCCATCTCGGAAATGCGCGCCTTGATCAGATAGTCGAAGTCGCCAGATACAAGGTGACATTCCAGCACATGCGGCAGTTTGAGCACGGCGCGTCGGAACTCTTCGAAGATATCGCCGGACTTGTAGGCCAGGCTGATTTCCACGAACACCAGCAGGCCACCTTTGAGGTGCTGCGGATTTAGCCGCGCGGTGTAGCCCATGATGATGCCTTCGCGCTCGAGGCGCCGTACGCGCTCGGTGCACGGCGTGGTGGACAAGCCGATGCGCTCGCCCAGTTCGGTGAATGGCATTCGCCCTTCGGCCTGCAGGAGACGCAGGATCTGACGGTCAATCTTGTCCAGTTCCCGACGGGTCTGATGCTTGGTTCGCATAGGTGTATCGCCTCCAGTAAAGCGCGTTATGGCGTGAATAAATCGCAAAGATAGCCTGTTATATAGCGAAATCCACTACTGGCCGCTTTCTATACTCCGCATTAACAGTGACTCGAAAAAGCCCGGCTGCGACGGGTGGGAGGCGGCAATGCGTGTTCTGGTGATGGGTAGCGGCGTGATCGGCACCACCAGTGCCTACTATCTGGCCCGGGCGGGGTTCGAGGTGGTGGTCGTTGATCGCCAGCCAGCCGCCGCGATGGAGACCAGCTTTGCCAATGCCGGTCAGGTCTCCCCCGGCTATGCGTCGCCCTGGGCGGCGCCCGGAGTACCGCTGAAGGCGATGAAGTGGCTGATGCAGCGTCACGCGCCGCTGGCAATCAAGCTCACCGGCGACATCCAGCAGTACATCTGGATGGCGCAGATGTTGCGCAACTGCACGGCTGCACGCTATGCAGTGAACAAGGAGCGCATGGTGCGTCTGTCCGAGTACAGCCGTGATTGCCTCGACCAGCTGCGCGATGAGACCGGCATTGATTACGAAGGTCGCCAGTGCGGTACCACCCAGCTGTTCCGTACCCAGGCACAGCTGGATAACGCCGCCAAGGACATCGCCGTGCTGGAAGCGTCCGGCGTGCCTTATGAACTGCTTGATCGCGCCGGAATCGCCCGTGCTGAACCGGCGCTCGGCCAGGTTGCAGACAAGCTCAGCGGCGCGTTGCGCCTGCCCAACGACCAGACCGGCGACTGCCAGATGTTCACCACCAGGCTGGCCGAAATGGCAAAGGAGCTTGGCGTAGAGTTCCGCTTCAATCAGGACATTCAGCGGCTGGAGTATTCCGGCGACCGCGTCGACGGCTTATGGATCGATGGCGTGCTCGAGAAGGCCGATCGCTATGTACTGGCATTGGGTAGCTACAGCCCGCAAATGCTCAAGCCGCTTGGCATTCACGCACCGGTTTACCCACTCAAGGGCTATTCGCTGACCGTACCGATCAGCAATTCCGCCATGGCGCCGGTGTCCACCGTGCTCGATGAGACCTACAAGGTCGCCATTACTCGTTTCGATCAGCGCATCCGTGTCGGTGGCATGGCTGAAATTGCAGGGCACGATCTGTCCCTCAATCCACGTCGTCGGGAGACGTTGGCCATGGTTGTTGGCGACCTGTTTCCTCAGGGCGGCGATCCCGGAAATGCCGAGCTCTGGACCGGACTTCGCCCGGCCACCCCCGACGGTACGCCGATCATTGGCGGTACGGCCTATCGAAATCTGTATCTGAACACCGGGCACGGTACGCTTGGCTGGACCATGGCCTGCGGCTCTGGCCGCCTGCTCGCCGATCTGCTGGCGAACAAGCGCACCCAGATCAGTACCGATGGCCTGGATATCTCCCGTTATGGCAAAACCAAGGAATCGCACAAGCATGCCCATTCAGCGCCTGCACACCAATGAACGCATGAGCCAAATCGTCATCCATCACGGCACGGTCTATCTCGCCGGCCAGGTGGGCGGTGACATGACCGCCGGGATCGAGCAGCAAACCCGCGAAACCCTTGAGAATATCGAGCGCCTTCTCGACGAAGCCGGCACAGATAAGCAGCACATCCTTTCGGTGACTATCTATCTAAAAGACATCGATGCGGATTTCGCCGGCATGAACGCCGTATGGGACCAATGGCTTCCCCAGGGCGTCGCGCCGGCACGCGCAACGGTCGAGGCCAAGCTTTGCGAGCCGGAGATTCTCGTGGAGTTATCAGTCGTAGCCGCGCTGCCTGCCTGACCGAGCATGCCGGGCATTTCATCCCGGTGTGTTGAAAATTCTGAACGCCCTCGCCATCATAGCGGCCTCTGCTATCGCTCTTGATTGGGGGCTCCCGTATTGGACGTCGGCGTTCGACTGCAAACCATCCGTAAACTCAAGGGCCTGTCGCAGCGCGAACTCGCCAAACGTGCAGGCGTCACCAACAGCACGATTTCCATGATCGAGAAAAACAGCGTAAGCCCCTCGATCAGTTCGTTGAAGAAGGTATTGAGCGGGATCCCCATGTCGCTCGTCGAATTCTTCTCGCCCGATTTCGAACAGGACAGCGACACTCAGGTGGTCTACAAGGCCGGTGAGCTGATCGATATATCCGACGGTGCGGTAAGCATGAAGCTGGTGGGCAAGGCCCATCCAGGCCGCGCCATCGCCTTTCTGACGGAAACTTACCCGCCTGGCTCCGATACGGGCACTGACATGCTGGCGCATCAGGGCGAGGAGGCCGGGATGCTGGTCGAAGGGCGTCTGGAGCTGACGGTGAGCGGTCAAACCTATGTGCTCGAAACGGGTGACAGCTATTACTTCGAAAGCAGCAAGCCGCATCGTTTTCGTAACCCATTCGACGCGCCAGCTCGGCTGATCAGCGCGACTACACCGGCCAATTTCTAGCCGATTGCGCGACAGCGCTGCCGTGCTGGGCGACGCTGCGACAAAGCGTCGCTTAGGATGGGCGGGCCATTCGTATTGTTTCGGCGGGCATGGCTTGCCGTTATACTGACCGCCGCTCGCGATACCGTGGCCGCGGGCGAATCTAGCCACATGAGGGTATAAGGTGAACCTGATTAAGAAGATCCTGGTAGCACAGGCTACCGTAGTGGCCCTGTGGGCAATGAGCGCTCAGGCTGCGACCAACGATGACATCGCCGAGCGACTCAAGCCGGTGGGCGAAGTATGTATTCAAGGTGAGGAGTGCGCCGCTGCAGGTGGTGCGACTGCCGCCGCTGGCGGCGCTGCTCGCAGCGGTGAGGACGTGTACGGCAAATTCTGCACTGCTTGCCACGGGTCCGGCCTGCTGAATTCACCGAAAACCGGCGATAGCGCTGCCTGGACTGCGCGTGCCGATGCGGCAGGTGGGCTGGATGGTCTGCTCAAGCATGCCATCAGTGGCATCAACGCCATGCCGCCAAAGGGCACATGTGCCGACTGCTCGGATGACGAGCTGTTGGGTGCCATCAAGCATATGTCCGGTCTGTAAAAGGCGCCCTCAAGCGCCAGCCGGTCACACTGAGCCGCCTTCGGGCGGCTTTGTCGTTTCTGGCGGGAGCAAAGCCGCTCGGTGCCGGGTCGAAACTCCAAATCCCTTCCCGAGGGTTTCATTGACGCCCTCGGCATTCGATGAGGTGCCCATGCCCAGTTCCGCCCCGCAACCCGAGCAGCTGCATTTTTCCAGCGATGGTCGCACGCCGAACAGCGCCCACCCGGTGCTGGTTTACCGTCAGCTGCCCTTGGCTGGTAACGACTACGCCAGCGCGTTCGAAAACCTGTTCAACAGCCACCTGTGGCCGGCGCAATGGCGAGCGGGTGTGTACGACTACCACCACTACCATTCCACCGCGCACGAGGTGCTTGGCGTTTCGCGCGGATCGGCGCGGCTGATGCTGGGCGGCGAGCACGGTCAGGAAGTGGAGGTGAGTGCGGGGGACGCGCTGGTGCTGCCTGCCGGCACTGGACATTGCCAACTGAGCGCCAGTGAGGATTTCGAGGTAGTCGGTGGTTATCCGATAGAGCAGCAATACGATCTGCTGCGCCCGGACGAAAGCAGCCATGACGAGGCTCGGTTGCGCGCGCAGCGGGTCGGCGTACCGGTAAGCGATCCGGTCGCCGGCACCCAGGGCGCGCTGGTCAGCCTCTGGCGCAACGAGTAAAGCGAGCGGCGCTTACTCGACGAACACCACTTCACCGTCGCTAAGCGCTGCAACGCGGGCCAATGACTCAACGCGAAAGCCTGCTTCTTCGAGTTCATGGCGGCCGGCCTGGAAAGACTTCTCGATGACGATACCGAGCCCGGCGATGCTTGCGCCGGCCTGCTGGATGATCGAGATAAGCCCTTTCGCCGCCTTGCCGTTGGCCAAGAAATCATCGATGACCAGTACCCGGTCGCTGGGCGACAGGTGATTGGTGGAGATGGCGATGGTGCTTTCAACCTGCTTGGTGAAGGAATACACCGAGGCGGTGAGCAGGTGATCGGTCAGCGTCAGTGATTGATGCTTGCGGGCGAAGATCACCGGCACGCCCAGCTCCAGACCCGCCATGATTGCTGGCGCGATGCCCGAGGCTTCGATGGTGACGATCTTGGTGATGCCATCATCGCGGAATCGGCGGGCAAATTCCTGGCCGATCTGCTGCATCAACACGGGGTCTATCTGATGGTTCAGGAAGGCATCGACCTTGAGCACGCGGTCGGAGAGTACGATGCCTTCATTGCGGATCTTCTGTTTCAGCTGTTCCACGAACGCGCTACCTCAAGCGTGGGCGGCCGGGTTCACCTGACGAATCGGAGGTCGAAAAGCCAGCTGGGCGCTGCGCCATGGTGGCGAGCGCCCAGCTCGTTTCGATCCAATATCCGTTCGTCACTGCTTTCCGCAGCCTGGAAAGCCGCGCATTCTCGCCTAATTCCATGCGCGGGTCCAAGTGGACCGTTCAGTCCGGTGTTTCTATCGACAGGCGGCGAAAGCGCGCTGCCTCGCCATGGTGCTGCAGCACGATGTGGCCTTCTTTCGCTTGGGCGAAGCGTGGATAGCCGCTGAACTTGCTGTCGGCGATCCGCATGCGAAGCGCCGGGTCATCCAGCCGATAGCGCAGAACGCGTCGGCCTCCCAGCCAGTGTTCGACCTCACCGTCGCAAACGCTTAGCGCCGTTTCGATGAACTGGTCGGGAACCAGCTGGGTTTCCCCTTCCGGCGGTTGTAGCCCATACAGGGCACCGTTGCGGGTCTCAGGTACACGGCCATCGGGATGACCGCGATCATCGAGCAGCTGCATCTCCGGACCGCTGTGCCAGCTCAGGTCGGCGTCCTCTTCGACGCGACAGAACACGCCGGAGTTACCGCCCACCGGCAGTGCGAACTCGAAGCGAAGCGTGAAATCCCGATAACGATCCAGCGAGATCAGGTCGATTCGCCGGGTGCCGGCAATGGCATGCAGCTCATCGCCGCGCACCTGCCAGCAGTCGTCGGGAAAGCTCTCGCCGTGCCACGCGCGCCAATGCGATGCATCGAGTTGCCGGATCATAGGCTAGTCAGCCGAACAACTGCTGCTTGCGCCGCAGCCAGCGGTAGCCGTACGGCCCCAGTTTCAGCTTTAGCGGCGAACCTTCCGGCTGCCCGTAATCGCAGTCGGCGAGCACATCGACCATGTCCTGAAGGTCGTCCGCGGTGATCTCGACGGTAGTCTCCTTGTCGGCGAGATTGACCAGCATCAGCACCGTGGAGCCGTTGTCATGGCGGATGGCAAAGACGGCGGGGTCGTTCACCTCGACCGTTGTGCGCTTGCCGATGCCAATCTCGCGCAGGCCGATGCGCGTGCGGATCATGTTGCCGGTGCGCGCCATCAGCGAGTCGCTGCGCAGGGTTTGGGCGAACACGTTGATCTTCTCGTACGAGAAGGGCCCTTCGTCGATCACCGGTGCGGCTAGCTCACCTTTGGTACAGGAGAACCCGGCGTTGGGTTCGTTGGACCACTGCATGGGCGTGCGTACGGCAAGTCGCTCGGGGCGGTCGAGGTCATCGCCCATGCCGATTTCCTCGCCGTAGCGAATGATCGGCGTGCCGGGCAGCGAGAAGAGCAGGGCGTGGGTGGCCGCGATGCGTCGCTCGTCGCCGTCAAGCATCGGTGCGAGACGTCGACGAATGCCGCGGTTGTACGCGCGCATGTTCTCGTCAGGGGCGAAGGTGTCCATCACCTCTTTGCGCTCATCCTCCTCCAGCCGGTCGAGGCTCAGCTCGTCGTGGTTGCGGATCCACAGCGCGTATTGCGAATGGCTGGGCGGCAGCGGCTGGCTGTTCAGGGCGCGCACTAGCGGCTCGGCCTGCTGGCGTGCCAGGGACAGGAACAGGTGGTTGTTGGTCCAGAAGTCCAGCAGCAGGGTGACGCGATCGGCCTCGTCGCCGAAGTATTCGACGTATTTTTCCGGATCAGTGTCGATCTCGCCCAGCAGCACGGTTTCAGGCCGGCGCATGGTGACGAAGTCGCGCATGTGCTCAAGCAGCCAATAGCCTTTTTCCAGTTCACCGCCGCCGGCCTGGCGCACCATGTGCACCGCGGCGTCGATGCGGAAACCGGAGACGCCCAGCCGCAGCCAGAACGACATGATCCGCTCGATCTCGTGGATGACCTTCGGGTTGGTCAGGTCCAGATCCGGCTCGTGCTTGTAGAACAGATGGCGGTAGTACTGGCCGGCTTCCTCGTCCCAGGTCCAGATGCTGTCTTCGACCGTCGGGAAAATAGGCTCCATGAAGTCGTCTGGCTCGTCGGCCCATATGTAGTAGTCACGGTAGGGCGACTCGCGGTCACGGCGCGCCTCCTGAAACCACTTGTGCTGGATGGACGTGTGCTGCACTACCAGCTCGATGATGACGTGCAGGCCCAGCTCTTCAGCCTTCTCCAGCAGAGCGACGATGTCGGCCAGATCACCGAAGCGTTTGTCCACCTGCAGATGGTCAGTGATGTCGTAGCCAGCGTCGTCGAATGGCGATTGATAGAACGGCATCAGCCACACGGCCGTGCACCCGAGGCCGCGAATGTAGTCGAGTCGCTCGGTGATGCCGCGCAAATCGCCGCAGCCGTCTCCATTACTGTCACGAAACAGGGTGGGATCGATCTGATAGATCGCCGCGTTGCGGTACCAGAGTGGACGCATGCTCAGTTCTCCGTTGGGCGCAGCACGACGGCCTGCCCTGGGTTAAGGGTGCCGTTGTAGGGAGCGCCTTCACCGACGCCGTCACTGGCGATCTCGAGGTGCCATTCTCCGGCGTGCGGGTGTGCGTGGGGCTGATCCGAGAAGTTAATGCAGACCAGTCGCTGGTCGCCGCCTAAGTGCCTGCGGTAGGCGAGCACTTCGGGGTGTGAGGCCAGTTCTTCGAAATCGCCGTGGTGCAGCGCCGGGCTGGCCTTGCGCGCGGCAAGTAGCCGCTGGTAGAGCGCGAACATGGAGTTCGCCTCACCGGTCTGCCGCTCGGCCGCGAGCTCGTCCGCCTCAGGAGGGAAGGGCAGCCACGGCGTCGCGCCGTCCCATCCATGGGGCGGTTCGGCCCGCCAGGGAATCGGCGCCCGGCAGCCATCGCGGCCACCCGGATCGGTTCGGGTTTCGGCGGTAATAACCGCGTCTTCCAACCCCAACTCCTCACCCTGATAAATGAAAGGCGTGCCGCGCAGTGTGAGCAGCATTACCGCAGCGGCACGGGCGGCTCGCTCGGAGCCCTGATAGCGGCTGCGCTGACGCACGTTATCGTGGTTGGAAAGCACCCAGGTCGGCCAGGCACCGGCCGGCTGCAGCCAGTGCTCGACCTCGCGGATGCAGGTGCGAAACATGACCGGATCCCAGGGCGCATCCAGCGGGTTGAAGTTAAAGGCCAGGTGCAGCTCATCCCCAGCGCCGTAGTATTGCAGCACCCGTTCGGTTGAGCGGATGTTCACCTCACCCACCAGCATGCGGTCGCCGGGATAGCTGTCGACGAGCTTGCGCAGACCACGCAGCACTTCGTGGCTGTAGGGCTGATCGTTGAAGTCCGAGAGCGGTTGACCGGCCTGGCACCGCGGGTCGTCGGCGAAGCTCGGGTCCTTACCGGTGCAGTGAATGACGTCGATGCGAAAGCCGTCCACGCCGCGGTCGAGCCAGAAGCGCAGCACGTCGTGCATCGCCTCGACCACCTCGGGGTTGCGCCAGTTAAGGTCCGGCTGCTTGGCGAGGAAAAGGTGCAGGTAATACTGCTGGGCGTGCTCGTCCCAGGTCCAGGCGCTGCCGGCGCCCAGCGCGGCGCGCCAGTTGTTCGGCTGGTCGCGCCAGACATACCAGTCGCGCTTGGGGTTGTCTCGCGAGCTGCGCGACTCGACGAACCAGGGGTGCTCGTCGGACGTGTGATTGGGCACAAAATCCAGCAGCACGCGGATACCGCGGGCGTGGGCCTCGGCAATCAGCCGGTCGATATCGGCCAGCGAACCGAACAGCGGATCGATGTCGCAGTAGTCGCTGATGTCGTAGCCGGCATCGGCCATGGGTGAGCGGAAGATTGGGGACAGCCACAGCGCATCGACGCCTAGCGCCTGCAAATGATCGAGGTGGCGCAGCACGCCGTTGAGGTCGCCGATGCCGTCTCCGTTGCTGTCTGCAAAGGATCGCGGGTAGATCTGATAGACGGTCGCGCCCTTCCACCACGGTGCCTGGGTTGTCTCGCTCATGCCTCACACCCCCATTTGTCGCAGGTCTCAGCCGAAGGTGCTCGGCCGCTCTGTCAGGTTTACGACTGACAAGCGGCACCTGGGTTCGCCGCTTTGTTGATCCGGGTCGGTGCGCGGTGAACGCAAGGGGTGGATACTCGACCTAAGCTAACAACTGGCTTTCAACCCCCCGCGAGGAGATTTGCATGCTACGTATTGCCATCAATGGGTATGGGCGTATCGGCCGCGCCGTCGTACGAGCGCTGTTCGAGCGTGGACTGCAGGATCAGGTACAGGTCGTTGCCATCAATGATCTCAGCGACCACAAAACCCTTGTGCACCTCACGCGCTTCGATTCGACCTTTGGTCGTTTTCCCGAGCCGGTAGAGCTGGAAGGCGAATCGATGGTGGTGCGCGGCCAGGCGATCCGCCTGCTGGCCGAGCGGGATGCGACCAAGCTGCCGTGGAAGGAATTGGGCGTCGACGTGGTGCTCGAGTGCACCGGCAAATTCAAGAAGCGCGCGCTGATTGAGCAACACCTGCAGGCCGGTGCAGCACGGGTCTTCGCCTCGCATCCGCTCGATGGCGCCGACCTGACCGTGGTGTACGGCGTGAACCACCAGCTGCTGAGCGATCAGCGAGTCATTTCCAATGCGTCCTGTACAACCAACTGCCTGGCGCCGCTAGCCAAGGTGCTGCACGAGGCGGTCGGCATTCGTCAGGGTCTGCTCAACACCGTGCACTCCTATACCAACGACCAGAACCTGCTAGACAAGGCGCACAGCGATCTCTATCGGGCGCGTGCTGCGGCGCTGTCGATGATCCCGTCCACCACCGGTGCCGCCAAGGCGATCGGGCTGGTGCTGCCGGAACTGGCGGGACGCCTGGATGGCCTGTCGGTGCGGGTGCCGACGCCGAATGTGTCCCTCGTCGACCTCACCTTCGTTGCCGAAAACCCGCCGGAAAGCGTCGAGGCGATCAATCAGATCCTGCGCGAGGGCGCGCTGAAGATGCCGGCCGGCGTCATGGAGTGCAATGAGGAGGCGCTGGTGTCCTGCGACTTCAATGGCTATCCCGCGTCCTGCGTAGCGGACCTCAGCCAGACCCGCGTGCAGGGGGAACTGGTCAAGGTGATGGCCTGGTACGACAACGAGTGGGGCTTCTCCAACCGCATGCTCGATGTGCTGCTGCACTGGGGTGATGGCAGCGCGCGAGCCGTCTGACTTTCATGAGCGAGGGCGCAAGCGTCTGGACGCAACGGCTGGCTGAATTCAGGGAGGCCACGGCCGCCCGCCAGCCGACGCCGGGTTGTGGCGCGGTAGCGGCTGTCACAGCTGATATAGGCCTTGCGCTGGTGGTGAAGGGGTTGCGCATCAGCGAGGCCCACGGCTCCGAACCGGCCAGGCTCGAGCTGTTGCAAGCGTCGGAATCGCTCTTGGGCAGGCCGGGCGCTTTCGCTGACGATGACGTTCAGGCCTTCCGCGGTTATTTGGACGCTGCCCGAGCAGGTGAGCCGGAGCAGAAACAGGCGGCCTCTCGGCAGGCCTGTGCTGTGCCCCTTGCCTTGGCCCACTGCTGCCTGGAAGCGCTCGACCTTGCCGTCAAAGCCTGGCCCCTTACCGATCCGAACGTGCAAAGCGATGCTCAGGCCGGCGCTGTGCTTATCCATTCGGGGCTCAGCGCTGCATTGATCAATGTCGATGCGGACATGGGGAGCCTGGATGACCCTACCGCCCGGGACCAAGCCGCGCAGACTCGCATGCGCTTGCAGGATGAGGGGGATGGTCTGCTGGAGGGGCTGCGCGATCGGGTTATTAGAGAAGTCCCCGGTACTGCCTGATCAATCGCGCGTCACCAATATCTGATGAATCTGCGGCTTCATCTCTGCGCGCAGTGCAGATGATCGCCAGCAAGCTGGCTCCTACGAAAAGCAGATCCACGCGCCAGAGTCATATCCCAGTCTTGGTAGGAGCCAGCTTGCTGGCGATCCGGTCCCGCTCCCTCCCGACGGCGCTGTCCTGTAAATCAATAACGAGAAAAATCGTCTCGTTTTAGATTGCACTTGCGTGCGTTGTTTTCTAGTCTCAAGACCACCTGAGACGAATCCTCTCAATCGAGACCTGATGTCTTCTCATGCAATCCGTTCGCGTAGCGTCTTATTCGACGGGTCGTAAACCTGTCCCACGTGCATCGCGAACCCTACCGGAGCGCACCATGAGCAATCGCATCGTCCTGCCGCGTCTGATGGAAATTGGCGCTGGCGCCGTTCAGCAGATCGTTTCCGTGCTGCACAGCCTGAGCTGCAAACGCCCACTGATCGTCGCCGACCGAATGATGGTCGAACTGGGCTACGTGGCCCGGATCAGCGAGATCCTGGCCAAGGCTGATATCCGCAGCGATTGTTTTGCCGACACCCTGCCAGAGCCAACCGCGGCATCGATTCATGCGGGCGTCGAGATGGTTCGTCAGGGTGATTACGATTCGATCATTGCGCTCGGTGGCGGCAGTCCCATCGATTCTGCCAAGGCCATCGGCATACTTGGCAAGTTCGGCGGCGAGATGCGCGACTACCGCTTCCCGCGCGATGTGAGCGAAGCGGGATTGCCGCTCATCGCCATCCCCACCACGGCGGGCACCGGTTCGGAAGGCACGCGCTTCACGATCATCACTGACGAAACCAGCGACGAGAAAATGCTCTGTGCCGGCCTCGGCTTCATGCCTGTCGCCGCCTTGATCGACTACGAACTGACCCTGTCGCTGCCGCCACGGGTAACCGCCGACACCGGCATCGATGCGCTGACCCATGCCATTGAGGCCTACGTCAGCCGCAAGGCCAGCCTCTACAGCGATGCCCAGGCGCTGCAAGCCATGCGCTTGTTGGCACCCAACCTTCGGGCGGCCTACCACGAACCCGGCAATCGCCAGGCGCGCGAGGCGATGATGCTGGGCGCGACGCTAGCCGGCATCGCTTTCTCCAATGCCTCGGTGGCGCTGGTGCACGGCATGAGCCGTCCTATCGGTGCGTTTTTCCATGTGCCGCACGGGTTGTCCAACGCCATGTTGTTGCCAGCGATCACAGCGTTTTCGATTCCGGCGGCGCCCGAGCGCTACGCCGAGTGCTCCCGTGCCATGGGTGTCGCCGCTGAGGCCGACAGCGTTGATGTGGCCAACGACAAACTGCTGACCGAGCTGCGCGCGATCAATGAGGAGCTACAGGTGCCAAGCCCCGAGCGGTTCGGTATTACCCGTGAGCGCTTCTTCGAATTGCGCGAAACCATGGCCAAGCAGGCGCTGGCTTCCGGCTCGCCGGGCAACAACCCGCGCGTACCCAGCGAAGCGGAAATCATCAACCTTTATGAAACCGTCTGGAACCAGGAGTGAGCCCCATGCAGACCCTCGGCAACCTGATCAATAACGAGGCCGTCGCCGGCCGCTCTGAACGCCACGCCACCGTCTACAACCCGGCCACCGGCGAGCCGCGTCTGTATGTTTCGCTGTCCTCGGCGGACGAAACCCGCGAAGCGATTGCCGCCGCCCAGGCAGCTTTCGAAGGCTGGTCGAAAACGCCGCCGCTGGTGCGGGCGCGCGTCATGTTCCGTTTCAAGGCGCTGCTGGAAGCGCGTCGCGACGACGTTGCCCGGCTGATCTCGATGGAGCACGGCAAAGTGTTTTCCGATGCCCAGGGTGAAGTCACTCGCGGTCTGGAAGTGGTGGAGTTTGCCTGCGGGATACCACATCTGCTCAAGGGCGAGTTTTCACCCAACGTCGGTCGCGATATCGATTCGAACTCGCTGATGCAGCCGTTGGGCGTCTGCGTCGGCATCACGCCGTTCAACTTCCCCGCGATGGTGCCGCTGTGGATGCTGCCGGTGGCCATCGCCTGCGGGAATAGCTTCGTCCTCAAGCCGTCGGAAAAGGACCCGAGCGCGACCATGCTTCTCGGTGAATTGCTGGCCGAGGCTGGGCTGCCGGCCGGCGTGCTGAATATCGTCAACGGCGACAAGGAAGCGGTGGATGTGCTGCTGACCGACGAGCGCGTGCAGTCGGTGAGCTTCGTCGGCTCGACGCCAATCGCCGAATACATCTATACGACTGCGTCGGCGCACGGCAAACGCTGCCAGGCCCTGGGCGGCGCGAAGAACCACATGGTGATCATGCCCGACGCCGATCCGCAGCAGGTGGTCGGCTCGCTTATGGGCGCCGCCTACGGTTCGGCCGGCGAGCGCTGCATGGCCATTTCGGTTGCGGTCTGTGTGGGTGATGAGGTGGCGGACAATCTGGTCGAGATGATCAAGACCGAGATCAGCCAGATGCGCACCGGCCCGGGTACGGGTGTCGAGCCCGAGCCGCACATGGGTCCGCTGGTGACGCGTGAGCATCAGCAGAAGGTCGTCAGCTATATCGATCTGGGTGTGGAGGAGGGCGCCACGCTGGTCTGCGATGGGCGTGGGCTAAAGGTCGAGGGATACGAGAACGGCTTCTACGTCGGCCCGACGCTGTTCGATCGGGTGAAGCCCGAGATGCGCATCTACAAGGAAGAGATCTTCGGCCCGGTGCTGGCGGTCATGCGTGTGAACTCGTTCGACGAGGCGCTGAAGCTGGTCAATGACCATGAGTTCGGCAACGGCACATCGATCTTCACCCGTGACGGCGATACTGCGCGCCAGTACGAGGAAGAGGTCAAGGTCGGGATGGTCGGCGTCAATGTACCGATCCCGGTGCCGATGGCCTTCCACTGCTTCGGCGGCTGGAAGCGCTCGATCTTCGGCCCGCTGAACATGCATGGTCCGGATGGCGTGCGTTTCTTCACTCGCATGAAGACCGTGACCCGTCGCTGGCCCACCGGCATCCGTGCCGGGGCAGACTTCTCCATGCCAACGATGAAGTAACGGGATTCACAGACTCATGGTAGGAGCCAGCTTGCTGGCGATCCTGGTCGCTGATCGCCAGCAAGCTGGCTCCTACAAAGCGCTGCCTCATTGAGTGGGCTTCAGCCAACAGATGTGTCTGAAACCGATGCGTATTGGTGGGCTGAAGCCCACCCTACGGGGTGAGCGGTTACCTCGCCGGCCAATACAGTCGTAACGCTCGGATTGGCGCGCCATCGTTCGAACGGCAGGGCAGTACGTGGCAAGTACGGTGAGCAAGTTGGGTGGGCTTCAGCCCGCCGATGGGCAGCGACGATTCTCAACGGGTCTGGTTCGCTAGCACTATCGAATGGATCGTCCAGCTGGTGAGCTGTAGCCCACCCTGGAGGACCAACCCGGTCAACGGCCGGCTCGGTTGCGTCGGTGTTGCCTGCCGATACAATCGTGCCGCCCAGACCGGGCACTCTCTATTTCGAAGGAAAGGGCAGGCAATGCGCAGTAGCTCCCGCGAAAAAGGTTCGTCCATCACCCGCGTGCTCGAAATCATCGAGGCTGTGGCCTGTGCTGCGGAGCCGCTGACGCCCAGCGCGCTTGCGGAGAAGCTGGACATTCCCAAAGCCAGTGCCCACCGACTGGTTCAGACGCTGGAAAAGGAAGGCTTCCTGCAGTTCGGCCTGCGTGGCGGGTTGCTACCGGGTGATCGGCTGCATGCGACGGCGGTGAACATACTGGGCAGCGGCCGGCACAAGGCATTACGGCAGGCGATTCTCCGTCAGCTGTCAGATGAGATCGGCGAAACCTGCGGCCTGTCGGTGCCGGATGGCTTGGACATGCTCTATTTCGACCGCGTGCAGACCAATTGGCCGCTGCAGATCAATCTGCCCATCGGCAGTCACACGCCGCTCTGGTGCACCGCCAGCGGCAAGTTGTACCTCGCCTCGCTGCCGGACGAGCAGCTGGAGCGCATCCTGCCGCGCCTGCCGATCCGGCAGATAGCGCGCAATACCCTCACTGATCTCAGCGCTTTGCGCGACGACCTCGTGCGGATACGTGAAGAGGATCTGGCCACCGATTCAGAGGAGTTCATCGACGGGATGGTCGCCTGCGCCGTGCCGGTGCGCGATGCCCGCGGTGAGCTGAGCGCCTGCCTCTTCACCCACGCGCCGGTGATCCGCTGTGGCATGGAGCAACTGCTGGCGTTCGTGCCACGTTTGCGCGCGGCGGCTGGGGAGTTGGAGGCGATTGTCTCCGGCTGATAGCCGCCCGCGCGGTATGCCAAACGACAAGACGGCCCCACCTGTTCTGTAGGAGCCAGCTTGCTGGCGATCCGCGGCCCCGCGAATGCCATGATCGCGAGCAAGCTCGCTCCTACATAAAGCGCAGCAGCGCCGTTCGATGTGGCGGGTGTCGTCAGCAGGTAGGGTGGATGACGCTCTTTTCATCCACCGTGATCCCGCTCGTTGAATCGCCGCCCCACGAATTGGTGGAGCGCAACCCGTGCCGTCGCCCGGTGGATCGGTGAAGCGTGATCCACCCTACGTTTGCTTGAGTCGTGCAGGCGCTGCTACTTCTTCAACATTGCCCGCATGGCGGCCAGTGCGTCGTTACCGCGCGCGGCTTTGACCTCCACCGGCGCGTCTTCCTGGCCTTCCCATTCCAGGTCTTCCTGCGGCAGTTCGTCGAGAAAGCGGCTGGGCATGCACTCGATGATTTCGCCGTACTGCTTGCGCTTGGCAGCAAAGGTCATCGCCAGATTCTGCCGCGCGCGGGTAATGCCCACGTAGGCCAGACGGCGCTCCTCTTCGATGGTGTCGGCCTCGATGCTGGAGCGGTGCGGGAGGATTTCCTCCTCCATGCCGAGGATGAACACGTAAGGAAATTCCAGCCCTTTGGACGCATGCAGGGTCATCATCTGCACGCCGTCGGCGCCTTCTTCCTCTTCCTGCTGACGTTCGAGCATGTCGCGCAACACCAGTTTGGCGATGGCTTCCTCGATGGTCATTTCGCCTTCTTCGTCTTTCTCAAGGGTGTTCTTCAGAGCATCGATGAGGAACCAGACGTTGCCCATGCGGAAGTCCGCGGCCTTGTCACTGGAGGTCTGCTGGCGCACCCAGGTCTCGTAGTCGATATCCATGACCATGCTGCGCAGGGCGGCGATCGGGTCGTTCTGCGCACATTGCTGGCGCAGGTTGTCCATGTAGCGCTTGAAGCGCGACAGGCGATCGGTGAAGCGGCTGTCCATATGCTCGCCGAGGCCCATCTCGTCGCACGCGGTGTACATCGAGACCTTGCGCTCTGTAGCGTAATTGCCGAGTTTTTCCAAGGTAGTCGAGCCGATTTCCCGGCGCGGCACGTTTATGACTCGCAGGAAGGCGTTGTCGTCATCCGGATTGACCAAGAGGCGGAAGTAGCTCATCAGGTCCTTCACTTCCTGGCGGGCGAAGAAGCTGGTGCCGCCGGACAGTCGATAGGGAATCTGATGATGCTGCAGCTTCAGCTCGATCAGCTTGGCCTGGTAGTTGCCACGGTAAAGGATCGCGAAGTCGCTGTAGGGCCGCTGGGTCTTCAGGTGCAGCGTGAGGATTTCCATGGCCACGCGCTCGGCCTCGGCTTCCTCGTTGCGGCAGCGGATGACCCGTATCGCGTCGCCATGTCCCATTTCGGACCACAACTGCTTCTCGAACGCGTGCGGGTTATTGGCGATCAGCACGTTGGCGCACTTGAGGATGCGGCTGGTGGAACGGTAGTTCTGCTCGAGCATCACCACCTTCAGCGAGGGGAAGTCGTCCTTCAGCTGCATCAGGTTTTCCGGCCGAGCGCCACGCCAGGCGTAAATCGACTGGTCGTCGTCGCCGACCACGGTGAAGTGCGCGCGCTCCTGCACCAGCAACTTCACCAGCAGATACTGGCTGGCGTTGGTGTCCTGATATTCGTCCACCAGCATGTAGCGGACCTTGTTGCGCCACTTCTCCAGCACCTCGGGGTGGTTCTGGAACAGCTTGACCGGCTGCATGATGAGGTCGTCGAAGTCCACCGCGTTGTAGGCTTTGAGCGTGCGCTGGTAGTGCGTATAAACGATGGCGGCAGTCTGTTCCTTCGGGTTGCGCGCGTTGGCCAGGGCTTCTTCAGGAACGATCAGGTCGTTCTTCCAGCTGCCGATGTAGCCCTTGATCTCGTCCACGCCGTCATCGCCGGCATACTCCTTTTGCATAATGTCGGTCAGCAGTGCCTTGATGTCACCCTCGTCGAAGATTGAAAAGCCGGGCTTGTAGCCCAACTTGGCGTATTCCTTGCGAATGATGTTCAGACCGAGGTTATGAAAGGTCGAGACTGTCAGGCCGCGGCCTTCTCCGCCGCGTAGCAAGCTGCTGACGCGCTCCTTCATTTCGCGGGCGGCCTTGTTGGTGAAGGTCACGGCCACGATGTATTGAGCGCGGATGCCGCACTGCTGGATAAGGTAGGCGATCTTGCGAGTGATCACGCTGGTCTTGCCGGAACCGGCGCCGGCGAGCACCAGCATGGGGCCGCCGACGTAGTTCACGGCTTCCTGCTGCCGGGGGTTGAGTCGGGACATCGTCGTTTGGTCTGTTGAAGCGGGGGCGAGAGTTTAGCAGGGCTGGCCCTTCGAATTGGGATTGCTCGGCGACTGCAACTACCGGTCGTCGCCAGCGAGGCTGGGTTATGCCGTGCAATGCTCTAGTCTATGCGCCGACGCCCGCTTTAGGCCGCTCGGCCTGCCGTCCCGCTTCACACAAGGAGGTGTAATTCAAGGTGGTTGCACACCTTACTGCTCCGCAAGAATCGGGGAACAAAAGTGACATCGTCCGTTAAATCTTTGCGTCTGGTTCTGCTCGCCGACGAGCCGGAGTGGCGTGAGCGTCTGCAGGCCGCGCTGAAAACGTTGCACAGCCCGCAGCCGCTGGTCGTCGCGACCGATTGGCCTGCCGCCAACGCCTTGCTGAGCGAGGCCGGGATCAACGTGCTGCTCACCACTGCACAGCACCGCCCGGAATCAGGGCGCTTTCCTTGGCCAACGGTGCTACTGGTCGAACAGAACCCGGTCGAACCGCCCGATGGCGTAATCGACTGGTTGGTAGGGCCGCAGTTCGACCCGGAGTTGTTGCGTCGCTGCATCCATTACGCCCGTGAACGCTGCAATCTGCAGAGCATTCTGCAGCGTCTGGCGATTCAGGATCCGTTGACCGGCATCGCCAACCGCCAAGGCTTCCAGGCGTTGATGGCGACGGAGCTGCTGGCTCATGACGGCGATGAGCTGGTCCTGGGCGTTCTCGATCTGGACAATTTCCGACGCGTAAACGATGCCCTTGGCCACCAGGCCGGTGATCGGCTGATCGTCCAGACGGTGGCGCGATTGAAAGCGCAGCTGGAGGTCGGTGATCGGCTCGGTCGACTCGGCGGTGACGAATTCGCCGTGTTGCTGGACGCCTCCCGCCCCGGGCGCGCCGAACGACTGGCTGACCAGCTGATGGAAGCCCTGGCCGAGCCGTACTGGATCGATGGCGAGAGCCTGATGCTTGGTTGCAGCCTTGGGCTTGCGCGCGCCAAAGCCGATACCGATGCCGACCAATTGCTGTGGCTGGCACAGATTGCGATGCGCCACGCCAAGGCCAGTCAGGGTTGCACCTGGTATCTCTACAACGAACGCGTCAACCGCAGCGCCGGCAACCTGGCCGACCTTGAAGGGGAACTGCGCCGCGCACTGCGACGGGATGATCTGGAGCTGCATTACCAGCCGAGGCTGTGCATCGAAACGGGGCGCATCGTCGGCATGGAAGCGCTGGTGCGCTGGCCTCATGCCGAACGCGGACTGCTGGCACCTGACGAGTTCATCCCGATGGCCGAGGAGAGCGGTCTCATCGTGCCGCTGGGTTACTGGGTCATCTCGCGGGCACTGCGTGACATGCAGAGCCTGCGCGAAAGCGGAGCCGGCGAGCTGCACATGGCGGTCAATCTGTCGTTTCGGCAGTTCCAGGACAGCCAGCTGCTGTCCACGCTGGAGCGGCTGATCCACGAGCGCGGGGTGGACCCGCACTGGCTGGAGTTCGAGCTTACCGAAACCGCCGTCATGCGTCGCAGCGATCAGGTTCGCAGCACCATGAACGCCTTGGCGGCACTGGGCGTGCGCTTTTCCCTGGACGACTTCGGTACCGGCTTTTCATCATTCGTGCACCTCAGCCGCCTGCCCATCAGCTTGCTGAAGATCGATAAGAGCTTTGTCGATCAGATGAATGCACGCCCACAGAATGGTCGGCTGGTGCGGGCGATGATCGGTCTGGCCCATGAGCTGGGTCTTGAAGTCGTGGCCGAGGGGGTGGAGGGCGCGGCCCAGCTTGGTCAGCTACGACGCTTCGGCGCGGATCAGGTTCAGGGATATCTGATCAGTAAGCCATTGCCCCTGGCGGAGCTGGGCCGCTTTCTGGCCGAAGGCCGTGAGGCCCACGCCAGTGCCTGAGTAAATGCGCCGGGCATTGCGCCCGGCGCCTGACGGCTACCGCACCATGTGCAGGAAGTGCATGTGCTTCTCGTACTGGTCAAGGATGTCGCCGATCACGCCTTCCCGGCTCCAGCCCATCACGTCGTAGTTCTGCCCGCCTTCATTGAGGTGGACTTCGGCGCGGAAGTAGGTGGGCTCGTCGCCGTCGCTCTCGGTGGCGACGAAGCTTGGCATCGGATAGCCGCGCGGGCGCACCTGATAGATGAAGTCCGGCGCCCCTTCATGGGTGATCTGCAGCCCGTTGCGGTGATCCTCGCCTTCGGTCAGCTCGACACTGTAACCCTGCTTGCGCAGCTCTTCGGCAACCGAGGCGCAGGCCGGCGCGACGGTTTCGCTGAGAAAGCGCTCCACGTCCCCGCGGCGCGGATATTTGGTGAGGTTCTGCACCCGACGGCGCCAGCCGCCTTCCGATGGCGCTGCTGTGGGCGCGCTGCTGATCGCCTGATAACGCAGCCCTTGCTTGGTCGCGTCGACGCGTAGCGCCTTGAGCAGCCCCCACATGGCGCAGAGCAGCACGAGGGTGAATGGCAGGGCGCTGGCGATGGTGGCGGTTTGCAGAGCAGTCAGCCCGTCGGCGAGCAGCAGCGCGATAGCCACGGCACCCATGGACCCTGCCCAGAACATCCGTTGCCAGACGGGCGTCTGGCCCTGACCGCCGGAAGCGAGCATGTCTACCACCAGCGCGCCGGAGTCTGCAGAGGTCACGAAGAACACCACCACCATGATGATGGCGATCAGCGACAGCAGGGAGGCGAAGGGAAAGTGTTCGAGGAAGGCGAATAGCGCCAGCGAACTGTCTCGCTCGATGGCGGCGCCCAGGCTGTCGACGTGATCCCAGAGGATCATGTGAATAGCCGTGTCACCAAATACCGTCATCCAGAGCAGCGTGAAAGCGGTGGGCACGAGCAAGACGCCGGTGACGAACTCGCGGATCGTCCGCCCGCGCGAAATGCGCGCAATGAACAGGCCGACGAAGGGCGACCAGGCCAACCACCAGCCCCAGTAGAACAGCGTCCAGCCGCCGATCCAGTCATTGGGCTCGTAAGCGTAGAGGTTGAAGGTGGCCGCGACGATCTCGGAGAAGTAGTTGCCGGTGTTCTGCACGAAGGTCTGCATGATGAAAACCGTGGGGCCGGCGATCAACACGATCAGCAGCAAGAGCACGGCCAGACCGAGGTTCAGCTCGGAGAGGCGACGTACGCCCTTGTCCAGTCCGGTCACCACCGAAATGGTCGCCAGCACCGTCGTGCCGGCAATCAGGGCGATCTGCACCGGCACTGATATGGGCAAGCCGTAGAGGTGATTAAGGCCGGTGTTGATCTGGGTAACGCCCAATCCAAGCGAGGTGGCTACGCCAAGTACCGTACCGATGATGGCGAAGATATCCACCGCATGGCCAATAGGGCCGTAGATGCGTTCGCCGATCAGGGGGTACAGGGCTGAGCGCAGGGTCAGTGGCAGGCCTTGTCGAAAACTGAAGTAGGCCAGGATCATCGCAACGATGGCGTAGATGGCCCAGGCATGCAGGCCCCAGTGGAAGAACGTGATCTTCATCGCATCGCGGGCCGCGGTAGCAGTACCGCCTTCACCTACCGGGGGCGTGAGGAAGTGCATCACCGGTTCGGCGACGCCGAAGAACATCAGGCCGATCCCCATGCCGGCCGAAAACAGCATCGAAAACCAGGTCAGGTAGTTGTAGTCGGGCTCGCTGTGATCCGGGCCTAGCTTGATTTCACCATAGCGACTGAATGCCAACAGCACGACGGTCAGCAGGATGATTGCCACCGCGAGGATATAGAACCAGCTGACGTTGGCGATGATCCATGCCTGGACTTCGCTGAACAGCCCCTGGGCATGTTCGGGAGCGGTGACGCTGTAGAGGACCAGCGCCAGGATCAGGACGGCAGAGCCGTAGAAAACGGGAGGGTTGAGAGTGGGAGAGGAAGACGTGTTGGCCTCCATGCTGCGCTCCTTTGATTACCGATTAGGGAGTGGCCGCCTGTGGCGAAGAGGACGTAACCTAACATATTGGTCAGGATCAGACTGGATCGTTCGGCCTTGATCAACAGCTGGCTTTTGTCTTCGAGCGCCGTAATGAGCAGGGTGCGGCGGCAACCGCCAATGATCACCGGCCTGTCGAGCCAGGTAAATTCGGCTGGCTCGTGTCTCTTTGGCGTATCGGTTCAGCTGCCCTGGCTGCCGGGGCGATACTGCAACGCCTCGGCCAGGTGTGGACGTCCAATGGACTCGGCCTGCTGCAGATCAGCCAGCGTTCGTGCCACTTTCAGTATCCGGTGAGCAGCACGCAGCGACAGGCCGAGCCGTTCGCAGGCTCGTTCGAGCCATGATTGATCTTCGGGCTGCAGCTGGCAGTGGCTGCGCAATCCGGTCAGGTCGAGAAACGCGTTAGCGCAGCCCTGGCGCTGCAGCTGGATGCGCCGCGCATCGGTCACCTGTTGGGCGACGAGTTGCGTCGTCTCGTTACTGGCAAGCGGGGCGTTCAGCGCCGTCGCCTCGCGTGCCACCGTCAGGTGCAGGTCGATACGGTCGAGCAGCGGCCCGGATAGCTTGCCGCGGTAGCGCTGGATCTGATCCGGCGAACAGCGGCAGCGGCCGCTCGGGTCACCCAGATAACCGCACGGGCAGGGGTTCATTGCTGCGACCAGCTGGAAGCGTGCCGGGAATCGCACCTTGTCTCGCGCGCGGGCGATGACGATGCAACCGGACTCTAGCGGCTCTCGAAGCACCTCCAGAACCTTGCGGTCGAATTCGGGCAATTCATCCAGAAAAAGCACCCCCTGATGCGCGAGCGTGATTTCACCTGGCCGCGGGCGGCTTCCGCCACCGACCAGCGCCGGTCCGGATGCACTGTGATGGGGCTGTCTGAAGGGTCGCTGCGGCCAGTGTTCCAGTGGCGACTGGCTGGCCACCGACTGGATTGCCGCGACTTCCAGCGCTTCCTGTTCTTCGAGCGGTGGCAGCAGCCCCGGTAGACGACTGGCGAGCAGCGTTTTGCCGGTGCCCGGAGGGCCTGAAAAAAGCAGATTGTGCGCCCCGGCTGCCGCGACCAGCAGGCCGCGCTTGGCGGCCATCTGACCCTGTACATCGGCCAGGTCCGGATAGGGCAGGACCTGACGCAGCAGCCCCTGGGCTTCGAACGGGGCGATGGGTGCCACGCCGTTGAAATGTGCCGCGACCTCGAGCAGATGGTCCGCCGCGTACACCACCAGACCGGACGCCAAGCTTGCTTCTTCAGCGTTTGCTCGCGGCACCAGCAGCGCGCGTCCGGCCTTGCGTGCAGCGAGGGCAGCAGGCAAGACGCCCTGGACCGGCCGCAGTGCGCCCGACAGGGCCAATTCGCCGAGGCATTCGAGGCTATCCAGACGGTCCCCGGGGATCTGAGCACTGGCAGCGAGAATGCCGAGGGCGATCGCGAGGTCAAAGCGGCCGCCGTCTTTGGGCAGGTCAGCCGGGGCGAGATTCAATGTGATACGGCGAGCGGGGAAGTCGAAGCCTGAGGTAAGGATCGCGCTGCGTACGCGATCCTTACTTTCCTTGACTGCCGTTTCCGGCAGACCAACCAGGGCGAGCGAGGGCAGGCCATTAGCGAGATGCGCCTCGACCGTGACGGTCGGCGCTTCCACGCCAACCTGGGCGCGGCTGTGAACTATTGCAAGGGACATCCGATCACTCCTTTGATCGTTGCCGCCGGGTTTATTCGGAGGCGGGTGGCGTCAGCTTTTCTTCCATTTCTGCGACCTTGGCCTCGAGAGCTTCGAGACGGGCGCGAGTGCGGGCGAGAACGACCATCTGGGTATCGAATTCTTCACGGCTGACTACGTCCAGCTTGCTCAGCGCGCTTTGCAAGATGCTCTTGAACTGAGCCTCGATGTCGGCGCGGGGCAGGGGCGTCTCACCATTGAACAGGCGTGAGGCCTGGGAGCCGATGGCGTCGAGAAAAGCTTTTGGTGGAAACATGCTGATCACCTGTGTTCTGAGCGGCGGGCAGTGTAGCACGCTCCTCTGGCTGCCCTTTTTTGACCGCGTGCACGTTTGCGGGCATTGGCTGACAGGCGATCGCACCATTCAGGTGCATCATTTTCCGCCTCTGTTCAGTTGCGTCCGGTCGACCGCGGTGCGCGGCGCGTCAGATCGGGAGTTTCAGAAAATTGGCATCGTTTCTGCTTGGTTCATCCTGACGCATGCGCCGACAGGTTGCGGTGCATAGGCGATTCGGGACGTTTCGTCGGATCGGTTGATGGTGTCGGAAGGTCGCTCGGCAACGCCGGCGCGTTACAAGAGCCAGACACTGCGCTTAGACTTGAGCCGGGTTCGTACTTCTGGGGCAAGTCCACCTAAACGGGAGAAGTTTTCATGAAACTAGTCACTGCCATCATCAAGCCGTTCAAGCTGGACGACGTACGCGAGTCGCTGTCCGAGATTGGCGTTCAGGGCATCACGGTTACCGAAGTCAAAGGTTTCGGTCGCCAGAAGGGCCACACCGAGCTGTACCGTGGTGCTGAATATGTGGTCGATTTTCTGCCGAAAGTGAAGATCGATGTGGCCATCGCTGATGACCAGCTCGATCGCGTGATCGAAGCCATCACCAAAGCGGCCAACACTGGGAAGATCGGCGACGGCAAGATTTTCGTCGTGAACCTGGAACAGGCTATCCGTATCCGCACCGGCGAAACCGATACCGACGCAATCTGACGGCCCGACGCGTCGCGAGCGACTTGGATTTCGCCACGCGCCGACCGAAGTTTTGCGATTGCCTGCTTAGCAGGCCTACGAACCCCCACGCCCCAGGAGTAAAACCATGACTCTGCGAAAATTCGCAGGGCTAGGAGCCCTTTTGTCTCTGATAAGCCCAGGCATTGCCATGGCGCAGGAGGCAACGCTTGATTCAGGCGATACGGCATGGATGCTCACGGCCACTGCGCTCGTGCTCTTCATGACGATTCCGGGCCTGGCGCTGTTCTATGGCGGCATGGTCCGTTCCAAGAACATTCTTTCGGTGATGATGCAGTGTTTCGCCATCACTGGCCTTATGAGCATCCTCTGGATGGTCTACGGCTACAGCCTGGCATTCGACACGGCTGGCATGGAAGCGGGCGTCACCAATCTCAATTCCTTCGTCGGCGGGCTGGGTCGTGTGTTTCTCAGCGGTCTGACGCCTGACAGTCTGACCGGCACCGTGCCGGAGAGCGTCTTCATCACCTTTCAGATGACCTTCGCCATCATTACCCCGGCGCTGATCGTCGGAGCCTTCGCCGAGCGCATGAAATTCTCCGCGATGCTCGTGTTCATGACCGTGTGGTTCACCCTTGTCTACGCACCGATCGCACACATGGTCTGGGGCGGCGACGGCGGTCTTATGTGGGACTGGGGAGTACTCGATTTCGCTGGCGGCACGGTAGTCCATATCAACGCCGGTATCGCGGGTCTGGTGGCGTGCATCGTGTTGGGCAAGCGCAAAGGGTTCCCGACCACGGCGATGGCACCGCACAACCTAGGCCTGACCCTTGTCGGCGCCGCCATGCTCTGGATCGGCTGGTTCGGCTTCAATGCAGGCTCTTCGCTGGGCGCCAACGGCACCGCCGGTATGGCGATGCTGGTCACTCAGATCGCCACGGCTGCTGCTGCTCTGGGTTGGATGTTTGCCGAGTGGATGACCCACGGCAAACCCAGCGCGCTGGGTATCGCTTCCGGCGTCGTGGCCGGTCTGGTCGCGGTGACCCCGGCAGCCGGCACGGTCGGTCCAATGGGCGCGCTGATTATCGGTCTCGCCTCGGGCGTCATCTGTTTCTTCTGCGCCACCAGCCTCAAACGCAAGCTCGGTTACGACGACTCTCTGGATGCCTTTGGCGTGCACGGGATAGGCGGCATCGTCGGTGCGTTGCTCACTGGTGTGTTCGCGGCCCCGGCACTGGGCGGCTTCGGCGAGGTGGAGAACATCGCGCTGCAACTGTGGATTCAGTTCAAGGGCGTGCTCTTCACGGTCGTCTACACCGCCATCGTCACCTTCGTGATTCTCAAGGTGATCGACATGGTGATGGGCCTGCGCGTCAGCGAAGAGGAAGAAACCATCGGCCTTGATCTCAGCTTGCACAACGAGCGTGGCTACAACCTGTAAGCACACGGAGTGCGCCCGGAGCCAACCCGGGCGCCTTAACCGAACAGCGCCATGAGGCGCGACGGCAAAAGGTGATAAACAATGGATAGCACAGCACTGATACCCGTCCAGTACGGACTCGACACCTTCTACTTCCTCATCTGCGGCGCGCTGGTGATGTGGATGGCGGCCGGTTTCTCCATGCTCGAAGCCGGTCTGGTTCGTGCCAAGAACACAGCCGAGATCCTCACCAAGAACATCGTGCTCTATGCAGTGGCTTCGATCATGTACCTGCTGATCGGCTACTACATCATGTACTCCAGCCCGGACGGCGGCATTCTGCCGAGCCTGGGTTTTCTGATCGGTGACGAGAACGCTGTCGATGTCGTGGCAGCCGGCGGTGAGGACGCGCCTTACTACTCGACCCGCGCCGACTTCTTCTTCCAGGTGGTCTTTGCGGCAACCTGCATGTCGGTGGTATCCGGTGCGGTGGCCGAGCGGATGAAGCTCTGGGCCTTTATCGCCTTCGCAGTGGTGATGACCGGTGTGATCTATCCGGTGCAAGGTTTCTGGAAGTGGGGCGGCGGGTTCCTCGACGCGGCCGGATTCCTGGATTTCGCAGGGTCAGGTCTGGTGCACATGGCCGGCGCTTCGGCTGCCCTGGCTGGTGTGCTGCTGCTTGGTCCGCGTCGGGGTAAATATGGCCCCAACGGTCAGATCAATGCGATTCCCGGTGCCAACCTTCCACTGGCGACCCTGGGCGCTTTCATCCTGTGGATGGGCTGGTTCGGCTTCAACGGTGGTTCGCAGCTGAAGATGAGCACCATCGAAGACGCAAACGCCGTCGCGCAGGTCTTCACCAACACCAACATGGCCGCCGCCGGTGGCCTGGTCGCTGCGCTGATCACCGCCCGTCTGCTGTTCGGCAAGTCCGACCTGACCATGGTGCTCAACGGCGCGCTGGCGGGTCTGGTTGCCATCACAGCTGAGCCGCTCACCCCAAGCGCGCTGCAGTCGGTCCTGATCGGCGGTGTGGGTGGTGTGCTGGTTGTGTTCAGCATCCTTGGGCTCGACAAGCTGAAGCTGGATGATCCGGTCGGTGCCATCTCGGTACACGGTGTCGTCGGCATGTGGGGCCTGCTGGCCGTGCCGCTGACCAACGCCGATGCATCCTTCGGCGCTCAGCTGCTGGGCCTGGTTTCGATCTTCGCCTGGGTATTTATCGCCAGCCTGATCGTCTGGAGCATCATCAAGGCAGTCATGGGGCTGCGCGTCAGCGAAGAGGAAGAATACGAGGGCGTCGACGTCGTCGAATGCGGCCTCGAAGCCTACCCGGAGTTCACCAACAAGCGTTGATTCGTCAGCTGTCGACAAGGGCGCCTTCGGGCGCCCTTTGTTTTTTCTGGCGCCGCGCTAGAATGCGCTGCGTTCCGGTGAGCCAGAGGCGCTCGACGATGTGGCGACAGACGATCATTACACTGCAGCCGCGACCGCGGGGTTTTCACCTGATTACCGACGAGCTGCTGGCGCAATTGCCGGAACTGCAACAATGCCAGACCGGTCTGTTACACCTGTGGCTGCGCCATACATCCGCCTCGCTCACCATCAATGAAAATGCCGACGGTGCGGTCAGGCGCGATTTCGAGCGGTTCTTCAACCGCTTGGTGCCACAGGGTCAGGGTGGATACGAGCATGATTATGAAGGGCCGGACGATCTTCCAGCGCACTTCAAGGCGAGCCTGTTGGGCTGCCAGGTAAGCCTCCCGATCAGCGAGGGGCGGCTGGCATTGGGGACGTGGCAAGGCGTCTATCTGGGGGAACACCGCGATCAGGGTGGGCCCAGACAAGTGCTGGCGACATTGCACGGGATGGCAAGTTGAATTTTTTTTGGCGATGGCGAACAAAGCACATCGCTGGGCTATAACTTCCGCTTTGGCATGGTACGAGGTTGAACATGAGCGACGAAGAATTAGAACAAGACGATCTGGACGTTAACGACGAGGAAGACGGCGAAGAACTGCCTGCTGCCGATGACGGCGATGCAGACAACAGCGCCGACGAAGAGGGTACTGACAGCGACCGGGCGGCCCCGACCAGCAAAAAGGCCAAGGCCAAGGCGGTTGTCGTCGAGGAGCTGCCCAGCCTCGAAGCCAAGCAGAAGGAGCGCGACGAGCTCGCTCGTGCCATGGAGGAGTTCCTTGCCCGCGGAGGACGCGTGCAGGAAGTCGAACCGAACGTGGTAGCCGACCCGCCCAAGAAGCCGGACAGCAAGTACGGCAGTCGACCCATCTGAGTCGCTTTGCCAGCGATAAAAAAACCGCTAGTAGCGGTTTTTTTATGGCCGGTCTTCCCTGTCGTTGCCTTAGCGCCAGCGCTGGAGGAGCGGAGGCAGCTCGGCGAGGCTGCCGATTTCTGCATCGGGACGGCCGTCGTGCTGCCAGGCAGTGCCGCCGGGGTTGAACCAGATCGCGCGCATGCCGGCGCGTTGAGCGCCGCCAATATCATCACAGGGGTGGTCGCCGATGTGCACCGCATGAGCCGCTTCGACGCCGCCGCGTTTGAGCGCTTCGCGAAAGGGGTGAGGGTCTGGCTTCCCGACGCCCAGTTCCTCGGCGCACAGGCTGAAACGGAAGTAGTCCGCGAGTCCCAATCGGCCAACGTCTGCATTACCGTTGGTCAGCACGCCGAGCGTGTACTCATTGGCCAGCCGTTCCAGCGTCGGATGCACATCAGGGAAGAGTTCGATGGCGTGCCGGGCTTCGAGAAAGACCTCGAAGGCCTCTGCAGCGATATCTCGCGCCTCCGCCTCGCCGTAGCCCGCGTCGTGCAGCGCATGAAAGAGGATACGCCGACGCAACTCGCTAATGCGGTGTTTGAGGTCCGGATCAGCTTCGATCAGCATTCTGCGGATGGCGGCCAGCGAATCGACCGGGAATTCTCCCAGCCGTGGCGCATGCTGGCCGAGCCAGTCGCGCAGTTTGATTTCGGCACTATGGATGACCGGGCCGACGTCCCACAGGGTGTCGTCCAGGTCAAAGGTGATCAGCCGGATGCTCATTGTTCGTGCTCACTGCTCTGCTTGCGTTTGGCGCGCGGGTGCGCCTGGTCATAGACCTTGGCCAGGTGCTGAAAGTCCAGATGGGTATAGATCTGCGTGGTACCGATGTCGGCGTGACCGAGCAGCTCCTGCACCGAGCGTAGGTCCTGGGAGGACTCGAGCATATGGCTGGCGAAGCTGTGCCTGAGCATGTGCGGGTGCAGATGCTGGCCAAGCTCTCGCACGCCCGCCTCGCGGACACGCATTTGAACGGCACGGGCGCCGAGGCGCCTGCCTTTTTGACTGACGAAAACCGCTCCGTCCAACGGATTGCTCAAGGCGCGAACGGGTAACCAGGCGTCCAGGGCTTCACGTGCTTTACGGCCAACGGGAAGTACACGGTCTTTATTGCCCTTGCCATGGACATGAACCAGACCGGCTGACAGGTCGAGCTGGTCCAGATTGAGGCCCACCAACTCTGCCAGGCGCAGCCCCGAGGAGTAGAACAACTCGAGCATGGCCTGGTCGCGATGACCGATAAAATCATCCTCCACTCCACCATCGAGCAGCTGCATGGCGCGGTCCGTATCAAGCAGCCGAGGCAGGCGCTTCTCGCCCTTGGGCGCGGATATCCCGGCCGCCGGATCGTGATCACAGCAACCTTCCTGATTGAGGTAGTGGTAGAGCCCGCGCAGCGAAGACAGCAAGCGCGCAAGGCTGCGACTGGATTTCCCTTGCCGATGTTGCTCGGCAATCAGTTGACGAACCTGAGCGCTCTTCAGAGAAGTCCAGGAGGCAAGCTGATGCTTTTCACAAAAGGCCATGACCTTGCCGAGGTCACGCCAATAGGCGTCCAGGGTGTGGGTCGACATCTGTCGCTCATTGCGAAGATGGCTCAGGTAGGCATCGACTTCTGATCGCATTGGGCAGGTCCCTTCGTTCGCAACGGCGCTAGGAAACGCTGGGGCTGAGGCAAAATAAGACTAGCCGCTGGCTCTGCCCGGACGAGCTTGCAAGCGAGAACGCTGCTAGCGCACCGAGCGCAACGGCGTCGAGTAACTGGGCAATACCCGTGTCAGCACTTCAGCGATATAGCCCAGGAACAAGGTACCCAGCGAGCTCTTGTAGTGTTGCGGGTCCTGGCTCCCAATTGCCAGGATGCCTTGTTGCTGACTCAGTGCGACGACGGCGGCCGAGCCGATTGCGCTGCTTTCCTCTTCACCGAAGAGAAACGCCAGCTCGTGTGGACGTAGCACGCCGCATATGGTTTTGCCGCTGCCAAGCAGCCCGCCGATTGCTTGCTGCGCTTCGGCGCTGGTCACGCTGCGCCCGACCGGTAGCGGCGTGTCACTGAAAAGGATCAGGCTTACGAACGGCACCTGGAACTCGTGACGCAGGCTCTCGTCCACTGCACCGATGACCTCTTCAAGGCTGTTGGCGTCGAGCAGGTCGAGCACCAGGCGGCGGGTCTTGTCGAACAGGCGGTCGTTGTCGCGGGCGACATCCATCAGTTGGGACAGACGATGACGCATCTCGATGTTGCGTTCGCGGAGGAGTTTCACCTGCCGTTCCACCAGCGACACGGCACTGCCTGGCTGATGCGGGATGCGCAGCTCGGGAATCAGCTCGTCATGGTCGACGAAGAATTCCGGGTGCGCTCGCAGGTAGGCCGCGACGGCTTCGGAGTCGGGCAGTTGCGGCTTGTCCTGATTTTGCTCGGTCATAGGCGAACCTGTCCTTCGAATACGCGAACGGCGGGGCCGGTCATGATAACGGGCTGTCCCTCGCCTGCCCATTCAATGGACAGACGGCCACCCGGCAGGTCGAGCTGTACGGGCGAATCCATCCAGCCCTGACTGATGGCTGCTACGGCTGCAGCGCAGGCACCGGTACCGCAAGCCTGGGTTTCGCCTGCGCCGCGCTCCCATACACGCAGCTTGGCGAGGTTGCGGTCGATCACCTGAATGAAGCCGGCATTGACCCGCTGCGGAAAGCGCGGATGGTGTTCGATCTTCGGGCCCAACTGGTGCACCGGAGCGGTATCGACATCCTCGACACGTAGCACCGAATGGGGATTGCCCATGGACACGGCGGCGATCTCCAGCTGCTGACCATCTACCTCTAGTGGGTAACTCAAGGCTTGTTGGTCGACCTGGAAGGGAATCTCCGTCGGGGTCAGGCGAGGCGGGCCCATGTCGACGCTGATCTGCCCGTCGGGTCGCACGCTCAGCTCGATGATGCCGCCTTTGGTTTCAACGCGAATCTGCCGCTTCATGGTCAGGCGTTTGTCCAGCACGAAACGGGCGAAGCAACGCGCACCGTTACCGCATTGCTCCACTTCCGAACCGTCGGAATTGAAGATGCGATAGCGGAAGTCGACGTCGGGGTTGTGCGGCGGCTCTACCAGCAGCAGCTGATCGAAGCCGATGCCAGTGTGCCGGTCACCCCATTGCCTGGCGTGCTTGGGCTGGATGTGCGCGTGCTGGCTGATCAGGTCGATGACCATGAAATCGTTGCCCAGGCCGTGCATCTTGGTAAAACGCAAAAGCATCGTCGTGGCCTCAGGCAGGCAGCAGGCTTTCGCCTGCATATAGCTCCTGCACGCTTTCGCGGCGGCGCACTTCGTAGGCTTCGTCGCCGTCGACCAGCACCTCGGCTGCACGGCCACGGGTGTTGTAGTTCGAACTCATGACGAAGCCATAGGCACCCGCCGAACGAACGGCCAGCAGGTCGCCTTCGGCGAGCGACAGCGGCCGGTCCTTGGCGAGAAAATCGCCGGTTTCGCAGATTGGACCGACGATATCGTAATGACGTACTTCGCCTTCGCGTGGCTGCACCGGCACGACGTCCATCCAGGCCTGATACAGGGCCGGACGGATCAGGTCGTTCATTGCTGCATCGACGATGGCGAAGTCCTTGTGTTCGGTGTGTTTCAGGTATTCCACGCGGGTCAGCAGCAGGCCGGCATTGGCGACGATGGAGCGCCCCGGCTCGAATACCAGTGCCAGATCGCGCCCGTCGATGCGCTTGCGTACGGCCTTGATGTAGTCACCGGCCAGCGGCGGCTGCTCTTCGCGATAGCGCACACCAAGCCCGCCACCGAGATCGAGATGACGAATTCGAATACCGCGCACGGCGAGGCGGTCAATCAGCGCCAGCAGCCGATCAAGGGCATCGAGAAAGGGAGGCAGCGTGGTGAGCTGCGAGCCAATGTGGCAATCCACGCCAACCACTTCGAGATTATTCAGCTCATGGGCTCGGGCATAGACCGCTTCAGCATCGGCGATAGCGATGCCGAACTTGTTTTCCTTGAGGCCGGTAGAAATGTACGGGTGGGTACCGGCATCGACATCCGGATTGACCCGCAGCGACACCGGCGCAACGGCGCCAAGTTCGGCAGCGACTTGCTGCAGCCGCTCAAGCTCTTCGGTGGATTCGACGTTGAAACAGTGAACGCCAACCTCCAACGCGCGACGCATGTCATCACGCGTCTTGCCAACGCCTGAGAACACAATGCGATCCGGCTGCCCGCCGGCTGCCAGGACCCGCTCCAGCTCACCGCGCGAAACGATATCGAAACCTGCCCCCAGGCGGGCCAGCACGTTCAAAACACCGAGGTTCGAATTCGCCTTGACGGCAAAGCAGACCAGATGGGGCATGCCTTTCAATGCATCTGCGTAGGCACGGTACTGAGCCTCGATGTGTGCCCGGGAATAAACGTAGGTCGGGGTGCCGAAGCGTTGCGCGAGAGCGGGCAGCGCCACGCCCTCCGCGAAGAGTTGACCGTCGCGGTACGAGAAGGCCTCCATGGAATGCCTCCTTACAGTTCGAATCGGTCTTTGGAACGTTCTTTGGCGGTAGCCTCGTCGTCCGGAAGATAGAGCGGGCCTTTCTGGCCACAGCCAGCGAGCGCGGAAGCAAGAACCGCAAGTGCAATGAGTGGAAGCAGCAGACGCTTCATTGGGGTGCAATCCTAGAAAAATCGATGGGCCGGAGTATACCCAGCACCCACCGGATTGCCTATGTGGCCGCGCTCGCCGGCAGGGCGGGCATGCACTCCATCGGTGTGCCGCTCGCTAGACGCGGCGATCGCCTGCTAAGCTCGCCGCCATCATCGGGCGGCCCAGCGCCGCCGCATCACCGTACCGAGGAAATGATTCATGAGTCTGAGCGAAGCGCGCTTTCACGATCTGGTCGATGCCGTACAGGAAGAAATCGAAGACGTGTTCGATCACAGCGGTCTGGACGTCGATCTGGAAAACTCGGGCGGCGTGCTGACCGTGCGTTTCGAAAACGGTACACAGCTGATTTTCAGCCGTCAGCCGGCGCTGCGCCAACTATGGGTCGCCGCGCGCTCGGGGGGCTTTCACTTCGATTACGACGAGTCCGCTTCGTTGTGGATCTGCGATGCCAACGACGAGCGTCTCGGCGAACTGCTGGTGCGCGTCACCCAGGAGCAGGGCGGTGAGTCGGTGGAATTCGAGGATCTGTAAACCGGACAGTGGCCGTGTCGCCCGCTGCGCCGGGGCTGCTAAGCCCGCACCCTTGCTTATTTAATGAGCTGTGATAGGGTCGGTTTCAGGTTTAAAAACCCCGCCTTCGGGCGGGGTTTTGTTTTTTTGTCTGTTCTACTTTTTTCAGGAGCTCATCCGGCCTCATGACCAGCGCACCGCCCATCATCATCACTCAACCCGATCTTCAGCGGCTCGAGCGTCTGCTCGATGGCCTGGCTGACTACGGTCCGGCAGCCGAGGCGCTCGAAGAAGAGCTGTCTCGTGCCCAGGTGGTCGAGCGCAGCGAATTGCCCGCCGGCGTGGTTTCCATGAATTCCCGTGTTCATTGTCGCGAAGAGGGGAGCGGCAAGGACTATCATCTGACCCTGGTCTTCCCACAAGACGCAGGAAAAGATGGCACGGTTTCCGTTCTGGCGCCGGTCGGCACCGCATTGCTAGGCATGACGGTCGGCCAGCACATCGATTGGCCGACGCCTGGAGGCAAGGTCCTCAAACTTACGCTGCTGGCTGTCGAATACCAGCCGGAAGCGGCCGGCGACGTCCACCTCTGAAGGCCCCCGCCTAACCCGGCTGCTGGACGTCAGAGCGCGCTTAACGCTTGATTGAGGCTCGCTTCTAGCTGCGCCTTGTAACGCAGGTGCTGGACTGTCTGAGCGCGCCCCGTGCCGTGCAGGCCGGACAGGTCGAGATCAGTGATGTAGCAGGGATAGCGCTCGCCGCCTCGTCGCTGCGCAAGAATGTAGTGCGCAACCGCCGCGAACAATTCTGCTCCATATTCCAGGCTCGAAAACTCCTGATGGTTGCAATACAGAGTGACATGCGAGCGGCCCCGTTCGCATGGCTCGACGATCGCTTGTATGTCGTAGAACGGGTCGCTGGGTTCTTCGCGCGGTGCAGGTCTGCGCTCAATGTCCAGCGAGCGTTCTGCTGCCAGTCCCGATAATCGGTAAAAAAGAATATCCATCGCGGCCAGGCGGCTTTCTTCGAAGGGCAGTTGCGTGTTGCTGCGATAGCTCACTGACTGGAGAAAGCGCAGCAGTGGTGTCAGCAGGCTTTGCTCGTCGCGGTAGGGTTGCTGCTGGCGCCAGAGTGCGTTGAATTCGTCGAGTACCGTCAATTCTGCCATGTCGCCCTGGGCGCGATAGAAGACCTGAAGGCAATGCGGTCTGGCCTGGGTGAGGATCAGCGAAAGGTCGGTGCCTTCCAGAGTTTTACGGTCTACCCTGATCGGCCTTACCTCTTGGTGCGCCTCACCTAGATGCTCCAGTAATGCAGCCATATCGCTCAAGGATGTGTGTCGAATGTTGCCGGCAATCAGGTCGAGCATGTGAAAGTGCTGGCGGACCTGAAGCAGATACCGGCTGTCTTCTGGCTCGTCGAGCACTGCCTGGGCATCCATGAACACGGTTTCGACCCGTCGAGAAAGCGCCATGCCTGCGTTACGGCTGAAACATCGCACCTGAAAACTAGGTCGCTCGCCATGGGCTGGTAGCACGTGCAGATAATCGCGTAGACACTCAGCCAGCGGGGCGGGGTTCTCGTAGCGTGTAGCGATTAGTTCATTCCAGCTGTTCAGTGTGAGCTGATCAATGCTGAGCACCAGATTTTCCCGCGCGACGCCTTGCCCCAATGAGTCGGACAGCTCATCGAATGACAGCGGATGCGCAGGGCTTAGCGGATCAATGCCAACGTTCAGGAGCAGCAGTACTTTCACTGGGTTCGCCGCGCTAAGCAGAGCGTCGTCCGAAACTGCTTGAGGCGGCATTGGAAGGGCTTGGCGCACGTCGGTAAGCAAGGCGAACAGCTCGGCCTCGGTCAGTCCACTGTCCCCAGGATGCAGCGCGACATGCGTTGCTGTATCGATCACGCCGTTACGGTGACACCAGGCCAGCAGAGGGACCAGCTCCCGCGAGCGTTTAAGGGGAGAGAAATTGGTGATCTGCCTGGCCGTCAGGTTGCCTTCGTACAGCGCCCAGGACACATCGTCGGCTGCATCGTAGCCTTGTACGAGCGTCAGGCTGTGTTCGGCCAGATCCGGGGCAATGCCCAGGTTGATCGTTTCGATTTTGCCGGCCTTGCGCTCGATTGCCGCGTGCAGGCGCCTGCCGAGCACGCCGAAATCTCGGCCGTTGATGCTGCTGATGATCTGCAGGCGGCGGGCGAACTCGCTGAGAAACCGGTAGCCGTAGGTCAGTTCGTTGACCAGTGCTCGCCGCTCTTCCACCACGCGGCGGACCTTCCACTGGCAGCGCGCATCGAGTTGGGCAAATTGGCGCTCGTCCCAATTCCAATCTGACGCGAGGCGCTCGAGGAGTCTTCTTTTCCAGCTCTTGGTGCGGTTACTGGGTGGTTGGCTGAGCGGTTTGTTGACCTTCAGATACAGGCAGCGACGCAGCAAGGCCAGCCGCTCATGGTCGGCGCGCAAGGTGAGGTAACGCTCGATTCTGCGGTAAGCGACGATGTAGGGGTCAAGCTCGTCCAGTTCCAGGCGATTGGCGTATACCGCCTGTTTGAAGTCCAGGCTGAGGCAGCGCACGCCGGGATGCTCGCTGGCGTAAATCTCAACCAGCAGAAGCTTGAATAGCGACTTGTAGGGTGACTCGATGGCCTTGTACAGCTGCCACAGACCGGCGCCGAGGTACTCGCCAGGCGGGATGTGGGCGAGGCTGCCAAAATCCAGAACTTCGTCGCTGCGCACGAAGCGCTTGTCCAGCAGGATCCGCACGTATTCACTGTAGCGATGCTCCTCATAGTCGGGCACCAGCCACCAGAGCGGCGTACGCCCTCCGAGCCAGATCGCGGTTCGGTAGAACTCATCGAGCAGCAGGTAATGCTGGGTGGTGCCGCAATCATCAGAGGTCAGTTTCGCGTCGCGCTCGCCCTGCGTGAAGCGCACCGGATCGATCAGGAAAAAGTGTGCTTCGCTGCCCTGGGTCGCTGCCCATGCTTGCAGCAGGTCGCATTTGCGTTGCAGCTCGCCAAGCTGCTGCGCCGACAGGTCAGGGTCATGGCAGACCCATACGTCGAGGTCGCTCTGATCATCCTGGGCAACGGTCCCCAGGCTGCCCATCAGGAACAGACCGAGAATCGGTTGGTGCGCCTTGCCTCGCGTCGGCTTGTGGGAAAACGAACGGCTCAGGCGCTGGGCCTCTGCAAGCGTGTCCTCGTCAGGCTCGAATCCCGCCAGGCCAGCCGGCGTGGCGCTGGATACGTAGCCGGGCAGAATCGGGTGATTGACGTGAAACAGCAGCGGCAGCAGCGTGAGGACGGCCTGCTGACGAGACGACATGCTCAGGCGGGTGCGTTCCAGGCGTGCCGTATTCAATGTAAGGAAGCGAGCACGTAGCGCAGCGAGCACCTTGCGATCGATCCCCTCTTCGAGGATGGGCCGTATTTCCTGTAGGCGCGTCATGGGGCGGTTCGTTCAGGCAAGCGAAGTTGTCCGACATGTTGATCGTGAAAGCGCGAAAGTTAACACGGGTCCGGGCTCCAGGGAAAAACTGCAACGGCAGTCGGCAGCGCCCCTGGATCAGCAGTGTTGCGACCAGACCCGCTTGAGCCGTGTTCGCTCGATCAAAGGCCTGGTCGCTCGCTCTTACGCCGAGGCTGTCTCCGACATAATGGTCAACAACACCTGAGCATGCTCCGCAGCATCACGGCCGAGGCCGGTCAGATAGCCGCCGTCGGGCTGGGTCGTCAGGCCTTTGGCGTGCAGGCGCTTCGCAGCGGCAATGGCTGCACTATCTGCGTCGTGGTGGACTTTCAGACCTTCGGTTTTGTTTTCAAGGTTGAACAGGCGAAGAATTTCCAGCTCGGCTACCAGTTCTGGGGTGTAGGACATGTCTGCTCCTCGGGATGGTGGGATAAGCCCTGTTTGCGAAGTGTAGATGTTGTTGGCCGGCATGCTGCTGTCTTGGACTATTCGGCCAGTTCCGGCAGCTTGCGCAGTTGCGTTTCGTACACCTCGATGTCGAATGCGCGGTCCTCGGCGAGCATGTCGCGGATTTCCCGCGCCAGCACCAGTGCCATCAGCTTGATGATTTCATCACGCTCGTAGCCAACCAGCGTCAGCTTGTTCAGCGTTGCTTGCGCCGCTGCAGGTTCGCCGGCTTCGAGCTGGTTTTCGATAGCCTGAATCAGGGTTTCTTCCGCAAAGGTTTCGTCGTCGTCGGATGTAACGTCGTTCATGTCGCAAACTCTCAGTCAGTAAAATCCGGATAGCGTGTTGAAGAGCGCGCCTGCAAAGTAGCCCGCGCGGCAAGGACCGTCTGAACGCTTCGCTTAGGTCGGTTTCTATTCCTACTATGGACCATCGAGAACGCGACTACAGCAATGATCACCTTTCACTGTCTTGAAAACGGCTCCCTTGTACGGCGCCCTGCTGAAAATTTGCAGGCGATTCCCGACAATGCGCTATGGATCGACCTCCTTTCTCCTGAGCCGGAAGAGGAGCGCTTCATCGAGTCGACGCTGCGACTCGATATTCCGACCCGCGAAGAGCTTGCGGAGATCGAGGATTCGTCGCGCTTTTACGATGAAGACGGCGCGATATTCATGACCACTACGGTGGTGATGGGAATCGCGGATCGGCGTCCGGAAAATGCTGAAGTGACGTTTGTGCTCACCAATCAATGCCTGGTGACGGTTCGCTACAGCGAGCTCAGCGCGTTCCGCCAGTTCGAGGCGAAAAGCTCCCGCCAGCCCTCGACCTTTTCCTCCAGCCACCAGATATTTCTTGGGCTCGCCGACGCAGTGGTGGATCGCATCGCTGATGTGCTGGAAAACGTTCAGATCCAGTTGCAGACATTGTCCCGGTGCATTTTCGATAAGCAAAAGGATCAGCGCACCGATCTGCAGCAGATCATTCAGCAGCTGGGTCAGCATCGATCGCTATTGTCACAGCTGGGCGAAAGTCTGTTCAGTTCGAGCCGGTTGATCGCCTTTTATCGCCTGCACGCAAATGAGTCCAAGCAAGGCGTAGGTAAGGGTTTGTTGAAAGCGCTGGAGCGCGATGTCCGTTCGCTGGGCGAGCATCAGGCACGTCTGTTGGGCGACATCGCCTTTCTGCTCGATGCCACTCTGGGGCTGATCAACATCGAGCAGAACGCGATCATCAAGGTGTTTTCCATCGCTGCAGTGCTGTTCCTGCCCCCAACCCTGGTGGGTACGGTCTACGGCATGAACTTCGATCGCATGCCTGAGCTCAGCTGGTCGCTTGGTTACCCGATGGCGCTGGGGATGATGGTTATCTCGGCGATCATCCCCTACGCCTGGTTCAAATTCCGCAACTGGCTCTGATCAGCCAAAAAAATACAGGACGACGCAGAACACTCCGAGTAAGGCCCAAACGCTACCGAAGATGATGGGGGTACGCAGGGAAAACATCAGCGTGCGCTTGTATCGCTGTCCGCCAGCCGGGCTGTTGCCTTCCCCGAACAGCGCCGAGTCATGGTTGGGCAGCAGCCCGACATTGCCCTCGGTCTGCAGAAGGTCGGCCTGCTTGCGATGCCAGCGCTCGATGACGTCATAACTGGCTCTGATGCCTGGTATCGCATGCAATGAGGTGATCAACCCGAGCAACGCCAATACGGTCGGTACCACGAGCCTGAACAGGCTTCCCCAATCAGGGTTGGTGTTGGCCATCGACGAGGCAAAGGCGATTATCAGAAACGACTGAGAAGACAGGTAGCCGCTAGTGCGGCTGGCCAGAAGCGTCGACTCGAAGTGGATTTCAGAGCGGTAGAAGTTCAGGCGCTCTTTGGGCGAGTCGAAGACTTCGGCGCCCTGCGTGTCCTGGTTGAGTAACAGTGTTTTTAGATCAGCCATCAGGTCCGCTTCATCAGTGCGTGACCCTGTTTTGGTCGATGATCGCTGACCTGAGTTCCGTCCCAGCCAACCGGTCAGGGTTGCTCGGCTAACGTGTGCAGGGCTGCGCCTGTCAGGCGATAGGTTGTCCATTCATCCTGCGGCCTGGCCCCGAGGGACTCGTAGAACTGGATCGCCGGTTCGTTCCAGTCCAGCACCGACCACTCGAAGCGACCGCACCCGCGAGACACTGCGATTCGGGCCAGGTGCTGGAGCAACGCCTTGCCCGCGCCTGTGCCGCGCGCCTCGGGTGTGACATAGAGGTCTTCCAGATAAAGCCCGTTGCAGCCTAGCCAGGTGGAGTAGTTGAAAAAGTAGACTGCATAGCCGATCGGCTGACCGTTGCGCTCGCAGATCAGCGCGCTGGCGCTGGAGTCCTGCGCAAACAGGCTGGCTTCGATACCGGCAGCGTCGGTCTTCACCTCATGTTCGGCGCGCTCGTAGATTGCCAATTCGGTGATGAAGCGCAGAATCAGCGCGGCGTCATCGCGGATGGCGGGGCGAATGTGCAGCGACATTGAATTCTCCAATCTTGTGGCGGCGGGCCCACTCGCGATGGGGTTGGGTACAAGGCCCTCGCGAGCGAGCTCGATCCTGCGAAAAAGCGCCTAACGGACGACCAGCAGTTCGCGGCCGCGCTGCACGGCGGCGCGGACCTGGTTCGGCGCCGTACCGCCGATATGGTCGCGAGCGTTCACTGAACCCTCCAGCGTGAGTACGGCAAAGACGTCGTCGCTGATCTGGTCACTGAACTGGCGCAGCTCGTCAAGACTCATTTCGGCCAGGTCTTTGCCCGTCTGCAGACCGTATTTCACGGCATGGCCGACGATCTCGTGGCAGTCGCGGAAGGGCAGACCCTTGCGCACCAGATAGTCGGCGAGATCCGTTGCGGTGGAGAAGCCGCGTAGCGCCGCTTCACGCATGATCTCGCGCTTGGGCTTGATCGCTGGAACCATGTCGGCAAAGGCTCGCAGGCTGTCACGCAGGGTGTCAGCAGCGTCGAACAGCGGCTCTTTGTCTTCCTGATTGTCCTTGTTGTACGCAAGCGGCTGGCCCTTCATCAGCACCAGGAGCCCTGCGAGCGCGCCGAATACGCGGCCGGTCTTTCCGCGCACAAGCTCAGGCACGTCCGGGTTCTTCTTTTGCGGCATGATCGAGGAACCGGTGCAGAAGCGGTCCGGCAGGTCGATGAACTGGAATTGCGCGCTGGTCCAGAGCACCAGCTCTTCGGAGAAGCGCGACAGGTGCATCATGGCCACCGAGGCGGCGGCACAGAATTCGATGGCGAAGTCTCGATCGGACACGCCATCCAGCGAGTTGCCGGAGATCGCCTCGAAACCCAGCAGTTCGCAGGTGATCTCCCGCTGAATCGGGTAGGTGGTGCCGGCCAGCGCGGCCGAACCCAGCGGCATGCGGTTGGTGCGCTTGCGGCAATCCACTAGACGCTCGTAGTCGCGGCTGAGCATCTCGAACCAGGCCAGCAGGTGATGGCCGAAGGTTACCGGCTGCGCGGTCTGCAGGTGAGTGAAACCGGGCATGATGGTGTCCGCTTCGGCTTCCGCCAAGCCCAGCAGGCCTTCTTGCAAACGGGTGATTTCACCGAGTATCAGGTCGATTTCGTCACGTAGCCACAGACGGATGTCGGTCGCGACCTGATCGTTGCGCGAACGCCCTGTGTGGAGTTTTTTGCCCGTCACGCCGATGCGATCGGTCAGGCGTGCTTCGATGTTCATGTGCACGTCTTCCAGATCGACGCGCCAGTCGAAGGTGCCGGCTTCGATTTCGCCCTGAATGTCTTTCAAATTGGCGATGATCTGGTCGCGTTCATCGGCGTTCAGCACGCCGGCCTTTTCCAGCATCGTCGCATGGGCGATCGAACCCATGATGTCGTGGCGGTAGAGGCGCTTGTCGAACTCGACGGAGGCGGTGAATCGGGCGACGAAGGCGTCGACGGGCTCGCTGAAACGGCCGCCCCAGGACTGGTTGGTCTTGTCGGTGCTCATGTTTGCGCTCGCTGAATCGGTACTGGAAAAGCGCGGATGATAGCAGGGTTGACCGGCGCCTCGAGGCGGCAGAGAACAGTGCGTTGCGCTGCAATTCGAAGGTTTGACCGCTCGGCTGCCGTCATGCTTCTTGCGGTAGCGCCAGTGCCCGCGGAAACTGCTGTGATGCAAACTAAAAGCCCCAAACGTGCGCGCCCCGCCGCGCCGGTCGATGATTTCTTCGTGCCTGAACTCTGCCAGCCAGAGGCGCTGCTCGGCCTCGTTCTGCTGGCCGAATTGCTGGTGCTGGTACTGGTGCTCGCCGAGCCGATGCAGCCGGGTTTCAACTGGATGCGTCTGGCGCTGGTATCGCTGTTCGTGCAATGGGTGATGCTGCTGTCGGCCGGCCTGACGTGTCAGTTGCGCCCACTCCTGGCACGTTTGCCTGCCTGGCTGGCCGGGCTCGCCTGTTGCGCGATGGTGGTCGGGCTGACGCTGGCCTGCACGGCAGTGGCCGATATCTATCAGCTTGGCGGACCACTGACACGGGTTGGAGAGGTCAATCTCTATCTTCGCCACGCGCTCATCAGCCTGATCATGACAGGGCTGCTGCTGCGCTATTTCTACCTGCAGAGCCAGTGGCGACGTCAGGAGCAGGCTGAACTAAAGGCGCGAATCGAGTCGCTGCAGGCGCGTATTCGCCCGCATTTCCTGTTCAACAGCCTGAACAGCATTGCAAGCCTGGTGGTGACCGATCCGCGCAAAGCCGAGCAAGCAGTGCTTGATCTGTCTGATCTGTTCCGCGCCAGCTTGGCTCGCCCCGGCACGCTGGTGCCCTGGCGAGAGGAGCTGGAGCTGTCGCGGCGCTATCTGGCGATCGAACATTACCGGCTCGGCGACCGGCTGCAGGTCGAATGGCAGGTGAATGGCGTTCCAGATGATCTGCCCATCCCTCAGCTGACCTTGCAGCCGTTACTGGAGAATGCCCTTATTCACGGTATTCAACCGCGTATTGAAGGCGGTATGGTCAGCGTGACGGCGCAATATGCTGACGGCGTGTTTCAACTGGAGGTCAGCAACCCCTTTGATGAGACCGCTCAAACGCAGCCGTCTCGGGGGACTCAGCAGGCACTGCACAATATAGACGCACGACTAACGGCACTTTTCGGCCCCGCAGCGAGTCTCAGCGTGAAGCGGCGTAATGCCCGTCACTACACCTGTCTACGCTATCCGTGTGCGACATAGAAGCAGGAAGCCAGAACTATATGAATGTGCTGATTGTCGATGACGAACCTCTAGCCCGCGAGCGCCTCAGCCGACTGGTAGGTGACCTTGACGGCTATCGTGTCCTGGAACCTTCCGCCTCCAATGGCGAGGAGGCGCTGTCCCTGATCGAGGAACTGCGCCCCGACGTTGTGTTGCTGGATATCCGTATGCCAGGACTCGATGGTCTCCAGGTCGCTGCCAAGCTGTGTGAGCGCGATGCGCCGCCTGCCGTGATTTTCTGTACGGCGCACGATGAATTCGCGCTGGATGCCTTTCAGGTCAGTGCGGTCGGTTACTTGGTCAAGCCGGTTCGCCCGGAGCATCTGGCCGAGGCGCTGAAGAAAGCCGAGCGCCCCAATCGTGTTCAGCTCGCTGCGCTTACCCGTCCGGCAGCGGTCTCCGGTACCGGGCCACGCAGTCATATCAGCGCTCGTACCCGCAAGGGTATCGAGCTGATCCCGCTGCCTCAGGTGATCTACTTCATCGCCGATCACAAGTACGTCACGCTGCGGCATGAGGGCGGCGAGGTCCTGCTGGATGAGCCTTTGAAAGCGCTTGAGGATGAGTTCGGCGAGCGGTTCGTGCGTATCCACCGAAATGCATTGGTCTACCGCGACCGTATCGAGCGTTTGCAGCGCACGCCGCTTGGCCATTTCCAGTTGTTCCTCAAAGGCCTTGAGGGCGAGCCCCTGACAGTGAGCCGGCGTCATGTTGCCGGTGTGCGGAAGCTGATGCAGGCGCTCTGATACCCGGCAGGTTCTAGCGAGAACTGTCCAGCCAGCCCTGCTTGAGTCGGGCGCTGGGCTGGTTTCATCTGACCTTTCCTTGATTCGGGCCAACCCGGTCGCGCGGCCCGGCCTGTTATCATCGCCGGCAGTTCATTTGTCTGGAATTGCTCATGTCCCGCGAAATTCGCATCGCCACCCGCAAGAGTGCCCTGGCCCTGTGGCAGGCTGAATACGTCAAAGCCCGCCTGGAAGCAGCACATCCCGAAGTGACCGTCAGCCTGGTGCCGATGGTCAGTCGCGGCGACAAGCTGCTCGACGCGCCGTTGGCCAAAATTGGCGGCAAGGGATTGTTCGTCAAAGAGCTGGAAACGGCCCTGATGGAGAACGAAGCGGACATCGCCGTGCATTCGATGAAAGACGTGCCCATGGAGTTTCCCGAAGGGCTCGGCCTGTATTGCATCTGCGAGCGGGAAGACCCGCGCGACGCCTTCGTTTCCAATCACTACGAGAATTTCGATGCGCTGCCTTCAGGCGCAGTAGTCGGTACCTCGAGCCTTCGGCGCCAAGCGCAGCTGCTGGCGCGTCGCCCTGATCTGAAGATCCAGTTTCTGCGTGGCAATGTGAACACCCGTCTGGCCAAGCTCGACGCGGGTGAATACGACGCCATCATCCTTGCAGCTGCCGGTCTGATTCGCCTGGGCTTCGGTGAGCGCATTCGCACCAGTATCAGCGTCGAAGACAGCTTGCCCGCTGGCGGGCAGGGTGCCGTCGGCATCGAATGCCGCACCGGTGATACCGAGCTGCATCAGCTTCTGCAATGCATGAATGATCCGCAGACCGCGCTTCGCGTCAGTGCCGAGCGAGCGCTGAATCGTCATCTGAATGGTGGCTGCCAGGTGCCCATTGCCTGCTATGCAGTGCTGGAAGACGATCAGCTGTGGCTGCGTGGCCTTGTCGGCCAGCCTGATGGCACTCAGCTGCTGCGTGCCGAGGGCCGTGCATCCGGAGCCGAAGCCGAAGCGCTGGGCATTCGGATCGCCGAAGAGCTGCTCCAGCAAGGCGCTGGCAAGATTCTTGAAGATATCTATGGCGAGGCTGGCAAGGCGTGAGCAATTGGCGTCTGTTGCTGACGCGTCCCGCTGAGGAATGCGCCACGACGGCCGCCATGCTGGCCGAGTACGGTATACAGAGCGTCAGCCTGCCGTTGCTGGCCATCGAGCCACTGGTCGAAACGCCCGAGCAACGCGCGATATTGCTGGAGCTAAACCGTTATGCCGCGGTAGTGGTGGTGAGCAAACCGGCGGCCAGGTTGGCACTGGAAAGGCTTGGTCGTTACTGGCCACAGCCACCGCAGCAACAGGCTTGGTTCAGTGTCGGCGCTGCGACGGGTACGATCCTGCAGCAACATGGTCTTGATGTCAGCTGGCCTGCGGTAGGTGACGATAGCGAGGCGTTGCTGGCGCTGCCGCAACTTGCTGAGGCGCTCGGAGTGCCCGAGCCGAAGGTACTGATCATACGGGGCGAGGGCGGACGTGAGCACATTGCCGAAACGCTTCGCTGCCGTGGCGCTCAGGTTGACTGCCTTGAGTTGTACCGTCGCTATCTTCCCGATTACCCCTCCGGGACCCTCTTCAAGACCCTTCGCTCGGAACGGCTGAATGCGCTGGTGGTCAGCAGTGGACAGGGTTTGCTGTCGTTGCGCGAGCTGGCAGCGGCCGATTGGCGTGAAATGGTTGAGCTACCCTTGTTCGTACCCAGCCCTCGTGTGGCAGAGATGGCCGCGCAGATGGGCGCCAAAAGAATAGTGGACTGCCGTGGTGCCGGAACCGCGGCTTTGCTGGCGGCGCTACGGGAGTATCCCGAGCCCGCCTCCTGACGCAAAGGATGGAAACGTGAGCGAAGTAGACCCCGATAAGGCACCGCAGCAACCCATGGGCAGCGACGCTGTCGTTCCACAAAAGCCCGTCAAGAAAGAATCTCCGAAAGACCCGAAAGAGCCCCCGCGGGATCCACCGAAGCCGCCGCCGACTACAGCATCCAGTTCCAATGGTGGAGGCAAAGCGCTGGCTGGCGTCGCGCTGGTTGTCGGTTTGATGGGGCTGGCTGCCGGTGGCTATAGCGTGCTGCAGACTCAGCAGCTGGCCAAACAGGAACAGCAGCAACTCGAAGCGCTCCAGGCTGCCCGCGACGAGTCACGAGGCTTGGGCGATCGTACGCAGCAGATAGCCGGTCGCCTCGGCCGCCTGGAGCAGTTGCCATCAGCGGAACAGCTGGAAGAGCGGCGACGCCTGCTTGCAGAATTGCAGAGTGACCAGCAGCGACTCTCGGGGCGCGTGGAGCAGGTGCTGGGTGCCAGCCGTGAGCAGTGGCGTCTGGCTGAAGCCGAACATCTTTTGCGAATGGCCATGTTGCGCCTGTCGGCCATGGAAGACGTGAACAGTGCTGAATCTCTGATCGCTGAAGCCGATCTGATCCTGCGCAAACAGGACGATCCCGGCGCCTACGGAACCCGCCAGAAGTTGCTCGAAGGGCTCGAGGCGCTGCGCAGTCTGCCCGAGCTGGATCGCACCGGCCTGTTCCTGCAGTTGGGCGCCTTGCGTGGCCAGGCCAACCAACTCAGTGGCCTGGCTCCGGAGTTCGAGAACGGTCCGGGCCAGTCCGAGGGTCAAGGTGAAAGTCGCTGGAAGCACTGGCTGAATGAATTGACGCGGTACGTGCGAATCGATTTCAACGCAGGTACGGACGTCAAGCCGTTGCTTGCCGGGCAAAGCTTGGCGCAGGTGCGTCTGGCGCTTTCCTTGGCTATCGAGCAGGCCCAATGGGCCGTGCTAAATAGCAATGAGGAGGTCTATCGACAGTCACTGGAACAGGCCGCTCGCCTGATCAAAGATCACTTCAGCGAGGAAAATGGCCAGAGTCGAGGCCTGCGTGATCGAATCGAGCAACTGGCAGATCAGCAAGTCTCGGTGACTCTTCCGGACCTGGCGCCAGCATTGGATGCGATGCAGACCTACGTGCAAAAGCGCGAATCGGCTCAGAGCGGCATGGATAGCCAGGGCGGGCGTGGGTCTGCCGACAGCGAGGAAGAGGGCTCGTCCGCCGGTGACGCCGAAGCGCCAGCTGAATCGCAGCAAGCGACGGAAGGGGATCAGCGCACATGAAGCGATTCGCCATTGTCGTCATCCTGCTCCTGGCCGCGGTAGGTTTCCTGGGCTGGGCCATCTATCAGGACACCGGTTATGTCCTGATCAGCTATGACCGCTTTCGCTATGAGTCGAGCTTCTGGATATTTCTCGCCCTGATTGGCTTTCTCTGGCTGCTGTCGATGGTGGTGCACTGGGTACTCGGGCTGTTGTATGCCTCGGGCGCGCTGGTCAATCCATGGTCGCGTCGCCACCGTGCGCGACGCGTCGCCAAGGCCTCACGCTCCGGCCTGCGGGAGCTTGCAGAGGGCCAGTGGAGCAATGCGCTCACCCACTTGCGTACGGCTGCCGAGCATGATCCTCAGCCTCTGGTGCATTACCTCGGGGCCGCCCGAGCTGCGAGTGAGCTGGGTGAGTATGAGCAGAGCGATGAGTTGCTGCGCAAAGCTCAAGAGCGCGACCCGGAAGCGGGGCTTGCCGTTGGCCTGACCCGAGCCCAACTGCAGATCGATCGAGGCCAGTATGCCGAAGCGCGATCCTCGCTGAACGAGCTGCACGGCGAGCATCCTCGCCATTCCCACGTGCTGACTTTGCTTCAGCAACTCTATGTGCAACTGAAAGACTGGCCGGCCTTGTGCCGGTTGATCCCGGAACTACGCAAGCACCGGGTTTTGCCGCCGGCAAAGCTGGATGAGCTCGAGCTGCTGGCATGGACCGCAGCTGTGGAACAAGCCGGGCTGGTGGGGACCGCGACCCCGGCAGATCCGCAGCAGGCGCTCAATCAGTGTTGGCAGACGGTGCCAGGCAAGCTGCGTAACGAGCCGCTGCTGGTCCGCGCCTATGCCGACGGCCTGAGCAAGTTGGGTGCCGAGGAGAAAGCGGAAGAGGTCCTCTACGCTGCACTTAAACGACAGTACGATGACCGACTGGTCGAGCGCTACGGGCGAGTTCGGGGGCGCGAGCCAGCGCGTCAGCTAGGTCACGCCGAGGGATGGCTAAAGGCGCGTCCGGATAACGCTGAACTGCTACTTGCCCTGGGCCGACTGAGCCTTCGCAACGAGTTATGGGGCAAAGCGCGGGATTATCTTGAAGCCAGTCTGCGCTTCGAACATCGCGCCGAGACCTGCGCCGAGCTGGCGCGTCTGTTGGCACAGCTGGGCGATAACGAGCGCAGCAATCGCTTGTTCCAGGAGGGCCTCGGGTTGCTCGACCAGAGCAGCCCGAACAAGCTGCCAACGGTCAGCAATCCATAGCTGTCATGAGGAGCGGGACGTGACAGGCGTCCCGCTCCTCCGCGCTGGTACCCCTTTGGCTTGCAGCCAAACGCGAGCAGCACTACCGTAGCGAACTTTTCCTCTCTGCGGAGTCATCATGAACCTGGCCAGCCCTCGTTCGCTGTTTCTTCTGGCCTTCATCGGCTGCGCGCTGATGATGATCGCGGCGCTCTATCTCGAGCATGTCGTCGGACTGGCACCCTGTCCGTTATGCATCGTTCAGCGAATCTGCGTGATCGGCTTCGGTCTAGTCTGTCTGATCGCTGCTATTCACGGGCCGCATAAAACCGGTCGCCGTGTCTATTCCATCCTGGCGCTGGTCGTTGCCGTCGCAGGCGGCGCCACCGCCATACGTCAGATATGGCTGCAGAACATGCCTGCCGACCAGCTGCCTAGCTGCCTGCCCAGTCTCGAATACATGATGGATGCGCTGCCATTTCAGGAGATTGCCCGGCTGGTCCTGCATGGCACCGCCGAATGTGCCGAAGTCAGCTGGACCCTGCTGGGCATGAGCATTCCGGAGTGGACACTGCTTGCGTTCATCGCGATGGCGCTGTTCTGCTTCTGGCAGCTGCTGCGTCGCGACTAGCGCTTTTTGTCGCAGCGATCGAATGATCGCTGCGCTTGGCGGTCAATCGACCAGCGCGAAGCAATGCTGACACCGCTGCTCGGATGATTTTTGTCCTGCCGCTTGATGCTTCGATCGCCGCAGCTTAGTCTGCTCTGGCGGCGTCGGTTTCTTGCCGATTTCGCCGCCACTCACCCAAGGCCGATATACCAAGACAAATAATCGTCTCGGAAGGCGCAACAGGCATCATCGATTAGGGAAGTGAGGTCATCATGCTCGAGAGCTGTCGGAACGCCCAGGAACGCTGGGGAGGTGTACACCTGCTGATTGATCGCTGGCTGCAGGAACGCCATGCACTGATCAACGCATTCGACGAGCTGCATGTCAGCGACGCTGCTGCAAGTCGCGCCGCCTTGCAGAAGTTTTGCGAAATCCTGCTTGATTACGTGTCAGCAGGACATTTCGAAATCTACGAACAGCTGCTCAATGAAGCAGAAGCGTTTGGCGACAAACGTGGGCTGGAGCTGGCCCGCCAGATCTATCCCCGAATCGAAGCCATTACCGAAGTAGCCGTTGCATTCAATGATCGCTGCGATAAAGGTGACTGCCTGAACAGTCCCGGCTTGCCTGATGAGTTGAAACGCCTTGGGCAGTTGCTGCATGAGCGTTTTGAGCTTGAAGACTGCCTCATCGAAGTGCTGCACACTGCGCATAAGCAGCCTGCCGCTACCGCCTGAATCATCCGCAGGGCAACCGCAGCGTCTCAAGTCGCTGCCTTGCCGCGGTTGCGCCAGCCGTGCTTACGCTTATGAAGCTTGCTCTGACCCCGCCTGGAGGCGCCCCCGTCATGCCCGCAAAGAAACCCTCTGTTACCACTCCGCTTCATCTGCTGCAGCAGTTGTCGAACAGTCTGGTGGAGCATCTGCAAAAGGCTTGCAGCGAGGCGCAGCTAGACGCGGAAATGCTACTGGCCAAGCTTGAGAAGCAGCGCGGGAGAACACAGGAAAAAATCATCAAGGCCCGCGCCAAGCTGGATGAAGCCGGTAATGCCGGCAAATCCAAGTCGCAGACCAAGGCTCGTAGCCGGTTATCCGAGCTCGATGACATGCTTGCCGTACTGCAAGCGAGGCAAAGCGAGACCCTGACGTATCTGTCCGAATTGAAACGTGATGCAGAGCAGAGCATGCAGCTGGCTCAGGGCGTCACCAAGGTCGAACAAGCTGCCGCTCAAGCGTTGGCCGCGCGGGCGAAACCTGCTGCTGCTCGCGCCGCAGCAGCAAAGAAATCACCCGCTCGTAGCGCCAAGGGCACCGAGTCGGCCGCACGACCGGCGAGCGCAGCAGGCAAGGTAGCCGCTGAGAAAGCCGCTGAGAAAGCATCTGCGGGTGCAACTGGCTCGGCTGCCGGCCCTGCTCGTCCAGCAGCGAGGAGCGGTAGCAGAGCTCAGGCGAACAAGCCAGTGGCAACGAGTGCGAAACCGGCCACGGCAAGGCAGGGTAGTGGCGCTGATGCAGGCGCGGCTGCCTCGTCTGCGAAGCCCGCCGCTGCGAAAAAGACGACGCCCCGCAAGCCCGCTGCAACAAAGCGCCCTGCTACGACTCAATCACCTCCCGCTGCCAAATGAGCAGACGCTGCCGCATTGCGCAGCGTCTCGATTGACGCCAGCGTCTCAGGACCGAGCCCAACGCAGGCTCGCCCTAACCAGTCGACTGAGCCCGCCTCGGCGGGCCAATCCTTGGTCGTCGACTGCAGACGCTGGAGCTGGACATGTTCGGCGTCCAGTTCGAGCGATTTCACCCGGACGCGCAGACCAGCCAGATCGGCATCCTCACCAGCTGGTTCACGCCACGCCAGCCGCAGCCTTCGCAGCGGGGCGACTACCAGGGTTCGCCACTCCTCGCTAAAACGCTGTAGCTGGTGCAAACGCGTGTCGTCATGAGCGATTGCGCGGCATTCCAGCCAGGCGCATGTCAATAGCAGGCAGACGTCCGCACCGGCCGACTGCAAATCCAGGCAGGCCTCTTCCACGCCCGGTTGGGCATAGCAGGCGAGGGCGAAGCTCCAGAGATCGTCATGTTTCATCGGGGCTGTTTTTTTTTGCGCAGCCGGATGGATTTCCGGGCGACCTGATAAACTCCGCCGCCATTATGATCCGACTTCAGAACCTCACTCTACAGCGTGGCCCCCAGCGTTTGCTGGAAGGCGCCGAGCTGACTCTTCATCCTGGCCAGAAGGTTGGGCTTGTTGGTGCCAATGGCGCTGGAAAGTCCAGCCTGTTCGCGCTGTTGCTTGGCGAGTTCACACCTGATGGTGGCGACTGCCAGCTGCCGCCGGACTGGCGGATTGCCCACATGCGCCAGGAGGTCGATACCCTCGAACGGCTGGCCGTTGACTATGTGCTTGATGGCGATACGGCGCTGCGCCGGGTTCAGGCTGCGCTGATTGCCGCCGAAGCGGCGCATGACGGCACTGCTCTGGCGCGACTGCATACCGAACTGGACAACGCCGACGGTTACACCGCCGATGCACGTGCGCGCAAGCTGCTCGCCGGGCTGGGGTTTGCCAATGAGCAAATGGACCTTCCGGTCAGCAGTTTTTCCGGCGGCTGGCGGATGCGCCTGAATCTGGCGCAGGCGCTGATGTGTCCTTCGGATCTGTTGCTGCTCGATGAACCCACCAACCACCTGGATCTGGATGCGATTCTTTGGCTTGAAGCCTGGCTCAAGAGCTACCCGGGAACATTGATGCTGATCTCCCACGACCGAGACTTCCTCGATGAGGTGGTGGGCAACGTGGTGCATGTCGAACAGCGCAAGCTGACGCTCTACCGTGGGGGCTATTCGGCTTTCGAGCGCGCCCGTGCGGAGCGTCTGGCGCAGCAGCAGCAAGCGTTCGAAAAGCAGCAGGCGCAGCGCGAACACATGGAAGACTTCATTCGGCGCTTCAAGGCCAAGGCGAGCAAGGCACGTCAGGCGCAGAGCCGGATCAAAGCGCTGGAAAGGCTCGAAGAGCTGGCGCCGGCTCACATCGATTCCCCCTTCGACTTCGTGTTTCGCGAGGCGGATAAGATCTCCAGCCCCCTGCTTGATCTCGAGCAGGGAAGTCTTGGCTACGGCGAAAAAGTGGTGCTGGACAAGGTCAAGCTGCAGTTGGTCCCAGGTGCCCGCATCGGCTTGCTCGGCCCCAACGGCGCGGGCAAATCCACGCTGATCAAGACACTGGCCAACGAACTGCAACCGTTAGGCGGGCGCTTGCAGCGCGGCGAGAACCTGGTGATCGGCTATTTCGCTCAGCATCAGCTCGATGCACTCGATGCCAAGGCGAGCCCGTTGCTGCATTTACAGCGCATTGCACCGGGCGAGCGTGAACAGGTACTGCGCGACTTCCTGGGGGGCTTCGATTTCCGAGGCAATCGCTGTGATGAAGCGGTGCTTAATTTCTCCGGCGGTGAAAAGGCGCGGCTGGCCCTGGCGCTGATTGCCTGGGACAAGCCGAATCTCTTGCTGCTGGACGAACCGACCAACCACCTCGATCTCGAAATGCGACTGGCGTTGACGCTGGCCTTACAGGACTTCGAGGGTGCCGTACTTGTCGTGTCCCACGACCGGCACTTGCTGAAAAGCACGACCGACGAATTCCTGTTGGTTGCCGACGGCCGGGTTGTGGAGTTCGAAGGGGACCTCGAGGACTACGCACGATGGCTGGTTGACTACCGCTCCCGCCAGCAGCCGCTGAGCTCTGTGGAATCCACGGGCGACAAGACGGATAAGCGCGCCGCGCGCCAGGCTGCCGCTGCCCTGCGTCAGCAGTTGGCGCCGCTGAAGCGGCAAGCTGAAAAGCTTGAAAAGTCTCTGGCCGATGTTCATGAAAAGCTTGCGCCGCTGGAGGCGCGCCTCGCCGATCCGGCGGTATACGAGGCGGGCCGAAAGGACGAGCTGCGCGAGCTGCTGGCCAAGCAGGCTGAACTGAAAGTCCGCGAAGGTGAGTTGGAAGAAGCCTGGTTGGAAGCGCTCGAAGCGCTTGAAGTTCTACAAAGCAAACTCGAGGCCAGCCTGTGAGCGAGCAGTGGTTGTTTTTTTCGCAGCGTTGGAGCGATCAGTTATTGCTGGGCTTGCAGATACTCTTGATTCTGCTGGTCGCCTACGTGCTTCAGCGGCTGGTCGTGCGCGGGTTTTCCCGGCTCGGCAGTCGCTATCCGCTTCCGCCCGAGCTGCTTCTACCGCTGCGTGCCGGCATCCGCTGGCTCATTATTGGTGGTGCGCTGATCATGGTGCTGGAGCGCGTCGGCGTTTCGGCCACTATCATCTGGACAGCCTTTTCCGGTTTCGTGGCCGTGGCAGCGGTGGCCTTCTTTGCCATGTGGAGTGTGCTGTCCAACCTGCTCTGCGCGGTGCTGATCATGACAACTGGTCCCTTTCGCCTGGGAGATCTGGTGGAGCTGGTCGAGAGCTTCGACAAACCCATCGTCAAAGGCCGTGTCATCGACATCAATCTGCTCTATACCACCTTGGAAGAGGTCTCGGAGGGTGGAACCGGTGCCATCGTCCAGGTGCCCAACAGCTTGTTCTTTCAAAAGGTTCTGCGACGCTGGCGCGGGACCGACATTCAGACGCCCAATCATAGCTCGCACGGGTAACTCTCATGGAATGGCTTAGCAGCCCCGAAATATGGGTCGCGTTTCTGACCCTGACTGCCCTGGAAATCGTCCTGGGTATCGACAACATCATCTTTATTTCCATTCTGGTCGGCCGCCTTCCGAAGGAGCAGCAGCCCAAAGCGCGTTTCTTTGGATTGGCCCTGGCAATGGGTACGCGGATCCTGTTGTTGCTGTCGATAGCCTGGGTCATGCGCCTGACCAATAACCTGTTTACGGTCTTTGATCATGGCGTGTCCGGACGTGATCTGATCCTATTTTTCGGCGGCCTGTTCCTGCTGTTCAAGAGCACCATGGAGATCTGGCACAGTGTCGAAGGCGAGGAATCGCAGGAGGGTACTACTTCCGGAGCGGTCAAGGCCGGATTCGTGGGCATCATCCTGCAGATCGCAGTGATCGATATCGTGTTCTCCCTGGACTCTGTGATCACGGCAGTTGGCCTGGTGGACAACGTGCAAGTGATGATCGCTGCCATCGTCATTGCCGTCGGCGTCATGATGCTCGCGGCGGGCACCATCAGTGACTTCATCGATAAGCATCCCACGCTGAAGATCCTCGCGCTGTCCTTCCTGATCGTGGTCGGTACGCTGCTGGTGGCTGAAGCATTCGGTGCCCATGTGCCCAAGGGCTACGTGTATTTCGCCATGGTGTTCTCGCTTGGTGTCGAGGCGATCAACATTCGTATGCGCAAGGCGATGAACCGGAAGCTGAAAGAGCCGGTTCAGCTTGGCAAAGACATCCCCGACTGATGACCGTCGCCGTGCTGCGCTGATCGGGCGCGGCGGCCTCTGGAGGATCAAGCATGACGCTCGAAACCTGGCTGGCCTTTCTGGTCGCCTGTTGGATCATCAGCCTGTCGCCGGGTGCGGGGGCCATTGCCTCGATGTCCTGCGGGTTGCAATACGGTTTCTGGCGCGGCTACTGGAATGCGCTCGGGCTGCAAATCGCATTGGCGCTGCAAATCGCCGTCGTGGCGGCGGGCGTCGGTGCAGTGCTGGCGACCTCATCGCTGGCGTTCAGTCTGATCAAGTGGTTCGGTGTCGCCTACCTGCTGTGGCTCGCGCTCAAGCAGTGGCAAGCGATCCCCTCGATGCTCGATGACAGCGCCGCTCCGCGACCTATCGGACGCCCTCTTGCGCTGGTGTTTCGCGGTTTTCTGATCAACGCCAGTAACCCCAAGGCGATCGTTTTCATTCTTGCTGTGCTGCCGCAGTTTCTCGACCCGCAGCGAGATCTGGTTATCCAGTATCTGCACATGGGGGCAACCATGGTTGTGGTCGATTTGATCGTGATGGCCGGCTATACCGGGCTGGCTGCCAAGGTCCTGCGTCTGCTGCGCACGCCGCGCCAACAGCGCTTGGTCAACCGCAGCTTCGCTGTGATGTTTGCTGGCGCGGCAGCATTGCTCGCAACCGTGCGGCGGGCCGTGGTGTGAGTGCTATCGAGCCGTTACGGGTGTGGGTCGATGCCGATGCCTGTCCGAAGGCGGCCAAGGATCAGCTGATCAAATTCGCCCTCAAACGTAAGTTCGAGATCGTGCTTGTCGCCGGACAAAGCCAGATCAAACCGGCCTTCGCCTGCGTCCGTTTGATCGTCGTGCCAAGTGGCCCGGACGCTGCCGATGACTATCTCGTCGAGAACGCTCGGCCGGGGGATTTGGTGATTTGCAGCGATGTCCCGCTGGCTGATCGTCTGGTCAAGAAGGGCGTCGCAGCGCTTGATCCGCGTGGTCGGGAGTTCGACGAGCGCAACATGGGTGACCGGTTGGCGGTGCGCAATCTATTCACTGATCTGCGAGAACAGGGACAGGCTAGCGGGGGGCAAGGAGCTTATGGCGACCGCGACCGGCAAGCGTTCGCCAATGCGCTGGATCGGATATTGACGCAACTGGCGCGAGCGCGGGGTCGCTAGCAGGGTCATAGGGCCCGGCGTCTTCGTATCCAGCCGTCAACCGCAAAGGTAGGTGCCGGTGCCTACTGCGATCAGCACCTCCTCTTCGTTATGCAACTCAGAACGCACCACTGCCACCTTGTTCCCGGAGCGCAACAGCGTTGCACTGGCGCTAAAGCGACTGCCGCGTCCCGGGCGGAGGTAATCGACGCGCAGATCGATGGTGCCGAGCCGCGATAAACGAACGGCTCGCTCTTCGGTCGTCAGGTGCTGATGTTTCTCGAAGGCTCCTATCATCGCCATGGCACCACCCACTACGTCCAGTAGTGACGCGATCACGCCGCCGTGCAGGATGCCGTGAAAGAAATTTCCGATCAGCTCGTGCTTCATCGGCAGATGCATCACTACGCGCTGCCGAGAGACTTCGTCCAGTTCGATTCCCAAGTATTCATTGAAGGGGATGCGCTCGAATAGTTGGCGCACGGCTTGTTGTTGTTCTTCTATCGTTTCGATTCGAGGCGGCGTCATGAGGCGGCTTCCTAGCAGATCGGCTCAAACTGCAGGATTGTGGCCGTATTGGCCAGCCGGTCGGCCGGAGCGTCGGTAGGATTGGCTATATAGCCACACACTGCTCCGAAATCCCGGGCCAAGCCCGGGATTCATGAGAGGTGGTGACTATTTGTTGGTCAGTTCAAGAACCCGGTCGACCAGCTTGTAGATGCCCGAAGCTGCATCGCTGATCGATTGAGCCAGCATGTATGCCGGCGTCGTCACCAGCTTGTTCTTTGAATCCTCGATGATCTCCGTCACTTCGCAGGCCTGGTGTTCGACGCCCATCTCTCTGGAGGCTGCTGCGGCCGGGTCATCGTCGCTGCCCAGAGTACAGACGACGCCTGGGCCGAATATCTGAGCAGCCATGGTTGGTGCGATGCACATCATGCCCACCGGCTTGCCGGAGCTTGCAAAGGCCTGCGCCAGTTCCAAGACCGCGGGCAGGATCTTGCAGCCAGCGCCCTGCGTGGCGAAGTCAGACAGGTTTTTCGCGGCGCCGAACCCACCGGGCATGATCAGGGCGTCGAAATCTTCTGCGCGGGCTTCGCTCAGGTCCTTGATCTCGCCACGAGCCAGCCGAGCCGACTCCACCAGGACGTTACGACTTTCGGGCATCTCCTCCCCTGTGAGGTGGTTGATCACGTGCATTTGAGCAATGTTCGGTGCGAAGCACTGAACCGTAGCGCCACGTTGGTCAAGCCGCAGCAGGGTGATCACGCTTTCGTAGATCTCCGAGCCGTCGTAGACGCCACAGCCCGAGAGAATGACGGCGACTTTTCTATTCATAGGGGTACTCCTGATCGATGAACGGCCCGACGACCTCGGGCGATGGCTTTGGATACTGGTGCGTGGTGAGCGTACCGCTGATCACCACCTGTACATTGGAGGCTTGGTGGCGCCCGACGTTCGCTTTGCCAAGGCTCTAGGTGGTGCACTCAGGGCATCGGCGATCACTCGATTAAAGCACTGGCCGCGACCGCCATGGGTGGCGACAATGTATGCGGTTACCTGTCGGCTCGACTGTTTCTGTCATCATTCAGTCACGAAGTCGGCTTATAAACGTCATATTCGCCCGTGCTACGGGCCAGGAGTTCGCTGTGAGTTTCGTCCCTGCCAATCGTCTGTTCCCGGGTACTCGGCTGCGCCGTAATCGCCGTGACGATTTTTCCCGCCGGCTGGTTCGTGAAAACCTGCTGAGTGTGGACGATCTGATTCTGCCGGTATTTGTCCTCGATGGCGAAAATCGCCGCGAGCAAGTCCCGTCGATGCCAAGGGTGGAGCGGCTGTCCATCGATTTGCTGCTCGAAGAGGCGGCTGAACTCGTGGCATTGGGGATTCCGGCATTGGCGCTGTTTCCGGTCACGCCATTGGAAAAGAAATCGCTCGACGCAGCCGAAGCGTGGAATCCCGATGGCATCGCTCAGCGCGCCACCCGTGCACTGCGAGAGCGCTTCCCCGAGCTCGGCGTCATCACGGATGTCGCGCTGGATCCATTCACCACGCACGGGCAGGACGGCATCCTCGACGAGCAGGGCTATGTACAGAACGACGTCACAGTCGATGCATTGGTCAGGCAGGCGCTATCCCATGCCGAGGCAGGCGCTCAGGTAGTCGCCCCTTCGGACATGATGGACGGACGAATTCAGGCGATTCGCGAAGCGCTCGAGGTAGCCGATTACCCTAACGTACGGATCATGGCGTACTCGGCTAAATATGCCAGTGCCTACTATGGCCCGTTCCGCGATGCCGTCGGCTCGGCTGCAAACCTGGGCAAAGGCAGCAAGAACACTTACCAGATGGACCCCGCAAACGGCGACGAAGCGCTTCACGAGGTTGGCGCAGATCTGGCTGAAGGCGCAGACATGGTCATGGTCAAGCCCGGCATGCCCTATCTCGACATCCTTTGGCGAGTCAAAGATGCCTTTCGCGTGCCGACGTTCGTCTATCAGGTCAGTGGTGAATATGCGATGCACATGGCCGCCATACAAAACGGCTGGCTAAGCGATGCAGTGATTCTCGAATCGCTGACCGCCTTCAAACGTGCGGGCGCCGATGGCATCCTCACCTATTTCGCCAAGCAGGCGGCACAGCAATTAAAACAGGGCCGATGAGCCCGCCCGAGGCAGATCGATGACCAATCAGGGACTCAGCGAAAACGAATTGCAGTTGGCCACCGTCGAGGAGCAACCCCTCGAGGAGGTGGTGCAGACGGCCCCAGAACTCGAAAAAGTCGAGGATGTACCAGTGCCTGCGGTGATTCCGCCGAACCTGGACGACAACAGCCTGTACATCCATCGCGAGCTCTCTCAGCTGCAATTCAATATCCGCGTGCTGGAACAGGCGCTGGACGAGTCCTACCCGCTGCTGGAGCGGCTCAAGTTTTTGCTGATCTTCTCCAGCAACCTCGACGAGTTCTTCGAGATTCGCGTTGCGGGCTTGAAGAAGCAGGTCACCTTCGCCCGCGAACAGGCGGGGGCCGACGGTTTGCAGCCGCATCAGGCGCTGGCGCGCATTTCCGAATTGGTTCATGACCAGGTCAATCGGCAGTACTCGATTCTTAACGAGGTGTTGCTGCCGGAGCTGGCCAAGCATCAGGTGCGCTTCATCCGGCGTCGGCATTGGACGACCAAGATCAAGACCTGGGTGCGCCGTTATTTTCGCGATGAGATCGCGCCAATCATCACGCCCATCGGGCTGGACCCCACCCATCCGTTCCCATTGCTGGTCAACAAAAGCCTGAACTTCATCGTGGAGCTTGAGGGTATCGACGCCTTTGGGCGCGATTCCGGACTGGCGATCATCCCGGCGCCGCGATTGTTGCCGCGGGTGATCCGTGTACCTGAAGAGGTTGGCGGGGTCGGCGCGAACCACGTGTTCCTGTCATCGATGATTCATGCTCATGCCGACGACCTGTTCCATGGCATGAAGGTAAAAGGGTGTTATCAGTTCCGTCTGACGCGTAACGCGGACCTTTCTGTGGACACGGAAGACGTCGAGGATCTGGCCCGTGCGTTGCGCGGCGAGCTGATCTCACGGCGCTATGGCGATGCGGTACGGCTGGAGGTGGTCGATACCTGCCCGAAGCATCTTGCAGATTTCCTGCTCAAGCAGTTCAGCCTGAGCGAGAGCGAACTGTATCGGGTCAACGGTCCGGTCAACCTGACCCGGCTGTTCAGTATCACAGGGCTGGATAGCCACCCGGAGTTGCAATACACCCCGTTCACGCCGGCCATCCCCAAGCTCCTGCAGAACAGCGAGAACATCTTCAACGTCGTCGGCCGGCAGGACATCCTGTTGCTGCATCCCTACGAATCGTTCACTCCAGTGGTGGATCTGCTGCGCGAAGCGGCCAAAGATCCCTGTGTGCTCGCGGTAAAGCAGACCCTGTATCGATCAGGCGCCAATTCCGAGATTGTCGATGCACTGGTGGAAGCGGCACGTAACGGTAAGGAGGTCACGGCCGTCATCGAGCTGCGCGCGCGCTTCGACGAGGAATCCAACCTGCAGTTGGCCAGTCGCCTGCAGCAGGCCGGTGCCGTAGTGATCTACGGTGTGGTCGGCTACAAGACGCACGCCAAGATGATGCTAATCCTGCGTCGCGAAAACGGTGAGCTGAGGCGTTACGCTCATCTGGGTACCGGCAACTACCACGCCGGAAATGCACGTCTCTACACCGATTACAGCCTGCTGACTTCGGATGACGCGCTTTGTGAGGACGTTTCGAAGCTGTTCAGCCAGCTGATCGGCATGGGTAAAACCATGCGCATGAAGAAACTGTTGCACGCGCCGTTCACGCTGAAAAAGGCGCTGCTGGACATGATCACTCAGGAAACCCAGCACGCCAGCGAGGGCAAGCCGGCGCATATCATTCTCAAGGTCAACTCGCTGACCGACGCGAAAATGATTCGTGCCCTTTACAAGGCCAGCCAGACCGGCGTGCGCATCGATCTCATCGTCCGCGGCATGTGCTGCCTGCGCCCCGGCATTCTTGGGGTTTCGCACAACATCCAGGTGCGCTCTATCATTGGGCGCTTCCTTGAGCACAGCCGGGTGTTCTATTTCCTCAATGGCGGCGACGAGAAACTCTACCTTTCCAGCGCAGACTGGATGGAGCGTAACCTCGACCGTCGCGTCGAGACCTGCTTCCCGGTAGAAGGCAAGAAGCTGATAACCAGGGTGAAGAAGGAGCTGGAAGGCTTCCTGACGGACAACACCCAGAGCTGGGTGCTGCAACCCGACGGTAGCTATTTGCGTAACAGTCCCAGCGGCAACCAGAACGCACGGAACGTACAGAACACCTTGCTCGAACGCTTGGGCAGCGCAGCGGCGCGCTAGAAACTTCCTGCTGGGAGGCCTGGGCTGGCAGGCGGGCCAATCAGCGTACTATCAGCGCAAAGTCGATTCGCTTGAGCCAATCGGCTTCCAATGCGAAATCGGCCTGGGTCAACGGATTCTGCTCCAGCCAGCCGTCGGGAAACGCCACATCAAGGGCGTTGTCGCTGGCTTCGAGCTTGCACGCGGGCGCCTGCTGCGGCCCACGAATATGGTGGAACAGGATGGCAAAGCGAAGCAGCACGCAAAGCCGTGTCAGCTTGACGCCGTCCTCGCTCATTTCCTCGAACTTCTGCTTGGGTATGTTACGACGGTGCCCGCGGACCAGCAGAGCCAGCATTTGTTGATCCTGACGGGAGAAGCCGGGCAGGTCGGAATGCTCGATCAGGTAGGCGCCGTGTTTGTGGTAGTGATAGTGCGCGATGTCCAGGCCGACTTCATGGATGCGAGCGGCCCAGCTCAGCAGCTCGCGATGCCAGTCCTCGTCCAGCCCCCAGTCCGCTGCAACCTGATCGAAGGCCTCTAGGGCCTTGCTCTCGACACGCGACGCTTGCTCGGTATCGACATGGTAGCGCTCCATGAGAAAGCTCAGGGTGCGGTCGCGGATGTCTTCCTGATGATGGCGGCCGATGAGGTCGTAGAGTACGCCCTCGCGTAACGCGCCCTCCGAGTGCGCCATGCTGGTCAATTCCAGCGCATCGAATATGGCTTCGATGATCGCCAATCCGGCTGGGAAGATACCCTTGCGGTCTGGTTTGATGCCGTCCATGTCCAGCTTATCGACATCGCCGAGCTTGAACAGCTTGCGTTTCAGCCAGCCGATGCCTTCGGCGGTGACTTCGCCATTGCCCAGCCCGGCACCCTTGATAGCCAGTCCGACGGCACGAATGGTGCCGGAAGCGCCTACTGCGTCCTGCCAGCCGAGCCGACGCAATCCGTGTTCGATGCTCATCAATTCCAATCGCGCAGCGGTGTATGCCTGTGCGTAACGGGCGGGGGTGACCTTGCCGTCTCGAAAGAATCGCTGCGTAAAGCTTACGCAACCCATCTGCAGACTCTCACGCAATAGCGAGTCGAAGCCTTCGCCAATGATGAATTCGGTGCTGCCGCCACCTATATCGACGACCAGCCGCTTGCCAGCCGATGCCGGGAAAGTATGCGAGACACCCAGGTAAATCAGTCGCGCTTCCTCGCGGCCCGAAATCACTTCCACCTGGTGATTGATGATCGTCTCGGCCTGCCGAATGAACTGTGCACGGTTGCGGGCTTCCCGCAGGGCATTGGTGCCCACCACACGTACAGCGCCCTGTGGCAGGTGATTGACCAGTTGCGCGAAACGACGCAGGCAGTCCAGGCCGCGCTGCATGGCGGCTTCGTCGAGCTGACGATTTTCATCTATGCCGGCTGCGAGCTGGACCTTTTCGCCAAGCCGTTCGAGGATGCGCATCTCACCGTTGCTGGTCCGAGCAAGGACCATGTGGAAACTGTTCGAGCCAAGATCGAGTGCAGCGATCATCGGCGAGGGTTCGACGGCTAGTGGGCGCATGGGGCGGTCTCTGTGCAAAACCCCGACATCCTGACATGATCGCCTTCATACGCCAACGCGCAGCGCTGCTTCGCCGCAGCGAGACGTATCGCTCCAGTGCCCCGTTCCATAGTTATTGCCTATTACCCAAGCGACAGACTGCGACTTTCGATCCCTCCCAAGCCGGGCTATGATGGCGGCACTTCCGATTTTGACCCTGGAGAAAATTCCATGAGCGAATACATCAACAATGTCAGCGACAGCAGTTTCGAGCAGGACGTGCTCCAGGCCGACGGCCCTGTGCTGGTCGACTACTGGGCTGAGTGGTGTGGCCCGTGCAAGATGATCGCTCCGGTCCTCGACGAGATCGCCAAGGAATACGAAGGCAGGCTCAAGGTCTGCAAATTGAACATCGATGAGAATCAGGAAACGCCACCAAAATACGGCGTCCGCGGTATCCCGACGCTGATGCTGTTCAAGAACGGCAATGTCGAGGCCACCAAGGTCGGCGCCTTGTCGAAGTCGCAGCTGGCGGCGTTTCTGGACAGCAACATCTGATCCGATTCGGCTGTTTATGAAAGCCCTCGCAAAATGCGGGGGCTTTTTTATAACTGCAGGGTGGACGCTTCGCCTGCACGGTGCTAAATTCGGCCTCGCGACGCTTCTTCCGTCGCCCCCTGCATGCCGTCGCCGACGCACTTCAGCCTCATAAAGCACAACGAACCTGTTCGTCTCTTGCTGCGCGGCTTCTCAAGCTAATCGCTTTCTTCATCCCTTCTGATCTCTCTCTATGAATCTGACCGAACTTAAGCAAAAGCCCATCACCGAACTGCTGGAAATGGCCGAACAGATGGGCATCGACAACATGGCCCGTTCGCGCAAGCAGGACGTGATTTTCTCTCTGCTGAAAAAGCACGCTAAGAGCGGTGAGGAAATCTCCGGTGATGGCGTGCTGGAGATTCTGCAGGATGGCTTTGGCTTCCTGCGCTCCGCGGATTCGTCCTATCTCGCCGGCCCTGACGACATTTATGTCTCGCCGAGCCAGATTCGCCGCTTCAACCTGCGTACTGGCGACACCATCGTCGGAAAAATCCGCCCGCCGAAAGAAGGCGAGCGCTACTTCGCGTTGCTCAAGGTCGATACGATCAACTTCGATCGCCCGGAAAACGCCAAGAACAAGATTCTCTTCGAGAACCTGACCCCATTGTTCGCCAACAAGCGGCTGACGATGGAAGCTGGTAACGGCTCCACCGAAGACCTCACCGGTCGCGTAATCGACCTCTGTGCTCCGATCGGCAAGGGCCAGCGCGGCCTCATCGTCGCACCGCCGAAAGCGGGCAAGACGATCATGCTGCAGAACATCGCCAGCAACATCACGCGTAATAATCCTGAATGCCACCTGATCGTGCTCCTGATCGACGAGCGTCCGGAAGAAGTGACCGAGATGCAGCGCACCGTTCGCGGTGAAGTGGTTGCTTCGACCTTCGACGAGCCGCCGACCCGCCACGTGCAGGTTGCGGAGATGGTGATCGAGAAGGCAAAGCGCCTGGTCGAACACAAGAAAGACGTGGTCATCCTGCTCGATTCCATTACCCGTCTGGCGCGCGCCTACAACACAGTGATTCCGAGCTCTGGCAAAGTACTGACCGGTGGTGTCGATGCCCATGCCCTTGAGAAGCCTAAGCGCTTCTTCGGCGCTGCACGGAATATCGAGGAAGGTGGCAGCCTGACTATCATCGCCACCGCGCTGGTCGAAACCGGCTCGAAGATGGACGAGGTGATCTACGAGGAATTCAAGGGCACCGGCAACCTCGAGTTGCAGCTCGATCGTCGCATCGCCGAGAAGCGGGTGTTCCCAGCGATCAACATCAACCGTTCGGGTACTCGCCGTGAAGAGCTGCTGACCAGCGAGGAAGAGCTTCAGCGGATCTGGATTCTGCGCAAGCTACTGCATCCAATGGATGAGAGTGCGGCCATCGAGTTCCTGCTGGACAAGCTCAAAGACACCAAGACCAACGACGAATTCTTCATGTCCATGAAGCGCAAGTAAGCGTCTGGTTCGTTGCACCGAGGCCGGGGAAACCCGGCCTTTGTCTGTCTGCAGGTTTTGGAATCGCCAGCGTCAAGGCTAAACTCTGCGACCCAATCCTGCCGGCCCACACGAGGCTCAAGCATGCAGTATCGTGACCTTCGCGACTTTATCAGCGGTCTGGAAAAGCGCGGCGAACTCAAACGCGTCTCGACCGCCGTTTCCCCTGTTCTCGAGATGACTGAGATTTGCGACCGCACCTTGCGCAAGCAGGGGCCAGCGTTGCTCTTCGAGAACCCGGCCGGATTCGACATGCCAGTGCTCGGTAATCTGTTCGGCACTCCGAAGCGGGTCGCGCTTGGGATGGGGGCTGAAGAAGTCTCTGAGTTGCGCGAGATAGGTAAATTGCTCGCTTTCCTCAAGGAGCCCGAGCCGCCCAAAGGGCTGAAAGACGCCTGGAGCAAGCTGCCGATCTATAAGAAGGTCATCAGCATGGCACCTAAAGTGCTGAAGGATGCGGCCTGCCAGGAAATGGTTATCGAAGGCGACGATGTCGACCTGTCGACGTTGCCAGTCCAGACCTGCTGGCCAGGTGATGCGGGCCCATTGATTACCTGGGGGCTGACGATCACCAAAGGCCCTAACAAGGAGCGGCAGAACCTCGGCATCTACCGCCAGCAGGTGATTGGTCGCAACAAGGTGATTATGCGCTGGCTCAGCCATCGTGGTGGTGCGCTGGATTTTCGGGAGTGGTGCGAGAAGTACCCCGGTCGTCCTTATCCGGTTGCAGTTGCCTTGGGGGCGGATCCGGCCACCATCCTCGGTGCGGTGACGCCAGTGCCGGACTCGCTCTCTGAATACGCTTTCGCTGGCCTGCTGCGAGGCAGTCGAACCGAGCTGGTCAAATGCCGAGGGAGTGATCTGCAGGTGCCAGCAGGTGCCGAGATAGTGCTCGAAGGGCATATCCAGCCGGGCGAGATGGCTGACGAGGGGCCTTATGGCGATCACACGGGTTATTACAACGAGGTCGATCGCTTTCCGGTGTTCACTGTAGATCGCATCACCCGGCGCCGGGATGCGATCTATCACAGTACCTATACGGGACGTCCGCCGGACGAGCCGGCGATTCTGGGCGTGGCGCTCAATGAAGTCTTCGTGCCGATTCTGCAGAAGCAGTTTCCCGAGATCACCGATTTCTATCTGCCCCCGGAAGGTTGTTCCTACCGAATGGCTGTAGTGACTATGAAGAAGCAGTATCCCGGCCACGCCAAGCGGGTGATGCTGGGTGTCTGGAGCTTTCTGCGTCAGTTCATGTACACCAAATTCGTTATCGTCACCGATGACGATATCAACGCGCGTGACTGGAATGATGTGATCTGGGCGATCACGACGCGCATGGATCCCAAGCGCGATACGGTTCTGATCGAGAACACCCCCATCGACTATCTCGACTTCGCTTCGCCGGTTTCTGGCCTCGGAAGCAAGATGGGGCTCGATGCAACTCATAAATGGCCGGGTGAAACCACCCGTGAATGGGGCCGTGCCATCGTTCAGGACGAGGCGGTCAAGCGTCGTGTCGACGAACTCTGGGCCGAGCTGGGTATCGACTGATGATACGTAATCGCAATTTCAGGTTTTGAATCAGATGAAAGTTACGCTGCAACCCTCTGGCGCGGTGCTCGAAGTCGAGCGTGGCGAGCTGATTCTCGACGCGGCACGGCGCCTGGGCTATGACTGCCCGCAGGCGTGCCGCAACGGCAACTGCCTGATCTGTGCTGCTCTGCTCGTTAACGGGCGGGTTCGCCAACGCGGCGAGAGTCACGATCACGGCGAAGTTTTTGCGTGTCTGGCGCAGCCTGAAGAAGACTGTGTGCTGCTCTGGGATGGTGTTCTGGCACCGGGGGAGCTGCCGGTGCGTACGCTCAGCTGCCAGCTGATCGGCTGCGAAGAGGTTGGAGGCGACGTTTTTCGCCTGCTGCTCAGGGCGCCAGCGGGCAAGTTGCCGCGCTATCACGCCGGGCAATACCTGTTGCTTGAGCGAGCGGATGGAGAATTCAGTGCTTTCTCGCTGGCGTCGGCCCCCGGCCGTGGTCGCGAGCTGGAGCTTCATGTGCTCGCGCGTGAGCCATCGGCCATCGAACTGCTGAAGTTCATCAGGAACAAGGGGATGGCGACGGTTCAGATGCCGTTCGGCGACACGCACCTTGCCGAGCTACCGGATGGCCCTTTGGTGCTTATCGCGGCGGGAACCGGCATGGCTCAGATGCACAGCCTCATCGAATACTGCCGGGCCGAGGGCTTTGCGCACCCGGTACACCTTTACTGGGGTGTCAGACGTCCAGAAGATTTCTATCAGCTCCCCCACTGGGCGGAGTGGCAGCGTATGCCGAATCTCTACTTGCATCAGGTGGTCAGTGACGTTTGCGGCTGGCAGGGGCGTTGCGGCCTGCTGCACGAGGCGGTGTGCGAGGACATCGCGGATCTGAAGCCGGTGCATGTCTACGCAAGCGGATCTCCAGCCATGATCTACGGCACGCTGGACGCGCTTGTCGAGGCGGGGATGGATGCGACCCAGATGCGTGCGGACGTATTCGCCTATGCGCCACGGCGGGGTTGAGGTGGGCTGATTTTCCGTGCTGTATCAGGCAAGATATTCAGTTTGTCGGCACGTGTAGCCTGCCTTGTCCTGTTGGCTGACGGCTGGCATTCAGGCAAATCGTTTCGTTGCCAAGAATAGGTCTGGATGGGCAGAGCGCCCCACAGAGCCTGTTGGCTTCTGGGTGTCGATCACTAGGTTGGTTGCGCTAGCCGACTGAGCTTCGAGCGGGCGGGGCTCGTCAGGCGTTAGCGCTGCGGTGCCAGCTTCGGAAGGCACCGCGCTCGTTGTTTTCAGCTACCGCACCTGGCGCTGTTGCAGCAGGAGATTGCTGTAGCCACTGGCCGCTAGCGCTTTCTGTGCCTGGGCCAGCTGGTCACGATTTGCATACGGGCCTACCAGTACTCGATACCAGTCTTCGTCACGCACCGTGACGCTCTCTACCCGAACATCCTGACCCAGCAGGATGATCTGTGCGCGGACCTTCTCGGCTTCGGGTTTCTTGCGGAAGGAGCCGGCTTGCAGAAAGAACTGAGTCACCGGCGCCTTGGCTACCGTCGGGGGTGGCGGCGGAACCTGGCCATTCAGTGCAGCCTCAGCCCGCGCGGCGTCGATCTTGGCGGCCTCTTCGGGAGTGACCGGCTTGGGCGGCTCTGGCTTTGGCGCTTCGGGCGGCAGGATTACTTCCGACTCTGGCAGCAGCGTGTAGAAGTCGTACTTGGGCTTCACCGGTTGACCCGTGGCAGGCGCCGAGCGCTTAGGCTGCTCCTTGGGCTTCGCCGTGTCCTTGGCGCGCTTGATCTCATCGCCGCCAGGTTCGAGGCTCATCAGGAACATGATGAACCCTCCAATGACCAGGCCGCATACCAGCCACACCCAACCAGGAATCGGCTTGCGGGCTGGCGCCTGATAGCGGCTCGCGCCACGCTTGGGTGCGGGTTTCTTCTTGGCTGCCACTTACATCCGCTCCAGGGTTTCCAGGCCAAGCAGCTCAAGGCCCTGCTTGAGCGTCCTTCCAGTCAGGGCGGCAAGGCGCAGACGACTCTGTTTCACGGTTTCGCTTTCGGCAGTGAGAATCGGGCAGTGCTCATAGAAGCTGGAGAACAGCCCTGCCAGATCGTACAGATAGCTGCACAGAAGATGTGGAACGCCTTTCTCCCCCACACCGTTGAGCACTTCGGAGAATTGAGCCAGCTTCGCGCCCAGCGCCTGTTCCTGTTCTGCGTCCAGATGAATCTCACCGGCCAGCTCATCCATGGAAGTGCCCAGCTTGCGGAACACGCTGGCGACACGGGTATAGGCATACAGCAGATAGGGCGCGGTATTGCCTTCGAAGCTGAGCATCTGCTCGAAATTGAAGCTGTAATCGCTGGTGCGGTGCTTGGACAGGTCAGCATATTTCACAGCGCCGATGCCTACTGCGCGCGCGATCTGCCGCAGCTCTGTGTCATCCAGTTCGGGGTTCTTGCCCTTGACCAGGCTATAGGCGCGCTGTTCGGCTTCGTCGAGCAGGTCGACCAGTTTCACCGTCCCGCCGTCACGAGTTTTGAATGGGCGTCCGTCCGCTCCGTTCATGGTGCCAAAGCCCATGTGCTCAAGTTGCATCTCGGGATCGACGAAGCCAGCCCGGCGCGCAACTTCGAATGCCATCTGGAAATGTAGCGCTTGGCGCTGGTCGACGAAATACAGTGCACGATCTGCTTTCAGTTGCTGGCTACGGTAGCGCATCGATGCCAGATCGGTGGTCGCATACAAATAGCCGCCGCCGGCTTTCTGGACGATCACCGGAAGGGGATTGCCCTCAGCGTTCTTGAACTCATCGAGAAAGACGCAATGGGCGCCATTGCTCTCGCTCAGCAGGCCCTTTACGTTGAGCGACTCGACGATATCGGCGAGGTCGGCGTTATAGGCGCTTTCGCCCTTGACGTCGGCGGGTGTCAGCTTGACGTTGAGACGGTCATAAACCTTCTGGCAGTGGGAGAGCGAGACCTCGTTGAACTGCTTCCACAGGCGCAGGCAGTCAGCGTCCCCTGCTTGCAGCTTCACCACCAGTTCGCGCGCACGCTCGGCGAACTCCGTGGATTCGTCAAAGCGCTGTTTCGCCGCACGATAGAACTGCTCAAGATCGGACAGCTCGGTTTCGGCGGCTGCCGGGTTTTCCTCGAGAAAGGCCAGCAGCATGCCGAACTGGGTACCCCAGTCGCCTACGTGGTTCTGGCGGATAACATCGTCACCAAGAAACTCCAGTACCCGCGCGACAGCGTCGCCGATGATGGTCGAGCGGAGATGGCCAACATGCATTTCTTTCGCGAGATTCGGCGAGGACAAGTCGACGACCACGCGTTGAGCGGCGCCGGTCTTGCTGACGCTGAGCTGCGGATCGGCCAGGGCTACATCAAGCCGCTGGGCGAGCGCTGCGCTGTTCTGGAAAAAATTGAGGAAGCCGGGGCCCGCGATCTCCACCTTGCTGACGGATGCATCGCTTGGGAGGGCGTCGATAAGCTTTTGCGCCAGATCCCGCGGCTTCATACCGGCCGGTTTGGCCAGCATCATGGCGATGTTGCTGGCGAAGTCGCCGTGAGTCTTGTCGCGAGTGTTCTCCACCTGGATCGTCGGGCTCAACCCCTCGGGCAGCACCCCTTCAGCGGTAAGGCGGGCCAGGGCTTGCTGAATCAGGTGGCGAATACTGTCTTTCATCGTGTGCTCTGCGGCCCGGAGGCTTTGGTCGAAAACTGGGCATTATCGGGGCGCAGGGGGCGAACCTTCAAGGCTTAAGGCGTCTAGTTGCCGGTTGCGCTTGTATTTGCTCTTTCTCAGAACAAGTCGATCGGGTCCACATCCAGCGACCAGCGCACCGTGCGGCTGCCCGGAAGTGCTTCTACGAGCGGAATCCACGTGCTCATCAACTTGTGTAGCGGTGCTCTTGCGTTGCCCTGCAGTAGTAGTTGGGCCCGGAAGCGCCCCGCGCGTCGCTCCATGGGCGCCGGTACCGGGCCAAGTAGCTCAACGCCCGTGATGCTCAGCTGCGTGATCAGTTGCTCGGCCTGGCTGCACGCCTGGTCGAGGAATTCTTCTGCCTGCCCAGGCTTCTGCGCTTCAGCGCGCAGCAGCGCAAGGTGGCTGAATGGCGGTAGCCCGGCGGCGCGGCGTTCGCTCAGGGCCTGGTCGGCAAAGGCGAAATAGCCTTGTTCGGTGAGCTGAACCAGCAGCGGATGATCAGCCAGATGCGTTTGGATGATTACTTTTCCGGGCTCCTCAGCGCGTCCTGCCCGTCCGGCGACTTGTACGATCAATTGCGCCATGCGCTCGCTAGCACGAAAGTCTGCAGAGAACAGCCCACCATCGGCGTCGAGAATGGCGACCAGTGTGACCCGGGGGAAGTGGTGTCCCTTGGCAAGCATCTGGGTGCCCACCAGCAGGCAAGGCTCGCCGCGGTTGATAGTTGTCAGCAGCTGCTCCATCGAACCCTTGCGGGAGGTGCTGTCGCGGTCGATGCGCAGTACCGGGAACTCCGGGAATATCGTGGTCAGTCGTTCTTCTGCACGTTCGGTACCCGCCCCCACGGGCCGCAGATCGAGTTTATTGCAGTCCGGGCAGCTGTGCGGAGGACGTTCGACGTGCCCACAATGATGGCAGCGCAGCTCGTTGTGGCGTTGGTGCAAGGTCATTCTGGCGTCGCAGCGCGGACACTGGCTGATCCATCCGCAATCGTGACAGAGCAGCGATGGGGCGAAGCCGCGGCGGTTCAGGAACACCAATACCTGCTGCCCGGCAGCGAGTGTCTGGGTCATGGCCTGCTGCAGGGGGCCTGAGATACCCGAGTCCAGCGGGCGGCTCTTGACGTCCAGACGCAAGAAGCGCGGTGCCTGGGCGCCGCCGGCTCGCTGGGTCAGTTTCAGCAATGCATAGCGGCCACTGTGGGCGTTCTGCAGGCTTTCCAGAGAGGGTGTGGCAGACCCGAGCAGAATCGGAAGGTTTTCCTGGCGCGCTCTGACAACCGCAAGATCGCGGGCGTGATAACGCAGGCCCTCCTGCTGCTTATATGAGGCGTCATGCTCCTCGTCGAGGATGATCAGTCCCGGATTCTTCATCGGGGTAAACAACGCCGACCGCGTTCCGATGATGATGTCCGCTTCGCCGTCCCGCGCAGCCAGCCATGCATCCAGGCGCTCGCGATCGTTGACGTTCGAATGCAGCAGGGCGATGCGTGCGTTGAAGCGCTTTTCGAAGCGCGCCAGCGTTTGCGGTCCGAGGTTGATCTCAGGGATCAGCACCAAGGCCTGTTTGCCAGCCTCGAGCACCTGATGAATCAGCTGCAGATAGACTTCCGTCTTCCCGCTCCCGGTAACGCCAGCGAGCAGGAACGTCTGGAATCCGTCCAGTCCGGCGCGGATGGCCTCGAAAGCTGCACGTTGTTCCGGGTTGAGCGAAAGCTCCGGCTGAAGGAGCCAGCTGCCTTGATGCTGCCGCGCCTCATGGCTGCGCCGGGTCTCGACTCGCAGCAGGCCTTTCTGCAGCAGCTGGTCGAGGCTGTCCTTGTTGAGTTGCAACTGAGTCAGCAACGAATGCGCCACGCCGTGTGGGTGCTGAGCGATGGTCTTCAGCGCCTCGCGCTGGCGTGGGGCGCGGCTCAATCGCGGATCCTCCGGGCGCGCTTCGCTGGCCGCGTGCCAGAAACGTTCCTGCCTCGCTTCGGCGGGCTCGCCTTGGCGCAGCAGAACCGGCAGTGCCCAGCTGAGTGTGTCGCCCAGGCTGTGTTGATAATACTGGGCAGTCCACAGGCAAAGTTTGAACAGCGGCGGAGGGAGCGGTGGCTGCGCATCGAGCAGTTCCAGCGCTGGCTTGAGCTTCGCCTCCGGCACCTCGCTGGTGCTGACGACCTCAATCAGTACGCCAACGATCTCGCGTCGACCGAACGGCACTCGCAGGCGCATGCCCGGCCGCAACGATGCATGCGGCACGCCGGCGGGAGGCAGGTAGTCGAAAAGCCTGCGCAGCGGCGAGGGCAGGGCGAGGCGAAGTATGGGTTGGGGCACGCGATAGTCCTTGGCGGCGAGCGGCGATCTTAAACTATCCAGCGAGGCAACAGGCCTGGCGACGTCCGCGGCTGCCAACCAACGTCGGCTTGGGTACAGCCAGGCGGTATTTGATGGCGACCGGCTGCCCTTGCATCGCTAACCGGCTCTGGTATTATTCGCGCCCTTCCGTGCGGTACTCGACATAGGGTCGGGTGGCGGCACAAGTCCTAGAGGATTTTTCCATGAAAGCCGATATCCATCCTAACTACGTTGAAATCGAAGCCACTTGCAGCTGCGGCAACGTCATCAAGACGCGCTCCACGCTGGCCAAGAACCTGAGCATCGATGTTTGCTCTGAGTGCCACCCGTTCTACACCGGCAAGCAGAAAGTGCTGGATACCGGCGGCCGTATCGACCGCTTCAAGCAGCGTTTCGGTGTGTTCGGCGCCAAGTAAGCTGTCGCCGCGACGGGAACCCCATGCGGTTTTCCGAGCATCTGAAGAAGGCGTCCCTTGTGGGCGCCTTTTTCGTTTCTGTTCTTCTCAGTCTGCCGGCCCAAGCGCTTTGCCCAATCAGTGGTGCACTGACGCGTGTAAAGGTTGCAAGGGTCATTGATGGCGATACGCTGCGCCTGGCCGACGGGCGCAGTGTTCGTCTCATTGGCTTGAATGCGCCAGAGGTCGCGCGCCAAGGGCGACGTGCAGAACCCTTTGCTGATGCCTCCCGGCTAAAGCTCAAAGCACTGATCAGCGCCAATAGCTGGCAGGTTGGACTGCGTCCTGGGCTGCAGGCGAAAGACCACTACGGTCGCGTTCTGGCTCATGCCTTTGACGATGACGGCAGAAATCTCGAAGCGCTACTTCTGGCCGAAGGCCTCGGGTACTTCGTCGCCATCGCGCCAAACACTAAGTTGGTCGGCTGCCATAGGAAATTGGAGCGCGAGGCGCGCGCGGAAGGCCTTGGCGTCTGGCGCCAATCCCCGGTCGTCCCCGCGAATAAGCTGCACAGTGGAGGATTTGCCGTGCTCAATGGGCGGGTGGAGCGCGTTGAGTCGAACCGCGGCGGTACCTGGTTGGAGTTGGATGGATCTGCGGTTTTGCAGGTTCCTCATAAGGTCGCTCACAAGTTCGAGCCGTTGAAGGATCTCGCCGGCAAGGAGATTGAGGCGAGGGGTTGGGTGATCGATCGCAAGGGTCGCGCGGATTTGTCGCGGCAGGCGCGTTGGTTGCTGAAGATCAGTGATCCCTCGATGCTCATCGTGCAACCGTGACCCGTCCCGCAAGGGTTTGGCTGAGATGGCGTGTTGTTGCAACGCTATGCGCTTAAAGTCGTAGAGTCAGCACTTGACAGTCAGCTTTTCCCCTCGGCTTGTGACGACGATCGGTCTTGGCGTATGCTCGGCCCCCTGTCTGTCCCAGTAAAATAAGCGGAAATGCCACATGACTGACCTGAAAACCGCCGCTCTCGACTATCACTCCCAGCCCCGTCCGGGAAAGCTGAGCGTCGAGCTGACCAAGCCCACTTCCACCGCTCGCGACCTGTCGTTGGCCTACAGCCCTGGCGTAGCGGAGCCGGTCCGGGAAATCGCTCGCGATCCCGAACTGGCGTACCGGTACACCGGTAAGGGCAATCTGGTTGCAGTAATTTCCGATGGCACCGCAATTCTGGGTCTCGGCAATCTCGGCCCGCTGGCTTCGAAGCCGGTGATGGAAGGCAAGGGTGTCCTTTTCAAGCGCTTCGCCGGTGTCGACGTATTCGATATCGAAGTCGATGCGGAGAGCCCGCAAGCCTTCATCGACACGGTCAAGCGCATTTCCATCACCTTTGGTGGAATCAATCTGGAAGATATCAAGGCGCCCGAGTGTTTCGAGATCGAGCGCGCGCTCATCGAGCAATGCGATATTCCGGTGTTCCACGACGACCAGCACGGCACAGCCATCGTGACTGCGGCGGGCATGCTGAATGCTTTGGAAATCGCTGGGAAAACCCTGGAGCAGGCCAGGATCGTCTGCCTCGGCGCTGGCGCTGCCGCGACCTCCTGCATGAAATTGCTGGTCAGCATGGGTGCCAAGATTGAGAACATCTTCATGATCGACCGCAAGGGCGTTATTCATGCCGGTCGGGACGATCTCAATCAGTACAAGGCGGTATTTGCGCATGAGACCGACAAGCGCACACTTGATGATGCGCTCGACGGGGCTGACGTGTTTGTCGGGCTATCCGGCGCAAATCTGCTGAGCGCCGAAGGTCTGAAGCGTATGGCGGCGAATCCGGTAGTCTTCGCCTGCTCCAACCCCGATCCGGAGATCAGCCCAGAGCTGGCGCATGCAACCCGTTCCGATGTGATCATGGCGACTGGCCGTTCGGACTACCCGAACCAGGTCAACAACGTGCTCGGCTTCCCGTTCATCTTCCGTGGCGCTTTGGATGTGCGGGCCAAGCGCATCAACGAAGAAATGAAAATTGCCGCGGCTGAGGCGCTGCGTGAGCTCGCTAAACTGCCCGTGCCGGCAGAAGTGGCGGCTGCGTATGGCGTCGATAATCTGGAATTTGGACGTGAGTACATCATCCCGAAGCCAATGGATCCCCGCCTGATTACGCTGGTTTCCGATGCGGTGGCCAAGGCTGCGATCGAAAGCGGTGTAGCGACGCTGCCGTACCCTTCCAATTACCCGCTGAAGTCGGTCGACGACGTTTTCAACGGATGACTGATTAGCTCGCCCGGCACCGGGCGGAAGCTCCAGACGACAAACCCCAGCCTTGGCTGGGGTTTTTTATGGAAGCAGTTCGTGGGATGAGTATCAGGTATACGTCTTCCCGCTGCGCCATGCCCTGGGACACCAAGGCGCTTCACGATAGTAGCCGACGTTAGACCTGGGGGCTCATCGCTTAAAAAAGGTCCATCGGTGCCGCTTCGGACTCTGGTAGTGGGCTGTCGGGCAGCACGGAACCCGGCGTCATCTCTCCGTCCATCCCAGGAGGCGAATCCTCGCTTCGGAATATCTCGAAGTAGGCATCAGGCGTACCCGGTGCGGCCGCTCGGCCGCTCTTGGGATCTATACGCAGCGTAAGAATACCTTCGGGTTCAGCTGGTGCATGCTCGGGCGCTCCGTCTAATACCGCGCTCATGTAATGCATCCAGATAGGAAGCGCGACGGTTCCGCCGTACTCCCGCCGGCCCAGGCTCTGGGGTTGATCGAATCCAGCCCAGACCGTCGTCACGATGTCGGCGTTGTACCCGGAGAACCAGCTGTCCTTGGACTCGTTCGTCGTGCCTGTCTTCCCGGCCAGATCACCCCGACCCATGGACAGCGCTTTTCTGCCTGTCCCCCGCTTGATAACGTCTTGCAGCATGCTGGTCATGATGTAAGCGGTTCGGTCATCGATGATCTGCTCGGCGTGCTTGCGCTCAGTGACTGCATCGGAGCCATCATCGAGCGTCGTGTCATTCTGTGCGTAACTGACTGCAGCAGTCCCGTCTTCTGCCTGGCTAGCTGCACTCGCTGGGGTTCGCTCTGGTACTCGAGCTGGATTGGCTGTGAATATCACCTTGCCGTCCCGGTCCTCGATACGCTCAACCAGGTAAGGTTCTATCTTGTAGCCGCCGTTAGCGAATGCCGTCCAGCCGGTGGCGATTTCCATGGGCGTGAGGGTTGCTGTGCCTAGCGCCAGCGACAAGTTCGGTGGCAAGTCCTCAGACTTGAATCCGAAGCGTTTGACATAGTCGAGCGTGTGTGGGATTCCGAGGGTCTGCAGCAAGCGGATCGAAACCAGGTTGCGTGATTTGTACAACGCCTCGCGCAGGCGAATCGGGCCTAAAAACGTGTTGTTATCGTTTTTCGGGCGCCAGATCCGGTCTTGGCCTTGTTCGATGAAGACGATGGGCGAGTCGTTGACTAGCGTTGCGGGTGTATAGCCGGCATCCAGAGCTGCGCTATATATGAATGGCTTGAAACTGGAACCAGGTTGCCGTTTCGCCTGGATGGCGCGGTTGTAGTTACTTTGCCCGAACGAAAACCCGCCGCTCAGTGCTTCGATCGAGCCGTCAAGCGGGTCAAGGGACACCAGCGCTCCCTGCGCCTGAGGTACCTGGGCGAAGCGTACATCTTCGTCGGTGATACGGACACGTATCACGTCACCGGATTCGACTACATCCGACGGCGCTTTAGGTTGAGGCCCCAGGCTGTTCGTATTGATGTGCGGGCGAGCCCACTTCATGCTTTCCCAACTAACGCTGTGCTCGCTGCCGTCTCGAAGCAGGACCTTGATTGAATCGTTGGCAACTTCACTAACGATGGCGGGCATCAAGTCGCCTTGTCCACGGTAGTTTCCAAGTGCCTTCAGCCAAGCTTCGCGATCATTGTTTTCCATTCGCCCTTCGGCGCCCCGGTAGCCGTGCCGTTGGTCATACTCCATTAGGCCAAGCGAAAGCGCTCGGTTGGCGGCGACCTGACGCTCGAGGGTTACAGTGGTGTAGACCCGGAACCCATCGGTGTACGCTGCGCTGCCGAAGCGGCCGACCATTTCGGCACGTGCCATCTCTGCGATGTAAGGCGCATCGAGTTCCGGAGATGAGCCGTGATAGGACGCGTCGACGGCTTCGGCCAGCCCTTGCTGATAGCGCGACTCGTCAATCTTGCCAAGGCGATACATGCGCCCGAGGATCCAGTCGCGCCGCTCCTTGGCGCGTTGCGGATTGGCCAGTGGATTGAACGCCGAGGGTGCTTTCGGCAATCCCGCGATCATCGCCATTTGCGCAAGATTCAAATCGCGTATGGATTTGCCGTAATAGACGTGTGCGGCTGCCTCGATACCGTAGGCGCGGTTGCCCAGATAAATCTTGTTGACGTACAGCTCTAGAATCTCGTTCTTGCTCAGTTCTCTCTCGATCTGAAGCGCGAGAAGGATTTCGTTGATCTTGCGGGAAAAGCTTCGCTCGCTGGTGAGGAAGTAATTCTTTGCGACCTGCATGGTGATGGTGCTGCCGCCGGTCTGAATGTGCCCGCTTTTCAATATTTGCGTGGCAGCACGCATCAGGCTGGAAACATCGACGCCATAATGATTCGCGAAGTTGTCGTCCTCGGCTGCCAGTAACGCAGCGATGAAATCCTCGGGTATTTCATCGAAGCTGATCGGGTTCCGGCGCATTTCGCCGTACTCGGCAATGAGCTTGTCATCGTTGCTGTATATGCGCAGTGGAATCTGAAGCTGAATGCTGCGCAGCGAATCCACCGATGGCAGGTTGGGGCTTAGATAGAGATAGGCCCCACTGAGACTGAGCGCAAGTCCGCAGAAAATAGTCAGGCACGACCACAAAAAAAACTTCAGAAAACGCATCGGGGTTCGTTATATCCAGGGTGGGAAATGAGGTTGACGCGGCAGACGATGCTGAAAGGAAAAACGGTTCACATTATAAGCGGTTTTTTTGCTGGGGAGCCATTTGCGCTTCTGTCAAGGCTGTTATCTAATGCGGACATACATAATTAATCCGTAAGTAGCGGATAAAGAAGGAATTCGGCCGTGCTAGGGCTCTTCACTAAGAAAGCGAACACGCTGCTTGGGATCGACATTAGTTCGACGTCCGTCAAGCTACTCGAATTAAGCCGTTCAGGCTCCCGGTATCGGGTTGAATCCTATGCGGTCGAGCCGCTTCCGGCTAATGCCGTGGTGGAAAAGAATATTGCGGAGCTGGAGGGCGTTGGCCAGGCTCTGACTCGGTTGCTAGCCAAGGCGAAAACGGGCGTGAAGTCAGCTGCCGTAGCGGTATCCGGTTCGGCCGTAATCACTAAAAGCATCGAGATGGATGGCGGGCTCAGTGACGACGAGCTTGAAAACCAGCTCAAGATCGAAGCGGACCAGTACATTCCTTATCCGCTCGAGGAGGTCGCGATCGACTTCGAAGTGCAGGGTGAAGCTGCTCGCGCCCCGGGCCGGGTCGAGGTGCTGCTGGCGGCGTGCCGTAAGGAAAACGTCGAGATCCGAGAGGCAGCGCTCGCCTTGGCAGGGCTAACAGCAAAAGTCGTCGATGTGGAAGCTTATGCCCTTGAGCGCTCATACGGGTTGCTAGCGCCGCAGTTGGGTGCTGGCCATGACGAGCTGACCGTCGCGCTAGTCGATATCGGGGCAACCATGACCACGCTGAGTGTTCTGCACAACGGTCGCACCATATATACGCGCGAACAGTTGTTCGGGGGTCGCCAGCTGACAGAAGAGATTCAGCGCCGGTACGGCTTATCCATGGAAGAAGCCGGCCTTGCTAAAAAGCAGGGAGGCCTCCCAGATGACTACGACAGCGAAGTGTTGCAGCCGTTCAAAGAGGCAGTCGTTCAGCAGGTTTCTCGTTCCCTGCAATTCTTCTTCGCGGCCGGTCAGTTCCACGATGTCGATTACATTCTGCTGGCTGGTGGTACAGCGTCAATTCCAGGGTTGGATCGCCTTATTCAGCAGAAAATCGGAACTCAGACCCTAGTGGCCAACCCATTTGCCGATATGGCTCTAAGCAGCAAAGTCAATGCTGGTGCGCTTGCCAGTGATGCGCCGTCCCTCATGATTGCCTGTGGGTTGGCCTTGAGGAGTTTCGATTAATGGCGCGGATCAACCTATTACCCTGGCGCGAGCAGTTAAGAGAAGAGCGTAAGCAGCGTTTTCTCGTATCGCTTGCAGGTGTGGCGGTCGTGGCGGTAGGGCTGTTGTTTTTCGCAGACCAGTACTTCACTCATGCGATCGAGCGTCAAAACGCACGTAATGATTTCATTCGAAAGGAAATCGCTGTTCTCGATGCGCGGATCGTTGAGATCAAGGAATTGAGAGAGCGTCGGCAGCAATTGCTGGAACGGATGAAGATCATTCAAGACCTGCAGGGCAACCGACCAATCATCGGGCGGATTTTCGACCAGTTGGTGCGGACGCTCCCTGATGGTGTGTATTTCACAGAGCTGAAAATGACTGGCAAAAACATCGCAATTATTGGCGGTGCTGAATCCAATAACCGGGTTTCGAACCTCATGCGTAATCTGGACGGGTCGGAGTGGCTTGATGCGCCAAACCTGAACGAGGTTAAGGCGGTGACTGCTGGCGCGATTGATCAGGAGAACGTTTTTCAGCTGACCGTGCAGCAGACGCAACCGGTTGTTGCCACCGAGGGAGATAAGCCATGAGTTTGGCAAGCTCGATGGAGAGCCTCCGTAGCATCGATTTGTCCGATCTGGACATGAACAACCTTGGCTCATGGCCGGCAGCGGTGAAAGTCGTTGCGGGCATGCTGTTAATGGCTCTCTTGCTCGGGGGGGGATACTACTTTTATCTCAGCGACCTGCAGGCAAGTCTTGACCAGCAGGCGGCCGAGGAAGCCAGCCTGAAGCAGCAATTCTCGTCCAAGGCATTTCAGGCTGCGAACCTCGAGTCGTACAAGGCGCAGATGGTTGAAATGGAAGCATCCTTTGGCGCGCTGCTGCGTCAGTTACCCAGCGACACCGAGGTGCCTGGTCTGCTCGAAGACATCACACGTACCGGTTTAGGGAGCGGGCTAGAGTTCGAGGAAATCAAGCTGCAGCCGGAAGTAACCCAGCAGTTCTATATCGAGCTGCCGATACAGATCAAGGTTGTGGGTGCATATCACGACCTGGCGACCTTCGTGAGCGGTGTATCGAGTCTGCCGCGAATCGTGACATTGCATGATTTCGAAATAAAGCCGCAGAGCAAGGACTCCTCGTCCAAGCTTCACATGAACATCCTGGCCAAGACCTATCGCTACAACGACAAGGGACTGCAGAAATGAAAAGAGCCCGACTCGTTACGCTTGGCCTAGGCTTGGCGGTTCTTTCAGGGTGCGGCGGAAGTGCTGATTTCGACGATCTGCGCGCTTACATGGATGAGGTCCGAGCCAAGCCGAAGGGTTCAATCGAGCCGCTTCCGGCATTTCTACCTTACGAGGCTTTTACCTATAGCGCTGCGTCGCTGCGCCATCCGTTTCAGCCGCCGATGAAGATAGATCTGACTCAGCGACAAAAAGGTTCGAAAGATATTCGTCCTGACGAGGCTCGCATCAAACAGTTCCTCGAAGAATTCAATATAGAGAATTTCGTCATGGTCGGGACATTGACCAATGGCGCTGGCAAATACGCCTTGATCAAAGGTGGCGATGGGGTTCACCGAGTGAAGATCGGTGACTATCTGGGGCGCAACCACGGCCGAATCGTTGAAATCAGCGAGGCCGAGGTGGATGTGCTTGAAATCGTTCCGGACGGAGAGGGTGGGTGGCTTGAGCGCCCGCGCAGCCTGACCTTGAAAGAGCGCTCTTGAGTCATGGCAAATATGGAAAACCTTTACCGGTCTGCACAACGGAAGCCTTTTATGAATACCTCTCTGTCTCGCCTCGGTTTGTCTTTGCTGGCAGCATTCATTTCGCCTGCGCTTTTGGCGGCAAATCTGAACTCACTTGATGTCGCATCGCTTCCAGGTGATCGCGTAGAGCTGAAGCTGGCCTTCGACGAGCCCGTACCCACTCCGCGCGGGTATACCCTTGACCAGCCTGCTCGTATCGCTCTCGACCTGCCCGGTGTCACAAGTAAGCTTGCGTCCAAGAATCAGGAACTCGGTGTAGGCAATGCCCGAAGCGTGACCGTTGTCGAGGCTCAGGGGCGTACACGTCTCATTGTTAACCTCACTTCGCTCGTTCCTTACTCAACCCGAGTGGATGGGAATAACCTGTTCGTGGTTCTTGGTGAGGCGGGCGCGCCCGCTACGGCCGCCGTAGCGACGCCGGCCGCGCAGTCGCCGAAGGTATCGCCTGTAGCAGCCATCCCTCAGGGTAAGTCGATCAACAATATCGATTTCCGCCGTGGGGAGGATGGTTCTGGCGACGTGGTGATTACGCTTTCGGATCCCTCGATCAGTCCGAATATTGAGGAGCAGGGGGGGAAGATCCGTGTCTCCTTCGCGAAGACCCAATTACCTGAGTCGCTTCGTGTCCGGCTGGATGTGCAAGATTTCGCCACCCCGGTCAAATTCGTCGATTCAAGCAGCAAGGCTGATGGGGCTAGCATCGCCATCGAGCCAACTGGGAGATACGACTATCTGGCGTATCAGACCGACGACAAGTTAACCATCAGCGTGAAGCCGCTGAGCGAAGCGGATGCGGAAAAGCGAAAGGCTGAGCATTTCACTTATTCGGGTGAAAAGCTTTCATTAAACTTCCAAGACATCGATGTGCGTTCAGTCCTGCAGCTGATTGCCGACTTCACTGATCTCAATTTGGTAGCCAGTGACACCGTGCAGGGCAATATCACGCTGCGCTTGCAGAACGTGCCTTGGGATCAGGCGCTGGATTTGGTATTGAAGACCAAGGGGCTCGACAAGCGGCAGATCGGGAATGTGCTGCTAGTGGCGCCCGCCGACGAGATCGCTGCTCGTGAGCGGCAAGAGCTTGAGTCGCAGCGTCAAATCGCTGACCTCGCTCCTTTGCGGCGCGAGGTTGTACAGGTGAACTATGCTAAAGCTTCGGATATTGCTCGGCTATTTCAGTCGGTCACCGATAAGGGCGGAGAAAGCGAGGATCGAGGGTCAATCGCTGTTGATGACCGTACAAATAACATCATCGCTTATCAAACGCAGGAGCGCCTTGATGAGCTCCGTCGCATTGTTGCTCAGCTCGACATTCCGGTGCGCCAAGTAATGATCGAAGCGCGGATCGTCGAAGCAAACGTTGATTATGACAAGAGCCTAGGTGTGCGCTGGGGGGGTAACCTGTGGGCTGGTGATAAATGGAACGCATGGGGCAAAGGTGGCAACCTTGGCGTAGAGGATGGTGATGAAGGTCAAGTTGGTCGTTTTCCTGGAATTCGGGAAACTCCGGTAAATCTGCCTTTCGTCGATTTAGGGGCTGTTGGTGCTACTTCTGGCATTGGCTTAGGTTTTGTTACGAATAACGCCATCCTGGATCTGCAGCTCTCTGCAATGGAGAAGACTGGCAACGGCGAGGTTGTGTCCCAGCCAAAAGTAGTTACTGCTGATAAAGAGACCGCTAAGATCCTCAAGGGCTCTGAGGTTCCTTATCAAGAGGCGAGCTCCAGCGGCGCAACTAGCACCTCGTTTAAGGAGGCCGCGCTTTCTCTTGAGGTCACTCCACAGATTACGCCTGACAACCGCATCATTATGGAAGTCAAGGTTACAAAGGATGAGCCGGACTTTTCCCAAGCAGCAAGTACTGGAGGCATTCCGGCCATTCGTAAGAATGAAGTCAATGCGAAGGTTCTTGTTACCGATGGCGAGACGATCGTAATCGGTGGGGTCTTTTCAAATACTCAGAGCAAGTCCGTCGACAAGGTCCCGTTTTTGGGTGACCTACCATTCGTGGGGCGAGTGTTCCGTCGCGACTTGGTACAGGATAGAAAGTCTGAGCTGCTGGTATTCATAACTCCTCGGATCATGAATAATCAGGCTGTCCAGGCCAGCCGCTAAGCAATTTGATGTCCAATGTCATCCTCGTAGGTCCGATGGGCGCTGGTAAAAGCACCATCGGACGTTTGCTTGCTAAGGAGCTTCGGCTTCCGTTTCGGGATTCTGATAAGGAAATCGAGCAGCGGACCGGTGCCAGCATTCCGCTGATATTCGATGTCGAGGGTGAGCAGGGTTTTCGAGAAAGAGAGCACGTCGCGATCAAGGAGTTGTGCTTGATGCGCGGCGTGGTCTTGGCGACTGGGGGCGGTGCAGTACTGAGGCAAGATAATCGCGAAGTCTTACGAGCCGGCGGACGAGTGATCTACCTTTGTACATCCGTCGAGCAGCAGCTCGATCGCACCTCGCGGGACCGTAACCGCCCGCTCTTGCAAACGCCTAACCCTCGCGAAATTCTTACTGGATTGATGGCAGTGCGAGACCCGTTATATCGGGAGATCGCGGATGTCATCATCCAGACCGACGAGCGCCCTCCGCGACTGGTCGTGCAGGAAATTCTCAGCCAACTCCAATCGTTGGCGCCTCGTGAAAGCCTGACCCGATCTGCGCTATCCTAGCCCACTTTTAGCCGTGGGGGCCCTATGCAGACTCTTCATGTCGATCTCGGTGAGCGCAGCTATCCGATTCTTATTGGCGAGCAGCTGCTTGGTCGCGGTGAGCTGTTGGCCCAGTATGTCCATGGCAGGCAGATCGCAATCGTCACTAATGAGACCGTTTCACCGCTCTATCTTGAACGACTTATCCAGGGCTTGGCCGGATTCAATGTCACTCCCATCGTGCTTCCTGACGGAGAAGCCCACAAGAACTGGCAGACATTGCAGCTCATCTTCGATGCGTTATTGACCGCCAGGCATGATCGCAAGACTACGATCATCGCGCTGGGTGGAGGCGTTATCGGGGATATGGCTGGCTTTGCGGCCGCCAGCTATCAGCGTGGCGTAAATTTCATTCAAATACCCACGACCCTTCTTTCGCAGGTCGATTCCTCCGTCGGCGGCAAGACGGGCATCAACCACCCTCTTGGCAAGAACATGATCGGCGCTTTTTATCAGCCTCAGGCAGTGCTGATCGACACCACGACGCTCCTAACCCTGCCACCAAGGGAGCTGTCGGCGGGCCTGGCCGAGGTCATCAAGTACGGCCTAATCTGTGATGAGCCGTTTCTAGGATGGCTCGAAGACCATATGGAGAGGCTGCGGAGTTTGGATCAGTCGGCCCTCACCGAGGCGATAAGGCGGTCCTGCGAGGCGAAAGCTCGCGTAGTGGGAGCGGACGAACGAGAGGCGGGGGTTCGCGCCACTCTCAACCTCGGGCATACCTTTGGCCACGCCATTGAGACCCACCAGGGTTACGGGACGTGGTTGCATGGCGAGGCTGTTTCAGCTGGAACTGTCATGGCAATGGAAATGTCTCGGCAATTGGGCTGGATCACGGCGGCCGATCGAGATCGCGGTATTCGTTTACTGTCGCGTGCCGGATTGCCCGTCGTGCCCCCGGCGAACATGTCCGTCGAGGATTTTCTCCGCCACATGGCAGTCGACAAGAAGGTATTGGACGGGCAGTTGCGATTGGTGCTGCTCAAGCGGCTGGGTGAAGCGACGGTAACCAGCGACTTTCCTCGAGGGCTATTGGAGGCCACGTTGAACGTCAATTACGACGCGCTTGCGCGAGAGTCAGAACCTAAGAGATTTCCATGACCAGTTTGTCTGCTGACGATTCGTTCCTGAACCACTATGGGTTCAGTCATGACCCTTTCGCTGCACGCGTGCCCGGCTTCAAGTTCTTCCCAGCACAGCGCAAGCCAGTGCTGGGGCAGTTGCATCACCTTGCCCGCTACAGTCAGCTGTTGCTTGTCGTTACCGGGCCTGAAGGAAGCGGTAAAACGCTCGTACGCCAAGCCCTTGTAGCGAGCAGCAACAAGCAGTCCGTCCAGAGTGTCGTTATATCCCCTGTAGAGACGCTAGATTCCAACGTCCTGTTGCAGCAGATTGCGCAGGCGCTCGGTATTCAGCGTGCAGACTTCGACTCGATCATGGGGCAGATCATCCAGCTCGCGCTCACCGGGCAGGAGGTATATCTGCTGGTCGACGATGCCGAGCGGCTCACCGGCGCGGCAGTAGAGACGCTGTTGCGACTAGCCCAGGGCAGTCCCGAGGGGCGGCCGCATGTCTTCCTGTTCGGTGAGCATGCTCTGGTTGCCCGGCTGGAGGCGCTGGTCGAAGGTGAAGAGCGTTTTCACGTGATCGCGCTGCAGCCCTATGAGGAGGATGAAACCCGGGAATACCTGGCGCTACGCCTGGAGGGTGCCGGTGCGGGTCTCGACTGCCTTTCCGAAGATCAGCTGGTGCGGATCCATGAGGTCTCAGGCGGCTGGCCTGGTGCGATCAATCAGGCGGCGCGGGATGAGCTCCTCGACGCGATGCAGCAATCAAAGGGAAAGCGGAAAACGGCTGGTTTGGCCCTTCCCCTGCCGATGAAGCATTTGCTGGCGTTGGCTGCGGTGGTTTTGGTCGTCGTGGTTGCGTTGTTGATGCGTGATACTGCCGATGAGCCGGTAGCGCCGGCGACTACACAACTGCCGCTGGACGGCGGAGGGTCTGTTGCATCGCAATCTGAAGTCGCATCGCCAGAGCAATCTGCTATTCAGCCGGATCAGCCGGTAATTCGTGAGCCGCTGGCAGCCGCCGGCAGCGCCGAGTCGGATGATGGGGTCGCGCCTGATGCAGATATGCCAACAATTGCTGACGAGCCGCCGCCTGTTACTGTCCGGCCGCCCGTTTCGGATCCGGCACCGGAATCGGAGTCGGCTTTGCCGCAAACAAAACCTGCAGCCTCGGCTCCACTTCCGAAAGCGCCGGAGCCAGTGGCGAAGCCGGTCGAGGTCAAGCCGGATGCTGTCAAGCAACCCGCCAATTGGTATGCCGCTCAGCCTAAGAATCATTATCTGGTCCAGATTCTGGGCACCCGGACTCAAGGCAACGCTGAGGCTTTGATAAAGCAGCATGGCGATGGATACCGTTATTTCGTCAAGCAGCATCAAGGCAAGCCACTGTATGTGGTGACATACGGAAGCTTTTCCACCCGACAAGCTGCCATGCAGGCGATAGGCTCACTGCCTGCCGCGTTGAAACAAGGCAAGCCCTGGGCGCGGACTTTTGCGAGCGTACAGCAGGAAATGACGAGTTCCCGCTAAAATACGCCCCATAAAGGTGCGTGATGCACTGTTATGGGGCTTGCAAAAATAAAATTGTGTCGTTCTACCGGGCTTTGTAAACTGCTCCCCCTTTTGCCCACGTGTATGACGGGGCGATTTTGTGCGCCGTCAATAAGGGGTTGATTTACAACGCATTTAGCTGGTGGAGTGCCTATGAGAGCAGGTCTGTTTCGTCCTGAAGAGTTCAAGGATAACTGCGGCTTCGGTCTGATCGCCCACATGCAGGGCGAGGCAAGCCATCACCTGCTTCAGACTGCCATTCAATCCCTCACCTGCATGACTCACCGTGGCGGCATCAACGCTGACGGGAAAACCGGCGATGGTTGCGGCCTGCTGATGCAGAAGCCCGACGCCTTCCTGCGCGCTATGGCTCGCCAGCACTTCAATGCCGAGCTGCCTGAGCTCTACGCGGTTGGCATGGTGTTCCTTAGCCAGGACGCAGCCAAAGCGGACGCGGCGCGTGCCAGCCTCAACGAGCAGATCGCTGCCCAGGGCCTGACTCTTGTCGGCTGGCGCGAAGTGCCGATCGATACCACCGTCCTCGGCCGGTTGGCCCTCGAGCGTCTGCCACGTATCGAACAGGTATTCGTCTCGGCCGAAGGGCTGTCGGAGCGTGATTTCGGCATCAAGCTGTTCTTTGCCCGCCGTCGTGCTGAGGTCGCGCTGGCTGGTGACAAAGAGTTCTACGTTTGCAGCTTCTCCGACAAGGACATCATCTACAAAGGTCTGATGATGCCGGCAGACCTGGCGCAGTTCTATCCCGATCTTGGCGACGAGCGTCTGGCGACTGCCATCTGCGTGTTCCACCAGCGCTTCTCCACTAATACGATGCCGCAATGGCCGTTGGCCCAGCCGTTCCGTTTTCTCGCCCATAACGGCGAGATCAATACCATCACCGGTAACCGTAATTGGGCGCAGGCGCGGCGGCTGAAATTCGCCAATGAGTTGCTTCCAGATCTGGAGAGCCTGGATCCGCTGGTCAACCGCACCGGTTCCGATTCCTCGAGCATGGATAACATGTTGGAGCTGTTGGTCACCGGCGGGATGGATTTGTTCCGTGGTCTGCGCATGATCATTCCGCCTGCTTGGCAGAACGTCGAAACCATGGACCCGGATCTGCGCGCATTCTATGAATTCAACTCCATGCACATGGAGCCGTGGGACGGCCCTGCAGGTGTGGTGCTTACCGACGGCCGCCATGCGATCTGCCTGCTTGATCGCAATGGTCTTCGTCCGGCGCGCTGGGTGACCACCACCAACGGGTACATCACCCTCGCGTCAGAGGTCGGTGTATGGGATTACAAGCCTGAGGACGTTATCGCCAAGGGACGCGTAGGCCCTGGTCAGATTCTGGCGGTCGATACGCAGACCGGTCAGGTGCTACACACCGATGACATCGACAACCGCTTGAAGTCTCAGCATCCCTACAAGAAGTGGCTGCGCCAGAACGCACTGCGTATTCAGTCGACCCTCGATGATAACGATCATGGTTCGGCGTTCTATGACGCGGACCAGCTCAAGCAATACATGAAGATGTTCCAGGTCACCTTCGAGGAGCGTGATCAAGTCCTGCGTCCGCTTGCCGAGCAGGGGCAGGAAGCCGTCGGATCCATGGGTGACGACACGCCAATGGCCGTGCTGTCGCGGCGCGTGCGCTCGCCTTATGATTACTTCCGCCAGCAGTTCGCGCAGGTCACGAACCCGCCGATCGATCCGTTGCGCGAATCCATCGTCATGTCGCTCGAAACCTGCTTGGGCGCCGAGCGAAATGTCTTCGAAGAGACGGCCGATCACGCCAACCGCGCAATTCTGACTACGCCAGTGATTTCGCCTGCCAAGTGGCGGACGATCATGGAGCTCGACCGCCCAGGTTTCGAGCGCCAGCTGATCGATCTCAACTACGATGAGTCCATCGGCCTCGAGGCTGCGGTGCGCAACATCGCCGATCAGGCTGAGGAGGCCGTTCGCGGCGGCAAGGTCATGCTGATCCTCAGCGATCGGAACATCATGCCTGGCAAGCTACCCGTCCACGCCGCCTTGGCGGTCGGTGCGGTTCATCACCGTCTGATCGAAACCGGCCTACGCAGCGACTGCAACATTCTGGCTGAAACCGCGACGGCGCGTGATCCGCATCACTTCGCCGTGCTGCTTGGTTTCGGTGCCACAGCCGTGTATCCGTTCCTTGCATTTGAAGTGCTCGGCGACCTGATCCGTACGGGTGAAGTGCTGGGCGATCTCTATGAGGTCTTCAAGCATTACCGTAAAGGGATCTCCAAAGGGCTGCTGAAGATCATCTCGAAGATGGGGATATCCACCATCACGTCGTACCGGGGTGCTCAGCTCTTCGAAGCGATCGGCCTTGCCGACGAGGTTGTCGATCTCAGTTTCCGTGGTGTTGCGAGCCGCATCAAGGGCGCCCGTTTCGTTGATCTCGAAGCCGAGCAGAAAGCGTTGGCAGCAGAGGCCTGGAGCGCGCGCAAGCCGATCCAGCAGGGCGGTCTGTTGAAGTTCGTTTACGGCGGTGAATACCACGCCTACAACCCCGACGTGGTTGCCGCGCTTCAGGTAGCAGTGCAGGAAAGCGACTACCATCGCTTCAAGGAATACACGGCGCTCGTCGACCAGCGTCCGGCTGCAATGCTGCGCGACTTGCTCAAGTTGAAGGTGTCTGATCAGCCGCTGGCGCTTGAAGAAGTCGAGCCGCTCGAGAAGATCCTTAAGCGCTTCGACTCTGCGGGTATCTCGCTCGGTGCGCTGTCGCCGGAAGCTCACGAAGCGATTGCTACGGCGATGAACCGCATCGGCGCGCGTTCCAATTCGGGTGAGGGTGGCGAAGATCCGTCGCGCTATCGCACCGAGCGCAGCTCGAAGATCAAACAGGTGGCTACGGGTCGATTTGGCGTCACGCCTGAGTATCTGGTCAACGCCGAAGTGCTGCAGATCAAAGTCGCTCAGGGCGCCAAGCCCGGCGAAGGTGGTCAGCTGCCTGGCGGCAAGGTCAACGGCCTGATCGCCAAGCTGCGTTATGCGGTGCCCGGCGTCACCCTGATTTCGCCACCACCTCACCATGACATCTATTCGATCGAAGACCTCGCCCAGCTGATCTTCGACCTCAAGCAGGTCAACCCCAAGGCCCTGGTCTCGGTCAAGCTTGTGGCCGAGCCTGGCGTTGGCACCATTGCTGCGGGTGTCGCCAAGGCCTACGCCGACCTGATCACCATTTCTGGCTACGACGGCGGTACGGGCGCTTCGCCGCTGACGTCGATCCGTTATGCCGGTTCGCCGTGGGAGCTTGGCTTGGCCGAGACCCATCAGACCCTGCGTGGCAACGATCTGCGCGGCAAGGTTCGGGTGCAAACCGACGGCGGTCTAAAGACCGGACTCGACGTGGTCAAGGCTGCAATTCTGGGTGCTGAGAGCTTCGGCTTCGGCACTGCGCCAATGATCGCACTGGGCTGCAAATATTTGCGGATCTGCCACCTCAACAACTGCGCGACTGGCATAGCTACCCAGAATGAACAGCTGCGCAAGGACCATTACATCGGCACGGTCGACATGGTGGTCAACTTCTTCACCTTCGTTGCCGAGGAAACCCGCGAGTGGCTGGCAAGGCTTGGCGTACGCAGCCTGGAGGAGCTGATCGGGCGTACCGATCTACTTGAGTTGCTGCCCGGCGAAACAGCGAAGCAGAACCATCTCGACCTGTCGCCGCTGCTCGGCAGCGACCACATTCCGGCCGATAAACCGCAGTTTTGCGAAGTCGAGAGGAACCCTCCGTTCGATCAGGGGCTGCTGGCAGAGGAAATGGTCAAGCTTTCACGCTCGGCTATCGACTCCAAGAGCGGTGGCGATTTCGAAATGGATATCTGCAACTGCGACCGCTCCATCGGGGCGCGCGTATCCGGCGAAATCGCTCAGTTGCATGGCAACCAGGGCATGAAGGATGCGCCGATCACCTTCCGCTTCAAGGGCACCGCAGGTCAGAGCTTTGGTGTATGGAACGCCGGTGGCCTGCATCTGTACCTGGAAGGCGACGCCAACGACTACGTCGGCAAAGGCATGACGGGTGGCAAACTGGTCGTTACTCAGCCGAAGGGCAGTGTGTACGAGTCCCAGCATTCGGCCATCGTCGGCAACACCTGCCTGTACGGCGCCACCGGCGGAAAACTGTTTGCCAGCGGTACCGCAGGCGAGCGTTTTGCCGTACGTAACTCCGGCGCGCACGCTGTCGTGGAAGGCACTGGCGACCATTGCTGCGAGTACATGACCGGCGGTTTCGTCTGCGTTCTCGGCAAGACCGGCTACAACTTCGGTTCAGGCATGACCGGTGGTTTCGCCTATGTGCTGGACATGGACAACAGCTTCGTCGATCGGGTGAACAACGAGCTGGTGAACCTGCAGCGCATCACGGGAGAGTCGATGGAGGCTCACCGGAGCCATCTGCAAGAGGTTCTGCGCGAGTATGTGGCAGAAACCGGCAGCGCGTGGGGCGAGACGCTCCTGGACAATCTCGACGATTACCTGCGTCGCTTCTGGTTGGTCAAGCCAAAAGCGGCCAACCTGGCAACGCTGCTGTCGACCACTCGGGCCAACCCCCAATAAAAAGCAGATTCAAGCGGTGTGCCTCGGCTTTCAGCCCGAGGCCGGCCCCGCTCCGTGATTGTCACGCAGTTAGCAGCTTTGAGCTTGCGGCTGCCGCTAAGAGGTTTTGAAATGACTGAACGTCTGAATAACGACTTCCAGTTCATCGAAGTCGGGCGCAAGGATCCAAAGAAAAAGCTGCTGCGCCAGCGCAAGAAAGAGTTCGTCGAGATTTACGAACCCTTCAAGCCTCAGCAGGCTTGTGAGCAGGCTCATCGCTGCCTGGGTTGTGGTAACCCCTATTGCGAGTGGAAGTGCCCGGTCCACAACTATATTCCCAACTGGCTGAAGCTGGTCTCGGAAGGCAACATTCTTGCCGCCGCTGAACTGGCGCATCAGACCAATACCCTTCCGGAAGTCTGTGGTCGTGTCTGCCCGCAGGATCGCCTTTGTGAGGGCGCCTGCACCCTGAACGATGGCTTCGGTGCAGTGACCATCGGTTCGGTGGAGAAATACATTGCCGACACCGCCTTCGCCATGGGCTGGCGCCCCGACATGTCCAAGGTCAAGCCGACCGGCAAGAAGGTCGCGATCATCGGAGCTGGCCCGGCCGGTCTCGGTTGCGCTGACGTGCTCGTGCGCAGCGGTGTCACACCGGTGGTATTCGATAAGAACCCAGAGATCGGCGGCCTGCTGACCTTCGGCATTCCCGAATTCAAACTGGAAAAGACGGTGCTGAGCCGGCGCCGCGAGATATTCACCGGCATGGGCATCGAGTTCCGCCTAAACACTGAGGTGGGCAAGGACGTAACCATCGATCAGCTGCTCGCCGAATACGATGCCGTGTTCATGGGCATGGGCACCTACACCTACATGAAGGGCGGCTTCCCTGGCGAGGATCTTCCCGGTGTGCACGATGCACTGGATTTCCTCATCGCCAACGTCAATCGCAACCTCGGATTCGAGAAATCTCCGGAAGATTTCGTCGATATGAAGGGTAAGAAGGTCGTGGTGCTCGGCGGCGGCGACACTGCGATGGATTGCAACCGCACGTCCATCCGCCAGGGTGCCAAGAGCGTGACCTGCGCTTACCGCCGTGATGCGGCCAACATGCCAGGCTCACGCAAGGAAGTAAAAAATGCCAAGGAAGAGGGCGTCAAGTTCCTCTTCAACCGCCAGCCCATCGCCATTGTCGGCGAAGGCAAGGTCGAGGGCGTGAAAGTGGTCGAGACCCGTCTCGGTGCACCGGATGCGCGCGGCCGTCGCAGTCCCGAGCCTATTCCGGGTTCTGAAGAAGTGCTCCCGGCAGATGCCGTGGTCATTGCCTTCGGATTCCGTCCGAGCCCGGCTGACTGGTTCGAAGGTCAGCGAGTTCAGGTCGATAACCAGGGTCGTGTCGTCGCGCCGGAGATGGGCCAGTACAAGCACCAGACCAGCAATCCCAAGATCTTTGCCGGTGGCGACATGGTACGCGGCTCCGATCTGGTGGTGACGGCGATTTTCGAAGGCCGTCAGGCCGCCGAAGGTATCCTCGATTACCTGGAAGTCTGATGCGTAGGGTGGGTCGGGCTTCTGCGGCCCACCGACGAAGGCAAGGTGGATGAGAAAAGCGACGCCACCCTGCGCTTCGCTTGCACATGCCACTCCAGCCTGACCAGAATCAAGCCTATAGATAAAAGGCACGGCGCTCGCCGTGCCTTTTGTTTTCCGCTTTGCGACAATGCCGCCACTTTTCAGCTGGAACCCAGACATGACTGCCTTGAAGAATGACCGCTTCCTCCGCGCACTGCTCAAGCAACCTGTCGACGTCACCCCGGTGTGGATGATGCGTCAGGCCGGACGCTACTTGCCGGAGTACCGGGCAAGTCGTAGCAAGGCCGGCGACTTCATGAGCCTGTGCATGAATCCGGAGTTGGCCTGTGAGGTCACCTTGCAGCCATTGGATCGTTATCCGCTGGATGCTGCGATCCTGTTTTCGGACATCCTCACGGTGCCCGACGCCATGGGCCTGGGCTTGTACTTCGAAACAGGCGAAGGTCCGCGTTTCAAGAAAGTGGTCAGCAGCATGGCTGACATCGAGGCGCTGCCGATCCCGGATCCAGAGAAGGACCTGGGCTACGTGATGGAGGCGGTGCGCACCATCCGTCGCGAACTCAACGGGCGTGTCCCGCTGATCGGCTTTTCCGGCAGTCCCTGGACCCTGGCGACCTATATGGTCGAGGGCGGCTCGTCGAAGGACTTCCGCAAATCCAAGGCCATGCTTTACGAAAATCCTGCTGCGATGCACGCGCTTCTGGATAAGCTGGCGCAGTCGGTAACCAGCTACCTTAACGGCCAGATTCTCGCCGGTGCGCAGGCGGTGCAAATCTTCGATTCGTGGGGTGGCAGTCTGTCAGCGGCGGCGTACCAAGAGTTCTCCCTGGCGTATATGCAGAAGATTATCGACGGGCTTATCCGCGAACACGATGGTCGCCGTGTACCGGTGATCCTCTTCACCAAAGGCGGCGGACTGTGGCTGGAGTCCATGGCCGATACCGGAGCCGAAGCGCTGGGTCTCGACTGGACCTGTGACATCGGCAACGCGCGAGCGCGTGTGGGCGACAAGGTCGCGCTGCAGGGCAACATGGACCCGAGCGTCCTGTTCGCCAAGCCGGACGCAATCCGTGCCGAAGTGGGGCGCATCCTTGCCAGCTATGGTCGCGGCGATGGTCACATTTTCAACCTCGGGCACGGCATTACGCCGGAGGTCGACCCGGCGCACGCTGGCGCCTTTATTGAGTCGGTCCATGAGTTGTCGGCGCAATATCACGCCTGACTCGCATGAATGAAAAGAGCCGCTTCGAGCGGCTCTTTTCATTCATGGCTGTTGATAATGGCCAGGTGTTGTACCCGGTTCATGGTCGTGGACCAGCTTGGTCACGCGGATGTCCGTTATGCCGATGACTTCGGCCTGCTCCAGAATCTTGGCCTCGTCAGCATCTGCGTCTGGCATCACCAGACTGTTCTCGGCATCTCCGTTGTGCAGTTCGAGCAGATGCCGGGCAGCGCTACTCTGGGACATGCCTTCTTCGTCTGACTCGATGATGTGGTGCCTCGGGTCATTCTTGAAGATGTAGTTGATTTCGAATTTGTACGACGACTTTCCGAACATGACGACTCCTGATCAGGTGGCGGGTCCTATGTTGACTCGCGAGTCCAGTTGTTCGTTCGGGGGTGCTGGTGCGTGGCGACAGTCGGAATGCAGCTTATGAGCCTTGGCGCCCGGCAGGCCGAGCGCCACTGATTCACTTGACCTTTGCCAGGTTGCCCTTGATAGCGACGCCAGCCATGATTGCGCCAGCGTGGCATTCGTACTTCTCGCTGTCTTTGTATTCGACGTGCTTGTAGTTGCTGGCGATATCCACCACCGCATTGGCACCGGCTGCCTTGGCAGCTTGCTGCATGCTGATCAATGCCGATTGCAAAGCCCAGCTGCAGGCGCCTTCGTCGGTCTTATTGAATGCGTTGGTTTTCTTGCTGGTGGAGACGTCACGGCGTATGACTTCCGCAACTTTGGGTGTTTTGCCGGCCAGGTAGAACTTGACGGTGCCATCCAGCTTGCCGGAAGCGCTGGCCTCGGCCACGACCTGCTCGAACGGCAGGTAATGCGTTGTGTCGCGGGCCTGGCTGATCCCGGGTAGCGCGCAGAGCACCAATGCAGCGCCAATCCATGTGTTTTTCTTCATTGCGTTCTCCTTGCGGTGTTGTGGGGAAGTCAGGTCAAGACCAGCGGCGGAAGATCAATGAGGTGTTGATACCGCCAAAGGCGAAATTGTTATTCATGACGAACTCATGCTGCATCGCGCGAGGGGCGCCGACGAGGTAGTCGAGCTGGCCGCAGCGCGGATCGATCGCTTCGAGGTTCATCGTGTGGATGTAGCGGTCCTGATTCATCATTTCGATGCTGAACCAGGATTCGAGTGCGCCACAGGCGCCAAGGGTGTGGCCCAAAAAACTCTTTTGCGAGCTGATTGGCATCCCTGACCCGAAGAGGGAAAGCGTTGCCTGGGTTTCGGCAATGTCGCCTTGCTCGGTGGCGGTGCCGTGACCGTTGACGTAACCGATCGCCTCCGCTGCGAGCCCTGCATCTTCCAACGCCAGCTCCATGGCGCGACGCATGGTGACTTGCTCCGGCTTGGTCGCATGCTGGCCATCGGCGTTGCTGCCAAAGCCGACCAGCTCCGCGTAGATGGTGGCCCCTCGGGACAAGGCATGCTCCAGTTCTTCGAGCACCAGCATGCCGGCTCCTTCTCCGATCACCAGCCCATCACGCGCCGCATCGTATGGGCGCGGTGAGGTTTGCGGCGCATCATTTTTCAGGCTGGTGGCGTAGAGCGCGTCGAACACCATGGCCTCGGTGGCACAGAGCTCCTCGGCGCCGCCGGCGAGCATCATGGGGAGGCGGCCGAACTTGATTGCTTCGTAGGCGTAGCCGATACCCTGGCTGCCGCTCGTACAGGCACTGGAAGTAGGAATAACCCGTCCGGTCAGGCCGAAGAAGATGCTGATATTGGCTGCAGTAGTGTGCGGCATCATGCGGATGTAGGAGTTGGCGTTCAGTCCGTCAGCCACCGAATTGAGCAGCATGTTGCCAAACGCCTTGATCTCTTCCGTGCTGCCAGTGGATGACCCGCAGGCGACACCCATGCGGCCGTCCCGAATCGAGGCGTCACCCAGCAGGCCGGCGTGAGCCAGTGCTTGCTCAGCGGCTTTGACCGACAGGCGCGATACCCGGCCCATGCTGCGCAGCTGCTTGCGAGTCCAATGCCCCGGCACTGTGAAGTCATCCGCCGGGCCGGCCAGGCGCGTATTGAGTTCGGTGAAGCGATCCCACTCATGCATATAGCGGATGCCGCTGCGGTTACCGCTGAAGTTGGCTTCGATGGTCGCCCAGTCACTGCCGAGCGAAGTGATGCCGGCCATGCCGGTGACGACGACGCGTTTCATCAGCACAGCCCGCCGTTGACCGCCAGCACCTGGCGGGTGATGTAACTGGCTTCTTCCGACATCAGGAAGTTGACCGCACCGGCAACTTCCTCCGGCGTGCCCATGCGCTGCGCAGGGATCATCTTCAGCATCTCCTCGATAGGCAGGTCGTCATCGAGCATGTCGGTATCGATCAGGCCGGGCGCGACGCAATTGACCGTGATGCGGCGTTTTCCCAACTCAACCGCAAGCGCTTTCGCTGCGCCGATCACACCCGCCTTCGAAGCACTGTAATTGACCTGACCGCGATTGCCGATCATCCCGGAGACCGAGGTGATGCAAACGATGCGTCCCGGCTGGCGACGGCGGATCATGGGCATGGTCAGCGGATGCAGAACATTGTAGAAGCCATCGAGGTTGGTGCGCATCACCAGATCCCAGTCATCCTCGGTCAGGGCTGGAAAGGCTCCGTCACGGGTGAGGCCGGCATTGCACACCACGCCATAGTAAGCGCCATGCAATTCGATATCGGCTTCCAGCGCCGCGCGACAGGCGTCACGGTCAGCAACGTCGAACTGCAGGATTCGTGCTTCGCGCCCAACCGCCAGAATCTGCGACTGTACGGCCTGCGCTTCATCGAGACGTGCGCGGCAATGCAGAACGATGTCATGTCCGCTCCTGGCCAGGCGCAAGGCGATGGCGCGACCGATACCGCGGCTGGAGCCAGTGACGAGAACTGTTGCTCATGGAGTGGGCTCTTGCAGATAGCTCGCCACTTCGGGCGGGCGGAACACATTGAGGCGCGCCTCGGCATGGATGCCGGGCCCGTCGAGATGGCATTCGAACACGCCCATGCCGTTGTCATCCTGAAGTGAGCGCAGTGCGCGTACACGCAGCAGGCTGCCGGCGGGGATGTGCGCGACATTGCACTGGAAACTGCGGGTGCCAAGTAGAAAGCCTAGCTCCACAGGTAGACCGGCCTGGCGCGCCTGACAGCCGGCGAACGCGGCCACCGTCTGTGCCATGATTTCGACACCGACCCACGCCGGCAGGCTGCCATCGGGCAGGTTGAATAGGCCTTTGGGCTTGACCTGAAGGCGTGCCTTGATGCTCTCAGCGTCGAATGCTTCGACAGCATCGAGGAGAATCATGTCTCCGGCATGGGGCAGCAGCCCGGCTATTGGCCAATCGATCACGGCATGTCCCCCAGAATCAGGCTGATGTTGTTACCGCCAAAGGCAAAGGAGTTGCTCATCATTCGCCGTGAGCCCGTCGCTGCCATCCTGGTCCCGGGCGTGATCAGGTTCAGCATGGGCAGCTCGGCGTCCTGCTGGCCGTCCCAGCGATGCGGCGGTAGAAGTTGCGCGGGGTTGTGCTCGGACAGCGCCAGCCAGCAGAAGGCAGCCTCCAGCGCGCCGGCAGCGCCCAGCGTATGGCCAGTGAGCGGCTTGCTCGATGAGCAGGCCACCGGATGCTGGAACACCGCGGTGACTGCCAGACTTTCCATCGCATCATTGTGCCGGGTCGCGGTGCCATGCAGATTCAAGTAGGTGATCTGTTCAGGCTGTGTCGCTGCGCTGTGCAGCGCCTTGCGCATGGCGTCCATGGCGCCCTGGCCCTGCGGATCGGGGGCTGATATGTGATGGGCATCGGAGCTGGCGCCCCCGCCAAGCAGGGCAATGGGGCTGTATTGGCGGGTCATCAGGAAGACCGCTGCAGCCTCGCCGATGTTGATGCCGTCACGGTTGGCCGAGAATGGATTGCAGATCCGCTCGCTGGTGGCTTCAAGCGAGCTGAATCCCTGCAACGTCAAGTCGCACAGGGTATCGACGCCGCCACAGATCACCGCATCGCAGATGCCTGCCTCCAGCAGCCGCTTGGCGCTGAGCAGTGCACGTGCGCTGGATGTGCAGGCCGTGGAGATCGAATAGCTGGGCCCGCTGAGTTGCAATCGCTCGCTCAGAAAACTGGCAGGCGCGCAAAGCTCCTGATGGCCGTAATGGTAGCTAGGCGGCAGGCGTCCATCGCGTACCAGTCCGGTGATGCCCTGGGTTGCTTCCTGGATGCCTGTGGTGCTGGTGCCCAGCACCACGCCAACGCGGGCTGGGCCAAAGCGGCCGATCGCATCCTGCAGCTCGACATCAATTTCCTCGACAGCCGCGAGTAACAGCTGATTGTTGCGGGTGAGGTGACGCAGCGTGTCGTCCCCTAAGGCAGGCAGCTCGCCGGTTACGGCACCGACCGTCAACTGGCGTCCGGCTACCGGTTGAGGGTAGAGCTGCATGCCTGAACCGTCACCTTCCAACAGGCGCTGAGCAACCTCTGCCTTGCCACGACCGAGCGCGCATATCAGCCCGAGAGCATTCAGGTAGGCGGTCATCAGTGGAGGGCTCCGGCTGTCGCGATGGGGGCGACACCATAGGTCAGCGTTGCTCCGACGTCGAGATCGAAGCGGTCGTTTTTTCCATACCGTACACGCCAGTCCGACGCACCGTCCTTCAAGGAGCGACCGGTGCCCTCAGTGGTCCAGCGACGACCTTCATAAAGTTCGCCTAGCTGCTCGGCAGGACTCAGCGCGAACATCAGCGCGGCAAACAACTCACGCGCCTCGGCATTGGGGGGCAGTAGTCCGTCGGCCGCCCAGTGACCATCTGTTAACAGCTGGCGCGCCAGCGGAATGCCCAGCGGGTTGAGCAGCGACCAGCGCAAGGCGTCCCCTTCCTGCTGGATCACCAGTAGCCAGTCCTGAGTCGCTTCTGCGCTGCGCCGCTGAATATGCAGCTGCATCGGCAATTGCAGCTGCGGCGGTTGCTCGGGCAATGGCAATTGCCGGGCACAGGCGCCAAGCATGAGCGCCAGGCAGACCCAGGCCAGCCTGAGAACATGGCGTCGCAGCCGCGTCACGCCAGAGTCCTCATGTCGGCTCTACGGACGCACATAGTTCGGCCAGCACGCGCAGGCGACGTTTGGGTTCGGCGACGTAGGGGTTGCGGGCATCCCAGGCATAGCCCGCGAGGATCGAACTGATCATCCGGCGGATCTCTGGCTGGGCGCGTTCGTAATAGATCACGTCCTGAAAGCTACCGTCGTACCAGCCTTCGACGTAGGTCCGGAAAGTATCCACACCGCGCTTGAGCGGTGCAGCGAACTCGCTTTCCCAGTCCACAACTTCGCCCGTCAGCTGACGGTGCAACACCGAGGCTGCCATGCTCGCCGAGCGCATGGCGATGGTCACGCCGGAAGAGAACACCGGGTCGAGAAATTCGGCGGCGTTGCCCAGCAGCGCGAAGCCCTGGCCATGCAGTGTCTTGACGTTAGCCGAGTAGCCACCGATCAGGCGCGCCGGTGTGTCCCATTCGGCGTGCTTGAGAATGCGCTTGAGATTCGGCGCCTCCAGGACGAACTCTTTGAGGCAGACGTCCAGGTCCAGAGGGCGATCCTCAAAGCGTTCAGCGCTGGCGACTACACCTAGCGAGCAGCGTCCATTGCTGAACGGAATCGTCCAGTACCAGACGTCGCGCAGCTCGGGATGGGTGGTGATGAGGATCTTCTCGCGGTCGAAATGCGCATCCACGATTTTGTCTTCGATGTGGGTGAACACGGCGCGGCGCAGCGGAAAGTTCGATGGCGCCTCCAGTTCCAGCAGGCGTGGCAGCACGCGACCGTAGCCGCTGGCGTCGAGAACGAAATCCGCCTCGACGGCATATTCTCGACCGTTCTCGCAGCGGACCTGGAGCTGCGGGCGTGCGATGGAAAAATCAGCGGCGATGATTTCCTCCTCGTAACGGATTTCAACACCCTGCAGTTCGGCCTGATCGGCCAGCAGTTTGTCGAAGTCAGCGCGTTGAACCTGATAGGTGCTGCCGTGGCCTTCAGTGAATTTGTCGCGAAAGTCGAACTCGGTGTAGCGGTCACCCCAGCCGAACGCGGCGCCGTGCTTGGTCTGGAAACCGGCGGCCTGGACTGCTTCGAGCATGCCGGCTTCCTCGATGAAGTCCAGGCAGTGCGACAGCAGGCTTTCGCCAATCGAAAAGCGTGGGAATCGCTGTCGTTCGATGATCAGCACATCGTGGCCCTTGCGCTTGAGCAGGGCGGCGGCGATGGCCCCGGAAGGGCCCGCTCCGATGACTACGACGCTACGGTTTTCCAGATGCGAGAACGCCTTCATGTATTCGACTCGACAGGTGACAGAATCCGGCTATTGCCGGCGGGAAGAAAGCCTTTCATTCATTGAAGCACTGAGCGGGCAGCCGCGCGGCTAGCGCCGGCAGTAAAGCGCGCGGGCAACTTGGTGCGACTCAGCATGCGGCCTTCTCTTCGGGCTCTGCCGCCCAGGGCGCCAGCAGAAACGCGAACACCAGCCCGAGCCCCACCGCGAGACCAAAATTGCTTACAGCGGGCGTACTCGACAAGGCCAGCAGGCCAAACGACAACCATGTGGTAACGGCGGCCAGCAGGGTGCCAACCAAGCTCACCGCAGTGCCGCCGATGCGCTCGCGCATGAGGATGGCGTAGTCCACCCCGATCGCGGTGACAAGCAACAGGCCGAAGAGGCCGAACAGGGTCAATGGCTGACCCAACCAGCCCAGACACGCCAGGCTGCCAAGGGCTGCCAGCAGCGGAACTGCAAGACAACGCGCCGCGCCGCGCCAGCCGAACGGCATGCACAGCAGGGCAAAAATCAGCGCTGCAGCGAGCAGCTTGAGTAAAGCAGCGTGACGCTGGGTTTCTGCAAACAAGCGATTGAGTTCGGCAGGCCGGTCTATGAGTCTGGCTTCGGCGATACCTTCAGCCAACCCATGCAGGGCCGAACTGTCGCGCAGACCCTGCAAGGTGATCAGACCGGCAACCGATCCGTCGGGTAGCGTGCCCAGCCATAACGGACGCCAGGGCTCGGCGATTGGCCCTGCCAGCACCTGATCAAGGCTGGTTACCGGCTCAGTCAGCAGCTCGGCAAGTTCAGCCTGCAGCATGGCTGCGGTGACACCGAGATCCAGCAGGGGCTGGCTCACTTCCAGCAAGCGCGGCAGTGCCAGATGCAGGGTTTCCTGGGAGGCGGCCGGTGCGACCAGTTGGCTCAGCGCGAGATAACCATGCAGCTGCTGATCAGCAACCAGCTCATCGAGACGCATGCTAAGTTCCTCCTGACGTGTCAGCAGCTCGTCAGGATTGTCCGCATGCACCAGGAAGTACTGGCTGGTGGGCTCAAAGCCGGTGATCTGGCCAATCCGCTGTGCCTGCTGCTGCAGCACTGGGGCGCGACTGACCCACTGGCGCAGGTCATCGGTAAACGACACCTGACTGATTCCCGCGATGCAGAACACCACGAACACGGCCAGCAGCCAGGGCGACGGAACCCACCGCAGCAGCGTCTGGCGAATGTCGAGCCCCCGTCGGGCCCAGCCAAGCGGTGCCGCCCAGGGCTGCAGTGGGGCAGTTAGCAGTGCGGGTAACAGACAGGTTGCGCATGCAAAGGCGCCGAGCAACCCGGCAGCGGAAAACACCGCAACCTGGCCCAGCGCCGGAAATGGGGTAAATGCCATGGCCAGATAGCCGATGATATTGGTTGCCAGCGCCAAGGCCAGGCCTGGAAGTGTCAAGCGCAGGGCCCGGTAAGCCTGCCAGGGCTGCAGTGTCCAACTCTTGGAGAGGTAGTGCAGAGGGAAGTCGATGCTTACGCCGACCAAGCTCGCACCGAGTACCAGTGTCAGTACGTGGATCTGGCCGAACATCGCGACGCAGGCAGCGGCACCGCTTAGGGCCCCCACCAGCACCGGTAGCACCACCAGCAGCACGCGCGGGGTTCGAAACAACAGATGCAGCAATGCGAGCGTGGCGACCAGCGAAATGCTCCCGATCAGGCTTGCCTCCTCGCGTGCCTGGCGTTGCCCATACGCCGCGTGCAGCATTCCGCCCGCGGCTAGCAGCTCACCGTGCTGCGCCTCAACCAGGTGTCGGGCTGCTTTGACTTCATCGTCGACCAGAAGCGGCAGCTGATCATCGAACGCATTGCCGTGCGTTTGCGCATGAATCACCGCCCAGCGCTGACCTTCATGTTCGGCTACCAGCAACCCGTCGACCCGCGGTTGGACGTGACCGGGTTGCGGCAGCTGGCGCTGCGCCAGATCGGCAAGGCCGAACCAGTCCTGCTCCGCGGGAATCAGGCTGGTGCCTTCGAATGGGCTGTACAGGCGCTGCAGTCGCTGCTCGATGAAATCCTCGGGGGCGGCGATCAGGGATTCACGGCTGGCGCGACCGAGCAGTGCCAGGCGCTGGTCGAGCAATTGCTGACGCAACGCTGGCAGATCGGCCTGCACGGAGCGGCGGATATCGGCAAACAAGCCGCTGGCACGGAGCCTGTCCGAGACTTCGGCTGCCAGCGAGAGGGCCAATTCTTCATCCGGATGATGGATCAGCAGCATCAGGTCGCGGTTCAACGGTTCCTGAACCCGTTTCTCGGCCAACTGCTCCAGTTCGCCCGGTGCGCCACTGGGCAGCAGTTGCAGGAGATTGGCGCTGACCGGCGGGCCGTCTCGCCATTGCCAGGCCGTCAGCCCCACAAGCCCGAGCAACGCGAGGAAGAACAGCGAGGTCAGCCAGGACGGTAGTCTGAGCGCTTTGTCAGTTGGCGAGGTCATGAAGGTCGCTGGGGTCCAGCTGATCGTCGATCTGAATGTCGCTCATCACCATCACGGTGCTGTCGCCCTGGGTTTCGAGCAGTTCAACGCGCTCGGCGGTGATGCTGCCCTGGATCAGAATGCGGGTGAAAATCTGCCCGAGCAGCTTCGAACGTGGCGTCAACGTAAGCGCCCAGGCTTGGGCGCTGCCGCTCAGCTCCAGGTCGAAGTCGCGCTGCAGCGCTTCGGTATCGCCATGCAGCACGGCAAGAAACAGATCATTCTGACGAGCCGCGGGACCCTGCTGATCACTTTGCTGCCAACCACTGTCGTCGCGTCGCGAGATGCCCGAGGCGCTGATGCGATAGTCTTGCCGCACCGGCTCGCGCAGCAACCAGAGCAGGCCGAGGTCCCGGGCCAGGACGAAGGTGCCGGTGCTGACCAGCGGCTGGGGCAGGGCGCGCAGGTGCTTTTCCTGAGTGAAGCTACCGCGCACAACTTCCGGCTCGCTGAGCTGGCGGCGGAGCTGATTCAGATCGAAGGCATCGGCGTGAGCCGCTGTCATTGCGAACAGCAGGCCCAGCGACAGCAGGATCCGGACTCTCAGTTTGATCATTGAAGTGCCCGTTCCACGGCGTCGACGAAGACGTTCGGCGAAGCCAGCAGCATCTCGCGGCTGGAGATCTCTACAGCGACCTGTACGCTGCTGCCGCGGGTCATGCGTTCGCCGGTTTCGGCGTCGGTGATGAGGTAGTTGATCTTCAGACGGTTTTCCCACTCCACCAGATCGGCGCGGACGATGATGCGCTGGTTGAAGCGGGCGCCGCGTACGTAGCGCAGCTGAATGTCGATGATGGGCCAGGCGTAGCCGGCTTCCCTCATCTGCACATAGTTATGGCCTATGCGGTCGAGCAGGGCGCAGCGCGCAATCTCGAAATACTTGACGTAATGCCCGTGCCAGACGACATCCATAGAGTCGACATCAAAGAACGGTACGAGGATTTCCGCCTCGGCCTGCAATACACCTTCCTTACGCATAAAGCCCCCAATGCTGGGCACGAATTCGTTCGAGGCACAGGCGCAGTTCGCTTTCCAGCGCACGGTCTTCGATCAGTGGTGGAAAGTCTTCGCCCAGCGCGTTGTGCATCGGCGCGAGCGGTGCCGGCAGCGCGCGCGCATCGGGTTGGCGCTGACGCAGCCAGACGCCCTGATTCGCGGCGATCAGGGTGGCCGCCGCGACCTGCTCGGTCAGCTCCAGGCTGCGAAGCGCATCGCGCGCAGCAATGGTGCCCATGCTTACCTTGTCCTGGTTGTGGCACTCGGTCGAGCGCGAGAAGACACTGGCCGGCATGCTGTTTTTCAGCGCTTCGGCGGTCCAGGCACTGGCGCCGATCTGCACGGCCTTGAAGCCATGATTGATCATGGCCGTGGCTGCTGGCGCGCCGGACAGATTGCTCGGCAAGCCGTGGTTGTAGCGGGTGTCGACGAGCAGCGCGAGTTGCCGGTCGAGCAGGTCGGCGACGTTGGCGACCAGGTTCTTCAGGCTGTCCATGGCGAAGGCGATGTGACCGCCGTAGAAATGGCCGCCGTGCAGTACGCGCTCGTTCTCGGCGTCAATGATCGGGTTGTCGTTGGCGCTGTTCAGTTCGGTTTCGATGAACTGCCGCAGCAGGCCGAGGCTGTCGGCGAGCACCCCGAGCACATGCGGAGCACAGCGCAGCGAGTAGCGATCCTGAAGGCGATGCAAGGGTGCGGTGGGCGCCTCGATGGCCAGGTCCTGACGAATCCAGGCGGCTACCTGCATCTGTCCCGGGTGCGGTTTGGCGGCAAACAGGCGCTCATCGAAATGCTCAGGATTGCCTTCCAGCGCGACGATATTGAGCGCGGTGATACGGGTCGCCAGTTTCAGCAGGTAGTCCGCGCGGGCATAGGCGAGGCAGGCCAGGCCTGTCATCACGGCGGTGCCATTCATCAGCGCCAGGGCTTCCTTGGGACGCAGGGTCAGCGTCGTCCATCCGAGCTGTCTATGCACATCTGCAGCGCTGAGACGCTCGCCGCGATACATCACTTCACGCTCGCCGGCCAGGGTAGCGGCCACATAGGAGAGCGGCGTCAGATCACCGCTGGCGCCCACTGAGCCTTCTTCTGGAATCAGCGGCAGCACGTCGTGTTCGAGGAACGCCTGCATGCGTTCAAGCAATTCGATACGCACCCCGGACATGCCATGGGTCAGCGAGCGCAGGCGTGCAGCCAGCACCGCCCGCGTGGCTTCGGCGTCGAGCAGCTTGCCCAGGCCGCAACCGTGAAAGGTGAACAGGTGCTGCGGCAACGCTTCGACCTGATGCAGCGGCACCGCCACCACGCATGAATCGCCGTAGCCGGTGGTGACGCCGTAGATCACCCCTTCACGGTCGAGCAGGGTGTCGAGAAACTGGGCACCACGGGCGATCCGCTCGCGAAAGGCGGTATCCGACTGTAGGTGCGCCGGCGCCCGGCCCTGGGCGACCGCTAGCAGATCTTCGATGCGCAGATGGAGTTCACCAAAGATCACAGGCTCAGCGTTGTTCATGGGTGTTCCAGAAAGGGTAGAAGTTGAACCATTGCAAGGGCGCTTCCAGGCAGCGCGCCGCCAGGCGGTCCGCGTAGCGCTGCACCCATTGCTGCACGATCGCATCGCGCTCGCCGCGGCGCCATTGTATGCATTCTGCGAAGGGTTCGAGGTGTACATGGAATTTTTGGCCGTGCTTCAGGCAAAACAATAGATTCGCCGGGCATTGCAACAAGCCCGCCAGCAGCCATGGTCCCTGTGGGAAGTAGGCCGGCTGGCCCAGGAAATCCGCAGTCGCAATGCGTGCGCCGTGAAGCGGGACCCGATCACCGGCAATTGCCAGCCATTCGCCCGCGTCAAGCCGCTGCGACAGCTCCATCATGGTTGCGGGGTCGAGTTCGCTGACCTGAATCAGTCGCAAGTTGTTAGCCCCCGATTCGCTCAGCAGCCGATTGAAGTGTTCAGCATGGCGAGTGTGGACCAGTACGTTCATTTCGACCTTGCGGCCCAGTTCTGCCAGTGCTCGGCAGATCTCGAGATTGCCCAAGTGCGAGCCGACCAGCAGTTGGCCGCGTGGTGCCTTGAGTACGGAATGCAGGTCCGCATCGTCATGCAGGACGAGCCGATCCAGCGACAACCGCCCACCCCAGACATCGAGCTTGTCCAGCAGAGTGTCGGCAAAGGCCATGAACTGGCGATACACCGACCCTGCACTGGGCGTCAGATCAGCTCGCCCGCTCCAGCTGGCAAGGTTGCGCTGATAGGTCCAGGCGCTGTTTCGCGCACTGCGACCAAACAGATAGAAGTACAACACGATGAGGTAGAGCAGCGGCACCATGGGCTTTCGCCCCAGTACGCGCACGGCCCATGCGGTGAGCCTCATCAGCGCAAAGCTGCCGCGCTCACGGTGTCCGGCCCAGTGGGAGTCAGCTGCAGCCTTCTGGCTCATCTGCGCCACCGGCACCAGAGCAGCTTTGGTGCACGCAATAACATGCCGCCGAACAGTCGCGCGTGCATGGACGAGATCAGGACGTTGTCGCGCCATAGGCGAAAGTGGGAGATCCCGTCGGCTGGATAGTGAACACCAGTAGGCAACCAGACCATTGGTTGCTGGCGCCAATGCATGCGCACCAGGATCTCGGTATCGAAGTCCATCCGTTTGCCCAGCGCGGTCGAGTCGAGCAATGCCAGCGTCTGAGGCAGCGGGTAAACGCGGAAGCCGCACATCGAATCTCGAATCGACATCGACAGCGTGTTGATCCAGACCCACACGTGAGTCAGGTAACGGGCATAGAGCCGGCCCTTTGGCACGCTTGAGTCGTATTCGGGATAACCGCAGATGATGGCGTCCGGTGCCTGGCTCGCACGGTCGAGAAACAAGGGCACGGTGTTCAGATCATGCTGGCCGTCCGCGTCGACCTGCAGCGCATGGCTGAAACCCAGGCGATGCGCTTCGCGCAGTCCGGAAGCCACCGCTGCGCCCTTGCCCTGATTATGAGCATGACGCAGCAGGTGGACAGAGGGATGTCGCGCCAGCTCGTCCATAACCTGCGCTGCGGCTGGGCTGGAACCGTCATCGACGAGCACGCAGTGCAGGTCTTCGGCCAGCAGCGCAGCGATGACTGCAGGCAGGCTCAGTTCATGGTTGTACACGGGCACTACGGCGCAGGGCTTGAACCAGTCATCATCGATAAGCAGCGACAGCTGCTGATGAACGTCGGCCTCGGCGGATGCGGGGAGTACAGCGGGTGCGTTGGAGGCGAGGGTAGTCACGGGTGTTCTCCCAGCAGAATGCGGCCGGACGAGCAAGACGCCTCGCCGTTACGGTATGCGAAGTGCAGTTTGTTGCGTTCGCGGTCGAAGCGCAGCGTCAGGCTCAGGTGGTCACCCGGTCGGGCGAGCTGCTGGAACTTCAGCACCTCCATGCCTTTGAAGCATGGCGGCAGATCGTCGATCAGCTCGCGAGCAAGACCAATGGCCCAGTCGATCTGCACCACGCCGGGCAGAACCGGCGTGCGCGGAAAGTGCCCGGTGAAATGGGCCAGGTCCGGCGGAATCGCCAGTTCGAGCCGCCACTGGCCATCTTCCTCGGTGCTGCCGAGCCGCTCGGGATGCAGCGGGCGCGGCGCTTGCAGCAGTGCGTCGAGTTGCGCCTGTGGCAGCTTGCCCTGGGTGTTGCTGGGCAACCGCGTCAGCAATCGCCAGCGTCGCGGCAGGGCCAGCGCTTCGCAGTGGTCGGCCAAGTGTTTGCGCAGGGTTTCGGTCAGTGCGCGGCGACCGCCATTGCGCAAGGCATGCAGCCCAGCCTCGCTTAGTGCCACCAGTGCGGCGAGGTAGGCGCGGTTGTCAGTGACTACGCCCAGCCGGGCTTCGCTGACGAAGGGGTGCGCGGCCAGTGCGCTTTCCAGCATCGGCAGCGAGATACGTTTCTCTTCCAGCTTGACGATACGATCCAGCCGGCCAAGCAGCTCGAAGCGTCCATCCTCCTCGATTCGTGCCGCATCTGCCGTCTGCTCGACATGCCCAGGCGGCAGGCAAGGTGAGGCGATGCGCAGCGCCCCCTGTTCATCCTGACTCAGCTGCACGCCAGGGAAGGGCTGCCACAGACTGCCACCCTGACGCCAGGCGATGCCGCCGGTCTCGGAACTGCCGTAGATCTCGGTCGGCAGCTGCCCGAGACGTTCATGCAGCCGCAGCGCGGCATCACCATCGAGCGGCCCACCCGATGAGAACACCCTCCGTACGCTGCGCAAGGCTGGCCAATCGAGGTTGTCACCCATGCGCTTGAGCAACGCCGGGCTGGCGACCCAGCAGAAGCTCGGATGCTGACGACTGGCGAGCTGGATGTCTTCGGAGAAAGGCTGGGCGCGGCGCAGAAAGGGGCGCCCGGCGCACAGTGGCCAGAGCACGCGAAACAGTAAGCCGTAGATATGCTGCGCAGCGACACTGGATATCACGCAGGCCTCGCCGAGATCGGCGCCCCAGCAGGCTTCGAGAATTTCCACTTCATTGGCCAGCTGGCGCAGGCGTTTGTCGATCAGTTTTGGCTCGCCACTGGAGCCTGAGGTGCAGAGCAGCAGGCGGCACTGGTCAAGATCCAGCTTCGCCGCGTCCAACGGCTCGCTCAGCAGCTCGGCAATCTTGGCGTCGCCGTCATGATCGGTCAGCCAGAGATCGGCCTGATGAGCCAGTCGTGAGCGGCTCGCCGGTTGCAGGTCAGCCGGCAGCAGTACGGTCACCCCTGCACGCCAGGCACCAAGCAGTGCGACGGCCAGTTCGCCTGCATCCTCCAGGTGTATGGCGAGCCGGGCGATACCGCGATTGCGCAGCCCGGCCGCCAGGCGCAGTGCCTGCTGGCGTAATTCGGCGTGCTCAAGCGCAGGTTCCAGCGCGATCAGACGCGACTTGGGGGCCTGAACGAGCAGGTGTTCCAGGGAAATCCAGTTCATTTATCCTTCCTGACTCGCTGGCGCACCAGCCACTCACCGGCAAACAGCAGCCCCATCAGCAGATAGGCAATCAGCCCGGTGTACAACGTCCACCAGCTCAGCGGTGCCCACAGCGCGAGACCGCTGGCAATGCTGGCGTTGATGATGAAATAACCCACCCAGACCCACGTCACCTGCCGTGTGTAGCGCACGGCAGCGGCGGGAAGCTCCGGTTCGCTAATCCGCGCGAGTCGCTCGATGATCGGCATACCGTAAACGAGGCTGCCGGCGAAGAGCCCGAGCAGGGCCAGACTGATCAGCACCGGGTACCAGCGCAGCAGCGCAGGCTCGCCGGCCAGCCCCAAAAGCAGGCAGAACAGCAGCGCTACGATCGCCAGTGTGCGGTTGATCGGCGTCTGCCTGCCGCTGAGCAATCTGGCCAGCCACAGCGCACCGAGCAGCAGGGCAAACAGCCGGGGCGACAAGTGCTCCAGGCCCAGATACACGACAAACGGGTAGGCGAGGCCGGCCAGCAGCAGGCCGAGACCTATCAGCCGGCCGGCATTCGCCTTGCCTGTGCGTGCGGATGATTGCATGCGGGTGGTGTCCGTTTGCGATGCGACCCTGGCGTCGCCCGATCAGTCGTCAGGGCAGCGGCAGGGCCGTTCTAAAGGTGGCTCAAGCGGTTTCCGGATTGACCAGGCGATACACCGCTTCCACGACATCGCCGACGGTGCGCACCGACTTGAATTCTTCTGCGGCGATCTTCTTGCCGGTCTGGCGCTTGATGTGATCAATCAGGTCGACCGCGTCGATGCTGTCGATCTCAAGGTCCTGATAAAGGTTGGCTTCGAGGCTGATGCGCTCGGGGTCGAGCTCGAAAAGTTCGACCAGCGCATCGCGAAGGGTCTGGAATATTTCTGTACGGCTGTTCATGGAGGCCTCCTCAGGCGACGGCGCGATGGGCGCTAACGTAGGCGGCCAGGCTGTCGACGCTGGCGAAGTGTTTGCGGGTGTCCTTGGCGTCAGCGTCGATCTTGATGCCGAAGCGCTTCTGGATTGCCAGACCCAGCTCCAGTGCATCGACCGAATCGAGCCCCAGCCCCTCGCCGAACAATGGCTGATCGGCTCCGATGTCGTCCGGGCCGAGGTCTTCCAGACCCAGGGCGTCGATGATCAGTTGCTTGATTTCAAGCTGTAGTTGGCTCATCGAGTGCGAGCTCCTTTATGAAGTGTCGATGCAGATGGTCATTGAGTCGCCGTGAAGCGATGGGCGCCGCTCCCCGTGCGGCGAACACCTGCGGGTCGATATCCTCACCGACTCGCAGATGGAAATGAAAACGTCTTGCCGGAATGCGGTACCAGGGCTCGGCCTTGGTCAGGGTGGTCGGTGACACCGTGATGACCACCGGCGTCACCAGGCGGGCGCCGCGTAACGCAATCGATGCCGCGCCTCGGTGAAACTGCGGCGCCTGGCCGGGTGTGGTTCGGGTGCCTTCGGGAAAAATGATCAGTGTCTGGCCCTGTTGCAATGCGTCAGCGGCCTCATCGAGCATCTCGGCGCTGCCATTGTTGCTGATGTATTGCGCCGCGCGAATCGGACCGCGGGTGAAGGGGTTCTCCCAAAGGCTTTGCTTGACCACGCAGTTGGCATCTCGGATCAGGGCAATCAGCACTACTACGTCGATCAGCGAAGGGTGGTTGGCGATCACCAGCTGACCTGGTCGCCCAAGGCGTTCCGCGCCCTCGACCTCATAGGTCAGCACGCCGCTGCGGTACATGAACTGGACGAACAGCCAGAACAACCGGCTGATCGTTTTGCGCGCGCGGCAACGATGGGCTGCGGCGTCGCCGGGTAGCAGTGCCAGCAATGGGAACACCACAACGCGCAGGCAGAGCCCGCCCAGCCCGAACAAGGTGAACGACAGTCCCGTCGCAATCAGACGCCATAGCCACGGCGCATTGGGGCGGTTGTTCAATGAGTCTGCTGCCAGTTCCATTGGCGTCTCTCCCATTGATGCTGAAAAGTGGTTTGGCCGTTCAACAGCGCACCGAGCAGCTCGATGGCATGCGGTCGCTGTGTCCGGGGCCTTTGTTGATCAGCGGTTTCAAGACTCAATTGCCAGGTGCAACCCGGCTTGAGCAGTAATGCGACGGCGTAGGGGAAAGGAACATCGCTGATCCATGGAGCATAGACCCCCGGCGTCTCGTCCTCGGCAATTACCACCAGCACGGCTGGCGCGCCTTCGGCGAGCAGCAGCGACGCTTCGAGAACTGCATGTTCGAGGCCATCACCTTCGGCAGCCAGGGACGTCATCTCGCTCGTGTCCTGTTGCTGAATCGACCAGAGCCCAATGATTGCGTTATGCACTGATAGGCTGAACTGGGTCGGCGACATCGGCTCGCCATTGGCAAGATCGTTGAGAATGGCGAAGGTGCGTGCGGTTTCACCATGGCGTGAGGCATAAACCAGTGGCATCGGTGGCCGACCCGTCGCCAGCGGAGTGGCCACGGCAAAGACCATGCGTGCCAGTCGACTCAGCCGTCGCCGTTGCATCGCCGGCAAAAAACTTACATCAGGTTGAGCATCCACGGATTGCGGGTCGAACGGATCCCGAGCCCAGGTCGCCCAGTCATCAGCGCAGGCTAAACCCGGCGCCCAGGCCTGCCATTGATCTATATCGAATTGAATCACGCGAGAACTCACCGGCTCATCCGAAGCCTTGTTATTGGCGTGTCGACGTCCCTGTGCAGCGACTATCGGTAAATGTCTGCCGTGAAAATGGCGGCATTATCCAATCGTGCCTGGACCGAGGCAAACGTTGCTTCAGCTATCCGGATAAAAGGTACGGCCGTTCGGCGGAACCGGAGACTTAGCGCACGGTCTGTAAAAGGTTGCGTCGCGTGCGTATCGTGTGATCGTCAATGGTGCAGCCTGCGCCCGTATTGCATCGAGCGTTCGAACGCCTGCCTCTCCTGTAAGGGGCTCTCGGATGGAAGGCTGTCATGCCGCAGACAGATTAGCCGCGGTAAAGGCGCCTACGCTGAAGCTAGTCAACACCCTGCTGCTTGAGCCATGCCAGCAGCTGCGGCAATGGCAGTGCGCCGCTCTGGCGGGCAAGTTCACGTCCATTCTTGAAGAGAATCAGGCTTGGGATCGAACGGATGCCGAGCTGTGTTGACAGCTGCGGGGTTGCCTCGCTATCCAGCTTCGCCAGCCTGCAACGTCCCTTCAATTGGCTGGCGGCTTGGGCGAAAGTAGGTGCGAAACTCCGGCAAGGCCCGCACCAGCTGGCCCACACGTCCACAAGCAACGGCAAATCGCCCTTGATCTGATTGGCGAAGCTCGCCTGGTTCACGTCGAAAGGTGTGCCGGTCAACACGTTTGATTTGCAGCGACCGCAGCGTGGATCTTCGGCCAATCGCTCGGTAGGGATGCGGTTGAGCCCGGCGCAGTGCGCACAGGGGACGATGAGGGCGCTCATGAGAGTCTCCGCGATGGCGTATCGTTGCTTAATTTGAGGCAGCCCGAGCAAATATCAAGCTGGCGCCAGCGCAACCAGTCATGCTCGGCCGCGCGTCCGACGCTTCAGCTACAAAGGCGTCAGCGGCCAGAACAGCGGAATCACCAGCGTTGCAACGACCCACAGCAGCAGGTTCAGCGGAATGCCAACCTTGAGAAAGTCGGTGAAGCGGTAACCGCCGGCGTTGTAGACGAACGTGTTTGTCTGGTAACCGATGGGCGTCGCAAAGCTGGCGCTTGCCGCGAACATAACCGCGACGACGAACGCACGGGGATCAATGCCGAGCTGCTGAGCGAGGCCGATGGCGATCGGAGTGACAAGTACGGCAACAGCGTTATTCGACAGAATTTCGGTCAGCACCGAAGTAAACAGGTAGATGAAGCTCAGCATGAACAGCGGCCCAGCCCAGGGCGTCAGCCCCACGACGTTGGAGACGATCAGTTCGACCAGCCCGACCTTGTTCATCGCTACGCTGATGGCGAGCATGCCGAAGATCAGGCTGAGAATCTTCCAGTCCACTGCTTTATAGGCGTCTTCGACATCCAGGCAGCGTGTCGCCAGCACCGCGGCGGCCCCCATGATTGCCAGCCCCTCGATCGGCATCACGCCTAACGCGGCCAGGAGCATGACCGCCAGCGTGGCGCCGATGGCGATCGGCGCCTTGTCCCGGCGAAACGAACGTTCCTGCACAGCGTTCAGGCTGATCAGCTCACCGTTGTCGGCAAAACGCTTGATCTGCGCAGGTGTGCCTTCCACCAGCATCACGTCGCCAAACTGCAGCTGAAAATCGTCGAGGTTTCCCTGGATATTTTCATCCTGGCGGTGCACCGCTAGCACGTTGATTCCGTAGCGCGCCCGGAGGTCGAGGTCGCGCATCGGTCTGTGGCTGTAACGCGAATTGCGCCCTACGATGGCTTCGGCGAGCACTTCGTCATCGCTGCTGATCGTCTCGAAGGCATCGTCACGATTGAACGTGAGATGACCGCTGCCACGCAGCTCGACCACGTCCTTGACCTGCCCGTGAATCACCAGCACATCGCCTGCCTGCAAGCTGAAGTCATGCTCGGGCCGGCTGTGCAGGTGCACGCCGCGGCTCACTTGCAGAACCTGCAGCCCGCTACCCCCGTTGAGGTTCGCCTCGGCGATACTCTTGCCGATGACCGGGGAGCCCTGTGGTACCCGCAGCTCACTCATGAAGGTGCGGTCCAGACGAGGGCCGAGTAGCTTGGACAGGGTGTCGCGCTCCGGCAGCAGATGCTTGCCGATGGTCAGCATGTAAAGCATGCCAGCGGCGGCCAGAATCAGCGCGGCGCCGGTGATTTCGAACATGCCGAACGGCGGAAGCCCGGCCTTGCGCGCCACACCGTCGACCAGAATGTTGGTCGAGGTGCCGATCATCGTCAGCGTGCCGCCCAGGATGGTGGCGTAGGAAAGAGGGATCAGCAGCTTTGACGGCGTGGTGCCGGCGCGCTTGGCCAGCGAAATCGCTACCGGCGTCAGGATAGCCACCACTGGCGTGTTGTTGAGAAAGGCTGATATGACCAGCGCCGTTATTGTCAGGCCGCCGAGTACACGCGTCGGGCTGGTGCCCACCAAGCCGCCGAGCCAATTGCCCAGCGCATCGATACAGCCGGTGCGCTCGAGGGCTGCGGAAATCACGAACATGCAGGCAATGGTGACGGGGGCAGAGTTCGACAGCACGCCAAGCACTTCGGCGGGCGTCAGCAACTGACTTGCAATCAGCACAGCCACTGCGATCGCCACAACGATATCCGGGCTCCACGTCTCTCGCACGAACGACACCAGCACCCAGAGCAGCAAGGCGCAGACAAACAGAAGCGGCAGCGATTCGAAGAGCATGAACGTCCTTAACGTGGCGCAGCGAGCGCCTGCAGACAGCGGCTTTGCGCGCACGATAGAGGGCGTTGCTTAGAGAGTCTAGAATCGTTTTATGTTGTTTATATGCGCTTTAGTTATTAACGATTAGCGCGCTTGTCGTCATGGGTGTCGCCCGCCCTTACGAGCTGATAAAAATGAAAAAGCCGCGCAGTGCGCGGCTTTGGAGTTGGTGGGCCCACACGGACTCGAACCGTGGACCAAAGGATTATGAGTCCTCTGCTCTAACCAACTGAGCTATAGGCCCTCAGAGGCCGGCGGATTATACCGGTGGTGTTGGGCGTGCGCCAAGGGCAGCTTGTGTACGTCGTTGTTTTATCTGGCTGAAAGCAAAACCCCCGGCCTGGGCCGGGGGTTTTGGTTCACTCGTCGAGGAAGGAGCGCAGATGCTCGCTTCTCGTCGGGTGGCGCAGCTTACGCAGCGCCTTGGCTTCTATCTGACGAATCCGCTCACGGGTGACATCGAACTGCTTGCCGACTTCCTCGAGGGTGTGGTCGGTGTTCATGTCGATGCCGAAGCGCATGCGCAGTACCTTGGCTTCACGGGCAGTGAGGCCGGAGAGGACTTCGCGAGTGGCTTCCTTGAGGCTCTCCACAGTCGCCACGTCGATTGGCGATTGCATGGCGGAGTCTTCAATGAAGTCGCCCAGGTGCGAGTCTTCATCGTCACCAATCGGCGTCTCCATGGAGATTGGCTCTTTGGCGATCTTCAAGACCTTGCGGATCTTGTCCTCAGGCATTTCCATGCGCTCGCCAAGCTCTTCGGGCGTGGGCTCGCGGCCCATTTCCTGCAGCATCTGACGGGAGATGCGGTTGAGCTTGTTGATTGTCTCGATCATGTGCACAGGGATACGGATGGTCCGCGCCTGGTCAGCAATGGAGCGAGTAATCGCCTGGCGAATCCACCAGGTGGCGTAAGTCGAGAACTTGTAGCCGCGACGGTATTCGAACTTGTCCACCGCCTTCATCAGGCCGATGTTGCCTTCCTGGATCAGGTCGAGGAATTGCAGGCCTCGGTTGGTGTACTTCTTGGCGATCGAAATAACCAGTCGAAGGTTCGCTTCAACCATTTCTTTCTTCGCGCGGCGGGCCTTGGCCTCACCGATCGACATGCGACGGTTGATGTCCTTGATGTCGGTAATCAGCAGTTCGCATTCTGCTTCCAGCGCCAGCAGCTTCTCCTGGCAGCGTTGAATCTCGTCCTTGCGCTCGGCGATGGCTTCGGCGTATTTGCCTTTGCCGCCGGCTAGCTTGTCTGCCCAGCCGAGATCGGTCTCGTTGCTGGGGAACTGGCGCAGGAAGTCAGCGCGAGGCATGCGTGCATCGCGCACGCAAATCTGCATGATGGCGCGTTCCTGAGCGCGAACCTGGCTCAGGGCATTGCGTACGCGGTCTACCAGCGCATCGTATTGCTTGGGGATGAGCTTGATCGGCATAAACAGCGTTGCCAGCTCTTGCAGGGCATCGGTTGCCTGCTGGCTGCCGCGGCCGTGTTTCTTCAGCGCTTTCTTGGCGACGTCCAGCTGTTCTGCAACGGCACCAAAGCGAACGCGAGCGACTTCCGGATCCGGACCGCCGTCACCTTCTTCTTCGTCGCTGTCGGAATCGTCTTCTTCTTCGTCGTCCTTGTCGTCACCGGCCGCTTTGGCAGCCGCTTGCGGAGCGACGGGCTCGACCTCTACCTGCGGGCCGGCAGCGCCGTCGTCGTCAGGATCAATGTAGCCACTAAGGATGTCAGATAGGCGGCCGCCTTCGGTGGTGACGCGCTCGTAGTCGGCAAGAATGCCATCGACTGTGCCCGGGAAGTGGGCAATTGCGCTCATCACCTCGCGAATGCCTTCCTCAATGCGTTTAGCGATTTCAATCTCGCCTTCGCGGGTCAGCAATTCGACGGTGCCCATTTCACGCATGTACATGCGCACTGGGTCGGTGGTGCGGCCGATGTCGGTTTCTACAGCGGCGAGCGCCGCAGCGGCCTCTTCTGCTGCAGCTTCATCGGTATCGGCTTCGGCCAGCAACAGGGCATCGGCATCCGGGGCAACCTCGAATACATTGATACCCATGTCGTTGATCATGCGAATGATGTCTTCCACCTGTTCCGGGTCGGAAATATCCTCCGGTAGGTGGTCATTGACCTCGGCGTAAGTCAGGTAACCCTGCTCACGGCCACGCTGGATCAATTCTTTGAGGCGGGACTGCTGTTGCGCTTTTCCGGACATATAACCCTATCCACTGACGGTTCTGGCGGGCTGAAAACAAGCTGAGCATTATAGCTGAGCAAGGACCTCACGCGCCAGTTGAGGTCGATATTGCGGGTGCTGAGTTGCGATTTAGCAAGTTGCGCAGCTGATCTTTCTCCTCTGCGCTGAGTTCACCCTGGCGTGCTTTACGCAGCAGCGTCTCGAGGCTGCGTTCGCGTTGTCTGGCGGCCAGGGTAGTTATGGTGTCGAAAAACTGTTGTTCAAGGTTATCGGCCGAGATTAGCCATTCTTTCTCGGCAAGCGCGCGTAATAGACGCCCTTGGTCGGTTCCATGCCAGCGCGCGATCAGTTGCAGGCTGCGCAGCTTGGGATTCTTCTGAAGCGTGCCGAGCAACGCCACGAGCAGTTGTGCGTAGGTGTCGTCTTCAGCTGCAAAGTGGCTGGCGTCTTCTACTTTCTGGGCGAGCTCCGGATGATGCAATAGTGTGCGCAGCGTGGTCAGGGCTGGTGGTTCCACCGTGGCCGGCGTTCGTGGTCCGCGTGGTTTGAAGTCTGGACGCTGACCAGGCTTTTTCCAGTCTTTTTTCCATTCTTTATTGCCGTTACGTTTCGGCTGAGCTGGTTCCGCGGGTGCGTAGTAGTCGCCTTCGTCGTGCCCGGATCCTGCACCGTAGTAAATACTGTCGTCGTATTCCGGCGCGGCGCTCGACGGTGAAGCGCTCATCTGCTGAAGCGCTTCGCTATGCAGGCCGGTTATTTCGCCCAGTCGCTGTCGCATCAATGCGCGCAGATTGGTACCTGGAATCTTTTCGATGAGCGGCGCAGCCAGCGTGGCCAGGTGAGCCTTGCCCTCCAGCGAGCGAGGGTCAGCTTCTTCACTGAGCTGCTGAAAAAAGTAGTCGGCCAGCGGTTGAGCTTGTTGCTGGGTGCGGGCCAGAAACGCGTCGGTTCCTTCGCGGCGAACCAGGCTGTCCGGGTCTTCTCCGTCGGGTAGAAAGAGAAAGCGTGCACGGCGGCCGTCCTGCAGATTCGGCAGTGTCGACTCCAGTGCGCGCCACGCCGCCTTGCGGCCTGCTCCATCTCCATCGAAGCAGAACAGCACGCTGGGAACGATGCGAAAAAGGCGTTTGAGGTGTTCATCGCTGGTGGCTGTGCCCAGTGTGGCAACAGCGTTGCGCAGCCCCTGCTGGGCCAGCGCGATTACGTCCATGTAGCCCTCGACGACTATGATCTCATCCAGGTCGCGGTTGGCTTTGCGTGCCTCGAAAAGCCCATAGAGTTCCTGTCCCTTGTGAAAGACGGGTGTCTCGGGTGAGTTCAGATATTTAGGTTTGTCGTCGCCCAGTACGCGGCCGCCGAAGGCTATGACCCGTCCGCGGCTATCACGAATAGGGAACATGACCCGATCGCGGAAACGGTCGTAGCTTCTACCGGTCTCGGCATTCTCGATCAACAGGCCGGCATCGATCATTGCTTTGTGTTGAAGCGTGTCGCCGCCCAGGTGCTTCATCAGGTTATCCCAGCCGGGCGGCGCAAAGCCAAGGCCGAAATCTCTGGCGATTACGCCCGATAGTCCGCGACCTTTGAGGTATTCCACGGCAGCCTTGCGCGCCGGGTGACCTTTGAGTGCATGTCGGTAGTATTCGGCTGCGGACTCAAGCAGCGGGTATAGCGGGGAGTCCACGGGCTGACGGGGCTTGCGGCCCGGTCCGCTTTCTTCGCGCGGTACTTCCATCCCGGCGCGTTTTGCCAGCTCTTCAACAGCCTTGGGGAACTCCAGGCTGTCGTGATCCATGATGAAGCCGAGCGCATTGCCGCCAGCGCCACAGCCGAAGCAATAGTAGAACTGCTTGTCCGGGCTGACGCTGAAGGACGGGGTCTTTTCCTTGTGGAAGGGGCAGCACGCGGTGTAGTTCTTGCCTGCTTTTTTCAATTGAATGCGCGAACTCACCACCTCGACGATGTCGGAGCGGTTGAGCAGGTCATCAATGAAAGATTGCGGGATCAAGCCGGCCATAGGGGTATGAGAATACGCTCGCAGTGTTCGGGCCGGAATGAAAAAAACTCCGACCATTCGCCGGCTGGCGAAGCGGAGTCTCCTTCAAATGCAAAGCCCGGCATTGGCCGGGCTTGATGCAGCGTCAGCTGTACTGGATCAGTACAGGCGAACGCTACGGCGCTGTTCGCGCTGCACTTTCTTGGCGTGACGCTTAACTGCGGCAGCGGCTTTACGCTTGCGCTCGGCAGTAGGCTTTTCGTAGAACTCACGGCTGCGGACTTCGGCCAGAACACCGGCCTTTTCGCAAGAACGCTTGAAGCGACGCAGAGCTACGTCGAATGGTTCGTTCTCTTTGACTTTAACGTTGGGCATCCAGGACGTACCTTCACTTGTTTACCGGTTACAACGCGCTTCGGCAAATATCGCGAGCACGCTGGTTTTAAGGGTTGCGGATGTTAACGCCTTGCCGCTTGGAATGCAAAGCCCCCTGATCGAAAAGCGCTGGTCGGTCGCCGGCCCCGACGATTAATATGCGCGGCTTCATTCGCTTCTTCGAAAGGGTCGTGCCCATGCTGGTGCTGGGGCTGGAAACTTCATGTGATGAAACTGGCGTCGCGCTCTATGACAGCGGGCAGGGGCTGCTGGCTGATGCATTGTTCAGTCAGATCGACCTGCACCGTGTCTATGGCGGCGTCGTGCCTGAGCTGGCCTCGCGCGATCACGTCAAACGAATGCTACCGCTGATCCGTCAGGTGCTCGCCGAGGCTGGACGCGAATCCAGCGACATTGATGCCGTTGCGTATACCGCCGGCCCCGGTCTGGTTGGTGCCTTGCTGGTCGGCGCTTCCTGTGCGCAGGCGATGGCATTTGCCTGGGGCGTTCCAGCAGTCGGTGTACATCATATGGAAGGTCATCTGTTGGCCCCTATGCTAGAAGCGCAGCCGCCGGCATTTCCGTTTGTGGCGCTGCTGGTTTCCGGCGGGCATACGCAGCTGGTCCGGGTCGATGGGATCGGTCGTTACGAGCTGCTGGGGGAGTCGGTTGACGACGCGGCCGGTGAGGCGTTCGACAAGACGGCCAAACTGATGGGTCTGCGATATCCCGGTGGTCCCGAGATCGCTCTGCTCGCCGAGCAAGGTACGCCCGGGCGTTTCGTCTTTCCACGACCCATGACCGACCGGCCAGGTCTGGACTTCAGTTTCAGCGGGCTCAAGACCTCCACCCTGACAACCTGGCAAAACTGCCGTAACGCTGGGGACGATGGCGAGCAGACCCGCTGTGATGTCGCCTTGGCGTTTCAACAGGCGGTGGTCGACACCCTGACGATCAAGTGTCGCCGTGCGCTGAAGCAGACGGGACTGAAAAACCTGGTTATTGCCGGAGGCGTGAGCGCCAACACCGCGCTGCGCAGCAGCCTTGAAGCGATGCTGCATGAAGTGAAAGGACAGGTGTTTTATGCCCGGCCCCGTTTCTGTACGGATAACGGGGCGATGATTGCTTATGCCGGTTGCCAGCGGTTGCTGGCTGGGCAGCGTGATGGCCCTGAAATTTCGGTACAGGCGCGTTGGCCAATGGAGACGCTGCCGGCGATATGAATGCCGGGAGGCTAGAAGTGTCGCTCCTTGCCAACCGACAGGTCGCGCAAATTATTCCGGTGGCGCCAGACGATGAGCGCAGCTAGCAGGGCCATAGGCCATATTGCCTCAGGCTGTTGCCAGGCAAGCAGTGGGAGGCACAGCGGTAAGGCGGCCAGTGCGGCCAGTGAGCTGGTGCGCTTGAATTTGAAGACGACCAACCAAATGATCAGCGCCAAAGCCGCGGTGGGCGGATGCAGGCCGAGCAGGGCGCCGGCTGTTGTAGCGACGCCTTTGCCGCCCCGGAAGCGAAAATAAAGTGGATAAAGATGCCCAATAACTGCCGCCAGTCCGATCCAGGCTTGTTGTTCGATCGTCAGGCCAAGCGTTGCGGCGAGCAGGACGGGCAACAGCCCCTTGAACAAATCACCGAGCAGGGTGCTGATGGCCAGGCCCTTGCCGGCCAAGCGCAGCATGTTGGTAGCACCGGGATTGCCCGACCCGCTGACCCTCGGGTCGGGTGCGCCAGTCAGGCGACTGAGTAGAATGGCGAAAGACAGCGAGCCGGTCAGATAGGCGAGCAGTATTAATTGCCAGAACATGGCATCCATCCGGGGCAGGGAGCTCCTGAGTCTAACGGCCAGCCGTGAAGTTGTCGTGCCGTGGGAGAGCGTAGCGTGGACACAGTTTTCATCGAAGGGCTGGAAGTGGATACCCTGATCGGTGCCTATGATTGGGAGCGCGGAATTCGTCAGTGCCTGCATCTGGACCTGACCTTGGGCTGGGATATTCGTCCCGCTGCGGTCAACGACGAGCTCGACAAGGCTCTGGACTATGCTCAGGTGACGGTCGCCATCGATGAGTTCGCCCAGGCGTCGCGCTTTGAACTCGTCGAAACCTTTGCCGAGCGCCTGGCAAGCGCGCTCATGAGCCAATTTGGTATTCCCTGGCTGCGGCTGCGAGTGACCAAGCCGGGCGTCAATACTCGTGCCAGGGCCCTGGGTGTGGAGATCGAACGCGGATGTCGCTGACTCACGTACTGTTGGGGCTCGGCAGCAATGTGCGCCGCGAACAAAACCTGACCGCTGGCCTGGACGCACTGGAGCTTATGCTCGGCGGCATGGAATGCTCTCCGGTTTTTGAAAGCCTGGCCGTCGGCTACAAGGGCGACAACTTTTTTAACCTTGTCGTCTCTGGCACAACAGCGCTGCCGTTGATGGAGCTGGACCGCCGGCTCAAGTTCATTGAGGCCGACAATGGCCGCTATGCGCCGGACCGCAAAGGCTTGCCTCTCGATATCGATGTACTGATGTATGGCGATCTAGTGGGCAACTTTCATGGTCTGGAGTTGCCGCGGCCAGAGACATTGAAGAACGCATTTGTGCTCTGGCCGCTAGCGCTACTTGCGCCAGACACAGTCCATCCCCAGGCGGCGCTTAGTTTTGCTGAACTCTGGCGAGCGGCGGCTATTGAACAACAGCTCTGGCCAGTGCCGTTCAACTGGAAAGGCAGGGAGCTGACCCCGCTCGCCCTTATCCAAAGCAGCAAAAGCTAGAGCCACCGCTTGCGCGCTCGTCAGCAGTTCAGTGTTTTCCAGGCGCTGCTTTGCTGCTGATACTTTTCAACCGCGGCCAATCGCTCACGCTTGAGCGCTTCGCCCAGCTCCGCTCCCTTGTGGCCTTGATCGATCAGCGGTTTTGCTTGCACGGCGCGTGCTGCGTCGGCGGCGCCGCGCAGGTGCCGGGCCTGCGGGTAATCGCGTGATCCCTGGCCTGGGCGGCCCGTTGCATCCATCTCCAAGGTAGCGATGAACTGCTCGAAACGTTCAGGGCGGCGGTAGATGTCGAAATGCTGAAGCATGTTGAGAAGGATATTGGCGGGTAGCTGCAGGCAGTCCTGCGCCTGGCTATGAAATTCGCCCGTGAGCAGGGCCAGCTCCTGGCAGTCCCGCGGCACCTTGAATCGGGTGTTTAGGGCTTCGATCATCTGCAGGCACTGAGCGTCGCGAGTGGACGGTTGGTGACCCGGTTGTTCCTCCTTGCCAAGCGGCTGGAGCAGGCAGGCCCAGCGGACGGGGAGTGGCTGCTGCTGATTTGCGCATTGGCGCAACGTACGAAGTACATGGTGCCCGGCAGACATTTCGGAATCTGCCTGTGTGGCTGACCCTTTGAACAGCTGTTCGACCTCGGGAAACAGCACCTGCAAAGCGCCGCAATCGCGTAGTACTTGCAGGAAAACATCCGGGCGAGGCTCCATCAGCGCGCGTGAAATCTCTTTCCAGCTTCGTTCCGGTGTCAGCGCGTCCAGCTCGGCAGACTCGGCGAGCTGGCGCATCAGCACCTGCGTTTCAGGTGCGACGTTAAAGCCGAGCTCCGCGTAGCGCGCGGCAAAGCGAGCCACACGCAGCACCCTCAGCGGATCTTCGGCGAACGCAGGGGAGACATGTCTGAGCTGGCGGGCGGCAAGATCTGCCTGGCCCCCGTACGGATCGATGACGTGGCCATCCGAATCCTCCGCCATGGCATTGATAGTCAGGTCGCGACGGGTGAGGTCTTCTTCGAGCGTGACGTCGGGGCTGGCGTAGAAGGTGAACCCGCCGTAACCGCGGCCGCTCTTGCGCTCCGTGCGGGCAAGCGCATATTCCTCGCCAGTGGTGGGATGCAGAAACACGGGAAAATCAGCGCCTACCGGGCGAAACCCCTTGGCCTGCATGTCTTCAGCACTGGAGCCCACCACGACCCAGTCCACTTCGGTCACGGGTCGCCCTAACAACCGGTCACGCACCGCTCCGCCAACTTTATAAATTTGCATGTAGTCCTCCGTTGCGGCGGAGGATAAACCATAGCCCCGTGGCGGCAAGCCACGAAGCCTGGAGACAAGCGGGGCGGGGGTGGTTCAGATTGGTGGAAGGGACAGGTTCATGCCCGGAAACTTGGCTTCGGCATCCGGCTCGACACGCGGCGGCATATGGTGCGTGGCAACGAGCTTGTCGTCCTGCATCGATTGCAGGTGCACGTCGAAGCCCCAGAGCCGATGCAGGTGTTTGAGCACTTCATCCGTGGAGCCGCCCAGTGGCTTGCGATCGTGCTGCTGGTGACGCAAGGTCAGCGAACGATCACCACGGCGGTCGACGCTCCAGACCTGCACATTAGGTTCCCGGTTTCCCAGGTTGTACTGTGCGGCCAGCAACTCCCGAATCGCGCGGTAGCCGTTCTCGTCGTGGATGGCCGGGACCAGCAGCTCATCCTTGTGGTCATCGTCGAGAATGCTGAACAGCTTGAGGTCGCGGATCACCTTGGGCGAAAGGAACTGCAGGATGAAGCTCTCGTCCTTGAAGTTGTTCATCGCGAACTTGACCGTGGTGAGCCAATCGCTGCCGGCAATGTCCGGGAACCAATGTTTGTCTTCCTCGGTGGGGTGTTCGCAGATTCGCCTGATGTCCTGATACATGGCGAACCCCAGTGTGTAGGGGTTGATGCCACTGTAGTAAGGACTGTCGAAACCGGGCTGGTAGATGACGCTGGTATGGGACTGCAAGAACTCGAACATGAATCCGTCGGTCACCAGGCCTTCGTCGTAGAGGTCGTTTATCAAGGTGTAGTGCCAAAAAGTGGCCCAGCCTTCGTTCATGACCTGGGTCTGGCGTTGCGGATAGAAATACTGCGCGATCTTGCGCACGATGCGCACCACCTCGCGCTGCCAGGGTTCCAGCAATGGCGCGTGCTTCTCGATGAAGTAGAGGATGTTTTCCTGCGGCTCAGCCGGGAAACGCTGGTTCTGCTGGCGTTCATCACCTTTGTCGCCAAGCTTGGGAATGGTTCGCCACAGATCGTTGATCTGCTTTTGCAGGTGTTCTTCACGATCCTTCTGCCGGCGGCGCTCTTCCTCCGCGGAGATGGGGTAGGGGCGCTTGTAACGATCGACACCGTAGTTCATCAGCGCGTGACAGGAGTCGAGGAGGTCTTCCACGGCGTCGATCCCGTGCCGCTCCTCGCACTGCATGATGTATTGCTTGGCAAATACCAGGTAATCGATGATCGAACTGGCGTCGGTCCAGGTGCGGAACAGGTAGTTACCTTTGAAAAAGCTGTTATGGCCGTAACTGGCATGGGCGATCACCAGCGCCTGCATGGTGATGGTGTTCTCTTCCATCAGATAGGCGATGCAGGGATCGGAGTTGATCACGATCTCGTAGGCCAGGCCCATCTGTCCGCGGGTGTAGGACTTTTCTGTACTGAGGAAATGCTTGCCGTAGGACCAGTGGTGATAGCCCAGCGGCATGCCGACCGATGCGTAGGCATCCATCATCTGCTCGGCGGTGATGACCTCGATCTGGTTGGGGTAGGTGTCCAGCGCATAGCGCTCGGCGATGCGGCCGATCTCGCGGTCGTAGGTGCGGATCAGCTCGAAGGTCCATTCCGAGCCGGTGGAAATGGGCTGTCGTTTCATGCTGCGTACCTCAGCTAGCCATGCGCCGCTGGAAGAGCTCGCGGAACACCGGATAGATGTCTCCTGCGGTTACCAGTTGCTGCTGGGCGAACGAGTCACCGAAGGCTTCGGCTACCTGGTTGTATTCGTACCACAGCGCCTGGTGTTCGCGCGGAGTGATTTCGACGTACGAGAAATACTGGACGAACGGCATGATCTGGTTGATCAGGATGTCCCGGCATACCGGCGAGTCGTCGTTCCAGTTGTCACCGTCGGAGGCCTGTGCGGCATAGATATTCCATTCGTTGGCCGGATACCGCTCGGCCATGATCTCCTGCATCATTTTCAGCGCGCTGGAGACGATGGTGCCGCCGGTTTCCCGGGAGTAGAAAAACTCTTCTTCGTCGACTTCCTTGGCACTGGTGTGATGTCGGATGAACACCACCTCGATCTTGTCGTAGTTCCGCTTGAGGAACAGGTACAGCAGGATGAAGAAGCGCTTGGCAATGTCCTTGGTTGCCTGGGTCATGGAGCCGGAGACGTCCATCAGGCAGAACATCACCGCTTTCGAGCTCGGGTTGGGATGCTTGACCAGCAGGTTGTACTTGAGATCGAACGTGTCCAGAAACGGCACACGGTGGATGCGCGCGCTGAGCCGCTCGATTTCTTCCTCGGCTGCCTGGATGTCGGTGAAATTGGCAGGCTCCTCAAGCTTGAGCCGTGCCAGCTCGGCTTTGATCTCCCGCAGTTTCGCGCGGCTGCTGCCGGACAGCGCAATCCGGCGAGCGTGGGCCGAGCGCAGGGTACGAACGATGTTGATACGTGAAGGGTTGCCTTCGTTACTGATCCCTGCACGGACCGTCTTGAAGGTGTCGGTGCCGGTCAGATGGCGTTTGACCAGGTTGGGTAGTTCCAGATCCTCGAACATGAAGTCGAGAAACTCTTCCTGGGTGATCTGGAAGACAAAGTCATCCATTCCCTCGCCGCTGTTGCTGGCCTGGCCTGCGCCTTGCCCACCGCCGCCGCCCTGCGGGCGAGGAATGCGCTCACCTGCGATGAAATCCTTGTTGCCGGGATGGACGATGGTCTGCCGACCGCCACGCCCGTGGTGAAGGATCGGCTCATCGGTGTCCCGACCGGGAATACTGATCTGTTCACCGTGCTCCATATCGGTAATGGAACGGCGTCCAACGGCCTCCTCCACGGCTTTCTTGATGTGTCCTCGGTATCGCTGCAGGAAGCGCTGGCGATTGACCGTGCTCTTGTTCTTGCCGTTCAGACGGCGGTCTATCACGTAACTCATAGGCCCCTCCGGGGCAGCTTTAAGCTGCTAGCCACAAGCGGCAAGTGAACAGCCGAGCCGGTTAGCGCTCTGCCATTTCATGCGCTTGTAGCTTGCAGCTTATGGCTGCGGTTACTGTGATTTGCGAACCCGCAGGTACCATTCCGAAAGCAGTCGAACCTGCTTCTCGGTATAGCCGCGCTCGACCATCCGCACGACGAAGTCGTTGTGCTTTTTCTGATCCTCCTTGCTTGCCTTGGCGTTGAAGCTGATGACCGGCAGCAGATCTTCGGTGTTGGAGAACATCTTCTTCTCGATCACCACGCGCAACTTCTCGTAGCTCAACCAGGACGGATTCTTGCCGTTGTTATTGGCGCGAGCGCGCAGCACGAAGTTGACGATCTCGTTGCGGAAGTCCTTTGGATTGCTGATGCCGGCCGGCTTCTCGATCTTCTCCAGCTCTTCGTTCAGCGCCATGCGATTGAGGATTTCGCCGGTTTCAGGGTCGCGATATTCCTGATCCTGAATCCAGAAGTCCGCGTAGAGCACATAGCGGTCGAAGATGTTCTGGCCATACTCGCTGTAAGACTCGAGGTAGGCGGTCTGGATTTCCTTGCCGATGAAGTCGACGTAGCGCGGCGCCAGGTACTCCTTGATGAAGCGCAGATAACGCTCGCGCACCTCGGCGGGGAACTGCTCCTGCTCGATCTGCTGCTCCAGCACGTAGAGCAGGTGCACCGGGTTGGCGGCGATCTCGTGTGGATCGAAGTTGAATACCTTGGACAGGATCTTGAAGGCGAAGCGAGTGGAAAGGCCGTTCATGCCCTCGTCGACGCCAGCGGTATCGCGGTACTCCTGAATCGACTTGGCCTTGGGATCGGTATCCTTGAGGTTCTCGCCGTCGTACACCCGCATCTTCGAGTAGATGTTGGAATTTTCGGGCTCCTTCAGCCGGCTCAGCACGGAGAACTGCGCCAGCATCTTCAGCGTATCGGGCGCGCAATGGGCCTTGGACAGGGAGCTGTTGAACAGCAGCTTGTCGTAAATCTTGATTTCATCGGTGACCCGCAGGCAGTACGGCACCTTGACGATGTAGATGCGGTCGATGAAGGCTTCGTTGTTCTTGTTGTTGCGGAAAGTGTGCCATTCCGACTCGTTGGAGTGAGCCAGCAAAATCCCGTTATACGGGATCGCGCCGAGCCCTTCGGTGCTGTTGTAGTTACCTTCCTGAGTGGCGGTCAGCAGCGGGTGCAGCACCTTGATCGGTGCCTTGAACATTTCCACGAACTCCATCATGCCCTGGTTGGCGCGGCACAGCGCGCCTGAGTAACTGTAGGCGTCGGCGTCGTTTTGCGGGAATTCCTCCAGCTTGCGAATATCCACCTTGCCGACCAGTGCAGAGATGTCCTGATTGTTCTCATCGCCCGGCTCGGTCTTGGCGACTGCGATCTGATTGAGGATCGACGGGTACAGCTTGACCACTCGGAACTGGCTGATATCGCCGCCGAATTCCTGCAGGCGCTTGGTGGCCCAAGGCGACATGATCGAGCTGAGGTAGCGCCGGGGTATGCCGTAGTCCTCTTCGAGGATCTGCGCATCTTCGGCAGGGTTGAACAGCCCCAGCGGCGACTCGAATACCGGTGAGCCCTTGATCGCGTAGAACGGGACTCGCTCCATAAGCTGCTTGAGCTTCTCAGCAAGAGAAGACTTACCGCCGCCCACTGGGCCCAGGAGATAGAGGATCTGCTTCTTCTCTTCCAATCCCTGCGCGGCGTGGCGGAAATAGGACACGATCTGATCGATGCATTCTTCCATGCCATGGAAGTCTTCGAACGCGGGATATCGGCGGATAACCTTGTTGGAAAAAATTCGCGACAGGCGAGAATCGTTTGAAGTGTCGATCAGCTCGGGTTCGCCGATCGCCATCAAGAGGCGCTCGGATGCTGTGGCGTAGGTTCCCCGGTCTTCCTTGCACAGATCGAGGTATTCCTGAAGCGAATATTCCTCCTGGCGGGTTGCTTCGAATCGTTGCTGGAAATGGCTGAAAATGCTCATTGACTTCACCTCGGACGATGCTCGGAGCCGGTGTTGTCATCATGCATTCAGGTACGGCCGACTTTTCGGCCTATGGAGTCCCCCCGAACACCTGATGGTCGCAATTTGAGGCCGGTAGCCGATACACGGCGTTCACCTGTTTGTATGGCCTGAACTGAAGGATAGTTCGGATTCAGCAAATTCAAGGGAAGGGGGATGTATTTACCGCTGCGTTTCGTCGGATGAAGCGCGCAAGGCCGCGGTATACGCGGCATTTGGGGTCAGGCTTTTTTTATTGCGGTTCGTCCTGCGCGACGTGCTTCGGATATGTCTGCCGCCACAGCTCGAAGCCGCCGTCGAGGCTGTAGACGTCCGAAAAACCCTGATGGATCAGGTAGGCGGCGGCGCTCTGGCTGGAGTTGCCGTGATAGCAGGTCACGATAAGCGGGTGATCCAGATCGGCGGCTGCGATGAAATCCGGCAGCGACTGGTTATCGAGATGAGTCGACCCGGTGATGTGCCCACTTGCGTAACTGTGAGCGTCCCGAATGTCGACCACCACCCCGCCTTTATCGCGCAGTGCCTGGGCCTGTTCCGGAGAGATGCGTTTGAATTCAGTCATTGCTGGCCTCACAGTCGCAGCTATGCATTTCGCCGCTGTCAAGATTCATCAGGGTCATGGTGTTGCCCCATACGCAGCCGGTGTCCAGCGCGTAAACATTAGGCTCGTCGCATTTACCTTCCAGTGCCGCCCAGTGACCAAAGATGATCTTGCAATCGCGGGTCTTGCGATGGGCGTGACTGAACCATGGCGCGAAGCCCGGTGGTGCTGAGTCGAGCCCTTCTTTGGCTTGCAGGTCAAGCGTGCCGTCGGCCTGGCAGAAACGCATACGCGTCAGGTAATTGGTTATCAGGCGCAGCCGTGGTACGCCATGCAGATCCTTGCTCCATTTGGCAGGTTGGTTGCCGTACATGCCATCAAGGAAGGGCTGCATCATCGCGTCGTCGCCCAAGGCTTCTTCGACTTCGGCGGAGCGCTTGAGCGCCTTGGCCAATGTCCACTGGGGCGGGATACCGGCATGGACCATGGCCGTCGAACGCTCAGGGTCATGGTGGATCAGCTTTTGCCGACGCAGCCATTCGATCAGATCGTTGCGGTCGGGGGCTTCCAGAATCGGCGTGAGGGTGTCCGATCGCTTGAGTCGCTCGATGTTGTGCGCAACGGCCAGCAGATGGAGGTCATGGTTGCCGAGCACAGTGATTCCCGAACTGCCCAGATCTCGCACGTAGCGCAGCGCCTCGAGTGACTGCGGGCCACGGTTGACCAGATCCCCGGCGAGCCACAGGCAGTCCCGCGAAGGGCTGAAGTCGACTCGTTCCAGCAGGCATTTCAGCGGTTCGAGGCAACCCTGCAGGTCGCCGACGGCGTAGGTAGTCAATGCAAGGCTCCCGGTACGGCCAGCCGGAAGGGCGCGATGGTGGCGTCGAATCGGTGTCCATCTTCGGCAAGCATCTGATAGCTGCCCTGCATGGTGCCAACGCGGGATGCCATCAAGGTGCCGCTGGTATAGACATGGCGTTGGCCCGGCGCGATGACCGGCTGCTCACCTACGACGCCGTCGCCTCGTACCTCCTGCACCTGGCCGTCACCATCGGTGATGACCCAGTGCCGAGACAGCAGCTGCGCAATAAGCTGACCCTTGTTTTCGATGGTCACCCTGTAGGCAAATGCATAACGGTTTTGTTCCGGCTGCGACTGGTCGGCCAGATATGTCGGGCTGACGCTGACTTCGATCCAGTAGCGGAGGTCTTCAGGCATGTTGACTCCTGCTGGTTGTTTCGCCTTCAGACGCGGGCGCTGCTGTGGGCGGAAAGTTGATCTGACAATCTTACGAACGCAGCCAGGTCCAGCTGTTCCGGACGGAGGCTGCCATCCACTTCGGCGGCCGCGATGGCGTCGGCGTCCAAAAGCCCCTTGAGCGTGTTGCGTAACGTCTTGCGGCGCTGATTAAAGGCCTGGCGGACCACGTTCTCCAGTTGGCGATGGTCGCGCGCCGGATGCGGTAGCACGTCGTGGGGCACCAGTCGGACGATGGCTGATTCGACCTTCGGGGCCGGGTTGAAGGCGCCCGGCCCGACGTTGAACAGGTGCTCGACCCGACAGTGGTATTGCACCATGATCGAAAGCCGGCCCCAGTCACCGCCGCCCGGTTCGGCAGCGAGACGCTCGACCACTTCCTTCTGCAACATGAAATGCATGTCTCGGATCAAGGATGCATGTGCGAGCAGGTGAAAGATGAGCGGCGTGGATATGTTGTAGGGCAGGTTTCCGACGATCCGCAAGCTTCCAGGTGCCTGGCTCAGCTTCGAGAAGTCGAACTTCAGGGCATCGCCCTGGTTGAGCGCAAAATTCTCCCGCTCTGCGAATTTGTCCTGAAGGATAGGGATCAGGTCCAGGTCCAGCTCGACCACATCGAGTTGCGCGCCACTGTCCAGCAGGCCTTCAGTCAGCGCGCCCTGGCCCGGCCCGATCTCGACCATGCGTTCGCCCGGTTTGGCATTGATTGCCCGCAGGATGCGATGAATCACACCGGCATCGTGAAGGAAGTTCTGACCGAAACGCTTGCGCGCCCGGTGTTGATAGTTCTCGGACATGGACAGCGATACCCAGAGTGCAGCCTGAAGCGCAGCGCTTGAGGCGGAAAGCGAAAAGGTCCGCAGTTTAACAGGCTGGAGTAGTTGTCGCTTTTGGCATCGTCCAGCCCATCAACGGTGGTTCAGATGCTCTCCGCATCAAAACAAGCAGGGCGGACGGGTGGCCAGGAAATTTTCAATCTGCTCCGCCAGGCTCTGGGCGCGGCACGCGCTGTCACCTCCAACCGCTCTAGAACCGCGCCATCTGATAAGCCGTCTCCAGCGCCACCTGCAGGCTGCCGGTATCGATGCGGCCGGTTCCTGCAAGATCAAGGGCCGTGCCGTGATCCACCGAGGTGCGCACAATCGGCAGACCGAGGGTGACATTGACCGCCGCGCCGAAACCCTTGTATTTGAGAACCGGCAAGCCCTGATCGTGATACATCGCGAGCACTGCATCGCAGCTGTCGAGGTGTTTGGGCGTGAAGAGAGTGTCGGCGGGCAACGGTCCGACAAGATCGAGGCCTTCCTTTCGAAGCTGATCCAGAGCCGGCTCGATGATCTCGATCTCCTCGCGCCCAAGATGTCCGCCCTCGCCGGCATGCGGGTTGAGTCCGCAGACCAGAATTCGAGGCTTGGCGATCCCGAACTTTTCCACTAGATCCTTGTGCAGGATGCGCGTCACACGCTGCAGGCGTTCAGCGGTGATTGCGGCCGCAACGTCCTTGAGCGGCAGGTGAGTGGTCACCAATGCAACCCGCAGACCGCGCGTGGCCAACATCATCACCACCTGTTCGGTGCCGGTCAGCTCAGCGAGAAACTCGGTGTGACCGGAAAACGGGATGCCGGCCTCGTTGATTACGCCCTTGTGCACCGGGGCGGTGATCATGCCAGCGAAGGTCCCATCGAGGCAGCCTTGGCCAGCGCGTCTCAACGTCTGCAAGACGTACTCCGCGTTGCTCGGCGTGAGCTGGCCGCTAGCCGCGGGCGCACCAAGCGGTGTATCCCAGACGTAGAGGCTTCTGGCGGGCGCCGGGCGCTTCGGCCAGTTGTCAGGCCTCACTTCGATCAGGTCGATGTCGAGGCCAAGCTCTGTGGCGCGAGCGTGCATGAGCTCGCTGCTGGCGATGGCGATCAGCACGTGTGGATGGCTGTCGCTCGAAAGCAACAGACAGAGATCGGGACCGATTCCGGCGGGTTCGCCGGGGGTCAGGGCGAAGCGTTTGGCGGTCATGGGAGATCTTCAGGCTGGTGAAATGAAACGGGCCAGCCGAATGGCCGGCCCGCTGAGGCTACTGCTTGATGCGTGAACCAGGGGGAAACGTCTCGATCAGATCTTGATTTCGACGTAGGCCTCGTCGCGAATCTGGCGAAGCCAGTTCTGCAGCTCTTCCTCGTACTTGCGGTTGCGCAGCAAGGTCAGCGCCTGCTGCTCGCGGAAGTCGTCACTGGCATCCGAGGCACGGCGCCCAAGCACTTCCAGGATATGCCAGCCATAAGGGGTCTTGAAGGGTTCGGACAATTGTCCGCCCGGGGTGGCGGCCATGACTTCACGGAACTCCGGAACCAGCGAGCTGGGGTCGATCCAGTTCAGGTCGCCGCCGTTAAGTGCAGAACCTGGGTCTTCAGAGAAGCTTTGTGCAAGTTCGGAGAAGCTTTCGCCGGCGAGGATGCGATCACGCAACCGCTCGATCAGGCGGCGGCTTTCCTCTTCACTGCGGATCTGGCTGGGCTTGATCAGGATGTGACGGACATGGATCTCGTCGCGCACCTGAGTATCGCCGCCGCGCTTTTCCAGCACCTTGAGCAGAATGAAACCCGGAGGGGTGCGGACAGGCTGGGTAACGTCACCGACCGACATGGAGCTGACTTCGGTATCGAAGGGTGGTGGCAGCTGAGCTGCTTTGCGCCAACCCATATCGCCGCCTTCCAGGGCGTTCTCGCTGGCCGAGCGAGACACCGCCAGCTTTGCGAAGTCCGCGCCGTTCTGCAGCTGTTCGTAAGTATCCCTTGCCGTCTTTTCTGCGGCCTGGATGGCAGCCGAGTCAGCTGACTCCGATACCGGGATCAGGATGTTGGCCAGACGGTATTCCTCGGATAACTGCAACTTGCCGAGATCGGATGCCAGGAAGTTTTCCACTTCTTGATTCGAAACCTGAACTCGCTCAGCGATTCGGCGCTGGCGCACGCGGCTGATGACCATCTCGCGGCGGATCTGCTCGCGAGCAGTGTCGAGGCTCAAACCGTCCCGCTCAAGCGCGGCGCGGAACTGGTCGAGGTTCATGTTGTTGCGCTGGGCGATAGTGCCCATGGCCTGATTGAGTTCTTCGTCGGCGATACGGATGCCAGAGCGATCACCGATCTGCAGCTGAAGATTCTCGGTGATCAGTCGCTCGAGTACCTGCTGTTGCATCACGTCCACGGGCGGCATTTTGGCCCCGCGCTTTTCGATAGTATGCTGGACTTCGCGGATGCGCTGGTCCAGCTGGCTCTGCATGATCACATCGTTATCTACAATGGCGACGATGCGGTCTAGCTGCCGAACCTGGGCCGATGCGGTAGTGACAGCGGTCACGCTGCCTAGAAGAAGCGCGCCCGCCAGCAGGGGGCGCAGGAAATCAGAAAGCTTGATCTTCACGTTCACGGTAGCCTTGTATGCCTTCGTCGAGGAATGTCTCGGTGGAGCTGCCGAACACGCCGCCGAGTCCCTTAAGGACGATTTGCAGGAAGATGCCGTTGTCCGGTTCATCGTTCTGCGATGGGTTGAGACTGGTTTCGTCGTAATCGATCCAGTAGCGGTTGATCAAACGCAGCTTCCAGCAGCAATTGTCGTACTCGAAACCACCAAAGGCTTCCAGCGTACGGTTGCGGCTGTAGTCATGCTGCCAGCGCGCGATCACGCTCCACTGCGGCACGATTGGCCAGATAGTGGAGATGTCGTGCTGGTTGATCTTGTAATAGTCCTTTATGTACTCGGGTGTTCCGGGTGTGCCGTAATCGCCGCCATAGGTCCACTGACCGGTGGCCTGATCGAAGCGCACGGTGTCGTTGCGGTAGCGATAGCCGAGGTTGACGATCTTGCGCGGATCATTAGCCGGTTGGTAATGGAACATCGCGCTGCCTGACTGGGTACGGCCTTCATCCGGATCCCAGTTGAAGGTCGAGCTGAAGTGCCAGTCGCGGTTGAAGCGGAACAGGTACTCAAGCGCATAAGGGGATACATCCGACGTGGCCCCCGGACGGTCTTCCAGATTTGGCAGTTGCACTTTGCGGTCTCGGAAGTACGCCGTCTGGCCAATGCTCAAGCGCTGACGCTCCAAACCGTTCGGCTCGATCCAGCGATTGGTCACGCCAAGCGACAGCTGATTGGCATCCCCAATACGGTCTTTGCCGGAAAAGCGGTTATCGCGCCAGAGTGAGGAGTAGCTGAAGGTGTTCTCACCCGTATCGAACACCGGGATGTCATCCTGGTCTTCTTCGGGAACGTACAAATAGAACATCCGTGGTTCGAGCGTCTGACGATAGTCCTTGCCGAACCATTGAGTATCGCGATCGAAATATAGGCCACTGTCGACGCTGAAGATCGGCACGCTGCGGTCAGGGGAATCATTGAAGTCGGTCACCTGGCTACTGCCGGTATTGTCCAGCGTCAGGTCGTACTTGGTGTACGCATACTTCACCGACGGTGTAATGAAGCCCCAGCTCCAGTTCATCGGCAGGCTGACCCCAGGCTCGAGGTGCAGCCGCTCGCCTTCTGCTCGTCTCAGGCCGCTCAGTCGGTCGTCGTACCAGCGTTCCGGATTACCGTCATCATTAAGAAAGTTACCGCTGCGCAAACTGCGCTGGAAACTGACGAACTCGGTGTTATAGGCAAAGCGAAGCCCACCCGGCTGAAACGGTAGGGCGCCATTCAGCGTCAGCTGAGGCAGGCGCTCGTAGGGAGTGACGTCGGCAATGGTGGCCCGCTCGTAGGCATGTACGTTGATGCGAGCGGTGTAGGACGGCGCGCGATAGGTGAGAGTCCCGCGCTGATCCAGGTGATCTGGCTGATCGATGCTCAGGTTGGTGTCGAGGTCCTGGAAGTAGTAAGGATCGCTGATATCGGTGTAGTCCGCTTCGGCCAGCCAGCGGCTGTCCAGTCCGGTCCGATGTTGCCAGCTGTACATCCAGCGCTGGTCTTCGGACTCCGACTGCAGCTTGCGGTCGTCGTTGCTGTCGTTCAGGTAGGCGGCACCGAACTGCCCTTCGCTGCTGCGCGTCAGGTAGCGAAATTCGCCTTCCATCAGCAAGCCGCGATCGGTCATGTAGTTCGGATAGAGCGTGGCATCGAAGTTCGGCGCCAGATTGAAATAATAAGGCGTCACCAGCGACAGTCCGGTATCGCTGGAAGAACTGATGCTCGGAGCGAGGAATCCGGACTGACGACGATCATCGATCGGGAAGTAGATGTACGGCGTGTAGAAAACGGGTACGCCCTTGACCCGTAGCGTCACATTGGTCGCTGAGCCGAAACCGGTCGCGGGGTCGAGGGTGACGTTGTTGCCCTGCAGATACCAGTCATTGTTGCCCGGCTCGCAGCGCGTGTAGGTCCCGTCCTTGAGGCGGATAATGGCGTCGTCGGTGCGCTTGGCATAAGTCGCGCTGCCACGGACCTTGCCCTCGTGAACCACATATTCGGCGTTCTCGACCTGCGCTTCACCGGTGTCGAGGAATAGCTCTGCGCGGTCGCCAACCATCAGCGATCCGCGATTGCGCAGGCGGACATTGCCCTTTAATTCACCGCGATTCTCAAGCTGATAGAGGCTGGCCTCGTCAGCTTCGGCCTGAATACTGCCTTGGCGTAGCACAACGTCACCAGCCAGGGTCGCAACTTCTTGTTGCTGCTCATAGCGCGTGGCTTTCGCCGATACGTAGGTTGGCGACTCGCTCATCGGCGTATTGTCGAACTGACCTGGTCGGTTCGGTTCAACATAGGTACCGGCGCAATATGGACCTGTCTCGGCCAGCTGCGCATTGGTCAGCTGGTCACGCGGAACCCAGTCAAGGTGGCTGTAGTCAGCGCTACGAGAAGCCAGCGCGCGGCCTCTGGTCTCTGTGACCAGTTTCGTCGTGGCCACTTTGCGCTCGGCCTTGTCGGGACGCGGCGCTGTATCGCCGGTCTCGCTTACTGCGCTGCCGGCATGGATCGGCCGAGGCGGTATCGCAGGGCTGGCGGTGTCCGAGGCGCAGTCCCAGCCGCCTCCGGCGCCTGGTTGGCAGGCGAATTGTTCGGCTGCAAACACTAAAGGCATCGCTACGGGTTGCAGTGCGAGCAAACTGCCGGTAACCAGGAGAGGGAATTTTTTACGAAAAGCGGGATATTTGACTGCCATCTTGTTTTTTGGTCCGTGCTTACGGCGAGCCATCGGCCGGGCTAGGCCGCACGCCTCTCGATGGGCTGAAAAAGATGCTGGATAATAAAGCATGACCCGCCTATCGGCTAGCGCCGTGGAGAGCCCCTGAAATGCCGCAACATGATCAACGTCTGCTGGACCTCAACGCCTGGCTGCAGCCCCATCTACAAGGTCTTTTCACCCGCCGTGGCTGGGGCGAAGTGCCCGAGGTGACCCTGGTTGCAGCCAGCAGTGATGCCAGCTTCCGCCGGTATTTCCGTTGGGAATCGGCTCAGCTGAGTTTCGTTCTGATGGACGCGCCTCCGCCTCAGGAGAACTGCCGACCCTTCGTGGAGATTGCCTCGCTGCTCGCTGAGGCGGGTGTGCATGTCCCTGAAGTCCTCGCCGCCGACCTCGAGCAGGGGTATCTGCTACTCAGTGATCTTGGGCGCAAGACTTATCTGGATGTGATTGACGGCGGCAATGCCGATGATCTCTTCGCTGACGCCATGGAGGCGCTGCTGACGTTCCAGGCCAACGCCAAGACGGCCGGACTGCCGGCTTATGACGAGGCCTTGCTGCGCCGCGAGCTACAGCTGTTCCCCGAGTGGTACGTGCAGCAGCATCTGGGCCACAGTTTCACGGCTGATGAGCAACAATTGTGGGATCGAACCTGTCGTGTGCTGATCGACTCGGCGCTGGCGCAGCCAACCGTGCTGGTGCACCGCGACTACATGCCACGCAACCTGATGCTCAGCCAGCCCAACCCCGGCGTGCTTGATTTCCAGGACGCAGTGATCGGACCAGTCACCTACGACATCACCTCCCTGTTCAAGGATGCCTTTCTCAGCTGGCCGGAAGATCGCGTGCTTGGCTGGCTGCAAAGCTACTGGGATACCGCTCGTGCCCGAGGCATACCGGTGCAGGATGACTTCGCCGAGTTCCATCGCGCCAGTGATCTGATGGGATTGCAGCGCCATCTCAAGGTCATCGGCATCTTCGCGCGTATCTGTCATCGTGATGGCAAGCCGCGCTACCTGGCTGACGTGCCGCGGTTCTTCGCCTATCTCGATACCGTTTTGGCGCGCCGACCTGAACTGGCCGACCTGAAACAGCTCCTGCAGCGTCTACCCACAGAAAAGGCCGCGTCATGAAGGCCATGATCCTGGCGGCCGGGAAAGGCGAGCGCCTGCGTCCTCTGACGCTGCACACGCCGAAACCACTGGTGCGAGCCGGAGGCGTGCCGCTTATCGAGTATCACATTCGCGCACTGGCCGAGGCAGGCTTCAGCGAACTGGTGATCAATCACGCCTGGCTTGGCGAGCAGATCGAAGTCTGTCTTGGCGATGGCAGTGCGCTGGGCGTCCAGATTCGCTACTCGCCTGAGGGCGAGCCGCTGGAAACTGGCGGCGGGATCTATCGTGCGCTGCCGTTGCTTGGGGATGAACCCTTCGTCGTGGTCAATGGTGACATCTGGACCGATTACAGCTTTGAAGGTCTGCGGCGCCCCCTCAAGGGGCTGGCCCATCTGGTGCTCGTGAACAATCCGGCACACCATCCTGGCGGTGATTTCTCGCTGATTGACGGAGTGGTCCGTGATGACCTGAGTGGGGCGCTGACCTACAGTGGGATCGCTGTATTGAGTCCGCATCTGTTCGACGGCTGCACGACCGGCGCATTCAAGCTGGCGCCTTTGCTGCGAAAGGCCATGGAGGCTGAACAAGTCAGCGGTGAGCGCTTCGATGGCTGCTGGATTGATGTCGGCACCCACGAGCGCCTCGCTGAAGTCGAGCGAGCGCTGGAGGCGCGGATCTAGATGTTCTGGCCGATCACGTTACTCGGTGCCCTGGCGGGCTGGCTGCTGGCAAGTATTCCGGGCGCACTGCTTGGCGGTTTGATCGGTCAGGTGCTGGATCGCCGCCTTGGCATCGACTCATGGGCGAAATTGCGCCAGCGGCTAGCCCGAGCCAAACCTGTGATGCAGGGCAATGACCTGCTCTTTTTTTTGCTGGGGCGATTGGCCAAAAGCAGCGGTCGAATCAGTGAGTCACACATTCAGGCCGCTCGGAGCGAAATGCAGCGCCTGCGTCTCACCCCTGACCAGCAGCGAGCTGCTATCGACGCGTTCTACCGAGGGAAGTCCACTGGCGATGGCTTGCGCGAACCACTGCAGCGCTTGCGTGGGCGCGATAACGAGGCGAAGGCGGTGCTTCAGGCGTGCTGGCGAATGGCGAGAGCGCAGGGCCACATCGATGCACGGGAGCATGAACTGATCATGCTCTGGGGCAAATGGATGGGCTGGGACTCGGTTGCGATCGCTGCACTGGACCAGCACAGCAGCCGTCGGCAGGGCGCTCCGAGCAACCTGGGAGGTGCTTATGAGCAGGCTCTGCGGCTTTTAGATGTGCGCCCCGACAGCGAGCCGCAGGCCATCAAGCGGGCCTATCGACGCTTGCTCAGCAAACACCATCCTGACAAGCAGGCCGGAGCTGGCGCAACGGTTGCTCAGGTGCGTGACGCGACCGAACGAACGCGTGAACTGCACAGCGCCTACACCTTGATACGTGAGCGGCGAGGGTTTCGCTAACGCGCCGGCCATGCTGCGATTCAAGATTCCATCAAGTTTCCTTGTCCAGCCAGCCGCGAACCCGACGCAGTAGTTGTTCCTGGTCTACCTTTCGGTCTCCGGTATGCGGAGGCAACCCGACTTGACGGTAGGCCGGATGATCGAGGCGCCGGCTCGCATTCAATCGCTCTCGCGCCGCAGACTGACTGCCGACTCCATCCTTATAGTAGAAGTCACCGATTGCCAGCTTGAGCGTGGGGACCAGCTGTGCAAGCGGCTCCTCCTGGCCATCAGGCTGCTGTGGTCTTACCAGGACAAGCTGCCTGACATCCGCCGGCCCTTGTTGCTGAACAAATCGCGCCGCCCAGTAGCCACCGGTTCGCTGGCCGAGAAACACGATGACCTTTGGCTGCTTGCTGCGCGCGAAGGCCAGTGCTGCCTCGATGCGTTCAGCAATTCGCTCGGGTTGGTCTGGCTGAGGGCGCTCCTCATCTTCGGGGGTGGTGACATCACGCGCTGCCTCCGAATCATCCGATTCCAAGGGAAGCTCAGCAGGCGGCGCAGCAGTTTCTTCCGGCAGATAGCCCGCCTCATTGGGTGCTTCGGCAGGTTCAGCGGGCTCGGCCTCGATGTCGGGCTCAGCGCCCGGCGCTTCGGGCGCTTGCTCCACCGCTGCCGCGGTGGGCGGCAGGATCAAGGCAGGCGAGTCCGGAAGGCTCAGGCTCAACGTGTGCCAGCCGTGATCTGGTAGGCCGCGACGCAGCGGGCCAATGCCGCTCGGCCAGTCAGCACTCTCACCTTCCCCCGGCAGCAGAATGATGATTCCTTTGGGCGCGCCAACATTGGCCGGACGCCAGAGCGCAACGAAATCAGCATCGCCCTCCTTGAGGCTGACGAATTCGCTGGCGGACAGCTGGCGCACCAGGTCTGCGGCCATAGCATCGCCACGAGACGGCGTAGGCGGGCGCTCGACCGCGACCGGGACGGGTGCTGACGACTCCGCGGCGGCGGGCTCGTTCGCCCCGCTGGCCCACGGCACCACACTCACGACCAAACTGGCCGCCAAACAAAATGAAACGCGAAGTCGATGCATTGAAGTTCCTGATATGCAACTGCTCGGTTGTATCGATGCTGGCACACGCATTACAGATGCACTACAACAGCGTTTCGGCTCAACTGCCGATCTCGTGAGGGTCATGGTGGCATTTGTGCGTTGTTGCCCGCGCTTGCCCGAAAGGACAGCGGCAGCCGCTGGCTGCAAGCGACTATCCAGGCGGTGCAAGGCGCGAAGTACGGTCTACATAAGCACGTGGAAATCAAATATCTGTGCCGGGGCGGTATCTGACCAGACGGCCCCAAATCAGACGTGCAAAATAATGCACGGAGTTTTACTGTAATCCGAACGCCCCGGATGGTGTGGCAGTCGATCATCGTATGCTGCCGCACCCGCTTCATGGCGTTCTTTCCGACCCGTGCCGACGATGAGCGGCTACCGAGGAGCCTATGAGCAAGACCAACGAATCCCTTATGCAACGCCGTGTCGCCGCCGTCCCCCGTGGCGTCGGCCAGATCCATCAGATATTTGCCGATCACGCGAAGAACAGCAGCGTGGTTGACGTCGAAGGCCGCGAGTTCATCGATTTCGCCGGTGGCATCGCCGTGCTGAATACCGGTCACCTGCACCCGAAAATCATTAAGGCGGTCGAGGACCAGCTGCACAAGCTGACCCACACCTGCTTCCAGGTGCTGGCCTACGAGCCTTACGTCGAGCTGTGCGAGAAGATCAACGCGCGGGTGCCGGGCGATTTCGCCAAGAAGACGTTGCTGGTCACCACCGGCTCCGAGGCGGTGGAAAATGCAGTAAAGATCGCCCGCGCCGCTACCGGCCGCGCCGGGGTGATCGCCTTCACCGGCGCCTATCACGGCCGCACCATGATGACCCTCGGTTTGACCGGTAAGGTCGCGCCGTACTCGGCGGGCATGGGCCTGATGCCCGGCGGCATATTCCGTGCGCAGTACCCCTGTTCCATTCACGGCGTCAGCGTCGATGAGTCGATTGCCAGCATCGAGCGCATCTTCAAGAACGACGCCGAGCCGCGCGACATTGCTGCGATCATTATCGAGCCGGTGCAGGGCGAGGGCGGCTTCAACGTCGCGCCGAAGGATTTCATGGCTCGCCTGCGTGCGCTGTGCGACGAGCACGGCATCCTGCTGATCGCCGATGAAGTCCAGACCGGCGCCGGGCGCACCGGCACCTTCTTCGCCATGGAGCAGATGGGCGTGGTTGCTGACCTCACTACCTTTGCCAAATCCGTTGGCGGCGGCTTCCCGATTGCCGGCGTGTGCGGCAAGGCCGAGATTATGGATGCCATCGCCCCGGGCGGGCTTGGCGGCACCTATGCCGGCAATCCGCTGTCCTGTGCAGCTGCGCTGGCGGTGATGGAGATCTTCGAGGAAGAGAAGCTGCTTGACCGCTGCAAGGTGGTAGCCGAGAAACTCACCGCCGGGCTCAAGGCCATCCAGGTACGGCACAAGGAGATTGGCGAGGTGCGAGGCCTCGGCGCGATGATCGCCATCGAGTTGTTCGAGGACGGCGATCATGCGCGACCGGCCGCGGCGCTGACGTCGCAGATCGTCGCCCGGGCGCGGGATAAGGGGCTGATCCTGCTGTCCTGCGGCACCTACTACAACGTGCTGCGGGTGCTGGTGCCGCTGACCGTCGAGGACGAGTTGCTCGAGCGCGGACTGGCCATCATCGGCGAGTGCTTCGACGAACTGACCTGATCCGACCTGGCGCGCCGGCATTCGTGGCGGATGTCAGGCGCGCCGCAACCCTGACCCCTCGGGTACAATGCGCGGCATTCCGCCGTGCTACCCGAGGTCGTCATGCAGCCGTTCGCCATCGCCCCTTCGATTCTTTCCGCCAATTTCGCCCGTCTGGGTGAGGAAGTGGACAATGTGCTGGCCGCCGGCGCCGACATCGTCCATTTCGATGTGATGGACAACCACTACGTACCCAACCTGACTATCGGTCCCATGGTCTGCTCCGCGCTGCGCAAGCATGGCGTCACCGCGCCCATCGACGTGCATCTGATGGTCAAACCAGTGGACCGCATGATTGGCGATTTCCTTGAAGCCGGCGCCAGCTACATCACTTTCCACCCCGAAGCCTCTGAGCACATCGACCGCTCGCTGCAGCTGATCAAGGACGGCGGCGCCAAGGCCGGTCTCGTGTTCAACCCGGCCACTCCGCTGGACGTGCTCAAGTACGTCATGGACAAGGTCGACATGATCTTGCTGATGAGCGTCAACCCCGGGTTCGGCGGACAGAAGTTCATTCCCAATACCCTCGACAAGCTGCGCGAAGCGCGTGCTCTGATAGATGCCAGTGGCCGCGAGATTCGCCTGGAGATCGATGGTGGCGTGAACCCTAAGAACATCCGCGAAATCGCTGCGGCGGGCGCCGATACCTTCGTCGCCGGTTCGGCGATCTTCAACCAGTCGGACTACAAGGCCGTGATCGACCAGATGCGCGCCGAACTTGCGCTGGCGCGCCCATGACCCTTCTGGAGCAGCTATTCGACGGCAAGCTCCCGCGGCTGGCGATGTTCGACCTGGACGGCACCCTGATGGATTCGGTGCCAGACCTGGCCGCAGCAGTAGACAAGATGCTGATGCTGCTCGGCCGTGAGCCGGCCGGCATTGCCCAGGTACGCGACTGGGTCGGAAACGGATCGCGCGTCCTGGTACGTCGCGCATTGGCCGGCGGGCTTGAACATGAAGGTGTAGCGTACGAGCTGGCCGACGAGGCCCTGGCGCTGTTCATGCAGGCCTATGCTGGCGGCCACGAACTGACAACGGTCTACCCGGGTGTTCGCGAGTGTCTGGACTGGCTGCGCGAGCGCGAGGTGAAGCTGGCGATCATCACCAACAAACCGGCGCAGTTCATCGAGCCGCTGCTGGAAGAGAAGGGCCTTACCGGGTATTTCCAGTGGCTGGTCGGCGGCGATACCTTGCCGCAGCAGAAGCCTGACCCGGCGGCACTGTTATATGTAATGGACAAGGCGGACGTTGTGCCAGAAGAGTCGCTGTTCGTGGGTGACTCGCGCAATGACGTGCGGGCTGCCAAGGCGGCGGCAGTGCCTTGCGTTGCCCTGACCTACGGCTATAACCACGGCGAGTCCATCGCGGATGAGCAGCCGGCGTTGGTCGTCGACGACCTGCGCGAGCTGGTTGCTTCGGTTTCGGGGCTGCGCTAGTGTGGCCTCTGTCCCGTAACGCCCCAAAACGAGATCAGATCGTGGTGGTCACCCGCAAACAATGGATGAATGTCATCAAGGCCCTTGCCCGTTGGCGCTGGCGCGCCTGACATTTCCTGCCGGCAAGTCCGGTACGTTTGCACGATTCGACCCAGCTATTCCCTCCGACCACGAGGCTGACATGACCCGCGAAGAATTCTTGCGTTTGGCCGCTGAAGGCCACAACCGCATCCCCCTGTCGTTCGAGACCCTCGCCGACTTCGATACACCGTTAACGCTCTATCTCAAACTCGCCGACGCACCCAATTCCTACTTGCTCGAGTCGGTACAGGGCGGGGAAAAGTGGGGCCGCTATTCGATCATCGGCCTGCCATGCCGCACCGTGCTGAGGGTGCAGGATCATGACATCAGCGTCACCACCGACGGTGTCGAGATCGAACGCTGCCAGGTCGAAGACCCGCTGGCTTTTGTCGAGGCCTTTCAGCAGCGTTATCGCGTAGCGCCGGTCGACGGCCTGCCGCGCTTCAACGGTGGCCTGGTGGGCTATTTCGGTTATGACAGCGTGCGTTACGTCGAACGCAAGCTGGCGACCTGTCCCAACCCCGACCCGCTGGGCACGCCCGATATCCTGCTGATGGTGTCCGATGCGGTGGTGGTGTTCGACAATCTTGCCGGCAAGCTGCACTGCATCGTGCTGGTCGATCCGTCGCAGCCTGACGCCTACGAGGCGGGGCAGGCGAAGCTGCAAGCGCTGCGGGAAAAGCTGCGTCAGCCGATCACGCCGCGCCTCGGCCTTGATTTCGAGGCAGGCGCTGGCGTCGAGCCGACGTTCCGCTCCAGCTTCAGTCGTGACGACTATGAGCAGGCAGTCCACCGTATCAAGGACTACATCCTCGCCGGCGATTGCATGCAGGTAGTGATCTCCCAGCGCATGTCGATCCCGTTCAAGGCGGCGCCGATCGACTTGTACCGTGCGCTGCGCTGCTTCAATCCGACGCCCTATATGTACTTTTTCAACTTCGGCGATTTCCACGTGGTGGGATCGTCGCCGGAAGTACTGGTGCGAGTTGAGGAGGGCCTGGTCACGGTTCGCCCCATCGCCGGCACCCGCCCGCGGGGCGCCAACGAGGAAGCCGACCTGGCGCTGGAGCAGGATCTGCTCAGCGACGCCAAGGAGCTGGCCGAACACCTGATGCTGATCGATCTGGGGCGCAACGACGTCGGGCGCGTGGCTGAGCATGGTTCCGTGCGGCTGACTGAAAAGATGATCATCGAGCGCTATTCCAACGTCATGCACATCGTCTCCAACGTCACCGGTCAGCTCAAAGCGCCGCTGACGGCCATGGATGCGCTGCGCGCGATTCTTCCAGCCGGCACCTTGTCCGGTGCGCCGAAGATCCGCGCGATGGAAATCATCGACGAGCTGGAACCTGTAAAGCGCGGCGTATACGGCGGCGCAGTTGGCTATCTGGCCTGGAACGGCAACATGGACACGGCGATCGCGATACGTACCGCGGTAATCAAGGATGGCGAGCTTCACGTTCAAGCCGGCGCCGGCATCGTTGCTGATTCGCAGCCAGCACTGGAATGGGAAGAAACGCTCAATAAACGCCGCGCCATGTTCCGCGCGGTGGCCCTGGCCGAATGCGACCAGCAGGAGAACTGATCATGTTGCTGATGCTCGATAATCATCATTGGCTTCCGCACTTGTCCGCGTCTGTCCGGTTTCTTAAGTGATCACCCCGGTTTTTCTCGTCTGAGCAGCCATCGGCGTCCGCCGTCCTCCGGGGACATCCTTGTAAAAAGCGGGTATCGTTGCGGGTATCAACCGAATGATACCCGCATACCCGCACCATGCCCCTAACCGACGTAAAGATCAGGCAGGCCAAGCCAGGTGCTGCTGCGCTCAAGCTCACCGACAGCGGCGGGCTCTATCTCGAGGTTCGCCCGAACGGTTCGAAGCTGTGGCGGTACCGCTATCGTATTGCCGGAAAGGAAAACGTCTTTGCGCTAGGTGCGTACCCGCAAGTCACCTTGGCTGACGCGCGTACGGAGCGCGACGTTGCTCGTGAGCACGTGAAAGCCGGACGGCACCCTTCGCATGTACGCCAGACGGAGAAAGCGCAGCAGCTGGCCTCGAACCGCAACACGTTTAAGGCGGTGGCTGAAGAGTGGATCGATGAGCGGCTGGCAGCTCGGACAGAGGCCTATAGGCGCCAGGCGCGGCGGGTATTCGAAGCGGAGGTGTACCCGCGCATTGGGCGTTTGCCGATGCGGGAGATTACGGCAGCGCATGTGTTGGACATCCTGACTCGGATGAGCAAGCGCGGTGCCACTGCGTACGCATTGCTTGTGCGGCAATGGATCTCCGCCGTGTTCCGGTTCGGTGTCGCGACGCTGCGCGCTGATGCTGACCCAGCCGCGGCGCTGAAAGGTGCGATTCAGCGGAAGCCGGTAAATCACTCAAAGCCGATGGCTGAGGCTGATCTCGCTAAGTTTTATCGCGCGTTGGCCGACTATAAAGGGCATCGAGTCACAGTGATCGCTCTGTACTTGCTACCAATGCTGTTTACTCGCACGGTGGAGCTGCGTTGCGCCAGGTGGTCAGAGTTCGATTTGGACGGCGCGGTTTGGGAGATACCAGCGGAGCGGATGAAGATGCGGCGCAAGCACCTAGTGCCTTTGCCGCGCCAGGCGGTGGATCTGTTGCGGGAGCTTCGGCGAATTACAGCGGGTGAGCTGTTATTTCCTGGGCTGCGTCATCCAGACAAACCGATCAGTGCGACAACCCTGAATAGGGCGCTGGAGTACCTCGGCATGGAGGGCTGGCATTGTCATGACTTCCGCGCTACGGCCTCGACGCATCTTTACGAGTCGGGCCGCTGGCGAGGCGAGGTGATCGAGCTGCAGCTTGCGCATGTGGAACGGAGCAGCGCCCGTGCGGCGTATAACCATGCGCAGTACTTGGAGGAGCGAGGTGCATTGATGCAGCTTTGGGCAGACTACCTGGCATCTTTCGCTGCCGCTTAAGGGATTGCAATTGATTGCAATTTATCAAGGCGATAGCGTCTGCTATGGATTGGTTGTAGCGTTTGGTGTCGTAAAGTCTACGAAACTACAGAGCTGTGAGCCAGTCTACGATATGTGTGCCGAACGTCTGACGACACGTTCAGAGACGCATAAATAGCTAGCGTGACTGTCACGCGTATTGTTAAATACGCAACGTACAACGAGTTCTAGCTTGTGTGAGAAGGGTCTTCTCAGAGCTACAAACGTTGAAAACTGGCCTTTTTTCTCACCAACCACGCATCGTCGTGGTTTTTTGCGCCCTGATCAAAGGGCTATAGTGAATTTAGGGCTGGGATCCAGCGGTGCTGGATCATGAGCAAACCGGCTGTGCCGGAAAGGAGAGAGTCATGGGCAATGCATTACCGAAAGCTGACCGTGTTTATATACCGCCGCGCGACAAGTCTCGTGTAGCAAAGGCGCGTCCGGCGGAAGGCTATTACGACGTCCAGCTAAACAAGGCTTTTTGCGTTGCTTTCCATCGTTATGAGAAAGCAATGGATGACCTATCCAAGGTTTGAGTGAATGAAAGGTAGCGGAGCACACATCGAGGTCTTCGAAGGTATCCGTTACCTAAACGTTGACGCGCTCATTCACATCAACGAACAGCTGATCCTCCAGCAGACGCCGGATGAGCGAATTGGGGTGCTGAAAAGGGGAGAACTGTCCTCTTCTCAGCAGCGGCCCGCGCAGCATCGCTACTATGCGCAAGAAGACGATATGTTTGTTCTTGCTGCCGTGCTGATCGAAAGCCTGATCCAAAATCACCCATTTGAAAATGCAAATAAGCGCACCGCCGCGATGGCAGGTGCTATTTTTTTGCTGATCAATGGTTACGAGTTAACTGCTCCCGAGCATGAGCTTGTAGAGATCATGGTTGGCGTAGCGCGTCATGAATACACCGTTGAGGAGCTTGAGAGCTGGCTTGCAATGTGGAGTCGGGACTTCGACACTGCGCTTCTCAATGAGCGCAACGCCTGGGTTAGCCTCTTTGGCGACGTCAATCTGGTTGCAGCGTCGGACAGCTGATACCGACGTGTGACGAATCAGGCCGCCTTTCTGGCGGCCTTTTGCATTTCTACCCATCCCTGAATCTCCGACTGCGACCAGCGTGAGTACCGGCCCAGCTTGATCGGCGCCGGGAATGCCTCGGCGGCAATCATTTCGTAGATCGCTGACTTACCCAGCCCCACTTGGCGGCACACTTCTGGCAGCTTTATCAGAATGTCGATTGCTGGCTGGTTCATCGCCGGGCTCTCCGCTTACTGCTGCCGCCTCGGGCGGTGGCTCGCCAGCTGACGAAGCTGGCGATGTTGCCGGCCTCGTCCCCGATCGCGCCGATGGTGTGGTCCATGACTTCGCGCAGCTCTTCGAAGGTGGCGCGCTGTATGGTTTTGGTATTCTCGACCAAGGTGCGGCCGTCCGGTGTTTTCACCAAGTACTCAACAGCCCAGCGCATTGGCTTACGCGGCGGGGTGCCGCTGACCTTAGCCTGCTCGTTTGGCATTTCGGTGGTGTAGAAGATGGTGCAGGTCATACAGATACCCTCTCTAGCCACCGCCGAGTAACCTCGGTCCCAAATAGGTCTGGCGTCGTTTCACAACGGAGGGCGATCACATCGTTTGTCGGCGAGAGCGAATACGCTTCGAAGTCAAAGTAGATATTCAGAGTGGAGAGGCAAGGATGATTTATAGAGAACTGGTATCGCGAAGGATTGCAATCGGTGTGCTCTGGATGGGGGCTGTGGTCCTGCTTCTGATCGTATTGCCGTTCTCTTGGAATGCCGCTCTGTCGAGCTGGGTGCAGGCGATTGGTACGATTATGGCGGTTTTGTTCGCAGCAGATATTGCGAGATCCCAGCATGAGGCGCAGGTTGCTGCTCAGGAGACGGAAAGACTTTTGGCAGATTCGGTTTATCGAACGCGCTTCGTCTTTTCCTGCACTGAGCTGATTCATTTGATTGACAGGCTGACCAAGGAGCCGGCGCCTGTTCAAGCTAAAAAGCAGGATAGATACCGCTTTATGCTTGATGAGTTTCTGCGCCGCATTGGTGATGCCCATCTCAATGACTTGCATACCGGGCGTCTTGGCCACCTGCAAACCTTGCGGATGGAGGTCATGGCTATATTCGATGTTCTCGATGATCCATACGCGCTCGGAACATTTTCTCCAGCCAAGCTCAGGGATATCAGGGCGCGGGTTAGTGCTGTACAGGCTGCAGCCGCTTCGTAGCTTTATTGTTTGCATTTTGCTCACATGCACTGCGGCGCAGCTGCGCCGGCGTGTGCTTCGTCGATCCGTTCCCAGGTGCCGAGTGCGCGAGCGCGGTGGTGGGTTTGCATGAGCTCGAGCAGCTTGCTGTGGTACTGAATGGACGCGTGGTCGCTGGTCCATCGGGGCAGGGTGGCCGGTAGCGGGGTGACGCCTGAAAGGCAGGGCCATTTTTCACCGTGTTCGGGCATGAGGTCGCGGCGCTCGGTGGCGAGGGCGATCATGTCGGCTTCGTGAATGCTGGCAGGCAGGACAGGATCAAGGTTGAAGCGGTCGCAGATGGCGAGCCAGATGCCGTGCTCGATCTCGCTGTAGTCGGGTAGCAGTGCCTTGAGCGGTCGCACCAGATCACCCACATAGGCTTCAGTGGCGTCGTGCAGCAGTGCAACCAGCTGTAGGCCGGGCGGGACGATGCTAGCGACCACCAGGCTGTGCTGCGCTACCGAGTAATGATGGCGGGTGTGACCACCAAAGCGGCAGACGTGTGCCAAGGCATGGGCGATGTCGATGGTGGTGATCAGCTCCGCGCGCGGTGCGAGCAGGTCGAAGCGTTGGCCGGTATAGGTGAGTATCCAGCTCATGCCACTTGCTCCTGTGTCAGGCGTGGCTGAGCGCTCCAGTAGCGTTCGAACAGGGCGGTGGCGAAGCTGGAAAGCTTGCGGCAGCTTTCCGCCTGGTCTCGGGCGTTGAGGTTGCTGAAGGTTTGCGCGGCAAGGCTGAGCTTGGCGGCGATGGCCGTCATATTCGCGGCGTCGTCTTCGGTGAGCGCGACGGCTGAATAGATGCGCACAGCGGCCAGGGCGTTCGCGGTCTGCTCACGCAGCCGGACCAGTTCGTCAATGCGCTGGTCTGATTCGGTTGTCATGTTTTCAATCGCCTGAGCGGCGTTGAGGCGGCTGAGGGTGTGTTCGTGCTTGGCACGGTCGAGCTGGTGGCGGATCGTGGCGAGCTCCTCAAGGTGCTCGGTGCGGATGCGGTCAAACTGTTCGCGGCGGCTGCGGCGACCCTCGACGAAGCCAAGGCCGAAGACGATGACCATCCCGGCCATGCTGCCGATAAACGCAATGATCTGGTAAGTGGTGAAGTTCATGCTGTGTCTCCCCTGATGCCCGCCGCAGAGCCGTGGTAAGTGGCTGCGACGGGCAGGTGCTGGTGATGTTTCTAGTTACTTGCCAAGCGCGAAGGTGCCGATGGTGAGCGGTACGAAGCCGCCGACCTGCTGCTCGAGCACGGCTTTGAACTCCCGGGCGAACTCTTCCCGCTGGGCCTCTTCCCCGACCCATCGCAGTTTGAGCATCGGCTCGTCGCGGCCGGTGATGACCGACAGGCGCAGGGTGATGTTCGCCGGCTGCAGGCCTTCGAACGGCACGGTGGTGAAAATGAAGGCGGAGGGCAGGGTGTCCTGACTCCTGGCCTCGATCTCGTCCATGGCCGACCGGCTGCTGGAGAAGTCGCCCACGTTGCTGTCACGCTGGCTGGTGGCCTTGATGATCATGCGGCGGATGGCGTTGATGGCCTGCAGCATAGGCAGATCGGATTCGCCAGCGACGGCTTGCAGATTGGGCAGCCAGTCTTCCAGCCATTCGGCCAGTGCTTGCTGGGCGAGCGGCTTGCCGACATTGGCCTGCATTGCGGCATAGGCGGCGGTGGGCTTGAGCGTCAGCATGGCGGTGTCGTCGCCGTGGCCAGCGGCACCGGGTGCGCCCAGGTTGAAGATGATGGTGGCGCGCATGGCGTCCTGATCGATGAAGCCGCGCGGGTCTACTGGCGCCGCGTCATCGGTTTCGTGCGCCTTGACGTACTTGGCGAAGTCCTCAATCGAATGGGTAACCATGGCGCCCCGGAAACGGTCGCGCAGCGGCTGGAACACTTCCATCGTGTGGAGGCGGATGTTTTCGGGAAGTACGGCAACGGTGGTGCCGCCTTCAACGGTGATGGGCTTAGCTGCAGCGATGACGGCCTGGGACTCGATGTGCTGAATGGCTTCTTTGCTCAGTGGCATGGTGTTGCTTCCTTGTTGGTAAGTGGGTTTTGCTACTGCGGTCAGACTTCGCGCGCGTTAACGGGCGCATCCTCGCGGCTGAACATCTGCGGCGTGGGGTCGGTCTGGAACAGGGTGAGGCCGCTCTCAGTCACGTACATGGGCGTATCGAGGCTGGTGTCTTCGCGCTTTTTGCCGCGCTTGGTCGGCTGGACGAAATCCAGCGTGTGACTGACCGCCACCTGGTGGCTCTGGCCGATCTGCTTGAGCTTGAACTTCAGCGTGACTTCGCCTGGCTTGCCGTGGTCGACAACGCCAGCGGCGACATCGGACAAGGCGCGGCCTACCTGGCTTGCGAATACGCCGGCGTTGAGTGAGCCGAGAAAGTCATTTACGTCGGTGGGTTTCATGCTGTGTCTCCCTTTGCTGCGTTATGCCGCTTGGTGGGCGGCGGTTGGTTGTTGCTCGTTGTTCGGGTCTTGCGCGTCCAGCCACTTGGCCAGGTCGTGCAGGTACACCACGGGTGGGGCTTTGCGGCTGCCATGCAGGCGCACGTAGCGCAGGCGGATGGCGCCCTTGCGGATCTCTTCAAGCAGGTGATCCATGCTGCTGATGTGCGGCAGGTACTCGGCGCGCACGTCGTCAAGCGGCAGGCAGGGCCGGTCGTAGCGGCGCAGCAATTGCTGGTAGGTGCTGGTTGCGATGATCACGCTACTGCCTCCCCGCACCCCGCCGGGAGGCGCATGCGGATCAGCATGGCGAGCCCGTCGATGGTCTTGCCGGCGGCAGTAGCAATCAGCGCGCCGGCCGCGTCAGTAACGACGGCGCCATAGGGCCGCTCGGTGCAGGTGGTCGGCGTGACGTAGAGCGTTTGGCCTGGGGCCAGTTCTGCCGCGACCACCCGATACACCTCAGCCAGCTCAAGCGCGGCGGGGTCGATAGCCTGCAGGCGTTCTACGGCCTCTCTGGCTGCGCCCAGCATGGCGTCGGCGCTGACGATGTCCGGGTGGTAGTGAACGATCGGGACCAGTTTGAGCGCGCCGATGGCATCGGTAATGGGGTTGGACTTCATGCGGCGGCTCCCTTCTGAGTCACGGTTTTATCGAGCTGCTTGGCGAGCCAGGCGATGCCGGCTTCGGTGCTCATCACCACCGGGTAGTGGCTGTAAGCGCCGATGCTGGTGTTCCAGCGCGAGCGGGTATCCACGAACAGGTAACCCTTGTCGCGGTGCGCACAGGCCAGTTCACCGTTCTGCTGGAGAATGCCCAGCTCACGCAGGCGGCGGCGCAGGATGCGCGGGCCCATGCCCAGCACGGCGGCGGTAGCGTCTAGGTTCCTGTTCATGGGTGGCCCTCAGGCTGCTGCCGCGTCGTGCTGAGCAATCCAGCGCAGCCGCTCGGCTTCGCTCTTCAGCATTTCAAGGCAGGTGTCATAGGCGCCGCATTGCGCGGGACCGGCGATGATCAGCATGCAGGCGCCGAAGGGGTGCGGTTCGTGAACAACGATCTCGCCCAGCGCCTCGCGTGCCTCTTCCGGTAGGGCGGGCTTGTCTGGATACGTCTCGTTGTGGCGGTTGACGTGCCAGATAGCCTGTTCAATGTTTTCCACCACGCTGCCGCACGCATTGCGGAGGTACAGGTACTTGAAGGCATTGCCCAGGCAGAACGGCAGGTGCTCGGCAACCTCGATGCACTCCACGCCGCTCGGGTGGCCGGTGTAGTGCGGTGGGTGGTTGACCATGTCGGTGCCTGTGGCGGGTTGCTCGTTCAGATGCTCAAGCTGGATCTCGTTCCAGGCATCGCGCGCGATTGCGGGCGTGGGAGCGCCTTCCAGTGACTGGCAATCGCCGTGGCGGCATTTCACGCCGTTTAAGAAGACGTCGCCGGGGCCTGCGTAGTCGTAGGCGATGGCCTCGCTGCCGCATTTGCAGCAGGGCGATAGCTCGGCAGGGGCTGGGCGCTGCGGAATACCCGCGGCTGTCTCCAGCGTGCCGTTGGCGATCGCTTCGACCCATTCCGTCAGGTGCTGGGCGTTGGCACTGTCGTCGCGCTGCAGCGTGATGCTGTGGCGCTGTTCGCGCAGCCAGAGCACCGCGTGGACCTGGCCGCCGCTTCGGTCGGCGAGGCCGCTCGGCTCGATGTTGATCTCGGCGCGCAGTTCGCGTGCGGGCTGGGTCAGTAGCAACTGCTCGGTACCGGCCCGGCGGGCCAGATAACCGAGGGCGGTTGAACTGCCCTTGGTGAGGGTGAAGATGCTCATGCGGCGTCGCCTCCGAACGGACCGAAGTCTTCAAAGGCGGGCTGGGTGGGCTGCTGCTTGAGTTGCGGGCGGCCGCCGGTGAGCACGATCAATTGGCCGGTGGCGCGCTGAATGCTGGCGACGGTGTTGGGGTTGGTTGCCGCTGCCGGGTGGAGGTAAACCGGGCAGCGGGTGGCGCTGTGCTGTGTCTGCATGACCGTAACCTTGGTAAGTGGGTACGGGAAGAAATATGTACTAGTGGTTCACTTCAGTCAAGTACCTACAGTTCATAATTCGGAGCGGCAGGTTCACGCTGATTGAACTAGTTGTGTTCAATGCTCCGCCAGCGCACATGCACGGTGCCGTCTGCGCGGTGCGTCATGGCTACGCCGTCCGTTTGCTGGATCTCGTCCAGTAGGCGCTCCCAGTCTTCCGGGCGGTCGTCCGGATGCCGCGCGAGGTTCGCCTGGCGTTCGACCTGGGCACGGGGTGTGGTGATGAGGTGGTTGATACGGCGAACCAGCCGGCCATAGCTGGATGCCTGGCGCTGGTGGGTGATGCTTTGAGCCTGAGTCCGATTCATGGCTTCCTCCTTACTGCTGGATATCCGTACAGTAATAAGGGCTTAGCGAAAGTTCAATCGGAACGGAGTGGGAGGAATTTGATATGTAAAGTTTGAGGGCAAGTTGATAGCTGGCCCCGCAGAAACGGGGCTGAGAGGTCAGGATTGACCGCGCGGTGAGGTTGGCTGGCCAAGGCATGTGCTTGAGTGACATACCCCGCGTCTGTGAAGCTCTGCACGACGATTGGGAGGGATAAAAGAAAAGCCCCGCTGAGTGCGGGGCTAGTCGAGCTTCGAGTAAAACTGCTTTTTCGTGACCCCTGCTTGGAGACACATGTATTTGATCAGGTCGCCGCAGAAAGGCTGCTTCGGCTTGTCGACAGTCACCTTTCGGAAGGGATTTCCTTCCCGCACCCACTGCTCGTGACTGCCCTCTTGGTTACGAAACGTGAAGCCAAGCTTTTTTAGGACTCCTATCACTTCCTTGTAGGTTAGTGGTTTGTACCTCCCTGACCACATTCTTTATCCTTAGCAGCCGACGTACTGTAGTGCTGGTTCCTGAAAGAAACGAATGCGTTTACGACTGCTGCGAGCTAGGTTGCAGACGAACGATAGCACTTGATAGCGCAGTCGCATGGCAAGCGGCGCTTGCCGGCTAAGCAGCTCTGCTGCGTGTGCGCGGTCAACGGTGAGCGCCTCGACAACGTAAGACTTTATCTGCGCCTCAAGCTTGCCCTTGGCCTCTTCAAAGCTATCTCCCTGAGCCGCCAGCGTAAACTGGGGGCACGCGGCTATCCACAAACCATCCTTCTTCTCTGCATAGCAGCGCAGAACGAAAGGGTTGCTAGACATGGCGTATATCCTCTTATGTGTTGCGACATGCAATCGGTGGAGATTCACATGCTGTGACCTTCGAGATTCCTGAATTGTTCATCAGGCTACTCGAAAGGCGCGCGAGTATAGCGACTTGTACACTTAGAGTGTATAGCAACTGCTAACGATGCGAATACTGGCCGCTTGTACAGCCGACAGACGTAAACACGCGATTGTGCGGCGGATCATGCTTGGCTTGCCGCTATCATGCTTCTTCCAGCTCGGCTCGAAGGATCTGCAGGTCCTGCGGGGCTTCTATCGCGATCTTTGCGCGGTTGCCATCAATGTCTTTCAGTTCGATCGTGATGCCTTCCAGCAACAGCTGAGCGAGTAGATCATCAGCCTCTGTGCCGGGCTGGACGCGCAGGGTGATCTTTTCACCTTCGCGGCGGGTGAGAACGAGGTAACTCATGGTTTCGCTTCCTTGCGTTGTGTTGCGTTAGATTCTGACTTTACTTGGCGGGACGATGGCCCCGACGAAGTGTATTTGCTCGATGTCGTCGAAGGCGATGGTGCGCATGTCGTAGATCGGGTTGACCGAGAGCACGCCGACTTCGACGTCGTTGGCGTAGCCGAGCAGCTTTAGCATGCTTTCGCCGTCGCGCAGCCTGATCATGACGTACTCACCTGGTACCAGTCGGCCGTTTGGTTCACAGACTGCGATCCAGCCGCTGCGAATGGCTGGGGCCATTGAGTCGCCTTTCAATCGCAGCGCGTAAGCGCCTGGATCGCGAGAGGGGATATCGACCACGCCGTCGCCGTCGTCCAGCGCGTGCCAGTACCCTTCGGCGCCCATCTGCGCGGTGCCGACAATCTTTACCGCGCGATAGGGGCTGGCAATGTCTGGGCCCGGCTCGACGTTCGTTATGCGCTGGCCGGCCTCGGAAAGCATCGCGCCTTCGTCGAACTGAAGCCACTCGCGCCTGACGCCAAGTTCCCCAGCGATCGCAAGCATCTTGCTAGGACCTGGGATCGCCTCGCCATTGAGCCACTTACTGGCGGCTCTCGGTGTGACCCCTGCCACTTTGGCCAGGCGAGCGCCTGCGCCCCAAGCGTCTATGCCTTTAACGGCTAGTGCTGCTTTGAGGCGTTGCGAGAAAGCCTGTCGAAAATCGTCATGTTGAACCATAGGTTCAATTTCGCATGCCCTTGCATGTACTTTCAGTTCCGTCATAATATGTACTTCAGGTTCACAGTTTTGCCGAGGAGGCTCGTAATGAGCACGATTAAAGAGGCAGTCCAATCGGTAGGCGGCGCCAAAGCGGCAGCGAAGGCTTGCGGCGTGAGCGTTAGGGCCGTCTACAAGTGGATTGCTGCTGATGCGTTGCCTCGTACCGAGTACACCGGGGAGACGACCTATGTCAGCCAGTTGGCCCGGGCGGCAGCGGAGCAGGGCAATCCATTCGACATCAATCGCTTGAAGGCTATAGCCGCTCCACGTAAGGCGAGTGAGGCTGTTGATCACTCTTTCGCTAATCAGCCTGAGCGGCGCGCAAGCGACCGCCGGTCCGGCGAACGCCGCGCCTCAGAGCGCCGCGAAGCCGAACGCCGTACCTAACCAATTACACCCGTCGCACACTTACCACCGCGCAGAGCGGGGCGGCGGAGCCGGTACCGGGAGGCTTACCACCAGACCGGTACCGGCAGGGCCAGAAAGGCCAGAGACACAACCTGTCGCCATGGCGGCAGGTGCAATAGAGGTCGAAAACTGGGGACCCACTTACCAATGAAACCCCAGCTTCGACGGTCCGGTGAGCGGTTACCAGCCGATCACCTCAACAGTCAGCCCGACGAGACACAGCAAGTATTGCGACGGGCGACGACTGCTGTAGCCATAGAGTAGGCAAATGCCCGACGAATGGCTACAGCGTTACCGGGGCTTTAAAACCATGAGTCGGAAAGACCTTTTGCCGGCCGCCGGGCCGGTGTTGAACACTCGCCAGGCGCTATACCGCGCTACCCGCGATGCGGTAGGCGGGCAGAACTGCATTGCGCTGACGATCGGGATTGACCCGGACGAGCTGAGCAAGCGCCTGAACCCTACGAACAACCGCCCCATCCATCCCGAATTGATCGAGGAAATCGTTGCTGCAACGCGTGACCCGCGCCTGCTGGCGGCTTTGGTGCGCCCGGCCGGTGCGGTGGTGTTCGTACCCAGGCCGGTACCGGCGACGCGCGATGCGTTGAAGGCGCTGGGCGAGCTGCTGAAAGCCGAGGGAGAGTTTGTCGGCAGCCTGCACGCGGGCGCGGCGGACAACGTATGGGAGCACCACGAGGTGGAAACGCTGCGTTACCACGCGAACAAGATGATCGGCGAGATCATCGGCATTGTCGCCGGTGCGGAGCAGGCAATGGAGCAAGCGTTGGAGGAGGTGGCTCATGGATGAACACATCATCGAGATGGCCGAGCGGGCCATGGCCGAGCAGTTGCAGCGCAGCATCGATAACCGCGTGCAGTACCAGGGCGTAAGCCTGGCCGAGTGCGAGGAGTGTGGTGATGACATTCCGAAGGAGCGGCAGGAGGCGGTGAAGGGGTGCCGGTTGTGTGTGCCGTGCCAGAACCTGATCGACCTGCGGGCGAAGGGGGTGCGTCGTGGTTGAAAACGATGCAGAGCGAATCATTGCGGGCTTGCGCGAGGAGGTCCTCCGGCAGCGCGAGCGGCATCGCAATACATGGCGCAAGCTTGAACAAGCACTGGCCGAGCTGGCGGCGCTAAAGGCGGGAGGGCCGGCCAATGGCTGAGCAAATCCCTCTTACGCTGCTCGATCTGGCCGAACTGCTGACCTTTATCGATGCCGATAACCGCGACACCTGGCTGGCGATGGCGATGGGTGTGAAGGCGGAGTTCGGTGAAGCCGGGTTCGATATCTGGAACGCGTGGAGCCAGACGGGTGACGGTTACAACTCGGCGGATGCGAAGAGCGTGTGGAAGTCGTGCCGCAAGCGCGGGACTGGCATGGGCACGGTGATCAAGCTGGCAAAGGACAATGGCTGGTCGCCCCGCCGTGAGCCGATCACGGCCGAAGAGAAGCGCAGGCTGAGTGCCGAGGCTGAACAGCGCCGCGCCACGCGGCAGGCGGAGATTGAGGCCGACGAAGCGCGGCTGGGCGTAATGCGCGAGGCTGTTGCCCAGGCCTGCGAGCAGATCTGGACGAAGCACTGCAAGCCCGACGGCACGAGCCCCTACCTTGAGCGTAAGCAGGTAGGGGCTTTTGGTGTGGGCTTCTTTCATTACACGGTGGTGCTCGCCATCGATGACGCGCGGCAGCGGTGTGACGTGTGGGTGGGCAGTGAGACGAAGGCCTTCTTCGAGAACCTGCCGAAGCCGAGGCCGGATTCGATCAGCTTCATGATGTTCAAGGCCGGGACCCTTGCGGTGCCGCTGCGCGACGCGGCGGGCAAGTTGTGGAGCCTGCAGGCGATCAATGAGCAGGGCACGAAGCTCTTCCCGAAGTACGGGCGCAAGGGTGGTTGCTTCCATCTGATCAGCGAACCGCTGTTTGCTCAGCCTTTGTATGTGGCTGAGGGCTATGCGACGGCAGCGAGCGTGCATCACGCGACGTCCTGCGCCGTTGCGGTTGCCATTGATTCGGGGAATCTCCTACCGGTCGCTCGCGCGATCCGTGCAGCTCACCCCGATCGTTATCTGGTGATTGCTGGCGATGATGACCCGACCGTGAAGAACAACCCCGGGCGAGTAAAGGCGGAGGCCGCTGCTGCGGAGGTTGGCGGCTATGCCGTGTTCCCGGTGATGCCAGGGGAGGCTGCCTGATGGATTGGAATGATCTGCATGTGAGCTGGGGGCCTGAGGCCGTCCAGCAGCAGCTGTCGGCTGCGCTGGCTGATGGTGGGCCTTCCCGGACCCCATCCGAGGCCGAAGCCGCGGCGCCGGGCGGCTCCTCCGACAACGGGGGGCAGGGGGCGGGGCTGACCAGTGAACAGGTGTTGCGGCGCTTTGCTCTGGTGGAAGGCACCACGCAGGTGTGGGACCAGGACAAGAAGACCGTGATGAAGAAGACGGCCTTCGAGGCGCTGGTGAGCAAGCCGCTGGCGAAAACATGGCTGGATGACACGGCGAAGAAACTGATCGGCGCCGATGCGGTGCGCGAGATCGAGCAGGCGCGGCGTATGGCGGGCAAGAAGGCCGGCGCGCTGGGTATGCCGCCGACCGAGCGCTATGTGTATATCGACGGCACCAAGGATGTGTGGGACCGCGAGAAGAAGCGGCGCATTCCGGAAGGCGCGGTGAAGATGGCGCTGGGTGACGCCTATGCGCTGTGGCTGAACTCAGCCGAGCGGCGGACGGTGGATGTGGATCACATCGTGTTCGACCCGGCGATGCGGTTGGATCCGGCCGTGTACATCAATACGTTTGAAGGTTTGCCGCTGGAACCTGTGCGGGACGATGAGGCGTGCGCGAACCTGCGTTGGTTGATCTCGTTTCTGTGCAACCACGATGAAGAGGCCTTCAACTGGCTGAAGAAGTGGTTGGCCTACCCGCTGCAGCACCCGGGCGCGAAGATGGATACGGCGGTGCTGGCCCATTCGATCACTGAGGGCTCGGGCAAGTCGCTGCTGTTTGCCGATGCGTTCGGGCAGTTGTTTGGGCCGTATGCGGCGACGGTGGGGCAGACGCAGTTGGAGTCGTCGTTCAACGCGTGGCAGAGCCGGAAGCTGTGGGCCGTGTTCGAGGAGGTTGTCTCGCGTGACCAGCGTTATAACCAGGTGGGCAAGATCAAGCATCTGATCACCGGCAAGACGGTGCGGATGGAATCGAAGTTCATCAACGGGTGGGAAGAGGCGAACCATATGAATGCGGTGTTCCTCTCGAATGAGATCCTGCCGTGGCCGATCAGCGACAGTGACCGGCGCATGCTGGTGGTGTGGCCGCAGGAGACGTTGCCGCCTGCACGACAGAAGGCGATCGGCGCGGAGTTGAAGGGCAACGGGGTGGCAGCGCTGTATGGCTGGCTGCTGTCGTTGGACCTGGGCGAGTTCGATCAGCGCACGCGACCACCGCACACCGATGCGCGACAGCGGCTGGTGGCGTTGAGCCGGGCAGGGTGGCAGACCTTCCTCTATCAATGGCAGAGCGGTGAGCTTGGGCTGGACCTGTGGGGCGCGTGCCTGTCGACGGACCTGTATGCGTTGTTCCTCGAGTGGTGCCAGCGCAACAAGGAACACGCGATGAGCCAGACGAAGTTCAGCCTGTTCATCAGTGCCGAGGTGGAGAAGACGCGCTCGATCCCCTGGACGAATGGCAGCAATCGAAGCTTTGGGGCGTTCTTCTTCCCCAGCGACCCGGGATCTTCCCTGCCCCCATCTCTATCCGCAGCTGCGCTTGGCCAGCACGTGGCGGAGTGGCGCGGGAAGGCGCGCAAGGCGGGCTGGGACGTGGACGGGTGGGACCACCTGAAGGCGGCTGCAGCATGAGTACGCTCAAGCGTGTGTTGGGTTGTGTTGGGTTGTGTCGGGTTGGTTTTGCGAACCCAACACAGGCGCACGGCATGAACGGCGGGGCTTTGCGGGTGCTGTGTGGGGTGTGTTGGGTTTGGCATCGCGCGCGCGCATGCGCTGCGGTTTCGCTTGTTCCTTCTGACGGTGAAGCAAAAATTCTCTATGCGAGGACTGAAAAACCCAACAAACCCAACACACTCAACACAGATGCTTCGAAAGCACTGATCTATATGGGTTTTAACTGTGTTGGGTTTGTGTTGGGTTGGGGTTTTTGTGTTGGGTTGGGTTCGGCGGGGGAGAAGAGCCATGATTGAGGCGGTGGAGGCGTTGATGATGCATTGGGCTGAGCGGTGCCGTGGCGGCCTGGGTGGTCCGGGCGCGGGTAGTTCGTCGCCGCTGGCGGTGGCGATGCAGTACGGGATGATCCCTACTGGCAGCCGTTCCACGGTGGGGCTGGCTGGGGCTGAGGATCGGGCGGCTGAGGAAGTGGACGCGGCAATCGGCAGCATCAAGCAGGCGGGCATCGTGCAGGACCGTAAGCTGGCGAAGGCGTGGCGGCTGGCGGGCAACACCACCCGCCCACCGTTCTGCCTGGAGACGCAGCTGGTGAAGCTGGCGATGGTGCGCTATCTGCCGGACCCGATCCCAACCGTTGCACAGCAGATGCGGCGCGTGCGGATCGGCTCTGAGCGGACCTATCACGAGCGGGTGCAAAAGCTGCACGAGCTAGTGAAGGCTGAGCTGGAACGCCGTTCACGGATGCAGCGGGTGCATGGTGGGCGTTACGTCGCGTAAATGTCGGTCTGGTGTTCGCCCGGTATAGAGCTAGGATTCAGGCAGGATTAAGCCGACATTCGGCAGCGGCGTTAAATCGCTGTTTACGCCTCCGCAGTTGGGGGGTACAAAGCGCATAACAGGTCAGAGCAGCGCCAAGGCGATGACCGAAACGAGCCTAACTTGCTGTGTCAGGCAAAGGCCGGTTCCCCCGCCGGTCACCCCTCAAAGCCCCGCCATCGTGCGGGGCTTTGTCTTTTTCTTAGGCCGCCGCAGAACCATCGGAATCTAACTTGGGCTTCGCCTTTGAAAAGGGCGCGAGTATTAAACCTGGAACGATGGCGCCGTAGAAAATGGCGTCGATGATGTAAACGAACAGCATCACCACTTCTTTGCGTGTGATTGGGTCGGGGCTGACGTAGAACGCTTGGATTTGCCAGATCGATATGGCACATACAGCGATGGCGAAGAGCGTGAACAATACATAAAGGGTTGGACCAACCACACCTTTTACCCAGCCGACCAGCAGCTTCCTTTGCTCTGCATTGGTGTGCCGCATAGCGACGTCAATGATCATCGCAACTGCGCCAAGCGCCCCTAGCAGTTTTAAAACGAGTTCCATCTCTACGAGCTCCGCATGGTTGAGCTTGCATCTTAAACGGCTCGGTCTGACGGGCACCACTGGCGAAACACACCTGATGAACGATAACCACCAGACGCTGGCGGATGCGCCGCTGTGGGCTGTAATCCTGGGATTCGTCTTGGCTGCACTCAGCGGTGAGATGTGGCGCGGTGACAAGGCTGGCCTGTCGGGCTGGGCGTTGATCAAGCGGATCGTGCTGCGCGCAGGCGCTTCTGCCGTCTTTGGCATGGCGACGTTTCTGCTACTGCTCGCCATGGGTAGCGCGATGCTGGCAGCCGTCGCGATTGGTTGTGTCATCGCCACGATGGGCGCGGACATGGCGAGCAGCCTATATGAGCAGTGGCTGAAGCGCAGGGCGGGCATTAGCGATGCGCCAAGGGCAGAGTGATAAGCGCCGGGGCAGCAGCACGGCGCGCGGTTACGGATACCGCTGGCAGCTGGCTCGTGAGGATCACTTACGGCGGCAGCCGTTCTGCTCGATGTGCAGCACTAATACCAGGCCAGTCCTGGCACTGATCGTTGACCACGTCATCGCGCCGCGGCTGAAGGAAGCCAAGGCAAGCGGTGATGCTGAGCAGCTCGCGCGTGCCTGGAAGCTGTTCTGGTCTCGGGACAACTGGCAGTCGCTGTGCAAGCACTGTCACGACTCGGTCAAGCAGCGCCTTGAGAAATCGGGGCGGCTCGCCGGGTGTGACTCGACCGGCCGCCCGCTGGACCCCCGCCACCACTGGCACCGCCCTGGGTAGGGGGGGCGAAAACATTCGCGCCCGCATCCTTCTAGACCGTTCCCCCATCTCCGTTCGCAACGGCGGGAAAAATGGAGAGGGGGGGTATAGGCCGAAAAGACCCCTTCGAGGTTTTATATGTCCGGAAATGCTAACTCGGGTCGCTCGGGCCATCCGCCGCACCTGCACTTGCTGCAAGGAAACCCGAGCAAGAAGAACACCAGCCAGTTGCTTGCGGAAGTGCAGGAGCCGGCAGTGCCGGTCGCGGCGCCGCCGAAGCCGGAGTGGCTCAGTGCAGAGGCTGCAGCCGAATGGGATCGCGTCGTTGAAGACCTGCTTACCCTCGGCTGGATCAGCAAACTGGACATGATGGCGCTGGCCACCTACTGCGAAGCGGTAGCCGATTGGCAGCGCTTCCGCCGCTTGATCGCGGATCAGAACGCTAAGGCCGATTGCAGTGGCGACGTTCAAACCTTCGCTACCGGCGCCAAGCAAATAAGCGTCTGGCGGCAGCTCGCCAACGATGCAGAGAAGCGAGCCAACGCCGCCGGCGCTCTGTTTGGTTTCTCGCCGATGGCCCGCCGCAACATGAAGGCGGCGGCCCCGCAAGGTGAGTTATTCCCAAATGAACAACGAGACGCAGCCGCCAAGTACTTCAGTTGATCGCGTCACCGCCTTCTCCCATGCGGTGCTGGCCGGTGAGATTGTCGCCGGGCCGGATGTGCGCAACGCCTGCAAGCGCCATCTGCGCGACCGGGACGCCGCCGAACTGCGCGGGCTGGTGTGGGATCAGGAAGCCGCGGAAAAGGCCATCGGCTTCTTCGAAGAAGTGCTCTGCCTCAACGGCGGAGAATACGAGGGCGAGCCCTTCGTGCTCGCGCCCTGGCAGGCGTTCGTGATCGGTAGCCTGTTCGGCTGGTACACGGTCGACGGCTACCGTCGCTTTCGGATGGCCTATATCGAGACCGGAAAGGGGTCGGGCAAGTCGCCTCTAGTGGGAGGCATTGGGCTTTACGGATTGGTCGCCGACGGCGAGCAGCGCGCCGAGGTCTATGCCGCCGCCACCAAACGCGACCAGGCGATGATCCTGTTCCGCGATGCGGTGAGCATGGTCAACATGTCGCCGGCCCTGGTGCGGCGGTTGGTCCAGTCGGGCCGGGACGAAAAGGTCTGGAACCTGTTCTACCCGAACACGAATAGCTTCTTCCGGCCGATCAGCTCGGACGATGGCCAGTCAGGGCCACGCCCGCACATCGGCCTGCTCGACGAGCTGCACGAGCACAAGAGCGCGACCGCAGTGAACATGATGCGCGCCGGTACCAAGAACCGGCGGCGCGCAATGATCGTGATGATCACCAACAGCGGGAGCGACAAGAACAGCGTTTGCGGGCAATACCACGAGCTGGGCAAACGCATCTGTGCCGGCATCGAGGACAACGACAGCCTGTTCGCCTTCATCTGCTCATTAGATGATGGTGACGACCCGCTTACCGATGAGAGCTGCTGGGCGAAGGTCAACCCCTCGCTCGATTTCGTGGCCGATCCGGAGCGGCAGACAGAGGGCATCCCAGGCCGCAAATACCTGCGTGAACAGGTGGCGGAGGCACGAGGCCTGCCGGCGAAAGAAGCGGTGGTGCGGCGCCTGAACTTCTGCCAGTGGACGCAGGCAGACAACCCCTGGATTGGCTGGGACGTGTGGAGTGCTGCCGAAGAGCGCGTGCCCATGCGGCTGCTGCGCGATCGCCCAGCGGTGGCGGGGCTCGACCTCTCCAGTACGACCGACCTCACGGCTTTCTCGCTGCTGTTCTACCCGACCGAGGCCGACCCGCACTGGCGGCTGCTGCCGTACTTCTGGATTCCTGAGTATCAGCTTGAAGATCGCGAGCGGCGCGACAAGGTGCCGTACAGCGTATGGATCAAGGACGGGCATTTGGAAACCACCCCGGGCAAGGCCATCAGCAAGCTGCATGTGCTGCGCCGGTTGCAGACCATCTGCGATTACTTCCAGGTGCACCAAATTGCCTATGACCGCTGGCGGATCGAGGACTTGCGCGAGCTGATGAACGAGCACGGCATCACCCTCCCTGAGCTCACGCCGTTCGGCCAAGGCTTCAAGGACATGGGCCCGGCGGTAGACGAGTTCGAGCGGCGCCTGCTGGGCACCGTTCCGGATGAGGAGGTGATAGACCTCGACCCGGCCGACTACCAGCTGATATCCACCGAGACGGCTGAGGTGGAAACCCTCCGGCACGACGGCAATCCCGTTTTGACCTGGAACGCCGGCAACGCCATCACCGTCTCCGACCCGGCCGGCAACCGAAAGGTAGACAAACAGAAGGCCATTGGCCGCATAGACGGCATCGTCGCCGCGATCATGGCAACTGGTATCAGCGGTGCGGGCACGCTGCACAGCGGCACCTCAATCTACGAAGAAGGCGCAGGTATATGAAACTGGTAGTGCTTTCGTGGCTCGCCGGGCTGATGGGCTTCGGCCTGCTGGTAGCCGGTGTTGCTCTGCTGAATATCCCCGCAGCCTTCATCGTGGCGGGACTCGGGCTGCTCGGCTGGGCATACCTGGCCGATCGCGCAGCCGCTCAACTCAAAACCAAAGGGGGCTGACATGTTTTTTTCCAGCCTTCTTGGCGCTGGTACCGGCGGTAGCGTTACCGAAACAAATGATTGGTGGCGCGGCCTCATCGGTCGCGGCAAAAACAGCAGCGGCACGGTTGTGACACCTGAATCGGCGCTGGGCATTCCTGTCCTGCAGAACTGCGTCACGCTGCTGGCTGAATCCATCGGCCAGCTGCCGCTGGAACTGTACCGCCGGCAGGGCCAAGGCCAGCGCGAGGCAGCCATCAGTCATCCGCTGTACGACGTGCTGCGCTACCAGCCGAACGGCTTCCAGACGCCGTACGAGCTGCGCGAATGCACCCAGCTATCAGCTGGCCTTCGTGGCAATGGGTTCCAGCTGATTGACCGTCGCGACGATGGCAACGTTGTTGCTCTCTGGCCGCTCGATACCGGCAAGGTGGTGACCTACAAAGGCTCTGACATGCTGCCTTGTTACCAGGTCGGCAGCCATCCAGAGCGGCTACCGATGCGCATGGTTCACCATGTGCGTTGGCACACCTTAAACCACTACACCGGCGTATCGCCGATTGAGCTGCATGCCGAGGCAGTAGGTCTGGCGCAGGCGGTGCGGCAGTACACCGGCAAGAGCTTTGCCAACGGCGCCGCGGTATCGGGTGTTATCGAGCGTCCGCGCGAGGCGGTAGCGCTGAAGGACCAAGCCAGCATTGACCGCATCACCGAGCAGTGGGGCGACAAGTACAGCGGGATCGATAACGCTAAGAAAGTCGCGCTGCTGCAAGAAGGTATGACATTCAAGCCGATCAGCATGAGCCACGTAGACGCTGACATCGTCAACGTCCTGAAACTCAGCGGCACCGACGTGGCGCGGATTTACAAGATCCCGCTGCCTATGGTCAACGACCTGGAAAAGTCGAACTACAACACGCTGGAACAGCTGCTGATCCAGTTCGTGGTTTTCGCGCTGCTGCCGTGGGTCAAGCGTCACGAGCAATCGATGATGCGCGACTTCCTGCTTCCCAAGGATCGGCGCGACCACTTCATAGAATTCAACCTTTCGGGCCTGCTGCGCGGCGACCAGAAGAGCCGCTACGAGTCGTACGCGATTGGCCGGCAGTGGGGTTGGCTCAGCGTCAATGACATCCGCCGGTTGGAGAACATGCCGCCGGTAGCCGGTGGTGATGTGTACCTGCAGCCGCTGAATATGGTCGATGCCGGCAAAGGCATGCCGGACCTGAACAACCCCAACGTACGCGCTCAGCTAGAGCTGCAGCACGCTGAAATCGAGAGGATCCTGGCGCAATGAAAGCCTATCTGCGAGCGGCCAGCCTGCTCTTCAATCAGCCGCTGCTGATCACCCCTGACATGCTCGAGCTTGGCGTGCGCTGGGCCAATCAGGCGATGAGCCTGAACATTATCAACATCGGCGCCGTCGACGGTGCGCGCATGATGGAAGACGAGGGCTACAGCGACCGCCTGGCTCTGGCCGAAGAGAATCGTCGTCAGGCCATCGCGCAGACCGGGATACAGGTGGTGGACGTGCACGGCGTGTTGGTCAGCCGCGGTGCTCACCTGCAGCCATGCGAAACCATGACCAGCTACGAAGGCCTTCGCCAGCAACTGCGCCAAGCGGTGGCCGATCCGATGGTCCAGCATGTCGTGCTGGATATCGACAGCCCGGGCGGATCAGCCACCGGCGCGTTCGAACTCGCTGCTGATATCCGTGCGATGGCGCAGCAAAAGCCCATCACGGGCGTGGTGAATTTTGGTGCCTACAGCGGCGGATACATCATCGCTGCTGCCTGTACTGACATTGTCGTCAGCCAGACCAGCGGAGTGGGGTCCATCGGCGTCATCGCCAGCCACTACGACCGCAGCCAGATGAATGAAAAGCTCGGCATCAAGGTGACCACCGTTTATGCCGGTACGCACAAGAACGACCTGACGCCACATGAGCCAATCAGCGACCAGTCGCTGAAGGTGCTGAATGATCTGGTGCAGGAAAGCTATCAACTGTTCGTGAACGTGGTGGCCGACTACCGAGGGCTTTCCGTACAGCAGGTCATCGACACGCAGGCCGGCCTCTATCGCGGCAAGGCGGGTATCAGCGCAGGGCTTGCTGACCGACTGCAAAGCCCGCAACAGGCTGTCGATGATATTTCCCAAGCCATAGCGCAGGCACGCAGCCAGCGCAGCCCCTCGCGTATCGGTATGCGCGCAGCCGCCGCCAACTTGCAAACCCGATTCTGACCGCGTTCGCGGCAGCTAAACCCGAGCCCGCCGCGTGCGGGCTTTTTCATGCCCAGGAGACACCCGATGTCCAAAGTACTTCAACTGCGAAGCGAACGCGCCCAGCTCAATACCGAGCTGCAAGCGTTGGCGAAACTCGAGGCTGACGGCACGAGCCTCAGCGCCGACCAGCTGGCCATGTTCGGCGAGCTCGAAGCGCAGATCAACACCCTGTCCGATAAGCTCAGCCGCGCGGAAATTGCCGAGCGCTCGGCCTCGGCCGCTGCGGTACCGGTAAACGAAAGCGCCCAGGGCATCAATAGCCCACCGGCGGGCGGCATTTCCGGCCCGTTCAACAATCCGACCAAGCCCGACGTGGCAATGGCGCAGATGGTGCGCCTCCTTGTTCAGGCCCAAGGCAACCAGCAGCAGGCTGCAGAGCTCGCCAAGGTCAACGGCTTCGGTGCTGACGTGCACATGGCGCTGTCCACCGTCTCCGCAGGCGCGGGTGGCGTGCTGGTTCCGGAAAACTTCAGCTCCGGCGTGATCGAGTCGCTGCGGCCGAAGTCCGTGGTTCGTCGCATGGGTGCTGTCAGCCTGCCGCTGAACAACGGCAACATGACTCTGCCGCGCATCAACGGCAACACCTCGGTCAGCTACATCGGGACGGAGCAGGATATTCCCCTGACCGAAATGACGTTCGCCGACCTCAAGCTGTCGGCCAAGAAAGCAGCGGCCATCGTTCCGATCTCCAACGACCTGCTGGCCTTCTCCGGCGTGAACCCTCGCGTGGATTCGTTGGTGAGCAGCGATCTTGCCACCAGCATGGGCCTGTCCGAGGACCTGCACTTCATCCGTGGCTCCGGCGTCGACCCGCTGCCCAAAGGTCTGCGCAACTGGGCGCCGGCCGGTCACATAGTGGCGCAGCCTGCCGGGGTCACGCTGACAGATATCGATACGTTCCTGGGCGGCCTGATGCTGCGTCTGGAGGTCGCCAACGTCGACCTGTCCGCTTGCGGCTGGCTGATGCACCCCCGGACCATCCGCTGGTTGCAATCGCTGCGCGACGGCAACGGCAACAAGGCATACCCCGAGATCGATGCGGGCCTGCTCAAGGGCTACAAGTGGGCACTCTCCACTCAGATCCCGACAAACCTGGGCGCTGGCGGCAACGAGTCCGAGATCTACTTCGTTAACTTCGCCGACTGCTACATCGGTGAAGTCGAGCAGCTCGCGATCGCGATCAGCACTGAGGCTTCCTACAAGGACGGCGAGGGCAATGTGGTCAGTGCCTTCCAGCGCGACCAGACGCTGATCCGCGTGATCAGCAAGCACGACTTCGGCCCGCGCCATGTCGAGTCGATCGCCATCGGTACCGGCCTCACTTGGGGTGCCGGTATGTAACTGACTGCCCCGTCATCAGGCGGGGCGTCCCTTGAATCCAGCGAGACCCCATCATGAGCAAACCGAGCATCATCAAGTTCAAGAAGTCCTGGCAGGGCTACGGCCCGAACGAAGTTGCCGGGTTCCCCAAGGAAAAGGCCGATAAATTGATTGAAGGCGGAGTGGCCGAATCGTTTACCAAGGGCAAAGCCACAACAACCCCGCCGAGTTCAGGTGCCAAAACCGGAGCTGCGACTACGGAAAACACTGCCGCGTCCACCAGCCAGACCCCCGCCGACGACGAAGCCGTCGACGAAGACAAGAAGCCCTAACCTATGGCCAAGCGAATCGCCTACACCGGGCAGCCGGTTCTGACGCTCCAGGAGGTCGCGCGGCAGTGTCGGGTCGAGGTCGAAGACCTGCAGCCGGAACTCATCGAGCAGATCATCATTCCCGGCATAACGGCCCAGTGTGAGGCCCGGACCGGCGCGGCGATTCGCGAAGCTACCTATGAAGAGGACTGGCCCGAGGCCTACGGCTCCGGTCATGCCCTGGACGTAGGGCAGGTCAAGGAAGTGCAGTCGGTCAGCCGCCGCGAAGCGGATGGCTCGCTGACTCTCCTGCAGGTGCCACGCATGCTTCAGCACAGTTGCCGCGAAAGCTTCCTCATCTTTCCTACTGGTCGTCCTTCCGGGCGGCTGGTGATTAGCTACACCGCGGGCGCCGATCTGACGGCATACCCAGGCCTTAAAAGCTGGATGCTGATGCATGCAGCGACCGCGTTTGAGTTCCGGGAGACGCTGCTAAGCGGGACGATTCTCAATGAATTGCCGTCCTCATTCATGGATTCACTGCTAGCGGAAATCACTGTGCCGCCGAGGTTCTAATATGCGAGCTGGATCATTGCGGAACCGGGTGCAGATTCTCCAGCTCGGGCCGCGCCGCAGCAGCACGGGCGCGACAGTAGAAGAGTGGGGCGTCGTGTGCACAGTTTGGGCCGACGTAAAAGGCATATCGGGTCGTACGTTTGTTGCCGCAAGTGGCGAGCAATCAGAAGTCACTACCGAGATTCGCGTGCGGTTTCGATCCGATGTTCACGCGCGCATGCGTGTCCGATCGAAAGGCCAGGAATATGAGGTGGTAGCGCCTTTGCCTGACACCAGACGGACAACGCTTTTGCTCATGTGCAAAACGGTGAAAGTCTGATGGACATATCGCTAGACATCATCGGCCTCGAAGCCCTGGGCGCAGACTTCCTGCAGCTGGGCGACGCCATGCAGCGCAAGATTGCTCGCCCGGCCGTGCTAGCGGGTGCGCGGATCGGGCGTGACGCATTGCGCGAGGCGGCACCGGTGCGAACCGGCAAGCTCAAGCGCAGCGCGGTGGCCACGGTGGCCCGCCGCTCGGACACCCCCGGCGAGGTAGTGGCCGGCGTGAGGATCAGCGCGCCCCGTGGCGACAGCCAAGCGGCGTTCTACTGGAAGTTCATCGAGTTGGGTACCCGGCATATGCCACCCGCTCCGTTCATCCGTCCCTCTTGGGATGGCGCCCTGCAGAAGATCGAGGGCGCTGTTATCAACCGCTTGGCCGAAGGCATCGACAAGGCCATCACCGGCCTCTGAGGCGTTCCATGTTTCTCGAAGAATCGCTGTATGCCCGCCTTGGGCCGCTCGCGGCTGGGCGGGTGTTTCCTGGCGTCGCCCCTGAAGGCACCGCGCGCCCATATATCACGTACACCATTGTTAGCGGCTCCGAGGGTTTCACCTTCGGCGGGCCGGATGGTTCCGAGAAGGCCCAGGTGCAAGTCGATGTATGGGCCGCCGATCACCTGCAAAGCCTGCAGCTGGCCAAAGACACCGCTGACGAGCTGACCCGAGAGCCCGCGCCGGGCTTTGGCTGTTCCGGCGTCCAGCGCCTGCCAGATGACCGCGAAGGCGGCGTTTATGGCATCCGCCGCGAATTCACCCTTCACCCCCAAGAGTAAGCGCCATGACCGCAAAGAAATCGAAAAGCCAATCCGCCCTTGGCCTCAACCTGGGCATGACCGACACCGCGCAGACCGACCCGGCCACGCCCGATCTTTCCTATATCGAGCTGAACGTAATTATTAAAGACATCGACCTGCAGGACGGGCAGACCGACGAGCACGAAACCACCACCTTTGCCAGTGATGCCAAGGAATACGAAGGCGGCCTGTCTGACAGCGCCAACGTCACCCTGGCCGGCAACTGGGCGCAGACAGACCCAGCGCATAAAGCCGTGATGAAAGCCAAGGACGACGCCGCGTTGCGCGCCTTCCAGATCAAGCATAAGGACGGCTCAACTGGCAAGTTCCTGGGATTCGTCAAGCAGTACACCTACAAGGCCTCGGCCGGCGGCGTGCTCGCTGCGACCTTCATGGTTCGCGTTAGCGGGAAGGTGGCCTGGGCTGACGCACCGGTGGCGCCATAATGGCCGCCCGTAAAAAGCCAGTAGATGGCGGCCTGCGCGCCGCCATCATTGACCCGTGGCGCAACCTGCGACATGAAATCATCGACGTGCCCGAGTGGGGCGCCAAAGTGGTGCTGCGCGGCCTGACTATCGCCGAATGGCGCGAGTACAACCGCATGGCCGTGACGCTGGCCACTGCTGCCGAAACCCCCGCCGACGAAGCGGAGCCCCGCGAGCCTGCCCCGTGGGAAGCGCACGGTGACCGCGCGTTGTTTGCCTTCCTGCTGGTGTGCGCCCTGCACGACGAAAACCGCCAGCGCATTTTCGGCGTTGACCCGGCGCAGATCCGCAACGACGTGGCGGAAGTCGCGGCCAGTTACACCGGCGTGCATGACGGCCTCGCGGGGCGCGTGTTCGAGCTTAGCGGCATGACTGCCGCAAAGGACGCTGATCCGGTAGCCGAAGCGGGAAACGCCTAGAGGCGGAGCCAGGGTTAGCCTTTCAGCTGGCCCTGTGCCTTCGCCTGGGCAAGACCCTGGGCGAGCTGGACGACATGCCCGCCGAAGAATTCATGCTTTGGCGCGCGTATGACCGCATATCGCCCATCAGCGACATGCGCCACGACGTGCTGGCGTCCATCATCGCCGCGGCACCTCTGCAGGCTGCAGGCGCCAAGGTCACCGCTTTGGACATGCTGCCGCCCTGGTCGCGCCTCAAGGCCAGCGACCCCGAGCAAGTCGAGGAAGACGACGCCGACCCGGCAGAAACCTTCTTTGCGTTCCTACGTGGAAAGGCGGCCTCCGGCGAAACCGAGCAATGTTAGAGTGCCACCTTTTTGGAGGTATCTATGCGTGCATTGAATGGTTTCTCCGCCGTATTGTTGGCGGGAAGTTTAACGGCGTGTGGCTCGCACGACATGTACAGCGATATGCGGCACAACGACTTTCCAAATATTCGAGCCGTAGCGCCGCCTGCGGCGATGGTCGGGACGTGGACCGGCAGCATGGGGCCGTACCTGGCAACGCTTCGGCTGGAGCCGTCTGGCTCCGGCTTGCTATGTAGTAGCTGGAACGGGCGCGATACGGTTGCCAGAGCCAAATACGACGGCCAGCAAATCCGTGCTCAGGATGGTAGCCGGCTAGATGTGGTTCGCATTGACTCGGATGCAATGGAGGTGAGTGCTCCGTACTACGGAGGCGCGGATTACATGCTTCGTCGAGATGACGCGCTCGGGGAAGCAGCCATCTACTGCGCGCAACAGCTTAAATAATTATCTTTTTACTAATGCCCGCTTTGAGCGGGCTTTTTTTCGCCCGGAGAACGCTTGATGGCTGGACAAACCCTGCGTTCGCTGGTGGTCAGCGTATCCGCTGAAACCAGTGCGTATCAGCGGGAAATGGCACGGGCCAGCCGCATGGGCGCGAACTACATGCGCACCATTGGCGACGGCAACCGCCAGGCCGCCAGTGGCTGGCGAGCGCAACAGGCTGCGATTCAGGCGCAGAACGGCGCACTGTCGCAGCTGACTGCAGGTGCTGGCAATTACGCCCGCGCCATGCTGGGCGCCCTGGCCGTAGGCAATGCCGTGGCCGAGGCTGACAACTGGGGGCAAGTGGCCTCGCGGTTGAAGATGGCCACCAGCTCGCAAGAGGAATACCGGGCCGTATCCGAAAAGCTGATGGAAATCAGCGACCGGACCTATAAGCGTTACAGCGACCAAGCCGAGCTGTTCATTACCTCGGCTAAACGCATGAAAGACCTGGGTTACTCGACCGAGGTCACCACCGCATTCGTCGACGTGCTGGCCTCTGGCTTGACCGTCAGCGCGGCGAACGCCGAAGACACCGCCAGCGTCATCAAATCTATGTCCGAGGCCATCGGAATCGGCAAGCTGCAGGGCGATCAGTGGCAAGCCACCCTGACCAAGGCCCCGGCCGTGATCGAGGCCATGGCCAGCGCCCTGGGCGTCACTCAAGCCCAGCTTGAGAAGATGGCCCGCAGCGGCGAGCTGGTGACCAGCAAATGGCTGCCGGCTCTGATCAGCAAGCAGCAGGAACTCGCCGACAAAACCGAGTCAATGCCCACCACCGTGGGTGATGCCTTCCAACGCATGGGCAACCATTACGCCCGCTGGCTAGGCGAGCAGAACGAAGCGGCCGGCGTGACGCAGAATCTCGCCGACCTGATCAACCTGCTGACTGACAACCTCGACGCCATGGCGGTCGCCGTGGTGGGCGTCGCCGCCGGTGGCTTGACTAAGTACGCCGCCGAAAGCGCTAAAGCCGTGCTGGCTGAAATCATGGCTGTGCGGGCATCCATTGCCGCCAACATTGGCCGCGCCAAGGCTCAGGCCGACGTTGCGGCCGCGGCGGTGCGCCTGACGCAGGCCGAACTCGCCAGTGCTCAGGCGCACGCCCAGGCGGCGCGCCACACCGACGCACACACTGCCGCGCTAAGCCGTCTCCGTCTGGCCAAGTTGGCCGACAAAGAAGCGAGCCTGGCCCAGGCAGCCGCGCAGGCCGCGCAGACCCGTGCCGCGTCATTGGGCGCCCGTGCTGCTGCTGGCATTGCCGGCGTACTGAGCGGCCCGGCCGGGCTTGCCTTGCTGGCTGCTGGAACCGCTGCCAGCTTCCTGCTGTTTGCGGATAACAGCGAGAAAGCCAGCACCGCGGCGGTCGACCTGAAACGGCCCATCACCGAGCTGCGCGAGGAATGGGAAAAGCTCGACGCCGTACAGCGTCGCCCGGTACTGAACGCCCTGGTGATGCAACAGGCCGAGGCGAAGAAAGCGGCCACCAGTGCATTGGCTGAAATCGGGCGGCTGTCGTCGGCGCCCGACAAGTGGGGCCAGAACTACGGCGCGGGCCGAAACACCCGCGTCGCTGCCACGCAGCAATTCGGCACCCGCGTGCGTGGCGGCATGGACATTGACCAAGCCACGCAGCAGCTGATTGCAGCGGTCCAGCCGACCGAAGCCCTGCGGCAAAAGATCGAGGAATGGGCCGCCGCCTATGCCGAGGCCGTGCGCAATGGCCACGCCTCTGGCGAGCAGCTGGGCACGCTAACCGACGTAATGAATCAGGGCGCGGCAGCAGCTGGCACCCTGGCTGCTGGCTTGAGCGGCATACAAAGCCTTTCGCCCGACATGGCCGGCGCCTGGGAAAAGAAAATCGACGCGCTGGCCGAGCGCGCCGCGAAGCTCAAAGACGCCACCGCCCTGGGCGAAGTGAATCGCGGCATTACCACTGACGGCCTGGAAGCCACGCCGGAAGGCAAAGCCCTGGCCGACCGCGCCCGCGCTGCAGCTGCAGCAGCGGACGCCCAGGACAAGGCCAACAAGGCCGCCGAGGAAGCGGCGCGGATCGCCAAGCAGCGCACCGAGGAAGCCAAGCGAAACGCCCAGCAGCTGCAGGACGCGCACACGCGCACGCTGTCGACGCTGCAGCAGCAGGTGGCCATGTATGGCAAAACCACCGAGCTGGCCAAGGTTCGCTATGACACCACCATGGGCGAGCTTAAAGGCCTGTCCGCGGCGCAGAAAACGGAGCTTGAGCGCGCGGCTGCGGCTAAAGATGCGCTCGATGCGCAGCAGGCTTACAAAGCGCTGATGGACGGCGCGCAGACGGCAGAGGAACGGCTCGTTTCGCAGATGCGCGAACGGGTGCGGTTGCTCAACGAAGCCCGCGCCGCTGGCGGCGTAACGCCCGAGCAGTACCGCGCCGCAACGGACAAATTCAGCAAGGCGAGCGTTACCAAGGCGCCGAGCTTTGGCGGGATCGATGCGAGCGTTGGCGGTGCGGCTGGTGAGTTGATCAAGGTCGCCGAGGCCGGCAAGGAACTGGAGAAGTGGCGCAGCGATGAATTGGAGCGGCAGCGCGCCTTTCTCGATGAAAAACTGATCAACGAGGAACAGCACGCCGCGCGCGTTGCGGAAATCACCGAGGAAAACAACACCAAGCTGGCCAGCCTGGGCGATGCCTATCGGTCGGCCACGCTGGGCATGTTTTCCGATGTGACGGGCCAGGCAGCGGACATGATGAAGCAGCTCGCCGGCGAGGGTTCAGCGGCTTACAAAATCATGTTTATAGCCAGCAAGGCGGCGGCTATCGCCCAGGCGGTGGTTAACACCGAAGTGGCAGCCACTAAGGCCCTGTCTATCGATTCGACCGGTGTCATGGCTGGCATTGTTCGCGGCCTGGGCTATGCCTCGGTCGGCATGATCGCCGCGACCACCATCGCCGGTATCGCGCATGACGGTATTGACAACATCCCGCGAGAGGGCACATGGCTGCTCGATCAGGGCGAGCGCGTCGTTGATCGGCGCACTAATGGCGACTTGAAAGCGTTCCTGGCCAAACAGCCGGCGGCCAACGATGGCGGCGGCGGTAGCGGCCCGCGCGTGCAGGTCAGCATCCATATCAGCAGCGACGGCGGCGCCCAGGTGGAAACCCCGCCAGGGCTTGAGCAGTTCGGCGCCGAGCTGGGCCAGTACGTGGAAACCCAATACCGGAAGCTAGAGGCGGCCAGCCTGCGGCCCGGCGGCACGATTTACCGGCAGATGAAAGGGAGGGGCTAACCGTGGCGATTGAACAATTCACATGGTCGGCCCGTATCGGCGGCGTGGGCACCTTTGACGACCGCACCCGAAAGGCGCAGCTCGGCGACGGGTATGCGCAGATGGTCGGCGACGGCATCAACAGCGAGTCCCAGTCCTGGGCGCTGTCGTTCAGCGGCACGCGCGAATACGTGCTGCCGATTCGCGACTTTCTGCGGCGCCATGGCAAGGCCAAGGCCTTCGCCTGGACGCCGCCCCTCGGCGAGCTGGGGCTGTACCGCCGCAGCGAATTCACCCTGACGGGGCTTGGCCGGGTTTACACCTTGGCTGTCACCTTCGAGCAAGCCTTTCACCCTTAGAGGTAAACCATGGCACTGCAAACAATCAACCTAGGCGTGGCCCCTGGCGGCGCCGGTGGGGATGCCGCGCGCACGGCGTTCGATAAGATCAATAAGAATTTCAGCGACCCCACGCATGCGGCCAGCAAGTTGGCGCAGACCTCCGCAACCGATACCACTGCCGGGGCGCTGATGGCGGCGGGGGCGTTTGGGCTTGGCTCCAGCAATAACGTTCTGCTGCCAGGGGGCAATTTAAACGCTACCGACATAGCTTCGGGTGAATATCGGGTGGTAGGGAGCCACACAGGCACGAAGCCGCCGGGCATGACGGATGGTGTGGTAAAGGTCTTGCGGTACAACACCACCGATAGCGTACAAGCATTCTATTGGGTGGTAGGGGCCAGAACGTTTTACCGCGCAAGCCTCAATGGTATTTGGGGGGCTTGGGTCGAGGCTTTCAGCACCGGCAACATCCTCGGCACAGTCTCCCAATCCGGTGGCGTGCCTACTGGCGCGATCATCGAGCGCGGCAAAAATGCCAACGGTGAATACACTAAATATGCGGACGGCACGCTGGAATGCTGGGGCTCTATGATTTTGCCCGACCTGCCCATTAACGGCGCCCATTTTGGGGGGTTTCGTGCGGCTTCTCAAATATGGAGCTATCCCGCAGCTTTCGCGGCGCCGCCCTCCGCAATAGCCAATTGCGATTCGGTAACAGCTTTTTCGGTTGATGTAGTGGTTCCCAGCCTGTTTTCCTGCAATTTTTGCTTTACAGCTATTGCCGCGCAACCCGCCGCAGAGCGCCGGGTAAGCCTTTTCGCTAAGGGCCGCTGGTTCCTATAGGACGCCGCATGAAAATCAATTATTCACCCCTCCGCATGGATACCACAGTGGTGGCCTCCCTGGCCGGCGACGTCCTGACCCTCGACGGCGAGGCGTTCGATTTCTCCCAACTGCCCGAAGGCGCCACGCTGCCCACCGAGGCCATCGCATCCGACTGGATCACCGGCCCCGTCTCGCGCATCAATGGCGAGCTGCACTTGACCTTGCGCCTGCCGCATGGCCCTAGCCCATCTCGCGCCGTGGCGTTCCCTGAGCCCGTGACGGTCACGCAAGATGGCCCGATCCCGCTGCCGTTCGATCCTGAGCCGGAACCCGAGCCTATGCCGGAACTGGAACCCGAAGCCGTCGAGGAACTGCCCGCATGAAAATCGACTTTAGCCAAGTAATCACCGCCGAGCACAAAGCCCAGCAGGCCGCCGTCGCTGCCCGCGAAAGTTGGAAGGGCAAGCGCGCCGCGGCGGTGGAGCGCATCAAGGTGACCACCACCAGCGGCCGCGAGTTCGACGGTGACGAAGCCAGTCAGGGCCGTATGGCCCGCGCCATTCTCGGCCTGCAGGAAGCGGGCGAGGGCGAGACTGTCACCTGGGTGCTGGCCGACAATACGCCGGTGGCCGTCACGGCCGCCGAGTTGGGCGAAGCCTTGAAACTCGCCGGCGCCGAACAGGCCCGTTTGTGGGTGGCCGACCATGAATAAGCTGGACGCCGAGGCCTACCAAGCGCGCCACGGCCGCCGGCCCTACTGGCTGTCGTTGCTGATCGCCCTGGACCAGCTGGCCAACGCGCTGCTGTGGGGGTACGTCGACGAAACGCTGTCGAGCCGTGCCTACCGCAGCGCACAGCTGCGCATCCCTGCCAAGCGCCGTTGGCGGCTCGCTGAGCGGCTGATTAATCGGCTGTTCTGGCGTGACCGCCTGGGCGAGCTGCGGCATTGCCAGCTGGCTTACCTGGGCGAGCTGGCCCGCGAGCATTCACCGTCGCCGCCACGAACACCGCCACCCCCCGAAACCCCGCCCCGTGCGGGGTTTGTTGTTTTTGGACTTCCTGTTTCTGGAGAGTGACAAATGAGCATTAACGCCGACGTGCAGCTGTTGGAGCCAGGCAGCGAGGTGCGGCTATTCGAGGTCGATTGCACAGCGTTCGGCGGTGACGTGCTCTGTTTTCACGGCCACAACGTTGCGCACACCCCGGCCGAGATACAGGCCGCGCTTGATGCCGGCACCGAGCTGGAAGCCAAGCCGATCTGGTGGCAGGGCGTGAAATACAGCGCCTGGCCGGTCGGGGTCGAAGGGCTGGAAGTTAACGGCGAGGGCACCGCCCCCAGCCCCACGCTGAGCGTCGGCAACCTTGACGGCTCAATCACCGCGCTTTGCATGGTGCTCGATGACCTGGCGCAGGCGAAGGTAATCATTCGCACCACCTTTGCCCACTACCTGGATGCGGCGAACTTCGAGGCCGGCAACCCCACCGCCGACCCGACGCAGGAAAAAGTCGAAACCTGGTACATCGACCAGAAGACCGGCGAGAACGGCGAAATCGTGCAGTTCTCTCTCAGCTCCCCCGCGGACGTTGAGGGGCAGCAGATCCCCGCCCGGCAGATTCACGGCCTGTGCAACTGGGCCATGTGCAACGAGTACCGCGGCGCCGACTGCGGCTACACCGGCCCGGCGGTGGCTGATCTGGACGGCAACCCCACCGACGACCCCGCCAAAGACCGCTGCGGCGGCCTGCTGAGCGACTGCAAATTGCGCTTCGGCGCAAACAACCCGCTATCCCACGGCGGGTTCCCCGGCGCGGCCCTGTTGAGGCGATAACATGCGAAAACACATTCTGGATGCGGTGCGCAAACATGCGGCCGCCGAGTACCCGCGCGAGTGCTGCGGCCTGGTGGTCAAGGCCGGGCGCCGCCATCAGTACGTGCCATGCCGTAACCTGGCCACCGATGGGCAGGATCGCTTCGAGCTGGCCCCCGAGGACTACGCCGCGGCCGAGGACTTGGGCGCAGTCATTGGCGTGGTGCATTCACACCCCGACGCCACCAGCCGCGCCAGTGCCGCCGACGTAGCGCTGTGCAATGCCGGCGACGTGCCTTGGCACATTCTCAGCTGGCCGGAAGGCGACCTGAACACCATTTTGCCCGCCGAGGGCGTGCCGCCACTGATCGGCCGACCCTTCGTGCATGGCACTGACTTTGACTGTTACGGCCTGATTCGCGGCTTCTATCAGCTCGAATATGGCGTGACCCTGCCCGACTACCCGCGCGCGGATGAATGGTGGGCGAAGGGCGAAGACCTCTATCTGCAGCTGTTTCGCGACGCAGGGTTCGAGCCGGCCACCGGCCCGCTGCAGCGCGGCGACGTGGTGCTGATGCAGGTGCGCGCCGAGAAGACCAACCACGGCGGCATCTACCTCGGCGACGGGCAGCTGCTGCACCACCTTTACGGGCAGCTAAGCACGCCGGTCGCTTATGGCGGCTATTGGCTGGACCGCACCATGCTGGTGGTTCGCTACAAGGGGGCGGCATGAATCAGGTTCGAACCGTGCGCCTCTACGGCGTCCTGGGCGCACGCTTTGGCCGGGTGTTCCGGCTGGCAGTGAGCAGCCCGGCCGAAGCCATCCGCGCGCTGTGTTCGCAACTGCCGGGCCTGGAACAGTACCTGGCCACCAGCAAGCAGCGCGGCTTGACCTATGCGGTATTTCAAGGCCGCCGCAACGTGGGCGAAGACGAACTGCGCCTGGCCGGTGGCGCGGCAGATATCCGCATCGCACCGGTGGTGATCGGCAGCAAGAAGGGCGGCGTCTTTCAAACCATCCTTGGCGCGGTGCTGGTGGTGGTGGGTGCCTACTTCGGCCAACCCTGGCTGGTGGCTATGGGTGCCGGCATGGTGGCCGGCGGTGTGGCGCAGATGCTCGCGCCCCAGGCCAAGGGCCTAAGCGGCCGCGAAGACCCCGCCAACGCCCCTAGCTATGCCTTTGGCGGCCCGGTCAATACCACCGCCATGGGCAACCCCGTGGGCGTGCTGTACGGCAAACGCCGCATCGGCGGCGCCATCATTTCCGGCGGCATCTACGCCGAAGACCAGCTTTAACCCCGACCTACCCACCCTGAGCCCGGCCAAGTGCCGGGCTTTTTTATGCCCGAAGGAAACGCAGCAATGACCGCAGCCGTGCTTGATAACACCACCGGCCAAGTGCGCCGCATTGCCGGCCGCAAGGGTGGCGAGAAGACCCCGCGCAGCCCGGTGATCGCGCCCGACAGCGTGCGTTCGACCGCATATGCCAAGGTGCTGCTGGCCCTGGGCGAAGGCGAGTTTGCCGCCGATGCTAATGGCCAGCTTGATGGCCGGAATATCTATCTCGACGGCACCCCGCTGCTGGCGGCTGACGGGACCGAGAACTTTCCGGGCGTCAAATGGGAGTTTCGCCCCGGCACGCCGCATCAGGAGCATATCGCTGGGCTGCCCGCGGTCGAGAACGAAACCGCCCTGGGTGTCGAGCTGCGCAGCGGTGCGCCCCTGGTGCGAGCGATCAGCAATTCGCAGCTGTCGGCGGTACGGGTTCGCGTGTCATGGCCCATGCTGCAGCAGCAGCAAAGCAATGGCGACGTGGTGGGCTATCGCATCGACTACGCCATCGACCTGGCCACCGATGGCGGCAGCTATGTCGAGGTGGCCACCTACACGCTGAACGACAAGGTAACAAGCAAGTACGAGCGCACCCACCGCATCGACCTACCCACCAGCGCCACCGGCTGGCAGCTGCGCGTGCGTCGCTTGACGGCCAACCAGAACAACCCGGCCATTGCCGACACCATGCGCGTCGAGGCCATCACCGAGGTCATCGACGCAAAGCTGCGTTACCCCAACACGGCGCTGCTGTTCGTGCAGTTCGATGCCTCGCAGTTTTCCGGCATCCCCCAAGTGGCGGTCGAGACGCGCGGGCGTATCGTGCGCGTGCCGTCCAACTATGAACCCTCGACCCGCAGCTATTCGGGAATCTGGGACGGCACGTTTAAATGGGCCTGGACCGATAACCCCGCCTGGGTCTGGTACGACATTCTGCTGGGGCCGCGCTTCGGCCTGGGCCGCCGCCTAAACGCCGCCCAGGTTGACAAGTGGGAGCTGTACCGCATCGCGCAGTATTGCGACCAGCTTGTTCCTGACGGCAAGGGCGGCACCGAGCCGCGCTTTACCTGCAACGTCTATTTTCAAAAGAAGGCTGACGCCTGGGTCGTGCTGCGCGACCTGGCGGCGATCTTTCGCGGCATGGGCTATTGGGCCAATTCGCAGATGGTCGCCATGGCCGACATGCCGCGCGACGTCGACTACCAGTTCACCCGCGCGAACGTCGTCGACGGCAAATTCAGCTACACCGGCGGGTCACAGAAAGCCCGGCACAGCATGGCGCTGGTCAGCTTTGACGACCCCGAAAACGGCTATCAAAGCGACGTTGAGCCGGTGGCCAATAACGCCCTGGTGCGCCGCTACGGCGTCAATCAGGTGGAAGTGTCGGCCATCGGCTGCACCCGCCGCAGCGAGGCGAACCGCCGCGGGCAGTGGCTGCTACTGACGAACAAGGCCGACCGATCGGTTAACTTCCGCGTGGGGCTGGACGGGATTATCCCGCTGCCTGGCCGCATCATTGCGGTGGCCGACGAGCTGTTGGCAGGGCGCGTCCTGGGCGGTCGCATCAGCGCCGTGGCAGGGCGGCAGATCACTCTCGACCGTGACGCCCTGGTCAACCCCGGTGACCGTCTGGTGTTGAACCTGCCCAACGGCACCGCCGAGGGCCGCACCGTGGAAAGCGTCGCGGCCCGCGTCGTGACCGTCACGACGGCTTATAGCCAGGTGCCGCGCGCGCAATCGGCGTGGACGCTGGACGCCGCCGACCTGACGTTTCAGCAATACCGCGTATTGCGCGTGGGCCGCCCTGAGCCTGGGCAGTTCGAAATCAGCGCAGTGCAGCACGACCCGGCGAAGTATGCCGCCATCGACACCGGCGCGCGGCTGGAGGATCGCCCGATTTCCGTGCGCCCTGCAGGCGTGCAGGTGGCCCCGGCAAACGTCACCGTGACCAGCACCACCCGCGTGGTGCAGGGCCTTGCAGTCACCACCCTGCGCGCCGGCTGGGACGCTGCGCCCGGCGCGGTCGCCTATGAAGCCGAATGGCGCAAGGATGACGGCCAGTGGCTTGCTGTTCCGCGTGGTTCGGCTCAGGGCTTCGAGGTGCCGGGCATCTATGCCGGGCGCTATCTGGTACGGGTGCGGGCCATCAACCCGATGGACGTGGCTTCGCTGCCGGCGTACAGCCAGGAAACCCAACTCAACGGCAAGGAAGGCGCACCGCCTGCGGTGGCCTTCCTGACGGCCACGCCGTTGCTGTTCGGCATTGGCCTGGCCTGGGGCTTTCCGCCCGAAGGCGCGGCCGATACCCAGCGAACCGAAATCCAATACAACACCAGCCCCGCGGTAGAGGGGGCCATGCACCTGGGTGATTACGCCTACCCGGCCAACGGCCACACCATGCTGGGCCTAAAGGCGGGCGTGACCTTCCATTTCCGCGCGCGCCTGGTGGATCGCACCGGCAACGTGGGGCCGTGGTCGGACTGGGTGATGGGGCAGTCGAGCAGTGACGCCACGCCGATTCTGGAAGCCGTCGCCGGGCAGATAGGCGACACCGAACTGGGGCAGCACATAAAGGACCGGTTAGACCTGATCGACGGCACTGGCCCCGGCTCGGTTAACGAGCGCCTGCAAAGCGTGGTCGACGTGCTGGCCTATGTGTCGACGAAGGCCTACGCCAGCGGCGAGACGGTGCGCCAGGGTCAGCGCTTGTATCAGGCCACCCAGGCCGTGCCAGTCGAAACCCCACCGCCGAACGCCGCTTATTGGCTCGACATTGGCCAGGTTGTGCAGCAAGCCAACGCCCTGGCCGGGCAGGTATCGCAGAACACCACCGCCATCGAGCAGACCGAACAGGGCTTGCAAGCCCAGTCCGAACGGCTCGACGGCGTGTTTGCCCAGGTCAACCCGCCCCTGGCGGGTGATACCAGCTGGAACGCCGGCAGCACCACGGTGATGGCCGGGGTGTGGTCGGAGCAATCCGCCCGTGCCAGTGAGGATATGGCCCTCGGTCGGCGCATCGACACGGTGACCGCCCAGGTGGGCGACAACACTGCATTGATTCGTTCCGAGCAGACGGCCCGCGCCGATGCAGTCAGCGCCCTGGCAAAGCGAGTCGATACCGTCGTCGCAGAGCTGGGCGAAGACCTGCGCGCCACGGTCGAGCAAACCAGCGAAGTAGTGGCGGGGCTCGATGGCAAGCTGCAGGCCATGTATTCGGTGAAGTTGGGCGTGACCAGTGGCGGGCAGTATTACGCCGCCGGCATGGGCATCGGCATCGAGAACACCCCGGAAGGCATGCAGAGCCAGGTGCTGTTTCAGGCTGACCGCTTTGCTGTCATCAACGTGGCAAATGGGCAGATCACCACGCCGTTCGTGATTCAGGGCGGGCAGGTGTTCATCAACTCGGCGGTGATCGGCGAAGGCACCATCGGAATGGCCCAGATTGCCACCGCACTGCAGTCGACCGACTACGTGGCCGGTTCGCAGGGCTGGCGGCTGGACAAGGCCGGCACCTTCGAAATCAACGGCAGCGTGCCGGGCCAGGGGCGCATGCAGATGACGCACCGGGCGTTGAAGTTTTGGGACGGCAACAACGTGTTGCGCGTGCAGGCAGGAGACCTAACAGCATGATCGGCGGCTTTAGAACATGGGACGGCCAAGGACGGCTGCAGCTGGATACGTCGACGTTTACCTATCAGATCGTGGCTAACGTCTATGTGAACTTTGCAGCCACCGCCGTGCTGAATATCCCGATAACGGGCGACGCGAGCAATCATTGCGCTGTGGTGCTACCGCTGAGCGGCACGAAAGATAACAGCTTCATGCCGCATATCGTGGTGCAAGCCAACAACGTGCAGCTGACGCGGTATCACCCAGCCAGCCCTGGCGCCAACACCACCACCAACACCGCGCGCGTTCTGGTGTTCAAGTTTCGCCCGGCGGCCGGGGCGCCCGGCCCTTCTGGCTCCTACGGCTTTCGGGCGACCAACGATGCAAACTATGTGCAGATTGACACCGAGGCGCCGCGGCTGTCGGTGCTGTGCAGCGGCAGTTATCAGGGCGCCTCATACACGGTGACGGTTGGTTTTCCGGCTGCGATCACCACCGCCGAGCCCCCGTGCGTGTTTATCCGGCCATCGACCACCACCGCGACGGAGCTGTACGGGCAGGTGTTGATTCTAGGCAGCTCGGGCAACTGGACGGGCTTTCAGATCACCACCCGAAACGTGGGCTTCTTGCCCAGTGGCAAATGGTTCGCGGCGGTGTTCGCGCCTACGCCAAGCGCCACCTATGGGCTGCGGCTGTCCGATGGCGCCGCAAAGGTCACGTATGACTCTGGCGCCGCGCCGGCGGTGGTCACCAGCGTGGTGCAGGGCTGGACTTATTCCGGCGCGGTAGCCGGCGCCCTGGCTGGGCACTACTACTGGCGTTCGCCCTACATGGTGCGCGAGGACGAATACGTAATGATTAACCCCTTCACGCTGCCGGCCTTGTCGGCCACATCGGCAACCGCTTCGCCTACTGCCATCAGCCTTAACTATGCCGGCCAGTACGCCGAGATTTACCAGCAAGGCCCTGGCGGCACGGTGTTTATGGACAAGGGCAACATTCCGGCTGTATTCGCGCGGCTGTTCATTGCCTGATCGCCTAGTTAAGAAACCTGTCTGCCCGCTTATTGCGGGTTTTTTTTATCTGGAGAAAAGACGATGCAGATAACAGAGCAGCAGCTGCTGCATGTGATGCCTAACGTCCGCCGAAACGCGGGCGTTTTTGTTTCCGCTATCAACGCGATGTGCCATCGCTGGCAAATCAACACGCCCAAGCGCATGGCTGCATTTCTGGCGCAGATCGGTCATGAGTCGGGGCAGTTGCGTTATGTAAGAGAGCTAGGAAGCGATGCCTACCTGACGAAGTACGACACGGGACCATTGGCGTTGCGCCTCGGCAACACACCGGAGGCAGACGGAGATGGGCAGCGGTACCGCGGACGTGGGCTGATTCAGATAACTGGCCGCTTCAACTACCTCAAGTGCAGCGTTGGCCTGTTCGGCGATGACCGCCTGATCAATGAGCCCGAGCTGTTGGAGCAACCACACTGGGCGGCAGAGTCGGCCGGCTGGTTCTGGTTCGTCAAAGGCCTCAACGTCAAAGCCGATGCGCTCGACTTCGTGGGTATCACCCGAACCATCAACGGTGGGACCAACGGCCTGGCCGATCGACGAGAGCTGTGGGCTAGAGCGCGCGAGGTAATCGTATGAACCTCGCCGATCTGATCCCGCCGCAGTATCGGCTCGTGCTTGCCATAGTCGCCGTTCTTGTCGGGCTGGGTGCGGCCGCAGCAGGCGGTGCGCTCGTGCAGAGTTGGCGGATGGGTGAGCAGATGGCCACGCTGCATGCGGAACACCAAACCCAGCTAAGGGTGACCGCTGAAACACACGCGGCCGTAATCCTTCAACAACAGGCAGACCGGCTAGCCCTTGAGGCGCGGCTGACCGATCTTGACAACAATTCCACCGAGGATCTGACTCATGCTAAAGACGAAAACGAACGCTTGCGCCGGCTGTATGGTGCTGCTGATGATGAGCGCAAGCGGCTGCGCATCGAAGTCGTCGTTGCCCGTAACGACGCCACAGTGTCCGCCGCCACCGTCGCCGGCAGCGTGGGCGATGCAACCAGCGTCGAACTCAGTCCAGCAGCTGGATCAGCTGTTTGGGATATCCGAGGTGGAATGAAGGCTGATCAGGCTAAGATCGCCTACTTGCAGGGCTATGTCTGCCTAATCAAGCCTGACGCGCCAGGGTGCGGTAAAAGGAATTGATTTCGATCAGATCCAAAAGATCAGTTCACCGACTGGCAGAGCCAAGACTGGGCATAGGCAACACCGTCCACGATCTCGATGCCGCTCAGCGTGAATCCGTTCGTGGCCATGCTGTACAGGCTGACATCCATCAACGGCGGAATGACGCTGCTCTCGAGCGGATTATCAAAGACAAGGTTGGCAACCTGTGACGGCCTGCCGAGCTCTGGCGGGTTTTGATGCACGATTCGTACGTCACCGTAGATGGGCTGCACTCGGCTCAGCTCACGGTTATCTATCGACTTGCCAAGTACTCGCCTGCGCCTGACGTTGAAATACATGGCTACAGCACCGGGTCGCTGATCCGCTCAATGAGGCGAGCCCCTTCGTTCCGCACATTGCCGACTGCTGCTGGAACGGGATACCAGTCGAACTCATCGACCGCCAGGCCATGCTCGATCGCGATATCTTCAGCCTCGTTCGGATCAAGCTCGGGGTCCAGCCAATGCGCGGCGCAGTCAGGGGATAGCACAAGCGGACGCCGGTCGTGAATGTCCAGCATTCCGGCACCGCTGCTCGCCGTGATGATTACGAACCCGTCACCGTCGCGTGGCTCAGCCATACCGCCGCGCTGGAACTGGCCGATCGCTGCGAAGAAGCAGGGCTCGTCCGTCTTCAGCTTGATCAGGTAGGGCTGCTTGATCTTCGGATTGGCCTCGTCCTTCTTCCATTCATACCAGCCATCAGCCGGCACGATCGCACGGCCGCTCTTCCAAACGTCGCGGAAGAACTTCGAGGTGGCTGCAGTCTCTACCCTGGCGTTGATCGCCGGCGGCCTTTTCCCCTGCGCCCAGAACGGGGCGTATCCCCACTTGACCGGCTCCATGCGCAGCCCGTCGTCGTCCTGATGCAGCAGCTGGACCCGGGATTGTGGCGGCACGTTGTAGCGCCCGAGTGGTTCAGGGCTCAGCCCGCCGATAGTCATCTGCCCCAGCGCTTCCATATATTCGACTGGGTACCGGTACTGCGTGATTCTTCCGCACATTAGGTTTTCTCGCCGAGGTGTCCTGCCAACTGAGAAATTCAAACCGAGCAGTCGTTCGTTTCTGGTGAGGCTTTGGGCGTGAACGGTATAGTGATAATGTACCGATCAGCCTGAGTACCCTCTACGCAGGTCCGTTAACGAGATATCCAGTGAAGTTCAGCGACTCCCTCCTAATGCGAGTGATTAAAGGGCATGCCCGTTGGCGATGGCGTGCGTGACTCATTGCTCCGAAGACTGCATTGCTTTGACGCTAAGCCCAGCTACAAAAATAGCGGGTACTTAAGCGGGTATCAGGAACAGGCGATTGCAGAGAAGTCTTTGTATATCAATAGGTTGGTGTGAATATGTTGCTGATGCTCGATAACTACGATTCCTTTACCTACAACGTGGTGCAGTACCTCGGCGAACTGGGCGCGGATGTCAAAGTGGTGCGCAACGATGAGCTGAGCGTGGCGGAAATCGAAGCGCTGAACCCCGAACGCATCGTCGTTTCGCCCGGTCCCTGCACGCCGAACGAGGCGGGCGTATCACTGGAACTGATCCGTCACTTCGCTGGCAAACTGCCGATTCTTGGGGTCTGCCTTGGCCACCAGAGCATCGGCCAGGCTTTTGGCGGTGATGTGGTGCGTGCCCGGCAGGTGATGCACGGCAAGACCAGCCCGGTTCTACATGAGAACGCGGGTGTTTTTGCCGGATTGAACAATCCCCTGACCGTCACCCGTTACCACTCCCTGGTGGTCAAGCGCGAAACGCTACCTGACTGCCTGGAGATTACGGCGTGGACGCGCAAGGACGACGGCAGTGTCGATGAGATCATGGGGCTGCGGCATAAGACGCTGAACGTTGAGGGTGTCCAGTTTCACCCCGAATCGATCATGACCGAGCAGGGCCACGAACTGTTCGCCAACTTTTTGAAGCAGACCGGAGGCGTGCGCTGATGGATATCAAGGAAGCCCTCAATCGCGTCGTTGGTCAGCTGGATCTGAGCACCGACGAAATGAAGGCGGTCATGCGCCAGATCATGACCGGTCAATGCACCGATGCCCAGATTGGCGCATTCCTTATGGGCATGCGCATGAAGAGCGAAACAATCGATGAAATCGTCGGTGCTGTGCAGGTCATGCGCGAGCTTGCGGCACCTGTGCACTTCGATACCCATCGCCTGGTGGACACGTGTGGCACTGGTGGCGATGGGATGAACATTTTCAACGTGTCGACTGCTGCGGCCTTCGTGGTCGCTGCCGCGGGCGGCAAGGTCGCCAAGCATGGCAATCGCGCCGTATCGGGCAAGAGCGGTAGTGCTGATCTGCTTGAGGCTGCGGGCGTTTACCTTGATCTCACCCCTGAGCAGGTCGCACGTAGCGTCGATGCAGTCGGCGTCGGCTTCATGTTTGCGCCCGCGCATCACGGCGCAATGAAATTTGCCGCTGGCCCGCGACGAGAGTTGGGGCTTCGCACCCTGTTCAATATTCTTGGCCCGATGTCCAACCCGGCAGGGGTCAAGCACCAGGTACTTGGAGTGTTCAGCAAGGAACTGTGCCGGCCCATGGCTGAAGTGCTGGCCCGCCTGGGTAGCGAGCATGTACTGGTCGTGCACGCGCAGGATGGACTGGACGAAATCAGTCTGGCCGCGCCGACTTATGTTGCCGAATTGAACAAGGGCGAGATCAGCGAATACCGCATTCAGCCGGAGGACTTCGGCATCAAGAGCCAGAGCCTGATCGGTCTCAACGTAGAAGATGCGCAGGGCTCGCTGGTGTTGATCCGAGATGCGTTGGGCCGGCGCAAGACCGAGAACGGTCAGAAAGCCGCAGACCTGATCGTCCTCAACGCCGGTGCTGCGCTTTATGCGGCGGATGTCGCGAGCAGCCTGAAGCAAGGCATCGAGATTGCTCATGATGCGCTGCACACGGGGCTGGCGCGCGACAAGCTCGAAGAATTGGTGTCCTTTACCGTGGTGTTCAAGCAGGAGAGTTCGCAATGAGCGTGCCGACGGTTCTGGAAAAGATCATCACGCGCAAGCGTGAGGAAGTGAGTGAGCGCCGCGGTCGCATCGGATTGGCTGAGCTCGAAACAATGGCGGCCTCGGCGGACCCCGTTCGTGGTTTTGCGCAGAAGATTCAAGAGCAGGTTCGCAGCAAAAAACCGGCGGTCATTGCCGAGGTCAAGAAAGCCTCGCCTAGCAAGGGGGTGCTGCGCGAGGTTTTTCTGCCTGCTGACATCGCCAGAAGCTACGAGGCGGGCGGAGCGACCTGCCTGTCAGTGCTTACTGATATCGATTTCTTTCAGGGCGCCGATGAATACCTGCAGCAAGCTCGTGCAGCCTGCAAGCTACCAGTGATCCGCAAGGATTTCATGGTCGATCCCTATCAGGTGATCGAGGCGAGGGCGCTAGGTGCGGATTGCATCCTGTTGATCGTTGCGGCGTTGGAAGATGGGCAGATGGCCGAACTGGCCGAGGTAGCGAAGGCCCAGGGGCTGGATGTGCTGGTGGAGGTGCATGATGGCGCGGAACTGGAACGGGCCATGCGTCTTGAGACGCCGCTCATCGGTATCAACAACCGTAACCTTCACACTTTTGAATTGAGCCTGGAGACCACGCTCGACCTGCTGCCGCGTATTCCCCGCGACCGACTGGTAGTGACTGAAAGCGGCATCCTTCATCGCGCCGACGTGGAGCTGATGGAAATCAACGAAGTGCACGCATTCCTGGTCGGCGAGGCCTTCATGCGGGCTGAGCAGCCTGGAGTCGAGTTGCAGCGCCTGTTCTTCCCAGGCCGCGCAACGTCGCGGCCGGTGGCTGATCCAGACTGATTGATCTGAACAAAATGAAAAAGCCGGCATGCGCCGGCTTTTTCATTGATGCTCTGGTAACTTAGCGAGTACCGAAGACCACCATGGTCTTACCCTTCACATGTACCAGGCCTTGAGCTTCCAGGCTCTTCAGAACACGTCCAACCATCTCTCTTGAACAGCCAACGATGCGGCCGATCTCTTGACGCGTGATCTTGATCTGCATGCCATCAGGGTGTGTCATTGCATCGGGCTGCTTGCAGAGGTCAAGGAGCGTCCGCGCTACGCGGCCGGTCACGTCAAGGAACGCCAGGTCACCGACTTTGCGTGTGGTGTTGCGCAGGCGTTCGGCCATCTGGCTGCCGAGTGCATAAAGAATGTCTGGGTCCTGCTGCGTCAGTTCACGGAATTTGGCATAGCTCAGTTCCGCTACTTCGCATTCAGTCTTGGCTCGAACCCAGGCGCTGCGTTCCTTTTCCGAACCTTCCTTCTCAAACAGTCCCATCTCGCCGAAGAAATCTCCGGAGTTGAGATAGGCGATGATCATTTCGCGGCCATCATCATCCTCGATCAGGATGGTGACCGAGCCTTTAACGATGAAGAAAAGGGTTTCGCTCCGATCACCCGCATAGATGATGGTGCTCTTGGCGGTATAACGCCGACGATGGCAATGAGCGAGTAGTTTGTCGATGTTCTTGATCTTGGGCGTGAGTGTAATAGCGACCATGCTTTAGTCCCGGAAGATGTGTCCAATAGAAGGCAGTTCTTATTATGTATGACTGAGTTCAAGTTAACAGGCAAAGGGAGCTTAACAGACCCGTCCGGATCGACAACAAAACTGCGACACGAATATCAACTTCGATGCATTCATTTCGTCGGATTGCTGTGTCCAGGTATTGCCAATCGGCGTGATAAGCTTCGTTCCTTTTCAATCGGAGTCTATTGATGAAAGCACGCATTCAGTGGGCCGGCGAAGCGATGTTTCTCGGCGAGTCGGGAAGTGGCCACGTTGTGGTCATGGATGGTCCGCCAGAAAACGGTGGGCGCAACCTAGGTGTTCGCCCTATGGAGATGCTGCTGTTGGGCCTAGGTGGTTGCAGTAACTTTGATGTGGTAAGCATTCTCAAGAAGTCTCGCCAGCCGGTGGAGAGCTGCGAGGCCTTTCTCGAGGCAGAGCGCGCCGATGAGGATCCAAAAGTGTTTACCAGGATCCATCTGCGGTTTGTCGTCAAGGGTCGAGGTCTGAAGGACGCGCAGGTCAAGCGGGCCGTGGAGCTGTCGGCCGAGAAATACTGCTCGGCATCCATTATGCTCGGGCGTGCAGGTGTGGAGATTACTCATGCGTATGAGATCGTCGAGCTGGGCTGAGTAGGCTGCTTGGCGCTATCTGCAGGGCATCGCCCATGTAATCGAGTTCGTGAACACTGGAACCGAGCGTCACCAATCTGCATAATGCGCGCCCCGTTTTTAACGGGGCGTTTCGTAAGAACAGCACAGCCAAGGTCGCAATTGCGAAGAGGTGTCTACGGTCCTACGCAGGTACACAGGTATCTGACGGGCATGCTCAATCACGCGGTAAGCCGCATCGAAGAGAGTCTCCAATGGTGAAAAGCAAACTCAAGCTCCACGGGTTCAACAACCTGACGAAGTCCTTGAGCTTCAATATCTACGACATCTGCTATGCCGAAACTCAAGAAGACCAGCAGGCGTACGTACAGTACATCGATGAACAGTATGACGCGGAACGGTTAACGCAGATTCTCACCGATGTTGTCGACATCATTGGCGCAAATATCCTGAATATCGCCCGGCAAGATTACGAGCCGCAGGGTGCAAGTGTGACGATTCTGATCTCCGAGCAGCCGGTGACGCCAACCGACAGTCAGATCGAGGAGTCGCCTGGTCCGTTGCCAGATACCATCCTGGCGCACCTTGATAAGAGCCACATCACTGTTCACACCTATCCCGAGATTCATCCCGTAGAAGGTATCGCAACCTTTCGAGTTGATATCGATGTATCAACCTGTGGCGTCATTTCGCCACTAAAAGCGCTGAACTATCTCATTCATCAGTTCGACTCGGATATTGTCACTGTCGACTACCGTGTTCGCGGATTCACGCGAGATGTCGAAGGCAAGAAACACTTCATTGATCATGAGATCAACTCGATCCAGAACTATCTTTCCGAAGATACGCGCTCGGCCTATCAGATGACCGACGTAAACGTATATCAGGAGAATTTGTTCCACACCAAGATGCTGCTGAAGGAATTCGAGCTGGAGAATTATCTCTTCGGTGACGCCACCAGCAATTTATCCCCGGAGCAACGCGATCAGGTTGAAGATCGCCTGCGTCACGAGATGCTGGAAATATTTTACGCGCGTAACATGCCGGGCTGAGCACTGCTCAAACAAGAAGGGCGCCAACATGGCGCCCTTTTTTATTAAAGTCGGTCAAATCCGGTAAGTGGTTTTGGTCATCACCTTGGCCATCAGACTCATGCCGAATTTGATTGGCGCCGGAAAGCGCAACCCTCCTGCATCGAGAGCGGCCGTTGAGTGCTGTGCCTCATCGGTACGCATCTGCTCCAAAATAGCCCGCGATTTTTCATCACTGGGTGGGATCTGCTCTAGATGTTCGTCCAGATGCCTGCAGACCTGATCTTCGGTGGCGGCGACGAACCCCAGGCTGATGCGATCGCTGATCAAGCCGGCGGTTGCACCAATGCCGAATGACAATCCGTAGAACACTGGATTGAGCACACTGGTATGACTGCCAAGCTGGTGAATGCGCTGCTCGCACCAGGCCAAATGATCAATTTCTTCGTCTGCGGCACGCTCCATCGCCTCGCGCACTCGTGGCAGTCGCGCCGTCAGTGCCTGCCCCTGATACAACGCCTGGGCGCAGACCTCACCGGTGTGGTTGATCCGCATGAGGCCGGCAACGTGACGCGCTTCGCTGTCGCTAAGCTCTGTCTCGTTCTTCAATACTGCAGGCGTCGGCCGATGCGGTTGGCCGCTGAACGGCAGCAACGTTCTGAGTGCGGCGTCGGCTTGCATCAGCAAGCGATCGGCTGGGGAATATTCGCGATGGTTGGGCATGTTTTCTCCAGGTGATACGGAGCGGCCGGGATGCTAGAGGCTGTCATGGAGCCTTCGGTTAATTAGCCCGGAGGCCAATGCAACTGACGCTGCCCGAGTACGTGCATATGTATGTGGTAGACAGTCTGTCCGCCGAGGTCGTTGCAATTCATGACCACACGAAAGCCATCCTGGCAGCCTTGCTCCACGGCGAGTCGCTGGGCAGTGAACAGTATGTGGCCGGCGAGGGCCTGGTCGTCTTCTTCACTGAGGTCGTTAAGGGTCGCGATGTGCTTTCTTGGAATGACGAGAAAATGCACTGGTGCCTGAGGGGCAATGTCGTTGAATGCGATGACCTGATCGTCTTCGTAAATCTTGTGCGCGGGAATCTCCCCGGCCACGATCTTGCAGAACAGACAGTCCATGGCGTATCTCCAGCGTTGGTACGATCGAAGCAGTGTAACAGGCCATTTTCCGGCTGGTCAGCTAGTACAGGACGTAGCGAATGAAGAACGATATCCGAGACCTGGTTCTGGTGCTCGATTCCAGGACTCGACTGGTGGTGATTGAGTCTTGGGATGAGCAGCGATTATTGGAAACACTCAGCGGCCTGGCTGTAAGGCGCGGGCTGGCGCTTCATCTCTGGTCCCTGACGGAAGGGCTCAGGCATCTTGCGTTTGGCGGTGAGGCGCTGGACGCTGGCGAGAGTTGTTCCGCGGAGGTTGCATTGAGGCGGGTCAAGCATGATCCGCTTGGCAATCTATATGTGTTCTGCGACCTGCATCCTTTTCTCGAGGATCCTTGCTTGGTGAGGCTGCTAAAGGAAATCGCCATGGCGCAGGGGCTGGCGGCGCCCACATTGGTGTTGGTCTCTCACGCGCTCAAGTTGCCACCCGAGGTTCAGCGTCATGCCTCGCGGTTCAGCCTGACTCTGCCGAGCGAAGAGGAGTTGCTGAGTATCGTGCGCGAAGAGGCAACCGTTTGGAGTGATCGGAATCGGGGGGCACGGGTGCGCACCGACAACCGCACCTTGCAGCAGGTAGTGAAGAATCTTCGCGGCCTCAGCCATGCCGAAGCGCGCAGTCTGGCGCACAGCTTGATCTGCGACGACGGTGCTATTACCCAGGACGATTTACCGGAACTCAACCGCAAGAAGTTTGAGCTGCTGGATATGCAGGGAGTGGTCGGTTTCGAATACGAAACAGAGCGCTTCGCTGACGTCGGCGGTCTGCAGAACTTCAAGCGCTGGCTTGGGGAGCGACAAGCCGCATTTCTGAATCCTGGACAGGCTGATATGCCTCGGGGTGTGATGCTCGTCGGAGTACAGGGCGGCGGCAAAAGCATGGCAGCCAAAGCGGTCGCTGGATTGTGGGGGCTGCCGTTGCTGCGCTTGGATTTTGCCTGCTTGTACAACAAGTTTTTTGGGGAGACCGAGCGCAATCTGCGCGAAGCGCTGAAGCTTGCAGAGCAGATGGCACCGTGCGTCCTATGGATGGACGAGCTGGAGAAAGGCCTTGCGACGGGGGAGATGGATGGAGGCGTCAGCCAGCGCGTATTGGGCACGTTGCTGACCTGGATGGCAGAGCGCGAGGCACCGGTGTTCATGGTCGCGACCGCCAATGCGGTGGACCGCCTGCCTCCGGAGCTGATACGCAAGGGGCGCTTCGACGAGCTGTTTTTCGTCGATTTGCCTGATGCACCGACCCGCGCCGAGATTTTCCGCATTCACCTTCTACGCCGCGAGCTGAAGGTGGATACTTTCGAGCTGGCTGCGCTGGCAAGTGCTGCAGATGGATTTTCGGGCGCGGAGATCGAGCAGGTTGTGGTTTCAGTGGTCTATGCGGGGCAGGCGCAATCTCGTGAGCCCAGCCAGACGATGTTGCTGGATTGCATCAGGGCCACCGCGCCCCTCTCAGTCGTCATGGCCGAAAAGCTAGATGGTCTTCGCCGCTGGGCTTCAGGGCGGACCGTAGCAGCGTGAGCGTAAATCCGCTCAGTCGTACAGAGCGAAAGTTATTGGAAGCTTGGTAGGGCGATAGCAGCCAGGATGCCGATGACCGGTACCAGAATCCAAAGCCCAGCGAGTATTTTTACCGCCCGGCTGTTGGGCGGTTGCGGTGCGCCGAAGCGGTTACCGCCGTTGTTGCCCGGCATGAGCAGCATGACTAGGGGAAAAAATGTACCTACTACGGGCACTAGGTTTAACAGCATGAACCAGCCCGACCAGCCCAGATCGTGCAATCGCTGCACGCCGATCTGCACGCTGACGACCAGAAATCCCACGCCGAATATTCCTATGAGAATCACGCCGAGAGGAAAGAATACAGCCAGTGTCATGCTCGCAATCATCCACAGCCCGAAAGCCACAGTCATTAAACTCAATGACCAAGCCAGGTAGCGCAACCGGCCGATCCTGCCTTGAGTGGTGAATACTTTCAGCTCGCCGTGCTCGTCCATTGGCTCCCCAACTGGCGCGCGAGGTGGGGCGTAGGGCTGTGCCGTGGGTAGAGGATTGACTGTTTGCGTCGTTGCAGCTTGCTGTGCCTGTCTTGCCAGGTACTTCTCAATCACTACGCCACAACTGTTGCATTGGATGGAAGTAGGCTGAGCGTGGCCACACTTGGGACATTCCATCGTAGAGATGGTGGCAGGCGTAAGGTTTGAGTCGTCCTCGACCAGAGTCAAGGTCATTCCTGTGTCTTCCTCAAGCACCTTGCGAGCTCTTGCGCCAGAGCGTTCCAGCGCCTGCACGTATCGGTCAGCTTCGGAAGCGCTGAGGTTGCGCTTTATATTGATCGGGCCCGTGCCAAAGAGACGGTCGACTTTTGCTGAGTCGCTTTTGAACAACATCGCCAGATTGCTCCTGACCACGTCCGCAGACATTCCAGGAACAAGCTCGCCGTCGAAGACGATTCTGTATTGCTCGGCGCTCATACAACATCCTTGTTAGCGGGGTAAGTGCCTAGCGTAAAGGGACCCAGTTACACCAACAAGCTGAGGCCGAGCGCTTGGCCTTGGGTCGCTGGGAAATGCGAGTCGCATCACGTTTGCTTCACCCAGCACTCCGATAGTTGCGTGGCGCGAGCATGAGCTGCGCGGTATTCCCTATCGAGACGGGTGATCAATTCTTCCACGCCGGGGAGGTCATCTATCTCGCCCACACCTTGCCCCGCGGACCATACGGTTTTCCAGGCTTTGGCTTCTTCGCTCACCGGTTTGAGCTTCTCGCCGAAGTTCATCGTGCCAGTGCTTTTCAGGCGATCTTCGTCATAGCCCGCCTGCTGCAGGCTCTGGCGAAGAAAGCTAGCCGGGACCCCGGATACCGCAGCCGTGTGGACGATGTCGGCAGCACGTGCATCCAGCAGCATCTGTTTGTAGTCATCCGAAGCCTGGCTTTCCTGAGTGGCGATGAAACGGGTGCCCATGTAGGCCAAGTCAGCACCTATCAGCTGTGCTGCAAGAATTTCGCGACCATGGTTGAGGCATCCTGAAAGCAGTAGCGTTTTGTCGAAGAACTGTCGGATCTCGGCAATCAGAGCGAAGGGGCTCCAAGTGCCTGCATGACCGCCTGCGCCTGCCGCGACAGCAATCAAACCATCAACACCCGTTTCGGCAGCTTTCTCGGCATGGCGGCGGGTGGTTACATCATGGAAAACCAGACCGCCGTAACTATGGACAGCATCTACAACTTCCTTCACGGCCCCTAGGCTAGTGATGACGATTGGCACCCGCTGCTCAATGCATATCGAGAGGTCTGCCTGCAGGCGCGGGTTGCTGTGATGAACGATCAGATTGACCGCGTACGGCGCAGGCCTGTGCACTTGGGAAAGACGCGCTTCGATTTCCTGTAACCAGTCCTTGAATCCACTGCTCTCTCGCTGATTCAGAGCTGGAAAGCTACCGATCACACCGTTGCGACAACACGCGGCCACGAGGGCAGGGTTGGAAACCAGAAACATCGGCGCCGCGACGAGGGGTAGGCGCAGGCGATCTTGGAGGAGTGCAGGCAACGGCATGAGCGATTCCTTAGGTCAGAACGGTTTCACGACTACCAGGATGACGATAGCCAATAACAGCAGCACCGGGGCTTCGTTGAACCAGCGATAAAACACGTGGCTGTGCTTGTTTTCATTCCGCGCAAAACGCTTCATCTGTGCGCCGCAGGCGTGGTGATAGGCGATCAGCAGTACAACCAGTGCAAGCTTGGCGTGCAGCCAGCCCCCAGTGCTGAAGAGTGCAGGGTTCAACGCAATCATGCCTATTCCGAAAACCAGCGTTGCGATCATCGAGGGAATCATAATTCCCCGATAGAGCTTGCGTTCCATGGTTTGGAATCGCTCCCGGCTGACAACGTCGTTGCTCATGGCGTGATAAACGAAGAGCCTCGGTAAATAGAAGAGCCCAGCGAACCAGCAGACAATTGCAACGATGTGTAGCGCTTTAAGCCAAAGATAGAGCATTCGGAAATTCCTTGATGGCGGTTCGGACTGATAGTAGTGGCTCAGACGGCCAAGCGTCATCTGAGAGGTTGGCCCTGACGGCAGCCGCCTTTATCATCGGCGGTATTTATCGTTCCACTGCGCGAGGCAGCTCATGATCAAGGTCGGAATCGTTGGCGGCACAGGCTACACCGGTGTCGAATTGCTGCGCCTGCTGGCACAACACCCCCAGGCCGAGGTGGCCGTGATCACTTCACGTTCCGAGAATGGCGTGAAAGTGACGGACATGTATCCGAACCTGCGCGGCCATTACGACGGACTGATCTTCAGCGTACCGGAGACTGCAACGCTCGGTTCTTGTGATGTGGTCTTTTTCGCAACTCCACATGGCGTGGCGCACGCGTTGGCAGCGGACCTACTTGAGGCGGGCACTCGGGTCATCGACCTTTCCGCTGACTTCCGCCTGCAGGACGCTGACGAGTGGGCCAGGTGGTACGGTCAGCCACATGGCGCTCCGGCACTTCTACCGGAAGCTGTCTATGGCTTGCCTGAAGTCAATCGTGAGCAGATTAAGGGCGCCCGGTTGATCGCTGTGCCGGGTTGCTATCCGACAGCTACTCAGCTGGGCTATCTCCCTTTGCTAGAGAGTGGGTTGGCTGACAAATCGAGGTTGATCGCGGATTGTAAATCGGGGGTGAGCGGCGCAGGGCGAGCGGCGAAAATCGGTTCCTTATTCACGGAGGCAGGTGAGAGCATGATGGCGTATGCCGTGAAAGGGCACCGCCATTTGCCTGAGATCACTCAGGGGCTGCGCCGCGCAGCGGGTGCTGATGTCGGGCTAACATTCGTCCCGCACCTGACGCCCATGATTCGCGGCATTCACGCCACGCTATACGCGACGGTTGCCGACAAGTCCGTAGATCTGCAGGCGCTCTATGAGCAGCGTTACGCCAGCGAGCCGTTCGTCGATGTGATGCCTGCTGGGAGTCACCCTGAAACCCGCAGTGTGCGCGGCGCAAATGTGTGTCGTATTGCGGTTCATCGACCTCAGGGTGGGGACCTTGTCGTCGTGCTGTCGGTCATTGATAACCTCGTCAAAGGTGCCTCCGGTCAGGCGATACAGAACATGAACATCCTTTTTGGCATGGATGAGCGTCTTGGGCTGGGCAATGTGGCCTTGTTGCCGTGACCGCTTTTATTGCGTCTGCAGCTTGGACATGCCGGCATTCGGTTGGCTGGTGATGAATAGTTGACCGATTTCGTAGGAGAAGCCGATAATGCGCCGTCAACGCTGTAATGTGCGCTCCCGCGCCAGGAGAACCAAATGAGTGTCGAATCCTTCACGCCCACCGCGATTCAGTTCAGTCAGGGTGCCGCGAGCAAGGTGAAGAGTCTGGTCGATGAAGAGGGCAACCCGCGATTGAAGTTGCGCGTATTCGTCACGGGCGGCGGTTGCTCTGGTTTCCAATACGGTTTCACCTTCGATGAGGATCTGGCCGAAGATGACACCATCATCGAGCGAGAGGGTGTAAGCCTGGTGGTCGACCCGATGAGCTACCAGTATCTCGCCGGCGCTGAGGTCGATTATCAGGAAGGTCTGGAAGGTTCTCGTTTCATCATCAAGAATCCAAACGCCACGACGACTTGTGGCTGCGGTCAGTCTTTCTCGATCTGATTCCTTCGCTGCAAATAAAAACACCGTGCTCGTGCACGGTGTTCTTTTATATGAATGGCGGTAGCGGGAAGGTCAGGCGGGATAGATTCCGCCGAGTACGCGTAGCCCGCGGGCACCTGTCACGCTTGGTCGATTGGTCGGTATTCCTTCAATGCAGCAATGTGCCAACCAGGCGAACGCCATCGCCTCTATCCAGTCGGGATCTATCCCGTAGGCACCGGTGCTTGTCACCTCGCAGCCGGGTAACAGCGTTACGAGTCGGTTCATCAGAGCGGTGTTGTGTGCTCCGCCACCACAGACAAGTACGTCTTGCGCATTCGGCTGGCTTGCCAGGAGTGATTCGCAGATGCTGCGGGCAGTCAGTTCAAGCAACGTGGCTTGGACATCTTCAGGTGAGATTGTTGGAAAAGAAGCAAGATGGGTTTCGAGCCAGGATAGGTTGAAGAGTTCACGTCCCGTACTTTTAGGCCCTGTGGTGGCAAAGAAACTGTCGCTAAGTAGCTGATCAAGCAGCAGAGCATTTACGCGTCCGGTGGATGCCCAAGCACCCCCACGATCATATTGTTGGCCTTGCTGGTGGCGAATCCATGAATCCATCAGCACGTTGCCGGGTCCGCAATCGAAACCGCGAGCTGCTTCGCCTGGTTGAAGCAGGCTAAGGTTGCTGAAGCCGCCAATGTTCAGTACCGCGCGGACGCGAGTAGGGTCGCCGAAGATGGCTTCATGAAACGCGGGTACCAGCGGGGCTCCCTGGCCGCCTGCTGCCACGTCCCGCCGGCGGAAGTCGGCCACCACACTGATGTTGGTCAGTTCCGCAAGGAGAGCCGGATTGCCGATTTGAATGGTAAAGCCACGATTAGGCTCATGCCTCACTGTTTGGCCGTGACTTCCTATGGCTCGTATCGCAGCCGCGTCGATAGCTGCAGCATGAAGAAGCCTTCCTATACCCTCAGCTGCCAGCTGAGCCCATGCCTGCTCAGCTATGGCGGCACGGGCTAGCTCATCGGGACCGCTCGAGCATAGCGCGAGCAGCTCCTGCTGGAACTGCTGCGGCATCGGCTCGTAGTGCGTGGCTAGTAGTGTTGTTTGGTCTTCCTGCTCGATCAGGGCGAAGTCCAGCCCGTCCAGACTGGTACCCGACATCACGCCAACGTAAAGCGGCATTTATTCGGACTTCATGGCCAGCATCGTTGCTCGTTCTTCATCCATGCGGGCCATCAGCGGCTTGCTCAACTGCATGAAGCGTTGTGTTTCGCCTTTTGCGATGGGGTCGGCCATGGGCAGCTTCAGACCCAGGGGGTCGACATGGACACCGTCTACCTGGAATTCGTAATGCAGGTGTGGGCCGGTTGAAAGGCCTGTAGTACCGATGTAGCCAATGATCTGACCTTGCTTGACGGAGGACCCGTTGCGGACACCTTTCGCGAATCCTTGCATATGAGCGTAGAGCGTGCGGTAGCGATTACCGTGCTGAATGACCACCGTGTTGCCATAACCGCCTTTTCGTCCAGCGAGGAGAACCTTGCCGTCGCCTGCACTTTTGATAGGGGTGCCGTGTGGGGCGGCATAGTCCACGCCTTTATGAGCACGAATTTTGTTCAGGATCGGGTGCTTGCGGCCATTGGAAAAGCGGGAGCTGATACGTGCAAAATCGACTGGCGTACGAATGAACGCCTTACGCATGCTCTTTCCGTCAGCTGTGTAGTAGCTGCTAGTGCCCTGCTTGTTGGTATAGCGTACTGCCGTATAGCTCTTACCACGGTTGGTGAAACGTGCCGCGAGGATGTTGCCGGTACCAACTGGCTCCCCGGCAATCGTCTTCTGTTCGTACACGACCTCGAAAGTATCGCCTTTGCGTATGTCCATGGCGAAGTCAATGTCGTAGCCGAATACATTGGCCAGATCCATGGTCAGGTTATGCGTGAGGCCTGCCCGCTTCGCAGCAAGAAAGAGGCTGCTATCTATTCGTCCATAGGCATACGCTGTGTTTACGTCTGGCTTGAGCTGCTCCTTCTTGAATACGTATCCAGTACTGGATCGTTCAAGCTGCACGTTCTCAAGCTTGTTTAATGGGCTGCGCAGTCTGGCCAAACCGCCTTGCTCGTCCAGCTCAAACTCAAGACGTTGACCAACCTTGAGACGAGCTAGCTGCTTCGCTTCTTTACTGCTAGCGAGCACATCGTGAACAGTCGTTTGTGGAAGGCCCACTTTTGCGAATACGGTTGATAGGGTATCTCCATTAGAAACCACCACTTCTTTCAGGAGAGGATTTGCTGCGGCTTCAGCCTCCTCCACTTCTTCAAGCGCTGAAGATTGGGAGGTCAGCTCCTGAGCGGCTTGATTGAGATCGAACGGGGCTTCAGCTAAAGGGGTCTTCAGCGGTTCTTCAATCGCTGCTGCGATCTCGGCTGCGGTATCGAGGCGAAGATCTAGAAAGGTCTTTTTCGCTTCGACTTCACGAGATGGAAATACAAGGAGTGCCAGGCTCAGAAGCGCAGCTACACCGCTTGCAGCCAGCAGATGGCTTTTCGGGTAGAGAGGTGCTTTAGACTTTGATTTGATCATTAGATATCTTGAAAATGACTGGCGATATTTTGTACAAGGAAAATATCTGTCTAAAATATAACCAAAGCCAAGATGAGGCAACCCTTGAGTTCCGCAGTTCGGGTTCTGGTTCGCGTTCGATTGCGTTGAAATTTCCTGGCTTTCTTGTAAGGTTGGCCGCCTTTATTTCCTCTGTGGGGCCTCCAATGAAGTCGGTTCAAGAGCAGTTGTCAGTGATCAAACGCGGCGCTGACGAGGTGCTGGTAGAGTCCGAATTGGTAAACAAGCTCGGCCGCGGCCGTCCGCTTCGGGTGAAGGCTGGCTTCGACCCTACAGCCCCCGATCTTCACCTCGGCCATACCGTCCTTATTAATAAGCTGCGACAGCTGCAAGATCTAGGTCATCAGGTGGTCTTCCTTATAGGTGACTTCACCGGGATGATTGGTGATCCCAGCGGCAAGAGTGCTACCCGGCCCCCGTTGACGCGGGATCAGGTATTGGAGAATGCAGAGACTTACAAGGCTCAGGTTTTCAAGATTCTTGATCCTAGTAAGACCGAGGTCGCGTTCAACTCCACTTGGATGGATCAGTTGACGCCGTCCGACTTCATCCGGCTGGCATCTCAGTACACCGTGGCGCGCATGCTGGAGCGGGATGATTTCAGTAATCGGTACTCCACCAACCAGCCAATCGCTATCCATGAGTTTCTATATCCATTGGTTCAGGGTTACGACTCGGTGGCCCTGCGAGCGGACGTCGAGCTGGGTGGCACTGACCAGAAGTTCAACCTCCTCATGGGGCGTGAGTTGCAGCGCGCTTATGGGCAAGAATCACAGTGCATCATCACCATGCCGCTCCTTGAGGGGCTTGATGGTGTCAAAAAGATGTCCAAGTCGCTCGGGAACTACGTCGGAATTCAGGAAGCACCGGGCTTGATGTACAGCAAGCTTGTCTCGATGCCTGATGCGCTGATGTGGCGCTACTTCGAGTTGCTGAGTTTCCGCGAAATGGCAGAGATCGAAGAGTTTCAGGCTGACGTGGCGGGCGGCGCCAACCCTCGTGACATCAAGATCAAGCTCGCCGAGGAGATTGTGGCTCGATTCCATGGCGAAGAGGCAGCGGCAACGGCACACCGATCTGTTGGTAATAGAATGAAGGAAGGCGAGCTGCCGGAAGATATTCCGGAAGTTGAACTGCGCGCTGCTGAAGATATGCTTATTGCTTCGGTATTGAATCGCGCGGGTCTCGCAAAAAATGCGGCCGTTGCGCGTGATCTGCTCGCATCTGGCGGAGTGCGTGTAGACGGCGAGGTGATCGACAAGAGCTTCGTTTTCAAGCTTGGCGCGAGTCATGTTTGCCAGGCGGGGAAAAAATCATTTGGTCGAGTTTCCCTTAAACAGGAATAAATCTTAAAACAAGCGTTGACGTGAGTTTTCCAGCACCTATAATGCGCACCTTCTCCGGCGCAGGCCTTGATCGAAACCTTTTGTAAATCAAGAGGTTAGCGAAATTTAAGGCTTGCACGGATGGCAAATTCGAGTAGAATTCGCCGGGCTGACAGGGTGGTGGTTTAGCGCTGTTGGTGGCTTCGGTCAGGTTGATCGGAGGCGGTTGAAAGAGGTGGTTGACAGCGGGTTTAGACGCTGTATGATTCGCCTCCCGCTGACGAGAGACGCTAGGTTGATCGGAAGCGCAAGCGGTTGAGAAGAAAGAAAAACTTCTTCAAAAACAG